>DAOULY010000001.1:0-179115 GCA_034414595.1 Dehalococcoidia bacterium
TAATCATGGCTGAAGATCTGGGTGTGGATTCCTGTGCCCGGATGAGGGAGATCTGCAATATCCCCATCATTGTCCTCGGTGGAGGTGATGAGCTCGCCCGTGTGGCGATGTTGGAGACAGGCGCCGACGTTTACCTCGTTGAGCCGGTGAGCCTCAGGGAGCTGGTGGCGCGGGCACACTCCCTGCTGCGCCGTTACCCAAGGCACGAGCACGGAAACCCCGGGATTGACCTCGACCCAGAGACAAAGTCTGTCGAGTTCGGAAATAATTCTATCCCGCTCACCCCCACTGAATTCCGCCTTATCTCCTGCCTCGTACTCAATAAAGGTAAAGTGATTCCCTATTCCGGACTTATCTCGGAGGTCTGGGGTCAACAAGTGGGCCTCGATACCCTTCATCTCTATGTGCGCCGGCTGAAGGAAAAGCTGGGCATTGATTCCGTGGGACCATACCGCCTCCTGTGTTATAGAGGCCAGGGCTATTGCTTCGTCGCCGGCGGAGGGCAAGATAGCACAAGTGATACCTATACCCCTCAAAGTTGAGGTCTCGGGCACGCTAAGGATGTGTAATGAGGACAATATGACAGAAAGACCCCCAGTGATGAAGCTGTTAACAGAAGAGGAACGCGAAAGAATTCGCATCTATGCAAAGAGAGATACACCGAGTTTTACGCGTGAAGAAGCCCTGGACCTCCTATATCTGCTAGCTAAGTACATCGTCGGCGAAGAATTAGACAAGCGTAGTTCTCGCGAATCTCAACCTCCTTGGCTGCCTGCTGAAGATGCTCAGAGACAGAGTAATGATTGACCCGTATAGCTTCAGCCTTATCTGACGGCAGTTCAGTGGCGGAGTTTTGTAGAAGCGACAGGGGAATCAACTCCTTGAGGTCTTTCTCCGAGACTCAGATGGGGGCGATCCATTTCGGGATGACTTTGCCGCGCCTCAAACGGAAGACTGAGCATAGGAAAGTCACGGGAGTTCCATCTGGCCATAGAATTTGTGATGACTGAGTCCAGACCTCTATCGTCTCTATCGCGAGATAGAAAGGCGGATGTTCAAGCTCTCTTATCTGTTGCATTGGCAAGCAGGAGCAGACGTTGGAGAAGTTTCGCAAAGGGAGGGCAAGCAGCAGAATCGAGGCAAGTTATGAGTCCAACATCTGCTGGCTTAGCAGGTCGTTGGCGAGAAACTGGCTGAGCATAGTTTTCGTTATTCTGAATCTCATCGATTGCCTGCTGTCGACGATGCTCACAAACAGAGGAATGACCGAGTTGAACCCTCTCTGGGCAGGGCAATCTGTGTGGTTCAAGATGATACTGGTCTTCTTTTTCGTCATGCTTCTGCACCGTCGAAGGTCTATTCTTGCTGCACTCAACATTGGTATGGGTGCCATAGTTTTGTGGAATCTCTATCTGGCGCTTTGGTACTAAAGACAATGAGGCTCTTATTGTATTGGCCGCTATACCATGCAAGGGAGTCAGGCAATGTTATCTGATGCCATATTGACCAAGCAACATTGTGAGGCTGGTCTGGATCTGCGTGAAGATGATCATTGTGTCTATCTGATGCAGAACGGAGAGGTTGTTGCCATTTTTTCGGCACTGGGATGCACAGTGGAATCTCTGCGAAAGGAAGCCGACCGACTGCTCGCTGAGGGTTTTCCTTTCTCTAATTCTCCTCCTGGATAAGGTGAAACTGCACTTTCCCATGGGCCCCAATTTGCAGGAGAGTGAGTTCGATGGTGACCGAACACGACATCAAACAGGCTCTGGACAGGGTGCTTGTCCCCGGGGTGAAGCGCAGCGTAACGCAGCTTAATCTGGTTCGCGACATCGATATTCCAGAGGGCTCTAAGAGGATACAGATCACCTTAGCTTCTACAGCCCTGGATTTAGTCGCACAGCACTGGATTCGTGACCGAGTATCTAGCGCCATCGAAGCGATTCCCGAGGCCGGCAAGGTAGCAGTGGAGTTTGTGGAAGTCCCACCACGAGACTTAAATCAGATTGGGCATATCATCGCAGTGATCAGCGGCAAGGGAGGGGTTGGAAAGTCACTGGTGACGGGTCTCTTGGCCGTGGCTCTAAAACGTGAAGGCTATGAGATAGGCATCTTAGACGCTGATATCACAGGGCCCAGCATCCCCAAGATGTTTGGCCTCTCAGCTCGCCCCACTGGTAGCGAGACGGGTATTCTACCTGTGCCATCAAGCTCCGGGATCGAGATCATTTCTATCAACTTACTCCTACCCCATGAAGACGACGCTTTAGTGTGGAGAGGGTCCCATATTGGCAAGACAATCGAGCAATTCTGGCAAGAGGTAGTCTGGGGCCAACTCGACTACCTCCTGGTCGATCTGCCGCCGGGCACGGCGGATGCTTCATTGACCGTAATGGAGTCACTTCCCCTGTCCGGTGTCATCGTTTCCTTCACCCCTCAGGACCTGACTTCGATGGTAGCCAGGAAGGTAGTGAAGATGGCGCAGATAATGAAAGTGCCTGTTCTCGGTGTGGTGGAGAATATGAGCTACTTTCTCGTGCCCGCTACTGGAGAGAGGATCGATATCTTCGGTAAGAGTAAGGGTGATGAGATGGCCGAGGCAGCCGGGGCACCACTCTTAGGGCGACTGCCTCTGGACCCTGATCTGGCCAGACTTTGCGATGAAGGGCATGTCGAGCGCTACGACTCAGATGCTTTTGTAGCTTTTACTCAAGCCTCTCTTCAGGCACTGCCTATGCTAATGAGACGGTCTCACCGTATGGATTGAGACGGCTTCGGAGTTTGATCAGCCGTGTTGTGATTGTACTGTAGGCAGATAATGATTCAAGGCCTTCCGTCACTGGCATGCAAGGAGCGTGTCTGAGTAAATCAAAATCTTCTAAATCCTGAAGCTAAGCTCCGGGTTTTCCTGCATTTTAGGCCTATTCTTGTGTTTTTCTTAAATAGGTCCACCTTCTGTTCCTTTATATTTGCAGGCTTCGTTAGAGCGCTGTCATATCTATTATTGTGGCACCCGGCGCAATGGCGTTGATATCGAACATATCATCTGAGATAGCCGGGTTCAGGTCTATGTTGGCAAACTCCATCGTCTCGGTATTGCCTGTGGACGCATTGTGGAGCTGCCATTTCAAGAGCCAACCGTGGGTTGTGGAAATCCACCCTCTTGTCGCGCTGCCATCAGTGGAAGTCCAAGTAAAGATGACGCTCTTTTCCCCGAGAATGGTCTCATATCCGCTAATCTCCACACTGGCACAGCTGGGATCAGCATCGCACGCAGATTGTGCTGCTGCTAACAGCTCGTCCTCAGGTAGAGACCCATAGTAATGCCAAGTAAACCAGAATAAGTACGTTGTACCCGGGTTCATTCCGGATCCTGGTGGAAACTTCAGCGCCATGTTCTCGTCAGGGTTATACAGCCAGTCAAATTGGCCATCGCTGATGACAATCAGCGTCTCCGTTGGCTTACCTGACTCTGTCTGGTGCAAGTCAGTTCTCTGCTTTCGCTCCTTGACCCAACAATCTATGGAGCGCTGGTCGCCAGCTTCTTTTAAATACGCCACTGTGTAGTGGTAGGTTCGGGGCAGCTCACCCACTGGCGCTCCCTCCTCACAGGTTCGCGGCTCTTAACCCAGTAGTAAAGATGAGCGCAGGAGTCACACCGAAAGCCACTACCATAACCTCAATGATGATAAGCGACATGCTTCCCCTGCCTCAAATACCGGTTTCAAGCAAACCATGCCAGCTTGTTCGGGATTTCCCATATCAACTGCTGCGGCTCTGTTGTTGCAGTATAATACCCGTTCACATCCAAGCGTCAACCTGCCTTTAGTTCACATTTTCCCCACAATTTTGAGAACGGCGAATCAAATTATGAGCCTGATATCTGGACACACCGTGGCGACCTTGCTATACTACTGCCCATTTAAAAATTAAGGGTTAAGGGAGTACCATTCCACATGCTTTGATCAGGACAATCTGCTCAGGGTCTATGTTTTGGAATAAGCAGGGCTTTAGCGATCTGTACCATTGTGAATTGGCGAAAGGAAGAGCTTTGTGATGCACGACAAAATGCTACTAACGCCTTGCAAGCGAAAAGCTGGAGATTGAGAATGCGGAGGTGATGCGCCGCTATGTTGAAGACCTCAGGTATCTACTGGGATCTGCTTCGGTAATGGAGCAAAAGGCTTCCCTGAAGTCATTTGTCAAGAGGATCGACGTCTCGTGTTCTGAGGTCACAATAGACTATACACTTCCAATACCACCACTAAACCAGGACAAGGAGACCGTGGGAGTTCTTGCTTTTATACAGAATGGTGGGCCATTGTGGATTCGAACCACAGACCTCAGTCTTATCAGGACTGCGCTCTAACCAACTGAGCTAATGGCCCCAATGTTAAAGTCGCTATTGGCCTTCGCCAAAAGAGGATAGCAGACCTGCACAGGGATTGTCAACGTTGAAGCGGATCAAAAAAAACTTTAACAACTGGATAGTGGAAGGAATGAATAATTTAGGTGCACGATGGGAGAACCCATCGACCGACCTAGGAGCTGGGCTCCTACAGAGATCTGCGACCTCTGTGAGAGCCTGGACTCCCTAGAAAGGAGGTGATCCAGCCGCACCTTCCGGTACAGCTACCTTGTTACGACTTCGTCCCAGTCACCGGCCCCACCTTTGACGACTGCCCCGGTAAAGTTGGCTCATCGGCTTGGGGTGTTGCCAGCTTCCATGACGTGACGGGCGGTGTGTACAAGGCCCGAGAACGTATTCACCGCAGTATGCTGACCTGCGGTTACTAGCAGCTCCACCTTCATGGAGGCGAGTTGCAGCCTCCAATCTGAACTGAGGACGGCTTTTTGGGATTAGCTCCGGATCGCTCCTTGGCTACCCTCTGTACCGCCCATTGTAGCGTGTGTGTAGCCCAGGACGTAAGAGCCATGCTGACTTGACGTCATCCCCACCTTCCTCCCCGCTAAGGGCAGTCTCGCCAGAGAAAGCAACTGGCGACAAGGGTTGCGCTCGTTGCGGGACTTAACCCAACACCTCACGGCACGAGCTGACGACAGCCATGCAGCATCTGTACACTAGTCCCGAAGGAAGCCCAAATTTCTTTGGGTTTCAGGTGCATGTCAAGCCCTGGTAAGGTTCTTCGCGTATCGTCGAATTAAACCACACGCTCCGCTGCTTGTGCGGGCCCCCGTCAATTCCTTTGAGTTTTAGCCTTGCGGCCGTAATCCCCAGGCGGGACACTTAACGTGTAAGCTTCGACACGGAGGGGGTCGATACCCCCCATATCTAGTGTCCAAAGTTTGCGGCGTGGACTACCAGGGTATCTAATCCTGTTTGCTCCCCACGCTTTCGCGCCTCAGCGTCAGCAACAGCCCCGGAGGTCGCCTTCGCCACTGGTGTTCCTCCGGATATCTACGCATTTCACCGCTACACCGGGAATTCCACCTCCCTCTGCTGCCCTCAAGCCTGAAGGTCTCCCCTGACCCCTCCCGATTGAGTCGAGAGATTTCACAGAGGACTTTCCAGGCCGCCTACACGCCCTTTACGCCCAGTAAATCCGGATAACGCTTGCCTCCTACGTGTTACCGCGGCTGCTGGCACGTAGTTGGCCGAGGCTTATTCCTCGGGTACCGTCAGAATTCTTCCCCGAGAAAAGGGGTTTACGACCCGAAAGCCTTCTTCCCCCACGCGGTGTTGCTGCGTCAGGCTTTCGCCCATTGCGCAATATTCCCTGCTGCTGCCTCCCGTAGGAGTCTGGGCCGTATCTCAGTCCCAGTGTGGCTGACCATCCTCTCAGACCAGCTACCCGTCTCTGGTTTGGTAGGCCATTACCCCACCAACTACCTGATAGGACGCAAGCCCATCCCTGAGCACTTGCGCTTTGATACTGTGGAATCTCACCTCAGCATATCATGCGGTATTAGCCAGGATTTCTCCTGGTTATTCCCCACTCAGGGCTAGGTTACCTACGCGTTACTCACCCGTCTGCCACTGAAATGGGGCCGAAGCCCCATCCCCGTTCGGCTTGCATGCATTAAGCACACCGCCAGCGTTTATCCTGAGCCAGGATCAAACTCGCCATTCTTCCTTCCACTATCCAGTTGTTAAAGTGCTCATTTGCCCTCTATGGGTGCATTTTATGATATCACAGCCACTGATAGTTGTCAATGCATAACTACATCCGAGCGGAACCAGAGCAGGGAAGGGATTGCTTTTCTGCTTCCGAGGCAATATAATGAATAAGGTGTTGTCCCGCTCATTTCAATCCTCAATCGCGAAAGGAGAGATAGCAGATGCCAGATTTCAAAGTTGCCATGATCGGCGTGGGCATGACTGCCTACGGGCGACATTACACCAGGTCGTTGGAGGATCTGGCCACAGAGGCTTCGCTCGCCGCCATGGACGATGCTCACGTGGAGCACAAGGACATTGATGCCCTGATCTTTGGCTGCACCACAGCCAACCTGATGAAGTACTCGGGCACGCCGGCACAGTTCATCTCCGACCACCTGGGCTTTTCGCCCAAGCCTGCATTCCGGGTGGAGAATGCCTGCCCCACGGGAGCGTTGGCCGTTCACACGGCCATGGGCCTGATCCTGTCGGGGATCCATGACATCATTCTGGTGGTCGCCGGAGATAAGGAGGACCAGGCGAGCCCAGAAATCTTATGGAGATTCGGCCGGCTGATGTATGATACAGAATACGCCACACACTCTGGGCTCACTCCTCCCGGGGCTTCGGCTCTGTACGCTACGCGCTACATGTATGAGTATGGCGCTACCGTTGAGGATATCGCCCACGTCTGTGCCAAGAATCGGAGTAATGGCGCACTTAACCCCAAGGCCTTTTTCCAGACCCCGCTCACGGTGGAGCAGGTGCTCACCTCTCCCTACGCCGTGTACCCGCTGACGCTTCCCGAGCTTAATCCAGTGGTCGATGGCATGGCAGCTGCTGTCATATGCCGCGCCGACTGGGCCAAGAAGTTTGTCGAGGAGCCGGTCTATGTAATCGGCTCGGGTATGGGCACCGGCACCTGTCATTCCCAGGACGTCAGAGACTGGACCGAGCAGGAGGGTGTCAGAGAGGCAGGACAGGCAGCCTATAAGATGGCCGGCGTCCAGCCCAAGGACATCGACTTTGCCGAGGTCTTTGATTGCATGGCCCCCTTCGAGATCACCTCCTTAGAAGAACTTGGCTTCTTCGAGAAAGGCACAGCCTACCGCGCTGCCCCAGAGGGCGTCACCACTTTAGAGGGAAGATTCCCGGTGAATGTCGATGGCGGCAACCTCTCCCGAGGACAATCGCCCAGCGCCAGCACTCTGGTCCAGGCGGTGGAGGTAGCGACACAGTTGCGTGGCAAGGCCGACAAAAGACAAGTCAAATGCCCCAATGGCCTGGGCTTGGTGGAGGGGCACGGTGGTTCCAACTTTCAGAACGTCAACGTTCTGATTATATCCCGGTGAAAAAGGAGAGAAGATGAACTCAGCAATTCTCGGTTATGGCGCTTACATACCTCGCCCGCGGATGCAGTATGCAGAGATAGAGAAGTCCTGGCCGGAAAGAGAGTCCTATACTAGGTCGGGGAGGCTCGGGGTCCGTGAGAAAGCGGTGGGTAGACCCGATGAGGATGTTGTCACCATGGCCTATGAGGCTGCGAGAAATGCCCTGCGACGAGCTGGGATCGAACCATCACAGCTCAATGTGTTGCTGGCTGGCTCGATGTCCCGTTTTTACGTGGACAAGTCCATTGCCACCAGCGTAGCCCAGATGTTCGGCGTCTCTGATATACTGACCTGCGATTGTGTCCACAGCTCGCGCAGTGGCACCAGCGCCCTGTTATTGGGACAAGGGATGGCGGAGTCAGGAGCGGGCTATGCGCTGGTTGTGGCTACCGATGATACGCCGACGAGGCCGGGGAGTGACCTGGAGCCTCTGGTCGGCGCCGGCGCCGCTGCCTTCGTCCTCGGCCCGGGCGATGGCCTAGCCCAGCTTGAATCCAGCTATAGTTACTCATCAGAGATATTCGATATGTGGCGTCCCAATGAATGCACTCACCCTTACTTCGACACTGCGCTCCATGCCTCACTGTATGCTCAGATCACAGCAGCGGCAGCGAAAAAGTTCCTGGGAAAGCTCGGGGCCCAGGCTGCTGAATTCGACTATTTCGTCTTTCACCAGCCCGATGGCCGCAGTTCTTTGGGGGTGGGCCGCCGCGTCGGCGCCACACAGGAGCAACAGGCTGCTGGATTGGTGTCTCCACAGGTAGGTAGCCTGCTCTCAGCCTCTGTCTTAGTAGGACTGGTTGCTGTGTTGGACCAGGCAGAGCCGGGACAGAGGGTATTCATCGCCTCATACGGTGCCGGATGCTCCGACGCCATCGCCCTTCGAGTCACGGAGGGGATCAAGAGCGGAAGTGATGGCTACATCCCCCTGGCCGAGCTGCTCAGCGAGAAAGAATATATCGATTACGTTACCTTCTTGCAATACACCAGGCAAATCGAGGCAGAGTGAGGTGAAATATGTTCGAGAAACTGCGATCTTTCTATGAGATACCACCGGCTGAAGTCAACCGCGCCGTTCCCAGGCAGTACAAGCTCACTGGCTGGAAGTGCAAGAACTGCGGCACTGTGTTTGTGACCAAGAGGCTGGTGTGCCGAGAGTGCAAGGGCCGGGAGCTCGAGGAAACTCCACTAAGCGGCCGAGGCAAAATTCACACTTTCAATATAACCAAGATACCCCAGGTCGCTCTGAGGTGGGTGGGGTACTATCCCATTGCCATCGTGGAGCTGGAAGAGGGTGGCCGGGCCATAGCCCAGCTTATCGAGTGCAAGGACGAGGATATCAAGATCGGGATGGAGGTGGAGGCTACAGTGCGGCGGATCAAGGAAGAGCAGCCCGGCATAGCCCTGTACATGTATAAGTTCCGGCCGGCGAGGAAATAAGGGGCTGTAGCTCAACTGGGAGAGCGCCTCCCTTGCACGGAGGAGGTCAGGGGTTCGAATCCCCTCAGCTCCACCATTTGTAACAGCTACCGAACCACCAGCGCAGTCGGCTATTAGAGCAAAGGGCGCATTGAGCTCTGTCTTCGTTACCTTCCCCTCTTCCACATAGAGGCGCTTGAAGACGGTTTCGCACAGGAGCCGTTTCTCGTCATAGTTCCCCTTCTCGAACAGAAAGTCCAGCTCAGTGGCGAGCTGCAGAGCTATCTCGAAGTCGGCTTTGACCAGGTGCTGGCGTTGCCTGATGGCATCCACCGTGTTGGTGAGCCTGGACCTTTCCGCCTCAATCTGTGACCGGTGCTCCTTGAAATCCTGGTGGGAAATCTCCTCTTCAATAGCCAGACGCTGGAGGTTCTTCTCCATCCTCTCCAGCTTGAGCAGGCGGGACTCAGCTTTCTTCAGCTCTTCATTGTCGTCGGCCTCTGCCTCGAACCAGTCTGCGACCTGTTTCCTCAGCTCGCGTCGCGCTTCCTCGCTTATAGTAATGCTTCTGAAAATGGCCGGCAGCTGGTCTTCAATGGCGCGGCCGTTATAAAAGACCTGGACGCCGTTTACCTTCTGACGGCTTCGATAATAGCTTATTCTCTTCTTGTTATTCGTCTCCGCCGAGCAAGGGCTGTCCGCCTCAACGGAGTGCAGGATGCCTCGAAGCAGATACTTATGGCGGCGGGTGCGCTGCCTGTTCTTGTCGTGCGCCCGCAACACCTGTTGGACTTCGCTGAAGGTCGCCTCGTCTACCAGTGGCTGGTGAGCGCCTTTGACCGGCACATCGCCCTCTTTCAGCCATGTCTCGCCCAGGTAGAACCGATTGTGGAAAATGTCGCTCCACTTCGACCTGCCTATCCGGTTGCCGAGCCGGCTGCGGTAGCCAAGCGAGTAAGCGCGGTCCGCCCAGGACTCAAGCGTCCACTTTCCGGTGGCAAACTCTTTGAAGGCCTCGGTGACAAGGGGGCCGTTTCCGGGGTCAACCTCAACCCACGCCGACCTCTTGTCGTGCTTGTTGAGATACCCGAAGCACGCCGGCTTGGGCCACCCTCCGTTCTCCACCTTCTTCTGCATCCCCTTCTTGACTTCGATGGCCAGGTTCTTGGAGTACCAGGTGCTGATGACCTGCATCATGCGGCGGCCGATGTAGCCGGCCGGGGTGGAGGCGTCGCCGGGCTCGCTCACGCTCTCCAGGGTTATGCCCAGTTCCTCGAGCTCCTTCTCGTAGACGACAAAGTCGTAGTCGCTCCTGGCAAAGCGGTCGAACTTGTGCACCAGCATGACGTCGAATTCCTTTGCCCTGGCAGCCGCCATCATCTTCTGGAACTGGGGGCGTTTATCCGTCCTGGCGCTCTCCCCGGCGTCCACGAACTCCCTGACTACCTCCCACCCCTTGCCCTGGGCGTGGTAGCGACACCTCTCCAGCTGGAACGGGATGGAGAGATCCCTTTCCGCCTGCTCGTCGGTGGACACCCGGGCATATGTGCAGCACCTGAGCCGCTTAGCGTAGGTTTGCTGCTGCATCTCCTGTCTGCTCACTCTACTTCAATGCGGTACATGGTTGTGGCTCGCCGACTCCCAGCGCGCCAACTCTCTCTCGGTGGCGAACTCGGTGACCCTTCGCTTTGCCAGCTTCTCGGGCACGTTGAAATACTCGGCAAGCTCCCACGGAGGCATGTGGGGCACCTTCTCCAGCTGTTGCTCTGGCATCAGGATGTGGGCAGCGCAGCTATCAGCCTCGCGCTCTTCAATGGGAACAAGCCCCTGCCGTTGGTGGTGGAAGGCGAGCTGGTTACCCACGTGCATCAGGTGATGGGCCAGAGCGTGGGCCATGAGGAAGCGCCGTTCCGGCTCGCTCAGGCCCTGGGCCAGCCCGATCCACCGACCCTGCTTTACCTCCCTCACGGGCTCCAGGAATGGCCAGGAGAGCCACTCGAGGCCTTCGGCCTCAACCAGCGACTCAATGTCCACAGGAGGATTGGAGAACCCCGGGTGCCGACAGTGAAGATCCTGTGCCTTCTCGACCGACAGCCAACCCATAATGCCTCTCGCTCACAGGCAAATACTCTATCCCTACTTGTCCGCCGCTTTGCGCCTTCGTCTGCGCCTGTCCTCGTCGAGGGTGAAGCGGATGAACGCCTTTACCCTTTCCCTGGCCTCCCCACCGAGAAGGCTGTCCACCTGGCGAAACATGAGCTCCAACTCCGGGTCCTTGAGATCGAGGTCTCCCACCTTCTCCCAGGGCAAACGATTGAGAGTCCCGGCGATGGCAGCGTAGATATCCTCCACGGGCAGGTCGAGCGCCTGGGACAGCCCGGCAATCAGCTCTGGGCTCGGCTGGCGATTGCGCTCGTTTTCGATGGCGGTAATGTTCTCCTCGCTGCAACCCACCAGCTTGGCCAGCTGGGCCTGGGTCATCCCCTCCTGCCGCAGTCTTGCCTCTCTGACGAGCCGCGCCAAAGAAATCGCCATAAAGCCCTTCTCCTTAGCTTTCCTACTCAGTTTGGGTAATTATATCACCCTTATTCCAAGCTGTCAAGCCCCTTCTGTCACCCCATTTGACGACGCAGGTGCCGCCATCCAAATACAAAATCCGCCCTCATCGGGCGATTTCATGGTGACAATATTACCTTGACAAATATCATATCATGCCGTAATATCGTTACGGAGAGAAGCCATGAAGAGAGGGCAGACCACCGTAATAGGCAGGAAGAGGGTATCCATTCGGGTGCTTCTCCCGGAGGCGGACTACAAGGCGCTGGTGGAGATAGCGGCGCAGGAGAGGACAGACATCAGCACGCTGGTGAGGCGCGCCATAGCCCGCTATTTTTTTATCCCTGAGAAGCGTAACGCGGTTAATCCAATGGAGTGACAAGCATACTATCACCCGGCCCGGAGGAGATTGTGAGCACGAGGACTTCAGCATCTGTAGATGGAGCAAGGGGCGTGGAAGAGCATGAAGTGCGAACCAGGCTGCGCGCCCTGATCGAGCTTGCCATCAGCATTGGCAGGAGGGAGGGCCTGTTGGGCAGCAGTTCGACCATGAAAGAGGAGGCCGATGAGCGCAAGGACACGTGGATTGAACACAGAACCAGCTGAACCCGGCTGCGACGGACGTGGCCCCGACATGAAAAAGGGAGCGGCCCCAGGGGATGGGGACGGGATAGAACTAAGGTTATGGGAGCTGGCTCTGGATAGCCCCCTGGATGAAGTCGCCAGGGCGCTATATCACCTGATGCCTGAGTTGCCGCTCACGCCTGAACTCAGATTGCACTGGGCGATCTTCGGAAAACGAGCGCTTGACTACAGGGCCGCGCTGGTAGAGACGTTTGTGCTCCTCAACAAGCCCAGGGGGGAGTGGGACGATTACAGAGAAAGGTGCATCGACTGGGTGACCGACCTGGTCCGGGATGCGGTGGCGCAGGAGACACGCCTGGTCAAGGACACCGTACATCAGCTGCTGCCGACCCTGCCCGATCGTCTCAGGGCCATGCTTTGGCTGCGGTTCGGCTTCGACGGCCAGGGCCCGAGGACCCTTGACCAGGTGGGTAGAGAGTTCGGTCTCAGCAAAGAGCGGGTGAGGCAGTTAGAAGTGAAGGCCCTGCGCATGCTGAGACACCCAACGAGAAGCAGGTATCTGAGGCACGTTTTGCCGGGCGAGCGGGTTCGCGCCAGGGTGTTTGCTGAACTGGAGAGCCATCCACCTGCGCCGGCGGTTTTCCTCATGTGGCGCGATGACCGAGAGGCGCTTCTATCTCTGAGGAAATCTCTTCAGGCGGCAAACAGGGCCCGGGAGGACAGCTAGGTGAATCAGACCGTGAAGGAGGAAGTATGCCCATTAAAGGCGTATCAGAGCTGGTCAGGCTTCCCCGCCTGGGGAAGATAAAGCTGGGAGACAAGGTGCAGGATGACCCCAAGGCTAAAGCTCCCTATCCCAGAGCCCTGGACCACTTCAACTGCCCGGAGGAAGTGAAGAGGATCTACGGAGAAAAGCCCAGGGAGCTGAAGATAATGTTCCCCACCGAGGACGACTCGCAATGGGCGCAGCAATGGCTCCGCTGCTACTCGGCGAGCAGGCGGCTTCTGTGCCGCGGCGATGGCGAGGCGGCGATAGCCCGGGTAGACAGGGCCACCGGGGAGATCGCCGCCAGGGACGCCCGGGACACCGAGCTCCGGGAGATAAGCTGCAACCCGGACACGTGCCCCTACTTCCGCAAGAAGCAGTGCCGCATGGTGATGAACCTCCAGTTCCTGCTCCCCGACGTGCCCGGCTTCGGGGTGTGGCAAATCAACACCAGCTCGTTCCATTCCATCCGCAACATCAACTCCAACACAAAGTTCATCCGCGGCATCGCCGGGAGAATCTCCATGCTCCCTCTCCTTTTGAAGATTGAGCCCCAGGAAGTCCAGCCAGAGGGGGTGAAAAAGCACGTCTACGTGCTCACGCTGACCGCGCCTTATTCGCTGGTCGAAATCCAGAGGTACGCTCAAGCATCGCCAGGGCAAGTCCTTCTGCTTCCGCCGCCCGACACCGAGGCACCGGAGGACCTGTTCCCCCAGGAGGTGCTGGAGCATGGCGAATAGGAGCCCATCGATGAGATCCCGTCCATAGACGAGGAGCTCCTCCACGGCCGGGAAAAACAGCCATTGGCTACTGACCGTGAACTTTCGACGCCCTTTCACTGGGTTGCCCCACTGCCATCATTGCAACAGATGAACGGAGGCAGGAAATGCCTGGACAACGTAATGATGTAACGGTTGTGGAGAGAATCCAGTACAGCTTTGTTCCCAATCACAGGGATACCATGGAGGCACTGGCCCACGCTCGCTTCAGCAATCAGGAGTATCGTCTGATAATCTCGCTTTTGAACCAGACCAACGGTTACCTGAGGGAGGAGGACAAGCTTTTCCTCGGCTTCTGGAGCCAGCTCACAGGCATGAGCCGCCAACACCTGTGCCACACCATCAACCGTCTCGTCGACAAGAACGTCATCTCTAGAAACGGCGACTTCTACAGGGTCAACCGACCGGCGCAGTGGTCGCCGGAGACCCTGAAAGCGTTGCCCAAACGGGCAACGCAATTGAAGTCGAGGGGGCGGTT
Source organism: Dehalococcoidia bacterium (assembly GCA_034414595.1). GTDB lineage: Bacteria > Chloroflexota > Dehalococcoidia > SZUA-161 > JAUWZY01 > DAOULY01. The sequence continues at coordinate 14,093 of DAOULY010000001.1, forward strand.
CCAGAAGGCAAAAACGTTGCCCGGAGAGGCAACAACGAGGAGCGAAAAATCGTTGCCTGAACAGGCAAAACCCGTTGCCCAATCAGGCAACACTTCATTGCCCGAACAGGCAACGCCACCAGGTACAAATCAGACTCCCCATAAAGAAAACAATAAAGAAAACTCTATAAAGAAAACTACCTCCGGTGGGATCCGCAAGAAGCGGACCACCACGCCCGCTTTCAACGAGATATTCCAGGAAATGAGGAGTTATCTTGGCCACCCCGAGAAGACTCCTCAGGACCCCATTCCTAGTTATGGCAAAGAGGCGCAGGCCATTAAGCGTATGTTGACCCGAGGCTTTACCCGTGAGGACATCCTTGCCTGCTGGAAGGGCAAGGTGAGTCAGCGTGGCGGGGAATTTGTAAGCATGGTATGGGTCAATGAAGACATCGGCCGGAGAAAGGACGGCTATGGAAAGGCAGAGCTTCGAGAGCCTTGGAGACATCCTCGACAGGCGAGGACTCCCTGCAGGTCAGTCACCGAGGAGGACCTGGAATCGGGGAGAGCCCGCTTCGACGGAAGGAGAGTCATCTGGGCCGACGAGGAAGGCGACCAGGACTGAGGAGATAGTCTGCCAGGGGTGCGGCGGGGCCTTCCAGGGTGAGGTCTCCATCTACACGCTTTTCGGCAAGGCCAGGGAGATCAGGCCACGGGAGTGCCCCCAGTGCCGTGAGACCAGGGAGGCCGAGGAGAGGAGGCTTGCCGAGGAGGAGCGCCGCCTCGAGCAGCTGAAGACCAGGCTCGGGTGGCGCAGGAGTTGCGGCATCCCCGAGTACCTCCAGGAAAAGACCTTCGCCGACTTCGACCGGCGCTTCCAGCGGATTGTGTTCGACGCAGTCAAGAGCTGGGCCGAGGGCTTCTCCATCGAGGCGGCAAGGGGCTATTCCTCGCTGGTCCTGTGGTCGGAAGGATACGGCCAGGGCAAGACTCACCTGGCCGTGGCAGCCTGCAACATCATCATCGACTCCTGGGATGGAGACCCGGAGCATGCCGTGTGCCCCATCAGGTTTGAGAGTGGTCCCGGCTTAGTGAGAAGGATTCGCGCCACCTACAACATACCTCCCGACCAGCCGTATCACGAGACCGAGGAGATGGTCTACAGCCGGCTGCGGGGCGTCAAGCTGCTGGTGCTCGATGACGTGGGCAAAGAGAAGCCGTCAGCGCATACCAGGGAGGTCTACTTCTACATCATCGACGAGCGGTTGAAGTGGGGACTGCCGCTGCTCATCACCTCAAACCTGCCCCTGGAGGGGCAGAATTCCCTCGAAGAGCTGATGGGCCCGGCAACGGTGTCCAGGCTCATCGGGATGTGCCAGGGCAACTGCTTCCAGCTCAAGGGAGACGATTTCAGGCGGAGGAAAAAGAAGCCATGAAGAGCAATGTCAGCGCCGATATAGCCGGGCGGGTCGCCCGGGAGCTGGTAGGCCGACTCTCTCCGGCATGTGATCGCATCGCGATAGCCGGAAGCCTGAGGCGACGCAGAGCATGGGTGGGCGACATCGAGATCCTTTGCATACCCAGATACAAGGGCTTTATCGACATGATGGATCGTGAGGTAAAGCACCTGATACAGGCTGGCGTCATGGACTACCGTGCGAACAGGGTCGGGAGAAGGGTCTACGGGCGCAGGAACAAGCTGCTGGTCCATGTTCGCGGCGGGATCGGAGTGGACATCTTCTCCACCACTGAGGAGTGCTGGCCGGTGGCGCTGGTGGTGAGGACGGGTGGCGAGAAGACCAACAAGAGGATCGCCGCGGCAGCGCTGCGCAAGGGCTGGCGGTTTCACGCCTACGGCAGCGGCTTCAGCACCCCGCGAGGAGAACTGGTATGCCGGTCAGAGCGAGAGGTCTTCGAGGCCGTAGGCCTTCCATACCAGGAACCGTGGGAGAGGGAGTAGGGATGAAACTCGGTGCTGGAGAGCTAGCCGCTCTGCAGCAGGAGCTCCAGGCCCTTGCTGGGGATCACCAGGTCAAGCTCCATGTGCGCCACGAGGCCCAGCAGGCCGTTGCTGTCAGCCAAACGGACGAGTCCTTCATCATCACCATCCGCCGCCAGAATATCCGCTCCCGGCAGCAGTGGGAAGCCCATAAAAACTGGCTGAGGAAGCTGCTTGGGGAGGGCTGAGGAGGAAGCATGACGGAACAAAACCCAGCGCAGAGGATTTGGGCCGCCGTCTTCAGGCGACCCATTGAAGAAGCACCTGCCCTGGACCCCGACAGGGTGCGGGCCATCGTGGACAGCCTGCATGACTCCCGGGAGAGGGCTGCGGTGCTGCTCCACTTCGGCTTGGACGGGCCTCCTCTGGTCATGGAGGAGGTCGGCATGAGGCTGCCCCGATCCGGCGGCGGGCTGGGGGTGACCAGGCAGATGGCCGAGCAGATATTGCGGGGGGCATTGCGCCATCTAAGACACCCAACCCGCCGCCGCGCCTGGGAGGAGGCAAGGAAACAGTGAACCAGAACCGGTATTCCGAGTTCTTTGCCAGAGTGACACAGGAGCTGATCGACCACGTCGCCGACGACATGCAGCGGCTCTCCCTCTCCCTGCTCCAGGGTCTGCCTCTGGAGTCCCTTCTAAGCGGCCTGGACATGGGGAAGGTGCTGGGGCAGCTTGGTGGAATGCCAGGGTTTCACGGGATAGGGATCGGAGTCCGTGTCCCAGGGGAAGCCGCTTACAGGATGCTCGGCCTGGACAGGAGTGCCAGCGACCAGGAGATAAAGCGCCGCTATCGCGACCTGGCCAAGAGGCTTCACCCGGATGTCGCCGGGGAGGAGACCACGCACCTTTTCCAGATCGTCCAGGCTGCTTACGAGGAGATCGCGAAGGAAAGAGGATGGAGGTGAACGAACAACTCCACGACTGCCGGGCGGATAGCAGCCGCCAGTGGCATGTGCTACAATCAATCTGTCCGGAAGGCGATAGCCCACGCAGAGGGGCACTGATGTGCCCCCGAGTGCGGTCTTGCGTGGGTTGCTTTCCGGACAAGAAAGTGCCTCGGCCGCACGAGGGGGCATCAATTTGTCCCCAGAGTCGGCCGCAGGCGGAGGAGGAGAGCATGTCGCGGCTTGATGACATCCTTTCCGAGGAGTTAGAGCGTGAGGGGTTTGCCCTCTTCGAGGACGACCACTTCGTCTACGTGAAGCGGTGCGGAGAGGTATGCCTCGTCTTCAGCTCCTCAGGGGCAACAAGGGAATCCATCCTGGAGGGTGTTGAGTTGCTTCGTGGGCAGGAGCACCTCATCACCGCTCACTGCGAGATACGAGGAGGGGAAAGGTGAAACCGAAAGACCTTGAGACACTGAAGCAGATAGCTGAGTTCGAGGACTCGACGAGCCAGGAGCATGACTGGCCCCTGGGCTGGTGCTGGCGCCAGGTGCGCATCTGGCCGGCGACGCTCAACCGCCTCTGCCTGGAGAGCTACCTGGACACCCTGTTCCGATCCAACAGCTACACCGGCTACAGGCTCACCCCGAAGGCCAGGGCGCTGATCGCCGGGGAAAGCTCTGCTGATGCGTCATCAGCGGGGACTGCCGCCACCGCTGCAGAGGCACCGGCCCTCCCCGATGACCTGTTTGCCGACATCATCGGCCACGATGAGGTCAAGGAGCTGCTCAGGGCAGCGCTCTCCGCGGAGAAGCCGGTGCACGTGCTCCTGGCCGGGCCGCCGGCGCTGGCCAAGACCCTGTTCCTCTGGGACATCGAGCGTGCCGGGGGCGAGGCTGCCCTCTGGCTGGTGGGCTCGGCCACCTCCAAGGCGGGGCTCTGGGACATCATCGCCGAGCGCAGGCCGCGGTGGCTGCTCATCGATGAGCTGGACAAGATGAACGCTGCCGACACCGCCGCGCTGTTGTCCCTGATGGAGGGCGGCCGGCTGACCAGGGCCAAGAAGGGCAGGGAGCTCGACCTGGAGCACCCCGTATGGGTGGTGGCTGCCAGCAACAGGCTTGCCGTACTCTCTCCGGAGCTCCGCTCCCGGTTCGCAGTGATGGCTCTGCGTGCCTACAGTGGGGAGGAGTACTCCAGAGTGATAAGGGGCGTCCTGGTGCGCAGAGAAGCGATATCGGAGCAGCTTGCCGAGGAGATTGCGAATGCCCTTGATGGCCGGACTCTTGACGTGCGGGATGCAGTGAGGGCGGCCAGACTGGCCGGTCAGATGGATGTGACCAAGGCGGTCAAGTTGCTTCTGGGCGCAGGTTAACTGGCCTCGACCTGTCCGGGGCTGACCAGGTTGCATAAAACGAAGCCAAAATCATCCTGGCCAGCACCAATACTCCCCCAGACGAAGCTAAAAACAGGCCATCAGCGCAAGTTGACGACACTTGAAATGAGTCTACACTGAGTATGTAGAGGGGGGTGACCCATCCTCTCTCTACAGGAGATAAATGGAGAGGAGCCGACCTATCTGCTGGGCACCTATCTGCTGGCCCTATCCGCCAGCCCTATCTGCTGGCAGCGACCACTGACCGTCTGGCCAGCCAGCTGACCGGAGGAAGGAGCGATGTACACCTGCAGGATATGCCAACGGAAGTTCCGCACAGAGCAGGCCCTGGGTGGCCACATGGTTAATGCCCACCCGCAGAAGCCGGATGGTGATCAGCTTGAGTCTGCCAGCCCCGTTGTGGAGACTACTGCGGCAGAAGCGCCGGAAGGAGCAGGGCAACCCTCAGCAGAGGCTGCTGTGGTCGAGCTCGCTCCGGCACCGCCGGGAGAGGAAGGCATTGCGGAGCAGATCAGGGAGTACCTGGGAAAGGGTTATACCTTCCAGCAGCTCACCGGGCAGTTCGGTTTCAGCGCGACATCGGTGCGCAGGGAAATGGAGAAGCTGGTGCCGCCGCAGGGCGAAGCGTCGCAGGCAGGTCAGCTCGGCGATGGGCTTCCGGTGGCACGGAAAGTTGGCCAGGGAGTTGAGGTACTCAACCCGGAGGTCATCCTGCGAACATACGTGGACGGTGATGATGACCTCAAGGAATTCCGCGGCATGATGAAACTGAGGGCGGCCATGCTCATGGTCAGCGATCTGATAAACATGAGGAAGGCCGATGCAGAGGCCTTTGCCCTGGAGGTGAAGCCCATCCTCGACCTGATGAAGGAGACCAGGGCGGAGCAGGACGCTGCCGCGCTGAGGGCTAGGGAAGCAGGCTCCGACATAGCCAGGGAAGCGGCCTCAAACGCCGCCGAGGAGACGGCGGCCCGGGTTGCTGCCTACTTCGACCAGCGAAAGCCGGACATCGCCTCAACCTCGGACCCGATCAAGGGCATGTTTGCCCGCGTCATGGAGACTCTGCTTAACCGCGTGACCGGCACGGCTTTGGGTGGTGGGCAGCCCGGCGAGGCGCAGCTGCCCCCAGGGTGGTCTGACACAAGGAATCAGGGAGGTGCATCATGATGGACCCGGGGAGCATGCTCCGGATGATGACCCCGGCGCAGCAGGCGCAAATAGCGCAGATGCAGGCCGTCACGTCGCGCATCAGGGCCAGCATCCACACCGAGGACGGCAAGGTGAGCATAGCGTTCACCGCTGACGACCCTGAGGCAACGCAGGCGGTGCCCCAGGTGGTCGAGGCCATAGTGACCAGCGTGGCCAACAGCCTTTATCAGATATTTGGCGTCCAGGGGGTACGGCTCTGATATGTTTGGGGAGCTGTTTCGGAAGAAGAAGGCGGAGCGATATCCGATTTGTCTCACTTGTCTCTCGGTGATGGAAAAGAGGCAAGACTCGATTCATTCTGGTGAGTGGTACCACTGTCCCGGCTGTTGTTCTTGGAGGGGGCCAGTAACGGTTTGGGGCTCGGATCCGACCGCGGTACGGATAGGGACCATAGCCGAGGTTAATGGCTTGAAGCCGCTGTCATGAACACCGTACAAGTCTTTCAGATTTACCCGATTCGGGAGCTGGTGCTAGCAACTTGCATTTTTGCCCTCGACAGGGCAGCAACTGAAGCTGAAAACGGGCCCGAAAACCCCGGCGGGGCGAAAAAACCCGACGGACTGAAGCCGAAAAACGCCAAAAAATGCAAGTTGACAAATCCCGGAGAAGGGGTCACATTGGAGATGGCTTTACTGAAGCCCGAGGACGCGGCGGATGCAGCCGAGTTTCTGAAGTGGCCGCCACACATCAGAAGGCAAGTGCTCCGCTACGGCGCCAGATGGACTGACGCTCTGTTTGAGCCGAAGCCATAGGGCTTAGGACAACCGAATACCGAATTACGAAAAAGGGGAGTTGCAACCTTTGACTGAGAGGTTGAGGTCAACTCCCCTTTCCTTTTGGTCAGGGTTGCAGCCCCAGGAAGGAAGGAGGCAAGGTGAAACACTCAAGCTACGCGAGCCTGGAGAGGGTAGCGCCCGGGAACTATGACAAGAACACCACCGCCGAGGCCCTCCGCAGCGGGCTGGCCAGGGTGGCACCGCCGGGCAAGACGCCTGCCGAGGACGTAGTGATCAACTACGACAAGAACACCACAGGCAAAGGCGGCCACTGGCTCAAGCAGTGGGTAACCAAGATGTTCAGGTAGGGTCGAAGCGGGTAATTTTGGCGGCACCCGCTTGTGATCCTGAAGGAGGTTAGGTATGCCAATAGCAACAAGTCCGATCGTATCGACGCAAATGCCGGCGCCCATCGTGGCTCAGGCGCCGGCGCCCACTCTGACCACGCAGACCAATGGGACCACCGGTATGATGGACATGATCAACGCCATCATGCCCCTGATGCTGGTGATGATGATGATGGGCATGATCATGCCCATGATGAAAGGTATCACCAAGTAAGTAAGGAGGTAAGAGATGGTGATGCAGCCAAGACAATACGTGGCGTATCCCTCAGTGGGAACCGCCCAGACCGGCATGACGGACATGATCAACGCGATCATGCCGTTGATGATGGTGATCATGATGATGGCCATGATTATGCCCATGATGAAGGGCGTCGTGGCCGAGACGAAGTAAGGAGGTGAACAATGGTCGACAAGAAGTTCTATGTGGCGCCTCGGCCGCTGGAGGGCGAGGTGGAGCCGAGACAGGCTGCGATCCAGGCTATAATCGTAGCCGGTTGGGACCCGAGCGACGGCTATTACCATGCGCTGAACCTCGGGTGTCTTGTCGAGCCCCTGGTGCTAGCCGAAAGGCTTCATGCAACCGATAAGCTTGATGACCGGGATGACCTGGATATCGATGTCCCAATCGGGACACTGGTAGGGGAGGCAGTATCCGGAACAAAGACCGTACCGGATGGTGAGGTCTGGTTCGTCAACCGACTCCAGGTGATTTGCCCGGCGGCGGACGCCGACGGCTCCTGCAGCTTCAACATCCTGTGCTCTGCATGGCCACAGACAGTTGCAGGTGTGGATAAGGGCTACTGGTCAGCTATGCAGAACGCTATGGGTGTCACGACAACCGTGGACCTACCGGCTCAAGGGGAGCTTGGCGAAGAGCTCAGGTTGGTTGGTGGAGACCGGTTGTCCCTGGCGCTCATCGGCACAGTCCTGCACACGGCTGCCAAGACCTACACCCTGCGCATCTGGGGCAGGAAGGGCAAGGCGATAATCCCGCAGTAAGGAGAAAGCAGTGCGCGGCCTATCAGGAACGCGGGGCCTACCCGCCTCAGAGATTCAGGGTTTATTCGCCATGAATGCATTCGGTGGACGAGCAAGGAGGGCACTATCTATGGCAGGATTCTTGAGTAGCTCAGAGATAGAGACTCTGGTTCAGGGTGCCGCAGTAAAGGCGTTGGCAATTGCTGGTGGAGTCGCAGGTGACCATGCAGTCGCAGGTATTGCCGTTGGTGACCAGTTGAGGTCAGTGCTGAGTATAGATGTCTCCCAGGCTGACCACGCTGAAATAGCGCACGGGGTTGGGGCAGCTGACGTCGCCCATACCACTGCCGACTTAACCGGCTTGGGTGACCACGATGACAACCCGACATATCACGCTGTCCATGCGAAAGCGGACGTCGTTGCAGCAATCGGTAATCATGCTGCCATGGCACACGCAAGAACGTGGGCAGTGGCCGACCTGACAGCGGAGTTCACCATAACCGGCGCCGGTACCATAAACAATGCTGGTGGCACCAACACCACAGGCAGAATACTGCTGGTAGTGTGGGAAGACTGGACCTAGCCTGCCGTGATTGGCACAGTCCTCTTCGGACGCTGCCAGCATCAAGTTCATTCAAGAGCTCGACTGATCGTAACGTGGTTGAATTATGACGGGGTAGAGATGCAGCCGGTGCGGGAGCACCGTGGCACAGGCGATTTGGGCTGGGTACCCCCCAAGAGCGGCACCCAGCCCTTTGATTAAGGGGGAAGGTGAAATATGATGCAGCCACCGATTGAAGCAACAGCCGCTTCCGGTATTTCTGATCTTGTGAGCAAGATTACCCCGATCAGGAAACTGGCTCTGTTCAGTGTAGCATCTGAAGCCAACGAGCCGATACTGACGAGTCCATTATCTCCGACTCGCACAGACGCTACATTCATAATCACGATTGCGCTGCGTACCGCGGACAGGGTTGCCGTGTCCATCGCACACAGCGGAGTGAGCCAGGACGTATTCCTGAATTCAGGTTTCCCCTTAGAGGCGAGCTGCCTGTATAGCTTCACTCTGCCTGTACCAGACGACTGCAAGGTTAACCTGAAAACCGAGTCAGCCAACGTGGTTAAGGTACTCATGATACACGAGACAGGAATCATGGTATGAGGAGTCGATACCCATGAGACCACAGGGTAATCCAGGAGTCGGCTTAGTTGAACGTATGAACCCAGATGTTCTTATGCCCTCCGTCTGGGAGCATAAACAAGACAGAAACCTTGACCTGTTTTTCAACGCTGTCGACAGCGAGCAAAAACGCGTCCGTTTCAGTGAGTGGTTCAAGGACAGATACATTGTTGGCGGTGCTCCTGGGCAATTCTCGAAGATGTACTCAAAGTGTGCATGGAGGTATGGTTACTATATTCTGAGTACGAGATTCGCAACTCAGTGTAGCACCTGGCAGTTATTCGGTGCCGAAGCCGGAGGCGGGGGTCAGTCAACATGTGCTTTCTTCATGCTGGGTGACCCGCACTTCTGGAACAGGTTCGACGGGCACGGAAACTTCACCCGTGTTGACCTGAACATCCTGACTCATCTCCCAGCTACGTATAATACGGCCGCCCATACCTACGTTCTCAAAGTCAACCGGAATAACATCATGGCATTCATTGATGGCAAGCTGATATCAGTGTGTCTACTTGGCTCACCCACTGGTGCACTGGTTGCTAATGTCCAGCCGTATTGTCTCGCATCGATTGCTTCTCAATACTGCGATGCGAACCTGTTCTTCGGGCTGGAGGGTGGCACAGAGTCTGTGAGTGTCGGGCCGCTGTACGAGAACAGTCCGTACGCAATGGATGGTGCCCCGATTACTCCTATCTTAATCAAGGCGTACAAGATAAACACTTCCACTCTCTGGCAAGGCCTTGCCACAGGTGGCGATGCCCAGACATCACACCCTATTCCAGTGTGGGGTTATCCAAACAAGACCTTTCTATTTCAAGCAACCGGAGCCGGGTCGCTGCAGATGCAGATGTATGCAGGTGATGATTGGCAGGACCATGGTGACCCGATTGTGGTAGGTGCGAATAAGCTTGAAGTCTACAACCTGGACGCCGAGGTTCCGTATGCTCGGTGTGTATATGACCCAGAAAACAACGACACCATAACACTAGCTGAATGGAGTCTGAGCTAATGAAACCGCAAGGACAGAACGTAGTATCCATGAGCTGGATTGCACAACAGATAGACGCAATCACCGGTGAGTCGGACCCGAAGCTCAAACTCATATACCAGAGTGCACCGTTAGCGGGAGTTGGTGATACCCTACGGAATAACGTTGTCGAGAATGGCTACCTCTATCAGAACTCCAGGGCAGCTCCGGGCCTCAGGATCTGGAATGTGTATGACCCGAGTGCTCCTGTACTGCTCTCAACATTAGGCGTCTATGGGATCGACCTACGCAAATCCGGCCGTTACGTGTACTCAACTGATGTCGCCAACAGAATCCGGGTCATAGATGTTTCAAATCCCAGCGCTCCGTTCATCCTGAGCACCTTAACAGACGCCGTGAGACTAGATACCGGACACGGGACATTCTTGGTGGATGACTTACTCTTCGTTGCAGCGTATGGCGGCTACGAAGTAATCGGCGATGACGATTACTTCACGATCATTGATGTATCAGACCCCACAAATCCCACTATACTGTCAGCCATCACCGACCCCTTGCTTGACGGTATTCACGACATCCACGTTGACGGTCGTTACGCCTATGCTTCAACACATTATGGTGGTGGGGCAGTAGACCGGGGCTCACTCGTGGTCATCGATGTGTCAAATCCTGCTGCTCCAGCGATAGTGGGCAGTGCACTAGCCACTCCAGGGAACAGTTATGCACACCTGACCAAGCGAGGACCATATGTGTTCACCGGCGTGCATGCAGGCGGAGAAGGAAACCTCACTGTGTATGATGTATCTGATCCTACAGCTCCAGTGGAGATCTCCCAGATAACTACACATGGCCCGTACTGGATGTCCTGGTATGGGAAGTATTTGGTCATGGCTGGGGCTGAATACCTGAACTTGTTCAACGTAACCATCTGGGATGCATCAGACCCGTTGAACCTGAGGCTGGTTGATAGCTGGTCAATACCTGGCGCAACGGACTCAAGGAATGTATTCGTGGATGGTAAGTATGCCTACGTAACCTACATGGACAGCACAAATGGCTACTTGCTGGTCTTTGAGATAGAGCAAGTACAAACACCAAGTCAGTATGAGCTTTACCAGTCGTCGAGAGACTACGCTGAGAAGCTCTTTTTGAGGTAACCGCCAAGGAGGTATGGAGTCTGTGAATAACGACATCCCGACCAGCTACCCACAATACAGGGAAGGAGGTGACTAATGGGAGACACAGGAAGGCTGACAATCCAGAAGACCGGAGACGAGACATACCAGCTCGACTTTACTACCCCGGATTATGATGCAAATGCCGACCCAACTACAGAGCCGCTGTTCTTCTACAGTGCGTACCTGGCGGCCTCGGAGGTGACACTGGGTTACCGGAACGTGGCGAATGAAGTGGTGACACCGGGCACCGATCACATAGCCATCGTTGGCTTTGGTGGTATCGCTGCTCGGTTCGACGTGACCGGGCTGCAGTATTTGGCTGTGGAGCTCGGCGACCCGACTGTGTGGCCTGGGATTCCTGGCACCCACCCGAACGTCGATAGCTTCGATGTCTATTACATCCCGCTCTCGGGGGAGGTAAAGGTAGTCGTGGAAGGTGTTTCGGCATTCGCATCATCAATTGCGGCTATCGAAACCGATCCCATCCAAGTGGTGGTTGCCGGGTTTACCGGTATCGCGCTGCTGGGTCTCATAGCGTACATGGCTAAGAGCGCGATGAAGGCATAGCAGTGACACCAGTACCTAAAAGTGAGGTCGTTGCCAGCATGTCAGACATGGAAGGAGAGGTATGAATGCTCACCAGCTGGCCCTAATTATCGAGATTCTCGGGATTTCGGTCGGGAGTATAGGAATCGGGGTGGAAATCGCCACCAATGCCGACATTGGCCACGTGCTGATAACCTGCGGAACGACACTAATAGCCGTGGGCAGCATCATCTACGCCAAGATTTTCAAGTGGCTGGGGTGACATATGAGATATGCGATTGTGGACAAGGGGTTGGGGCTTACGAGGATCGAAGCCGAAGTGCTGAAAGTTGGAGGCAAGGGCATCAAGAAGGCTGAAAGGCTGGGCCAGATTTTCTGCGAGCTTGAGCCGGCCGCCGTGGAGAAGCTCAAGGTCATACCAGGGCTCCTGGTCAAGCAGGTATCGGGAGTCCACACGGCCGACCAGGTAGTGCTGGCGCCGGGGTCCCCGGAGGTGACACCTTCTGTCTATGCGTCGTCCCAGGCTGCCCTGGCCTCCATGTTCTACGACCTCAGGGCATCTTACTCCCCACCGCTCCTCGGCACCGGGTACACGGTGTGTGTTCTTGATACAGGCATACGCAAGAGCCATGTTTCCCTTAGGGGCAAGGTGGTAGATGAGATAAACCTGACCACCTCCCCCAGTGCCGATGATGTGTTCAACCACGGGACTGGAGTAGCCTACGCCATCTGTGGTGGCCGCCACGCCGTAGGTGAGGAAGCCGGCCTGGCCCCTGGAGCCAAGGTGATCAACATCAAGATCATCGGTGATGACGGCAAGGGCAGTACTGAGGACGTCATCGAGGGAATAGACGAGGTCCTGAGGATCTACGAGGAGGCGACGGCAAAGGGTCTCGAGACGACCGACGATATGTTTCCCAACGCAGTAAATATGAGCTTTGGCACTCCAGACGATGGGGACCCGGACAACCCGCTGAGGCTTGCTCTGAAAACCCTGAGAGAGCAAACACTGGGTGGGATCGTCTCTATCGAGGCTGCGGCGGGCAACAGCGGCCCAAGCTCAGGGACTATAGACCTGCCTGCGGCGAGTGAGCATTGTTGGGCTGCAGGGGCGGTGACCCTCTCGCCCTTCGATGTCTGGGAGAGCTCATCGCGGGGCCCGACGCCTCTCGGTTTGGTCAAGCCGGACCTGGTGTTCTATGGAGTGAATATTCTGCTGGCATCAGCCGAGTCTGACACCTCATTTACCGTTAAGACGGGGACCAGCTTCGCAGCGCCCTTTATCGTTGGCGGCAAAGGGCTGATCATGGAGTTCTTCTGGAGATACTTCCCCGCTGTCACTGAGTGGGATATGGTACAAATTCCTTCAGAGGTCTGGAGAGAGGCGATAGCCAGCGTCTCAGTTAAGGGGGCTGGGGCTCCGGCGGAGAAGGACGACTCCTGGGGCTATGGAATGCCTATGGGGGACAGGATGCTCAGGTTGTTACAGCAGACTCAGGTATCATCGATGGACATCGTATCGACGATGATGGGACTGGTGGTGCCGGTGGCAATGGTCGGCATGATGGCCGGGGCATTGAGGAGCTAGTATGACAGGCAAGATCAGTTGGGATGTTTCTGCCTACCTGGGAGGGCCTGGTGGTAAGTGTCCAGGAAACTGCAGAGCCTGAACCGACGCCGCTCCCGGACACGACGGCTGAGCTGGCCGGCGCCATGGTGCTCACGATGATGCTGCAGGCTGCCATGGCCATGATAGGGGGTATGGGGTAGTGGACTTCAGGAACCTGCACTGTGAATACTGGTCAGAGCAAGAGCCCTGGTGGCACTCAGAGGGCGTGACCAGGATTCAGATACTCGATGGCCAAAAGTGGAAAGCGCGGCTCACGTTCGAGTACTATTCCGTGATTGCGGATTTCGTCTATGCCGGCTGCCACATGGACATGGGCTCCGACAGGTGGAACACCACTGAGCAATATGGGCTCCTGTATGCGACCAGTGCTTGGACAACGGTTATCTGGGAGCTTCCTGAGGCCACATACAGCAAATTCGACCTGGGTGACGGAAGGACGATAGACTGCGAAAAGTACATCTTCGACAAGAACAAGAACAAGGCCATCGGCGACTGGGACCGCGATGTCTACCTGAATAGGGTGGTGGGTTCTCCGACATTTACCGACCTGACTGCGGAGTACGGGTCAGACCAGGAGCCATCATGGCACGCTCCTGGGAGTGCAGTTCCGATAGCTCAGGGTGATGGGTGGAGTGCTCGGATAAAGTTCAACTTCAACGGTATTGCATGCACAGTGAATGTAGCTGCAGCGATGAAAATGCCCGACGACAACTGGAACACTGCACCTATCACCGTAAGCTTACCTGATACCCTCGACCCGGTGGAGACGATTTGTGTGGTTGTGGGGACATATGAGCGCTTTGGTCTCGAAGCGTGCAGGCGAATTGACGTCGACAAATACATTGCCTGGCCTACAACCGGCCTCACAATCCTCAGGGACACCGATGTCGAATGCTATCACAACACAGTTGGCTCCTCAGAATTCAGGAACTTAACTGCTGAGTACGGTTCACAGCTAGAGCAATGGTGGCACTCACCAGGGAGCTTTGTTCCTGTGAGTCCGGGAGATTACTTCGATGGTAGGATTACGTTCGACCACCGAGGCATCGAAGAAACTGTAACCGTTGCCATCGCGATGAAAATGCCTGATGGAAACTGGAACACTGCATCCGCACAAATCACAGTCTCCCAGAGTGCAGACTGGATTACCTATGTGCAGGACGTCAGAGGTTACTATCAGGACTTCGGGCTGGAGCCCGGGAAGGCAATCGATGTCGACAAGTACATCGCTAAGCTCGATGGCACAACAATTCTCAGGGATGGAGACACCGACTGCTTTTTCTCGGAAGAGGAAGAGGGCGAACCCGAGCCTGACCCCACCACGGAAATGATGACCGCGATGATGCCAATGATGCTCATAGCGATGATGGCTAGTATGGTACCTAAGCTCCCGGAGGCGATGGAATGACATTGAGCACCAGGGAGATGATTGCCTGGAAGCACGCATACTCTCAGGTATTCGTAAGTGGTTACCCAGGTGCCTGGGTACGCTATCAGATTGACTTCGGAACACCCGAAGAGCTCGGTGTTGATGAACTCATTGCTCAGTTATCGAGCATCACCGAGGGGAAAGTAACCCCACTGTATTGCACTATATGGAAAGCAACCGATGAGCCGAAAGCCACACGCTGGTTCCTGGACGTCGGGCTGATTCCTGATCTGGACGTATATCCGAGTGCATTAGTTAACCCATCATTCGCGTGGGCGATAATTCCATGGTTGATTGGTGGCGGGCTAGCAGGTTACACAATCTACGAGAAACACTCAAGCAACAATGGCGGAACTGGTGGATCCGCCGACATGATTAGCGCAATGATGCCCATGATGATGATGATGATGTTCATGATGATGATTCCGGCGATGATGCCTAAGTAACAATGGAGGAGAACAATGACAATCCCAGACAAGCTCAAAAGCCGAAAACTATGGAACGCAGTAGCGGGTGAAATTGCCGGCGTGGTCACACTGTTCTGGGGAGCAGCAGCTTCGGACAAGTTCATGATTGTTGCTGGTGCAGTACTGAGTATCCTGGTGATTTTGGGATATCTGTACACAGAAGGGCAAATAGACAAAGAATCGGTAAAGGGGAAGCAGCAATGACACTGAGCACATCAGCGTGGGAACTCGTATATTCACAATCGTTCTCAGGTTATGAAGCGTACGCCAGTAGCGCGACGTATGTGTGGTGGGATGTAGGAACTGATGAGACCACAACAGGCGAGGAAATTGCTGCTGCCATCGTCGCCAGTGCCGAAGGCAAAGCAGCTCTATTTCAAATTAACGTCTACACATTCGGCACCGATGGAAAGCGCTGGCTCATAGAGCTCTGGTACTACCCATTGGTGACACCTGTTGTTCCGGAACAGTTTCCATGGTGGGCATGGTTACTTGTGGGTATGGGTGGTATCACGTTAATTGGTGGAGGAGCGAACACAATCTCTGAGACCATTAGTACCATCACAGCAATGATGCCCATGATGATGATGATGTTCATGATGATGATTCCGAAGATGACGGAAACCTTCACTCCTGAGAAGATAGAACGCGGAGTAGAAAAGGGAGTGGAAGTAGTCACCACAAAGGCCAAGCGGGTTCCGGGAGCGGTGAAGAGACTAGTGAAGAGGGAAGAGTAACATGGCCGATTCCGTGGGCGACGTCGTGGGCGCTATGATGCCGATATTTGTGCTGGCCATGGCCGCGGCCGTGATACGGTCGCTGCTGTCCAACCCAGGCCACCACTCTATTCCCTGGGAGGAGAAGAAACCGCTTATCGAGAAATACGGGTCATGGGCGGTCAACCTGGCCGAGGCCGTGTGTCCGGAGGACGACGTGGAGTGCGTGCGCCGGGAGGCTGAGAGGCTGCTTCGCTCCAGGAGAGAGCGGATACGCTGAAAATGACCACTGACATAACTAAGGAATCCACAGAGGTCATTGACACCGAATGGCTCATGAGTGCTATGGCAATGTCGGTTGTCATGGTTGCCGTTGTGCTGGCGATGGTGCCGTCGGTGATTGAGAGCGCCCGGAGGGTCCCGGTGTTGTCGGAAGCCCCAGAGCCCTCAGCGAGCAACGAGGGTTATTTGTTTATTCTTGCTCGCCCCGGGCAATCGTCCGAGCTCAGGATAATCGCGGAGAACGACACCGGCGCGTTTGAATCTGTACTGGTGAGTTTGACGACATGATTACGAGTGCGTTACTGAGGAGTTATCCATGCCGTTCTTAGCTCCTGGATTGTTCCTGTGCAAGTGTGGGAATGTGGTTCAGCTGGAGCCCGGATCCACTCGGTGTACATGTAGCTGTCACAATAGAGCACTCGGACGAGCAAAAGCCCAGGGGCTGTATTGTGAGAAATGTGGGTTCTCGACACTGAGCCAAAGTGCATTCCAAGCACACTTCAGTACCCCCACGCATACGGGAGCAGTGAGATAACGGAGTAGTGTGATGGTCAAACTTTTCTTGCCACGGCTATCTCGTAAGACCATCCGCTCTGTGCTCTTGAACATATTACTGAAGCACAAAGGCAGCAACAGCCTGATAATCGGTGGCCCGACAGGCTGGGAGTGGCGGCCGACGTTGGATGCGCAACACCATGGTTCACTAGCAGGGCCACAAAATGCTCACCGGCATGCCGATTTAGCCGGCGTAGGTCCTGACAACCACCATCCTCGTGACCACGCAGCAACACATGAACTCGGTGGCGCCGACCAGATTAACGTCACCGGGTTGCCTGGTGTACTCGCCGACCTCCAGAATCCAGCAGACCACGACCATCAAGCAGCTGGCGGCGGCCAGGGTGGGCAGCTCGACCATGGACTCGCTCACACACCAGCATCACTGGGCGATGATGACCACCCCCAGTACGTTCCCAGGAATATGCTAACGGCCCAGGGCGATATATTCATACGTGGCCCAGTAGATGTTGAGCGCTTGGGTATCGGCGCACCAGGAGAAGTACTAACAGTAGTGGGTGGAGTGCCAATCTGGCAGCCTGGTGGGGCACCTGGACCACATGCAGCCAGCCACGAAGATAGCGGAGTTGATGAAATCAATGTTGCGGGCTTATCTGGTTTGCTCGCCGACCTCCAAAACCCTGTGGACCATGACCACCAAGCAGCAGGAGGAGGCAGAGGTGGACAGTTAGACCATGGGCTAGCAAACACAGGCCTATCCTTACTTGATGACGACCATCCTCAATACCTTAAAGAAGAAGCTTCTGGTGGGTTGGCTTCTGAAGTGCCTGACCATACGCACCAAAACCCGGGAGAATGCGGTCAACTCGACCACGGTTTAGCACATACACCTGCATCATTAGGAGACGACGACCATCCCCAGTACCTCAAGGAAGAAGCGTCTGGCGGATTGGCGTCGGAAGTCCCAGATCACAGTCATCAGAACGCTGGTGAGTGTGGTGAGCTCGACCATGGGTTAGCGCACACTGCTCTATCACTGCTTGACGATGACCATCCCCAATACGTGCTCAGGAATATCTTAATCGCCCAGGGAGATATTTTCGTTGCCGGTGCTGGAGCCGTTATTCAGCAATTAGCAATTGGTGCTGGCGGCCAGTTCTTGAGTGTTGTTGGTGGGATGCCCGCGTGGGTAGCTGCACCTGGTGGAACCCCTGACCCTGTAGCGAATCCCGACCTCATTGATGACTTCATGTGTGCCACGTATGAAGCAGGAGAAATTGGTGAGTTGGGGTGGTCTGCTTTGGGTTCAGGTAGTCAATCACCCAACCCTGGTGATGACAACCACCCAGGCGCATACATGATTATGGCTAGTGCTGGCGCCAGTTTTTCCTTGTATCAGGGAACGAGCTACTCTGCGAATGTAATCAGGCCTAACGACTTGTGGACTTTGACGTTCATAGTCAGGCTGGACCTGACGACTGTGACGGACGTGATTTACTTCATCGGTGTGATGGACAATATGTACAATACCCCCGGAAACCAAGACCGTTATGGCTTCGAATTCGATACGTCACTGGGGGATGGGTTCTGGGCGATGGTCACAGGGAGCGGATTTGCGTCAACTCGCTCCCCGAGTACTGTTGTACCCGCAGCATCGACTTGGTACAAGCTCAAAGTGGTCAGAACACTTGCTGGTGTTGATTACTACATCGATGATGTGGGTATGGGTTCAATTGCCCTTACTTTGCCTGACACTGACATGAACATCGGGGGGCAGGTTCGTGCTATCGGTGCATCATCAAGGCGCTTAGACTTCGATTTTGTCAGGATGCAAATGTTCGGATTAGTGAGGTAAGCACAGATGAACGAGCACCCTATCAACACAACAGTCACTTTCATGGTGAGCGCTCTGCTCCTCAAGTTTGTCCTCAACGACCTGCCGCACATCCTGGGCATAGTGGAGCCGGCGGTCAGGGACATAGCAGAGGAGGAGGCCAGACATCACAAGGAGCTCCACAGGATCTGGAGCGGGGTGAAGGGGAATACAACATGACCAAAGCATACCTGGAAATGGAGGAAACAAAGCAGCTTGAAGGGGCTGCTGGAAACCTACGGGACAAGCTGCTCATCCGAATGCTGACTAGGATCGGCTGCCGCATCAGCGAGGCCCTGGCTCTGGAGGTGAAAGACATCGATTTCGCCCAGAGCACGGTGACCATCGAACACCTGAAGGCCAAGCTGAAGCTCTCTTGCCCCGGGTGCAACGCCCGTCTGGCGAAAAGTCATCTATTTTGCCCTGGGTGTGGCGCAAAGGTGGAGAAGGCAGTAGCTGAGGCAAAGGAACATAAAAGGGTGCGCACCCTGCCCATCGATGGCGATACCCTGGGGTTGCTCAGGGACTACATCAAGCGCGGCGGTCCGGTGTCCCACAACGGGAGACAGCTCCTATTCAGCATCAGCCGCCGTCAGGCTTATCATGTGGTCGTAAACTGTGCCCGAGCAGCCGGGTTGCCTGACCTGGCTAATCCGGAGACAGGGAGAGTGCACCATGTCAGCCCCCACCGCCTCAGAGACGCCTTCGCCGTGCGCGCAGTAAAACTGGATGATTCCGGCGATGGGCTTCGTCTGCTCCAGGAGCACCTGGGACATGCCAATATAGGAACAACCATGCGCTACAGAAAGGTCGCCGGTGAGGAACACAGAGAGTGGTATGACAGGCTCTGGGGAGCCGAGGATCAGGAAGGCTGAAGGGGGATAAGATGCCGGGACAAGCAATAGTAACCATTGGAGAGAGACAGTGGCTGGTCAGCCTGGCAAGCACTTACCAGGAATTGGTGCAGGGACTGGGAGGGGTCATGTCCGTCCCCGCGGGCACCGGGATGCTCTTCGACCTGGGCTGGGAGCAGATCATCACCGTCACCACCGAGCCCATGCTATTCAATCTAGACGTCGCCTTTCTCTCCGAGACCCTGGTGGTCACCGGGATAGCAAGAGATGTTCCCCAGGGCTATCTGGTAACCTCGACCTCACTGGCGCGGTATTTCCTCGAGATCAATGCCGGCGAACTCACGGACATCGTTGCCGGAGACCAGGCCTCTGTTGAGCTGCTCGCCCAGACTCTGGCAGTGCCCGGCTGGTTTGACAGTATCATCGGCCTCACGGCGTTCCTGATGCTGGGGTTCTTCATGGTCAAGGTGGTCAGAATGTTCGTCCAGGGTGCCTTGAAGGAGCCTGACCAAGAGCTCCTGCCCCAGACAGTGATCCACATCGTCTGCAAGAACCGGTTTGGTGAAGTTGAATGGGAAGAGAAAGCGGCATCCTGGAAGCAGGCATGGAAGGTCGTCCACGATTGCGGGGCAGAGCCATCTGAGGTTAGCCGGTTTGGCCACATACTTGTTATCCAGCCAAAGCGCCAGCAATCGGAACACACAAAGCTCGTGCCCACCGAGCCCCGGCCGCGGCGCGAGAGTGAGCTGGAGTACCTTGCTGACAGCCCGGAGTTTCTTGCCTACACCATCGAGGACATCGGCTATCGGGACAAGCTGGATAGTGCTTTCCAGCAAGCGATAGCCAGGGCAAAAGGAGCCAGGTAATGGTGATAGCCACTACACCTCCCAGAGTCCTGTCGATGGAGGACTACGAGAATCATTGGAAGCCGCAGGGCTGGCAGCTCATCATCATCGGCCCCACTGCCACTTGGCGCCAGGACTGGGGCGAGTGGGAAGCTATAAGGGATATCGTGCAGAACGCACTGGACGAGGCCGAGGCATACAAGTGGGGCTACGATGACCGTGGTCTGTGGATCTCCGATCAGGGCAGGGGGGTGGCCGTGGCTGACTTCCTTCTCGGCCCGCCCAAGCCCAAGCCCGACTGGGCCCGCGGCAAGTTCGGCGAGGGCATGAAGATCGCCGCCCTGGCCCTGATCCGCGGCGGCTACTCCGTCCAGATGCAGACGGTGGACAGGGATCTCTGGATGGTCTTCCTCAAGCAGAGAGTGAACGGAGTGGCGGAGACCCTGGCCGCGCTCTGGAGACCCAATGGGACCACCACGGGCACCAGGTTCCACATCATCGGCTACAGGGGCTCTGCCTTCGAGGAGCGGTTTGCGGTCAACCTGCCCCGAAGCGCCATCGTCGCCGAGGGGCCAAGCCGCCTGGCCCAGCCGGTGAGGCGCTACAACCAGCTCATCGAGCACCCCTTCCCGGAGGGTTCCATGATATACGCCCGCGACATCTACATGCGGCCCATCAGCAGCCCGTTCTCGTATAACCTGTGGGGATTCGACATGGCCCCCGATCGCCACGGCCCAAGGGACGAAAAAGACCTGTGGGTGGACATGGGCAGGCTGTGGTGCTGCGTCACCAACCCGGATCTGCTCCGGGTGTTCCTGCAGATGGTGGCCGACCCGCCCTTGCTCGAGGCCGACGAGAACCACCAGGTCAACATGGACTCCTGGTCCATGGGTGTGGAACCGGTGACAGGAAAGAGGTATGCCGACTTCGTCGAGGAGCAGGCCATAGCCTGGAGGGCAGCTTGGCAAGACAACTTCGGCGACAACGCGGTTATCCGCACGACTGAGCGCTGGGACGGGACGGTGAAGCATCTGGGCTATGTCTCGGTGGAGGTCAGCTGGTATGTCAGGGAGACCCTGTCCCGGGCCATTACCAGCGACGTCGCCCTGGTCAAGGCCTCCCAGGAGCGGCTCAGGGATGTGCAGGTGGTCCCTGATGAGAGCCTGACCCCCAGGCAGCTGTCTCATCTGATGCTGGCCCGCGCCATAGTGGAGCGGCTCCTGTTCACTCCGGTGCCCGTGCACGCGGCTATCATCCCGCCCGCCAGCGACCGGGTGAGGACGGCCGGCCTGTACAGCAGGACAACCCGGGAGATCTTCATCGCCTCCGACCAGCTGGAGCGAGGCAGGTGGACGGTGGACACGCTGATCCACGAACTGGCCCACCACAGGTCGGGTGCCGAGGATCTGGAGGAGGGCCACAGCGCCGAGATGACCAAGGTGGCGGCCGCGGTGGTGGAAATGACCCATGCTAAGAAGTTTGACGACCTTATGACGGAGGCAATATGGTAGACGAAACAAAGCAATCCGAACTACCGCAGCCGGATGAAGTGGCAAAGGTTCTGTTCAAGCATTTCTGCGAATCCTGCGAGCTCGGCGAGGAGGGATGCGTCCAACAAAGCGGCCTCCGCTGTCCCGCCTTTGACGCAGTGCAGGTGCTATGCCCAGACAACCCCTTCGTGCTGCGCATCTTGGGAAAGTACATGCAGTGCCCGAAGTGCGGTGTGGTGGGGATGTCTCCCCCCAGCAGTGCGTTCAACGCCCCTCAGCAGCCGGTTCTAGTATGCCTGAATTGCGGGGCACCACTCTGGAGAGGAGTTAGTGGGGTTCTTGTCCAAAACTTTGAGGATATTAATAGGTCCTTTGCCTTCAGGTTTGTCGAGGAAGATGGGGCTTTGGTGCCGAGAGAGGTGGAGTGGCCCTCAGCACTAATCGCAGAGGAGGCAATTGAGGAAGCCGAGGAAATACTCCGGGATGAGGAATAGTGAGGCAGCAAGATGCCAATAGCGCTTATCGCGCCCACCCTGACAGTGCTTGAAGATATGAGAGTCACGCCGGCTGAGCTCGAGTGGTACAGTGAGCAGCTCAGCACGATACTGGTAGCGGCGGCAGCGATGGCGGTCTTCTGGGGTGTGTTCAGGAGAGCTACACAATGGTAACGGCACTTAGACCCGGTCGCGGCGGGTTCCTTCGTCCCTTCGGTTGCGGCTGGTTTATCAGGGAGTTCCTTCTCGGTCATGGTCCCGAGGGGTCGCCTACGATTGCCCCGGAACTAGGCGCTCCTGTGCAGGACATCTTCTACTGCTACAAAGAGGCGCTGCACCGCTCGTGGGCTGACGATGTGGTGGCTAGAGAGGATGAGGAGCGAGCTAAGAGAGGCCTCCCCATCTACACCGAGGATGAGTACGCCGAGAGGCTTGACTGGTATTTTCGGCGCATCCCATACAAGCTGGTCAAGTCCCGCTACCACAGCTTTCAGCGCTATTTCCACCTGCTGAAACAGCTCGAGTGGGTGGAATTCACCGGGAAAGAAATGAGGTCAGGCCCACAGGATAGCATGCGTGATCACCCTGCTGCCTCGCCAAGAAGGTTCTACCGCTTGTCCAGGAAAGGCATTGAGGCATCAGATGATGACTGGTCAAACCCACAGCGCGTTCTCTATCCAAAGATAGGTGGGGTACCGATCAAGGAATATCTCGGTGAAAAACGAAAAGAGCGCAAATACCGACGGCCCCGGAGGGAAAGATTTCTCAGGCCGACCACCGCTGGGATGTTCATCAGGGACTACCTCCTCGGACTCGGACCTGAAGGGACGCCCAAAATAGACCCTGATCAGGGCGACTACGCCGAGCGCATCTTCTTCCACTACAAGGAGATGCTGCGCAGCGCCTATGCCAGGGACGCGGTGGCCATGGAGAACGGAGAGCGAGAAATAAGGCACCAACCACCTTACACCAGCGATGAGTATGCCGAGCGTCTCGAGTGGCACCGACAGAGGATCCCCTACAAGCTCCACCGCGCCCGTTATCAGAGTTTCTACAGGTATTTCCACTGGCTCAAGCAGTTAGGCTGGATTAGACGGACAGGCAAAGAGGACCCCTCATATATTCAGCAGAACTCCCCGTCGGCTCCGCCGTGCGTCTACTATCGCCTCTCCTCCAGGGGTAAAAGGGCCACACGACTGCAGTGGTATCGCCCCCAGCTAACCCTCTATCCTCAGTTCAGCCTGGAATACTTTGCTCAGAAGAATAGCGAGCGAAAGCAGCGCTAACTACCTCAAAACTGCCCCGTAGCGCCGCTCTTTAGGCCCCAGATGAAGAAAGACTTGTCCGTAAGCAATACAGGCCTCATTTGAGCCTTTTGCGCCCTGTCCTGGCCAAGCTATAACCGACTGCGAGCTCACCCCATGACCTCCTTGCCCTGCTGAAAGTTTTGCTTTGCCAAAGAACGCCCCAGGTCGGGGAGGGAGGAGAACCGTGTTAGTTTATCGTGTATCACAATAGCTCCTTTTGTGCCAAGCTAAAGTCGAAGCTGAAAGCGCAAAGCTGGAAGCCAGTACATTCACAAATCTCAGCATAGGCACTCAGGCAAAGTGCCTAAAAGGTATGGGCCAGTTGGCCAGCCGAATAGCTCGGCGCACAAATGCCGATGCGCTGAGTGAAACGCAAAATACCGTTGAGCATAAGGCAAGTGGCCATGCGCCACCTTTACCTATTGCCAGTGGACAAGGTGAAGCCAAGTCCGCTGAGTCTGAACAGAGGGGAGGTGAGCGTATGACAGAATCGCCAAGCTACATAAAGGCTTTGCTACAGCCGACACAGCAGAAGTCTGCTGGCCGTAAAGTCTGGAGCATAGACTTGGAGCAAGTCTGGCTTCCATTCTTCGTGGCCACTAACACAATGGGCGATACGGCTATTCCGTTGGAAGCGTTGGGCGCACCACTACGGTTGGCCTATGACAAAGACGGCGCTGTGAGATTCTCGGCCAGTGGTCGGCCAATCGTGAAGGTGGCCACTGAGATAGCGGCCAGTGTCCGCATGGTGCGGGAAAACTTTGTCGCCAATCTGCTGGCCTATGCCAGTGGTGTTGCGACTGAGTGTCCAGACGGCTACAAAGCACAGATTCAGGCAAGTGCCGAAGCTGGCAAGCCGATACTGGAAGCCGACAAGCTGGCGCTGAACAATGCCCTACTGGCAAAGGCCGAAGCCGTGGCCGAAGCCGTAGCCGAAGTCAGGGGCGAAGCCGAAGCCGAATTGGTTACTGCCTGAAGTGTTGGCGCATGGCCACTGCCATAGAATAGGGGAATAATGGCAAAGCACAAGCCGAAATGGGCGAATGGTGACAGACAAGCCCATTTGGTCAAGCTATTCCTGCAAAGTGGTGGCTTCTGTGTCTTTGGCCACAAGCCTTGTCCTTATCCTGAAAAACACCACTATGAGCCTTTTACCGAGGGTGTTATCAAGTGGTGGAAGTCTGAAGATAGGGCGCAAAGGCAAGCCGAACTGGAAGCCGAGTCAAGGGTATTGCATGGTTTGCATGAGCGTGGTCGGCCATTATGCCAGTTCAACGCTGAAGTGTTTTTCGCTGAACAACCGCTATATTACCACGAAGGAATAGGCATCAGTGGCTTGACTTTCAAGCCGTTTGTAAAGGTTAGGCTGGCCAGTTCGTATGTCTACCTATATGTTGACTTGGGCGATACGCTGAGGGGAGTCAGCAAGAGTAAAAGGCGCAAAGCTATCCGCTATGGCAAGCCGTTACCTTCAGAAGTGCAAAGGAAAGTTGACCATCTGTGTAGTCTGGCAGTAAAAACCCACCAAGGCTAAAAGGAAAGAGTCCCTCTTTCACAAGGGGGACTCTTTTGCTTCTGAGCGGCCACTCCAGCAAGGGGGTGGCCGCTTTGTGTCTAAAGGGAAGGAACTGCGATGGATGTTTACTGCAAGCGATGCGGTGAGCCCTGGGAGCTCGACTATGTCCAGTTCGACATGACTCCCCAGGAGAGGGATCACTTCTGGGCCGGGGAGGGCTGCCCGGCATGCCAGGGCAAGACTGTCGAGAAGAGGCCCTTCCGGGCCGAGCTCACAGAAGCCCTGCACGATATGCTGGGCGACGACCTGGACGGGCTCGCCGCCGAGCTGGAAGATGCCGAGTACATGCTCGGAGGGTTCCACGAGGAATTCGCTGAATGAAAGGAGGCTGAATGGGCAAACGGCCGGATGGCATGATGAGCCTTCCTGGCCTGCCGAACAGTCCCGCACGGATAGAGTCTGAAGTAGACCCCATAGAGGAGATGGTCAGGGCGCTAACCGATCCCATAATCGTCTTTCCCTCGGGCTGGGAGGACACCATGCCTGAGTGGATGAAGCGTGATCTCCCCCTGCACAGGCTTGCCCATCTGATGAAGTGCTTAAAGGGGGAGGCGAACG
Source organism: Dehalococcoidia bacterium (assembly GCA_034414595.1). Taxonomy (GTDB): domain Bacteria; phylum Chloroflexota; class Dehalococcoidia; order SZUA-161; family JAUWZY01; genus DAOULY01. Next base: position 39,592 of record DAOULY010000001.1, read on the forward strand.
GGGATGAGGCCTGCGACCTTGAAGCCCTGATGTACCTCTACCCGGCGTCATTAGCTGCCCCTATGGGTGAGGAATGGTCGAAGGTCTACATCTACCTGGGGACGAAGATTATGGGAGACAAATTCCCTGAGGACGTCAGGGAAGATAGTATCCCCGACCACTACGAGGCAGACCTGCGGGACTTGAAGCGGTGGATCCACAAGAAAAAGGTTGCCGCTCGAAGGGACCGGCGGCGCCAGGCGAAGGCAGAAGAGAAGTTGGAGACAGAGGCCGCTGAGTGCGAGCAGATCAAGTTCTTCTGACGAGGTGAGCCATGAAGTGCTTAGCATGTGGTGGCCCGTTGGTCAAACTCGGCAAGCTGGGCAGAATCACATGGTACCGGTGCCGCAATTGTGGCCTGGACCAAATGCGGAGGAAGCGCTAACAGGAAGGGGGTGATAAGGATGCCCCAGTATGTTGTCCAGTGGACAATCTACGCCCAGAGAGTAGTGGAGGCGGAGAGTGCGGAGAAGGCCATAGAGATAGCCCTGGAGCTCGGCCCCGACCCTGATGGCTCAGTGACAAGCGACATAGAGCCTCCAGAGACCAAATTGATAGAGGACTGCGAGACTGGAAACGAGGAGGCAATGAAGCGGCCGGAGAAAAGGGGCGTCGTTATACCCCTCGCGGAGTCGAGCTGGCGGCTTATCCTGGAAGCGCTCGTCTACGTGGTGGAAAAGCCCCATCTTGACGACCTCGAGGAGGAACGCGAAAAGCTGGGGAAAATACTGCGCTACATTGAGAGGAAACTGAAGGAAATCTGAAAGGGGGGTATGTCAATAACGATTAACTGCCCGTATTGCGAACCATCTCAGCCGCTGTTAACAGCGGACTGGGAGATCCCGGAGGTCATGAGCAACATGGCCCTCGGCGAGCATCGGCGAATAAGCCTTGTTTGCCCAAAGTGCCGTAGGGAGTTTGTGTTGAGTTGCCATGTCACCGAGGTTATGGAAAGGAGGTGATCTATGGCCAGGGTGTTTGTCTACGACGGCCGGGAGTTCCCTGACCCGGATCCGGCCCTGGGTGTGGAGGAGGTCAAGTCGATGATGGCCGACTTCTTCCCCGAACTATCAAACGCCGAGACCAGGGAGAAGCAGGAGGGGGAGAATACCATCATCGAGTTCTCAAGGAGGGTAGGAACAAAGGGATGATCGATACCCAGGGGCTGATCAGGGTGCTATTGACCGTCCCTGAGAAACGGCTGCGCCTCATCGAGCTGGCAGGGGAGTTGGTGGGAGAGGACGGCCAGGTAGACCCGGTCAAGGCCGGCTTCCTGGACCAGGAGATATCCCAGGCGATTGACGAGGCTGAAGCTTACAGCCAGGCGACGCGGAGAGTAGTATGGCATCTCAAGAGTCTGAGGTAGGCCCACTCCAGGTACTTGGGTGGCTACTCAAGAGAGGTCCGCCTTTGCTTTCGGCGCTGCGGGGCTGGATCGGCGGTTACGAGGAATACAATGACTTCGTGCTGTTGATCAGGGAGTTCTTGCCCGAACACGAGGCGGAGATCCTCCGGGCTGGCGGCCTTGCTGCGCAAATAGCCGTCTTTGCCGATCACTTCGAAACACGCTACTTCCCTCTAGCAGCTCACTATAGGGATGGGATAGTCGAGGAGTATTACGACCTCACTCGGGGGATCATAGTTGACGTACAGGGACTGGATTGGGATGACTACACTCAGCCCGATGTCTTTGCCCCGGAATACCAGCTGATGGCCTACCTGGTGCAGTCAAACGAGGAGGGAAGGACGCCGCTGGCCGAAGAGTGCGCTCGCCTTGTGCCGGTATCCCTACTGGAGCGGGTGGGCGACGGCTTCCCTCTCGAGGATCTGCGCAGCATTTTGACAGGCACAAGGTTTGAGGGTTTAGCGGACTGGGCCGCTATATGGTGTCACGAAACAGGGGTCTTCGTCCTGGATGCAACTTACGAGGACCTCTGCTATGAAGCAATTGAGTGGTCCAGGGAAAATGTCGAAGCCCTTACCGAAGAATGGCAGCGGTCCGACCTCATCATGAGCCGTGTGCGTGAAGTGGCCGGCTGGCTGGGTGATGATTTAAGCGCTCATTTCACCGAGCTGCTTGATTTCATAGAGGAGAGGATAGCAAATGCAAGCAGAACCGACGCCGTACCAGTGGGCCCTACCGGAGGGCCTCGAGGTGCCCGGGGATGAGCTCCAGGTGCGCCTGGACTTCTACCGGGACGCCATCGTGATGCATGTGCTGGAGAAGGGCATTATTCATACCAGTGTGGTGTCTGCCCTGGACATCGTCGGAGCCCTGACGCGGGAATTGTCCCTGTCCACCGACCTGCTGCCCGCTGGGGTCCTGTGGTGGACCAGCAGCGGTGGAGGCAATCGGGTGGCCCTGTGGCATCCGCCCAGGGTCTGGAAGACTGCTTTGGTGGTAGAACCCCTGAAGCCTCCTCTGCGCATGGCACTACCCATGCCGGGACTCATATTCATCTGTGCTCAGGGGCAGCCTCCGTGGGTGTTTGCCGCCAAGAAACGGCCGCAACATCCTCAGGACCAGGTCTATCACGCCCCCATGTTCAATGTGTTCAGGAACGGGCAAACCTGTCCGGGGACGCACAAGTTCCCTGAGGACCTGGGGCAGATCCCTGAGTCCTTCTTTCTCAGCTTCTTCAGCATGGAGGGAGACTATAGGGGGCGCTCGAAGAGATATTCCGACAGCCTGCTCAAGCTGTGGCAGGAGATAGACGGCAAGAAGCGGTTCCCCCTGGGCGATCTAGTGCCATGCGGTGAGGTGAGGGACATCATGAAATGAGAGCTGCAGGCTATCTGTTTAGTGAGAAGGAAGGCCTGGTCGGTGAGCCGGGCCTTTTCTACGACTACATCCTGGCCGGGAACGGACTGTTCGTCCGGGGTCGAGGGCCGCTGCTCGAAGCGACGGTGCGCATCGCACCAGCTGAGGTGAGAGGTCTGTTGCCTGCTGAGGAGAAGATAGAACTTCCCCGGGGCCTGATACCCCGGCAGTTGTACGATCTCGCCATCTCAGCTCTTTATGCCAATTTTGAACAGGAACGCTACCTGGCCGTCACCTGGGAAGGAGAATACCGCCTTAGGCTGCCTCCCCAGAAAGGCAGCGCTGGCGGTGTGAAATATCAACGGCTGCCGAGCTCAGTAGTGGATATCCACAGCCATGGAACGATGGAGGCCTTTTTCAGCTGGACAGACGATCGCGATGAACAAGGGCTCCGCCTCTACATGGTGGTGGGGAAATTGCACACGCTCTGGCCGGAGGTCCTGCTGCGAGTCGGAGTATATGGGTACTTTGCGACTGTAGATATCGGGGAGGTATTCAAGTAGATGTACAGGCTGGACAATAGCTTCACCCGCAGCCGCTTCACCGTGATGGTTGTGGGATGTGGCGGTACAGGTGGGTTTACGGCCGAGGGACTGTGCCGGCTGCTGCCTCCGGCTGCCAGGCTGGTCCTGGTGGATCACGACAGGGTGGAGGAGAGCAACCTGCGGCGCCAGAACTTCTACCGAGAGGAACTGGGGATGTTCAAATCCCAGGCGCTGGCCCAAAGGCTTGCCAGGAAGCTGGGACGGACCGTAGGGTATTCACTCAACCCGTTCTCCAACACTTTGTTGGAATTCAATACAGTGGTGGTCGGCTGCGTGGACAATGCAGTGGCCAGGGCCAGCATCGGCAAGTCCGCAGCTCAACACCGTACCTGGTGGATCGATGCCGGCAATGCAGATAACTGGGGACAGGTGCTGATAGGCAACGCCGGTGCTGAGTGGCTCCGGGGATCCTTTGACGTCGAGAAGGAGGTGTGCCGCTACCTGCCGCTGCCCACTCTACAGAGGCCGGATCTCCTGGTACAGAGCAATATTCAACCAGGATGCGCCGAGGCGGTGGAGCAGGGGCCGGCCATAAACCAGGCCATGGCTGCCCTGGTGCTGGATGTGGCCAACAGGCTTATCGAGGGCACCTGCACCTGGATGCAGCTCTACTTGGACATGAAAGCAGGAACGCTTCACCCGGTCAATGCCACACCTGAGGCCGTAGAGAGAGTGACCGGGATAAAAAGGCGAAAACTGATTACAGGAAGGGAGATGTAGAAGAGGGTATGCAGCAAAAGCTAGTATGGCGCTACCGCGCCCCGGGGCCGTTGGAGTTGGTGGTGGAACTGAGCCAAATGGGCGAAGAATTGACCTACCGGCGGCTCTTCGAGGGCGAGGTGGTGCTGGAGAAACGTGTCAGCAAAGAGCAAGCGGACCGGGCCAGAGACGTCCTGGTGACCGGCGGCTGGCGCCAGGAGTAAAGCAGTGAAGGAGGTGAGACATGAAGATAGTAATCACCCTCAACGGGGGTAAGGGGAGTATAGGCGTCCAGGACCCGAACTGCGACCCCGTAATCACCGTCGTGGAGGGCGACCTGGAAGCAGCGCTGAGGAGAGTGCCCGGGCTGGTCGGGGAGGCCAGGAGGAGATGGGAATCGAACCAACGGTATCCGAAGTGTGAGCATCAGCTGCCGTCTCAGGCGGTGCCCCCAACACGGCCGCCGGCCGCGAGACCGGCGCAACCAGCCACGACTCAAGAGAGGATGTTCTAGGGGATCCGCCGGGGCTGGCCTCCCGGCGGTTGAAGTCTGGCCAGGAAGGAGGTGATAAGAGATGGAACTGAAAGTAATCAGGCTCAGAGAAGTGCTGGAGTTACTGGGAGCGGTGGTCCCGAAGAGACCCACCCTCAAGGTACTGTCTAATGTCCTGATCGCTGACGGGCGGGCAGTGGTCACTGACCTGGAAACGGCGGTAGCCATCGAGTTTCCCGAGGCCCAGGGCCTGCCCTCGAGCGTAGCAAAGGGAGGCTACCTTCTGCCTTATAAGCCGGTGCTGGACCTGCTGAAGCGCATCCCAGGATATAACACGCTCGGCATCGAGTCCAGTGGCAAAACAGTGGAGCTCACATGGCCGGGCGGCAAGGCAGCTTATGAAACGGAAACCCAGGAAACCTCGGAGTATCCGCCTTTCCCCAAGGTGGACGCCGAGGCGGAGGGAACAGTGGACGGTGAGACCCTGGTGCCCGCGCTCGTCTCCGCGGCGCTGTACTGTGCCACGGAAACTACCAGGCCCGTTCTCAACGGTGTGACAGTGGAGCTCGGCGAGACCACGGTAACGGCCGCAGGGGACGGTTTCAGGATGGCTTACCAGACCTACCCCATAGCGTTTCCCTCGCAGGCAACCGTGATCATCCCCTCGAGATCTGTGAGCATCCTGGAGCACCTGTGGCGGAAGACACCTCGGGTCGCACAACCCTCGAGCTATATGGTGGAGATGCTCACTGCCCGACGGAAACTGGATCTCGCTGTGAGCAAAAGCCTGCTCCAGGCATGCTTTGGGCCGGTGAGGATGGTCGTCCGGCTGATCGAGGGCACGTCGCCCAACTTCCGACAGCTCATACCAGAGGACCCACCAATCAAGGTGAAGATGCTTGCCCCGGAGTTCGAGCGGGCGGTCCACAGGATCCTGGAGGTGGCTACGGATGCCTCGGGTATCGTGCGCCTTGTCTGGTCCGGGTGGACCATGGTGGCGTCTGCCGGCGGGGATTTGAGTAAGGCTGAGACCACTATTCCCGTAACCATCGAAGGCGATGCCGGCAGGGTGGCGATAAGCGCGAAGTACCTTCTTGCCTACCTCCGGGGCAAGGAGGGAATGGTGACCATGGGGCTGAGCCACAGCACAGGACCCGTGATGTTCCGCCACGGCTCATCACCGCTGGTGCTGGTCATGCCCATGAACGTCCAGTGGAAAGATGAAGCCCAGAAGGAGGCTATAGCCGATGGCGAGGAAGCCGAAGCTGTAGCTGAGGCCGAGGAAATCACGGGCCAGGTCGAGGAAGGCGAGCCCGTAGAAGAGGCTGAGGAAATCGAATAGGAAGCAAGCCGGAATCCTTGGTCCTGGAGACCACCAGGTATCCATTCCCGATCGCGACGAGTCGGTGGGATTGGAAAAGGGAAGTGGGGGAGAAGGGCCCATCCCCCAGGGCCAAGGCAGAGAGGGGGGTACTGCACAGTACCCCCCTCTTAATTCACCCGAGGGAAGGGAGCGATGAATGACGGATGAGGAGAAGGTCAAGCTCACCAACGCTATCACGGCTTTGAGGGATAGCGTGGTCAAGGCTCTGAACGAGGCCGTGGACGCCATACTGGAGGAGTTCGTCGGGCCAGTTCTGCCGGAGAGGAAACAATAATGAAGGAGGTGAGCTATGCGTATCAGGGAGACGATTCTGCACTCCGATAAGAGGATCAATGGTGCTATCACAGTAGCCAAGATAGTGACTGCTGGCAAGGGACAGAGGCTAGTCCACCTGGTCCAGACCAAGGGAGATAAGGCGAGCTCAGTGACGCTCGACAATAGGGAGTACCGGGCCCTGGTATCCTTTGCGAGTGGCGGAAAGAAAAAGAGATGAAGCTGTGGGCCTGACTACTGACTAACAAGAAGGTCGGGCTTTAAGCTCGGCCTTCTTGTCTTGCCTTAGTCAAAGCAGAATGCGCCTGTCGTTTCGGGATCATCATTTGGCTTATTATTCAGGCGGCTCATTCATTCCTTCACTGCCCTTTGTGTTACAATGATTACGATAGAGCCTCGGTGTGTGAATCGTTTCCAGAAGCTCCACGAAGGTTGAGCTATGGTTAAAGCTAAGGCCAAGCGAATCCTTGAGATACAGAGGTCTTATTCTGCCTTGCTTAGAGACTGTTTCAAGGAGCAGTATGCAGAAGTATTGGAAGCTGGCGGCGACACCAAGGTTGGCATTAGCAAATGGATCAAGAGCAGACCAGAGGATCAAGTAATTTACACCATTAAGCGCCGCCTGGAAGACCTTCAAAATTTCTGGAAGCAGCACTACGAGGAGCTTCGCATAAATCTCACCTCTCTGGACATCCTCCCTATATACAGCGTCAGCCGCCCCTTGTATTTAAAAAGGCAAATTACTTCTGCTGGACTATATGTAGATACGATTGTGTGTCACGACGATACTTTATCGGGCCTTCGCAATTTTGATTTTCTGCCACCAACGAAAAGGCTTACACTCGCGATCAATTTACTCCGTGACTATATGGATCTATTGCTAATTGAGCAGTGTTTTGTTAACAACATTGATCCCCCTTTTGTCATCCTGTGTCCAGGCGAACGCGATTTTGATTTCAATATTGAGAAAAAGATTATTGAACGCAGTTTGGAATTAGTCACCGCTTACGCGAATGATCTGCTCGATACCGGATATTCTAATTGGGAAGACGTAAGTGAAAATACGCAGAAGATTGTGGGTGCCGGAGCAATAAAGAAGGCAATAAAACGAGTAAACCTTCTTCCCGCACCTTTTAGGGAGCCCCAAAACGATGCCGATAGGTTGTCTCAATGTTTTCAACGGATGAGATCACTTCAAGAACAGTCTCAGGCAATCAAGCCTGAACAGCCGAACCTGAAGGATTTGCTAGTATCCTTTATTACCGAATTTGGTGTGATGGAAGGTCAACTCCATGGGAGTATCGAACTGGATCTTGCTCCCCTGTATCCTAGATACATTTGGGCTCTGTATAAGTGGCGAGTGGAAAATGGTAACCTTGAAAATAGTAAAGTTTTGGGTTGGGAAGAACGGCAAACAAGCGCCATTACTACAGCCATTCAACACGAGAATCTGGATTGGCTAAGCAACATACCTTTGGACGCCATAATAGAACTAAGAAAAGAAGGTTTCCTAGAAGATTTTCGGCAGAGAATTCGACTTGCCCGTAAGCGTATGACTTTGGAAGAGGGAGCAGATTTTATAGGAGTGGGACAGGGCATAGAAGAAGAGATCGAATCAGCTATAGCTGAACATATGGCTTCAATAAGAAGCCTCGAACGAGAAGCCCATAGGCGGCTCAAAACAAAGACCGGGAAATTCTTAGGAAAAGTATCGTTGGGCATAGCATCATTCTGGTTTCCTCCCATTTCGATTATGAGCATTGTTGGAGACGCCAGAAAATTCGCTCGTGAGATCATAGAGAATAAGAAGTTACTGAAGAGTATCCCAGATAGACTGCGAAGAGGTCCCTGGGGGTTACTCATGGAATCAAAACCCCAAAGACCCAGCCAGTAATTATACATTGATAAGGTCCGTTATATGGGACAGCTTAGTTTATGCCCCCGTTTTAGCGCTGCACAAGATGACGAAGTGTGCCCCAACAACGCCCTTTCGTTCAATAGAACCACCTACAGCGGTGGGCCGAAGCCGACACTGTCGCCAATGTCGAAACCTAGCATGTCAGAACACTAGTCTAACCATAGAGGACCTCCGCTACTGACCATAGGCGCATTATTCATGGCACACACCCGCAAGACAGTGGAGCCGTACAGAACCTGCGACAGTACTTCCTTTTTAGCCAGCTTGGGTGGAAGCAGGTCAACAAATGGTCCCGTATTCACCAAGGACGAAAAGGCGCGCCAACCGTCCTCCACGCTCTGCCTGACGGCCTCCGCACTCTCTGGTATCAGCCCCAGATCCAGGCGCTCTCCCGACTGGACAATCAAGCCCTCCGAGCCTCTCACAGGTCTACAATCACGGCCTTGAGCCAACAGCAAAACACTCAAGATGGCATTCTCTAGGCCACCGGCGAAGGTGTAGTAGTAATAGTCGACATCGTCTCCGTGACGTCTCCGCCACTCAACGATGCAGTTCTCTGGAGCATCCCTGGGAACTCTCGCCAGAACCTCCGCTAGATGTTGTGCTGCTGTGTTGTCCAGCCCACGGCTAACATCCACTTTCCCCAGAAGAATCTCCCGAATCTTCCCCGCGACGAGCCAACTCATGACCGGACCACCAACGCTTCGATACCTGGGACGAATAGGAGAGGACGAATGCGGCACGGGTTGGACTGATAGTCGGCCGTCAGCAACCGAAACTATTCTCCAGTATCTGCCCGCGTAGAGAATGTCTGCACCGAGTTGCACCTGATTGGATGCAATTGGCAAATTGGCAATGCGGCGGCCGTTGTGAAACAGGGCGATGCCCGTGTGTCCGTCATCGATATTAGAATGAATCCGGGCATCATTGTACAACTGCCGAAGATTAGGCCCCATTTGGTAGCTTGACCACGCTGGCTCAGCAATGACATGACGATGCTTCACAAGATTACTGAGAATAGCCGCTATGTTATCCAACTCGACCCAGGCAAAGGAGCGGCACAAGTCCATCACTTCGGATTCGTGTATACGGTGGTTGCGCTTGCCAGCTAGGTACGAGAAGATCTGCTGCACAACGACGCTATAGAAATGGCCGGGTGGAACGTCCTCCACTGCACCTTTGGCAGCCAAGCTATGTAAAGCGCAGAACGTGATCAACTCGCGCTCGTTTTTAGGCGTCATGATGGCCCAGGCCTGTCCTTTCCTACGACCACCGCGCCCAACTCTCTGGAGAAAACTGGTGACGCTGCCCGGTGGCTCATAAAGAAGCACTGCCTCGACCGATCCGATGTCCACTCCGAGTTCCAGAGTGCTTGTAGCGACGCAGATAGCGAAGGCACTTTTTTTGAACTGGGACTCGACGTACTCCCGCTGGTCCCGAGGCAACGTCGAATAATGGATGAAGGTGCCGTACGGGTCGAAATCTTCAAGGTCAAGAAACAGATCGTCACAGGTGCGCCGCGAGTTTGCGAACACAATGACTTTGCTGGGTTGCGCGACTCTGATGACCTGTCTCAAACCACCACCCTTCCGCTCGAGCCAGCGGATCTCTGGCAGAGTTGCCCTTTGGGCACCAACTTGGAACACCGCGGCTGGTGCGGAAGAAGCACTGAACCACTCACTGGCTGCACTGGGGTTTCCAAGCGTGGCTGACAACGCAATGCGCTGTGGAACTCGCCGTGACTTCTGCGCAACCCTGTCAATGAGAAACAACATTTGTAGTCCTCGTGGAGTCCCCAGCACTTGGTGAATCTCGTCACATATGATGAACTTCACCCTCTCAAAGAAAGGGAAATTCTTGGCCAGGAGCACATCTAAGGACTCTGGCGTCGTCAGGAGCAGAGAGAGCTCTTCATCGGCAGTAGTCAGTGGCCTGTCGCCATGACGGATAGCGAGTTTGATGCCCAGATGGTGCAGCGGCACCTCTAGGCGACGATAGAGGTCATTCAGTAGAGCCCTAGTTGGTGCCACGTACAGACAAACCGGACGATCCTTGTCCCCCATAATCCTCGCGGCGACAGGGATGACCGCCGCCTCTGTCTTGCCACTTGCCGTACCAGAAATGAGTATCCCATTCTGGCCGGCGTAAAGCGCCGGCACCGCGCTTGCCTGAATCCCAGTCAACTGACCAAAATGCCGGTGGAGAAACGTTTGGACCACAAGCTGAAGCCGAGGGTCAGCCTTCTTCTTCCGCTTCATGCCCGCTTGCAGCAAGGTTGTCTCCCAATTGGCTGCGTCTGTCATGCTATTTCGTCCAGCACTGTTATGCACTTTCGAACAAAGTCCCCGACTGATTCTGTTAAGTCAGAGAGACCTGCCGCAGTCTCGACGACTCGGGCGGCCTTTTTCGGCACGTCACGTCCAAGAGCAATACCATAAATCTGACATATCCGGGAGGCAAGTCTCTTCTTATCGGACGGGGAGAGCCTCTCCAACTCAATTACGTTGCGGCCCTTCACGTACGCATCAATCTGATACGATCCAGAGTAATCAAAGAACGCCGGAGTCGTAGCGTAGAGGAAGTAACAACTGCGCGCTTTCCCGCTACGTTTTATCAAATGGGAAATATTGTTGAAAGCCGCATCACGATGGGCAGACAATGCGAAAGAGTGTATCGACTCGGCCTCATCGAAAAGGATGCAGATGCCACTATATTTGAGGTTCTTGAAGAGCGTGCACATACTGGCCAGCATATCCAACGCATTGTCCTTGTGAATGCGAGCATCGATTCCTATGCGTCGGAGATCCCTCACCGGAACAAAGCTGCCTGACAAATAATTGAGCACAAGCATCCTTTTTTCTTCGTTCCGACGGATTGGACCGATACTCTCATAGTATGCATGTAACGCACAGGTGAGGTTGTTGGGCAGTGTAGAAATGATTGCCCTAGCCCTGTCCTCTCCTATTTCTCGGACCGCTTGGAGCCACCGATCTAAAACCTCTTCCAAGGCCGGCTGTTCGCGCCGCTCACTCGTGCGCAGGTTCCACATCACACTATTGTATACAGTCATGAAGTCGTATAATGGACAGACAGCGCGGCTGAGTGGCACTATACTGACGACAAACCCCATCCGGAACGCGTTATCCCGCAAGAGATACAAAGAGTGTGTCTTGCCTGATCCCCAATCCGCATTCATGAACCTGACCAGTGAAGCACCATCCCAAACCACTCGGAGGTCATCCCGGAATCGGTCGACAAGATCCAAACGACCCACGGAATAGGTGGTCACATCTATCTCCGCAGGTGGGACTCCCTTACGCAAGGCAACTACTATCTGTTCTGCCTCATCTTGAGAAAAAGTGTCAACACTGCCAGCCGCCCCGTCGCAAATCCTCAGACCATAGCCCTCCAGCCTCTTCCTTAGCTCCCCGATTTGTGGCAGATTGAGCTTGAGGCCCTGTAGGTCTGCCAGAGTAAGGAATCCCTTCTCCCTAGCAGCCCTTACTAGCTCATCTAGGTCAGCTTCATCTTTCTTGCCCATTTTGCTACTACCATCACCGAGCGCGGTCTTTAGCTTCCTGCTCCATGACTCGGCCAACGATTAGCTCAAACTTCGACATGAAGTCAAAGCCACCTTCCACTGCATCGTCGAGTATCTGGACTGTACTGCGGACCAGAGTGCCGATGCTCCGGTCCTGCTGAGTCATGACGTAATTTGCGAGGACCTTGAGGTTGTTCTCAGTCAACGCTCGAATCATCTTGCCGCAGGCCGCTTGATAAATCGCTTTTATCTTGATGGCGGCCTCCGCCAGCTGTGCTTCACTCAACCCCGGCAATTCAACGATGACCTTCTTGAGCGATTTGGTCTCCAAATCTGGGAGTTGATGCCTGATTCTCCGCCACAATGCGGGATAGCTTTGGGCCCCGTGTTCATGCTCCCCGCTCAAGAACGAAGGAGTGGAAGCGAAAACTAGATAGAAGTACTTTGTTGCCTGGTCATTATCAATCACCTGGCGGACATTCTCGTTGGCAAGGTCAACCCTCGCAACGCGACTAAGTGAGGTAATGGCTTCCGCTTCATCCAACAACACAACCAGACCGCTATACCCGATGTGACGAACGAACTTGACAAAGCTCTTCAGGAACCGTGGAACGTTCGTCCACGTGCGGCTTCTTGTTTCCCGACCCTGGAACCACCGCACAACCTGCAGGCATCTTTCGTACTGCGGCCCGTCAAGTGCATTCCTGTATCTTCTATATTCCACCAGCTTGAGCCGCATGTCTCCGTCAATCCCCTGGTTCTCCAAGGCGCTGAACAAAGCGCTCTCGGTCTCTTCAGGAGCCCGCCGCGACCATTCATTGAGGAGTGCCTCTAGTCCGTTCTCCCTCACGTTGGGCGTCACCAAGTTATCCATCATTCTCTGGATAACAAGCGGCAACTGGTCAAAGGAGACCTCGCCTGATTTCAGCTCCACCTTCGACACGACGAAGTTGTGTCTTAAGACAAGGTCACGCAGAAGGTCGAGGAAATGGCTCTTGCCATGACCCCAGTCACCGCTCACAAACTTAATGTCCGATATGCCCTTGTTTCGCAGTTCTCCGAACGTCTGGTCGAAGTAAGCAAGCAAGTCCTTCCGACCCACAGAGTACAGTTCGGCCCCTTTCTCTGGCGGCACCCCTTTACGCAAAGCTGTAATGATTTCCTCCGCCTCATTGGGTGTTATGCTTGCCAGCGCAGACAGCTTAGCCATCAGACAATCTCCCTTCTTGGACGTAAATGCCCGTATTGTTCCACCCGCCCAGCCGACAGTACTACCTTGTATGACAGCCTAGGATCACGTATGCCACTCAACTCAATGTGAGGCAGACCAATGCTGCGGTCCACCTGAGCACGCCACAGCATTGACAGATCTGCGCTAAACTCATCTTTATAGTAAGCCACTAGGCGGCCACCCACCTTCCACTTAGGGTTTCTCTTTTCGGCTTGTCTCTTCAACTCCTGATAAACATCCTCAAGCCGGACCCACCCGACTGGATTTGGTTTCAATCCGAGCAACGCAGCATGGACAGACACGAGGTCGTCTCGGAAACGAGCCGGATCGAAGTCCCGTCCCCAGATACGCCGGCGCTCCCGCTCGAGGGTTAACTCCACTTTCTGCCAATCTAATCCCCTCAGGAAAACGGATCCTATCTTGGCTGTACGCGCGACTTCGTTTACCTCGACGTTGAGGAGACTATCGATTGAGAGCCTGGGTAACCTTCCCAGAAGCACTGCACCGTGCTTCTGGCAGTACTCCTCGAACTTGCCCTGCATTAAGGCCACGTTCGCATCCGTGCTCCTCCTGACCCAGATAGCCAGCTTCTCGAAGGTTTCCTTCGCTGCCGGGTAGAGGGCTAACACACTCCCACGGGTGTCGTTCGCTAGTAGTTTTGAGACCGCCTGGCTGTCTCCGTGCTCGAAGGCCTTGACCACCTGAGAAAGGTACTTTCTGTGGGCCGCGGTGCGCTTCGCGTCGGCCTCAACCAGCTTGCCCAGCTGACTCAGTTCAGCGACAACTGATTTCTCTAGATTGCTCTCAGGGTTGCTCATGAGACCATCCTTTTCTTCCCCCACTGTGCAGACGAGCCAGGCGCACCCGCCAAAGTGTGCAATTGAATGGGAAACACCTCAAAATTGACCCCCTCGCTTAAGGCAGCTCCCCCGCACGGGTAACAACCTTGTAATCAACTCCCAGTGCGTCTTTGAAGTGGCGCTCACCGCAGACAATCTTCCGCCGCTCATCAGGCCGCAGGTCCGTTCTCCAGTTCTCGGCCTTAGTCTCCCGGACCAGGTACAACCGTGGCTTGCCCGTCGGTTCTCCGTGCTCGTCGCGCTCCTCCATCACGATGGCCCAGTCGGGATTGTAGTCACCCACCGGGGTCTTCACTGTGAACCATCGGGGAAGCTTCAGGTAGAGCTTGACATCGTCTCTCGCCTCCAACCCCTCAACAAACTTCCACTCGATGCTATCTCTGGGATCAGAGGCGGAAGAGTCAATCTCGACGCGGTCGTAGACCGATCGCTGCGCTGGCACGAGATATTCCTGCCAGCTTGACACCACGTCTTCCGCTTCGAGCTGGCTCATCTCGTACCACTCGTCGATCTTCTCGTAGCGAATGCCCTTTACCAAGTGGTCCGCTACCTTCTCCTTGATGATTCGCACCGCGCCCAACGCGAACTCGTGTGGGTTATCAAGCGCGGCCTGCTTGTTGCTGGTGCGGCGAAACACTTCCAGGAGTGTCCTCCGCGTGAGGCGAACAGGGGGCGTGGTTCGCTCCATAAGGTTTTCCATGATGGCAGTGAGATTCGGAAGAGGGTAGCGGCCAGCTAAACCAACTGCTGTTTTGGCCGCGCTCATCTGGAGCACCTCAAAAACGTCTTCCTTTCCGACCTGCACCTGGGCCTTCGTCACCGTCACCCGCGGTGGCCTTATCTCCATCTTGTCGACGGACGGAACGACATCATCGAGCAGATTCTCGGTGTCAATCTTGACCACGTAACGGGTCTTGTGTTTGATACGCTCCCACAGTTCCTTAAACTCGGGCTTGAGCAGATACTCCTTGCGGAGCCGTGCGTTCCCCCGCTGGCGCGCATCCACCGGCTTGGGCGGCAGACCTTCCTTGCCGTACTCCTCCTCTATCTCGGTTTGCAGCTTCTGAACGTAGCGTTCATAGCTTTCGTTCGCAACGACAGTCAGGACATTGACACGCTCGTCGTGCATCCGGTCGCCGTTCTGGTCAACGGCGAGGCGGACTCCCCGACCTACCTCCTGCCGCTTCTTGATCTCGGACGCGGTCTGGTTCAGAGTGCATATCTGAAATACATTCGGGTTGTCCCAGCCCTCGCGCAGTGCGCTGTGGGAGAAGATGAAGGCCACAGGCTCGTCGAAGGAGAGCAATCGCTCTTTGTCCCGCATAATGAGATCGTATGCAACCTCGTCAGCCTTGCTTTCACCGGTGACCGAGTCCAGCATCTCGACGATGCCGCCCCGGCGTCGTCTCTCGGCAAAATAGGCGGCTCGGACATCGCTTGGTGAAACTCCCTTCCACTCAGGATGCGCCTGCTTCAGCTCGTTAAACTCCTTGACGAAAAGGCGCCTGATAATGCCATCTTCTTGGGCGTAGTTGTCGACACGGTCGATGAAAAAGAGTGAAAGCACCTTGATCCCGTACGGTCGTAGGCGGGCTTGCCTGCGGAGATGCTCCTCCACTGTGTAGCGGATTTGGGCCTCGAAGATCGCCTCCCTGTCTGCGCCTTTCGCCTCTCCTACGTTGAGTTCAACGTTGTTGGTGAAGCGAACATAGCAGCCCGCGGGGCTGATTTCATCCACGACAAACCCTGCGTACTCAGGGCGCCCAGCCCTCTCCTCAAGGGAATCGCCATGCTTCACCCTGGCGACCTGCTCCTTGACTACACCGGACTTCATTAACTTATGGAGGGCAACGCGTGCCGTAATGGTGTTCTTCTTCGTCGAGATCTCTTCTAGCCGGATGAAGGGTTGGTTGGCATCGTCTTCCCTGACCACCGAAGCCACCTCGATGCGCTTGACAAGGCTCTGCCGATAGGCCTCGAAGGGCGTGAGCCTATAAACCACGTTGTAGGGATTCCGATGGGTTGCACTGTAGCGAAGGGCAAAGAGCGGGTCCAAAGCCGATAGCGCCTTCACACGCAGCTCACTTTCCATGTTCTGCGGCTCGTCAAGGATAAGAATGGGGCGGGCGGCCTGGACCAGGTGGATGGGCGTCTCGCCCTGAAGCCGGTCGGTGCCTTGGTTGATAACATTGGAGGCCTTATTGAACGAGTCTATGGTCATGACCATCATCTCGACACCGTCAGAGAGGGCAAACTGTCGGACTTGGGAGAGGTTCTCGGAGTCGTAGACGTAGTAGCGGTAGGGTGGGTTGCCATACAGCTCCAGGAGGTGATGCTCCGTGATACGCATGGTCTTGAGCACGCCTTCGCGGATGGCGACCGACGGAACCACGACTATGAACTTGCGCATGCCGTAACGCTGGTACAACTCCAGAGCTGTGCGAAGATACACGTAGGTCTTACCGGTGCCCGTCTCCATCTCGACCGAGAAATTGGCGAACCGAACCTGCTTTGGGCCATCGGCCGTCTCGATGGTCTCTTCGATGCACTGGAGCGCCTCGTCAGGTGTGAGGCCAGTCTGTTCCTGCACCGAGCGAAGGTTTGCCAGCAGTGTGTTCTCGTCGAGGTCGAGACGATTGGGGATGGCAGCGAGTCCCGCTCCAAGGGCAAGCGAAAGCTCTACTTGGATCCGTGGCTGGCCCTCCAAGAGGTCGTTGACTGACTCTATGGCCCAGGTCTGGAACTCTTGATTGGGATCAAACTTGAATTCCACTCAGGGTCCTCTTAAATCGTCTTGAGCCGGCACTGAAGTGCCAGATTAGCTGCTGCCTCATCGGTGATGGCGCTGTCCCGGCAGATGAATAGGTCTTCGGAACTCAGGCCCAGTGGCTTGAGAGCATCTAGCTCTACCTTGTCGTCGAGACTGATGGTGAACGATTGCCCCCTGTCGGGGTCCGTCACCCGGTAGATGGCGCAATCCTTGACTTCAGCGAGACACTCAATCTGCGAGCCGAGGCCAAAGCCCTCTTTGAGGACTACCTCCCATATCACGTCCTCTACTTTCCAGCCATCGACCAGGGGATCGGCATGCATCGCCATCTGCTTGGCGTAGGTTTCAGGTTCCACCTCTTCAGTCCCTTGCCATAGTCGGTAGTTGGACTCGGTCAGCTTGAAGACCCTGAAGCCGAGATCCTCGGGGCTCTCGCGGTTATTAAGGGCCAGCTTGCCCTCCTCGTCCTTTTTCAGCTTATTGACCACTCGGCGGATGCGCTCCTTGCCTATCTCGGCTATGTTCGGTGGCAACCCACTTTCCGTGCAGAAATCATAACCCGGCCGTTGGTCGGGCTTCGAAGGGTCGAGAGGCTCTGGCAACTGAACGATAAAGAACCTCAGCGGCGGCCCTTCCCACTCCTTGAGCAACTCAAGAACTGAATGGGCTGTTGTGCACGATCCTCCAAAGAAATCCATAACGATCCCGCCGGTTTCAGTTCCGACCCGAATCAAATATGCAATTAGCTCTTTAGGTTTGGGATACTGATACGGAATGCCCATACGCTCTAACTCGGATCGCATTTGCTCCGTTGTCCCCATGCTACGAAGTACAGACATGATATTGCGGGCTTTCTCACGTTCTCGGCGGTAGTAGATGACCCCCCTGGGGGAAAGGGAAAAGCTGAGGGTATTGCTGTCTCCCTCGTCTATTGGTTCACAGCCCCCTGCAATGAACGTACATAGCTTCTCTACATTCGCCCAACCAGAGAAGACCCGGCAGGGGTTCAGCAATCTCCCTTTGGATGCATTCATCCGATCCATTCGTATCGGATAAGTCACATTGAATTGCTTAGTCATTTGGCGAGTGATGTACCCAATTCGTTTCACCTGTTCGAAGAATTCGTCGGAGGGGGTATTCGAATCAAGGCAGATACTCTCCTGGGTGCCAATTGGGAACCCTTTAGGAAGCTCCACCTCGCTGGGCGGATTGCCGCTCCCATTCTTAGTTATAGAGTTCTCAGCAAAGCCCTTCCAAAGGTTACTCTCCTCACGAGTATTGGGATCGACCACATGCCCGAGAGAGGAATGTACGGATTTGGCGTACACACAGATATACTCGTGGTTGACTTTCACGTGATACTGATTGTCTGTATGACCTTCGGTATTCCACACAAACTGTGCCACGAAGTTCTCTTCGCCAAAGATCTCGTTCATTAGCGCCCTGAGATTATGGACCTCGTGATCGTCGATACTGACGAAGATGACTCCATCGTCTTGCAGGAGTTGACGTGCGAAGAACAGCCGGGGGTACATCATTAAGAGCCAGGCTGAGTGATAGCGACCGCTGGTCTCTGGGTTGGTCGTTAGGAGGTTGCCGCTCGCATCCTTCTGGCCAGTTAGCTTGAGGTAATAGTCCAGGGGGTCTGTGAAGTTGTCAGGGTAGATGAAATCGTTGCCGGTGTTGTAGGGCGGGTCAATGTAGATCATCTTGACCCGGCCGAAGTAGGACTTGTAGAGCAGCTTGAGGACTTCGAGATTTTCGCCCTCGATGAAGATGTGCCCCGTGTCGTTGAAGTTCACCGACTCATCGGGGACGGGGACCAGCGTGGCTCGGCTGGGCACCTGGAGCATCTGAATGGCATCGCGTTTACCAGCCCACGTGAAGGAGTAGCGCTCCTGGCGCCCGTCTACGGCCTCGCCGAGCGCAGCGCGGAGCTTGTCGAAGTCGGCCTTGCCCTCTGAGACGGCCTCGGGAAACACGTCCTTGAGCTTCTCGATTTGCTCAGCGACAATGTCCGCCGACACCCGCGTCACCGGCTCGGCTTTCTGTTTTTCTGTTGCTGCCATTCCTGTCCTCACCATTTGACAAAGCTGAACGTGCTCACTGTCGAGCGCCTGTTCCGGCCTTTGTCACGACTATCCAGGTGGTGGTCCCATTCCCGCTCCTGCTTAGGCGTCGCTCGGTATTCCAACCATCTTCCCCGAAGATGGTATTCATCGCCCGGGGCACGATGGAATACGCCACATTGTCACGATCATTGATCACGTCTGGTAGCATTTCTGCGATCTGGACCTGCACACCCTTCCATGGCATTCCTTGTGCTTTCAACCTCTTGATAGTTTGACCATCCGCCTTTAGCTTCTGGATAGCCGATCTGACGTATGTTTCAAACACATCATGTGGCTGGTCCGCCTCGATGTCAGCCCCGACGGGCATGGTCTCCCGTTCTTCTCCGGGGATAGCGGCTCCTGCATCGGCCGCGACGGTACGTTGGCTCTCTTGGATGGCTCCCTCAAATCGACGCCTGAGCTTACGAGCGGCGGTGTCGGCTTCACCAAGAGAGTACCTGGGATCTCTAGCCTGATACATAGCCTCAAATGACAGAACGCGGATCGGGATCGGATAACTCGTTCCACCGGCGCTACTCCAAAAGACTCCGTGGCCAGGGATCGGCTCATTCAAGAGGGCGCTCAGGATGTCGTCACTAAAATGCGCATTGGCCCGCTTGAGGGCCTGGAGGTCACCGGATGACAGAAGATGAAACACGAACCAGTTGTCTCCCTGGCTAAGAATCTCATGTGAAATGCTTCCAGGTTGCTGTGTGATCAGGACTGCACCGAGGTCGTATTTACGCCCCTCTTTAACCCAGGTCACATACGGACCCTCACCGGAACTGCCCGTGTTTCCAAGGACGGCCTGTGCCTCCTCCACCACAGCGATCGTGGGTATCGACTCAGGTTGAGCCCGTGTGAACTCTTCCTGATTGTGGTCGAAGATCCTCTGAAGGATGATTCCGGAGAGGATCAAGGCAGGCGTGCCCCGTAGCTGAGACACGTCGACGATACATATTTTCCCTTCCTTGAGGGACTCAAACAGCATGTCCATCATCTGGCTGCTCGGATCGTGGAGCATCGTGACAACTGTGGTCATGTTGGCGCGTGCGGCTAGCATCTCAGCGTCCTGCCCAGGTTCAAGTTTCAGCAGCTTCCTAATAAGTTCGGGGTCTGCCGCGTTCCGGTTCTGGTGAATCTCATCCACCAACTGCCGCCAGTCAGAATCGTTGACCTGCTTCAGCCTCCGAACATTTTGCTGTTCCTGTTTATCCGAGGGCAACGCTATGGAGATTACGTCCGAGGGCCTCAGCCGTCGGATGTCCAATTTGATGTCGCTCGCCACAAAGGACTGGTAGAACCGACTGGGGCCTTGTTTCCTCGTGAAGACGACGATCTTGTCTTCCAGTTCGGGCACATCACATAGCCCCGGTCGATTTCGGTCATCGGGCCAGAAGTACTCGCCTTCAGGATCAAAGATAAGCGTTCCAACGGGCACTTGACTGCCGCCCCGCTTCTCGATGCACGGGGTCATCTCATACAAATTGGAAAACAGAAGCTTCACCAGGTTGGACTTCCCAAACCCGGCACGGGCAAAGACAAAGGATCGGCGGGAGACCAGGTGGGACACCTTGAACCGAGGGATGATCCTTGGTCCACGTATCTGCATCCAGTCTTCGCTTCTGAGTCTGTCGTCGCCTCTGGCGAATATGAACTCGCCCATAGCCAAATGACCGAGTTCCGCACCCTCCAGATTGTGGCCGGCAACTTCTTCAAGAACGTCATCCCCCAAGAAAGCGACCTTGCTTCCGACGTGCGGCAGGCGGCGATGTGAAGCCGCGAAGACCAACCGCTCCCCCGCTATCCGCAGAACACCCAACACCCGTATATCGACGCGGTACTTGAGGTACTGCTCTCTCAAGTCCTCCGGAATGGGCCTATCATCGGAAACCGCTCGTAGACCATAGTCCTCGCCGGCACTCGACGTAAGCCTGCCCTGGGATGAGATGGAGGTTATGCGCCCAAGCACGCCCTCATCTTCGGTCTCCAGTTGCACCACCACGAACTGGCCGTGCATGGGAGCGCTCTGAAACTCGTTCCTGTACGGTAGGACAAGGTCGGCATGAAACTCGAGGCCTCCCTCGCTGAAGCCACGGAAAATTCCTACAACCTTGTCCCGTGGGAACAGTTTCATTCGTATCTCCTTGACGCGACGTCGGTTTGCAGACGGAGCTCATCCAAGACGTGTTTACGATGGTCGGGCATCATGTCTCGTATGGCTGAGAGGATCCTGTCTTGGAGGATGTCCAGATCGAAATCGACCACCTCAGCATGTTCATGCGCCTTCTGAAGGCATCGGGGATAGAAAGGTAATGGGAACCCATCGACGGCATCCGATAGCAGATAGCCAAAGACCTCTGAGGCGTTGTTGCTCTGCGGAGAAAATAGGTCTACAGTCCATACAGGGTCCCCACTTCGTGGACCGAACCGCACAACGAACATATCCCCAGCCACGTACTTTGGCGCCTCGCCTTCCTCCCCTTCCACCTCTATACCGCGAGCGTACTCCGGCCAAACGTAGGCTTTAGCCTCCATGTCCCTGGGAATGCGCACGTACCGAGCCTCCCCGGGCGGCAAGGTTCCCTCAACGGACATCGCAAGGTTGTACCTGGCTAAGACCTTGGTGTGCTTGGCGACTCCCACAAGGAACACTCGGCGACGATCCTCTCGATGTACCCTCTCGATACCCTCTTGTAGCAGCTTGCGAAAGTTGATGAAGTATTCACCGCGAAACAGCTTGCTGCGGAGTAACCCGTCTCGCACGATCAAGGTGTCTGTAGCAAAGGTGCGATGGCAGATTCGCTCGTAGAGGGCGGCCCATTCGCAAAAATCCCTGTAAACAAGAACCCATGAGGGCGAGACAGTATCTGGGCTTTCCCTGACCTTGCGCCCATCGGGAATCATATGACTGAGGTTGTTGAGGGTTGGAGGGTTGATTCCCAAGTCCCTGATCACATGGCCAAGGGCAGTACGCGGCGTCCCGTCGCTACTGAATTGAGCCCGGCTGAGGACATCAGTGTCTGTGCTTGGGGACACGCAGTCCAGGCAGAGCTGCTTTCCGTAAGAATCGACGACGCGCACGAGCTGCACGTAAAACGGGTCAAACTCGAGCCTGTTGTTGCCGCCGTCGCTGGCGACGAGCGAAACAGCTGTGGTTGAACGTGGCTTTATGGACCGGACTGTTCCAGAAAGCTGGCGTACGTCCCTGCAGAGGTCGTCGAGGAGTCTCCGATCACTCCTGACTCGCTCGGCGATTACCCTGTTGAGTTCTGGAATCTCGTCAGGCTCGAACATCTCAGTGCTCCAAGACAGCATAGAGGTCTATCTCGTCAACCGCTGCAGCCCCGCCTTGGCCGAATTGCTCGGATTGACGCTTGCCATAGGCAGCGTGTCCCGCGCCTCTTACCATGAGAACTCGCCACCCACTCTCGGAGACCTCTAGGGATTGCTTCAGCAACACCACGGGTTCTTTCGGCAGGCTGGGCAACGCGCCAAACCTGACGATCAGACGAGCGCCTGGAGAGCACACCTGGGCGACTTGTCTCCAAACCACCCCAAGTTCCCTGACAAAGTTCTCTTCGCCGCCGTGAGGTAGTTGCCCGTTTCGTTCGTATGTGACTGTAGGTGATCCGCCGAGGAACCAGTTACGGAGCCACTGGTCTGACCAGTAGGTGCGCATCCCATAGTATGGTGGGGACGTGATCACCCATTGGAAAGGACCACCGATGTCCAGCTTGTGCAACTTTCGGCTGTCCGCTAGCCTGGCTGAGCCGCAAACCTGGCGTGGAAGAACAGCGAAAGTAAACTCAGCCCTTCGCTTAATGGCTTTAGCAACGTCTGTTTTGGGTGGTCGCTGTCCTCTTTTCATCCAAAAACGCACTGCCGCCTCAGGTTTGGTAGCATATGTCCTTGGCATCTGGTTGGAAAGGTAGGTATGGACACTTTTGAGACGAGGACCGTGCAGAATGCCAAGCATCAACGCCCTGAGCGCTACCCGGGCATCCGTGTACTCACTATCAAGGAGATGTTCCCTGATCTTGCAGATGTCTAGGAGCGTACTATCCTCATAGCAGAGCTCCCAGAACTGCCCTCGAGGTACTGCTGCAGGCTCTCTTGAATCCGATAGGATGTTGCGGCAAAGGTACACGATTTCATCTGGAGTAACGCTTATGTATTTGGCTGCAGCGATCGCAGCAGCCACGGGGTTGCTATCTACGCCTACTGATGCCACACCGCGCAGTCGTGCTGCAAAGTTCGTGGTGCCTCTTCCACAGAAGGGATCGAGAACCCAGTCACCAGGTTTGGCGCGCATCAGGCTCGAGAAAGGAAAGGCGAGTGGAAACATAGTGTAGTAGGGGCATATCGCGTTCAGCCGCAATACCGGCGAGGTTGTGGTCGGCAAGGAAGTAAATGGTCCATGTTCTACCATGGCGAGTTTGTGAGCTGAGTCGGGCTCACGTTCCTCCTCTTACGTCCGCGTTGCCCCTCTTCGTCGCTCCTCGGCCTCGCGCACTTGCCGGTCTTCCATCCATTGGTCGATCTTTTCCTTCTTGAACCGCCAACGGCTTCCCACCTTAGACACCGGTATTTTCCCCTGTTGAGCCAGCCTATAGATCATGTCCGGGCTCAACTTGAGGTATTCAGCGACATCCTTTACGGTCATCCACTGATTGTTGTCCATAAGCCGTCCTAATATAGTCGGATATTGCAGCCTGTATCATGGTTCATCATAAGCTCATTGTAGCTGTTTTGTCAACGGTAGCCTGCTGGGAGGAAACAGCGTGTAAGGACGCTTACACGAAAACGCTCCCGTGCAAGTCGGAGTTGGCTGTTCAAACACAATGGTGGAGACGCTTGCTACAGAAGCGATAGCTTCGGAACTGGAGGTGTGCCAGCATGGCTTCAAGCTGCACATTTCTCGGTTTTGTTGATAATCACCCAGGAAGTTTAGTTCTGAATATACGTTACTACGTTGACGCCGTCGGGTAGTAATCGGGGCGCTCGCCCGACCAGTGCTGGCTCTCGATTTCCCATGCTGGTGTTCCGAGTGTTTGAAGATTACCACCAAGCCAAAAAAGCTGTTGTGCGAACGAAGATATCAGGACGAGACAGACATGCCGGTGCCGGTTAAAGAATTCTTGCAAATCTGGGACGACTTTGTTTTGTATTCGGCGATCTCGAATGTATTCGTGGACGGGCACATGTGGGTAAAGGTGGAGGGAGATGATCAACGGGGCTGACTTCGGAGCTTCTCTGGCCGACTCTTCAATCTTTGGGTAGACGTAGCTCTCGAAACTTGGAATCTTGCCACCCGATACTTGGCAGACAGTTGCTAGTTTTCCATAAAGCGACTGTTTTGAAGGAATGGTGCGTCTTTGTCGAAACAAGTATCCTCCTGACCAAATGGAAAACGAGTCCGCTAGGTTCAAAGGTAAGCGTTCTTTTGCCGGCCTGGTTGTAAAAGTATATTCGCCGCCGGCGAATCGAAGGGGACCCACCGTATTCGGCCCACTCTCAGTTGACCTACGTAACTGGTTAACAATTGTATCTATATCTTTTCTGGACAAGGACGCTTTTCTGCTTTCATCGAGAGATATTGATAGATACCCGTGGATGCCACGGTCCTGATTTATTCGACTGAGGCAACCAGCCAAATAGTTGAATAGTTCAAACGGCATCGTAGAGGAGACGCTAGGGTCCATGGACTTACACTGGACGTTGAAAGCGCGTTCATTTTTCTTCAAGATAATATCAGGTTCGCCCCGGACGCTTTGCGGATCAAAGAATCTGGGCTCGACATCATAAGAAGTCTTGTTCTTGTAGGTACTTGCTGTTCGTAGCTCGTGTTCGAAGCTGGCAAACCTGCTTGGTGTTCTTAGAGCCCACCGAATATTGTGGATTCCCCTGTCATCAGGCAAGCTTTCCCAATAATTACGGAAGTCCCTGAGTTGAGCCATAAATCGCCCGAGGATGGACTTTGGCTCACCATACCAATAGCCCAAGGGCCCTTCAAGTGTGAGTTGATATGGTTCTTTCGCTGCCCAGTAGACGATAGGGATGATGGGCGACATCGAAGGCGGACGATGTGACCACAGGATGGTGGGTGATTGTAATCGGCGGAACATCTCATACTTTTCAAGTTGTCCTTGAATCCAGGCAGGATCGGCAATTTCGATGAATTCCTTAAGTCTATCTGGAGTGAAGTCTCCGTCTGCTACCATTTGTAGGGTTATTATATCATGAGCCATATAGGTTGACGATGCGAATATTGCGGCTGTGCTTCGGGAAAGAGGCATTGCTTGATCGAGATAACAATCTAGCGAATTGTGAAGCCTCGGGCCCTTAGATATGAACTAGGCCAAGCTATCTGCCTGGCCTAGTTGCTGTCAGCAAGACTCAGCTCCGGTTAATACACCAGAGCAAAGGTCTTCTCGAAACTCCGAGTTTTACCTTTCGTCCACCATGGTGGACGACCTCGCTGAGGCTCGCCGCGAACATCTCGTCTCTCAGGGTGCCCGATAACACCTCCTCCCGTGGGATGCAAGCCTCATTCAGTGGCTTCAAGCTATCCACCGCCGATGCCTCCTCTAAGGTACTTGTCGACTTTGCCTAAGATGTATCATTCCTTCTGTATCGATATATTGATTCTAACCCGCCACTAAAAACTGGTATGTATCTTTTGCGTAAATAGTAGCAGGTGCGGCAGCAGTTCGTCAATGCGTTTAGGAACTTCAGTTGGAGTATCAGGTCACAATATACATGACTAATGTTCGGCGTTTAATTCGCGCTTTGGATGCGAGCAATTCCGCCAGGCGCGTTACATATTGTGCAACTCTCTTGGCTACGCCTGGTGGCAATGAACGGCTAGGGTCAAGACTCAGGGGAGCTTGAAATTCCAAATGGCAGAGCGATTTCAAAGGTAACACTAAGGGGGAAGTCAAAAATGCACAAGCTCTCTTTAGATTGGATGAACTTCCGAATATCCCAGTCAGTGTCAAGCAGCTCCCTACCATATTCAAAGCGCACCTTGATTTCTTTGCCCACGTAAGTATCGCCGGCGAGTTCGGTCACTGGCGACAAAACAATATGATCCGTTTCTTCGAAAAACTTGCCTCTAGTTAATGTACCGCGGTTCCACTCTTGAATTTCGTCGCAGAACCTGAGCAAGCACGCTAAGGGGTTTTGTCGAAAGTCAATCTTGTAGTATCTTGGGGATACGTTGTGCAAAGCCATCGCCTCAAGAGCTTCGACCAATGCTAAGTTGACCCCATGCGGCTTCATCGGCTCAAAAGACCAATGTGATGCACAGAGCAGTTCAATCAAGTTAACTGCCGACCAAAGTCCGTGATCGAAGATCAGTTCCTCTCTTGACTCTTCTCTTGATGCACCGAGGCTCAACATTTTTGTGATGCCTGCCGGCAGGCCATTTTGATATCCTTCGGCAGATGTCGAACCAAAGCAAAGACGGCAACTCGAACTGAGGTCTTTCAGCAACTCATTGAGGACCTCGCCATGTGAGGGCCGTTTGCTGGAATTGATTCGATCCCTTATTCGTGAAACCCACTGTGTCCATCTGGGTGCAACAAATTGGCTTTGATGAAGCACAGACTCGATAAGGCTGAAGTCGACTGAGGAGGCATCTGCCTCCTCATGGCATATGTTGGCCACTACCTCTAGCATGTGAGACAGCGGGTATCCGCTATCGTGCAGAAGGGCTGCTACAATCCAAGACTGCATAAGCTTATTATCGTCCCATCCCGCATCCTTCAACCCACAGTGATATTTCATGCTGAGGGTGCGAAGAACATCTTCCTTTAGCGACTCCTCCTGACCCACTTTGGCATCTAAGAAGAATAGTCCGATGCTAGCCACGTAGAATTGATGACGAGAATGATCACGATGCCGCTTTCTAGTTAGGTAGAGCAGGGTGTCTATGTGACGTGAATTTGCTACGGCGTTTATTACCGGATCTGCCCAGTCAGGTCGTAGCCCCTGCGACATGGCCGACTCGCAGATTCGGGAGGGTAAGAGGGGGAAGGGGTTGGTTCTGGCTTCGTTCAATGGTAAGTTCCGCGCAAGCCACTCCCGAATCCAAGTCTCGTTGACCTTCTGTTCGCACGCATGAGTGCCAATGCTTTTCAGGTGCTCTGCGTCGAACTCTATCAACTGCTGCATGGAATATCCAGAAGAAACCAATCCTCGCACATTACTGATAGCCTCTTCCACAAGATTAAGTAGCCCGAGACCCTGAAGGTCTATCATTGCTTTCTTGCAATCTTCACAGACACGTGTGCTTACGAGTGTAGACAAGGAGAATGATGCATCCACATTGCAGACACAACTTGGGACACCGCAACGGTTGCCACAGATAAATGCCGAGGCTACCTGCAGGATTGTGTATAGCCATCTATATGATTCATCGTATAGCTCGGGTTCCTGCTGCCAATCAAAGTCACTGGCGAGGGCAAAGCGATCTTCCACCTTCGCTATCACAGGAATCTGAGTATCCAACTTGACCGAGGTTATTCCCATGCAACCAAGCCTTCCCGCTGCTCTGTTTTCATGTGTGAGGCTCTCTAGCTTCTCTAGCGCCTCTTCATGCAAATACTCTCCCTGCTCGTGAGTTACCTCTTCCAGAGTCTCTCCTAGCTCAAACTGTGCAAATCGCTGGACGTTATTTGCAACGGAAAGGAGGCATTCGGGCTGAAGCGTCTCAAAGCAGACAACGGGATAGAGTCTTACGGTAAACATCAGATGCCCATCAAGATCCGAGCAGGATCCGCTGGCGTCGTCTATAGTCGTTGGCCAACGAGAGTACTACTGCCAGTGAAGTGGGATGGCTGGCTTCTTGATTCTTTCTCCACAGTCGTTCCTTTAATTGGAACAACAAAACATTGGGGTTTGGAA
The DNA here is from genome assembly GCA_034414595.1 of Dehalococcoidia bacterium. Taxonomy (GTDB): domain Bacteria; phylum Chloroflexota; class Dehalococcoidia; order SZUA-161; family JAUWZY01; genus DAOULY01. The sequence continues at coordinate 67,187 of DAOULY010000001.1, forward strand.
TTTCATCAAAAACTACTTTGCCGTGCTCCAGCATATCCAAGTGCTGATCAAGCTTGTCATAAGCACTGTTAAGACGGAGGTAGAGATCTTCCTTTAGATACTTCTGTCTAAATAGCTGAAATGCTCTAAAAAGCCCGCTCACGAAGAAGGCACCTCTGAGGATATGTTGCTCGTCATCCTCCCCCATGCCATTCATGAAGTCTCTAAAACTTGAGAGGCTAGAGCAAAGTCGACCAACCATGCCAACATAACAGTTCTTTATGAATTCTCTGCGCCTACGTTTGTTCCTTGAAGTGCCGACGAATTCATCATACTTCCCCCACATGTCAAGTAACAACGACCGCAATAGATATTGTCGCTTTCGTCGCCATACCGCTGGCACTTTGAGCCAACCGAACCATAGTTGGTCGATAAAATAGTTGATGTCCTTCCCCTCGAAGAAGTAGGAAAAGTCGAACCAGTGCGCAAATACCTCGTATACCAGGAGTTGTACCTCTGGTGGTGGAAATGCTGGATGCCCTTTTAATCTGCCGATCAGGTTCTGTAGGGCCCTGTCGGCCCGTCCTTGAAAATTCAGGATTTCATACGCAACGTGGGAAATCTCGTGAGAAATGGTCGGCCACTCCTCAACAGGCGCAAATAGAGTCCTCGAAGGGAATGAAAGTATCTCACCGGGAAATGCCTGAAAAGGGTAACTCTCGCTGAAAGTAACGAAACCGTGCCAGAGTTCGTCATTACGTTCTTGAGCGAGAACATTGTTAAGGGCGAAGAACGGCAAATCCGCAGCAGCTAGAATGACTCGGTTTATTCCGGCATGGGAAAAGAAGGGTGGGAACGGTACTCCCTCAAGATGTGCTTCGATTCCTGAGTATCGCTGGTATAGGGCCTCACTTGCTGCGTGAATTTGATCAAGCAAAGCACCTTTTGCCAGTTCGGTGTAGTCCTTCTCTCCTCTATCAATGCTTTCCCTTATGTTTCTCAGTAGCGAAGCTAGGTAGTAAGCGAACCCCAACATGTCTGCGAACTCCGCACAGACATATGGATCAGTAGCGCAACCAGCCAGTCTATTCGAAAAGGCGACAACCTCATCCGCCACGCTGGGTTCCAGCCAACCACCGGCCACAACAGACATCAATTCTGTCATGGCTTCCTGGCAAGCTAGTGGTACAGCCAGCGAAGCTTCATCGGAACCTAGGCCTCTTCTCGGCTTTTCACGTTCGGGCAATCCGAGGAACACGGTTAGGGTGGAATAGAGACCAGGGTGCTCTCGCCAACTCTCCCTAAACGACACGATTCGAGATGTGAAATCTCCGATCCCAATGTCCTGTCCATACCAAACCAGAATGTCTTCTTTACCGTAGCATTCGAGTGCTTGCCCAAGCATGTGCTCTCGTAGCGAACCGGCGACAGCCTCATCAGAACCCGGTTGGCATCTAATCATAACCATTGGTCTCACTAATCCACTAACTCGACTGAAGTCGTTCTGATCCAAAACCAATTCATAGGAGATGAGAGGAAAAGAGGTGCTATTGGCAAACACTGGCAACAAGCTAGCATCACCCACGGGGAACTCAGCACTGTCCTTGAATACGTCCCTGAATGTGGCCTGATCGCGAACCTGTGATATAGAGCTCAACATTGTTGAGGGATCGTTTCCTTTAAGAAGTAGGACTATTTCACTGTGACCCAAACTGGTCATGACGTTAGGATGAGAGTCTTTAAGATGCTGCGCTAAGTAGTCAAGGACTTGAACTTCTCCTCTCACTCCATATTGGCTTATCAAGCTGGGGTGTAGCTTAAGAAGAACCAGCATCACAACTGGCGCATCCGTAAGCCACTCTGGGATTGGCTTGGAAGTAGCGGGGTTGGCCCAATGTATGGCACACAAGCTGACGGATTGAAGTATGTTAGGGGACGTGTTGAAGTTTGACCGAAAGGGCAGCGCATTCGAGCAAAACTCTACGATGTCATAGTGTCCGAAGCATTTATAGTATCGCCCAGATTCGCTGCTCGCTGCTAGAGATGCTTTAACTTCCTTTTCATATCCACAGCGGACTCGATAGAATGTTATGCAGGAGTGTGTCTTGGCAATCTCACCTTCATTTACGAGTTCCACGAATCGTGTCCCCCCATGCCAACTTTAGACTCGAACTGGATCATTCCTTGCTATGATAGACGCTGATATAGACAAGAGGCACCGCTATGCTAAATGTGCTGGTGCCTCCACTTGCCATCGGGGTGATCGCTACTATTCAAACGCCTCTTCGGCTGCTTCAGGAGTAAAGGCATTATCTAGGTTAGGGTCTATATCTTGGATAGCCCGGGATAACATGATAGCCTGATCGTCAAAACAGTAGTCAGGACCTACATTGGTTTCCCGGATACCCAAAATGCGGCGGTCGCGGCGGCTAAGATACAACTCCAATTCCTGAGGATTGAAGCCTGCATATTTTGGCATATTCTCCTCCTTCTCTCCATGCCAACACAGGCAGTTACTATAACATACTGATCCTGTCAATGCAACACTTCCTTGTTTGAGTAATCTCCTTTCACTGTCTTGACCAACACAACACTACTATGGTATTCTATAGCCATCGTTTGCGAAAGCATACACCACTCGGACGATTTTGTCAATACCTTTTGGTTTTTTGTTCTTGCATACCGATTATGACAGAAAAGCGACGCTGATGTCAATACAGTCGCGTATCATAGACCTTATCAATCGAACGAACCTAAGCCAGGCTGAACTAGCGAGGCAATCGGGGGTCTCTAAAGGACATATCTCCGCCATCCTAAAGGGTAAGAAACGCAACCCTGGGATGGAAACTGTTCGTAGAATTGCATACGCACTTGGGGTCACAGTGGCAGACATAGTCAACGACGATCGTTCCTTGGTAGAATTCAGTCGATCAGCTGGCCTGGCCTTTGAAGAATACAACTACCTATTGGATACGACTCCGGAGAATTACAGGCCTACCACGGTGTCTGGTTGGCACGAAAGATACCAGAGAATGCAAGTGGATAGCTATCCTGGACTGGCCACGTTCATGCAAAAAGCCAATTTGACTTGGTCAGAGGTCCAGCCGCTTGTTGAAGGCACGGTTGATACGAACCTTCCTCAAACTTCTGAAGGTTGGGAGGAATTCTTTAAGTGGCACATAGCATTTGGCCGATAGTCACACCCGATTTCGTGCCCGAATAAGAAGTTCTTCCATTCACTGCCACTGCCTCTGGTCTATCTACCAGCTTCTGTCAAGTCAAACTCTCCAATTGTGTTGGACTTCAACACGAGTTAGAACGAGATTGGGGAGTAGGCTCTATACGCAATGGCCCCTGACAGGGATTCAGAAAAGCTGCCTTTAACAAGAGTTGAGAAGTGACACTGGGTAGAAGCCCTATTTAAGCTAAGAAACCTCTGTGGTTGTGAGTGCTAATATTTCGCTAATGATACTGCAGAGAAGGGTAGGTGCGGTGGAGGAGAAATGCTGGCCTTATCCTGCTGGCATTATCTGCCCTGTTGGCTCCGTTAGCAAAGATGAAAGCAGCTTCTTGCACACCTCAAATGTCTCAGCAGCTTCCTGTCCTGTTGCTGTCCAGCCACGATGGGCGATTGCATTCCGAAGGCTACGAAGCCTATCAAGCTGATCCAGTATGGAAGAATCTATGATTTCCAATTTGCGTAGCGCCCTTAGGTTTCTGGCAATGCCAATATCTTCCAACGCATCTCTTAGATTGCTCCCGGTACACTGAACAGAAAGGTATTCCTCCCATTTTAGAGAAACCCAGTGCTCAATGAAAATCCAGGCCCACAATACGGATTGATTGTGCTCTCTTTGGAATAAATGTGAGCCAACTTCAGCAAATATGAGAAACAGTCGTTTCAGTAGCTCGCTTCCTGCGACATCTTGATAAACTTTGGCAGCGTGTTCCAGATCCACGATTGAAACGACTCGTGATCTGAAACCACGGTGTAGCCAAGGGTCAAGACGTACCTTCCCGGCTTCAAAACGCATGATTTGTATGTCACCTTCATGCTTTCCAAAATCCAGATACATCAATTCGTTCTCTCTAAGAGTCACAAATGGATAGCCCATGAGGTTGAAGACTGCTACTAGGATGTTGAACATATCCAGAAACAGCCGCTCGTCTTTAGTGTTTATAGCAAGCAGACCGTCCTGGGTCGAGACAAGTTTTGCTCCATTAAATTCATACTCAAAGATGATCTTGAGAAAACGCCCCCCATGGGGGTCGCCGCCATATATCCCCGATTTTAGCAGTTGCTGAATTGACGGCCTTGGCCGTTCACCCACCCATACATGGGGATACAGATAGGAACCCAGTAGATCATATTCGCGTTCTTTCAGGGGAGTCATTGGTTGCCCTTGTTCTGTGCTTTCTCGTGTTCGTGGTCTCTTCGCGTTCTCTATCCAGTCAACGACACGCGCTTTGATATGATCGAGCGTTGGATCATACTGAAACATCCAAAACCATAGTTTGTCTGAGGGGTAGTCACCACTACCGCCCATGCCATACCTGTGGTCGCTCCATATCGCAGCGGACAAAGCTGAGTTCAACGTTCTCAGGGATTCTGCACAAGCTTCAGCGAAAGCTTCCCTGACCGTCAACGATTCTCGGAAGAAACGGAATCTCCAGGTGTCTTCCAGTAGCCGATCAAATCTCTGATTTTCCAATATGGCTGCCAATTGATCAGTGGCGTGCTTTGTCTCGATATTGTGGCAAATAATTTCAGCATCCAAGCGATCTTCAAATTGGCTGAATGCCCACAGCTGAACGGCTATATCGAGATCCCAGTTGAAGAATCTGAATACTTCCACCTGGGTTGGCGGGGCGAAATAGAAGGGTTTGCCCCTGAACTGCTGCTGCTCAGGAGTCAATTCTGCAAACATGGCACGCCATTGTGTGACAGCCTGTGACACCAGCAATCTGATCTGCTCTTCGTGCATGCCGCTGGTATTATCGTTCTCAGTCATGGATCTTCCAACTACCGTAGGCCCCACCATAATAGGATACAAAGCTCTCATCCACGGATTTGAATTCGAGTTTCCTTGGTGAACCCATAAGGCGGCTATCCTTGGTCATATCAGGTCATACCACCTTTCATTATGTATTATACAGATTTGCTCCTCATTTGCATCATCAAATATCTCGTACCTGTCTATCCTTCGTTGCAGGTACGGGCAGGGTGTTGTACAATCGCTCTATAAGCAGTGGGGACACGATGGATCCGAAAAAAGAGTCTGGCTACCAACCCTTTCGCTTTTCTGATCCACGTCAAGAGCGCATTTACGGCCGACTCCGACTCGTGGGTCCTGGGCCTGCGGCTTTCTACAGAGATGCCTGTTGGTTGATGGCAGCTGAGCCACCAATCATTGCTGCTGCCCACCTCGTCTCACACCTTCTACGAGAGATCGAGAGTGCGCTACGGGATGTGCTGGAGCCTCTACATGGGCACACTGAGAACACCAACACGGGAGGTAAGTCAAAAGATGACACACACAAGGCAGAGATTTACAATATTCTGAAGGCCCTGGAGATCCCTGATACCGACCCTGTCGCCAAGGCGTGGCTGCGGCTACCGGGAAAGAGCAATGACTATGGCCTGGCAGCACGGGCCCACCGTGATGCGCTTCTCCCACCTAGGCAAATCGATCATGAATTCCAAATATTTTGGGCAGAGATAGAGACTGTCTTCGATGTCGTTCTGGAAAGGTTTGAATCGTGCTATCTACAATACCACCAACGACTGGATAAGCTTCTCGCGAAGGCTATTCCAACACAGGTGGACATTGATTTGCTCCGCGAGCAGGTGCCGAATAACTTGGTAGCCCTTGGCTACTTTTTCGACAAACTCCCTAGCGCCGCATGGCTGAGATATTTGAAAGCTGGAGGATTTTTCAAACACCCGCCGGAGCCAGAGCGGGACGAAGATAAGGGATTGGTTCGCTTTCCGATATGGCCAGAGTCCCGATACCTTGCGCGGATGGCTTCTCAGGATCCCAAAACAGTTCTGGAAATCGTTCTCCAGATTCCCGACACCGACAACATCCGTGTTCATATAGATATTGTCAATGCAGCGCTTGCGATGCCACCAGAGCATGCTGCGAAGCTCGTTTCAAGGGTAGCGACTTGGATAGAATCGCCATATCAGCTGCTGGTTCCAGAAAAGGTAGGCGAGCTCGTTGCACATCTTGCGCAAGGCGGTCAGGTGGATAAAGCGCTCGAGTTGGCCCGGTCACTTCTCGCTGTCAGATTACACGAGTTTCACGTATCGGAGACAGAGGGGCTTGAGCCAGTGCGCCTGATGCCTGAAGTGCTGGCACACTTTCACGAATGGCATTATCGGGAGATACTCCAGCGGCATGTTCCAACCCTTGTTACTGCGGGAGGAGAGCGTGCTCTAATCCTTCTGTGCGATCTTCTGGATTCAGCGATCGGCTTATCTCGAGGTCATGTAGAAGGCGATGAGTCGGAGGATCACTCATATATTTGGCGACCAGCAGTGGAAGACAATCCCCAGAACTGGAAGCAAGGCATCGAGGACGCCCTTGTGTCGGCTGTCCGGGACGCAGCTACACAGATTGCCCAAAATGACCCAGCTACTGTTCCGGCGCTGGTGCAGACACTGGAGCAACACCGTCGGCCGATCTTTTATCGACTAGCACTTTATGTACTCTCGGAGTTTTCTGATCAAGCTGTCGAGCTCGTTACTGAACGCTTGACTGACCGAGCGCGGTTCGATGACTTTCGACTGCGCCACGAGTACACGCTGTTGGCGCAAAAGAGCTTTCCAGCCCTCCCAGCAAAACAGAAAAGAAAGATACTTAGTTGGATCAAGGAAGGCCCCGACCTCACATGGTACGTGGTTGGTCAAGAGGCGCAGGCGGGCCAGACACTAAAAGATGAGGACGCAGAGCGATACACGAGACGTTGGCAACGAAATCGTTTAGCTCCTCTCAGTAGTGCACTTCCATCAAAGTTGTCAAGGATCTACAAGGAACTGGTCGCCGAGTTCGGCCCAGCCGAACATCCTGAGTTTCCTGTATACAGCAGCGGCGTGCGCGTGCATGACACTCGCGTGACAGGATCAGAGCAGCTCCAGGCCATGCAGGTCAAAGAAATTATTTCCTTCTTAAAATCTTGGCAGCCTCCGGGAGGCTTTATGAATCCCTCCACTGAAGACCTCGGGTGTGAGTTGACCACCGCCGTCGCTGCCGATCCTGACCGTTTCGCAGTCGAAGCTGTCCGATTCCACGGGCTTGATCCCGATTACATAAGTGGATTTATCTGTGGTTTTCGTGATGCTACACAGGGAGGAAAATCTTTTTCTTGGCTCCCGGTTCTGAATCTCTGTCGCTGGGTGGTGGACCAATCTGAGGCAGCATACACAGAGGAACAACTCGATCTCAGGCCAAGATGGCGTTGGGCACGTAAATCGATTGCGGATCTGTTAACGCACGGTTTCAGCGGGGGTGTCCAAGAGATTCCATTCGACCTGCGCAGTATCGTTTGGGAGGTACTGCAGCCGCTCACAGATGATCCCGATCCAACACCAGACGACGAGGCTCGCGACGATGGCTCGCTTGGGGGCTTCTACGGACTGTCTATCAATACGACCCGTGGCCACGCTATGCACGCGGTTATATATTATGCACTCTGGGTAAGGAGACACGTTGAGGAACTAGCCGGCGACAAGGAAAGAATCGCCGCTGGATTCAATGAGATGCCCGAGGTTCAGGCAATCCTTGACCGCCATCTCGACCCTGATCGAGATCCATCACGATCGATTCGAGCAGTCTATGGTCGATTCTTCCCATGGCTTCTCTTACTCGATTCGCAGTGGGCAGCTGCGAGTGTGTCAAAGATTTTCCCCAATGAGGAGGCACAGCGAGATCTCCATGATGCTGCTTGGGAGACCTACATCACATCTTGTCCCGCCGACGACAATGTTTTCGACATTCTAAGTGAGCAATATGTTCATGCAATCAATCTTATCACCATGGAGCCCAAGGAGAATCGGCGGGTTCCAGACCCAGACGAGCGTCTTGCAGAGCACTTCATGGCCCTGTACTGGCGTGGTAAGCTGAAGCTGGACGAGCCTGAAGGGATCCTTAAAAAGTTCTATGTGAAGGCTTCAGATACCTTGCGTGGGCACGCTCTTGCGTTCGTTGGTCGCGTCATGTATAACACCGAGGGTGCAGTTGCACCTCAAAGGGTGAAACGAAACAAAGTTCTGTGGGAGCGACGTTTGGATGTGGCGCGTACGGCGACAGTGCCGGGTGAACACGCCTCTGAGCTTGCTGCCTTCGGATGGTGGTTTGTCTCTGCGAAGTTAGATGATGCTTGGGCCATTATGCAACTGGCTGAGGCCCTCAAGATCACTGGCAGGGTCGATGCTGATCATCTGGTGGTCGAGCACCTTGCCAGTCTGGCACCCTCAATGCCTGTGCCGGTGTTGGAATGCCTTAGCTTGATGATAGATGGGGATGTGGAAGGCTGGCACATCGATGTTTGGCGTGAGCATGTCTGGGCTATTCTCGACACGGCGCTCCAGAGCTCTGAGCAAACCGTGCAAATGGAAGCTAGGTCGCTTGTCAATCGCTTGGCTGCTCGCGGGCACTTGGATTTCGGAGACCTGCTTCGATAGAGCGACTGAGGTAAGCTATTCGAATAGTGCCCATTTTTTCAGATGATAACTGGACAAGTTTCGCTCCCCTTAGCAGTATCTGTGCCAGACCGCTCATAGCTGTGTAATACACCTTCGCCAGAAAGTTGACAAGCCCTGCTGAAAACAATGAAGTCACTGGGTGAGCCGTGGATAAGAGAGAAGCAACCCCTGCAAAGCTGGAATCAACTGCTTCTTCCCAAACAAGAGTTCGGTAACTGTTCCGAAAGGCCCACCATGATGGTAATGATATTACCCTAAATTAGCCACGATTTATTCTACAGGGTCTGGGATGTTGCCGTTTTCTGAATCGCAAGCTGGTAATATCATTACCACTTCAACATCTCTTGAATCATGGCTTGCCCCCTCCTTCAAACGATACTCTACTTCTTCCACGGAGCAGGAGCAAGCCCCAAGGTGTCCATTAGCTTTTATCCTAAAAGTGTCCCATTTATGCTGACGGTTTACACATTTGTATAATTTGGCTGCATTGAATGAGAGCCCGGAATGTGACGTTCTGGCTTGTTGTCTGACTATGACCACTTGAGACTAAGGTTCGAATCTCTTCAGGAAACCTATTTGCAAATAGGCAATAGACTCCACCAGAGGAGAGCAGAACGCATACCGTCAGGCCACACATAGCAGTTGTTTGATAGACTTAGGCGCTTGGCCAATGTATCGCGAATGAGTGTGTCATAGTTAATAGATGACTGGAGACGAAGATGGCGTTTGGCTCTGGCAAAGGCTTCTTCAAAGGTATTATCTGCCCAGCGGTAAATATCACTCTCCACCAGCACGTTGGCGTAAATACCGATCGAATAAAGAGCGTTATAGGCTATGATGGCATTGGGGCTGTCATGACGCTGCCCATAAATAGAGAGTGATAATTCACCAATAATGCCATCAGAGGGCGGTAAACGTATAGCTAGGTAACAAAGTCCTGGTGGTATATCGCTCTATCTTGTGGACAAAGGAAGCCAGGTCAGGGCTGGAATACATCGCGTGAGCACAAACGAGGACATCGTGTGGTTTGACAATAGCGTCTTCCCAGGAAGATTGTGTTATCTGTATATTATTTAGCTTTGCAGCAGCAATATTTTCGCGCAGAATATCTAGCATGGCATTAGATGGTTCAACGGCAGTAACAGTTTTAGCTATCTTGGCTAGAGGGATAGTCCAGCGCCCACTACCCGCACCTACGTCGAGAACCGTAGTCTCGCCATCAATTCTTTTTAGAACAAAGTCAAGAAGTTTATCAGGTTTTGCATTCCTTCTGCGTGCGTGAGCTTTATACCTGCTTACCAGTTCGCTATTAGGGGCAGGGGAACCGGCCAGGATAAGTTCGCGCCATAACTTAAGCCAATCAGTCTCTGTCAAGAATAATCACTTCCCCACAGATACTTTCCGTCATCATAAGAGATCTTAGCTGGAGAGATTATAACATGCTTTGAGCCACTGCGGACCAAATGAGGTGGGCTATATCTAGAGATGAGTTACATTAGGGTGACCGGGGTCAGACTGCTTCAGGAACATCTTGGTCATATCAAGTTCAATACAATGGGCAGGCAAGTGATCTTCATGCTAATATTATTTATGGAGAGTGAGAATGGCTGGGAGTAAAGTCCTCGTTGTAGAAGATGACAAAACCTTGCTCGATGCGCTTAGATATAACCTCGCAAAAGAAGGTTATACTGTCTTCGTCGCCACCGATGGTGTTCAGGCCATAGATGTTGCCAGGAGCGAGAAGCCAGACATAATCGTCCTCGATGTCATGCTCCCCAATCTGGACGGCTTTGAGGTCTGCCGCATCTTGCGTAAGGAAGGCATGACCATGCCCATACTGATGCTCACTGCCAAGGTAGAGGAGATCGACAAAGTGGTCGGTTTAGAGTTAGGGGCCGACGATTACATGACCAAACCCTTCAGCCTTAGGGAACTACTGGCTCGTGTCAAGGCGATGCTGCGCCGTGTAGAGATGGTCAGGCAAGAGGCCTCCCTGGATCAAGAAGCCCTACAGCTGCTCAAGCTCGGTGACATTGAGATCGATTTAGCCTCGCACCGCGTATCACTTAGAGAGTCTCCAGTCGATCTAAGCCCCAAGGAGTTCGACCTCTTGGCGTTTCTGGCTCAGAACCGAGGGCGAGCATTCAGTCGAGATAGCCTGCTGGAGAAAGTCTGGGGATATGACTACGCAGGAGATACCCGGACGGTTGATGTTCACATCCGCTGGCTGCGCGAAAAGATGGAGAATGACCCTGGAAAGCCGCGCCACATCCTGACGGTGCGTGGCGTGGGATACAAGTTCGAAGAGTGATGTTTCGCAGCATTCGCTGGCGCATAGCCATCCCCTTTATCCTGCTTATCCTGGCGGCGATAGGGGGCATTGGCCTCTATCTCTCAGATTTTACGCGAGATAACCATATGGACAACCTGCGCTCCGAACTCACCAGGGAGGCACAGCTATTGAGTGATGACAGTCAACCTTATTTTGATGGGCAAGAGGCAGAACTCGATGCCCTGGCCGATAGACTGGGAGACAGGATAGATGCCAGGATCACTGTTATCGCTCTCGATGGAACAGTGCTAGGTGATTCAGAGAGAGACCCTGCAACTATGGAAAACCACGCTGACAGACCGGAGGTACTCCAGGCTCTCTCCGAAGGGATTGGTACCAGCATTCGCCATAGTGACACGTTGGGTTACGATATGATGTATGTGGCGGTACCCATAGCGAGCAATGATGCAATAGTCGGCATAGCTCGAGTTGCATTGCCGCTAACAGAAGTAAACGCAGCCCTGGCCCACATAAATCGAACCATAGCTATCGTCGCTGGCATAGCGTCGGCAACTGTAGTTTTAATCACATTTCTCATAGCACGCATCATAACCAAGCCGATTAAGACACTTACTCAGATGTCCAAGCGGATGGCTGAAGGAGAGCTTGAGCAGAAAATAGAGGTATCCTCCAGCGATGAGATCGGGGAGCTTGCTCATGCCTTCAACCAGATGTCCACAAGGATAAAAAAGACCATGCACCTTACTGAAGCGGAGCGGGATAAGATGCTGGCGATAATGGAAAATATGGCCGATGGCATTGTGATCACGAATGACGAAGGGAAGGTGAGCCTTATCAATCCCGCCGCTGAGAAAATCCTTGAGCTTCCTCGGGATATAGCTTTGGGGTATCCCTTCATTGAGGTGGGGAAGGACTCTGAGATGAATGAAGTCCTGAGCTACTGCCTCAGGACAGGGGAACAGCAAACTGGGGTGGTGGAGCGGGTGAGCCCGAGAAAGCAGTACATAAGGGTGATTGCCACGCCGATAGAGGGCGGAGGCATCCTCATACTGCAAGACCTCACCGAGCTACGGCGGCTGGAGATGGTGCGCCATGATTTCATCAGCAATATCTCCCACGAGCTCCGCACTCCCCTGTCCTCTATCAAGGTATTGGCTGAGACGCTTCAAGGAGGAGCCAGCGATGACTCCGGCGTAGCTCGCGAGTTTCTGGATAAGATAGATGCCGAGGTGGACAAGCTGAACCAGTTAGTGCTGGAACTGGGGGAGCTCTCCCGCATTGAAAGCGGTGAGGTCCCGTTCGATATCAAGCCCATTGCCACAAGCGATGTGATCAGCCGTGCCGGTGACAGGATGCAGGCTCAAGCAGAGAGGGCTGGACTGGAGCTAACTGTAAGCGTCTCCCCTGACTTGCCAAAGGTCATGGCAGACGAGGCACGAATAGAACAGGTGCTCATCAATCTGCTTCACAATGCCATCAAGTTCACGCCGCCCGGCGGTAAGGTCTCCCTCTATGTTGAAGCTATGGGCGATAATGTAGGCGTCTCGGTAGCTGATACCGGTGTCGGCATCCCCGCCGATGACCTACCCCGCATCTTCGAGCGCTTCTACAAGGTGGACAGGGCAAGGACAGGCACGGGAACAGGCTTAGGCTTAGCGATAGCCAAGCATATCATTGAAGCCCACGGCGGCCAGATTTGGGCAGAGAGTGTGGAGGGAAAAGGCTCGGCCTTCCATTTCACCCTGCCTTTGGCTCCCCTGCCTTAACCAAACCCTGAACAAAATTTAACATCCTCTTAACAAAACCTTAAACAGACCTTAAACATCGTCTGCTATGCTTGAGTCAGGATGAAAGGTTTGTTTAGGGCCAATTTATTACCGACACTGCCATGAAGAGGGTTTTGTTTGTATGTGTGCACAATTCAGGCCGCAGCCATCTGGCTGCGGCTTTCTTCAACCACTACACCGCAGGGACTGCCCAAGCCTTTTCCGCAGGAAGCCAGCCGGCAGGCCAGGTGAATCCCACTGTTGTCGAGGCCATGAGATAGGTGGGAATAGACATCAGCACCCAGCGCCCCAAGATGCTGACCCTGGAGATGGTGGAGGGCGCCGACAAGGTGGTCACCATGGGCTGTGGAGTGGAAGGAGTTTGTCCTGCCACCTTCATTCCCACCGAGGACTGGCAATTGGAGGACCCGGAGGAAAAGCCACTCGAGGAGGTAAGGGAAATCAGAAACGAAATCGAAGCGAAAGTGAAAAAGCTAATTGACGAGATACAGCGAGAAAGGAGGTGAGATAGAAACATGCGTACTTGGCTCATATTGCTCATAGTGGCTGTGGTTGCCGTGGCTGTTGTGGTACCCTTCGTCGTATTCGGCGGAGGAGGGCTCTCGGGCACTATCACCGAGGCAGGCTCGACCACCGTCCAGCCCTTGGCAGAGAAACTGGCAAACGAGTTTACGTCGAAGCACCCTGATGTCACTATAACGATCCAGGGTGGCGGCTCCAGCGTCGGTGTTACGTCCTGCAACGAGGGCACGGTAGACATCGGAGCGGCCTCTCGGGAGCTTAAGTCCAGCGAACCCGCTCTGGTGACGCATTTGCTTGCCCGCGATGGCATCGCCATCATCACCCACCCCTCAAACACCGTCACCGGGCTGACCCTGGACCAAGTTGCCGAGATATTCGCCGGTGACATCACCAACTGGAATCAGGTTGGCGGTCCCGACCAGACGATCTATGTGGTGGCTAGAGAAGAGGGCTCCGGGACCAGGGCAGCCTTCGAGGAGATGGTGATGGCGAAACATGATCCCGAGCTCTTGATCAACGCTGATGTCCTGCTGCCCTCAAACGGTGCTGTAAGGACCAGCGTCTCCACGACCCCCTGGTCAATAGGCTTCCTCTCCTTTGGCTACCTTGACAGTTCGGTAAAGTCTCTGGCGATCGACGGGGTGGAGGGCACAGTGGGTAACGCCAAGAACGGGACTTACCCCATCGTTCGCCCTCTCTACTTCCTGACCAAGGAACAGCCCACGGGGCTGGTCAAGGACTTTATTGACTTCTGCCTGAGCTCAGAGGGACAGAGCATAGCCGAGGCCGAGGGCTTCATCTCAGTTCTGTAGGAGGATTCCCTTCCCGGAATATGGTGGGATGGCCGCAGCTGCTTTGCGCACTGGCCATCTCACCCGCATAGAGAGATAAGATGTCTCGCTATTTTGCCGACCGTACTTCCAAGTATATCGTCCTCATCTGCGCCTCAGTCTCCATCGTGATACTGCTGGCAATCGCCATTTTCATTGTCAAGGAAGGGCTGCCAGCTTTCCGCGAGGTGGGCCTGTTCAATTTTCTCTTCGGAACAGAGTGGCGTCCGGGCAGGGATGAGTTCGGCATTCTGCCTATGATAATAGGCTCGGTAGTGGTTACCCTGGGCGCAATGATCCTGGCGGTGCCCCTGGGCATTGGCTGCGCCATTTTGCTGGCCGAGGTGGCACCACCCCGCATCCGCGCACTCTTGAGGCCCGCGGTGGAGCTTCTGGTGGGAATACCTTCCGTGGTCTATGGCCTGGTAGGGATGATACTCCTCGTCCCTATGGTACGTCAGATCGGGGGCAGCGGCTACAGCATAGCCGCAGCATCCATCGTGCTCATGGCGATGGTCCTGCCCACCATCATCAGTATCAGTGAGGACAGCATCAGAGCTGTGCCCAGAGGCCATAAGGAAGCTGCCCTGGCGCTGGGCGCTACCAGATGGCAGACGATATGGCATGTGCTTCTGCCCGCAGCTCGTCCTGGGATCGTTGCGGGCGTCATCCTGGGAATGGGCCGGGCCATCGGGGAGACAATGGCCATGATCATGGTCATCGGCAATGCTGTGATAATCCCCACCTCCCCCTTGGACCCTGCTCGCACACTCACCGGGAACATCGCCGTAGAGATAATGTATGCTACGGGGGTACACCGAAGTGCCCTGTTCGCCACCGGTGTTGTTCTTCTTGTGCTGATCATTATTCTCAATAGCGCTGCCCTTGTCGTCATGAAAAGGAGAGGCCGTGCTCAAGCTATCGGCTAAATCCACGCAAAGTCTGGCCATGGTGTTCGTCTGGGGAGCTGGCGTTATCACCGTCCTGATACTCCTCACTATAATCGGTTATGTCCTGATTCAGGGATTGCCGGTGCTCAGCCCGAGTTTCCTGTTTACCCCTCCTCAAGGTGGGCTGAGCGGAGAAGGAGGCATATCCACTGTCATTGTGAGTACCATCTACCTCGTGGGTGTCACTATTGGTATCCTCATCCCTCTGGGGCTGGGGGCAGCTATCTACCTCGCCGAGTATGCTCGCGATAACTGGCTGACACGCTTCATCCGATACGGAGTGGAGACCCTGGCTGGCGTGCCTTCGATCGTCTTTGGCCTTTTTGGCTTTCTCCTCTTTGTCACCATCTTACACTTTAACTTTTCCATCTTATCGGGAGCCCTGACTCTGGTCTGCCTTCTGTTGCCCACATTTATCCGCACCGCCGAGGAGGCGATTCGAGCAGTGCCTCGTTCCCATCGTGAAGCCTCACTGGCACTGGGGGCCACCAAATGGCAGACAATAGGGAATGTGGTTTTGCCTGCTGCCCTGCCCGGGATTGTCACTGCCGTCATCCTCTGTGTGGGACGGGCGATAGAGGAGACAGCCTGTCTCTACGTTACCATGGGGGGCAGTGCAGCCATGCCCAAGACGTTTCTCGACGGGGGGCGGACGCTCTCGCTGCACGTCTTTTACCTGGCGATGGAGACCAGGGCCCTCGACAAGGCTATGGGCACCGCAGCCGTGCTCATCCTGACCATCATCATCATCAACACTATCACCAACTGGACGTCGCGGCGTTTCCAAGCTAAAATGAGCGGAAGGTTGTAACAATGGATCCGAAGATAGAGGCCAAACAACTTGATTTCTATTATGGGAAGCTACAGGCGCTTAAAAGTGTCTCCCTGAACGTAAGAGAGCATCAGATCACCGCTCTCATCGGGCCATCCGGCTGTGGCAAGTCAACATTCCTGCGTGTCCTCAACCGGATGAACGACATAATTACCGGGGCACATCTCGAAGGTGAAGTGCTTCTCGACGGGAGTAATATATACGACCTCGGGGTGGATGTAGTAGACATCAGAAAGAGAGTGGGGATGGTATTTCAGCAGCCTAATCCCTTTCCTAAGTCCATCTTTGAAAACGTCGCCTTTGGCCCGCGGATGCTGGGGCTGAACAACAGGGCTTACCTCGAAGAGGTAGTAGAGACGAGCCTTAGGGCCGCTGCCCTTTGGGACGAAGTGAAGGATGAGCTAAACAAATCAGGGCTGGCGCTTTCCGGTGGGCAGCAGCAGAGGTTATGCATTGCCCGGGTGCTGGCGGTAGAGCCCGAGGTCATCCTTATGGACGAGCCCTGCTCAGCCCTCGACCCGATATCAACACTGAGAATAGAGGATCTAATGGGAGAACTCACAAGGCGATATACTATAGCTATAGTTACTCATAATATGCAGCAGGCGGCACGGGTCTCGGACTGGACTGGCTTCTTCCTCCTCGGGGAGCTTGTGGAATATGGTAAGACTAGCGACCTCTTCAGCCGACCTCAGGACAAGCAAACCGAGGACTATATTACCGGCCGATTTGGCTAAAGGCTATCGGAGGTGTTAGTGATGGAAATAAGGACAACCTTTCATAAGAGACTGAGAGAAATTCAGGATGATGTTCTCGTGATGGGGAGCACGGTGGAAAAGGCCATCAGCCGTTCCATCGAGGCTCTCAAGGGAAGAGACCTTGAGCTGGCGCATCAGGTAATTGCCGATGACCTTAAGATAAACGAGAAGAGGTTTGATATAGAGGAGAAGTGTATCAAGCTTATTGCTACCCAGCAACCTATGGCCAGTGACCTGCGCACTATTATCTCGGTGCTCAGTATCATGACCGACTTGGAGCGCATCGGAGACCACGCTGAGGGTATAGCCAAGATTGTGGTTATGATAGGGGATGAGCCACCCTTAAAGCCGTTGATTGACTTGCCTCGTATGGCTGACAAGACGACTGAAATGCTTCGCCGCAGCTTGGACGCCTTTGTCCAGCACGATGCCGCGGCTGCCAGGCAGATTGCTACTGAAGACGATGAAGTAGACCACCTCTATAATCAGGTCTTCAGGGAGCTGCTTACCTTTATGGCAGAAGACCCAAAAACGATTACCAGAGCTACTCGGCTCATCTGGGTAGCTCACAACCTGGAGCGCAGTGCCGACAGAGTAACTAATATATGCGAGCGGGTAGTCTTCATGGTCACCGGGAAGATGGAAGAAATAGGGGCTTCGAAGTATTAGATGGGCGGTGCGAAGCTATTTGCTAAGCCTAGATGATTGAACCTGTGCAAGGGACGGAAAGGCGTCCCCAGATAACGATTGTCTGGAACGTATAAGGTAACAATAGGGCGGCTTGTGCAACCACCCCCTAACTTCCGGAGGTTAACAAAATTCCGCCAGCGCAATGCGTAAGAGGCGAGAAGGCTGTTCAATAGGACGATCCGCCACCTAAACATTTTGCCATTAATGTTAAAATGTGGTAAAATGCAATCGAGGTGGCATATGGGTGAATTAAAGACAAGAATACGAGAAGGTGGCAGGTTGGTTATCCCAGCCGCATATAGAAAGGCTTTAGGACTCAAACCTGGCGACGAAGTGGTTCTGGTGCTCGAGGAAGGGGAGATAAGGGTTGTTGGTACTCGCCAGGCAGTCGTGCGAGCTCAGGCTTTGGTGCGACGCTATGTCCCGGAAGGTCGAAGTCTGTCCCAAGAGTTGATCCAAGAGCGCCGGGAGGAGGCGACTCGTGCCTGAGGTAGTCGTAGATGCGTCGGCATTGCTGGCTCTTCTGAATGCGGAAGCCGGCGCAGAGGTTGTGGCCGAAGCCGTTCCTAGAGGAGTTATCAGTGCCGTTAACCTATCCGAGGTAGTCGCCAAGCTTTGCGAGGCGGGGATGCCGGAGAGTGCTATACGCCAGGCTCTACAGCCCCTTGGGTTGGAAGTGGAGCCATTTGATGAGGAACAGGCTTACCAAGCAGGGTTACTACGTAGTGCTACCGAAAGCGCGGGCCTTTCCCTCGGGGATAGGGTGTGCTTGAGTCTGGCTCGAAGACTTGGCGTGGCAGCTCTGACCGCAGACAAGACCTGGCTGGGGCTTTCTCTGGGAGTAGCGGTCAGGGTGATACGCTAACTGTGATTGGAGGATTCCCAGTCATCGCGGTTGTATCCATGCCGTTCAATGCACCTAAAACCATGAGCCGTTGTTTCGAGGAGAGGTGAGGGACACCTACGCCTCCATGCCCGACGAGGGTAGCCCTTTCCCTGCCTGCACACTTCGCCAAAAGTTGACAAGCCTTGCTGGAAACAGTGAAGTCACTGCGTGAGCCGTGGATAAGAGAGAAGCAACCCCTGCAAAGATGGAATCAACTGCTTCTTCCCAAACAGAAGTTCGGTAACTGTTCCGAAAGGCCCACCATTCTATATACAGGCAACGACTCCCACAGTCACCTTGTCCTCGTTTTGCAGTGACATTGGCAGTTTATAGTTTGTCGTGACCTCAGAACACGAGAAGTAGATCCTCTACGCGAACAACTTCAGGAAAGCCTTTCGCTCCATTAAAGTCCCCGCCGACAGCGATTTAGCCTGTCCTCTACATAGACCTTATCAGGCATCGGTCAAGATGTTGACCATGTGAGGTCGAGTGGCATAGAATGCTTGTATATGAGTTTGCTCCAATGTGAGGAGGCGACCTATGAAGAAGGAAGAGACGAGAGAAACGAGAATGTTCAGCGAGGAAACTTTAGCGCAAACTCAGGCTCAAGAAGAGGAGTGGCAGCGTAGCGTCGAGGGGCAAGAGGCTGCTGCTGCGGAAGCAGCTACTTATTCCGGCATCAAGTTAAAGCCTGTATATTCTCCAAGCGATATCGCCGAGACGAGCTGCGAAGACATCCCATTCCCTGGGCTGTACCCTTATACCAGGGGTCCCAATGCTCTGGGCTATCGAGCCGAGCCCTGGATAATACGTCAACTATTCGGCTTCGGCAGCGCAGCCGATAGCAGAAATAGATGGGAGTTCCTGCGTAGCTTAGGCGGCATCAGTCGCGTAGGAGAGAGCGAAGCTGAAGAGCTTCTCGCGCTTGCGGCGATCCAGGTCGATCTTCCCACTCAAAGAGGCTATGACCCTGATTCGCCTGAAGCGCGGGGCCGGGTTGGTGGCGTTGGGGTTTCAATAAGCACAATTGAAGATATGGAATTCTTTTTTGGTGACATCCCGTTAGAAAAGGCCTTGGTTTGCTTTGTCAGCCACAACGCGAGCATGGTCGTAAACGCTCTCTATGTCGCCTATGCTGAAACAAGGGGGTATCCTCCGAGCAGCCTTTTGATGCAGGGGCATAACACACTCTACCACTGCTGTGGAGGGGATGTTATTGGCTTCCCGCCGCAGTTTGCTCTCAAGCTGATGACCGAGCATATCCACTACTTTGTCAAACACATACCACGAGCCATACACACATCCCTTAACGCGCACGATGCGGGTGAGGTCGGTGGGACTGTAGTACAGCAAAGTGCTCTCCCGCTGGCGCTGGCGATTGAGCTCACCGAGGAATGTATCAAGGTCGGGCTTGAGCCGGACGATGTAGCTCCTGGATTTGTTAACCACGACTGGGGGGGAATTGACCTCTTTGAGGAGGTGGCCAGGATCAGGGCCAAGCGAAGGCTGTGGGCCAGAACCTTCAAAGAAAGGTTTGGCTGTAAAAGACCGGAGGCACTCCGATATAGAAGCCAAGTACAAACCGCGGGCAGCCTGACCACTGCCCAGGAGCCACTGAATAACGTCGTCAGGAATACAATCAAGTCCTTAGCTGCCATCTTGGCTGGAGTTCATGCCCTCTCAGTATGCTCATATGATGAGGCCCTTTGCATCCCCACTAAGGAGGCAGCACAAATCGCTGTAAGAACTCACCAGATCCTGTACCATGAGACTTCCCTGCCCTATGTTGTTGACCCTCTGGGTGGCTCGTACTATATGGAGTGGCTGACCAATAGGATCGAGAAGGATGCCATCGAACTTCTCGATGAAATGGAGAGGCAAGGGGGATTCTTCAAGTGCTGGGAGACGGGATTGATCAGGGGCAAGCTGGAGATGGCGGCAAACGAACGACAGCGCAAGATCGACCGCGGCGAGGTTGTGATCGTAGGCCAGAACAAATATTGCATGCCAGACGAGGAGCAGCGTGATATCCCCGTTTTCCCCAGCTCCGATCCCAGGGCTGAAGAGGAGCTAATTGCTTGCCTGAAGAGATACCGCGAGCAGCGAGACCAGGAGAGAGTGGAACTTGCTCTATCTAAGGTTCGCGCAGCAGCCGAGGAGATAGCGCACGGCTGGCCGCAATCTTGTGGCCTGTTGATGCCAGCGATGATAGATGCCTTCAGAAATCAGGCCACCTTAGGTGAAGTCCACAGCATCCTGCGCCAGGTATTCGGCTATGCATACATAGGCGTTTGAGCAAATGCCGCCATGATGGAGGTGTTCTGTGACTGCAGAAGGTAAGAGAATCAAGGTGCTTCTGGCTAAATCGGACATGGATGCCCATGAACGGGGGATGCGATATGTCGCCCAGGTCCTCCGCGATGCAGGGATGGAGGTGATCTTCATCAGATACCGGATTATCGATGAAGTTGTTCCTACAGCGCTTCAAGAGGATGTCGATGCCATTGGGCTCAGCTCCTATGGCCCTGGGCTATTGTACGAGATGTCAAGAGTCCAGGAAATGCTCCGGGAACAGAAAGTGGAAGATATCCTGCTTCTGGCCGGAGGCACAATCCCAAGCCCGATGGTTCGCTCGCTTATGGACATGGGTGTGAGCGGGGTGTTTGGCGCCGGAACCCCAGTACATGAGGTGGTGGAGTTTATACACACGAACGTGAAGCGATGATTGTATGTCATCGACAGAAGCTGGACATTTTGGCGTCGGTAATATCGGAGCAGATCCCAGTAGATATCTGGGGTCTTCTACGTAGCAGCGCATCACCTCCATATCCTCAATCTCCAACCTCAAGGTCTGCAAGGAGTTTGTAGCTTCTTGTGGTGCTTCATGAAGCTCTTCCTTGAAAAATAGGGGTATTTGGCAGGGTCAGCCAAGTTAATAGAGAGGCGCATGAGTTATAGAATATCTACTACAATAGTGCTGGCGTCAGTTCTTCCCACTGGAATGCGGGCTCAATACCATATGCCAGAGTGTGAACACAGGCTATAGGAGGAATTGAGAAATGGCAAAAACAAATATTATGGTACATCCCCAAGAATGCAAAGAATGCTTATACTGTCAGCTCCTATGTTCCCTAACATATGAAGGGGCCCTCAATCCGGAGAAGGCAAAAATCGTCATAGACCCGCCGAAGGAAATAAGCTTTACCGATGACTGCATAGAGAACTGCATCCTTTGTGCAAGGTATTGTCCGTTTGGGGCATTGGAGATATCCCGACAACAGGCTTAGAGAGGAGCAACAGCGATGGAATATTACGGATTTGCTGGCAAAATTCTTCATGTGGATTTGACTACCGGCAGTATCGAAAAGGAACCCCTCGACCTCGGAATAGCCCAAGGGTTTCTCGGTGGTTGGGGCATCGACCACAGATTGATGTACGATCTTTTAGCACCTGGTACGGATCCTCTGTCACCGGACAATCCCATTATCATAGGTGCAGGTTCCTTAGTCGGCACCCTTGCCCCTTCGGCTTCCAAGATTAGTTTCACAGCAAAACGCCCTGTTTACGCTAGCGCTACCCAAGAAAACAAGCACAGTATTGGCACAGGGATGGCGGGCACTGCGCGGTTTGGTGTTATGCTGAAGAATGCCGGCTATGACCATGTTGTCATTACCGGACGAGCTGAGAGCCCCGTTTTTTTGAAGATAGCCGACGACGATGTTGAGATTTGTGACGCCACAGACCTCTGGGGGAAAACGGATACATATCAGACCGCTGAGGAGTTAATAAGGCGTTATGGAAGGGGATGTGGAGTATACACCATAGGCAGAGCTGGGGAGAATCTGGTAAGGCTTGCCATAGGTTTGGTGGACGGTAAGAACACTCTGGGCAAGTGCGGTGGTGCGGCAGTATCGGGCTCCAAGAATCTCAAAGCAATTGTCGTATACGGCAGCAAAGGGATAATGGTTTCAGATCCAAAGAGACTGATGGCGCTACATCATGAGTCATTTAGAGATATCATAGAGAATCCTGGCTTCAAAGACATTGCTCGCTATGGCATAATCGCCTTTGGCGCCACATCATTTCTTGCTGGACGTGATTGGCGCTCCTTTACTGGTAAACTCTGGCAGCCTGTTGATAAAGCATGGATTGCTAATCAGTCCTGCGTAGCTTGTCCTTTCCCGTGCCGGTCCTACACGGAAGTTAGGGATGGTCGGTTTGCTGGCCTAAGGCCGGCAGCGCGCCACTTTCTTAGAAGCAGCGGCACTCATCCTCTGCCCAGGGATATCGAACAACATGACTTCGGACCACAGCTGAAACTTGAGGATACTATGACGAGATTGGGGCTTGACAAGTATCATGCAGAGGGAATTTTGGATTATTTGGGCAAACTCTACGACCGAGGAGAAATAACCGAAGAGGACACCGATGGGTTGGCGCTGCAACGAAGGGATTATTGGGGAACAGATGTTGAGACATCGGTTCAACTGCTTGAAAGAATAGCCAACAGAGAAGGGGACTTTGCCAGGTGTCTGGGTGAGGGATGGCACCCCATCGCCGAAAAGTTTGGGGTAGATCCTATGGCAGAGATGAGCATATGCAAAGGAATTTCTACTATTATGGACGCTCGAACTCGCGGACTACAGCCAGTGTCCTTTGCAAATATTGTAGACCTCATGACTCAGCACATACATTTCTGTACCTACTTCCCTAGCCTGCCGCTTACCGATATCAAGGCTCGCGCTGAGGAGATAGGCATGTCCAAGGAGGAAATTGACAGGGCTTTCACCACCGAAGATTTCAGTATCGGTAGAGTTACCAAGCACACCGAAGATTGCCTCAGTGTTATCAACTCTCTTGGAATTTGCTCATTTACAGCGCAGCTCCACGCTGTCTATAGCATGAAACTCATTGCTGAGTATTATTCCGCTGTAACAGGCTTTGAGGTAGGTCCTGAAGAGTTGAAGAGACTCGGTGAAAAGGTCTGCAATCTGCAGAAGCTGCTTAATGTCAGGGAGGGATTCAATAGGAAGGATGATGTAATCCCATCATGGTGGAAGACAACGGAAACCCCTCATCCGCAGCCTGCAGGGCCTCCCAGTCTACTGAAGGATTATTGGGGGAAAGTTGTTACCAGAGATAGACTTGAGAAAATGCTCGATGACTACTATGAAGAAAGGGGCTGGGATATACAGAATGGCATACCCACAAGAGAGAAAATTGTCGAGCTGGGATTGGAGGACTTTACGGAAGTTCTACCTAAGTGATAAATAAAGTGTGGATACTGAGACGAAGGATAGACGGGTATAGCCACCCTGCGATATTGAGAGTTTGCCTCGAATTGCGACTTCACTCGCCATCCGTCAGAGCTAACCTCGGGCTGGCGGCGATAATCCCTTTTTCTTTGATCCGTTGACATTGGCCGAAGCTACGCTGTAAAATAGGCGCTGGAAGTGAACCTACTGGTAACAACATAAAGCTGAAAAGGAGGTAAAGTCTATGCCAAGCGCATGTGGATTGGCGTGTGAAGTATGCGGACTTCGGGAGAAAGGGTTCTGCCCTATTGATGGTTGTGTACCGGGTAATGATCCAAAAGCTCCAGAGAAGCTGGAGAAGTTCAAAGCAGCCATCGGGCATCCCTGCTCTATACTCGAGTGTGCTATAAATAACAGTGTGGATCACTGCTTTAGATGCGGCAAATTCCCCTGCGAGGTCCATTATAACCAGCAGATTTTTAGTCACAAACTCCTTGACATGATAAAGGGCATGCTGGAAAAGAAGTAAGGGACCTACAGTACCTGAGACATCAGCATTTAGTAAGAGCTCTAATTCAACGGGCAGCCTTATCGATGCAGCCTTAGTGTCTCTAGAAAATGGTATCCCACGTGTCCTCAACGCCTTTACGGGCAGTATCACTGTCAGGACGAAGGGGTAAGGGTTGATGGTGATACGGGAGCAGTCTATATCCTGGGCTCTTGAGATTGTGTTATCTGCCAGGAGCGATTCCGTTTCTCAAACGCCAAGCTACTCAGCTGGCTCACAAAACGTTTGAATTCTTCGTTCCACTTCCTCGTTGACCACATAGCCCGAGATATGCATCAGAGTTTCGACCAGGTGCTCATCTAACTTCTCACGCTGCATGGAAGCAAGGCAAGGGTAGTGGTGAACAATGAGTCCTGCTTGCGGCAACGCCTCATTGACGGGCATTCCAAGCAGCTTTCTGGCTAAGAACTGGGTGGAGCCGCAGGGCGCACCCCGCTCCACTATTACCTCTTCTATGGTTCTACTATGTGGATCGACCACGATCTTCAGACTGGGCTTGCCAAAATACGTGGCAAAGGAAGCAATCTGCTCATTGTGATAGAGCTCAGCGCTACCGCTGAAGCCTGCGCTATTCTCGGTGAGGGTGCAGAATGTCTTCGGGAAGACAATATCTACTCCGATCTCTGCAACTTCTCGTTGGAGCTGCCTTCTGAGCCCCGGTGGCAGCCATGCGGAATTGTCAATGGGTGCGATTACCGCGTTCGTCCCGGAGAGCTTTGCTATTGTCGGGATGAGCTGTGCTGCCCCGGGTGATTCGGTGAGTGCAAGGAAGAGGTCGGATTGCGGGGTGTCAGATGGTAGGAATTCCTCCGGTTCGTCTACGATAGGCGGTAGCACGCGTGGCGCAGTGATAACCTCTATCACCCACCCTCGAGGCGCCTGTCTCCCGAGGTGATCCACTATTCTCTGCCCATAGCCTCCTTGGATCAGCGCCAGGATACGCATTACGCCCTTTCGCGTTCCATGTCCAACACATCAGCTATCTGCTGCACACGCTGACTACTTCTTGTGTCGAATATCACGTATTCAGGACAAATTGTCATACCAAACCACGTGCTCCTATCGGAGACAGGCCCAGAAACTCTTCAAATTTTGCTTCACCTCATCCACGACCTTCTTAGTACCCTCCAACGATGAGTCCTTAATGAATCTCTGTGGAATCGGCTCGGGGATTTCTATAGAAATCTTGATGCCAGCGAGACCACAAATTAGAGACAGCCAACCGTAAGGCAGCGCTCGCTCGTTGTAGCCAGAGCCAATGAAATCCACGACCTTGCCTTCGCAAAGTCCGCCAGACATTTGAGCGGCCTTCTCCCCGATCATGGCAAACCCACTTATTGGCAGCCCCAGATTGGTCAACCCATCGTTGAAATAGGGATCGGAGCCACCATTCCTGATGATGATCTGTGGCTTGAATTCCTCAGCCACTGGCATGACTATCTCGTCGAAAACTAATTCGTAGGAGTCGTAGCCGGCGAAAATCGGGAGGGGAACGTTTATCGTATAGCCTTTTCCTTCCCCTTGCCCTGTCTGGTGTGCAAAGCCTGTTCCTGGGTAGAGGGTTCTGGGGTCCTGGTGCAAGTCGATGAACAAGACTTTCGGATTTGAATAGAAGTAGTCGCTGGTTCCATTGCCGCCATGGGCGTCAGTGTCTAAAATTAGGACCCTTTCCACACCATAGTTCTCTATCAAATATATGGCTGAGAAGGCCACGTCATTGTAGATACAGAAGCCTTCCCCATAGTTTTCCTTAGCGTGATGCATTCCTCCGCCGATAGATACAACCTTCTTGAACTTGTCACCCTGGATCAAGTCAGCAGCCAGTTTGGCCTGCCCGATAACCAGCCTGGCGGCCTCTTCCAGCTTCCCGGGCCTACCAACAGGTCTGTTATCGCCCGAGTGGAATTGGTAGAATCCGCCATCATAGCTTAGTCCCATGTTGGCGGCTTTGTAGTAATCTCTGGTGAAATCGATGTAGTCCCTCTGGCAGATTCGGAGCAAGTCCTCCTCCGTGGCCCACTCCGCCTCAAGAATCCTGTAGTGCTCGCTCTCGCTCAGATTCTCCCTTAGAAACCGGGGGAATATATCATACCGGTCTCCTCGAAAAGGATGGCCTGGCCCAAAATCGTATTCCTTCAACTCTGGGCGGTAAAGGATTGCCACCGGCATTGTTGCACCTCCCGTTGCATCCCGTCATGGTGTATCCAACACACCTTTGCCCTTCTGGGCATACAACCAGACCCCTACAGTGTCATTATACCCCTTCAAAGCCTTATCGGCAGTCTTGACCCTATTGGTGTTATATTGACACATCAAGGGAATCGCAGAGGAGGTATCGGGAAGTATAGTGAAGAACCGGCTCATCGCTCTCATAAACAAGTTCAGGGAAGGACAAATGGCAGCCTAAAGAGCCGCTTTTTCTAATATGCCTTGAATAGCTACTACGCTTGGTGAAATATCCGGAAGCTCGATCAGCGGCTTACCAACTAAATCATATTTTGTTATATTTTCATCTTCTGGGATGCAGCCAAGGATCTCCAGCCCTGATTGCTGAGCAGTTTCTATTACAAAGCTGCTTTCCTCTTTCAATCTATTAATAACCAGACCTATTCGAGTAGATTTCATAGTTTCATCACCTTGTGCGATTGTTCTTATGAGACTTGCAGCTCGGATACCTCTCACCGTAGCATCTGTAACAATTATCAAGACATCTACCCCTTGAGCCACTCTCCTGCTGATTTGCTCAGGTCCCGCTTCACAGTCAATAATAGTCAGATCAAAATCCTTGGACAGCCTTTCTATGCCGTATCTCAAAAGGTCATTGACTGAACAATAACAGCCCGGTCCCTCGGGTCGGCCCATTGCCAGTAAGTGAAATCCGTCCCCTGCCTCAAGAGTATTTGCTATCACAGTTCGTATATGTTTCGATTCCATCTCAGCCCTTGCCCCTGGGTCTTCAATTATTCGCTGCCGAATTTCCCCGATAGTGCTATTGATCTTCAGCCCAAGAGCATAGGGCAAACTTACTGCAGAATCTGCATCTATAGCCAGAATCTTGAGATTCTTACTTCTGGCAAGGAGCTTGATCATTATCGCCGCTACGCTCGTCTTCCCACTGCCACCTTTGCCAGTCACTGCAATCGTTTTTCTCTTCTTAAGTGAGGACACTTCTGGCATTCTATCCTCTTCGTCTGTGCTCAAAGAGACACGCGCTATTTCAATTTCAGCAGTCTTTCCTGTGCTATAAGTGCCGCCCCTATGGCTCCTACAATCTGCGGGTCCTCGGGCATCTTTTTTAGCTCTCCTATTTCATCTTCCAGGAATTTGACCACGCCTGCATTCTTGGCAACCCCTCCGGTTAACGTGAAGTCTTTTGCAGAATTGATGGATTTCACCATAGATATCAGCCTACCCGCTACTGATCTGTGGATGCCAGCTACAATATCAGGTATATCTACACCCTCTGCAATCAAGGTTACAACCTCAGATTCGGCGAAGACGCTACATTGACTCGTGATCATGGCCGGGGATGCTGATTTCAGAGATACCGACCCCAGTTCATCCAACTCCAGCTCCAGCGCCTTAGCTATGACCTCAAGAAACCTCCCGGTGCCGGCAGCGCATTTGTCGTTCATGCGGAAATCCCTGACATCTCCATCGCCCTCAAGTGCAATCACTTTGCAGTCCTGGCCCCCGATATCTATAACTGTCCTTACTGTGGGGACAAGCCATTTTGCTCCCCTTCCATGACAGGTTATCTCTGTGATGTTGGTATTGGCAAACGGGATCTTTTCCCTGCCATATCCAGTGCTTACAACGTAGTCTATCTGCTCGAGTTTCAACCCGGCCTTTTGCAGCGCTTCATTCATAGCATTCTCCGCCGTTCTTTCAGGCTTGGGTGTGGTAGGGACAATGCTAAAAGACACTATCTCTCCATCCTTCATTATGACTGCTTTTCCAGTCAAAGAGCCGACATCACAACCAGCGATAATCATAGCACCCCCAGCATTGAAACATTTATCTTCCCAGCCTTACTGCGAAGAAATCGTTGAACTTAGCCTTCATAGCTTCTGTGGTGGTAGTTCTCGGGTCTAATATGTCCATCTCAAAGAGCAAAACGGGAAGCCCTAGTTCATCCTCAACCCTATCCTTTATCAGTTTAGCGATCGCCCATGCGTTCTTACAAGCAATGTGGCCGGCAAAGACAGCTATGTCCGCCCTGTAGTCTTTGCATACCTCAATGACGGGATCTCCCAAACACTCCCAAGGGCCACGGCATTCCCTTCCCATTGGCGTGTTCATCACCTTTTTGGCTAAGCCTCTGAATATACTCGAAATGTCTGAGGGGTCCTCTATAGGCTCAATAACGAAGTTACTGAGCATCTCCATTGTAGATACTGCTCCGTATTCCTCTTCCAACCAGTCATAAATGCTGAGATCAAATGCCGGCAGAGTATAGACCCAAGCTAACCTGACCTTCTCTTGAGCTATGGCACCTTGTTTCCTGTCCACCCTATCCTTTGTCATCTCATATCTTTTCTGAACGTACTCTACGAGTTCGGGAGTCCCAGCCATCCTCCTAAATGAACTGCGGTCTACGAGCATATCCCTGGCCGAAAGCGGGCAAGGGATAGCTTGCCTCAGCTTATTGAGCTTGAGAATGCGTTCTTGGGCCTTACTGGAATACTCTGCAACCTCTCTGAGCCTATCGAAATCCAGTTTTTGTTTCGTTTCTCCCTCCAAGAACGATACTAAATCGCGCAGCTCATCTTCCACGTAGCGACGAGTGGGTTCGTTGTCCCAGTACGGTATGTCAATGCAAAAATGAGGGATGTCAAAATATTCAGCAATGGCAGGAAAAGTTGCCAGAGCGGCATCACAGGGAGGAGATGTATGCACTATCACCTCTGGCAGAGGTAGCTCCCCGGCCAAAGCTGCTCCAAAGAAGGCTTTATCAGTGGAACATATGTAATCGGGAATATGCTGCTCCGCTATATCAATATACCTACACACCTCTTCAGAAGAAGCCATCGACAGGCTCCTAAACGTACTTTCTATGAATATTGGAACTATATCCATGGCCCAAAAAAATTCTGGGACAGCACTAAAATTGAGCCAAGCGAAGGGCTTCCCGCTCTCCTTAGCTCTGGCTGCCCTGTCAAAGAAGTCCGCTTGTATAGCATACATCGGCTCCCGCTCAGGCCACTTCTCGGCCGCCTCATCTTTCAGTGAGCCAAGCTTGTCCGCTATATTGGCAAATACGTTCTTTCCTCCTTCCATATCATCACCTCTCTATTCTCTCTATAAATGCCTGAACTCTGGTCTTGAGCTGCCCAACACCACCCAACATGTACTCCCTCTCTATTGAGAGCACTGGAATATCTAACTCTCTTAATCTTTTCTCAAGGCTAAGGGCCTGACCGCCCCAAAGGTCGCAGTATCTAATCCTTTGGAATATGACACCATCAACTCTAAACTTCTCCGCCATCTCTGTTACAAAGTTGGTTCTCTCGGTGACTTCATCGCTCATCCTGGGGCAGGATGGTCGCTTTAAGTAGGATCTGGTAAGGCTATCCAATAGATCCCCTTTGATTTCTACCGGCTCCCAGAAGTATCTGCTTCCCAGGCAAAGGTTATCTGTAACCACCAGTCCACCAAGGTCCTCTATTATTCTCGTGTGAGCTGGATCATCATACAGACTACCTGCTATCATCAGTCTGGCCCTGTAGCCTGATATTCCCTCCCGTTCCTCTATTTCTTCCAGCAATCTCCTCAGCAACTGATTGTATTGGTCCTTGGGGGTTGCTGTAGCCGCCAGGACAATGCTCAGGCTCTCAGCTCCAGTGACAGGAGGTTTCTCCTCCCGTCTAAGTTCATATAATCTCTGCAATAGGCCCCGAGTTTCATTATGAACATCTATAGCATCCTTCAGGGCTTCCTCAGTGATTTTTACTCCAAAAGAGCTCTCTAAGTTTGCTTTGAAGTCAGAGAGTTCATCTTTATACCAATTGATTGCTCTATCGCCACTGGCCTTGTGTGGGACGCTGAGGAAGTGCAGGAAGGGGTGGCCACCTGTTTCTCTCAAGATATCATATAGACGGCGGACATGGTCGCAGCTGTTCGAAATCACCAATCCGTCAAGAAAATCGTATACTCCTTTACTTAAAAACTCCAAACAAGAACGCACAAAACTGCAGTTAAGACGACTCATGTAGACATCTGCCGACGTGGTCTCCGTGCAGCCCGTTGCCCTTATCCGATAAGGGAGCATACCCGCCGCAGAGATTATCTCCTCCGGGACATAAGAGCAGAAGAATCCGATTACCTTCTTGCCTTGTTCTTTCCAATTCCTTACAGCGGGGTTGAACGGGGTGCTGGACAGCTCGGTTAACTCCTCTAATGCCTTCATTTCCACTCCTACCTCCAATGCCTCATTCACTTTCTAAAAGTTTAGCCAACCGCTTTTCATATCTAAATACTATCATATATTTCAGAGGCTATACAAATGCTACAAGGATGTATCCTCAATTGCTAGGGCCCCCTAGCCCTAAGTCGGTTCGAGATTGGGTTGACATAGTGAAGTCCTGATGATATAGTCGTATCGCCAAGGGGCAAGCACGCTATGCTGGTGGGGTAGCAGATGGCGCCGTGGCTCATTGCAGTTATCGCAATTGTTGGTGTAGTTGTCATTCTTGCTGTTTCGGCATTTCTATATGGTTTCGTTCATAGCCGGGGTTCTCGTAGAGGATTGCGTGTTACTCAACTCGCGACACCACGCGCTATCACTGTGGCTCCTGGGGAGGGAGGAGTTGCTGCTCCGTTGACTACAGGCATCAGCGGTATGACTCTTGTTGAGAGAGAGACCGCTGCTCCGGTGACTGCAAGCACCAGCAGTATGGCTCGTGCTGAGAGAGAGACCGCTGCTCCGGTGACCACAAGCACCAGCAGTATGGCTCGTGCTGAGAGAGCGACTGCTGCTCCGATGACTGCGAGTACCAGCAGTTTGGCTCCTGCTGAGAGAGCGACTGCTGCTCCGGTGGCTTCACGCATCAGCAGTGTGGCTCCTGACGAGAGAAAGGCTCCTTCTGCTGTCATGCCTACTCCGGAAGTTGCCAAGGAAGTAGTGATAACAAGAGAGAAAGAAGTTTACAAGGAGGGACCTATGGATGGGAACTATGTTGCCCGGGATGAGGATGAGGCCAAACTCATTCAAACGTGGCGTCCTGATTGCAGTTTGATTATCCCACCTGACTATGATGAAGCGATAGAGATAATAACCGAGTGCCCGCTAACTTGTCCGTACAGGGCTGTGAGCATCACGTTCACCGAGCTTGACCAGGATGAGTTGCGAAAGCGTCCAAAATAATGTTTTTGGCGCCTTGCCAACGAACAACTTATCAGCCCTGAAATCATTAAGTTCGCCAATTATAGCCAGGATTTCTCCGTTCATCCTAACCTGTGGCACTTGCATCATACGCGCGTGGTGGCCAAAAATGGCGTGCATCTACCTCTATTATCCAATCTGCCATTCCTCCCGGTTCCATCGATAGGCTACCTTTAGGTGCCTGCAGCTTCCCTAAGTACAGCCTCTATTCCGTTTTCCCCTATTGGGACTGCTCTTCTTGCATAGCTCTTGACACCTGTGCTAATTTCAAAAAAGAAGTAGATCATAGTTCATGAAGACAATTCCAAGAGACGGTGCAAAATGGTGAAGCCGAGAATTTCTGAAACGGATCAAGGAATAATCGGAATACTTGCTCGTACTGTGGTCCCCTCACCTGGAGCGCCTGCAATTGTGACGTCGCCTCCCCAATAGCGGGCACGCTCTTGCATTCCCATTAACCCAAACGCCCGGGGGGATCTCATCTGCTCTGGTGTAATTCCTTTGCCATCGTCCCTGACCCCCAGCAATACCTCTTTGTCCTTCTTCTTCAAGCTTACTTTGACCCCTGTTGCACTGGCATGTCGAGACACATTGGTCAGTGCTTCCTGGAAGATGCGGAAAATTGCTGTAGCACGCTCTTGATCCAGAACAATGTCCTCACACTCTGTGCTAACTTCACATTTGATTCCAGTCCGCTTTTGAAATTCCTCCGCCTGCCATTCAATTGCGGCCACAAGACCGAGGTCATCCAATACCCCCGGTCTCAATTCTGAGGAAATCCTTTTGACCGACTGGATTGTTCCATCAATAAGTCGTGACATTGACTTTGTCTTCTCAAAAAGTGATGCCTGCTCGTTGGGCAATCTGTTGCCTAACCAGGATAAGTCCATTTTCAAAGCTGTCAATGCCTGGCCCAACTCATCGTGAATCTCGCGTGCGATTCCGGTTCTCTCCGCCTCTCGGACTGACTGCAAATGTGCGGAAAGGTCACGTAGCTGTTTGCGTGACTGCTCTAATTCCTCCTCTGCCTGCTTACGCTGGGCGACGTCAATCGCGGTCGCAGCTAGATACAAAGGATTTCCCTCACGATCTGCAACAACTATACCAGTCATCAAAGTAGGGAAGACCGTACCATCTTTTCTCTTATGCCACACTTCCTCGCCAGCAAAGCTGCCGTTTTCCACAAGTTGGCTTATCAATCCCTCCACGAGTTTCATTTGATGTTCACTGTGGAGAACAGTAATGTGTTTGCCAGTGAGTTCTTCGATCGTATACCCATGCATCCCGGCAAAAGTTTCGTTTACATAGACAAGATTGCCATCCAACGTGCTAATCGCGGCACCGTAGGCTGCTCTGTCAGAGACTGCTTTGAATCCCTTCAGTTCCAGCTCCTTTGCTTCAGCATCGGCAACAAGAAGGGCATTTTCAATCGCCATTGCAGCAGGGTGTGACACGGTGACGAGGAAGGAGATATCATCAACAGTGAAAGGAACGCGTGAGACCTTGTGGCCAAGACATAAAACGCCAAGCTCCCGCCCCCTTGCCGTCAAAAAGACAAAGAATGACACCCCAGTCTCTGTGGGTGCTGGATATGGAAACTTGTTTTCCTCCTTCAAGGTCTTCGCATACCCTGCAAGGTTCATCTGAAATGAGTCCTGTTCACATTCTCCGACTGCTGCCGCTGGCACCAAATTGCCGTCTTGATCGCGCAAAAGCAGACAGGCGCCGGATAGCCCTAAATTTTTGGACACACTGTCAACCAGATACCGGGACAGCGTTTCCAGATCTGTGATTGAGGAAATAGTTGAAGTCAGCAGACTCAGGGTGTATTTGTAGTCGTATCTATCCTTATAGATTCGCCTATCAACAAGGTATTGCAACCTCGTCCTCAGCGGAGCGAACAGCAGAATCACAATGCAACTGAAAGCGATTATTATTGCAGTGTGCACGACCCATGGAAGAAAGCTCAAAAACGTGGCTAACACTAAAGTAAGCAGCGCGTAGCTCAGCATGATTGCAGCGGCAATGGTGCCATACGATAGCCCACGGGCAATAATCAGGTCTATGTCCAGCAGCTTATACCGGACGACCGCATAGGCCAGTGTTAGAGGCACCAGAATGATGCCGAGGACGGTCAGGTGAGGCTCTACCAACATGCGTTCACCTATGATATTGGGCAGAAGGCTGAGACTGACGACGGGAAGCACTCCAATCAGAGTACCGACTGTAACAATCTTGATTTGCTGCTTGGCCCTGGCAAAAGCTGTGCCGAAATAGTTTCGAACCAAGGCGATGATTCCCAAAGTCAGACCAAGAATCAAATCGGCAAGAATGACAGTTCGAAACCAAGGGTAGAGTATAGACTCACGATATCCAAATAAAGCGTAGCAGAGCATAATGATGCTGCTGAGCACGTAGAGGGCAGCCGGGAGATAGCGGCTGTACCCTGATAGATCCTGGTCACGTGGAAACAGCAAGCAGAAGTGGAAAAAAAGCGGAGAACCCAGCAGGTAGCTCACTATCTCCAAATGGGGGCCCCACAATATGTCGCGCACACCGGCCAGCGGGGCCACAACGGCAACGGCAATGGCGAAACAGAGCAAGGATAGCAAACGGGCCAGCCTAGCATTTGTCTTCTTGATGAGCACGAAAAGACCTGTAAACCAAAATGACAGGCTTATGACGAAGAAGCTGATACACTCGGTCAGAGCAGCAGAAGGCAGTTTACTTCCTGCCACTGTGACGGACTGTAGCTCACCTGCGCTGTTTACAACTGTTACCTCATCGATAACTCTGGCACTGATAAATGTCAAGCCCTGCGAAAACTGCTCAACAGGCTGACCGTTAATGGCCACGATGTCATTGCCTGTTTGTAATCCCGCCTCATATGCCAGCCCGCTGCGATCAACGGTGCCTATAGCCCAGCGTCCTTCTTTCAGTACGCCATCGATTCCCACATAGGGATGTCCTATCGACGACACAAAGAAGCTGAGCGCGAGGCCGATGCTGACAAGGCCCAGGATGAGAAAAAGAAAGCGCGGCCAGGACGTCAGAGAGCAGCTGATGCAAAGACGGTGTAATGCCGTTGCGCCATGCTCTGCTACCACCTGGAATGCTCCTTCAAAGCCCTGCAAACATCTTGATGCGCTCCAGAGCAGGACCGGTGATATTAGTCTGTTCCAGAGCCTTAAGAGCCCTACCTCTGTACAGTTCTGCCGCTACCAGCGCATAGTGAACCGCGCCCGATCGCAGCAAAGCCCGACGCACCTTTTCCTCCCTCCTTGCTGTGACCGGGACCTTCTTCAGATAGACATCGGTCAACGTCTTCAGGTCATCGCCTTCAGCGTGAGTGAGGCCATAGATCGCCGGCAGCGTCCTTTTCCTGCTCCTGATATCGCTCTTGGCCCCGGAATCACCACGGACGGACTGGATATCATTGATGATCTGAGCACTCATGCCCAGGTTGCGGCCAAAAAGAGAATACGATGTGATAACTTGCTCATCACTGGCGGCGAGCAGGGCGCCAATGCAACAGGCGCACTCGAGCAAAGACGCCGATTTCAATTCTACCATATGAAGATACCTTTCTTCAGAGAGATCCTGGGTGCCATCTATGAGGTCGAGATACTGACCGGAGCAAGCCTTGAGCCCCGTCGCGCTTATGGTTTCCATAACGGAGGCGATGGTGCCAAGCTCAACCTTCCCCCGGAGCCTTGCGATGGCCTGCTGCGTTAGCATCAGCAATGCTGTGGCTGCGTTTGTGGCGTGGGCCAATCCGTAATTGCACCATAGCGCATCAGCAGAGTCCTGATCTTCAATGTCGTCGAGTACGTCCCCAGCAGCTACGAAAAACTCCATAGCCACGGCAGCAGGAATGGCGTGCTCATAACGCCCGCATATGGCCTCGCAGACGAGCAGGGGTAGAATAGGCCAGCGGGGATTACTCTCCTGATGCAATACTTTTCCGGGCTCGGATAGCGTATGACGCACCATACGTACAAGAGAACCTTCGCCCATCTGTCTCAGGATGGCGTCTACCTCTTGACGGATGAGGCTGGCCTCTTTTTCAAACGCCATCGTGCCACGGTTTTTCCCAAAGCTGATGGCTTACGCAATCCAATAGGCGAGAGGGACGATGTCAGACTCAATCTGACCATGGTCTGTCGTCAGGGCCAGGCGAGAGCGCACCCGCAGGATGGCGTCTCTTTCCTCTTCAGTCAGATCGTAACTGGACAGCACCTCATCTGGCTTGGACAAGAACTTGGCCTTGAGCCCCGCATCTGAGAAGACCTTTTTGACCAGCTGCTGCACACCTTTTGAACTCATCCCAACCCCCTTTTTATTGGTGTCGAGAATTATACCACAAGATGCTCATGTTGTCCAACAGGGTAAGTTAGCCTTATCGCGGGCTATTCATTTTCTGTGGCTTACCAGTTCAAACTCGTAGAGCGTAGCTGGTGGGAAAAGAGGACTCAGTTGCCCTTCTTGGCCAGGAGTGTTATGCTGCGAGGTCTGGAGATATCTCGTATCTTGTTGAATCCAGCCTCTATTAGAAGGTCGACCAATTCGCTCTTCTGAGGCGGCCTCAACTCCATGGAGCGCTTTGTCGTTCTCCAACCCCTCTTGGTCTCTCGCAGAGCAAATACGTTTAAGGTCACATTGCGCCCAGCGTACTCTTTCGTAGCGAAGAAAAGCACTTTTCTCCCATCGCTCTCCCTGGCCTGCTGGCAGCGGAATGGTGGTTGTGCTGTGAGGTTCTCCTCGTATTCCGCAAGATCGATAAAGCAATACCCACACGAGCGCGTAGCGCCAAACATGCTTTGTATTCCCTGGCGCAAGTCTGACTCACTGGCAAGGTGCAGAAGAGAATTGCCGCAAGTAACGACTGCATCGAAGCACTGTTTGACGTCACTCTGCAAAGTACGAATGTCGGAGCGAACCCAGCGCACTGCTACTCCCTCACGCTTTGCGTTCTCCCGCGCTTTCCTCAGCATTGCCTGACTGATGTCAATTCCGGTCACGGTGTAGCCTCGCTTTGCCAGCGCTATGCTTTGCAGTCCCGTCCCGCAAGTGCAATCCAGTACAGATTGCACACCTAAAGGTCTCAAGATGTTATCCAACCACTCCGCTGCACGGGTCAGCGCCTGGTCCCAGTCGCCCATTAGCTGATCATAGTGTTTGGCCAAGATACTATACGGATCACTCATGTATAGGACCTACCTTTTGCTTTGGGCATCGCCGCCTTGTCATGGATACGGCTTAATTATACGCAGCCTTACAACATAAGCAAGAGGCGGTGTATGTTGTCTGCAAAAGTGAAACATTCCGGCCGAGAAACAATGAATATTTCAGCATCCGTCAGGTATATGCCAAATACTGTTGCAAGACCGCGTTTTGTCTGCGGAGGCCTTGACAAAGTGGCCGTCCGTCGGGCATCTTTTGATTGCAAGTGAACCAAGGAGAGAGAAGAACGGAGGCTACCAATCAATAAGGAGGACAGAAATGGAACACAGACAGCAGGGTATGAGACCACTGAAGATCGATCAGGTGGCCATTGTTGTTAATAATGTAGATGAGACCATCAAGCAGCTTAGCACCCTTTGGAATATAGGGCCGTTCCGATTTCACGAAATCGACCTGCCGGATGCGGTTGTACATGGCAAACAAACGCGGTTGAGAGCCAAGTTAGCCTTCGCCCAGGCTGGACCTGTTGAGCTGGAACTGATTGAGCCGGGGGAAGGCGAGAACATCTACGCTGAATTTCTTCGTGCTAAAGGTGAGGGCATACACCACTTTGGCATCCACGTCTCAGACATAGAAAGCGAGCTGGCCAAGTTCAAGGAAAAAGGCATAGAGGTCCTGCAGAGCGGCAATACCACAGGGACCAGTTTTGCCTATATGGATACTGAAGGCATTGTTGGCGCGATCTTCGAACTGCTGCAACGGAAGCGTAGTCCAGCATAGCAGAGTTGTAATTAGCATTGCCAGGGAACCGAGATACAACCTGGATCTCCCATGTCAAATTTGGGATATGGACAACAATTCAGTTTGTGCAAAATGATGAAATGTTCCCTCCCCCAATGCCTACGATGAATATTCCTGTCCCTCAAAACACAACTATCAGTTAGAATTGGGCCACAAGCATCATGCGACGATATCGCGGCGCTGGAAAACGTAAATTGAGGCAGCAAGGCATATGACTATGATACCCAGGTAGATGCCGATGCCGAGCCAGTTCATGCTTAGCTCTGAGGCTATCGGCGCTGGCTCATAGTAGTGGAAGATGGACAGGTTGCCCATCCACTTCAGTGGTCCAACAGTGCGAGCCAGTATGTGCAGGATGTAGAACAGCCCGGTCAGCGAGCCGGCAGCCAGCATCACTTTGCGGGGTTCCAAGAAGATGCAGGAAAAGAGCAGCGAGTAGCTGGCCACCACCAGTGCGATGAGCAGCGCGGGGAAAAAAGCGAGGCAGACCCCGCCGATGTCTGAGAAGTTGCCTATGATAGCCATACCTATGAGCACGCCGACTATGCAGGCGACAGCTACAGATACTATCGCCAGTGGGAAGACCAGAAACTTGCTGATGATGATATTGTGGCGCCGTAGCGGCTGTGATAGCAGCATATCCATGGTGCCTCGCTCCACCTCACGGGCAGCGATGCCGCCAGCGTGGAATATGGCGTAGACGGACATAAGCAGCGGCCAGAGCGAAAGGAACTCCAGGGACATCCACTTGCCCAGCGACAGGCTGCCATCTGGGTTAAGTATAGAGCCGACCTCGCCAGCAAATATCTCCCATAACGCACTCATCTTATCTGCGTATTCTGCCAGGGTATCAGCGATGTCCTGCATCGGTTGAAAAAGGTAGACCATAAGCAGGGCATATAGAAACAGAAAGAAGCACCAAGCGATTATGCTACCCCGGCTGGACTTGAGACTGTGAAGAAACAGGGGTAGATTCACTCAGACACTTCCTCGCTGTAGAATTTCATAAATGTGTCTTCGAGGGTGGCCTCGGGGAAGACGATGTCCTCCAATGGTAGCTCAGCGAGCCTGGGCATAAGCTCACCGACGTGTACATACACCTCTAACTCGACGTGCTGGTTTCGATAATACAACAGCTTGGTCCCTGGTATCTGCAGTCTTTCCTCTGGTACCCTCTCTTTCAGAGTCAGCTCCAATTTGCGTACGCGCTTAGTCTTGAGATCATCGATGTTCTCTACGTCGACCAGCAGGCCATCGCGTAAGATGCCTACCCTGTCGCAAACCCTCTCCACCTCAGGCAGTATGTGGGAGGAGAGGAATACAGTCTTGCCTCTTTCCTTTTCCTCCTTGAGCAGGTTGTAGAACTCGCGCTGCACCAGGGGGTCGAGGCCACTCGTAGGCTCGTCAAGTATCAGAAGCTCAGGATCGTTCATCAGAGCCTGGATGATGGCCACCTTCTGCTTCATACCCTTGGAGTAGGTGCGTATCTTGCGTGACAGGTCAATGTCCAGCCGCTCGGCCAGTTCGCCCTTGCGTTCGCCGCCGCGGTTATGGTGCAGCTTGTCGATGAGGGCCAGAAACTCCTCGCCACTGAGGTTCTCATAGAGTGACACATCTCCGGGCAGGTTGCCGAGGCGCTGCCGTATCTCCAGTGAGTGAGTCCGAACATCCAGGCCGAAGATCTCGGCCCGCCCTCGCGTCGGGCGGATGAGGTCTATGAGGATGCGAATGGTGGTAGTTTTTCCAGCACCGTTGGGCCCGAGAAAGCCGAATATCTCGCCGGCATTGACCTCGAGATCGAGGTTCTCCACTCCACGCACGTTGCCATAGTATTTGGTCAGCCCATATGTCTGGATAACATTCAAGAAGCTGCTCCTGATCTGCCAATGTAACTATATACCATGCACACAAGAGACACAAATCAGCTTCTCGTTCGATCCCTGCCGGCCTCGGCATGGCCAAGAAGTTGCATCCGTTCTAGGCCAAAAGTACTATTGACTCTGGTTCAAAAGCGCTGGTAAACTTTACCTGCATGTAGAGTACAGGGGCGGCAACCTGTCACTCTGTCACGGAGACCTAGATGATCAAGGTGTTGGTAGTTGAAAGTCGGCGGTTGAACCGCGAAGGCTTGTATGCTCTGCTTTCGAGGGAGAGTGACATCACGATCGTCAATGGAGTTGAGCAGCGTGATGAGATTGTGGACCAGATCCAAGCGATTTCACCTGACGCTGTGGTCATTGCCCCTAAGCCATCCGACGGTGATTGCTTCACATTGATTCGTCAAATGAAGCGACACTTGCCCGGATTGCCTGTGGTCGTATTGGCAGAACCCTGGGACCAAGAAGCATTGTTGCCCAGTATCAAAGCCGGGGCTGCGGCCTATTTGACTAAGGATGCCAGCCCTGAAGAACTTATGGATGCTATCAGACGGACTTCCCGCGGGGAATATTTGATTAACGACACGCTTTCTAGCAATCCCAGGGTAGCCTCAAGAATCCTCGACATGTTTGGGGAGTTGACCTTGTCTGGAGCTGGAATCGAGCCATTTCTGGCGCCACTGTCGCAACGGGAGATCGATGTCCTCAATCTTATCGCTGGCGGGAATTCAAACAAGCAAATCGCCCATGAGCTTTTCATTAGTGAACAAACGGTAAAGAATCATGTCGCTTCCATCATGCGCAAGCTGGTAGCCAATGACCGCACTCACGCCGTTGCCATCGCCTTCCGTCAAGGCTTGATTAGGTGGGACTAGAGCAGCATAGCCATCAAGGTCCACTTCGGTTTGGCAACCTGATGTCACCTTGGAACATTATCGGAGTGCTTCTATGTCTCCGGAAGTAAGCTCTCACTAATGTACTGGACGAGTACACCCCCTTGACAGGCCTGCCAAGGGGGTGTATACTTACATGGTGGTAAAAGGAAAGGTGACATTGAGTATAGAGGAAAACAGCAGCTAAGATATTGGTATGGCTGATGTCGACTGAGTAGCGGCTTGGTCATATCAAGCCGCTGCAAATTATTTTGAAGGCCTTTGAGGCTGAGCACATTAACAAGTGAATAAGGTTCTGCTCGGGCTCTGATAAGCTATTAAGGGCATGCGGTGGATGCCTTGGCGCTAAGGGCCGAAGAAGGGCGTAGCAAGGCTGCGATAAGCCTCGGTCAGCTGCCGAGCAAGCTTAGCCGGGGATTCCCGAATGGGGCAACCCGCAACGGTAAAACCGTTGCACCCTCGCCTGAACACATAGGGCGTGAGGAGGTAAGCGGGGGAACTGAAACATCTTAGTACCCCGAGGAGAAGAGATTATTCCCTAAGTAGCGGCGAGCGAACGGGGAGCAGTCCAAACCCTGCTGACTCAGTGGTCTTGGAGCCTATGTCAGTGGGGGGTTGCAAGGCATAGCAGGGGAGGATCCAAGACCTCCCAAGGAGTGAAAAACCTCGATCCTAGCTGAAAGTCCCTGGAACGGACTACCATAGAGGGTGAGAGTCTCGTAGGCGAAAGGTGACGGGCTCCTGGCTATGACCTTGAGTACCACGGGACACGGGAAATCCTGTGGGAAGCAGGGGTGACCACACTCCAAGGCTAAATACCCTTGGCGACCGATAGTGAACAAGTACCGTGAGGGAAAGGTGAAAAGAACCCCGGGAGGGGAGTGAAATAGAACTGAAACCGCATGCCTACAAACGGTCAGAGGAGGCTTCGGCCTCTGATGGCGTGCCTATTGAAGTATGAGCCGACGAGTCGATCTGTGTTGCTAGGTTAAGCAATTGAAGTTGCGCAGCCAAAGCGAAAGCGAGTCCGAAAAGGGTGTGGGGCCAGTCTCTGGCCCAGGTAGCACGGATCGTGCCCGAAACCGGGTGAGCTATCCATGGCCAAGGTGAAGCGAGCCTGAAACCTCGTGGAGGCCTGAACCTCTCAGCGAGGCAAAGCTGAAGGATGAGCTGTGGATAGAGGTGAAATGCCAATCGAACCCGGAGATAGCTGGTTCTCCCCGAAATGCATTGAGGTGCAGCCTCAGGTGCTGAGCTGCGCAGGTAGGGCACTGGATGAGCTAGGGGGTGTGTAGCTTACCAAACTCAACCAAACCACGAATGGCGTAGCATGGAACCTGGGAGTGAGACGGTGAGGGATAAGCCACATCGTCGAGAGGGAAACAGCCCAGAGCATCAGCTAAGGTCCCTAAGTGCGGGCTAAGTGGTAAAGGAGGTAAAGCTGCTCAGACAGCCAGGATGTTGGCTTAGAAGCAGCCACCATTGAAAGAGTGCGTAATAGCTCACTGGTCGAGTGGCTTCGCGCCGAAAATGTAGCGGGGCTCAAGCCCGCCACCGAAGCTATGTGATGCCTTAGGGCATCGGTAGGGGAGCGTTCCCTTCAGCAGTGAAGGTGGATCGCGAGGTCTGCTGGAGCGGAGGGAAGTGAGAATGTCGGCATGAGTAGCGTAAGGCGTGTGAGAACCACGCCCACCGTAAGCCTAAGGTTTCCTACGCAAGGTCAGTCCGCGTAGGGTTAGTCGGGCCTAAGCTGAGGGCTAGAGCCGTAAGCGATGGACAGCCGGTTAATATTCCGGCACCGCTCGCTTCGCTAAGCATCGAGGGGACACAGGAAGGTAGGTCGAGCGTGCCCATTGGACATGGTGCGTCCCCGATTGTAGGAGTAATCTGAGGAGAGGGGAAAGCTGAGGGGCAACCCGAGGCGATTCGGCTGAGCCTAAGCTGTCGAGAAAAGCCTCGCTGCTTGGAGTGAGCGCCCGTACCGTAAACCGACACTGGTAGGCGGGGATAAGAGTCCCAAGGTGAACGAGAGAACCCTCGTTAAGGAACTCGGCAATCTCACCCCGTAACTTAGGGAGAAGGGGTGCCCCTGGGGGTTAAGGGACATGCTCCTGAGCGCCCGGGGGTCACAGAAAACAGGCCCAGGCGACTGTTTAACAAAAACACAGGTCCCTGCAAAAGCGAAAGCTGAAGTATAGGGGCTGACGCCTGTCCAGCGCCGGAAGGTTAAGGGGAGGTGTTATGAGGATCGGCAGGACTTGTCTTGCCGGAGCTCAGAAGCAGCAAACCGAAGCCCCGGTTAGCGACGGCCGTAACTATAACGGTCCTAAGGTAGCGAAACCCCTTGTCGGGTAAGTTCCGACCTGCACGAAAGGCGTAACGACTTGGGCGCTGTCTCAACGAGGGACTCGGCGAAATTGAAGTGCCCGTGAAGATGCGGGCTACCCACGACAGGACAAAAAGACCCCGTGGAGCTTTACTGTAGCTTGGTATGGGGTTGAAGTTCAGCATGTGTAGAATAGGTGGGAGGCTGAGAAGCTGGGGCGCCAGCTCCAGTGGAGCCATCGTTGAAATACCACTCTTGCTGGGTTTCGGCTCTAACCCCTGAGCAAGCAGGGGGACAATGCCAGGTGGGCAGTTTGACTGGGGCGGTCGCCTCCTAAAGGGTAACGGAGGCGCCCAAAGGTCCCCTCAGGGTGGATGGAAATCACCTGTAGAGTGCATTGGCATAAGGGGGCTTGACTGTGAGACCTACAAGTCGAGCAGGGACGAAAGTCGGGCAAAGTGATCCTACGGCTCCGTGTGGAAGGGCCGTAGCGCAACGGATAAAAGCTACCCCGGGGATAACAGGCTGATCCCGCCCAAGAGTTCACATCGACGGCGGGGTTTGGCACCTCGATGTCGGCTCATCGCATCCTGGGGCTGGAGCAGGCCCCAAGGGTTGGGCTGTTCGCCCATTAAAGCGGTACGTGAGCTGGGTTCAGACCGTCGTGAGACAGGTCGGTCTCTATCCGTCGTGGGCGCAGGAGATTTGAGGGGCGCTCTCCCTAGTACGAGAGGACTGGGAGGGACAGACTTCTGGTGTGCCAGTTGTTCCGCCCGGGGCATCGCTGGGTAGCCAAGTCTGGAGCGGATAAGTGCTGAAAGCATCTAAGCGCGAAGCCGACCCCAAGATGAGATCTCCTACAGGGTAACCTGGTAAGACCGCAGCGAGACTAGCTGCTTGATAGGCAGCAGGTGTAAGCGAAGTAATTCGTTGAGCTGAGCTGTACTAATCGGTCGAGGGCTTTGAGGAACTCGGGCAGAATCTTTTATTTTCCAAAAGGAGGCTCAAATGCCATTCTTCGTTGCTTTGGGAAGGGCGACCGATGACGGCATGAAAAACCTCGAGGCCTTCGCGCCGCGCCATAAGAAGGCAGTAGAGCGGGCAGAGGCAAGCGGGGTCAAGGTTCTCGCCAGCTATTCACTAGTGGGGCAGTACGATTATTTGGTGATTCTGGAAGCCCCG
This sequence comes from Dehalococcoidia bacterium, assembly GCA_034414595.1. Lineage (GTDB taxonomy): Bacteria > Chloroflexota > Dehalococcoidia > SZUA-161 > JAUWZY01 > DAOULY01. The sequence continues at coordinate 110,891 of DAOULY010000001.1, forward strand.
GAGATGAAGGCAGCACTCAGGGTGTTGACCCTGGAAGCAGCCGGGGGGAACGTCCGCTATGAGACCTTAGCTGCCATCCCCATCGAGGAATTCGGCGACCTGTTGGGAGTTTAGATCAATACGCACTATAATCTGTTTTCTGGACCACCCATTGACAACAGCGTCGTTAGGGTTAATATATAGAGTGTGACGCGGGGTGGAGCAGTGGAAGCTCGTCGGGCTCATAACCCGAAGGTCGTTGGTTCAAGTCCAACCCCGCTACCAAGAAAAAATAGGGCCGGCCAAGTGTATCGTGAGATATTCTTAGCCGGTCTTTCATTTCCGCCTCCGCATAGTATCATGGCGCGTTTTTAAGGATTCGGGAGCCCCCCGGCCCGGGGAGGGGATGGGGGGTAATCCTGCAGTCCACATACTTATGTTATACCTAGACTCGTTTTCGGGGGCAGGTCATACTTTCGCAGCCTTATTGCGAAGAAATCATTAAATCTAGCCTTTATGGTTTCTAAGGGGGTAATTCTCGGATCCAGCAAATCGGTTTCAAAGAGCAATACCGGGATCCCCAGTTCATCCTCGATTCTATCCTTTATCAGTTTAGCGATTGCCCATGCATTCTTACAGCCGATGTGTCCCGCAAAGACAGCTACGTCAGCCTTGTAATCTCTACATGCCTTGATGGCAACATCTCCATAATATTCCCAAGGGCCACGGCATTCGTTTCCCATTGGCATGTTCATCGACTTTCCGGCTAAGCCCCTGAATATACTCGAGATGTCTGAGGGGTCTTCTATGGGCTTGAAAACAAAGTTGCTCATCATCTCCATTATAGATATCGCGCCATGTTCCTCTTCCAACCAGTCGTAAAGGCTGAGATCAAAGGCAGGTATGACATAGACCCAAATCAGCCTGATCTTTTCCTGAGCTATGGCCCCTTGTTTCTCATTCACCCTCTCTCTTACCATTTCATATCTCTCTTTAATATAATCCACGAGCTCAGGGGTACCAGCCATCCTCCGCAATGAACTACGCTCCGAGATTAAATCCCTGCTTGAAAGAGGGCAGGGAATAGCTTGCCTCAGTTCATTGAACTTAAGAATGTATTTATCGGCCCGGCTGGAATATTCTGCAACCTGTTTCAGCCTATCAAAATCTAGTTTTCGTTTTGTTTTTTCCTCCAAGAATGATACTAAATCCCACAGTTCATTCTCAACATATCGATAACTGCGCTCGTCGCTCCAGTATGGGATGTCAATGCAAAAATGCGGGATGTCTAAATATTCAGCCATAACGGTAAAAGTTGCTAGAGCAGAGTCGCAAGGAGCGGATGAATGGACTATAACATCAGGCAGAGGTAAATCCCCGGCCAAAGTTGCTCCGAAAAAGGCTTTGTCAGCTGAACATATATAATCGGGAATGTGCTGCTCTGCTAAATCAATATATCTGCACAATTCTTCAGTAGAGGCTAATAATAGCGTCCTAAGCGTCCCTTCTATAAATATTGGCACTATATCCATGGCCCAAAACAATTCCGGGATAGTAACGAAATTGAGCCAAGCGAAAGGTTCCCCGCTTTCCTTAGCCCTGGCTGCCCTTTCAAAATAGTTCGCTTGTATTGCATATATTGGCTCTTGCTCGGGATATTTCTTGGCTGCCTCATTCCTCAGCAAGCCAAGTGTGTCCAATATAGTGGCAAAAAGCTCATTTCGTTTTCCCATATCATCACCTCAGCTATTCAACTTTTAACCAAATCAAGCCTACACGAATCGCCCAGTGCTAATATGAAGGTTTATCAAGGTTCCAAGTTGTGACTGACCTGCCCTCAGTTATTGTACCACTTGTTAAGTTAGAGTTGCCGAAATTAGAGCTGGCAGAATTGCCTCAGGAGCGGGCAGGTAATAATTCTAAAAGTTCCAAGTTGGAGCCCCCTTGGCCCAAAGAGAGAGACACGCGGGGGGAACATCTTGACAATAGGTTATATTAAGTGTATATAAAAGTCGAGTCGGAGAGAGAATAGGCAAGCATAGCAAGGGGAATCCTTCACATAGTAGTTAGTAGTGTAAAGCTGTCTATGAAAAACCAGATAGTCGAGAGTCCAGAAGTTACTCAACTGGCGATGAATCATCCTGTTCATGAGATTATGTCCAGGACAGGTTCTTTCCCTCTCCATGTTGCATTTGGTCTCCTAAGAGAATTTGGAACGAACTCAGCTGTCGTGTTTGATCCCTTTTGCGGTAAGGGTACCTCACTATTAGCAGCTCGGATGCTCGGGTACGCAGCATACGGGAGCGACGTTGCTCCAGAAGCAGTTGTCTGCAGCTCGGCAAAAATGGTCGATGTGAACCTGAAAAACCTACATAGTTATATAGAATCCTTGGAGCCAGCTTGGGGCCAAGAAAATCACATACCATATGATGTCCTAACCTTTTTCCACCCCTCTACGCTGTCGCAAATAATTGCCATCCGGCAGACGCTTGTCACAGATCTGTCTTCGGAGGATTCTTGCTGCCGTGCTAATGCGATGTTCACTCTTGCAACCCTGTTGGGTATTCTCCACGGACACGCATCATACTCGTTGTCTATCCCAAGTGCGCATGCCTACTCGATGGCACCCTCATACGTCAGACGGTATGCAGCACAGCATGGTCTTCGGGAACCGGAGCGAGACGTCAAGGAATGCCTGAAGGCTAAAGTAGCGAGATGCCTGCGACTGCCATTGCCAGAGCCGGTCCCATGGTCAGTAAGGCGAGCGTCAGCGCTAGCAGCTAGTACTGCCTTTCCCGAACTTGTAGAGAAGGTGGACATAGTCATTACTTCACCACCTTATTTGAACGCTCAGACTTACGCTAAGGATAACTGGCTCCGTCTCTGGCTGCTTGGGTATGACTACAAAGCAGTTCGTCATGAGTATCTGGCGACAGACAGTGTTCGGAGATACGTTGATGCGATGGCCATCGTTTTCATGGAAATAAACCGACTGCTGAAGCCCGGAGGCCTCCTCATATGCATCGCCGGCGACGTAGCCCTTGATCGGAATCGGCAAAGTGACAATACGAAGGTTGTCTTCAGGACTGGGGACATCCTTGCAGAGTTAAGCGAATCGAGCCGAGTGGGATTTAAGGTGATACGTCGCATGGAGCACACCGTTTCAAGTCACTCAAGATACCTACACTCGCTCAGTAGAACTAATGGCCACACTAGGCGGGACCTAACCGAACGCGTGTTCATTGCCAAGAAAGGGACGTAGGCCTGTGAGTGCAAGAACCAGGGTTAGCCCCAGAGAGCGCCTAGGCCAACTTGTGCTTCATTGGGAGGAGACGGCGCGCTACAATGTCAGGGACTCCTACCCATACTTATCCGCTCTTGGCGAAATCCTGTTCCACGCAGACCTGCGCTTCTATGAATACATCCAGTTTCAGAATGAAGGTGAGTTTGCCACACGACTCATGAGGTGGTTGGAGAACGTCACAGGAGATAGAGAAAAGCAAGGGCTTTTTCGGCTGTTGATGCATCTCACTTTTATTGATCAGCGGCAGATGCGTTCCCTGTGTCGTGAGGCGTACAAAAGGGTTGTGGCACCATGGATCACCAGAGACTGGTCGAGCCCCGCAGAGTTCCTAGACGAGGATTACGAACTCCACGTGCGCAGCCAGCTCTCGCAATATCTGCTGTGTTCTATTACTGAGAGCTTCAACTGGGATGACTTCCTGCAAGTGAATGATTTGCTGGGTCTTCGGAAGCCCAGAGTTCTCAGCGAGGATCCAAGGCGCATCAGCTCTGCTTTACCGAAGAACTTCCAGTCGGTCAAAGGGCTGATTGTCTTTGAAGATTTTGTTGGAACAGGGCACCAGGCATTAGGCGTGCTGGCGCAGCTACGTGCAAATACGCCTAATCATCTTAGCATACTCTTCACACCACTCATAATACTGCAAGGCGGTCTTGAAATGCTTAATAGCGCCCAGGAGATCAGTGACTTAACCATAGAACCTATCATGGTGATACCAAGGGACAGCTGCATACAGGCCACATGTCAGCAAGGAGAACCGCAAGACTTTCCCTACATTCGAGCTGTTGTGACATCTACTGCCCAACGGGTGTGTCGGGAGCTTCACAAGCAAGACGACCCTCCGCAGGACGCTTTTGGGTATGGAGGTTCGGGCTCTCTTCTAGTCACTAAACATAATACCCCAAACAACACCCTGCCCCTTATCCACCACCGAGCACCCGAGTGGAGTCCGCTTTTCAGACGCCTACATCATTCGGAGGACAGTCTACGATGAGAAGCCAGGAGGCTGTTCGAGTTCGTAACCCGTTTCTCGATCCGCTCGTGACTGAGTTGATCGACGACCCGGACCTATATCGCAGGGTTTTTAGCGAGAGGATCTTGGTTGGGGAGACCCTGCAGGTCTTTCAGCCAGTCAACGCCGTCTTGCTTGGTCCACAGGGTTCTGGCAAGTCGATGATCCTGAACCTTATTCGCTACAAAGTCCTGGCTGGCTGGCTTAGGAATGGGCGGTCCTTGCCGTCGCCGCTTCGTCACGTGAAACCATTCCTTGGCATCTCGATTAACTTGGTGCGGGCTAATCTTCATGCATTCGGCAGGCGATCGGTAGCTAAATCAATGGGGCAGGATGACCCAGAACATGCCCTGGATACTTCGGCATTCGCCGACTTCTTGAACCATTACCTTTTTGGAGAATTCCTTAGAAGCCTCAAGTTCATCTCATGCGATGAAGGTCATCATTTTTGTGAGTGGCTCGGAATTCTTCCAGAAAGACTCCAAGAGCCGCATCTAGTAGCGAATATGGCGTCCTGGGACTCGTGGTTTGGCTACTATATAGGTTGCGATTCATACGATGCGCTATTAGATAGGTGCGAGAAACGCCTGTCTGCCTGGCGAAGTTTCCTTAACGCTAATATTGACTCGATTCCTGGCGACATTTGGGAAAGTAAGTCGGCCATCGGCGATCCTCTCCACAAAATAGGGAACCTCCTTTCATCTGCTAGCAGCCACTCTCACCTACCGTTGTTCGTGGTCATCGATCAATACGAAGTTCTTCCCGAACTGAACATCACTCATGGCACCTCGTTGCAGCGGGCCATCAACACGATGATTAAGGCGAGGGATCCCGTGGTGTTCTTCAAGTTAGGAGCTAGAACGTACGACTGGGGTACCGATTTGAGGATTTGGGGCGCGGAGTCTCGCATTGAAGTTCAGCGAGACTACGTCACCGTCAATCTGTCAGATGTATTAATGCGAAACGAGCAGGATATTGAGAAAAAGTGGCTTTTCCCTCAATTCGCCCAAGATGTGGCCTACAAGAGAATTCGGGAGGGACATTTCAGATACATAAGTAGGCCACACATCAGGAAGGTCTTCGGGCATTGGTCTCCCGAAGAGGAATCATGGCGCTACTTTCGAGTCAAGGAGCGACGAACCGTCGTTCTTCGAGGTGTCCCGAAGCAGTTAGCCGACGAGATTATGGACATATTAGGACCCTCTGCGTCGCCATTGGAAATGCGACTAGCGGCAGCCTGGGTACGCCAGTGCCTTCAAAAGAGAATGCCTTTGAAGCAAGTTCGCTTGGAATTACATTCCCACCCCTGGAAGAAACGATGGTGGCGGAAAGAGCGCAGGGGGGTGGCACTCCTTCAAATAGCGTCCATGGCCAACCAACGGAAGATCTACCACGGCTGGGAAACAGTGACCTACCTATCGGGTGCCAACATAACTGCTTTCTTGCTCATATGCAACGAAATATGGGACGTGTCTACTAAGACGGGGCTTCATCCGCTCCGGCACTTTCCTCTCCCTGACGTCGTACAGACTCAAGGGATTTTTCTAGCGTCCGAGAAATGGCGAGAGCGCGACCGCAATGAACAACTCGGAGGAAGCAGACGTTACGCAATATTGTCGAAACTAGGGCCTGCGATAAGTGAAGCTTTGATCGGGGATCTCGCCATTTCAAATCCCGGACACAGCGGGTTCTCACTCCGCGAAGCAGACCTTCTAGGAAATGACCGCCCCGACGACCAACGTCTCAAGGTAGCGCAGTTTCTACACAGCGCGGTCAGTTGGGCGATCTTGGAAGAGCGAACTCACACGTCCAAGAAACGGGAGGGCGCGTCAAGGCGCAAGTGGTATCTTCACCCATTGTTGTCGCCAGTGTTTCAAATTCCACATATCCGGGTGAAAGAACCTTTGTACACAAGCCCTGAAGTGGTTTACGACTGGCTTTTTGGGACTGGCAAGGTAGTGTTTGGTTCCACTCTTGCTGTTAAAAGGCCTAACAGGGAGGCGAGCAAGCAACTGAGATTTCCACTCTGAAATCTTCGTCCGGGGTGTGAAGCATGCTGCTTCCGGCAGCCCGAATAACTAGAATAGTTGAAACATTTCTTCCTGGCGTTTCGTTTGCGGTTCTGGGGTGTCTATCCCCTGAAGAGCGTTGCGTGACGGTACCCACTCTACTGGCTACGAAGGACTGTGGCCAATTCCGCTTAATTGAGGTCATCGACCCACTAGACGCATTTCCTGATCACTCTGGGGAAGCAAAGCGCAAGATTGAAGCGCATCGTCAAAGACTCGAGCAATCTGGCGTAAAGTTTGGGCTAAGTCAAATGAATCTGCTGGCAAGCGAAGATGCCCTAATAGATATTCTTGCGCTTTTTGAAGAGGAGACCAGTGTCTCAACGGCAGTCCTGGACATTACTTCACTACCTAAGCGTTATTTTTGCTTTTTCTTGAAACGGATGCTGCTTTCCCCCAAATGGCAGAATGTAGTATTGACGTATACTGGAGCTGGTATTGGAGGGTACCCACCAGGACACATTGCCGAGGATCCTATGATCTGTGACCATCTACCCGGATATGCTGCTCGGCTGTCCCCCGAGATAGGAGCCTTAGTGATTACGGTCGGATTTGAGTCACTCGGCGTGCGTTCGCTCATTGAAACATATGGAGAAAAGCGACGGAAAATGAAGCTGATAATGTCATTTCCACCGAATGGCGAATTCGCGAGACGGCAGTGGCGAACCTTGAGGGAAATGCTGCTTGGAGATGTAGAGGCTGTTAACCTTGAGAACTTGAGAGTCATGCCAAGCTGGGACGCAGAAGATGTGTACCTAACCCTCGAAAGATGGCTTGAGGAAGTGGGAACGCTCTCATTGGCTCCCTTTGGGGCAAAGCCCCACACGCTTGGGATGGCGCTTTTCGCAATCAAGCATGATTGTGGGTTATTCTATTCTCAACCCAAGTCCTATAACCCGAACTACAGCACTGGTCAGGGCGATTCGTGGGCCTATGTGGTAAAATGGCAAGGCATTTGCTGCTTTAATCGCAGTTCGACTCCTCTGTAGTGGTCATGGCCCAGATCCTCCTCAGAATTTGTATTTCGGTGAACTTCTTCTCAACCATTATTATGAGTGCCAACCCAAAATGGGCTCATCTGTGCTAACCGAAAGTAAAGCTGACCTGCCCCGCGTAAGAGGCTGAGATGAGCAAGCTGACAGCAATGACTCCAAGGGTAGATTCCCTATGTCCAGCGTGAAGGGCGTGTCTGTTTGAATGTGAACGTGCTACGTGCCCCGCCTACCTGTCTTATTTCGGCTTGCTCTATATCAAATGTCTGCTCCGTGCTGTGCCTTTTGCCCATTCCCTTATAGTTCATGGTGACCTTGATTTTCATATGGCCGGCACACACATCGGCCTGTGTTTCATGCGGTATGTCAGGCAACTCTAACGTCTCCTGCCCGTTAGGAGGTAAGAACGGTAGCTCTGAACAGACTTCTGCCACAATAGTCTCACCCGCCTTCTTCAGTAGATGTACCTGTAAGTAGATATCTTCAGCCGGAACTGGGCCCGTATTCTGTACTTCGACATAACAAGCATTTAGCTCAAAAGGTATGGTCGCTGTTTCGCCTGATGGTCCCAGAGATGCAACTTCGTGTATTGTTGCCACTGTGACAAAGGGCCTGATGTGCGCCTCAATTTGAAAAATCGCTACGAAGAGGCTCACACCTGCAATTACAGCTGCCACTATGGCAGTAGTCGTAGTCGCAATATAGCGCGCATCCTCGCTACCAACTGCTATGGATACACCAAACACTACTCCGCACAGTACAGCGAGTGCCACGATAGTCCAAATGAGCACTTTTTCGAGTGACAGTCGAAAGTTCATGGCGGTCCTGACATGCCCTAAATAATTATACCACCTGTTTAGAATGGAGTGCCTAGGATTAGAACTAGGTAGATGACCTCGGGAGCGGGCGGTCGATAAATCCAAAACTTCCCAAAAACAGTCTGCATACGAGAGTCCCCGGGCGGAGAAAGGCCCCACGCCGGGGGGTAAATCCGGGGAACGGGCGGGCCTACTTATGCTCGAGGTTCCTGATCATATGCTACCCCCCCTTCTCTCAGCCTAAAGACTCACATTTTACCTGGACTCGTTTTCGGGGGTAGGTCACTCCTACGGCACGTCCATACGGCGCAAACGGCGTACTGTCAGCAAGAAGAACACGATTGTTACAGCAACCGCGCCCACTATGCCAGCCGGGAACTCTATCACCCTTTGGCCCAGCACGTCAAAGCTTTTCTCATCCATGCCGTGCAGGATAGCCAGAGTGTAGCCCCGCACGCTGAAGTAACGGACGCCGCCGAGGAATGTGCTTACCAGTCCTTCCCATAGGAAGACGTAGATGAGTCCAAAGCCGAGAGCGCGGGTGCTGATGAGGCCAGCCCAGGTAAAGATAGCGGCATATGCCACAACACCTGCGAACAGTGCTACCCCGACGGCAACTGCGGCTTGACCACTGCCCTCGGGCCCCAAGAGAGTCGCGACAGCGCCACTGGCAATCAACAGCGGCCCACCAACAACTATAGATGCCAGCAGCTTCGGCAACACGATCAGCGAGCGGGGTACCGGCTTCAGCACGAGGTAGCTCAATGTGTGGTCCTCCAGTTCGCCCCCGAACGCTGCAGTCGCCAGCGTCATCATGACAATGGGCATGATCGCCGCGATGAGCACGGCATCGAGCAAAGTATTGATGAAAATGGCTTCATACGATTCGTCTTTGCCCACAGAAGCGGAGATTACGGCGGCCAAGGCCACTGGTAAAATTGCCAGCAACAGGATAAGCAGGAGCCGCCGACGCTTGGCCAATTGGTGCAGAGAAAGCTGGAATACAGGTCCCATCTAACGCTCTACTATGTAGCTAAAGACGCTCTCTAGTGACTCATCCAGAGGCTCCACGCGGAGCAGGCGTATACCCTGTTCTTGGGCTATGCGCGGGACAGACCGCTGGAGGGCGTACACGTTGCGGCTCAGGACGGTCAAGGCCCCATCGGCGTCTACAGTAACCGAGTCTACCTCGTCCATCTGGACCAGCGCCGAGGCCATGGAGCGCGGGTTGCCAGCGACGATACGAACCCTATAAGGTCGCTCGTCCAGCTTCGCTCGGATGGTGTGGAAGTCGCCAGCTGCGGCCAGCTTACCGCTAACAATCAAAAGGATACGTTCGGCGAGCGTTTCAACCTCCTCGAGGATATGCGAGGAGATCAGTATCGTCCGCCCCTCGCTGGCGAGGCGGCGCATAAGGTCTTGAAACTCAATGCGCTGGCGCGGGTCAGTGCCGTTAAGTGGCTCGTCTAGCAACAGCACTTCCGGATCATGGACAAGTGTCGCAGCCATCCGCATTCGCTGCCGCATCCCACGGGAGTAGGTATCAAGTGGCCGGTTCTGCACATCCGTGAGGCCGATTGTCTCTATCGCCCGGTCCACAGCCTGCTCCAGCGATGTCAGGCCGTGTAGTCGGGCAGAGAGCTTCACGAACTCACGTCCGGTGTAGAAGCCATAGACCGCCTCGTGCTCTGACATGAAACCAATCCGCCGATGTAGGTGGTAGTTTTCGCGCGGAGATTCGCCGAGCAGGCTCACCTCTCCCTCTGAAGGCTTCGTCAGGCCAGCAATCATGTGCAGCAAAGTAGTCTTACCGGCACCGTTGGGGCCCAGCAAGCCAGTTATGCCGGGGTACACCTGTAAAGACACGTCGTTGACAGCCACCACACTGCCAAACCACTTGGAGATGCCACGGACGTCGATGGTGGACTCCATCGTGACTGACCGGGTAGTGGGGTCCTGCCCGCCGGACGGCATCGTCATATCCCTATCCTCCGGTAGCGCCACCAGAGCACAAAGCCAGGGCCGATGGTGAGGAGCGTGTACCAGGCGATGGGAACGCCGGTGGGCAACTCCCTCACAAGCTTGGCTAAGTGTGAGTCGTTCTCCGTGGCGAAGATCAGATCGTTCACGTGGATAGGTACAGATCCGATGTTGATGAGGGCGAACCACTTTGCTGCGCCTCCCGTCACAGGTTCGCTCTGCACTACAGCACCTCCGCCAGACTCGGGTGATTCTGTACGGTCCTCTTCAGATGCGGTCAGAACGCCGGAGACAGCAGCAGAGATAAGGAAAAGCCCGATGACGAAGGCAGTAGCGTACGCACGGCGGGTCGTGAAGGCTGATACGGCCATTGGGAGAGTGGTGGTGAACAACGCCACAACCAAGCCAGCGCCGAGGAAGCGTGGGATGTCTATCCAGTGGTCACGGAGATAGTCCATAGGCTCGGCCGCGGCAAGCGTCAATCCTATGAACAGGATAACCTGCCCCACGTAAACGATGGCAAGAGTAATCGAAAGAAACGCCAGCCAGCGCCCAGCGACATAGTCCGTAAGTGTTAACGGTCGCACCAGATACAGATTGATAACACCGTCGCGCCGGTCCGGGCAAAGGAGCTCAGGCGCAATAATAGCAGCGAAGATGAAGAGAATGATCGAAACGATCTGGTAGTAGTCAGAGTGACCCGGTACATCGCCTCCGGGACCCACTTGGGAGGCGACGAGGGTCATGATCAATGCTGTAATCATGACGGAGCCGAAGAGCAGGGCAGGGAGAATCTTGGCACGAGAGCCGCGGCCCAGGCCAAGGGCAGTGCGCACACCGTTCATCCACAGGGCTTTACGAGCGCGCATGCGCCCCTCGCGCGGCCCTTCATAGTGCTGGTAGCCAAGGTCGAATACCTCGCCATGTGGCTCAGTCATGCAGGGGTACTCCGGAAGATATCGGTCAGCCTGTGACGGCGGGGCGCCAGCCGACACAGGCGGGCGCCGACTTCCACGACGGCATCGCGAATGGCATCATACTGCTCTTCGCTCTCTTGCTTGACGACCACCGAAGGTCCCTCGACCGTCGCTTGGATACCCCGCTTCGACAGCGCCACCACCAGCTCATCACGCTTGTCATCAACATCGATGAAGAGAATTTGCGTCTCTTGGGTAAATTGGGATACCGCTCCCTCCTCTGTAACATGGCCTCCATCGAGGACAATGATGCGGTCGCAGATACGCTCCACATCACCCATTAGGTGTGAAGAAAGGAGGATGCTTATGCCGAACTCTCGGCCGGTACGCTGGATCATGTCTAGCATCTCTTCACGGCCACCTGGATCGAGGCCCGCAGTAGGCTCATCCAACAGCACGAGGACGGGGTCGTGGACGAGTGCCTGGGCCAGCTTGACCCGCTGCTTCATACCGGTAGAGTACTCGCGAATGGCGCGGTAGCGCTCCTCATCCAGGCCCACATGCCGCAACATGTCAGCAGCTCGGGTTCGGGCGAAAGCTGGCGGCAGACCGCTCACCTGTGCCATGTGCGTCAAGAACTCAGAGGGGGTAACAGCACCTGGCAGGCAGTCGTGCTCCGGCATGTAACCGAGACACGCCCGTACTTCGACCGACTCGTAGGGCTTTCGGCCCATCACTTCGGCGGAGCCGGCTGTCGGCTTCAAGAGTCCCAAGAACAGCTTGATAGCCGTGCTCTTGCCGGCGCCGTTAGGCCCGAGCAGGCCAGTTATTCCTTCGTGGACTTGAAAATCAACGAGCTCAAGGGCAATGGTGGCACCGTAGTGTTTCGTCAGTCCCTTCGCTTCCAGCAGCGGTGGCATGTGATAAGTATATAGTATCGCGGCCTGCCAGGTAAAGTGTGGCTGAGACGTACGTGTAACCTACATGAAGGCAAACACAGCCCTTGACCTGCTCCAAATAATTGTACCGCTTCTTGAGGTATAGTTGCGGGTGTGATCACAGGCAGTATTGCCTCAGGAGAGGGCGGTCGATAATTCCGAAACTTCTGAACTACAGTCCGCAAGGAAACGCCCCCGGGCGGAGATGGTCCGCCCACCAAGAAAGCAAAGCCTTGCACTTTGTAGTGGGCGTGCTACAATATGGTCTAACGATATATATAAGGATACGTCTGATCCAGAGATGAAGATTCTACTAGTTGAGGACAGGCCTGAGATCATAGAATCTGTAACCCTAACCCTGGAGTTGAGGTGGCCCGAGGCTAACTTGATCTCCACCTCTCAAGGGGCGCATGGGGTGGAGTTAGCCAGAGAAGAACTCCCAGAAGTCGTCATCCTCGACATCGGATTGCCGGACATGGACGGTCTTCAGGTATTGCGTCAAATTCGCGGCTTCTCCAATGTGCCAGTGATCATGCTCACTGTAAAGGGAGACGAGATTGATAAGATCAAGGCGCTGGAGCTGGGGGCTGACGATTATGTTGTCAAACCCTTCTCAGCCGGCGAGTTTTTGGCTCGGGTGAAAGCCGCGCTCCGCCGTAGCCAGACGCCTGAAACAAAGGGCAAGATTGCAGACAGGCCTTTCATCAGGGGGAATCTGAGGATTGACTTTGCCAGCCACGAGGTAAGTGTTGGCGAAAAGCTCATAGAGCTAAATCGTACCGAGTATGACCTGCTTTGTGAATTGGTGAGGAATGAGGGAACGGTGGTCTCCAGCCAGGCGCTCCTGGATCAGGTATGGGGGCCAGAGCACAAGACTGACACTGAATATCTCAAGGTATGTATCAAGAACCTCAATGAGAAGCTGGGGAAGGAGCCCGGCAATCCGACGACTATCATCGATGAAGGTGGAAAGGGCTACAAGTTCCTCAGCCGGTGAAGCTCTCAGAGCCTATTATGACAAAGGCAATTGCTTTGGTCTGAGGCGACGGACACCTGTCAGTAACAAATTTGCTCTGACGCAGCAGGTGGTCTTGACAAGGGCTTTGCAGAAGCCTAACATTTTTAAAGAGGGTACCAGTCCCGAGATGATTGAAGCGTTATCTCAGACGATGTTGGTCATCACACACCATTCTTATTCTTCCGCTAATTCGGCTATGTCGCAGGGGATACCATTACGCAAGGTTGAGAAATGAACAGCGGACGTATCGTTGGTGCCATCGATGTTGGAACCTCGAAGGTTTGTGCCATTATAGCAGACATGAACGAAGAGGCTATTTCCCGGGTCTTAGGCGTAAGTGTAGTTCCATCCCACGGTATACAAAAGGCCATTGTATCAAATATGAAAGAGGCCACAGAGGCAATCCGGGAAGCGATAGCACAAGTGGAACGCGCAAGTGGACAAGGAGTGAAGTCAGCCTACGTAGGTATAAGTGGGCAGCACATTAAGTCGTGGAACACTCAGGCAACGGTAAGCATCTCTCGGCGTGACCACTTAGTCACCAGCAAAGCCACTAAGAAGGCGTTTGAATTATCAAGAAAAGTCGATCTCCCCGAGGATCGAAGAATACTCCACGCCATTCCAAGACATTACATTCTGGATGGACAACCCGGGATCACAAACCCCGAGGGCATGTACGGTATGAAGCTGGATGTGGAAACCCATATTATTACCGCTGGCCTCACTTTCGCACTGAACCTGGTGAAATGCGTCCAAGATGCTGGTGTTAGCGTAATGGACCTTGTCTCAGAGTCTGTGGCTGATTGCGAGGCAATATTGGAGACGGATGAAAAGAAAGCTGGAGTGCTTCTGGCTGATATCGGGTGTGGAACCACAGACATTACAGCATTCAAGGATGGTGATATCAGGCACACTTCTGCCTTGCCAGTAGCAGGGTGGCAAATGACCCAAGACCTATCAATAGGGCTCGGCATTCCTTTCGCCGTGGCAGAAGAATTGAAGAAAAGCAAGGGAACGGTATTGCCTGGCAGAGGAGATGGAGCTATTCCTCTGGGGGAAAGGCGTAGTATTGATCCCAAAGAGATGCGGCAAGTCCTGGAAGCAAGGGTGGAGGAGATCTTCAAGCTGGTCCTTGCTGACCTTTCGAAATCGCAGCTACAAGAGGAGGAGATATCCAGTATGGTGCTTTGCGGAGGCGGTGCAAATTTGGTTGGCATAGACAACTTGGCTCAAGAGGTAACAGGTTTTCCTGTGCGCATAGCGCGCCCGAGGGGTATCTCCAAAATTGATACAAGCCTTGACGACCCAGCCTATGCAACCGGGGTCGGATTGTTGCTCTGGGGAGTAAAGCAAGGAGAGGAAGAAGTCCCTACTTTAGAAAAGTTGATGAAGCGGTTTCTTTCCGGACTATCAAGGCTTTGGCTTGCCCGCCCCACAATCGGAGCGAGATCCCGCAGGATCCTACGCTTTTGATCACAGCTCAGTCTCATTCAGCATCAGCACGAATGGGACAAGCTAACGAACAGTCCTGAACATCGCTCTCCTACCCAAATAGCGAAGAGAATTGACTTTGGCTATTTCGGGTTAGATGTGAGCAGGAGGTATGCCATGAACCAAAGCGACAAAGACCTGTCTTCAGCCGAGCGGGCGCTTGTCGATGCCATACGCGTCGAGCAGCAAGGACGCCAGTTCTACCTCAAAGTTGCGGAGAGAACAGCGGATGAAAAGGGCCAGGCAATGTTCCGTTCCCTGGCCTCGGACGAGTTAGAGCACCTCGATATCCTGGTCAAGGAGTATCAGGCACTGACCAAGAACGAGCCCTGGCTCACCGTGGAGCAGGCTAAGGGAACCGAGCCCATGTTCTCTCTTTTCCCGGAGGAGGTAGAGGAATTGGCCATCCCCGAGGACGATGTTGGCGCCCTCAAGTTTGCCATGGATTTTGAACAGAAAGGCTATGACATGTACCAAAAGGGCGCGAAGGAGGCCACTGATGCCACAGCCAGAACCGTTTTCCAGTATCTGGCCAAGGAGGAAAACAGGCACTTCGTCCTGCTGCAGCGCACGCATGACTATCTGGCGACCAGCGGCGTTTGGCTCTGGGATGAGCTACATCCGCCCATGCTGGACGGCGCCTGAGTGCTCATTGACATCGATGATGCGGTAGCGTAGAAGATACGCCACACAATCGGGAGGAGGAGAGGTGAAGGTCAAGGTTGTATTCTATAGCATGTACGGTCATATTTATCGTATGGCCGAGGCGGTGGCAGAAGGAGCCCGCGAAGTGGAGGAGGCGGAGGTGGAGCTGCTGCAAGTCCCGGAGCTTGTGCCCGAGGAGGTCTTGGAAAAATCAGGGGCCAAGCAAGCTCGGGCCGTATTTGCCCACATTCCGGTGGCCAAGGTCACTGACCTGGCAGATGCCGACGCATTGATCTTCGGCGTCCCCACGCGGTTTGGCAACATGTGTGCCCAGATGCGCAACTTTCTAGACCAGACCGGTGGCCTCTGGGCCAGAGGCGCTCTCATCGGCAAGGTGGGCAGTGTGTTCACCTCCAGCGCCACACAGCATGGAGGTCAGGAGAGCACCATACTTAGCTTTCACACCACCCTGCTCCACCATGGAATGATAATCGTGGGCGTGCCTTACTCCGAGGCACGGCAGAGCACCATGGCTGAGATAACCGGCGGAAGTCCCTATGGGGCATCAACCATCGCGGGCGGGGATGGTAGCCGTATGCCCAGTGAGAACGAACTGGCTATCGCCAAGTTCCAGGGCCGCCATGTGGCCACCATCGCCAAGAAGCTCAGTGGGGATTGAGCAAGGGTAAAACTCCTCAGATAGAATAGCAATAACGCTGCCGGCGTCTTCACCACGAATAAGAATTAAGGGCGATCGGTGTACTGCAGCGACTGCTACGCTACAATCAGGCGCTGACCCCACATTTTGGGGAGGGCAACATAGAGAAAGAGGGTAGCAACATTTATGCTACCCTCTTTCTCTACTCTCTCAGCTTCATGACGCTTTGTTCCCTCACTCAGCAAGAAGCTTTTGTTAGCTTGGTCTTACGTTTTGGACACTTGTTACCTATGAGCGTCCCCGAGAAACGCCCTCCTTCAGTAACCGACAGACTTTGAGGCTACTATTAGTGTAAAAGTCGTTAGGTGAAACTGGATTGCACGAAAGGACACATAGCTTTCTACACGCTACCTGACGAAGTTCTATTATCGGTCTGCTACACTAGTCGCCCAGTACTAGGAACGCCACGACGCCTCGATAGCCACCAATTATCTAAGTTCTTGGTGATGGCTGCCCAGACAAAGAAGTCCACCCACCAAAAAATATCACGTTTCGCAACGGACTCTCTGAGTCTTCGCATTCGCGACTTTCGCTCACTCGGGCTCATGCTGTATGCTTGGTAGATTGCGTCAGCTACGCCTTCAATATCGTATGGGTTGACCACCAACGCACTTCTACGCAGCTGAGTTGCTGCACCTGCGAATTCACTCAGTACTAGCACACCGTTGTTACCTATATTCGCCGCACAGTACTCCTTGGCTATCAAGTTCATTCCATCTTTCAAAGGCGTTACCAGGGCTATATCGGCAGCACGATAATATGCAAGCAGCTCAGCCCGGTCCAAACTCCGGAACATGTAATGAATCGGTATCCAGCTTGGCTGGGTGAACTTGCCGTTAATCTCACCCACCAATCCCTCGATTTCAGCTTTGAGCGCCTGATACTCAGGTACATCCTCTCGGCTCGGCACCACAACTTGAACCAAGACTACTTTGCCGCGCAGGTCGTCGAAGCGCTCCAAAGCGTTTCTGAACGATCGCAACCTCTCTGGAATACCCTTGGAGTAGTCTAAACGATCCACACCAAGAATGATCTGACAATCAGCTATGGCCTCACGCAACTGCCTGACCCTTTCTGATACGGTCTCGCTTGCCGCTTGCCGGGCAAATTCTTTGAAGTCTATACCGATTGGAAAAGCGCCGACCCTCGTTTCCCGCTCCGGCATAGCGATCCTGCATACTTGTTTTCTAGCATCGACATGCAAACCTTTGATCAAGCCTTCAATGTAGTGAATGAAGTTGTTCCTGTCACGCATGGTTTGAAAACCAAGGAGGTCGTACTCCGACAACGCATCTGCAATCTGCGACCGCCATGGTAATACTGCAAAGATGTCACGCGGGGGGAAAGGAGTATGAAGAAAGAATCCGACCTTGCACTCCACACCAATGTCGCGCAGTTCCTTCGCCACGAGCATGAGATGATAATCATGTACCCAGATGTAGTCATTCGCTCTGGCGTTCTCTGCTATCACCTGCGCGAATTTGCGATTAACCGCCCGGTACGTATTCCAATAGGCTGGATCGAAGTTGCAACTTGATTGAAGACTGTGGAAAAGTGGCCACAGAATTTCGTTCGAGAATCCGAAATAGTATCGATTGATCTCTTCCGCAGTTAGCATGACTGGCTTGAGAGTGTAGCCTGTGCTCTTGCTCCCCATGGCTACTAGTTGGTCCAGGTCAACATCTTCCAACGTTCCCGGCCAGCCAATCCATAGGCCTCCCCTGTCACGTAGGATGGGAGCAAGGGCGGTGACCAATCCGCCAGGGCTAGGCTGAATCTGCCACTCTCCCTCATCCCCTTTTGTTAGGACGATGGGCAAACGGTTTGAAACGATGATAAGTCGACCGATCTTTGGGTTATTGCCTTGCCCTTTCGCTTGTAACATGGATTCAATCCCTCAAGAACGATGTTAGACGCACACCATTGGGTTGTCAACAAGCACAACACCGGGGATTGGTGGTCGAACCCCAATGCGCAATAGCAAGAAATGTTGCACGAATCGGGGATTTAACAAAACAACTGCCTGTTGCCTCAACCGCACGTTCTGCTTACACAATAATTAAAGGCCCGGGCGAACAGGCTATCGCCAAAAAGCTCAGTGGGGACTAAGCAGCGGGGCTGAGGTCGTTGACAAAATCTTATCTTTGCCCGCCCACCCAATTCTATAAGGGGATGGCCCCTTTGAAATCCCCTCAATAAACGACCTCGTGGTCGCGATTATTGTCTTGGCAGCTTCAGTGTGATATAGTTTGCTTCGTGCAGGAAATCGAACTCCAAGCTATCCCCGATGGCACTATCACCTCCGCCAAGGGCTTCCACGCTGGCGCCGTCCACGCCGGATTGAAGGCCAGGGAGGTGACGCCAGACCTGGGCCTGTTTTATTCCGAGATACCCTGTATCGCTGCCGGAGTCTTCACCACAAATAAGATCAAGGCTGCGCCTGTGCTCCTTTGCGGAAAGAATCTGGCTCAAGGGAGGGCCCGAGCTGTTGTGGTCAACTCGGGCTGCGCCAATGCCTGCACCGGCAAGCAGGGTTTTCAAGACGCCATTGAGATGATGAACCTGGCTGCAAGGAAGCTGGGCATTCCCGCTGAGGAGGTCCTCATCGCCAGCACCGGGGTCATCGGAGTGCCGCTGCCCATGGAGCGTATCCGCAGCGGTATAGAACGCATCTCGATTTCCGAAGCCGGCGGCCATGATCTGGCCCAGGCGATAATCACCACCGATATTGCTCCCAAGGAAGTGGCCGTGGCCTTCGAGATAGGAGGAGCAAAGGTTACGCTGGGCGGCATTGCCAAGGGTGCGGGGATGATCCACCCCGACCTGGCCACCCTTCTCTGTTTCCTGACTACCGATGCCGCTGTAGACCACGATTTCCTGCAAGCGGCGCTGAAGAGAGCTGTTGACATATCGTTCAATATGATCACCATAGATGGAGATACCAGCCCCAACGACACCATCCTGCTCCTGGCTAACGGTCTCGCCGGCAATGAGCCAATCTGCGATGGGCCGCCCGCCGAGATGTTCCAGAGTGCCCTGGATTGTGTCTGCCTGCTCCTCGCCCGGCAGGTGGTGCGGGGTGGGGAGGGTGTGACCAAGCTCATCGAGGTTGTAGTGGAAGGCGCGCGCAACGAGGCCGAGGCCAGAATTGCCGCGCGCACCATCGCTGCCTCAGCGCTGGTCAAGGCCGCGGTGCACGGCGCTGACCCCAACTGGGGGCGCATCATCGCTGCCCTGGGGCGTAGCGGGGCCGAGGTGGATGAGACCAAAATAGCCCTTTTCTTGAATAATATGTGCCTATTTCAGAAGGGCGCTCCCAACGCCTTCAACAAGGAGAAAGCACGAAACATCTTGAATGGCGCGGAGAGCCAGATACGGGTTTGCCTCAACTTGGGCGATGGCACTGCCGCCGCCTGGGGCTGTGACCTTTCCGAGGAGTATGTTAACATAAATAGCGAATATACAACATGAATACCAAGTCTAATAAGCCGATAGTAATCAAGATCGGGGGCAGCACCTTGGGCAGCGGTGATACCACGCTCGAGGACCTGGTATCGCTCCAGAGCAGGGGCATCCTACCCGTAGTGGTCCACGGCGGCGGCAACAAGGTCAGCAAATGGCTGCAGAAGATGGGTATTTCGGCCGGCTTCGTCCGCGGCCTGCGGGTCACCGACAGAGAGGCCCTGGATGTAGTCATCGCCGTGCTCGCCGGCCTGATCAACAAGGAGCTGGTGGGCCAGATCAATTCCCTCGGCGGCAAGGCCATGGGCCTGAGCGGTATCGACGGCGGTCTGCTCCAAGGACAGATAGAGAGCCCCGAGCTGGGCTACGTGGGCCGGGTGACCGAGGTCAACATCGAGCCGGTCAAGGCCATCCTCGATACCGGTTATATCCCAGTCATCGCCCCTGGCGCTTTGAGAGCGCCCAGCGAGGATGACCCCGTCTTCCTGCTCAACGTCAACGCCGATGCTGCAGCCGGTGAGATCGCAGCCGCGCTTGGGGCGGAGAGGCTCATCTTCTTCACCGACGTTCCCGGGGTCTGCCAGAGCTCGGGACAGCCCATCACTGAGCTGTCCGCAGCCGAAGCCGGGGAACTCATGGCCAGTGGCGTGATCGCCGGGGGCATGATCCCCAAAGTGGAGGCCTGCCTGCGCGCCCTCGCTGCTGTTTCCTCGGCGCAGATCGTGGACGGCCGCCAGCCCCATGCCCTGCTCGCCGCTATCGAAAACCAGACTATCGGGACGAGGATCAAATGAGCAATTACCAGGAGCTGGAGAAACAATACCACATGGCTACTTCCAAACGCCTGCCGGTGACCTTGGTGCGCGGACAGGGGGTCAAGGTCTGGGACGACGCTGGCAGGGAGTATATGGACTTCGTCGGTGGCGTCTCAACCAATGCCCTCGGTCACTGCCACCCCGCGATTGCGGCCGCAGTCAGGGAGCAGGCCGAAACCCTGATACACACCTCGAACTGGTTCTACACCGTGCCTCAGTTGGAGCTGGCCAGACTCTTGGTGGAGAATAGCTGCCTGGACAAGGCCTTCTTCTGCAACAGCGGCGCCGAGGCCAATGAGGGAGCGGTGAAGTTGGCCCGCAAATATGGCAAGCTCCACCTGAACGGTGCCTATGAGGTGATCAGTGCCATAAACTCGTTTCACGGGCGCACCCTGGCCATGGTCGCTGCCACCGGCCAGCGTCGCCTTCAGGAGGCTTTCACCCCGCTACCGGAAGGCTTTACCAATGTGGAATACGATGACATCGAGGCGATAAGGGCGGCCACCACTGATAAGACCTGCGCCATAATGCTGGAGCCCATCCAGGGAGAAGGCGGGGTCAATGTCCCCAGCGATGATTACCTGAAAGAGGTGCGAGCCTGGTGCGATGAAAAGGGGCTGCTTTTGATTCTCGACGAGGTGCAGACCGGCATCGGACGCACCGGAACGCTGTTCGCCTATCAGCAATTCGGCGTCGAGCCCGATATCATGGCACTGGCCAAGGGGTTGGGAGGGGGAATCCCCATCGGGGCCATCCTGGCCAAAGAGGAGGCCTCCGTTTTCACCCCGGGAGACCACGGCTCCACCTTGGGCGGCAATCCCCTGGCCTGCGCCGCAGGCTGCGCTATCCTGAAGTTCATCCTGGAAAACGGCGTGGTGGAAAACTCCAGGCGCATGGGTGAGCACCTGCTGTCCAGGCTGAGAAGCATGAGGCAGAGATTTGAACACATCGTCGATGTCCGCGGGCGCGGGCTTCTGGTCGCCGTGGAGTTCGATGAGGACATCGCTCAAGATGTGGTGCTCGCCTGCATCGAGGAGGGGCTTTTACTCAACCCGGTCAAGCCCAACTCCGTTCGCTTCATGCCTCCGCTCATCATCACCGAGAAAGAGGTGGATGAAGCTGTCGCCATACTGGAGGGGGTTCTGAGGCAGCGATGGAGCTGATTCCCGCCGTAGACCTGAGACAGGGCAAGTGCGTGCGCCTGTACCAGGGAGACTACGACAAGGAGACGGTATTCTCCCTGGACCCGGCGGCTATGGCCCTGAAATGGCAGGAGCAAGGGGCCAAGCGGCTGCACGTGGTGGACCTCGATGGCGCTGCTGAAGGGAAGCTGAGCAACGAGCCTGCCATCAAGGAGATATTGAGGGCGGTGCAGCTTCAGGTGCAAATTGGAGGTGGCATCAGGCAGATTGAGACCATCTATAAACTGCTCAGCCTGGGTGCCAGCCGGGTGATACTGGGTACTGTGGCGATAGAAGAGCCTGAGCTGGTGACCGAGGCCTGCCACCGCTTCGGCGAAGGCATAATCATCAGCATCGACGCCAAGGACGGCTACGTGAAGACCCGCGGCTGGCGTCAGGACTCAGCGCTGCCCGCCACCGAGCTGGTGCAGAAGATGGCTGATCTGGGGAGTAGACGCTTCATCTATACCGACATCAGCCGCGACGGCACCCTGACCGGGCCCAACTTCCAGGCCACTGCTGAACTCGTCCGCCAGACCGACCTGCCCGTAATCGCTGCGGGCGGGATTTCCACCTTAGCTCATCTGGAGAGGCTAAGCCAGCTGGGCGTGGAAGGTGCTATTATCGGAAGGGCGCTCTACACCGGGGACATAGACTTGAAAGTGGCGCTGGAGACCTGTACTAGTGTAAAAGGGACATAAATTGGCAAGAGTCAAAGTCTTCCATTTTCTCGGCGACCAAGAGGATGAATTCGAGTGGGGCCAAAACACTGTTATCTGTCAAGCCAATCGATTGGATATGGAAATAAGAGACTGCGACCTGGCAATTTTCCCATTCGGGCGGTTCGTCGGAGAGTATGCGGAGGCAGACAATGAACTCAGGGCAGTGGAACTTACGGAGAGTAGAATCAGATTAGCTTTAGAACGTGGGAACAGTGCATGTCTCATTTATAGTCATATCAGCCAGCGTAAAGAGTTCAACAGTTGGAACCGGTGGTCGAAATGGCGCGAGTATGCGCTGGGCGAAAGATTCTTGGTAAACGAGGAAATTGACGCAGATGCCATGGGCCGCACAAATGCCATTGTCTGCCTAAGCAATGAGCTTGACCCTTTCATTAGAGAATATGGAGCGACTGAATACTTCTTTCAGTTCCTCTCAAAGATGGACCAGCGTTACCATGTGCTCTGTAGGACGGCAGAGAGTGCAGCAATATGTGGTTTTGTGCTTGAAATAGGCAAGGGGCTACTCTATATCTTGCCTGGTGATCCCCCTCCGGGTACTGAGCCGTCTTTTGTTCATTCGCTTGTTCACTGTCTTCTTGCCGATATTGAAGCGAGACGCCGGCCAGCAACTGCACCCATTGCCGACTCATTCAAGTTCGCGAAGGAAAAAGAAATAAGAGCGGAAAAGCAAGCCTTTGAGAACAAACTGCAGGAGGTAGAGACAATTATAGCAGAGTATCAAAGGAGGAAAGACATCCTTTTCTTGCGCGATACTCCTTTGGAGGGTAGGCTACCCGACTGGCTTCCAGTTCATTTTGGCATCAAGACAAAGAGGCATGAAAAATACATCGAAGACTTTTGGATTGTCGATGAGAATGGAACTGATGTAGCTATCTGTGAAGTAAAAGGACTCACCAAAAATGTAAAAAGAGAGCATATAACAGCGCTGGTTCAACATCGTGAGCAGCGTGATTTGCCAGATGACTTTCCTTCCATTCTTTTTGTTAACACCTTCGCTGATGTTGAGACAGTAGATGAGAAGGAGAAACAGCGCATAACAAAGACAGAATGCCAAAAGGCTGTCAGAGACCATGTACTCATAGCGCGCACACTTGACCTAGTTCGCTTGCTTGACTTAGTTGAGGAAGAAAAACTAGAACGCTCAAGAGTAAGTGACCTTCTTCTCACTGAGGTGGGATGGCTAAAGGTATCCGATGACGGATACGAAGTGGTGAAGGAGTAAATAGTCAATGAAAGAGCCAAAGGCGAGCGAACTCGAGCCCAGGTTCGACGAAAAAGGGCTGATCCCGGCCATCATCCAGGATGCTGAGAGCGGCCAGGTGCTGATGCTGGGCTACATGAACCGGGAGTCGTTTGAGCGCACGCTGTCATCGGGAGAGGTCTGGTTCTATAGCCGAAGCCGGCAGGAGCTATGGCATAAGGGGGACACCTCGGGAGTGCGCATCCATGTCCGCTCCATCTCCATAGACTGCGATGAAGATGCCATACTGGTCAAGGCCAAAGCGACGGGGCCGGTGTGTCATACCGGGAATACCTCCTGCTTCTTCCGAGAGCTCACTCAGCGTCAGCCTCAACAGCCCCCTTGAGTGCCGATATCGCTACCTCTAACTGGCGGTCATCCGGTTGCCGGGTGGTCAGCGCTTGTAGCAGCAGGCCGGGGGCAAGCAGGGCTCGAAGCACGGGATTTTTATCATGTCTAGCGCTGAGGTGCACCAGCTCATAGCTTACGGCAGCGATAACAGGGAACAAAGCAAGGCGCTCCACGAAGCGAAGCCATAGCGGAGGCTGGCCCATGAAGACAAAGACGATGATAGCCAAGACGAGGACGATGAGGACGAAGGCAGTACCACAGCGAACATGCGCCGTGCTATATTGCCGCACCGCATCCACCTCCAGAGGGACCCCTCCCTCATAGGCATTGACCGTTTTGTGCTCAGCTCCATGATAGGCAAACACCCGCCGTATCTCCGGGATGAAGCCAATGGCCCATAGATAGGCGATGAACAGCGCCAAGCGAATGACCCCATCCACCAAATTGCTCAGGCGGGCAGAGCCTATCCAGGGGTCCAGACTCCAGGAAACGAGCAATGGCAACACCAGAAACAAACCCAGACCAACCGCAATCCCAAATAACATGGAAGACCAGAAGAAAACGGAGGTAAGCCCTTTTTTCTTCTCCTCCGAAGCCGTCCCCGCAGCCACCTCAGCAGAGTACATCAAGGTGCGCAGACCGATGACCAGGGTCTCCACCAGGACGATGAGGCCGCGAACAAAGGGCACTGTGCGCCAGCGGCTGGTATATACAGCACTCAGGGGCTCGATGGTGGTCATGATGACGCCATCTGGCTGGCGCAGGGCCACTGCGATGTGCCTTTGGCCACGCATCATGACCCCCTCAATTAGAGCCTGACCGCCATAATAGAACTTCGAACTCAAGCCATGAACCTCGATTTATGTTCGTCCTCAGCTCAGCTTGCTCCAGCTGAGGACGATGAGGACGATCGCCGCTATGCCGGCGATGCCGATTGCAGACACTGGAACAAAGACACCAGCGAGGCCAAGTCCACCGAGCGCTATCCCCACAGCGCCCACCGTGATCCCGATAAGACCGCCGTTCTTCTTGGACCTCAACAGCAGGCCGCAGGCAGCTAAGTAGCCTACCCCGAGAATCGTCGCGAGGATTGCCGTACCCAGAGCCCTAATGAGAGTAAGCACGCCCACAAAAGGCAGCGCAGGCATTTCTATGGGCGCTCTGGTAAGAAAGCCAGCGGCGAAGGAAAAGAATAGAGCCGCGAGAAGGCTGAGGCCACCGAGTACCCCGCATATTACAGCGGCCGCAGTGATGGCGCCTGGTCGTCTGATTTGATCAAATTCAACAGAGGACGGTGGGAAAACCTCTGGGCCATACTCAGGAACAATAAGTGGCATCTTCAACCGGCTCCCGGGCACACTTGAAGCAAAACACAGCTACCCATCACCCTTTGAGCTTGTACCGTCTCCTGAAACGTTCCACCTGCCCTGCCGAGTCTACGATGCGCTGCTCCCCTGTGAAGAAGGGATGGCACTTGCTGCAGACCTCTACCTTGAGCGCGGGTTTGGTCGAGCCCACAGTGAAGGTATTGCCACAGGAGCATGTGACCTTGGCTTCGGGGTAGTATTCGGGGTGGATCTTATCCTTCATCGGTAAACGCTTACTTTCCTTTTGTTCTTCTTGGCTGGCCCGAACTTGACCTCACCATCGATAAGGGCGAACAGGGTATGGTCTCGGCCCAGCCCCACGTTGTCACCGGGTTCGATTCTGGTCCCCCGCTGCCGCACCAAAATATTCCCAGCCCGGACAGACTGACCATCAAAGCGTTTTACTCCCAGTCTTTTTGCGACGCTGTCCCGTCCCAGACGGGTGCTGCCTCCTGCTTTTTTGTGTGCCATGAGCTTCACCCCCAGAGCCAACCACTATCTCGTCGATGACAAGCCTGGTGTGAGGTTGGCGATGTCCTATCTTCCTGCGATAACGCACCTTCGGTTTATATTTGAATACGATGACCTTCTCCGCTTTGTCCTGAGCCACTACAGTGGCCCTGACCCTGGCATCGGCAACTGTGGGACGGCCCACTGTTACGCCAGAGTCGTCGGCGACGAGAAGCACCCGATCAAGCTCGATGGTGCTGCCCTGTTCCACGGCAAGCTGTTCCACCTCGATGACGTTTCCGGGGGACACTTTATACTGCTTGCCCCCACTTTCCAAAATGGCATAAGTCATAATCACCCTCAATTCTAAAGCCACAGAACCAAGCTGTCAAGTTCAGCCTTGACGCTAAATACGCCGTAGACTATACTACCGTTGTGATCTTATTATGTTGGGCTCAGCGGAACGAGATATCAGATACACTATTTGGCACATTATCGCGCCCATCCTTGTCGGCCTGATGGTCTTCTTCGCC
The DNA here is from genome assembly GCA_034414595.1 of Dehalococcoidia bacterium. GTDB lineage: Bacteria > Chloroflexota > Dehalococcoidia > SZUA-161 > JAUWZY01 > DAOULY01. The sequence continues at coordinate 136,911 of DAOULY010000001.1, forward strand.
GTCCGGGCTGTGGTCCAGAGCTTCGTGGTAATTGACATCAGCATGGAGCCCAACCTGCATGATGGACAATATCTCCTGGTCAGTAAAACAACCTACTGGTTTGGCACGCCGCAGAGAGGAGACATAATTATCTTCCACCTGCCTGGAGACGAGTCGCGAATTTTCGTCAAGCGAGTCATCGCCCTCCCCTCGGAAACCATAGAGATCCAAAATGGCCAGGTTTTCATCGACGGTGAGCTGGTTTCGGAGCCAGCATCTATCCGCACAGATAACAGCAACTACGGTCCTGCACTCATCCCGGACAACAGCTACTTCGTCATGGGTGATAATCGCGGCAATAGCTACGATTCCCGTTCCGGGTTCCTCGTCCCCGAGGGTAATATAATAGGCAAAGCCTGGTTTTCCATCTGGCCCTTGAGCGAATGGGGACTTGCCCCTAACTACTCGCTGGAAGCCGGGGGACAATGATGGCCAAGGTTCGAAAGGCAGTGATTACCGCCGCCGGATGGGGCACCAGGTTCCTTCCTGCGACCAAGGCCCAGCCCAAGGAGATGCTGCCCCTGATAGATAAGCCTATGATCCAGTACGCGATCGAGGAGGCTGTGGCCTCCGGCATCGAACAAATTGTCATCGTGACCGCGCTGGGGAAACGGGCCATCGAAGACCACTTCGACCGCTCTTTTGAACTGGAATATGTCTTAGAACACAGAGGGCATAAGAAGCTTCTGGAAGGGGTCCGCTCCATCTCAGAGCTGGCCAACATCTACTACATCCGGCAGAAGGAGCAGCTGGGGCTGGGGCACGCCGTCTTGATAACAGAAGAGCTTATCGGGGACGAGCCGTTCGCCGTTCTCCTTCCCGATGACATCACTCAGGCTCGAGTGCCGGTGATGAAACAAGCTATAAATCTATACCAGCGCTTTCAATGCAGCGTGCTCACTGTACAAAAGGTGCCCCGCGACAAGATACCGGCTTATGGCATCATCGAGCCCAAGCAAATAGAAGAGCGCGTATACCAAGTTTTGAGAGTGGTGGAAAAGCCCCACCCTGATAGTGCCCCGTCAAACCTGGCGGTTGTCGGTCGCTATGTCCTGACCCCCGAGATCTTTCCCATGCTCAAGGCCATTCCCTTGGACCGAAAGCGGGAATTGCAGCTCGCCGATGGCTTCGAGCTACTGCTACAGCAACAGCCGATGTACGCTTTTGAGTATGAGGGCCGAAGACATGATGTGGGCACCCCGGTCAGCTTCTTAAAGGCATCGGTAGAACTGGCCCTCGGTCGCTCCGACATCGGGGATGACTTTCGGCAGTACCTGAAGAACCTGCAACTCAGCGATTTCAACCCAGAGGGTTGAGATCGAACTTACGTCGGCGTCACGACCAAGGCGCTTGTCCTGTGCCAGCGAAGATGTTAACATTAAGCATTCGCCCAAAAATGGCCGATTGAGGAAGGCGGGGATGAGCCAAGAGCGCAGCAAATCGAGAAAGTACTTGCAAGCTATCATGGACAGCCTTGATGACGAACTCATGGTCGTTGACCGGGAACTGCGCATCACCGAGGTCAATGCGGCACTGCTAAGAAACCACAACCTGAGCAGGGCCGCAGCCATCGGCAGTTACTGCTACCAAGTTTCCCACTGCCAGCCTGAGCCTTGCCTTCCCCCTGATTGCGAGTGCCCGGTGCGTACAGTTTTCCAGACCGGCAAGGCGATGCGGGTGCGCCATACCCATTCCTATGGGCCCGCAGACAAAGAGCCCAGAATTGTGGACATCATCGCCTCACCGCTAAAGGACAGCGAAGGCCAGGTCACCGAGGCGGTGGAGCTGATGAGAGATGTTACCGAGGCCACAAGGCTGGAAGAGCAAATCAGGAAGGCCAACCAGGACCTGTCAACCCTGAACTCCATCGCAAGGATTGTGAGCCAATCCTTGAATTTGGATACGGTCCTTAACAGCGCCCTGGACGAGGTCCTGACAGTGATGAAAGGGAACATCGGTGGCATTCTACTTCTAGACGAGGAGTCGCAGACGTTGTCCTATCAGGCCTACCGCGGCCTGTCCCAGGAGTTCATCCAAGGCATCGCCCGTTTGAGAGTGGGTGAGGGCATTGCCGGTCGTGTAGCGCAGTCGGGAGAGCCGATCATAGTCGATGATATATCCAAAGACCCCAGGCTCACCCGTCCCGTGGTCGTTAGGGAAGAGCTCCGCGGCTTTGCCAGCGTGCCGCTGCGGTCCAAGAACAAACTAGTAGGCGTGATGAACATCGCCAGCCATGAGCCACGGCAGTTTACTACTCAGGACGTGGAGCTTCTGCACAACATTGCCAATCAAATTGCCATCGCCATTGAGAACGCCAAATTGTACGATGAGTTGCAACGCAAGGAACAAGCTCGCGGTGAGCTATTGCGCCAGCTGATCTCAGCCCAAGAAGAGGAACGAAAGAGAATTGCTCGTGAACTCCACGATGAGACCAGCCAAGCCCTCACCAGCTTGGCCATCGGTCTGGAAGCGGCAGTGGCGACAGTGCCTCTTGCCTGTGAAGATATGAGGCCCAAGCTAAAGAGAATGCAGTCCTTGGCCTTAGCCACCTTGGACGAGATCGAGAAAGTAATCTATGAACTGCGCCCCAGCCTGCTCGATGACCTGGGGCTGATTGCCGCGGTGCGCTGGTATGCCGAAAGCCGCTTCGAGGTCACAGGCACCAATGTGAATGTGGAAGTCACCGGGCCTGAGAGAAAACTGCCCGTACAAATGGAGACAGATCTGTTCCGAATAATACAAGAGGCAGTTAACAATATCGCCAGACATGCTGAAGCTGAGACCGCCAGCATAACTCTGGGATTCAGGGACGACAGGTTCACAGCTCACATCGAGGATGATGGACAGGGTTTCGACTACGAACAGGTCATGTCTTCTCGTGAAGGACAACGAGGACTTGGCTTGCTCGGCATGAAGGAGAGGGTAGAACTCCTAGGCGGTATCTTGAGCATCAATTCTCGACCTGGGCTGGGAACTGAGATCGACGTCGAGATTTCATGGCAGGAGGTAGTGGATGGCTAAAACACGGGTATTGATCGTAGACGACCACGCTATATTGCGCGATGGCATCAGGGCTCTGCTGGCACTCCACGACGACTTAGAGGTAGTAGGAGAGGCAGCTGATGGCAATGAAGCGATTGCCAAAGCAAAGGAACTGACACCTGATGTGGTGCTCATGGATATAGCCATGCCTCTCATGGACGGCTTCGAAGCCACCCGCCGCATTCGCAAGGAGAGCCCAAATACGAAAGTCCTGGTTCTGACCCAATATGACAACAGGGAGTACATCTCGTCCTGCGTAAAAGCAGGCGCCTCTGGCTGCATCCCCAAGAAGGCAGTAGCTTCCGAACTGTTTTCCGCGATCCGTGCTGTGCATGGCGGGGACTATTTCCTCTATCCGTCCCTGGCAAAGATGCTGGTCGAGGACTACTTGCAACGGATGGAGCTGGCAACGGAGGAGGAGCCTTTTGACCGCTTGACCGCCAGGGAACGCGAAGTGCTCAAATTGGTTGCAGAGGGTCGCAGCAACCGAGAGATCGCCGATCTACTCAGCATTAGCGTCAAGACTGTTATCGGGCACAGGACCAGCTTGATGGAGAAGCTGGATATTCACAATCGCACCGCGCTGGTGAAATATGCCATCCGCAAGGGCCTGATAAGCGTCGACTAATAGCACAGGTCAAACCACCAACACCCCCGCAGGCCACCAGCAGCCTATTCATGGGATAGCCCTTTTTACCCACAACAGAGCGCCAGCTAATGGGGTATTTCCCCTCGAGAAGCAAGGCGTCTTTTCTTTCAGAAGCGGGACAAAAATAGGGCGATTCCCCCCCCGAAAATAGGGTGCCCTAAGGGTGATATGCAGGGTACATGCAGGGTGACAGTCCCCCCTCGACTATGCATACAATAAATAGTCGGTTGGATGGTATAGGCAGAGCGAAAAAGACGGCAAAGCCGGTAGCCATCGGGGCGGAAAGCAGGGCGGTATTTCTCAACAAGGAGGTTTTTTATGAAGGCCATGGCAAAGGTACTCGGTATAAGTGTGTTGGTAGTAGGCCTAGTGGGTGTGGCTCTGGGCATAGTGTTCCTCCAGCAGAGCTTCAGCAAGAGTGCAATGATAAAGGAACGAATGGCAGCGGAGCAGGTAACGCTCGGCCTCCCCGCCGCGGGCGAGCCAGGCTACATAGAAGGTAACGTAGTCGATACCGCTGGCGAAGCGCAAGTGGCCTCAGATACCTTGAGGGAGCATCGCATGGATAGCTACGGCACCTACGGTGACACGGCCAGGGGCTCCGCAGAGCGCACTTCATTCCTCGACGCTTTAAACATGGAGAACTCCCTGAATCTGGCCCAGGCAGGATTTGGTATCAGCACCATGGCTCTCGGCAGTGGAGTGTTCATGATCGTCATGGGAGTTGGTCTTATGACCACGGGGACAACATTGTATTACTTAAGTAGACGCATGTCCTAAGTAGCGCATGCCGCGCTGAAGTCACAAGGCTATCCGACCATCACTGAATAACGAGTATCGGACGCAACCGAGGGCTATAGATAACATCAAGGGCCCTCGGTTGCTTTTTATTAATGCATAGATGGCAGGCAAAAACACTCAAAAATATCACAATTTTCGGGCATATTATGACGCCAAAACAGACCTGCCACCCGATAGTAACTCAAATCTTACCATGCTAAATTTTGGAGAAAAGTGGAGGGGGTGAAGGACAATGGCAACGGTGTTGGCAATTCTAATGGTGCTCGGGATATTTGTTGTCATACCAGCTGTGATCGGGTTTGCCATAGTTGGCGCAGCGCTGCTATGGGACCGCTGGGCCCGCAGGAGCCAGATTGAGAGCACAGCCAACCTGGCACAGACGATAGAGTCGCCGTCGACCTCCTGAGCAACATCATCTCTACGATTAGAAAGTGCCCCAGTATCGGACTGAGTGCCTTGGGCAAGTCCAGCTTGTGCAGGAAATCTCTGATTGTTGGCCTCGCTGTAGGCAAAAGCCTAATGAGCGGTCAAACCAGATTGCTACTAGGGCTGACCTATCGGAGCTACGGCGAGTCTCCTTAGGTGACTCTTGTGTGTACTTGCCTCATGGCCGCTAGTCGAGAGCAAAGAGGACGATGTGGCTCTAGCCTTATTCGCAGGGGGCCAGCACATCACGAGATAAAGAGGAAGTTGTACCAGGAGCCAATGTAAGTCCGGGCAACTAAGCCTATTTCTGCCACTGTTATTACTCCTCGCAAGAAGCGAATAAAGCCTCTTAGCCCTTGCCCGTAACCACTATAGTTGACAATGCTACCGTATTGCGCTATCATAAATATGACTATTCCGATAGTTTTAGTGGTGATGAGGAGCTGACATGCGCATCGTCATTATTGGCAATGGCATCGCAGGAAATACCGCGGCTGCCACGGTAAGGCAGCTCGACGAAGAAAGCCACATCACCATAGTGTCTGAGGAGGGTGAACCTCTGTATTCTCCTTGTGCCCTCCCGGACTACCTAAGTGGCCATATCGGACGGGATAAGGTCTTTCTCAAGAGCCCCAAGGACTACTCCGCTGATGGTATCGAAGTTCTCTTTGGCACCAAGGCCACAGCACTGGACACCCAGGAAAAGGTGGTATTGCTTGAGTCCGGAGCTCTACCCTACGACAAGCTAGTCATAGCCACAGGTAGCAGTTCTGTCCTGCCTCCGATCGACGGGGCGGGCAGCGAAGGCGTGTTTGCTCTTAAATCAGTGAAAAACGTCGATGGCATCCTCAGCTACAAAGGGAAGAGGGCAGCAGTGATCGGTGCCGGCCCCATTGGCATTGAGGCCAGTGTCGCCTTGCGTAAAGCTGGCTACAGGGTTTCTCTGATCGAGCTCTACGACTGGATTCTACCCCGGCTCTTCGATCGCAGGCCTGCTTTGTTTCTAGCCAGCTATCTGGCCCAGCGTGGCGTCGAGGTGTTCACCGGGGAAAAGGTGCTGGCGATCAACGGCAACGGAAGGGTAACTGGAATCACCACTGATAAACGCGAACTGGAGTGTGACCTGGTGCTCATGGCCTTAGGCATGAGGCCTGAGGTTCAGCTGGCCCGGGAGACGGGCTTGGTGCTCGGTGCCCTCGGCGGCATAAAGGTGGATAAGTCGATGGGAACCAACATGGCCGATGTCTTTGCCTGTGGTGACTGTGCTGAGACCAGGGATCAGATCAGCGGCAAGAGGGTGCTCAGTATGTTGTGGCCCAGTGCCCAGCAACAGGGGGAGACCGCTGGCTATAATTGTCTGGGGCAAAACAAGCTCTATCCCGGAAGCATAGCAATGCTGGGGCTAAACATCTTCCGGCTTCACGCTGTATCCTTTGGCCTTACTGCCTCGGGAATATCGAGCAAGCACCAAGTCGAGGTGGTGGAAGACCGTTTCCACAACGGCTATTACAGGTTGGTCGTGGCCAATGGGTTCTTGGTAGGACTGCAGGCCGTCGGTATGACCAGGGGTGTCGGCCACTTTCTCTCTGCTATGGGGCGCCGGGTCAAGTTGGGTGAACTGAGAGAAGAGTTGAACTCGGCGCTGCTGGCCTGCCAGCCACTCTGGCGCTACAAGGTGGGCCTGAAATTAGGCCGGGGTGGAGCGTCTTAGTTGTGCTGCTGTGGGCAGTCCAGCCCGGGCTCCCATTTTGGAGATGGCGAACTGGGCCAAGGTCGAAATCACGGCTAAGGAACGGCGAGTTTTGGCTCACAAAAATAGACTTGAGGAGGTGACAGTTATATGGTATCGGTTGACATATTAAAGCAGTTTCCTCTTTTTGCTGGTGTGGACGGTCGTGTCTTACGACAAATAGCCCAAGCCTGCTCAACACGTACTTACCAAGCCAACGAGCTGTGTTTTAGCGAAGGCGAAAAGGCAGAGAACTTCTACCTTCTACTGAGGGGCAAGATCTCCCTCGAGCGTCAACTGCCTTTGGCCTGGCTCCATAGGGTGGCTACCATTCATACCTTGGGCGAGAAAGAGGTGTTTGGTTGGTCTGCCTTGGTGGAGACAAGCGTGCTTACGGCTTCTGCGCGCTGCTTAGAAAGTTCTGAGGTGATATACATCAAGGGAAAAGAGCTGCTAGATATCTTGGAAAGAAATAGCCGCGCAAGTTATCTCGTTATGAAAAGACTTGCAGCCATCGTCGCCTCAAGGCTCACGGACACCAGCAAGCAATTGCTGCGCGAGATGGCGGAGTTTGAAAGCTACAGAACCATGTGAGTTTTTGGGGTTTCATAACTCCTTTCAACTCCACCTCACGTGTGACTTCGCCGCGTCGCGTCTTGCTTGATTGCGCGACCATAGACCAGAGTGCTGCGAAGGAACTGACTCCTGACGGAATTCAGATAGAAATGACAATCCTACAAACTGACACTGTAAGGAGTGAAGATGAAGGTGCGGGTAGATAGAGATCTGTGTCGAGGTTTGGGCAACTGCGTGGCTTACGCATCGACGGTCTTCAGACTTGACGAGGAAGACAAAGCTGTAGTGCTTGACCCTTCCTCCGTGGATGAAAACACCCTATTCGAGGCTGCTGAAAGCTGCTCCTTCAATGCTGTCATCATTGAGGACGATGAAGGACGTCAGTTGTACCCCCTTAGCTGAAGCTGATCAAGATGGGGAGGTTGGATGGTGCACCATGCTCGGCTGAGTATCTTCCAACTAGCTGATGTTGCGGTGCCCAGAGAGCCCTTTGCTGGCATTCTGCAGTACATAACCAGATGGTGCTAAGGTGTAGGGCACGCCGCTGCCGCGGGTGGCTAACGGCGACGAAGTATCAGCCAGCTCAAGCCGTCACGGGCGTAGCAAAGGCCCTCGAATACTGCACCGATGGCGCTGGTCAGCAAGATCAACGCGACGATGCCAACCATCTTTATGGTCATTCGCCAAGATTGCCCTTTTGTATGTCTCGCCATGGACATCGCAGGCCGACTGCAATACTGTGTCACCAACTAAACAGTAGAGTTACAGGCGCCTGTTGTCAAGTCAGCTAAACTCAACACGCAACACTTATAAGGAGCTGCCTGGGCAGCTCCTTTCTTCAGGCCAAAGAAAAAGCGGAGGGAGAGGGATTCGAACCCTCGACCGAAGTTTCCCCCGGTAAGCGCTTAGCAGGCGCCCGCACTAGACCACTATGCGATCCCTCCTGGATACTAATAATAACGGACAGAGGCGATGTTTTCAAGTGTTATGTCTGGGCGCTTTCTGCTCGAAGAGGGTTGATAAATAAGTGCCAGGTCAAGCACAATCGAGCAAAACCCGTAGAAGTCAGGTTGACAGGATGGCACAGTTGAGGTAAACTTGCTCTGACCGCCATTGAAAGTGATGTTGCCAGTTCAGTCTTGCTGTAACGAGGTCTAAAGTAGAGCCATGCCCCAGTAGCGTGGCTCCTTTTTTGTGGAATGGGTGATGGATATCGTGGCCGGTGCTGACCCTGAAGTCTTTGCCGCTATCGCTCGGGAGAAAAGGCGGCAGCAATTCCAGATCAACCTCATTGCTGCGGAAAACTACGCCAGCACGGCAGTTATGGAAGCCCAGGGTTCTGTGCTGACCAATAAGTATGCTGAGGGTTATCCCGGAAATCGTTACTACGGCGGGTGTTATGACTGCGATGTTGTCGAGGATCTCGCCATTGATCGGGCCAAGAGGCTTTATGGTGCAGAGCATGCCAACGTACAGCCTCATAGTGGCTCTCAGGCCAACATGGGGGCCTATTTCACCCTGCTGGAATGCGGCGACAGCGTAATGGCCATGGCCCTGGAGCATGGGGGACATCTGAGCCATGGGAGCGTGGCCAACTTCTCTCGCCACTTCTATCAATTTGTCCACTACACCGTGGATCGAGATACGGAGCAGCTGGATTACGATCAGATAGAGAAGCTGGCGCAACAACACAAGTGCAAGCTCATCATCGCCGGGGCCAGCGCCTATCCCCGAGTCATCGATTTTAGCCGCTTTCGCCAAATCGCCGATCGGGTTGGCGCCGGGCTTATGGTGGATATGGCCCATATTGCAGGCCTAGTTGCAGCTAAGGTCCATCCCAACCCAACGCCCTATGCCGATGTGATCACCTCCTCAACCCATAAGACATTGCGTGGGCCCAGGGGTGGATTCGCCTTATGCCGCGCAGGATTGGCCACAGCGTTGGACCGGGCTATATTCCCTGGCTCTCAGGGAGGCCCCCTGGTCCATGTCATCGCAGCCAAAGCAGTGGCCTTCCATGAAGCGATGCAGCCAGAGTTCGTCATCTACCAGAGGAGAGTTCTGGAAAACGCCAAGGTCCTGGGCGAGGAGCTTCAGCGAGCGGGACTTAGGCTTGTCTCCGGGGGCACTGAGACTCATCTGGTGTTGGTGGACCTCTCACAGTTGGGGATCACGGGCAAGGATGCCGAGAAGGCCCTGGAGGCTGTAGGCATAATTGTCAACAGAAACTCGATCCCCTTCGACCCTCGTCCACCTCAGCTCAGCAGCGGCATCAGGTTGGGTACACCAGCGGTGACCACACGTGGTTTTGGCCCTGAGGAGATGAAGCGCATTGCTAATCTCATCAGCAAGGTCCTGTCCCACATTGGCGACGATAGAGTCTATCAAGAGGCCAGTACCGATGTCGCCGAGCTTGCTTCTCGTTTTCCGGTCCCCGGAGGCGATGGATAGCTTTCGCCATTCTGTTCTGCATGCTATAATCAAAGCTGTAAGAATTACTGTGTGAGGGAACGCGATTGCAAAGCTACGAGTTGACGGCCATTATCAGTCCAGATGTCACTGAAGAAGGCATCAGCAACCTATTGGAAAGGATGACCGAGTTTGTCACCCAAAGTGGTGGGACCATAATCAAGACCGACCGCTGGGGCAAGAGAAAGCTGGCCTACCCGATACAGCATTATAGGGAGGGTGATTATGTAGTGGTGCAGTTAGAACTGGAGCCAAGTAAGACGGCCGAGCTTGAGGACAGCCTCAAACGCTGGGAAGAACTCATCCGTCATCTGCTGGTCAAATTGGGCGCTTAGACCGAGCGAAAGGGGTAGGAAATGGCGTGGCTGAACAAGGTGATGATCATCGGTAATGTGGGCACAGACCCGGAGATGCGTTTTGCTCCAAGTGGAAATGCAATGACCTCTTTCCGTCTGGCTACTAATCGGATGTTCACCACCTCCGATGGAGAGCGAAGAAAGGAAACTGAGTGGTTTGATGTCATCACTCGTGATCGGCAGGCCGAAAGCTGCAATCAGTTCCTGAGCAAAGGACAACGAGTTTATGTCGAGGGTCGGCTGAGGACCCGGTCCTGGGAAGGACAGGATGGGCAGAAGCATTTTCGGGTCGAGATTCACGCCAGTAGGGTGATCTTTCTCGACCGCAAACCCGTAGCTCCTGCCGAGCTGGGCCCGGACGAAGAGCCTATAGAGCCCGAAGAGCTGCCATTCTAAACATTTTCTTAAGGTGAGGACATGGATAAGAGACCGAGAAGGAGATACGGATCCAAGCGATATATCCCGAAACCGAAAGTGTGTTACTTTTGCGCTAATGGAATCGATCATATAGACTACAAGGACGTAAACACACTGCGTCGCTTCATTTCCGATCGAGCGAAGATCGAGCCTGATCAACGAACCGGCACCTGTGCCAGCCATCAGCGGCGGCTGAGCACCGCCTTGAAGAGGGCCAGATTCCTTGCTCTATTACCCTATACGCCAGGGCATATCCGTGGGAGCAGTGGCGCAGGGGTAAGGGAATAGCTAAGGGAATAGCAGTGAAGAACAGGGTCGGCATTGGGTTGATGGGATTGGGTGTAGTGGGCGGTGGGGTGGCAAAGGCATTACAGGAAAAGGGGGAGGCCATTGCCCGGCAGGCAGGGTCTCTGTTGGAGCTAAGAGCGGTCTTGGAGCAGGACTTGCCCAAGAGTCGTCTCCTCAAAAATCCCGAACTCATGACCCAGGACCCGCAAGTAGTCCTGGGCCACCCTGACATCGATATCGTCATCGAGGTCCTCGGCGGTGAGAATCCGGCCTGGGAATACATCAAAGAGGCCCTGACCCAAGGCAAGCATGTCATTACCGCCAATAAGGAGGTTATGGCTAAACATGGCCTTGAGCTTCTGACCTGGGCTGCGGAACATGAGGTGGCCCTCCTCTACGAAGCAAGTGTCGGTGGCGGCATTCCGTTGATCTCGCCTCTGAAGCAAGATCTCCTAGCCAATGACATCTCGGCAATTCAGGCCATCATCAATGGGACCACCAACTATATCCTGACCAGGATGAGCAAGGATGGGTTGGACTTCGCCATGGCGCTGAGGCAAGCTCAGGAGCTGGGCTATGCCGAAGCCAACCCGGCAAACGATATCGAGGGTATTGATGCCGCCTATAAGTTGTCCATTCTGGCCACACTGGCTTTCCATGCTGAGGTTCGTCCTGAGGATGTCCACTACGAAGGCATATCGCGTCTGGCCCCTCGTGATTTTCAGTATGCCAAAGAGCTGGGATACGCCATAAAGCTGTTGGCCATTGCTAAGAAAGAAGACTACTCCGTTCAGGCGCGGGTGCACCCAACCTTTGTTCCGGAAGATGCTCTTCTGGCCGAAGTGGATGGCGTGTTCAATGCCGTGCAGATAGAGGGCGATCTGGTGGGCAAGGTTATTTTCTATGGAGAGGGAGCTGGGCCCTCGCCGACCTCAAGCGCCATCGTCGCCGATGCCATTCGTTTGGCTCAGAACATCAACCGCGGAGTTTCTCCCAGTTTCAGACTCTGGCTGGACCCGAATACAGTGGTCAGGCCCGTTTCCGAGATCACCACCAGATACTATCTGAGAATGACGATAGCGGATCGCCCTGGTGTGCTGGCGCAGATCGCTAAGACCTTGGGCGAGCACCTCATCAGCATCTCCTCGGTGATCCAAAAAGGGACCGACGAGACAGCAAACAGCGCCGAGATCGTGCTCATGACCCATCCCGCCAAGGAGGCAGCAATGCAGCAGGCCCTGACTGAGATGCAGGGGCTGGAGGTAGTCAAGGAGATCAGCAATTTCGTCAGGGTGGAAGGCTAAGCAGAGATGAAAGCGTGCCTTTTAGAGAAATACCGTGAGTTCCTGCCGTTGACGGCGGAAACGCCGGTAATCACCCTCGGCGAGGCCGATACACCACTGGTGCGGTCACGGCAGCTGGAGCATGAGTTCGGCGTTGGCCAACTTTACTTCAAGCTCGAGGGCTGCAACCCATCGGGCTCGTTTAAGGATCGAGGCATGGTGGTCGCTGTGGCCAAAGCGCTGGAGGAGGGCAGCAGGGCTTTGATCTGTGCTTCCACTGGTAACACCAGCGCCTCGGCTGCTGCTTATGGCGCTCGCTTTGGCCTCAAGGTCTTCGTCATCGTGCCCCACGGCTATATCGCCCAGGGCAAGTTTGCCCAGGCCATGACCTTCGGCGCCGAAGTTCTGGCTGTCAAGGGCAACTTTGATAAGGCCCTGGAGTTGGTTCGCACGGTCATTCAAAAGCATCCGATTACCCTGGTCAATTCTCTAAATCCTCATCGTATTGAGGGGCAGAAGACCGCTGCCTTTGAGATCGTCGATGTCCTCGGCGATGCCCCGGACTATCTGTTCATCCCTGTGGGCAATGCGGGAAACATCACTGCCTACTGGAGGGGGTTTGTCCAGTATCACAAGGCGAGCAGGAGACCGAGGATGATGGGCTTTGAGGCTGAAGGGGCTGCTCCCATCGTCAGGGAGCAGGTGATCACCGAGCCCAAGACCGTGGCCACCGCGATTCGCATAGGGAATCCCGCAAGCTGGCAGAGGGCTGTCGCTGCCAGGGATGAGTCCGGTGGCATCATCGACTGTGTTAGCGACGATGAAATCATGGCCGCCTACAGGCTATTAGCAACTAAAGAGGGCATCTTCGGCGAGCCAGCCTCAGCTGCTTCCTTGGCCGGTCTGATCAAGATGGTGGCGGGGGGACTTAACCTGGGGCAAAGCCAGGTCGTCTGTGTGGTCACTGGGACCGGACTAAAGGATCCGGATGCTGCACTGCAAGCAGCTACAGCTCCGGACGAGGTCCCTGCTGAGCTTGCTGCCGTGGAGGAGGTCATTGTCTCCAAGTTGATGAAGGAGTCGCTGATATGATCGATGGCAAGAAGATCGAGAAGGCCATGCTCTCCATAATCGAGGCCATCGGCGAGGATCCAAAAAGAGAGGGGTTGGCGAGCACTCCAAGGCGCGTCGCTGAGATGTATGCCGAGCTCTTCCAGGGGCTCGGCTTGGACCCCAAACAGGAGCTCACGGTCAGCTTTGATGAGGGGCATCAGGAGATGGTGGTGCTCAAGGACATTCCTTTCTATTCCATGTGTGAGCATCATTTGCTCCCCTTCTATGGGATGGTGCACATTGGCTATATCCCCAGTGGTCGGGTGGCTGGCGCCAGCAAACTGGCCCGGGTGGTGGAGATTCTGGCGCGACGGCCTCAAATTCAGGAACGCCTGACCAGCCAGATTGCCGACACGCTGCTGGAAGGCATGAATCCACGAGGAGTTGCTGTGGTGGTCCAGGCACAACACCTGTGCATGATCATGCGCGGGGTTGAGAAGCCCGGAAGCAGCATCACCACCTCAGCGATGAGGGGTCTGTTTCGCAGCAGCGTGGCCACTCGCTCCGAATTCCTATCCCTTGTTCATGGTAGGTGATATGGAACAGAGCTATACAGCTGAAGACATTCAGGTATTGGGTGAGCTTGAGGCGGTGCAACGCCGCCCCGGTATGTATATCGGAAGCGTGGACCAGCGAGGGCTTCATCATCTGGTGCACGAGATCGTGGACAATAGCATCGACGAGGCCATGGGCGGCTACTGCGACCGAGTCGAGGTCACCATCCATGAAGATAGCTCTGTCACCGTGACCGATAACGGCCGTGGCATTCCCACAGAAGTGCATCCCACCACCAAAGTCTCAGCTCTGGAGACAGTTATGACCAGCCTGCACTCCGGGGCCAAGTTCGGCGGTGGCAGCTACAAAGTCAGCGGCGGACTTCACGGGGTCGGCTCTGCTGTAGTCAATGCCCTTTCCGCTTGGTTCATAGTGGAGGTCAGACGCGAGGGCAAGCTCTATCGCCAGGAGTACCAGCGTGGTGTCCCTCTGGCCCCCGTGAGCGTCGTCGGCGATGCCGATGATGATGACCACGGCACCAGTATCAGCTTCTTCCCCGACAGCGAAGTTTTTAGCACATTTGACTATGATTTCCAATCCCTGGCCCAGTTCCTGCGCGAGATGGCATACCTGAACAAAGGCCTGGAGATGAGCTTCCGTGATGAACGACACGATCAGGCACTTACGTTCTATTTTGAAGGGGGCATCGCCAGCTTCGTCCGATATCTCAACAGGAACAGGGCCAAGCTACACCAGAAGCCGATTTATGTCGCTAAGATGGTCAATAGCACCCAGGTGGAAGCTGCCGTCCAATATAACGAGAGCTTCACCGAGTCCACGTTCAGCTTTGCCAATTGCATCAACACCAGCGATGGCGGCACGCACCTCACTGGCTTCAGATCGGCCCTGACCCGGGCCATTAATGACTACGCCAGAAAGTATAAGCTGCTCAAGGAAAACGAGCCCAACTTGGCAGGAGATGACGTCAGGGAGGGACTTACAGCGATAATCAGCGTCAAGCTCACCGATCCCCTGTTTGAAGGCCAGACCAAGAGGAGGCTGGGCAATCCCGATATCAGAACCCACGTGGAGTCTGCGGTCACAGAAGGGGTGATGCTCTATCTCGAGGAGCACCCTTCGGAGGCGAAGGAAATTGTGGAGAAGTGCCTGACCACTGCCAAGGCTCGTGAGGCGGCGAGGAAGGCGCGAGACGTAGCTCTGAAGAGGTCTATCATCGATAGCGGGACCCTACCCGGGAAGCTGGCCGATTGCTCGGAGAGGAACCCAGCCCTCCGCGAACTATACATTGTTGAGGGCGATTCCGCCGGTGGCTCCGCCAAGCAGGGCCGGGAGCGAGGCTTCCAGGCGATCCTGCCCCTGCGCGGGAAGATTCTGAATGTCGAGAAGGCGGCGCCGAGCAAGATGATGGCCCATACTGAGATCAGGGCCATCATCGCCGCCCTCGGAGTCAGCGCCGACCCCGAGGCTGACCTGTCCAAGCTCCGCTATCATCGCGTGATCATCATGACCGATGCCGATGTCGACGGCTCCCACATTCGGACCCTGCTCCTGACCTTTTTCTTCCGCTACATGCCCAAGCTCATTGAAAACGGGCACCTCTACATCGCCCAGCCACCACTCTATCGCATCAGAAAGGGCAAAGAGCATTTCTGGGTGTACTCGGAAAGCGAAAAAGAGGAATTGCTGGCCAAGATCAACGGCAAGAATATAGACATCCAGCGCTACAAGGGTCTCGGCGAGATGAATCCGGAGCAGCTTTGGCAGACCACTATGGACCCGGAGTCAAGGATAATGTTCCAGGTTACCATTGAGGATGCTATGAAGGCTGGGGAGGTCGTGGAGATGCTCATGGGCGATGAAGTCCCACCGAGAAAGGCCTTCATCCAGGCCCACGCCAGAGGGGTACGCAACCTCGATATTTAGACTGCCGACAAGGGCAGCAATCCCATCTTTCCTAAATCGAGACATAGGGCAAACACGCTGCCCTTGTCCTTTCCGTTTCCTTTGCACTATAATGGGGTATTCTTGGAGTTGAATGTTAAGGAGGGGCCAGTGGTCAAGACCATAGCCATTGTGGGCACTCTCGACACCAAAGGGGATGAGGTCAGGTATCTCAAGGAGCTCATTGAGGCCAGGGGGCATAAAGTCCTGCTCATAGACCCTGGCGTTCTCGGAGAAGTCCCTTTCGCACCCGACATCGACCGTCATAAGATAGCCGAAGCCGCCGGAACAAGCCTGAGCGAGGTGATTGCGCTCGGCGATGAGGGGGAGGCAACGAAGGTGATGGCCCGGGGCACCGCGTTGGTGACACGGGAGCTATACTCCAATGGCCAGTTTGATGGTATCATCGCTCTTGGCGGC
Source organism: Dehalococcoidia bacterium (assembly GCA_034414595.1). Lineage (GTDB taxonomy): Bacteria > Chloroflexota > Dehalococcoidia > SZUA-161 > JAUWZY01 > DAOULY01. The sequence goes on from DAOULY010000001.1 coordinate 152,976, forward strand.
TCCATGGGCACATCCCTGGGCATGGCCGTGATGAAGTTACTGCCAATGTTTGTGCCCAAGCTCATGGTCTCGACAGTGGCTTTCCTGCCGGCGCTGCACCCCCTGGCAGTGAGCAAAGACCTCACCGTAATGCCAACGGTGGCCGACATCTGGGGTCTGAACCGGGTAACGAAAAAGGTCTTGGATAATGCAGCCGGGGCAATCTCCGGGATGGTGGAGACCTATAAGAAGGAAGAGTTAGCTGAGAAACCCTTTATCGGCGTGACTACACTGGGCTCTTCTGCGTTAAAGTATTCGCCCCTGGTCAAGCGACTTCTGGAGGAACGGGGTTACGAGGTTGCAGTGTTCCATAGCAACGGGGTCGGGGGCCATGCCTTCGAACAGTTTGTGGAGGAGGGTATATTTGACGGCGCTCTGGACCTTTCTATATTTGAGCTGATTAACCACCTGTGCGGTAGCAATGCCGCGGTGGACAGGCTGGAAGCGATAGCAAAACAGTCCATCCCCCATGTGGTAGCCCCGGGCGCTTTGAATTTTATCAGTTGGTATGGGCCACCAGAGACGCTTCCCGCTCAATTCAGAGAGCGCACGCTTCATATGCACAACCCGGTGACCACGCAAATAAAGACGACCCCTGAGGAGATGGCAACCGTGGCTGAGATCATGGCGCGGAAGCTGAACAAGGCACCGGGGCCCACAGTGGTGTTATTCCCGACCCAGGGCCTTTGCAGCATGGACAGACCAGGGGGTGTGTTCTACGACCCGGAGGGCGACAAGGCGGTTATTGCGGCGTTGAAACGGCACCTCGATCCAGGGATCAGATTGGTTGAGCTCGATCTCCACATCGATGACCCACCTTTTGCCCATGAGGCGGTGGCCATCCTTGATGGCCTGATGAGGCAACAGGCTGTGTAGTGACGCGGGAAAAGGCTGCGTTATTGGGCGAGGGGGATGAACAAAAGCATAATAGCCCTTATAGTGGTATGGGCGCTGGTTCTGACGGCAGTCTTACTGGCAGCGGCGAATAGGGAGACCTTCACCCCTTTACATGGCGGAATCTTGGTCACCTTTGCTGTCCAGGGCGAGACGATGAAGGTCTGGATTACCAACCAGCAGACTATAGATGACGTATTTGCCGTGTACGAAGGCCGGAGCAGTGCCACCATCCCCAACGGCAAGCTCGTCCGGGGATCAGCCTATGGGAATCCCTGGAGCTGGCATCTTGATCCCGAGGACATTGAAATGGCCTCAATGACTATTGAGCTCCTCGACGGGTTGCCTTCACACGTTGAGGAAAACCTCGATTACTGGATAGACACTGTGGGGAGATTTGCCCCCTGGCGTGCTAACATCGTGGGCATTCAGGACTGGCGCTAGTCAGCTAAACCCACTATTTACAAAAAAGGTCTTTGAGGCTAAAATATATGCCATCGGAGCGGGTATAACTCAGCGGTAGAGTGCTTGCTTCCCAAGCAAGACGTCGTGGGTTCGAATCCCATTACCCGCTCCAGATTTGTTTTTCTGGATAAATATCTCCTTCTGTCTGTGTTCTATTTGATCTAGTCCCCATTCGCAGAGACATACATCAGGCGCGGTTAGGACACTCCACCATAGCGATAACCCCAGACACGTATTCGTATGTGGCCCCGGGACTTCGAGAGGCGGCGGCCAAATGCTTTGACGAAGTACTTAGTGCAAGGTATAATGGACTGGCTGATGAACCAGTGCGTCAGCTATCGGTTAGCTAAACTGGATTATGCGAACACAGTAAGGACTGCCTACAGGCAAAATTAGCTTCAAAAAGTCGGTTTGGAGAGGTGACCGAGAGGCTTATGGTGCCGCTCTCGAAAAGCGGTGGGGAGAGATTCCCCCGTGGGTTCGAATCCCACCCTCTCCGGGATTTCAATCTTTTCGCGTGAGGTTTATATGGAAGAATGGGCAAGATGGCTGACCATAATTGGCTCGGGAATAGCGTTGCAACACCGACTGAGCTACGGTAAGTGGCACGATAAAGGCAAAGCGATTTGCCACGGAAAAGCCGGCTTACTCCTGATCGGTGTGGGCTTACTTTTCTTCCTTCTGTGACTTAGGCACCTTTGGTAAGAAGGGAGAGGTGCTGGAGTGGACGATCAGGCGCGCCTGGAGAGCGCGTAGGGGGCAACCCCTCATGGGTTCGAATCCCATCCTCTCCGCCAGTTAGGAGGGCGTGATGCCGACAGTAGCAATTATCGGAGGCCAATGGGGAGATGAGGGCAAGGGTAAAATCATTGACTTTCTCGCCGAGAATGCCCAGATGGTGGTACGCTTCTCGGGAGGAGATAACGCCGGGCATACCGTAATCAATCCCCTCGGCGAATTCAGGCTGCATCTCATCCCCGCCGGGATGTTTCGCCCCGGGACCACCTGCATCATCAGCAACGGAGTGGTCATCAACCCGGCAGTGCTCTTGGGCGAGTTAGATGACTTGGAGAAACACGGTGTCGACGTGAGCCAGCTTTTCGTCAGCGACCGCGCCCACCTGATCATGCCGTACCACACTTTGCTCGACGGCCTGGAAGAGGAGTCCCGGGGACGGAGTGCCATAGGAACGACCAAGAAAGGGATCGGGCCAGCCTATTCCGACAAGTCGGCACGTCTGGGCATCCGCGCCGGCGATCTCCTCGATAGGGAGATTTTTCTGCAACGGCTGCGCTCGGTGCTGGAGTACAAGAACAAAATCCTGACTAAGGTATATGAAGCCCAGCCCCTGTCTCTGGACGAGGTCTATGAGCAGTACTGCCAGTATGGAGAGCGCCTGGCGCCGTTCATAAGGGAAACCGATTTGATGATCCATGAGGCCCTGGAACGAGGGGAACTGGTGCTGCTCGAGGGGGCACAGGGGACGCTGCTTGACCTCGACTTTGGCACCTACCCCTATGTAACCTCGTCATCTCCCTTCTCCGGCGGCGCCTGCATCGGAACGGGCCTGGGGCCGACCAAGATCAACAGCATCATCGGCGTGTTCAAAGCGTACAATACCAGAGTCGGCGCCGGACCGATGCCCACTGAGCTCAAAGATGAGATCGGAGAGCAAATTCGAGAGCGGGCCCACGAGTATGGCACTACCACAGGCAGGCCCCGCCGCTGCGGCTGGTTCGATGCTGTGCTCGCCCGCTATAGCGTCAGGATCAATGGCTTCACCGGTATCGCCCTCACCAGATTCGACATCCTCGATATTTTGCCCAAGCTGAACATTTGCACCGCTTATAAAATAGATGGCGAGGTTCATAGCCGCCCTCCGAGCAATTCCGCCTTGTTGGAGAAATGCCAGCCTATCTATGAGGAGATGCCCGGCTGGCAAAGCGACACCAGCAATATTCGCCGCTTTGACGACCTGCCCAAAGAGGCCCAGGCTTATGTGAGGAAGATCGAGGAGCTTTCCGGCTGCCCCGTTGCCGTGATCTCAGTGGGTCCCGCACGGGAGCAGTCGATCATGGTGAGTCCAGTTTTATAGGCTCCCTTCGGATATTCAGCTCTCAGTAAGCAGGTCAGCGTTGACGCTGGCGTAGAGGCAATGGCCAGTATAATTCAGACGTGTAAGCAGCTTCTCTCCGAAGGCATCGAGGGCTACTTTGCCACCAAGTACGCTGATTTCGCCAAAGACACGCCTGCAATGCGAGAGTCCTACGCTGGTGAAGCCGACCGGGTGGCGGCTGTCATCAGCGAGGGCATCTTCCTAGAGGTGGGCTCGGGGCCAGCTTTCATCTCTATCGAGATCGCCCGCCGTGCACCCCGGGCTCAAATCATCGGCCTAGATATCTCACAAACGATGATTGATATCAGCAGCCGTAATGTAGCCGAAGCCGGACTCTCGGATCGCATTACCTTCCGCCGCAGTAACGCCGCCAACATGCCATTCAAGGACTCGGAGTTTGATTTTGTGATCTCCAGCGGCTCTCTGCATCATTGGAGCAAGCCCGACAAAGTCTTAGACGAGATCTATCGAGTGCTCAAGCCCGGAAAGCCCGCCTTGATCTCCGATGTGCGCAAGGACGCGTGCAAGGAGAAAGTTGAGGAAGCCTGTCAGCAGATCGAATCCAAGTTCATGCGCTGGGGGCTAAGACATTCAGTGCGTGAAGCGTATACGCAGGAAGGTATTGACAAACTGCTGAGCCGGAGTCGTTTCAGGAAAGCAGAGCGGATCGAGCTGGATGATCTGGTTATGTTCATCTGGTTACAGCGGCCTGGGGAAACAGGGGAATTTGTGTAATTTATGCGCTAAATGCATGGCCGACTTGATTGCTGCTTAAATATCTGAAAGGGTTCCTTTATCTGCTCAGGGATAGCAATTTTGCCCACTTTCAGGATTTACGGAGCGTTTGCCTCCACCAGGCTCTTTAGCCTGGCCAGCATTTTGCCCACAGTGGCCTCAGAACTGCGCCGGGCAAACAGGCCGATAATCTTGCCCAAAATCCCATAGGGCAACTCAACCTGCTCCATAAAGGTGAACCTGCTGCCAGAAGGGGCAGCCTCCACTGTCCAGCTCTGCTCATAACCCTTTACGGAGTTCCCCGAGGTCTTGTGGAAGGCAATCCTCTTATTCTCCACCCATTCCGTAACCGCAAAGTTCAACTTCATAAGTCGGCCAGCGGCTTTTTCTTCAAAGTAAAAGATTGTGCCCACGCCGCCGCGCTGCTCGCTGGTATACTCGAACTTCTCCAGGGTTATACACCACTCCAATATCTTCTCGGGCTCGACCAGGAAAGGCCAGATTTTCTCCGGCGGCGCTGCAATTTCAACTGATTTCTGCACTCTCATCCTTGCCTTCCTCCTCCCTTACTGCTGCATATTATTGCACAAATCACGAGCATATTCATGTCTACATGCTCCCTAAAATCATCGCCAAGCAGATGAGCGAGCCCATGCCCATCATGAACACCAGGGTCAGGGCGTAGGCCAGCTTGGGGCTGGGGCGAGTGGCGAAGAGCCAGGCGCAGACCAAGCCCACGGCGATGAAAGCCAGATCAAGGTATAGATAGATGGTGCTGAATTCACCGGTGAAGTACGCCGCCAGGCTCAGCGCATAAGCGATGACCAGGCTGACGGCAACGAACTGCGCAGTACGCTTTATTCCATAGCGCTTAGGCAGAGTCTGCACACGGGTGGCCTCATCCTCGGGGAAATCGCGGATGTCGATCATCCCACGCCCGCCGAACATGGCAAAGAAGAACATACTGGCCAAGAGGCCCAATCCCAAGCTCAGGCTGCCCGCTGCACCCCCCACAAGCACATAAAGAGCCTGCAACAGCCCCAGGGTCAGGGCACGGGCTATGGGGGTCTCGAAAAGGTGTAAGGCCAGGCCGACGATGACAGCCAGAGTAACACCCCAAGGCAATAAAGCCCAGGGAGAGACCAATAAGGCCATAATGAAGCTCGCGGCGATGAAGGTCAAGGAGAAAGCTAAACCCGCCAGCGGCGAGAGGGAGCCATCGGCCACGGGATTGTGGCGTGTCTCAGCCCGAGGCCCTTTGATGTCCAGGTCACGGTCGGCGTAGAAGTCCAGGGAGAAGCCGCCTACAGCTAGGCACCACCCGGCCAGAGTCATCCACAGCGAATTGCCAACTCCAGCACCTGCAGTGAAGGCTGCTGCTCCGGCGATCATCGCCACCATGGCGCTGCGGTTGAGGCGCAGCAGCCAGAAGAAGGCTATAGGCTTGGAAAAGCGCGGTTTACGCTGGGTCATTTCGCCTCTCTGATCCCCACTCTTAAAGTGGAGGGCGAGTTCTGGTCAGGCTCGAAACGGGCTCCCTTATCTGCTCCCAGAGGACGTCGTCGAGCTCGAAGACGGGGCCGTCCCGGCACACCAGCTTGTGCCCCTGCTTGGTCTCTATGGCGCAGCCGAAGCAGGCGCCGTGCCCGCAGCCCATCATCTGCTCCAGAAGGACCTGCACCGGCTTGGTCAGCCCCATCCCGGCCATGGTGCGATACATGGCGATGGGGCCGCAGGCGAAAATTTGCTCAGCAGCAGAAGTGAATTCGGGCAGGAGGTCGGTCAACAGTCCCTTCCTGCCCAGCGAGCCGTCGTCTGTGGCAATGACTGGTCTGAGATCGCGGGGGAGAAGGTCTTGGGGATAGACCAGAGCAGCGGTTTTGCTCCCTGTGAGGAGCGTCACCTCACGGCCGGCAGCCATAGCTTCCTCAGCCAGGAAAAGGAGTGGCGCGATGCCCATGCCCCCGGCCACCAGAAGCAGATTCCTTGATTCAGGAGCAATGGCAAAGCCCCGGCCGAATGGGCCCAGAAGGTCAATGACCTCCCCCTCATGGCGCTGGGAGAGCCAGCCTGTCCCGCGCCTGACCACCGCGAAGAGAAGGGCAAGGCTCGAACCATCTATCCGGTGGATGCTCAGCGGACGCCGCAGCAGCATATCATAGCCCTGGCCACAGCGGACCATGACGAACTGCCCCGGCTGGGCCAGAGCGGCGATGTCGGCAGCATGGAGCCAGAGAAGATAGACGCCAGGGAATACTTCACTATTGGAAAGGACTTCAGCCCTTAATTGTTTCACCCCAAATAGCTCCCCAGAGGCTGGACATTGAACACCTGGCTCCCGTTGATCAAGGCCTCGATGGCCACCCGGGCGGTATCGAGGGAGGTAAAGCAGGGAATTTGCCGCTCACTGGCGGCGCGTCGAATTTCAAAGCCATCACGAAGTGGAATGCGGTCTCCGGTCATGGTGTTTATCACCCCGTTGACAACGCCCTGTTGGATGATGTCCAGAATATTGGGGTGCCCCTCGCTCAGCTTCTTGGTGATCACATTGACCTCAAGGCCCATGTCCCGAATCATGGCGGAGGTGCCCTCGGTGGCATACATACGGTAGCCGATTTGGGCCAATTTCTGAATCAAAGGCTTAGCCTGGGGCTTGTCTCTGTCGGCGATGCTGAGCAGGACAGCGCCTTTGTCTGAGAGCATCAGCCCAGCGGCCATTAGCGCCTTGGCCAGGGCAGCGCCGAAGGTGTAGTCAATGCCCATGACCTCGCCGGTGGACTTCATCTCCGGACCCAAATAGTAGTCCACGCCGGGAAGCTTGGACATGGAGAACACCGGTGCCTTGATGCCCACCAGCTTCTGCTTCTTCCACAGCCCTCCCTGGTATCCCTGCTCCTTTAGGCTCTGCCCGAGCATGATATTGGTCGCCACCCGCACCATGGGGACCCCAGTGACCTTGGAGATGAAGGGAATGGTCCGCGAAGCGCGGGGGTTGACCTCAATGACATAGACAGTGGAGCCAGATTCGGTGGGCATGATCACATACTGGATATTCATCAACCCCCTGACCTCCAGGGCCAGGCCGATCCTGGTGGCATAGTCCACGATGGTGTCCACCTCCTGCTCGGTGAGGTTCAATCCGGGGTAGATGGCCATGGAGTCACCGCTATGGACCCCGGCGCGCTCGATGTGCTCCATAACCCCAGGGATCAAGACCTGCTCGCCATCGCAGACGGCATCGACCTCGACCTCCTTGCCCTGGAAGTACTTGTCGATGAGCACCGCCCGCTTGCTCTCCAGCGCCATGGCCATGTTCATGTAGCCGATCAGCTCGTTCGAGCTGTGCACGATCTCCATAGCCCGGCCGCCGAGAACATAGCTGGGGCGGACCAGAACGGGATAGCCAATGACCTCGGCCACAGCCAGAGCGTCTTCCACGGTGTGGGCTGCCGCCCCTGGCGGCTGGGGGATGCCCAGCTTGTTGAGGAAGTCCTCGAAGAGGCCGCGGTCCTCAGCCAAGTCAATGGTCTCAGCGCTGGAGCCGCCCAAGGGCATGGCGCTTCGAGTCAACGGCAGGGCCAGGTTTATCGCCGTCTGGCCGCCGAACTGGACGATGGTGGGCGGCGGCTGGCCGTCGGTCTCGTTCTCCAGAATATCCCGCATGCTCTCCTCATCAAGGGGCTCAAAGTAGAGGCGGTTGCTGGTATCGAAGTCGGTGGACACCGTCTCCGGGTTGGAATTGACCATGATGCTGTTTGCCCCAGCCCCCTGGAGGGCCCAGGCCGAGTGCACACTGCAATAATCGAACTCAATGCCCTGACCGATGCGGATCGGCCCCGAGCCGATGACCACCGCCTTGTCGCCTTCCAGGGGCTCGGCCTCGTTCTCCCCCTCATATCCCTCATAGGTGCTGTAGAAGTAAGGGGTCTCGGCGGCGAACTCGGCGGCACAGGTATCGACCATCTTATACACCGGATGAATTTGCCAATCGTGACGCAGCTGTCGCACCTGCTCCGGAAGCCTGTCTGCCAGAGTGCCGATCTGCACATCAGAGAAGCCCATTCTCTTGGCCTGCCACAGCAGCTCCGGGACCAGGGGCTCGGAGAGAAGGCGCTTTTCCATGTCCACGATGTTCTGGAACTTGTGCATAAACCAGGGATCGATGCCCGTCTGCCGACATAGCTCGGCGAGGGTAGCGCCGCGACGGAGCGCAGCCATGACTCCCCACAGTCTCAGGTCATTGGGCCACAGGGGATAGGAGCCCTGTCGCCATGTCGGATCCTCCCAGAGCAGAGAGCGGCTGCTGAACTCCAGGGAACGGACTGCCTTGTTCAGGGCAGCCTCGAAGGAGCGGTCGATGGCCATGGTCTCGCCTGTGGCCTTCATCTGAGAGCCGGTGACACGGTCGCCCGACGCGAACTTATCGAAGGGCCAGCGCGGTATCTTGACCACACAGTAGTCCAGCGCCGGCTCAAAGGCAGCGGTGGTCTTCCCGGTGACCTTGTTACTTATCTCGTCGAGCCTGCGGCCCACGGCGATCTTGCCCGCCACCCGGGCGATGGGATAGCCGGTGGCCTTGCTGGCCAGGGCCGAGCTGCGGCTGACCCTGGGATTTACCTCGATGACGTAATAGGGGCTTTCGCCCTCTGGAGTGGACGCCACGGTGGGGTGGGGCGGCAGGGCGAACTGGATATTGCAGCCGCCCTCGATGCCCAGCGCACGGATGATCCTGAGGCTGGCCGACCTCAGCATCTGGTACTCTTTATCAGTGAGCGTCTGGCTGGGAGCGACCACGATGCTGTCCCCGGTGTGGACGCCCATAGCGTCGATGTTCTCCATGTTGCAGATGGTGATGCAGTTGTCGGCGGCATCCCGCATCACCTCATACTCGATCTCCTTCCAGTTGAGCACGCATTTCTCGATGAGCACCTGGTGCGCTATGCTCAGCGCCAGGCCGCCGCCGGCGATCTGCTCCAGCTCATCCATCGTCGTGGCGATGCCGCCGCCGCTCCCGCCCAAGGTGTACGACGGGCGCACGATCACCGGCAGGCCGATGGACTCCGCCACCTGCCTCGCCTCCTCCACACTGGTCACGGTGGCGCTATCGGGCACCGGCTCCCCGATATCTATCAATAACTGCTTGAACAGCTCGCGGTCCTCGGCCTTGCGGATGGTGTCGATGGGCGTGCCCAGGGAGCGGACGCCATATTTCTCAAGGACTCCGGCGTCAGCCAGCTCCACGGCTAAGTTGAGCCCGGTCTGCCCACCCATGGTGGGCAGCAGGCCATCGGGGCGCTCGCGCTCGATGATGCGGGCGACGACATCGACGGTGAGCGGCTCGATGTAGATGATATCAGCGATGCCCTCATCGGTCATGATGGTGGCCGGGTTGGAGTTGACCAGCACCGAGGTCACCCCCTCCTCCCGCAGCGCGCGGCAGGCCTGGGTGCCGGAGTAGTCAAACTCTGCTGCCTGCCCGATTATTATCGGGCCGGAGCCTATTACGAGAACTTTAGATGGCTTTGACATCGAAATCAACTCAAGATATTTTTTATATCAATGTATATTTCGGCTGTTGACGATGCTATACGCAAAATCTTCTCCAACATAGAAGATAGCGTAATGCGTCCTTCCAATACCGCCATGATATGGGTGCCGTCAAGTAGGATTATGTTTGGCCTTCTTCCTTTCAAGAAAGCCGGAACAGCCTCACGTGAATAACCGTTGACGGAAATAAATATCCCTTTGGTACCCTCTATCTTACCCCGGGCCCTCTCGCTTAGCACCAACAGGTCTGACTGATTTGCTGGTTCATCCTGCCATTTAGCCTCTAGCAGGTAAGTGCTATTTCTAAATTCAAACCCGCCATCAATTTGCTCTCCTGTAGCTTTGAAGGGAGCCAAAGGTTTAAGCCCTGACAAATCAAATAGCTCATAAAGGAAGCCTTGGAAATTGTATCCTCGCTTCTGATGATCCACTTCACACAAGAGGGCAAGGAACTGTTCTCTCAAACCTTCAAATTCTTCCTGTTTGCCTTTCTTCTCTAACCCTGCCCCTTTTTGTTCCCTTTCCTCTTTTTCCCCAGGTTCCTCCACGCCTACCTCTCTCTTCACAATGCGTTCCTTGAGGCGCTCTATGTTATTGACCGCCTGTTGGGCTTCCTTCGATGTCAGAGTTTTTCCGTACCTAACTGCTTCAGCCAGAATACGACTTAGAACACCTAAGGAACCCTGTCTATCTACCTCCTCGATAATACCTTCGATTATCTGCTTCCTAGAGGGCCCCTTAATATAATAGCCAGGGGGCGCTTGCGGCTTAGGGCCATAATACAGCTCTAATATTTCATGAGGAATATTGCACTTATTCCAAAAAATCTTCAATTCCCTATGAGAACAAGCCAACAAGACTGTTCTGAGGTTACTTTCGAGGCTTGTCAGTATGTCAAACGGAAGCATCTCAACACCTCGCATCAGCCATAGCCCCTCACCATGTCTAGGAACCTCTCAAAGGAGTTACTCAACATAGCTGCCTATTAAGCCTCTCTCTTGCCTGTACTTATATACCGCACTAGTGGCCTGCCGGTATGTATAACCTAAACTCCTCAAATAATCCACGCATTCTTTAGGGGTTTTCTCCGTCGCATTAAAGCTATCCAACAGTTCATTTCGTTGCTCGCCTGATAGCCGAAACGTGGCCTCGGTAGCTCCACCCTTGCGATACACGTGCACTGCGTTCTTAGCTTGTTCCTGAGAAAATCCTCGATCTATCAAGTAATTCACACACTCAGCGAAACCCTTGTTCCTGCCGTTGAATGCATCGAGTAGCTTGTTATATTCAGATTGCTTCACTCTTCTCGAAGACGTGTATGACATTTCACCTCCTCACCAACTCCAGGAAGCGCTCGAAGAGGTAGAAGTTGTCCTGGGGACCGGGGGAGGCCTCGGAGTGGTACTGGATGGAGAACATGGGCAGCTCCCTGTGCCGCAGGCCCTCCACTGTGCCATCGTTAAGATTTATGTGCGTCACCTCCAGCCCCCCGCCCAAAGTGCCCTCATCTACCGCATATCCGTGATTCTGGGCGGTTATATGCACCCGGCCAGTGTCCAAGTCCTTTACCGGGTGATTGGCCCCTCTATGGCCAAATTTGAGCTTAAAGGTCTCGGCGCCAAAGGCCCGGCCGATGAGCTGGTGCCCCAGGCAGATGCCGAACACCGGCCTGGCCTCCACCAATTTCCTCACCGTGTCCACCAGGTAGTCGAGCTGTGCCGGGTCTCCCGGCCCCGGCGACAGCACAACGCCGTCGGGCTTCAGGCCCAGGATGTCCTCGGCGCTCATGGTGCAGGGGACAACCGTGATGGAGCAGCCGAGGCGACTCAACCGGCGCAGTATGTTGTATTTCAGTCCCAGGTCAACGGCGACGATATGGGTCTCGTTCCCATCGCCCTCTGGACCGCCCCAGCGGTAAGGAGCATCGGTGGTCACATCCTTGACAAAGTCGAAGCTTTCATAGGTGGGCAGGCCCTTGAGCCGCACCCGCGCCTCTTCAGGAGTCTCGTCCGAGGTGATGGTGCCCATCATCACCCCCTGCGAGCGCAGCCGCCGCACCAGCGCCCTGGTGTCCACGCCGCCGAGCCCGGGGATGCCGTTGGACTTCAGAAACTCATCAAGCGTGCCATTGCTCAGATAGTGGCTCGGCTGAAGGCAGTCCTCGCGGACGATGAAGCCAGCGACCTGGACCTTCTTCGACTCGAAGTCATCGGCGTTGACACCATAGTTCCCGATGAGGGGGTAGGACGGGACCACGATTTGCCCGGCATAGGAGGGGTCGGTGAGCATCTCCTGGTAGCCGGTCATGCTGGTATTGAACACCACCTCGCCATAGGCCCGACCTTCGGCACCGAAGGCATAGCCCTCGTAGGCCGTGCCATCTTCCAGCACCAGAATGGCTTTCTCGGTCAAACTGTTTCCTCTCCCCCTGCCCCCTCCCCTGATAGGAGAGGGGAAGTGATTATTAAAAGAGGGGCAAAGCCCCTCTCACGCAGCATTTCGCTTATTTTGAAGCTTGAGCGATTCATCCTTATACACCACCTCGCCGCCGAGCACGGTGGCCATGACCTTGCCCTTTAACACAGCAGCAGCAAGCGGGGTGTTCTTGCCCTTGGAGACAAACTCCTCGGGGCGCACCACCCACTCCGCCTCGGTATCAAAGATGGCAACATCGCCGGGATTTCCGGCTTTAAGCGTCCCCAGCTCGTCCCGGCCCAGGATACGCGCTGGCTCCACGGTCAGCCGGGAGATGAGCATTGTGAGCTCAATTCTACCCTGATGCACCAGAGTCAAAAGACTGCCCAGGGCGGTCTCGAAATTGCTGATGCCGAAGGCAGCAGCATCGAACTCGCATAGCTTGTCCACCACAGTGTGAGGGGAGTGATCGGTGGCAATGACATCGATGACCCCTTCCTGCAACCCGAGAAGCAGGGCCTTGATATCCCGCTCTGTCCGCAGCGGTGGGTTCACCTTGGCATTGGTATCATAGCGACTCGATAGCAGCAGCTCATCGGTGAGCGTGAGATGGTGCGGTGTGACCTCGGCGGTGATCTTCGCCCCGCTCTCTTTAGCCCGGCGAATGAGGTCCACAGAGCCCGCGGTGCTGACATGAGCGATATGGAGCCGGGCGCCCGTTAGCTCGGCCAGGGCCAGGTCGCGGCTGACCATGGCCTCTTCAGCAGCGTCCGGGATGCCCCTCAAGCCGAGACGGGTGGCCACCCAGCCATCGTTCATCACCCCTCCCTGAGCCAGGGACAAGTCCTCGCAGTGGCTGATGAGGGGCAGGCCAAAGGCCAGGCTGTACTCCATAGCATGACGCATCAGCCCAGCATCGGAGACCGGACTGCCGTCGTCGCTGAAGCCTACCACTCCAGCCACAGCCAGCTCAGCCATCTCGGCGAGCTCCACACCCTGCCGCCCCTTGGTGATGCAGCCCACGGGCAGGACACGGACTGCGGCCTCAGATTGAGCGACATTCTGAATGAACTCGACCACAGCAGCGCTGTCTATTGGTGGATTGGTGTTGGGCATGCAGCAGACGGTGGTGAAGCCACCCCGGGCTGCCGCCCGGGTGCCGGTGGCGATGTTCTCCTTGTCCTCAAAGCCGGGCTGGCGCAGATGGCAGTGCAGGTCGATGAAGCCAGGGCAGACCACCAGCCCCTGAGCTTCAAGCACGGAATAGCTGGCTGCGGGGATTTCCCCCTCTCCCAGCCAGGCCACCTTGCCGTCGCGTATGAACAGGTCGCCGACCTGGTCGATTCCCTGCTCCGGGTCCAGGATGCGGCCACCGCGGATGAGCAGGTGCCCCACTACTTTGCACCACCCATGATTAGGTAGAGGAGCGCCATGCGCACGGCGACCCCGTTCTCCACCTGCTCCCGGATCACCGATTGCATCCCGTAGACAACGTCGCGGCTGAGCTCAATGCCTTCGTTGACCGGTCCCGGGTGCATGAGCAAAGCATTGGGCTTGGCCTTTCTCAGCCTCTGCTCATTGATCTGATAGAGATTGATGTATTCCCTGATGCTGGGCAGGAGCCCATGCTGCTGCCTCTCTTTTTGCAGACGCAGTGCCATGACCACATCAGCGCCGTCAAGTGCTTGGTCGAGGTCGTGCTCTACAGCAACTGTAGGAAACGCCTGCTGCCAGGCCACAGGCAGTAGAGTAGCAGGAGCACAGAGAACGATATGGGCGCCCATTCGGGAAAGCCCCCAGATGTTGGAGCGAGCGACTCGGCTATGCCTGATGTCGCCGACGATTACAACCTTGATCCCGGAGATTTGACCCCGCCTGCGCATGATGGTGTACATATCGAGGAGGGCCTGGGTGGGGTGGGCGTGAATGCCGTCACCGCCGTTGACCACGCTTGCTTCGACCTGGCTCGCTACCAGATAAGGGGCCCCGGACTGCTGGTGGCGCATCACCACCACGTCAACACCCAACGATTCGATGGTGTTGACGGTATCGATGAGGCCTTCCCCTTTGACCGCGCTCGAATTCGAGCTTGACAGGTTGACCACATCCGCGCTCAGGGCCTTGGCTGCAATCTCGAAAGAGGCCCGAGTCCGTGTGCTCGGCTCATAGAACAGAGTGGCCACGCTCTTGCCGCGCAGCGTGGGCACCTTCTTAATCTCCCGCGACAGCACCTCCTTCATGGCATCACTGGTTTCAAACACAAGCTCGATTTCCTCAGCAGAGAAGTCATCGAGGTCGAGGATATGGCGGTGACGCCAGACCGGCTGGGTCTCTGCGGAGATGGGACTGACCTCGACCTCACTCCTTATTCCCCTCATCACTTCTCACCTCCTTGCTTGACGATGACCACCTCATCCCGACCATCGATCTCATTTAGCCGGACCTGAATCTCCTCGTCTCGGGACGACGGCACATTCTTGCCCACATAGTCGGGCTTGATGGGCAGCTCGCGATGGCCGCGGTCGACGAGGACTGCAAGCTGGATTTGCTCCGGGCGACCGAAGTCCATGACGGCATCCATGGCCGCTCGAGTGCTGCGGCCGGTGTACAGGACGTCATCGACCAGGATCACTATCTTGCCTTCGATGTCGGCGGGGATATCGCTGGGGTGGACTATGCTCCTCGGCCCCAGCGAGGCGACATCGTCTCGATACAGGCTGATATCAAGGGCGCCCACCGGAATGGAAAGCTGGCCGAGCTCCCTTATCGCCGCCGCCATCCGCTGGGCCAGGGGCACTCCTCTGGTGCGCAGCCCGATGAACAACAGCCCCTTTGAGCCCTTGTTCCTTTCAAGAACCTCGTGGGCCAGGCGCACCAGCGTGCGCTGGATGTCTTGCGCTGACATTATCGCTGTTTCGGGCATAAAAAAACCTCCGCCGTTATTACGGCCAGAGGACTTCATTTCTACTTTGGCTCATCGAGTCTTTCCTTGTCAGCCTCTCCGGACCGACTTAAAGGTTCAACCACTCACAGTTATTATAGCACCCTGCTGCGTCCTGTCAACTATTTTGTTGACAATCATTTCCCCAATAATTACACTCAAAACCAAAAGGGGGGAGATATGGAGAGGAAAAGGGGCCCTAAGGACGATTGGCAGATCGACCCAAGCAAGACAGCGGTTCTGGTCGTTGATATGCAGCGGGCGTTTTTGGATACTGAAGCTCCCGGTCAAAGCCCTCGCGGCCGGGAAATCGTGCCCAGGACAAATGAGCTCACCGCTATCGGCCGCAAGCTGAAGATGCCGGTGATCTTCATCCGCCAGGCTAATTGCCCCGATCTATCCGATTATGGCTTGCGCAAGGACTTCAAGCCGCCGGAGGATAATGAGTTCCAAGCTATAGAGGGCCGAATTGGGGCCGATTTCTATCCGGAACTGAATGTCACCAAAGAGGATTACATAGTTACCAAGAACAGGTATAGCGCTTTCATCACCGGCTCATCCTCTCTGGAACGTCTGCTGCGGGCATGGGGCCGAGATAGCCTTATCATCTGTGGCATCTTCACCGAAGTCTGCGTGGCCACTACCGCCATAGATGCTATGATGCTCGATTTTAAGGTCTTCCTTATCTCCGACCTTACCACCGCCCGGAGCGAGGAGCGGCAGCAGGTGGTTTTGGAGATGATGGACGAGCGCTTTGCCAAGTTGATGACCTTCGACCAAGTCAAGGCAGAGCTGAACTCATTGCTGGCCAAGGCTGGAGTTTAGGCATTGGCTCACAGGTTCTTCCAGAAATTCTATCTCTGGATAAAACCAGTGCGTAAATGATGAACTCGAAGGAGGTGGATGCGTGGCGGAGATTAGATGGGAAGCGGATGGTCCCACCGTAGAAGATTTACTGCTATTCCCCTCCCAAACCCAGATCGGATGCTGGCAGAACGTGCCAGTCCCATTGGCCTGAGACCAACGCCGCGATCTCGCCTGACTCGGCGTCTATACTAAATCTCGCATGACTGAGGTCAACCTCTCCCTGCACTGTGTAGCGTAAGTTCACCTTCCAGCTGTTCGTCTCTGCATCCAGCCCACAAAAAGTAATCTCATAGTCAGCCACCTTGCCTAGCTTCTCCTCATACTCGTCACTTTTCAAGGCATTATAGACAGTCTGCAGAACGTCCGTGAAGCTAACTGCCACTTTTTCACCTCCTCGAATGATAACCCGTCTCCGCTCACGGATGATGTGAAGACGACTACTTAAATATAAATGTAGTGTGGGAAGCTGTCAATAGCTTGGCAACAGCTCTGCTGGCCGTAGTGCGACATTCAGACAAGGGACACGGATTTCCGTAGATTACCACATTGTTGCATTGCAGTAATGGAGGCTTTACCTGTAAACCTGTCCACAGCGTTCCTTGCTATCCTCTTGACGGCTAACTCTTGAATGGCTATCATTTGGTTTGCCCCTGCTGCTTGAGCAGCAGGTTTAAAGGAGGAAAACAGCCGTGAGCGAGTTGAGCGGGTTACACTATATATATTTGGCCCTTTCCTTAGTCTTCCTGGCCATTTCGGCTTTCTTCGCCAGTGCCGAGATTGCCTTCATCAATTTGGAGAGGGTCAAAATCAAGCGTTTGGAGAGCACTGGCGCCACTCGAGCCAAGCGTGTGTCCCAGATAATGGAGCACCCGGAGAGGTTCCTCTCCATGGTACTGACCGGGGTCAGCCTTACCGAGACCATTGTCGTCTTCATGGGCGGTGTGTTCTTTGTCGCCTGGTTGGGTGAGGCCATTGGGACGCCGGTGGGCATTGTGGTCATCGCGCTGTTTCTGTTGATATTCGCCAAGGTAATCCCCAAGACATTCGCCGCCACACATCCGGAGAGATTAGCCTTAGTTTACAGCAGACCTGTGGACTGGCTCTCCAGGGGGCTATCCCCGGTAGTAACGGCACTGAGCTGGATTGCAGCCAGGTTCTCCCGGGTCATCGGCGGTCGACCCATGCCCCGAGCCTTGGTGACCAAGGAGGAGATCGGCACCATTATCTCAATGGGCGAGGAGGAGGGGGTAGTCGATGAACATGAAGCCACGATGCTGCGCAAGGTGGTCAGATTCGGGGAGCGCCAGGTCCGAGAGGTGATGACACCGCGCACTGATGTGGCCTGGATTGAGAAGGAGGCAAAGCTGGCCGATTTCTTTGAAAAATATGCTGAGGCTCCAGCCCTTCGCTATCCAGTATACGAAGGGACTTCTGACAACGTGGTCGGCTTGATCTCAATTCGCGACGTGGTTCTGGCCCAAGCTCAGGGGACATTGGACCGCAAAAGCACTCTGGCGGAGCTTTGCCGCCCGGTGTACTTTGTTCCGGGCAACAAGCAGGTAGGTGAGCTCTTCGCCGAGATGCGCGCCACAGGCTATCTGATGGCTGTGGTCATCGATGAATATGGAGGCACAGCAGGTATCGTGAGCATGGAGCAACTGGTCGAGGAGATCGTGGGCGAGCTCGGTGAGGAGCTGGTCGGGGCCGCAGCAGGGTTTGAGATTGTCGGCGAGCTTGCTTTTAAGCTCGACGGCAGCATGCGCATAGAGGACGCCAACGAGCAGCTCAGCTTGGAGATACCTGAGGGTGACTATGAGACCATGGCCGGCTTCGCCTTGAGCCTCCTCGGCCATCTTCCTGAGGAGGGCGAGCAGATAAAATACGGCGACCTGAGGCTCGTGATCGACGAGGTCAAGGGAAACAAAATCATAAAACTCATCGTGAGCCGGGAACCGAGGGATGAGACTGCGGCAGAGGAGACTCCGGAAGAGCAGTAGTAATCACCTGCGACCGTATTTCTCGTAGAACAGGATCTCCGGTAGCTCCTTCCTCGGCCTGGGCGCAGGCTCTTCATCAGGGTAGCCTACGGGGATCATCTCCACAACAGCCGCGTCCTCCGGGACTTCGAGAATCTGTGTTGCCTTTTCGGCATCAAACAGCCCCACATGAATTGTGCCCAGCCCCAGGGA
Organism: Dehalococcoidia bacterium; assembly: GCA_034414595.1. Taxonomy (GTDB): domain Bacteria; phylum Chloroflexota; class Dehalococcoidia; order SZUA-161; family JAUWZY01; genus DAOULY01. The sequence continues at coordinate 171,184 of DAOULY010000001.1, forward strand.
TTGTGCCGTGAGTACCATGTTCTGGATGGCCAGGGCAGTGTCGAACATATACCACCATTGCCCTTTGTTAGTCTCTTGGTTACCTTCCTTTGAATATCCCGACTTGCCGATCTCAGCACAGGCCACTATCACCAGAGGCGCTCCCTCCCTGACTGCATCCCGTGCCCGGTTGGTCTCAGGGAGCGTTTCCGCAAGTTTAGCCCGGGTCTCAGGATCGCGCACGATGATGAATTGCCAGCACTGGGTATTGCGCCAGGACGGTGCCCACCGTGCCGCTTCCAAGATAGCGTTGAGGTCTTCATCTTTCAGCGGCAGCGGCTTATACTTGCGAATGCTCCTCCTGCCCTTTATCACTTCCAACATTCTCTGCTCCCTTCCACTGGAAGTTACCTTACTTCCGCTGCATCTTTTCCAGCGAGGATCTTTATCACCCTGGGGAAAATATATTCCGCGACTTCGCCTCTGGCTCCACCATGAGTGACCACAACGTATCTTCCCCCACAGATCTCGTCAGCGCACTTTCTGATCTCCTCGGCAAGGCGCAGAAAGAAGAAGGGGGTCAGACCACGATCCCCATAATCACCCTGGCAGGTGTCATGGCCGAAGTTATGAAAGATAATAAAAGGCTCAAAGTCCTTTACCCGTGAGATAAACTCAGCCCACACCTTGTCCAGATATTCGTCGTCTGTGGTATTCCAGCCAACGTTGACATCAATCTTGGTGCCCTCTTCCTCAACCACGCTGTTGCTGCAAAAGCAGACATGAAGAACATCGCGGTCGCCACCAAAGACGGCTCGGGTGCCATCACCGTGGTGGCTATCGGTATCGATGATGGCCAATTTCCTCGGGCCGAAGTGCTCCCTGATCTCGGCCGCTGTGGGTCCGATGCAAGACAGGTAGGCACCGCCCCAGCCGGAGGACGGACTGGCATGATGTCCGGCAGCAACATTGAACACCAGAGCATTGGTCAACTCGCCGCTGGAGAGTAGCTTGCCAGCCTGAACGCAACCACCAATGGAGTAGCAAGCGGCTTGATAGTACCACCTGCTCTTGACTTCCTCGAGATATCCTCTGGTATGTACTTTGAGTAAGAGATTCTCGGAAACGGGCTCGGGCTGGATTAAAGAGACGTCAGGCGATAAGAGGACATCCTCCAGAACTCGGGGGAAGTTCCGGTACTTGTTCCCTATTATCGGCCACGAGGCCTCCCGCATTACCTCGTGGAAGAAGACGCCCGTCTTCACCGAATCTTCTTTATCCGGCACAGGATGGCATTGCGCTGCGGATATCCCGTTATCGGGTCGCGGAGATCAAGGTCGGTCAGGATATTGACGTTGGCCCGCGCCCAGCCATGGGGAATGCTGACCACACCAGGCAAAATGTCCTCAGTGACCTTGGCCTTGATGTTTATGCTCCCCTTCTTGCTCTCCACGGCCACTATCTCACCGTCGGCGATGCCACATCCCGCTGCTGTGGCCGGATGGACCAGAACCTCGGGCTCAGGGGCAAGCCGACGCAAGCCGACCATATGACGGAACTGGCTGTGAGTATACTCCAGCATCCTATTCCCGGTGACCAGGATCAGGGGATATTCTTTGGCCAGTTCGGGGTTGCTGATCGGACTTTCAGTGGGCTCATGGTGTGTCGGTATTGGGTCATAGCCATGCTCGGCCAGTGTCTCAGAGTAGAGTTCCACCTTCTTGGACGGTGTAGCGAAGCCAATCCTCTTATAGGCGCCATAGTCATGGTTGCCGTAGAATACGCCGCCGGGGTTGTCCTGAAGCTGTTGGATGCTCGCTTGGCATGGCTGCAACAGATGCTCGATGACCTCCTGGTCGCTATTCCAGGGGAAATGTTCACCAAGTCCCATTCTGCGGGCCAACTCGGTGAGGAACTTCCAGTCAGGCCAGCTCTCCCCAATGGGCTCGATGGCCTTCTTCCGCAGCATAGCATAGGGCTGCCCGCCGAGGCCACCGGACACTCCATAGACATACCCGATTCCCTCCTTCTCCAGGAAGGTGCACGCCGGGAGAGCGTAGTGAGCAAGCTCAGCGGTATCGGTCATAAAGGGGTCCATGACCACCAACAGCTCCAGCTCCTGCAAAGCCTCCTTAACCTTGTTCGTCTCAGGGAGGGTATTGGCCGGGTTGCCCCCGACCACCATCACCGCCTTGATCGGATACGGCTTCCCGGTGAGCACGGCATCGGGAAACATCATTGCCTGACCATAGGGAGCCACCCTCTTCCAAAGCTGGTGGAACAGGGGGTACTCCTCGGCGCCGATAGGTTTCTCCACCTCGGGAACCCTGAGGTCAGTAAGGCGGATAAAGGGGAGAGTCACCCATCCACCGGGGACATCAATGTTCCCGGTTACCGCTTGAAGGATGGCGGTGACGCGGGTATTCTGAAGCCCGTTCACCTGCTGGTCCAGGGATTGGATCCCCGAGATAATGCAGGCTGGCTTGGCAGTGGCATATATTCTGGCCACATTCCTGATCTCGGCAGCAGGAACCCAGGTTATCTCTTCCACCTTCTCCGGTGAATACTGCTTGACATGCTCTCTGAGCTGGTCAAAGCCGATGGTATAGTTCTCTACAAATTCCCGGTCGTAAAGCCCCTCGGCTATGATAACGTTGAGTATGCCCAGAGCCAGGGCACAATCGGTGCCCGGCCTGATCTGGATGTGCAGGCCCTCCTTGGCCATATCGGTGCGTCTGGGGTCGATTACGATGAGCTTGGTGCCACCGGCTACCTTCTCGCGGATCAGCCGATCCATCATCCATCTCGAATGGGTCGGATTATGTGCCCACAGGACAATGCAGTTGGCCTTGCGGGGGTCCTCGACAAGGTGTCGGCCAAAGGTCGTCTGGTATGCCAAGATACGGCAGCGGAAACAGTTGCTCTCCACCGAGATATGGTTGGGGGTACCATAGACCCCACGGAACCTCTGGGTGAAGGCAGCCAGCTCTATGTTCTCCACACCCATGGAGCCGCAGTAGACGGCCAGGGCATGAGCCCCATATTTCTCCTTGACCTCGGTCAACTTTGTAGCGATGCCATCGATGGCTTCATCCCAGGAGATGCGCTTCCAGCTGCCGTTCTCCTTCTTCATGGGATATTTGAGCCGGTCTGGAGAGTAGACATACTCCACCATCCGCTCACCCCTGGGGCAGAGACCTCCTTGACTCACGGGGTGCTCCGGAAGGCCCTCCACTTTAACCAGCCTCCCATCCTGGACATGGGCTGTGATGCCACAGCTCCAGACACACAGTATGCAGTCGCTTTTCAGCACTTGAGTCTGACCCGCCATAAAACTCCTTTCCTGAAGTTTTCTACACCGACAAAAGCCGTCACCAGCTCATCAATTCATCAAGTAAAAGGAGTGCCCTCTCTGCGAACAGCTTATCGTTGATGTGGGCATCTACTTCCACAACCTCAACCCGCGGCTCAGCATTCTTCTTCACGGCTTCAGCAAAAGCCAGGTCGACATCAGGGTCATGCCATTCGTCGCCCTCTTTGTCGCGACCTGAGAAGCCCTTGAGGGGAATGATCACCGCCGCAGGGCCCTTGGCCCTGTTCAGCTTCTCAGCCACCACCTTGCCCAGTATCGCCATCTCCTCCTCGTTGGTTCGCACCGCCCCCCGAACAGGTGTGTGCACCCACAGCCTGCGGCTTTTGAGGTGCTCGGGTATTTCCTGGGTTAAACCGATAGCGAACATGTCACACTTTCCCGGAGCCACCAGCTGGGGTATGCCCTTGCTACCTGCCGCTTCCAACCTGTTCGGGCCGGCATCGTTGAACCCATGAAACAGATAGCCCACAAGCTCATGAATAGAGAGATCGAACACGGCATTGATCAGACCCTGTTCGATTAATTCCTCGAGCGTCCTGCCGCCAGTTCCTATGGCGCTAAAACAAACTACTTCATAGCCTCTTCCCTCGAAAATCCCTTTAACGTAGTTCACGCAGTGCATTATATCGCCATGGACGGTGATCCCAAGCAGAGGTCTCTCAGCAACGACGGGGCCCGGAGTCACCGTAATCATGCCGACTACGGCGCCGGCAGCCGCAGCCAGAATCTTTTTTGTGATCGGATTTAAGCCCACTATATCAGCCACCGATGGGATCATGGTGATATCTTTAGTCCCCAGATATGGAGCAGTGTCCCCCGCAGCCACGGTGGACACCATCACCTTGGCAATGCCATGGGGTAAGGCTCTCATGGCCGTAGTCCCCAGCGCGGTCCCCATTGAACCCCCCAGGGACAGGATGCCATCAAGCTTACCAGATTGATAAAGTTCCTGAACGACCTTGGTCGCCCCCTGGGCCATCACCGCTATGGCTTCACCTTCTCTGCCCAAGGAGGCGACGTCTTTGCTATTGGTACCCGCAGCCTGTGCCACTCGCTCGCGGGGGATGTCCGGCTCCAGCCAGGGCTGGCCCAGAATTCCAGCATCCACTACAATGACACGGCATCCTTGCTCGATGAGCTTGTCTTTAACATACCCATATTCAACCCCTTTGGTATCCATAGTCCCGATCAGGACTATGGTCTTCTCTCTGCTCTCACCTTGCATTTGTGCTACCAAAGGGGGAATCCAAGTAAAATTTTAGTCCAAGACCATCTGTATGTCAATTTGAATTGTAGACAGCCTGTCCCCGCGATCGATGGCCGTAACACCAAGTTCGAGGGATTAGAACCCTTGGAGTCTATAATCCTCAAAGCAAGCTGCTGGGTGTCTATTGTTCCCAGAAGCACCACCGTCTTTGCCATTTCCTTCCCCCTCCTGCGCTGTGGCGTAAGAACACAGACCGGCAGGCCAGTTGATGAAGGGCAATGTTCAGAGAAGTCTGCCTACCGCAGATAGGGCACAGTCAGGAGGACCGCCCTTTCTCTTCCCAGATCTTCCTCAAACCAAAGTCTTCTGCCATCACCTTGTAGCAGGTATAGCCTGAGGCGCCCTTGACCCCAGAAACGCCACTGGCCGCCGATGATGCCAGATAGTAGTTCTTCACCGGCATCCGGTAGTCACATAGCTCGGGAATCGGCCGGAATCGCCCAACCCGAGAGATAAGCCCATCGCCCATATAAGAGTCCCCTTCGCGCATGGCGATATCTCTCTTCGACATCTCAAGTGGTGTGTAGACATAGCAAGCAATCAGATTATCTTTGGTTATATTGGTGGCATACACTTGCCATTGCCTCATGATCTCGTCGACAAGCTTCTCCTTTACCTCCATCCATCCGCTCTTAGACAGGGTCCGCACCGGGCCTGTAAATATCTCAAAGCCACCGATGTATTTCCCTTCGGGCGCTCTGGACTTGTCCAGCATACCCGTCTCGTACATGCCCATCATCAAATTTTTGGGGAGCCCGTAGACCCGAGCCTCAGACTCATATTTATAGCCTACATAGTCCGCGTCATTGGGCAGGAGAAACTTGCCATAGAGCAAAGCACAGTCCGGGTCATAATCCTGAGCCCTATATTGGGGCGGTTCATGTAGGGCCATCCAGGCCCAGGCGAATTGTGCCCGATCATGAGTGATATTCCTGATCCTTCTGGCAATCTTGGGACTGACATAATCGGGCTCCAGGAATCGGAGGATGGTCTGCTCAGCATCAACACCACTAACGACCACCTTCTTGGCCTCGACTTCAGTACCGTCCGCCAAGCGGACTCCTTTGGCAGCACCGTTCTCGACAAGCACCTTATCAACCTCGCGGCTGAGGAACACCTGCCCACCCATCTCCTCGAGAGCCTTTTGCAGGGCCAAGGGCACGGCCCGTGTACCGCCTTTGGGAATAGAGTCCGTAACACCGGGGAGGCACAGTCGTGCCACCAGTACCATATATGCAAGACCGGGGACATCACCAGGCCAAAGGCCAGTAGGGACCTGTGCTCGCCGCATAGTGAGCACCTGCATTTCCGGGCTTTCCCATAGGTCCCGAGCCATCTCTTCCATGGTCATCACTGAATAGACAGGATCAAAGCCATTGTCCGGGTCGTCCAAGAGCCTTTCCACAGCGTCCTTCTCACCCCAAGGTGTCGGTGGCCTAAACCGAGTTTCAGCAAGGGCTGGCCGCCACTTGGTGCGAATCTTCTCGTCCAGCCACCGTGCCGTCTCAGCATCCCTTTCTGAAATCCGGGCAATGGACTTAAAGGTCTTTTCCGCATTTTCCTCTGAATACACAGTCCTGCCCGTCATCTTGTCGGCAACAAGCACGCCCGAATAGTTCATGAGGCACCTGCCATCGGCAAATATCCCGCCACGACCGACTTCGGCGAAAATGAAATCCAGACCCTTCTCCGCTAGCTTGAAGTCATTATAGACGGGGTGGCTCCAGAGGCGGACTGTGATAGCGAAGGGGTCGCAAATAAAGCCGGTGATAAAGGATTCGTCAGTGCTGGTGCCACCGCCCAATTCACTTGCACTTTCGAAGACTGCCGTTGATAGCCCACTATGCGCCAGGTAACAGGCGGTGATAAGTGCATTATGCCCTCCACCGATTACTATTGCGTCATAGCTCGCATCAGCCATTGCCGCTCCTCCTTCGTTTTATTTTGCGGTTTGAGCGATTTTGTTGTCACATTATACCACAGCAACCGCCATCATTAAGTCATCTGGTCCTCCTTTCGTCTTATTCCAGCGCTTGCAGGACTGACACATGTCTCAGTCCATAAATGCCCTCTATTGCCTCATTTCTCATCTCCTGTGTTCGAACTCCATTATATAGACTGGGATTTCCCGCTTCAACTTTTAATAAGTCCATCGGAAGTCCATTGTAGACTCCAAAGCCCTCGATTCCTGAATGACCTTTGTCGCCCCTTGGGCCATAAGGAGGCAACCTCTTCAAAACTGATTCCCGCAGTCTGTGCCACTCGCTATAGCCTGCCTAGCAATATGGGGACATCCCCCATGGGTACAAACTGCAGAGAGCAAAAGTGCCACTTGACGCGGTACTAAAGTGGTATTGACCAGGTCACATGGCCGTGTGATAGCATAGAATGGAAAAGTCGCATCATAAGCGTTATCGGCATGTTTGCTATTTGGCCGGAGCGCAGCCGAGAGTGAGGTGTAAGATTTCCGCCATGGATGAAGCGCTGAAGCTGGTCGAGGCTTTATGGGAGGGGGTAAATGGCCCAACCGGTTAGTCTGCTCATAGTTGATGACGATGAGTCACTATGTCAAACCCTGGCCGATATCCTGCAGGGGATGGGCTACGGGGTGGAAACAGCCCACAGTGGCAAAGAAGCTCTGGGTAAGATGGATGGGGGACACTTCAACCTGGCCCTGATCGATATCAGGCTCTCCGATAGCGATGGACTGGAACTGCTGCACAAACTAAAGTCAATCACTCCGGAGACGGAAGGCATCATAGTGACAGGCTATGCTTCCCTGGAGACAGCACTGGAGGCATTACGCCGGGGAGCCTTTGACTATGTGTTGAAACCGTTGAAGATGGAGGAGGTCCTGCCCGCGATCCGGGAAGCTCTGGAAAGACAAAGGCAACTTGTAGAGGAGAGGCAACAGCTGCAGCAGGAGCGCGAGGCCAAGGACTTTTATCACACTCTGTCTATCGTTGACGGGCTCACCGGCCTTTATAACTACCGCCATTTCCGTGAGCTCCTAACTCGGGAGCTGCGGCGGTCTCGGAGGTACTCCCACCTCCTGAGCCTGCTTATGATCGATATCGACAACTTCAAGAACTATAATGATGCTTACGGTCATCCTGCTGGGGATGAGGCGCTAACGGTCATCGCTCAGACAATGCAGAACCAGGTGCGAGGGGTGGATACCGTGGCCAGATATGGTGGTGAGGAGTTCGCCATCATCCTGCCCGAGACGGGAAGATGCACGCAGCCATTGTTGCTGAGAGGGTGCGCAAGGCTGTAGCTGAAGTCAGCCTGCCCACGGGTGATAAGCTAACGA
>DAOULY010000002.1:0-438352 GCA_034414595.1 Dehalococcoidia bacterium
GTCGCGAGCATGCGCCTTCTGCGTGCTCGCGACCCCGGCACACTCAAATAAAGGCAGACGGGGTATTTGCGTGAGGACATAGGGGAAAAGAATTGACCTGTGCCTTCCGATTGGGGTTTAATAACTATTAACAGAGGAGGAGGTATGACAACAGGAAGATCGTGGCAGGACATCATCCGAGAGGAGAGGAGGTTTCCTTACCCGCGGGAGATCGGGACCGTGCCCGGTACTGAGGGCTGGGAGCGCATGTACCCCGACTACCAGCTCTTCGCTGAAGATCGCAAGGAGTTTGACGAAAGCCAGTTCTGGTTTCAGGACAGGATGCACTGGATGTATCCAGAGCCTCCCTTCGACGCGATCACCGTCGTTGCTGCGTTTGGCTCACTCAGCGGCTATACCACCCGAGTTTTCGCCATTCCGCCAGCTAATGGACTCGCCACCCGCATACTCAACGGCTATGCCTATGCCGCTCCCCAAGCAGTTACTGACCCGGCAATAATGGAGGAGAGAGGACCACTGTTCGGGAAAAGGAGCGCGTTCTACTTCGAGAACTGGAACGAGCTCTACGAACAATGGGTGCCCAAGATGAGGGCTATTATCGAGGAGATGAAGCAGATAGAGTTCAAAGACCTCCCCAAATATGAACACGAGTCCGTGGTCCTGGAGCACAGGGGAGTGTTCAGCGTCTATAACATTTTGGAAAGCTACAATAAGCTAATCCTGCTCCATTTTAAGGCATGGCAGGTCCACTTCGAGTTCCTGAACCTGGTGTACCTCTCTTATTTGATGTTCTACGGATTCTGCAAGAAGGCATTTCCCGACATAGCGGACAACACCATAGCCAAGCTGGTTGCCGGGGCGCCGGGCGTGATGATGTTCCAGCCCGATGTGGAGATGACCAAGCTGGCCAGGCTCGCCGTCTATCTGGGAGTGGCCGATGTGCTCACCAAAGGGCTGTCAGCCGACGAGACCATCGCCGAACTGAACAAGACGGATCAGGGCAAGAGATGGCTCGAGGCCATGGAGGGGACCAAGGAGCCCTGGTTCTACACCTCCTCTGGGGGAGGCTTCTACCACTTCGACTTGCCCTGGATTGATGACCTCTCCGTCCCCTTCGGCCATATCAGGGGCTATATCGAAAAGATCAAGCGGGGGGAAAGCGTCGACAGGCCGATAGACGCCATAATCGCGGAGCGGGGACGATTAATCAAAGAGTATCGCGAGCTGCTGCCAACGGAGGACGACAAGCAGGCATTCGACCAAACATGGGGAACGCTGGCCATGACCTATCCCTACGCCGAAAATCATATATTTTATGTTGAGCACTGGTGCTTCTCCATCTTCTGGCAAAAGGCGAAAGAGCTGGGCCGAGTTCTGGCCAACGCCGGTTTCTTCACGGAGCCAGATGACATCTTTCTCTTCTACCATAACGATGTAATTCCTATCCTGGAAGACCTAGTCTCAGCCTGGGCCCAGGGTCCAGGTGTGCCCCCTCGAGGGCCTGGTTACTTGCCCAAGGAAGTAGCATGGCGCAAAGAGGTGCTGCGAAAGCTGGGAGAATGGTCTCCGCCACCGGGACTGGGGCCGGTGCCTGAGACCATCACTGAGCCCTTCACCATTCAGCTCTGGGGCATTACCAAGGAGACCCTCGATGCCTGGCTGGCACCGATGCCCAAAGCTGAGGAGGTCAACGAACTGAAAGGCTTCGCCGCCTCCTCCGGCACCGCCGAGGGCCCGGCTCGAGTGATAACGCGAGTGGAACAGCTCGACGAACTGCAACCTGGTGAGATACTGGTGTGCCCCATCACCTCACCCAGCTGGGCGCCAGCGTTTCTCAAGATCAAGGCTGCGGTTACCGACCTCGGTGGCATGTCGTGTCATGCCTCCATCGTCTGCCGCGAGTATGGCCTGCCCGCAGTGGTGGGCACTGGCTATGCTACCACCACCATCAAGACCGGCGACAAGCTGACAGTGGATGGGAGCCTTGGTATAGTGAAGATCGAGAGGTGATAAATGTGACCCAACAGAGCCAATATGTTATGTGGTTCCGCGAGTGCGTTTCTGAATCTTTGCCCCAAGTAGGAGGAAAGAATGCCAGCTTGGGTGAAATGACTCAGGTTGGCATTCCTGTCCCGCCCGGTTTCGCTGTCACCACCGCCGCCTACGAGGAAGCAATGACAACAGGGGGAATAAAGGATGAGGTTCACCTGATAGTATCCCGGGCAGATCCCGAAGATGTCACTAGCCTGAACAAGGCCAGTGAAAGCATTCGCCAGCTCATCGAGTCGAGGCCGATGCTGCCGCAAATAGAGGAAGCAATATCATCAGCATATCGAGTTCTGGCCGAGGAATGCAACGTTGCCAACCTGCCGGTGGCTGTGCGTTCCAGCGCCACCGCTGAGGACCTGCCCGGGGCCAGCTTCGCCGGCCAGCAGGAGACCTTCCTGTGGGTCAAAGAGCCTGAGCAGGTCATAGACAAGGTAAAGGTATGCTGGTCCAGCTTGTTCACTCCCCGGGCGATATCCTACCGGGTCAAGATGAATTTTGCCCACGAGAAGGTCTTGATTAGCGTCGGCGTGCAAAAGATGGTCAATGCCAGAGCGGCCGGTGTCATGTTCACCTTAAATCCGTCCAACGGTGACCGCTCCAAGATACTTATCGAGGGCAACTGGGGTTTCGGCGAGAGCGTGGTCAGCGGAGAGGCGACACCTGATTCCTTCCTGATGGACAAGGTGTCGTTCGACATCATCAAGCGCCAGATTGCACCGAAGACGATGCAACGTGCGCTGGACTCAACCGGCAAGGTCGAGTTCATCGAGGTCCCCGCTGAGAAACAAATGGTCCCCTGCCTCAGCGATGAAGAGTTAATGGAGATAGCCCGCCTCGGCAAGCTCATAGAGCGCCATTACGGCAAGCCACAGGATATTGAATGGGCCATAGATGAAGACCTGACATTCCCAGCCAACGTCCTCATCCTGCAGAGCAGGCCGGAGACGGTGTGGAGCCAGAAGGAGCGGGAGCAGGTCTGGGAGGCCAAAGGCAGCCTCATGGACCAGATGATGGCCCATTTGAAGGAAGGCCGAAAGCTGAGATAAGCCAACCGCGCCGTGGGGGGACAAAGAAGATCAAGACCGGGGACCGGATCAGGGTTGACGGCGACAGGGGTGTCGCTTATATACTGAAGTGAAATCCTGATAGAACCTGATAAAACTGGCTATTCTTTAGAGAGCTTTAGAGAGGGGGAACTTATGCCCATAAAGAACTTGAGGGACTTCGTGGAGCAATGCGAGGCGGAAGGGGAGTTGAAGAGAGTCAAGGCCGAGGTGGATTGGGACCTGGAGCTATCTCATGTCTCCAAGCTCAATGAAGAGAGGGGCGGGCCGGCCCTGCTGTTTGAAAATGTCAAGGGTTGCATCGGCTCCGTCCTGATTGGGGCCTTTACCTCGCCCAAGCGGCTGGCCATAGCCCTCGGCATGCCATTCGACTATACCCTATCTCAGATGGCCGAGGAATGGGTGAGGCTGGCGGGCAAGCAGCTCATCCCCCCTGTGGAGGTGAACACCGGCCCGATTATGGAGAACATCATCGAGGAGAGTCAGGTTGATCTGACAAAGTTTCCCGCACCCAGATTCTACTCCCTGGATGGAGGGCGGTACATAGGGACAGGGACATTCCGCATCGAGCAGGACCCGGAGACCGGGGGCATAAACCTCGGCGTATCCAGGATGCAGTTGCTCGATGAGCGGAGCATAGGAACCAATATTCTACCAGGCAAGCGAGGCGCCCGGATATTGAGCAAGTATAAGAATTTGGGAAAGGTGATGCCCTCAGCGGTGGTCCTGGGCAGTGACCCCATCTACGCATTGGCGAGCAGTGCCATGATCGAGGCTGAAAGCGAGTATGACATCGTGGGTGCCATCAGAGGCTTCCCAGCAGAGCTGATTAAGAGCGATCTAACTGGCCTCCCAATACCAGCAGAAGCGGAGATCGTGGCTGAGGGAGAGATCGACCCCGACGCCGCCAGACTGGAGGGCCCGTTTGGCGAGTATACCGGCTACTATACGGAGGAGCTGCGCAAACCAACCGAGAAATCCTTCATCACCGTAAAGCGGATCCTGTACCGAGACAACCCCATACTGTGGGCCAATTCCGCCGGCAGGCCAGTAACAGACATCCACATGCTGCTCTCGTTTATGAGAACAGCCACCCTGTGGAAAGACCTGACCGATATGAAGATACCAGGTATCAAGTCGGTTTGCTTTTTACCGCAGTCAGCGGGAAGGTTCTGGGCCATCGTCTCCGTGAAACAGATGTATCCTGGACATGCCAACCAGGTAGGCTCGGCAGTGATCTCCACCACCACTGGAGCCTACGGGGTCAAAGGAGTGATCATTGTCGATGACGATATCGCTGCCGATGATCTCGACAGGGTCTTCTGGGCTCTCAGCGTGAGATACGATCCCTTCCGTGACAGTGACATCATCAAGCGGGGCCGTGGCACCCCGATAGACCCTTCGCCACGGGAGGACCCGCTGATCACATCGAGAATCATCATGGATGCCACCATCCCTTACGAGCTCAGAGAGAAACCGGTAGAGATCAAGCTGGATGAAGAGATGGTCAAAAAGGTAAAGAGCAGATGGAAGGAATATGGGCTTGACTGATCCGATCAAGCCCTGAGCCCCAGCCAAATCAAGGACCGCTGGAGGATAACTATGACTGCGCAAAGGTCCAAGGAACAGGCGATTGAGAAGGCCAAGAACATCAAACTGCTCGTCCACGATGTGCCCGGTGTGCTCACGGATGGCACCTTCTACTACAACGAGGATGGGAAAAGGAGTCGAGCCTTCTGGCATCGGGACGGCTTTGGTGCCATCTCCACCAAGATGTCTGGCGTCGAGGTGGCGATCGTAACCTCTGAGAGCGATGCCAAGGATACCCAGCGCCGGATGCAGGAGCTGAAGATCCAGAGGTACTATGAAACTCCAAATAAGATGGCCAAGATCGATGAGCTGGAGCAAGAACTGGGGATCACGGATGAGAATGTGTGCTATATAGGCAGTCAGGTAACTGAAATCGGCATCATGAAGAGGGTTGGATTTGCCGTGGCCCCGGCCGATGCCATGCCCCAGGTCAAAGAAGTAGCCGATTATGTAACGGAAATGGGTGGAGGTAAGGGGGTCATCAGAGAGATCGGCGAATTCATCATCAGGGCCCACGGGAAATGGCAAGCTGTAGCAGACCAAGTGGCCAAGATGGGTTACAAATAGGTTCAGGAACTCAGAGGAGAAAATTGATGAGTATGGAAGAGGCTGTAGAAAAGGCTAAGAAGGTCAAGCTGGCTCTCATCGATATCCACGGGGTGCTTACAGACGGCGCCATCTACTACGATGAGGATGGCAAGAAAACCCGGGCCTACACCTATTGGGACCGTTTTGGTTGCTCTGCCCTTACCGCTGGAGGTATCATAGTGGCCTTCCTGACCAGGGAGTCGAAGCTGGGGCATGCCATCGCTCAGCAGTACGGTGTCGAGAGGTTCTACGAAACCCCGGCCAAGATGGCCAAGCTCGATGAGCTGGAGCAGGAGCTGGGATTCACCGATGAGAACGTGTGCTATGTCGGGGATGAGATAATAGACACTGGCATATTGAAGCGAGTGGGGTTCGCCGTCGCCACATCTGACGCCGTACCTGAGGCCAAAGAGGTGGCCGATCATGTAACAGAAGCAATCGGGGGCAAGGGCATTGTCCGCGAGATCGCCGAGTTCATCCTGAAATCCCAGGGGAAGTGGGAAACCGCTTTAGAGAAGCTGATGAGCCAGGGCTACTGAGCTCACCAAGGTAGCAACATTGCTTCAGCAGAGCAGCCAAGCGCAGTCAGGTTATGCTTACGCCATAAAGCAAATGTGCCGATTGAGTCCTGAGTGCTATGCCAAAATCAGAATCGCTACAGTGCGATAGCAGCCCATGCCAAGATGGATTCTACCGAGGAAAAGATGGTGAGTCAAAGGAGGTTTGACGATGGCGTTCAAGGATAACCGCGAATTTATCAACGCCTTGGAGCGTCACGGCGAGCTGGTGAGGATCAAGCAACAGGTTGATTGGGACTTGGAGGCCGGGGCTATAGTGAGGAGATGCTGCGAATTGAAGGGGCCAGCCGCCTTTTTTGAAAACGTCAAGGACTATCCCGGGTTCCAGATGTTCGGAGCATTCCTGAACACGCCAAGGAAACTGGCTATCGCTTTGGGCTTGAACCCAGGAACCAGCATCAGAGAGCTCCAAAATGCGTATCTGAAAAAAACGAGTGGGAAACCGGTGCCACCTGTAGTAGTCGGTAAGAAGAAAGCCCCGTGCAAGGATAACGTTCTTCTCGGAGCAGATGCAAAGCTGTTCCACCTCCCAGCGCCCATGGTTCACGAGGGCGACGGCGGGCGTTACATCGGCACCTGGCACTTTGTTGTCGCCAAGGACCCGGATGATGGCGCCGTCAACTGGGGGATGTATCGCCAGATGGCTTTCGATGATAAGACCATGGTCGGTCTCGTCCTGCCCGGCTCAGACATGGGCAGGATGTTCTATAACAAATATGTACCAAAAAACAAGTCCATGCCCTTTGCTACCGTCATTGGACCTGATCCGCTATCGGGTGTGGCCGGCCAAGCGACTGCGGCCATCCCCGAAACCGAATTCGCTGGGCTGTTAAGGGGTGAGCCTGTGGAACTGGTGAAGTGCGAGACCTGTGATCTGGAGGTCCCGGCACATGCCGAAATCGTGATCGAGGGCGAAGTGCTGCCTTATCCTACATTGCCCGAGGGTCCCTTCGGGGAATATACTGGTTTCAGGACTTCGCCCCGCGCCCCGAGGACGGTATATCGGGTTAAGGCTATCACATATAGGGACAACCCCATTATGACCGTCTCCAACATGGGGGTGCCTACCGATGAAGGCCAGTTCCTGAGGTCGTTCACCATGGGTTTGGAGCTGAAGAGATTCCTGCTCGACATGGGCCTCCCCATAACCGATGTCCATATGCCTCCCGAAGCAGCGCATCATATGATAATAGTCGCGGTGAAACCAACCGTGAATAACATCGCCACCAACGTAGCTAACCTCATCTTCGGGCATAAGATAGGGTTCTGGCTGGCGCAGGTGATCGTGGTTGATGACACCGTAGACATTTTCAGATGGGACGAGGTCATCCACGCTTTAGCCACCCGGTGCCATCCGGTGAGAGGAGTCAGAGTCTACGAGCACTCGGTCGGCGCCCCGCTGATGCCTTACTGCAATCTCAAGGAGAGAGTAGAGGGAAGGATCCCCAAGATACTGTTTGACTGTATCTTCCCCCTGGAGTGGTCACGGGAGGTGGAGCGGCCAGCCCTGGTCTCCTTCGAGGCCAATTACCCCGAGGAGATTAAGAAGCGGGTGCTCAATAACTGGAAGAAATACGGCTTTAAGGAGTGACCATGACAGCAGCCAAAAAGGGATCGCGAGCAGTGACAGAGTACGATACTTTCGTCCTTACCGACCTCTCAGAACTGGCGGAAGGAAAGGAGCTGGAGATTCCAGTCAGGATTCTGACCCCCGGCCCCCAAAAATACACCGGGAAGTACGTCAAGGCGCTGGTTTCCAGCTCCCCGAATGCCTATCCCGACAGGCTATGGATCAGGTCCCAGAGGGGATTCCTCCATCCCCAACCGTGGTCCATCAAGATCGTGAAGGAGGTGGACAAGATCCCGCCCGAGTTCGCCTGAGTGCGAACGTTGCTTACCAGGAGATCATACCAATAGGAGTGAACCGAAATGTCCAAGTATGTGGTGCCCCTCGCCGAGATATCAGCCGAAATGTTCCAGGAGTTTGGCGGGAAAGGAGCCAATCTCGGCGAGCTGATCCAAGCAGGATTCACGGTCCCTGGTGGTTTTTGCGTCTGTTCCGACGCCTATTACTACCTGATTGAGTCCAACAACTTGTCAGGGCCCGTTTCAGAGATCGTCAAGGGCCTGGACTTCGATGACCTGGCAAAGTTGGAGGAGGAGACCGGACGGATACGCTCTCTCATCATAGAGGCCCAAATACCTACAGACCTGGAGCAACAGATCGCCGACAATTACCAAGCGCTGCAAACCCCATCCGGTGAAGATGCGCTGGTGGCGGTGAGGTCTTCGGTGGCGGTCAAGGGAACCTCCATATCCTCCTTTCCCGGCATGATGGAGACCTATCACTATCTTTCAGGCCGGGATCAGGTTTTGCATAATATCAAGCGGTGCTGGGCTTCCATTTGGACAGCTCGTGCCGCCTTCGCCCGGCACCAGAGGCAGGTTGATCACTCCCTGGCGCTGATTGCCCCCGTTGTGCAAGAGATGATCGATGCTGATGTGGCCGGTATTATGTTCACCATGAATCCCATCACCTCATCAAGCGATGAGATCATGATCCAGTCCAACTGGGGCCTTGGCGAATCCGTGGTCTCGGGGAAGACCATGAACGACCTCTATATCCTGGACAAGGCTACTTTGTCCACCAAGCAGAGTACCATACCGCACAAGTCAGAGATGATCGTCCACGACCGAGAGAAGGGTACCGGGAGCAAGCAAGTCCCCGTTCCTGAAGAGAAGGCAGATCAGCCAACGTTGACGGATGCCATGCTCCAGGAGTTGACCACTGCTGGCCTCCAAATTGAGTCCCACTTCGGCGTTCCCCAAGATATTGAGTGGGCCTATTGGGGTGGCCAGCTATTCATCCTGCAAGCGAGGAAGAGCAGGTAAAGACCGAACTCAGCTAATCGATGAACCAGACGTAGCCCTTGCCCCCATCTATTCTTATCTTCTGGCCATCCTTTATCTTCTTGGTTGCCTCACCTGTTCCCACAACTGCTGGTATCCGGTACTCCCGACTTACAATCGCGGCATGGGTCAGTGGCCCTCCCATATCGGTCACCGCGCCTTTCAGCTTACCGAAGACAGGCGTCCACGCCGGTCCAGTTGCTGTGCATATCAGAATGGTTCCGGGCTCGACACGATGAAGCTCGGTGATTTCAGTGATGACCCGGGCAACTCCCTCGCTTACACCCGGAGAACCGGGGTAACCAAAGATGTCAACCTTTTCCTTCGGAGCAACCAGAGGCCCCAACCCGAAGATCTTGATCATCATCGGGTCTTTGACCTCTTCACGGATCCACTCACCGGTAACCTCAGGGGGCGCCTTGGCAAATGCGGCCTGCCACCTTGACTTGCGCGCCGCGACAAATTCAGTGAAGTCATACCTCCCTTCGGCTGCGACCAAGAACGTAGCCCTGAGTTCATCAGGATTGATGAAGAAGATATCGCTGGGATCGGCAATAGCACCTACTTTGTTCAGCCGCCGCCCCATTCCCAGCGCCACATAACGCTGGGAGGAAAAGCCCATATGCTCGATCCAGTGGTTATGGTCTTCATTCCAGCAGTAGGCGATTTGAGCCATCTTCAGCAAGGTCTTGAATTCCTCCCGTCTCTCCGCTGGGGTTCTCCTCAGGAATTCAGCTACAGCCTTATCTCGCTCCTCGACGATCTTACGCCGCTCGTCATCATAATCGATCAGGCCTTTAGACAGATAGTCCCTTATAGTTGCCAGGAGCGGAGTCGGGTCCTCAAGCCAGGTTGCCCTATAGAGTTCGAAGGGATGGGCAGAACGTCTGCCATACACGGCCAGGAACTGGCGCAGCTCACCAAGCCACCGCTTTCCACCCACTGCTTTTCCGATCTTGGAAATAAGTTCCTGATCTGGAGTCTCTTTGAAGATGCGATCCAGACCGAGCTCAGCAGCAAGATGTGCCAGCTGCCAGAGTCCCCGATCAAATTCATAGATCTTATTGTCGAAGCCTTGAATCATCCTCTGAAAGGAAGGGTCGCTATCATCAACGCCAAACAATTCCCTGGTGAGCGCTTCAAAAGCGATATAGGCGCCAAATGTTACATACATGATCTCAAAGTGAATCTCAAAGTGCCGCAGCATTATTTCCAGCAGTTCAAAGTAGAGATTGAGCAGCTCAACGTTAGATAGCTTTTCCAACTTAGCATTGAACCTCTCAAGGTCGAACGCCCAAGTCTTTAAATTGAAAGTGCCGATGCGGGCATAGTTCCTTTGTATCTCACGCAGATAGCTACCTACCTTTCCCTTATGGCGGAAATCGCCCCAGATGGCCTCAAAGTTCTGCTTGAACGGAGCCGTGTACTGTAAGAAGAAAGCCCGTCTTTCATCCGCCTCTTCAGCAGTTACAGATATGGGTTGACTCGCCGCCAAGTATCCATCCGGATTCAATCTGGTGGAGGCCCCTTTTGTCACCGGATGCTTTACCCTGGAAGCAGCGCGAAAATATCCATTCTGACGCAGGCAAGCCCAATTCCAGCCAGCCAGCGGAGTAAACGGGTCAGGCGCATGGACAGTGTCATGCGTCATCCACCACTTGAACCTTTTGAAGTCATCCTCATCCAACGTCCAGTAGCCGAAAGGCCTGTCGACCAGTGCTTTGTAGGTGCTTCTTTCCCCCGTCGCCTGCATTTCTCCTCCTCTCCGATTTTTATGTGCTCAAATGGTATCACTGTCAGTTAAGGTTGTCAATGTAATAGCGCCCTTAGCGGTAGACCCCATCATCAATAGAAATAACAACGAGGTGGCGTCGCTATCACCTAGATCACGGCATCTTTCCTCACCACCTACAGCATCCCAGCGATATTCCCAATAAAGAGTTCAGGCTTGGTCAGGCAGTCCTCGGCCACTTCTTCCCTGCGCCTCTCCCATAAGGGCAGAGGTTAATCCGCTCCAGGGGCACCACGGCCTTCCGTCCCTCCCCGGGAAACAGGATGTGGAGTCCTTGACATTTATAGTGAATAGGGTAGACTTGAATCACAATCGCCCGCAGGCGGCAGATTCCAATCCGTCGACATCAGAGCGTTCGCGGAGGAGCCCCTAATGAACAGAAGGATTCTACTCATTGGTACGTTGGATTCCAAGGGGCAGGAAGTGCAGTTCCTCAGGGAAAAGGTGGAGAACCGAGGTTGGGGCACGCTGGTGTTGGACGTCGGCACCCTGGGGGCACCTCTGTGCCAGCCGGATATCCCTCAAGAGGAAGTAGCCAAGGCTGGCAGTGAGACTCTGGCACAGATGAAGTCTCATGGGGATAGAAGCTACTCGGTAGCGGTAATGACCCAGGGAGCAATCAAGAAAGCAGTTGAACTTTACTCGGAGGGAAAACTGGCCGGAGTATTGGCCATCGGGGGCGGGACTGGGACTGCAATTGGCACCGCGGTGATGCGCAGCCTACCCCTGGGCATTCCCAAGGTGATGGTATCCACCGTAGCTTCTCGGAACATGGCCCCCTACGTGGGAACCCGAGACATCACCATGCTCCACTCTGTAGTGGACCTGGCCGGGCTTAATGCCATCACGAGGCAGATTCTGGACAATGGCGCCGGGGCCGTGGTGGGGATGGCAGAGAAGGCAAGCATGATCAAGCCCGACAGACCTCTGGTAGCCGCCACCTCCTTCGGAATCAGTCCCATAAGCGCCCAGCTGGCCGAGCCCCTGTTGCTGGAGAAGGGCTATGAGATGGTCACCTTTCATGCCAATGGCATGGGGGGTAGAGCCCTAGAAGAATTGATCGGCGAGGGCTTGTTCGCCGGTGTGCTCGACTTTGTCACCCATGAGTTGGCGGACCAGCTCTACAATGGCTACTGTGCAGATATCGGTCCCGACCGTCTGGCGACAGCAGCAAAGAGAGGTGTGCCCATTGTCATCGCTCCGGGGGGATTGGACGATATCGTCTTCGCCTCCGCCGAGGAGGTCCCGGATAAATTGAGAAAGCGCATGATGCACCACCACGATGTACGGGTAGCCATCAGGACGGCAGAGGAAGAACTGGAGATAATCGCCAACACCATGGCCCAGAGACTGGCAGAGCCCAAGGGCCCAGTGGGCATATTGGCTCCATTGAGAGGATGGTCTGAGGCAGACAAAGAAGGAGGGGTTCTGTTCGACCCTGAAATGGACCAGTTTTTCATCGACACTCTGAAACGCTTGTTGCCCGCAGGGATATTGCTCCAAGAGGTGGACTGTCACATCAGTGACCCACAGTTTATGCAACAGGCAGTGGAGTGGCTGGATGAGATGATACATGGTCGGGGTTAGAAGCGACCAGCTTTACAAATTCTGGCAAAATATGATAAAATCAGGCTTTGAGAATGGGGTACTCTTTAGGAGTAGACATAGGCTCTGTGAGTGCCAAACTGGCACTCATCGCTGAGAACGGCAAAGCTATCCACCTCGATACCGAGCAGATAACTTCCAGTCCCCAGGCCGCAGTCTCCTCGCTCATTTCCAGGCTGGGCCAGAAGTTCGCCCTCGAGGAAATTTCAACTGCTGGCGTCTCTGGCTCGGGCAAGGGTGTGATCCCTAGAGAGCTCAACTGGTCAGAATACAGCAGCTCGCTGTCGATTGCTGCCGGGCTTCTACACCCCCACCCCGACGCTAAGACCATCATCCAGATTGGCGGCCAGAGTTCCTTTGTCATCGAGCTGGAAGACGGGCTGAAAAAACCATGGAAGGTGGCGTCAAACCCACTCTGTGCCGCCGGAACAGGAAGGTTCCTGGAGCAGCAGGCATACCGGATCGGCATCAGCATTGATGATTTCGCCCGCCTAGCGCTGGAATTTGAGGGCACCCCACCGAGGATCGCCGCTCGCTGCAGCGTCTTCGCCAAGACCGATCTCATCCATCTACAGCAGAAGGGCGTTCCCATGTCAGCGATGCTCTATGCGCTTTGTGGCAGCATCACTCGCATGGTTGTCTCGCTCAAGAGAGGGACTTTTGAGGAGCCCATCTACTTCGTTGGCGGCGTCGCTGCCAACAGTGCCATAGTGAAGGCACTCAATGAGACGCTCTCGGCAAGGAATGGGCATCAAGTAGCTGTCATCGTGCCACAGAATCACCTTCACATTGAGGCCTTGGGCTCAGCTTTACTCTCCAAAGAGTCTGGGAAGAGCGCAACGGTGACCATCCTGCACGAAGCAGATGCCAAGCAACACTATTTTGAGATGCCCAAGCTGGAGAGAGTTACTCAGCTGGATAGCTGGGAAAGCAAGAGAATAGATGAGCTATTTACAGGATACCTGGGTGTCGATGTCGGTTCCACCAGCACCAAGGCAGTGATACTCGACGAAACGGGCAAGAAAGTCATGGCCAAGAACTATCTGATGACTGCAGGCAGACCGCTCGATGCAGTCAAGGAGGTCTTCCGGAACTTGCTTCGAGACATCGGCGATAACGCCAGGATAGCTGGCGTAGGTGTTACCGGGTCGGGGAGATACTTGGTCGGCAGCTTCATCGGCGCTGACTTGATCAAGAACGAAATCACGGCACAGACCAGAGCCGCCGCAGAGATAGAGCCGGAAGCAGATATCATCGAGATCGGTGGTCAGGACTCGAAGCTCGTCATCAAGCGAAATGGGATCGTCGTTGACTACCAGATGAACAAGGCCTGCGCTGCCGGCACTGGCAGTTTCATAGATGAGCTGGCAGAGCAACTCGGCATCCACGTTCAGAATGGTGAATTTGCCAACCTGGCGTTCCAGGCACCCCATACCATAGATCTGGGATCAAGATGCGCCGCTTTCATGGCGCAGGCAGTGGCCTCAGCACAGCAGGAAGGTGTGCCGTTGGAGGTGATCACCTCCAGCCTGTCCAACTCCATTGCCGCGAATTATCTATCCAAGGTAGTAGAGACAAGGAAACTGGGCGATAAGGTGATACTGACAGGGGCTGTATTTTACAACGAGGCTGTGGTCTCCGCTTTTCAACAAGCGCTCCCGGGAAAGACGCTGATCGTGGCCGAGCATAAAGAGGTCAGTGGTGCCATAGGTGCAGCACTCCTGGCCAAGGAGGAAATGTCTGCCCCGGGCTCCAAGTTCAAGGGATTCCAGCAAATCGTTGACACCGAATACACCCTTTCCACCTTCACCTGCAAGGTATGCGACAACAACTGCACCATAAGTCGGATGGAAATCCCAGGCGAAAAGCCAGCGTTCTACGGCAGCAGGTGCGACCTCTTCGACAGCACCTTGAGCCGGGAGAAAATGGAAACTCCATTCGATGAACGCGAGAGGTTGTTATTTGCCGAATACATTGAGGGTAACGGCGCTGGGCCCTCGGTGGGAATTCCCAGGGCGCTGCTGGTGTACGATTACGCCCCTTTGCTTGTCGCCTTCCTCAATGAACTTGGGGCCAAGGTGGTCATCTCCAGTAAGACCACCAAACAGGTCATGGAGCAAGCCGTCGAATTGAGCTATACCGACAGTTGCTTCCCCCTAAAGCTGCTGCATGGCCATGCCGCCAGTCTCGGCGATGTTGACTACATTCTCTTTCCCAGTGCCATCCGCATGGGTTACAAAGAGGGGGATGAGGACCAAAAGTACACCTGCCCCCTGGTCCAGGCATCACCGTTCATCATACGCCACGCTCTCGATCTCGGAGAAAAGCTATTGATACCGACAATCGATTTGAGCATGGGCAATGATGACATGTTCGATAACCTGACCAACACAGCAGTGAAGCTGGGGTTCAGCAAGCAACAGGGGAAGAGGGCAGCCCGGGCAGCTCTCAAAGCGCAACGGGAGTTCGAGGCAGCCCGCGTAGAGCTGGGCCAGAGGCTATTGAAGCAAATTCAGGAAAACGACCAGCTGGGCGTGGTGCTTCTCTCCCGCTCCTACATGTCCCAGGATTCAGGAGCCAACCTTGGTATCGCTGAGAAGCTGGCCCAGCTTGGCATGGTACCGATACCGCTGGATTGCTTGCCACTTGATTCGGTAGACGTCAAAGAATACACCGACCGGCCCTATTGGTTCTATGAAAGCAAGCTCATCGCTGCTGCCGCCATAACTGCGCAAAACCCACGGCTGTACGGGCTGGTGCTGAGCAACTTCGGCTGTGGCCCCAACTCCTTCATAATTAATGAGCTGGAAGACATCATGGGCGGCAAGCCCTTAGGTCAGCTTGAAATAGATGAACACGCCGCCGAAGCTGGTATTGTCACCCGCCTCGAGGCCTTCGGCGATACAATCAATGCCTTCTCCCGCTCCAGCAAGCCGGACCAAATCTCAACTTGGGACAAGAAGAACTACAGGGAAGCACCGACCACCGTCAACACCGACGGGGTGCTTCTAATACCGAGAATGTGTGCCCACGCTGAGGTGCTGGCAGCAGCAATGCAAGCCTACGGTGTCAATGCCGTTGTGCTTCCCGAGCAAGACGAAAGAAATCTCCTCCATAGCAACAGGGTGACATCGGGCAAGGAATGCCTGCCCTATCGAGTAACCCTGGGTGACTTTATGAGATTCTACTATGAGAACGGCCACGATGGCATTTACCCCAAGGACGTGGAGGGCTTTCTCGGCGCCTCATTCGGGCCGTGCCGCTTTGGCAAATATGCGGTGGAGCAGATCAGACAACTCCGCGAGATCGGCTTCGACCTATCAATACGGACCTCGGTATCGCACAATGCCTATCGTGATATAGGTCTAGGCCCGGGATTCGAGCTACTGGCCTGGAAAGGCTTTGTGGCCGTGGATCATCTGGAGAGGCTCCTCTGGCGCACCCGCCCTTATGAAAAATCAGCAGGAACCACAGATCAGCTTTTCCGCGAATACCTGACCCGAATCGCCGAACGCATCCGCAGCAAAGAAAACCTGGATGACGTTTTGCAAGCTGCCATCGCCGAGTTCAAGTCGCTCCGCGACCCTGATCTGCCACGAAGGCCTGTTGTCGGGGTCAACGGTGAGATCTTCCTGCGCTCCAACCCATTCAGCAACAGCAACCTGGTAAGGGAATGCGAGAAGGCTGGCCTTGAAGTCGTAGTTTCTCCAATTGGGGAGTGGTTTAACTATGTGGCACACCGCAACATCGAAGATGGCATTAGAGAGAGGAGATTGGGGAAGGTCATCAAAGGTTATATCAGAGGGCTTTTACTAAGACGCGAGGAACGCTCCATAGCGAGGAGCTTCGCCGGAGTGCTCGACACCAAAGACCCCTCCATAAAGGAGTTGCTGGAATTATCGGGACAATATCTCTCACCCAAGTGTGGCAGCGAGGCCGTTCTCAGCATCGGTGCCGGGGTTGAATGGCTCGAGAACCCACATTTCGCCGGTGTGATATCGGTGATGCCGCACGGCTGCATGCCCGGAGGCATAGTAGCTGCCATGTCAGAGAAGCTCAGTGCCATGCATGGAAAGCCGTGGATCAACCTCACCTATGATGGCTTCCTGGAAACGACCAATCTGGCCAAGATCAACAACTTTGCTGAAGTGATAAAATTCTGCAGCAAAGCCCCCTAGTCCAGTCACCTCACATGAACTTGGCATTCCACAATTCGGTAAAGCGAGTACAAAAATCCTTCAAGTCGCGTACGTGCTCCTCTGCTAAGAATTCATCCTCATAAAGCGCAGCGGCAATCCTCCGCTGAATGTCAGCCACCTCGGTTAGGAACTCCTGATCAGTCAGGTATGTCTTTAACGTGTCCAGCCGGGAGTTGAGCTCCTTGACCCGGGTACGGGTATTACAGCAGTTATTGTTAATATCCAGAATAACCCGGAATGAGTTTGCCAGTTTCTGGGCATCAGCGGCGGAGTGCCGGCCCTTCAACGTCGACTCCAATTCCAGGCTCTCAACCATCCTGGCCAGGTCCTCAAATAGTGGGGCGGCTTCAACCTTTATCTCCATTTCAGTATTCCCCACCCTTATCATGGAGTCATTTTTTACTTCAGCCGGGTCACTTCCCATCTTGCGACGCCAGTTGGGTAAAAGCCGATTGTTCAGCATGGTTCCGTTGCTGCTGCCCATGTCCTTTATCAGTAATTTGCCCGATTCCGTATAGATCATAGCGTGTCTTTTTGAGACTGAAGAATCCTGGGTGCCGATAAGTACCTGCCGGCCTTCTGTGTGCAGTGCCACCTCCCAATTATCACCCACCCTGCCTATTTCCACAGAGCCATTGATCGGGAATTCCCTAGCGAGCTTGTCGTCTCCCACTACTGCTAAGCGGGCTTTCATCAGCTCAATGCTCCTTGACGTGCTTCAAAGCTTTCTCCAGCTCCTCGGCGAGGGCGGAGACATCTTGATACCTGTCTTCTTTCTTCTTAGCAATGGCCCTGAGAACTATCTTGTCCAGTTCATCAGGGATGCCGCCAACCGCCTTGCTCGGGGCTTCGACCTCCTCATTTAGTATTTGGGTCACCGTAGCTCCGGGCTCATCGCTGGTGATAACCCAACGGCCGGCGAGCATCTCGTATAGTACTGTACCCAGTTGATAAATATCAGTCCGCCAGTCAACCTCGCCAAATTTCGAGCTGGCGAGCTGCTCCGGCGCAGAGTAGGCCAAGGTGCCCTTGAACCCAGCGGCACTGGAGGAACGGTCCAGCAATACCTTTCCCAGGCCCCAGTCAGTAAACTTGGGGGTATCCTCAGAGTCAAAGAGAATGTTCTCAGGCTTGATGTCTCTGTGAATAACTCCATGATGGTGGGCATAAAAGAGCGCATGCGCCAGTTTGGCCGCAATGTCCAGGGATTGAGCCACACTCAGGCTGCCAATTTTGCCCCTGAGCGAACCATTCTCCATACACTCCATAGCGAGCCAGGGATAGGGCCTGGCCCCATATTCGTGCACTTTGACGATATGGTCATGGTTCAGCTTGCTCCACAGCTCAGCTTCCTTAAGGAAGTCGGTGGGAACAAAGGTCTCATTGGCCGCGAGACGGGGTACTTTGAGCGCGACCACGAGCCCATCGTCTCGCTCCGCACGATGCACATCGGCGAATCCTCCAGACCCCAACTTCTCATGGATAGTGTACCTGGCCAATTCCGCCGATAGCTCCAAGGGCGGCACTTCAGGCCCAAACCCGGCGATAGCGGACGGCCAGCCAGAAGGCGAACTGCCACGATATTCGGCCACCTTTTGTTTCAGAGTAGAGAGATCCTTCTCTACCTCATCAACCAGACCGGGAGACCTCAATTTCTGCCTCATGGAATCCATATCGGAGCCGAAAACCTGCGGAGGTGCATTCAGCGCGTTCAACTCGATGGTCGCCTGTTCCAGTCTCTCAATCTTCTTCTCGAACTCCCTGAATTCCTTCTCCGCCTGTTTGGAAAGCTTCATCTCGATCACCTCTTCCTTTGCCTTAGCCGAACAATTTGTCCTTCATCGCAGATACGTCATACCCCTTCGATTCCCACCGCTCCAGCTTACCCTGGAACTCCTTTCTCAGTGCTACCGTTCTCCGCCTTCTCTTGATCATCAAATAGCCCAGAGTGCTGCCTATCACCAACAACACTCCACCACCGATCACAGGAAGCGGTGGCCCTCCCGACTGGCCATCGTCCCCCGAACCGCCCCCTCCAGGATAATAGCCCTTGTCTCCATCGGAAGGCATCAAGCCTCCCCCATCGTCTTGGGTTTTGACGGTAAACGACCAGGAATCAGACCAGCCGCCCTCATTGTTGGCCGCATCAACCGCTTGCACCCTCCAGTAGAATGTGCCATCCGGCATTCCCTGGCCCATAGCATAGCTGCTATCTCCCAGCCACCGTTCCTCACGTTGCATGTTGAAGAAGTTGCTGTCCCAGGCTATCTGGAAGTTGTAGTTGATTCCGGACGGATCGCTGACGTCAGACCAGTCAAAGCTGAGGTCAAATGGATCCTCGATTGATGTCCCATTGGCGGGAGACACCAGGCTGGGCACTGAGGGCGCGGTGGTATCTATAGTGAATGTCCAAGAATTGGACCAACCACTATCGTTGCCAGCTTCATCTACGGCCTGCACTCTCCAGTAGTAAGTACCATCGGTCAGCACTCCCCAACCCCCCAGACCGTGGTCGGAGTTATGCAAACCCTGCTCGCTCAGCACCATGTTTGTAAAGCCCGAGTCATCCGCGATCTCGAGGTTATAGGTCACACCGGAAGTGTCACCAACATCAGACCAGTCGAAGTTAAGGCCGAAGTCATTCCGCACTTCGCCATCAGACGGCGACGTCAAGTAAGGCACCGCCGGCGCAGTGGTGTCTACAGTGAACGCCCACTGCTGCCAGCCACTATCGTTGCCCGCCCCATCTACGGCCTTAACCCTCCAGTAGTAAGTGCCATCGGTCAAGGCTTCACTCGTATCAAGAGTGTAATCCGAACTCGCCAGTCCCTGCTGCGTCAGCAACACCGGGCTGGAGAAGTAGGAGTCATCATCAATCTCAATACTGTAGCTCACCCCGGAGTTGTCAGTTACGTCAGACCAGTCAAAGCTGGGTGTGGTGTCATTGGTATATGTCCAATCATTGGGCGTCATCAGGTTCGGCTGCGGCGGCGAGCTGCTATCTATGGTCAGGGACCAGGCACTGGACCAGTTGCCCTCGTTATTGGCACCATCGACTGCCTGCACCCTCCAGTAATATGTTCCATCACCAATATCCCAAGAACTGGTGTAATCACTGCTGCCCAACCAGCTTTCATCACGTTCCGTGGTGGCGAAGTTGGCATATCTCGATATCTGGATCCTGTAGCTGACCCCAGACGCATCGCTGACATCAGACCAGTCGAAGCTGGGCCTGTTGTTATTGGTCAATGCACCATCGGACGGTGACGCCAGAGTAGGTACTGAGGGCGCTGTGGTATCCACGGTCAATGACCAAGAATTTGACCAGTTGCCGCTGTTGCCTGCTTCATCTATGGCCTTCACCCTCCAGTAGTAAGTGCCATCGGTCAGGGACTCACCTCCACCCAGACCATAATCTGAGTTGTTCAAACCCTGCTTGCTCAGCACCACGCTGCTGAAGTTAGAGTCAGAGGCGATCTCAAGGTTGTAGGTCACACCAGAGGGATCATTGACATCAGACCAGTTAAAGCTGGGCGTCGGACTATTTTCCGCTGTGCCATCGGATGGCGATGTCAGGTTGGGCACGCCAGGAGCGCTGGTATCCACGGTGAACGTCCAAGAATAGGACCAGCCACTATCGTTGCCTGCCCCATCTATGGCCTTCACTCTCCAGTAATAAGTGCCTTCAGCCAGGGCCTCACCAGTACTCAGGGTATAGTCCGAGCTCGCCAACCCTTGCTGCGTCAGCAGCACCGGGCTGGAAAAGTAGGAGTCATCATCGATCTGTATGCTGTAGCTCACCCCGGAGGTATCGGTTACGTCAGACCAGTCGAAGCTGGGCGTGGTGTCATTGGTCTTCGTCCAATCATTGGGCGTCATTAGGTTCGGCTGCGAAGGTGAGTTGGCATCGAGGTCAAAGCTCCAGGCACCAGTCCAGGCGCTCTCATTGCCGGCACCATCTACCGCCTTCACCCTCCAGTAGTAGGTGTTATCACTCAAGTCCCAGTCCATGGTCCAGGTGCTATTGCTGATGTTATTTTCATCACGCTCTGGGCTGGAGAAATTCGAGCTATTATCTATCTGGATTCTGTAACTGACCCCTGATGGATCGGTGACATCAGACCAGTCAAAGGTTGGGCGACGATCGTTGGTCAATGCGCCATCAGTCGGCGATACCAGAGTTGGCACTGAAGGTTGGGTGACATCCACAGTGAAGGACCATTCACTGGACCAGGCACTCTCATTGCCAGCGCCATCTACCGCCTTCACTCTCCAGTAGTAGGTCGTCTCAGCCAGTGGCGTGGGCACGGTATAGCCAGTGCCCGATAGGCTGCTCTTGTCCAGCTCAGGGCTCGAGAAGTCCGCATTATTATCGACCTGAAGCTTGTAGCTGACCCCTGAGGGATCGCTAATATTAGACCAGTTGAGGTTGGGGTATTGGGTATTGGTGAAGCCACCGTCGCCGGGTGAGCTCAATGTGGTTGGTGCCGGCGGGGTAGTGTCCACGGTGAACGACCAGTAGCCAGCCCAGCCACTATCGTTGCCGGCGCCATCTATGGCCTTCACCCTCCAGTACCAGTTGCCCTCTGTCAAGGCTTCACCAGAGGTGAGGGTATACTCGGAACTGGTGAGCCCGGTTTGGGTCACATCTGGGTTGGAGAAGTTCCAGTCATCATCAACCTGAAGGCTATAGGTGACACCCGAGGTGTCAGTGACATCATCCCAGTCGAAGGTGGGGGTGGTATCGTTGATATTCCCTGAAGGAGAGACCATACTCGGGGTTGAAGGGTTAGAGGCATCGAGTACAAAGCTCCAGGCACCAGTCCAGGCGCTCTCATTGCCAGCGTCATCTACTGCCTTCACCCTCCAGTAGTAAGTGTTATCACTCAAGTCCCAGTCCATGGTCCAGGTGCTATTGCTGATGTTATTTTCATCTCGCTCCGGGCTGGAGAAGTTCGAGTTGTTATCTATCTGGATTCTATAGCTGACCCCTGATATATCAGTGACATCAGACCAGTCAAAGGTCGGGCGACGATTGTTGGTCAAGGTGCTGTCGGTTGGAGATGCCAGAGTTGGCACTGAAGGTTGGGTGACATCCACAGTGAAGGACCACTCACTGGACCAGGCACTCTCATTGCCGGCGCCATCTACCGCCTTCACTCTCCAGTAGTAGGTCGTCTCATCCAGCGGCGTGGTTACCGTATAGCCTGTGCCCGAGATATTGCTCTTGTCCAGCTTGGGACTAGAGAAGTCCGCGTTATCATCAACCTGAAGCTTGTAGGTGACCCCTGAGGGGTCGCTGATGTAAGACCAGTTGAGGTTGGGGTACCTGGTATTGGTGAGGCTGCCATCGGTGGGCGAGCTCAGGCTGGGTGGTGCCGGTGCAGTGATGTCTACAACGAACGACCAGCTTCCGGACCAGGCGCTCTGGTTGCCGGCGCCATCCACCGCTCTCACCTGCCAATAGTAGGTGTCCTCGCTGAGCGCCTCTCCCGAGGTTGCGGTGTAGTCAGAGCTGGTGAGGCCGGTCTTGCTCAGAATAGGACTGGCGAAATTGGAATCATCGTCAACCTGAAGGCTATAGGTGACACCCGAGGTGTCAGTGACATCATCCCAGTCGAACGTGGGGGTAGTATCATTGGTATAACCTGACGGAGAGACCATGCTCGGTGTTGAAGGCTGGTTGGTATCCACGGTAAACGACCATGTGCTCGACCAAGCGCTCTCATTGCCGAGGCCATCAATCGCCTTCACCCTCCAGTAGTAGGTGTTATCACTCAAGTCCCAGTCCATGGTCCAGTTGCTATTGCTGATGTTATTTTCATCACGCTCCGGGCTGGAGAAATTCGAGTTGTTGTCTATCTGGATCCTGTAGGTGATCCCTGAGGGGTCAGTGATATCGGACCAATCGAAGGTGGGCCTGCTATTATTGGTCGATGCGCCATCAGCCGGCGACGCCAGAATCGGCACATACTGTGGATCGGTATCCGAGATGGCGGCAAAGACCTGGCCTGCGCCTATACCAACTATGCACCAGGCCAACGCCAAGAACATCACCACATACAATGCAAACAGGTAAGTCGATTTGGCTCTCTCGCCCCAAGCCATGTTCTCCCTCTTTAAGTTTTTCATCGCGCTTTCCCGCTGTTTAGGACTTTGGTTTCAGATACGGCAGAATTCTCTCCAGTTTGTCATCGTGCTCATAGTGCATTTCTTTATCTTTCAAGTCTATGAGCACCACTCGCAGGTTGGGATACAGGCTGCCCACCTGCTTAATACGCTCTATGGCTTGATCACTCCAGCCCGGCGTGGCGGCAAGCGCCAGCACATAAGTATCCCCCTTCGCCTTGGGAGCCACTTCCTCCACATGAAGCATCAGCTCACCGGGCGTTGTTCTCTCCATATCGCGCCCGCTCAGATGGAGCTGTTTGTAATCACTGAGCACCCTAACCTCGAGGAGGAGGAAAGTATTGGAAAAGATGAATAGTTTCCTTTTTTTAGCCACAGCTCTAATTCCCAGGCCATGAGGCACTGTTTCCTTCAGATGCCCCATCGAGGTCGGTTTGATTGTCTTCAGCTCCGCATGGATTCTCTTCAGCCGATCGAATTTCTTTATCTTTTTGAACTTCAACTCTCCCTTAACCTGCTTGAGCCTTGTATCAAGCTCAGCAATGTAGGACTGCTCCACAAGCTGAACTTCCTGGCCTGTGACCCCTCCCTTGGCCTCCACCATTTCAACCTCTCTCGCCAAGTCGCTCAATCTGAACTCCGATGTTGCCGCCTCCATTTTACTTATACGTTCCCGATATATTCGCTGCAACGCCAGAGCGAGGTCAGCCGGTATGTTTCTGCGTTCCATAACCTTGTATATCTGGTCATATCCACCGGCAGAGGCCTGCTTTGCCAGCTTGATGATTCCCCGCTGGTCATCACCAGCTTTGATATAGTGCTTGATGTCCTCCTCCGAAAGCCTATCGTAGATTGCAAATTGCTCAAACTCCTGGAGGAAATCGATCTCTTCCTGTCGGAAGCCATGTCCATCAGGCGGTTTCTCCCCGCTCTCCAAGGCGGCAACTACCAGCTTCAACTTGGCCAGGGCAATGTTAGATTCCAAGAACTTATCCCGGTCGTAGGGAAGGGCGCTATACTCCGACTTGATTGCTTCTATTTCCTTCCACCAGTCTTTTCTTGTGCTCTCGCTCTCGCGGCGCAGTTGCTCTATATTCACCCCGGGGTCCGCGATCCGCTTGCACCGTGAATTGAGTCTCTCCAGAGTCTCCACCGGTATTTGCATTTCGACCTCCTCGACCTTGCCTTAGCTATCCGTCCTTAGCTGTTCAAACATTAACCCTATTCCTGCGATGGTTCATCTTCTCCTGTGGCACAGTGAGAGACGCTCTGCTTTGGGGCCACCGCTCGGCAAGGGGCACTTCATCTTCGTCATCATCGAAGTAGCCTTCTCTAATCGGCATCCCATACCTTTCCAGGAAGTTCCTGAAATCCATTAGCTCTACACGGTACTGGCCATCAGGAGTGCTATATGCCTTGAGCCGGCCAGACTTAATCCACTTCCTGACGGTGGAGGTACTCATATGGCAATACTTGCTGATATCACCCGTGCTCAACGGATAGTAATGCTTCATTTCAAGCTCGCTCTCCGCTTACGCAGATTCAGATTGTTCGCCTCCCTTTGCAGAATTGTAAACGCAGAAAGAACAAGCCTCCTCCTTTTACCTTTCTTCTGCGCGCCGACAAACTCAACATGAGTGTTGATGATGCGCAGTGTATGGCGATAGCGTCTATTATGCGATTGCTGTATTTTCATGCTATCATGCAGGCAATCGACATGGTCAATATGACTTTTGCACCTACTCCAGTATTACTTTTGTACCCCCCAAGTACCGCAAAAAGGTGACAGCCAGACCAAGATATCGGCGCGATGCCAGGCCCCCATGCAGGGAAAAGTGGTCACTGTGACAAAAGTCGCATACACAGTGTCTACCTGAGAGCTAAAATCCTTTGAGAAAGGAGGTTAACGATGGTGGCGCTTGTTAGAACAAGCCCAAGAAGGACCTTGACCAGGTGGGAGCCTTTCTACCGACCATTGAGTCTGTGGGAGGACCTGGACGGGATGTTTGAGCGGCTTGGGGCTTACGGGTGGACCAGCAGGGAAGACGGAGGCTTGCTCCCGCGCATAGACATGCACGAGGAGGAGAGCGAGCTGGTGGTCAAAGCTGAGCTGCCCGGTGTCAGCAAGGATGACATCAAGATCAGCTTCGAGGACAACATCCTGACCATAGACGCCGAGAAAAAGGCGGAGGAGGAAAAGGAGGAGCAGGGCTACTACATGTGCGAGAGGTACTTTGGCCGGTATCACCGGCACATATCGCTCCCGGCGCGTGTAGATGCGGACAAAGCCTCGTCCACCTTCGACGCCGGCGTGCTGGAGATAAGGCTGCCCAAGGCCGAAGAGGCCAAGCCGAAGCACATCGAGATCAAGGCCAGCTAAGAAGCTGTGACAAGCACAGCAGTGAGAGCCGGGCTATCCCGGCTCTCACTCTTTATGTCAGCCGAGTGTTAACTGTATCTGTCCTCGGTCCAGGGATCAGCAGAATTGCTGTAGCCCCGGTTTTCCCAGTAACCGAGCTTCTCTTGTTCCAGGAATTCCAGCGCCTGAACCCATTTTGCGCTCTTATAGGCATATTTCTTGGGCACTATCAGCCTCACAGGGCCTCCATGAGCCGGTTCCAGAGGCCTGCCATCGAGTTCCAGGGCAAACAATATGTCCTCATCCATCAAGTCAACCAGCTTTAAATTGGTACTGTAACCTCCCTGGGACCAGATCAAGACGTGTTCTGCCTGAGGAAGGGGTTTGGCCAAAGCAGCTATCGTCTTAAAAGCAACTCCTCGCCACTGACAGTCAAGCCGCGACCATCCAGTTACGCAGTGGAAATCGGCCATCCTTGTGAAGCTGGATAGCTGGTAAAATTGGTCCCAATTAAGCCGCAGCGGGTTTTCAACCAATCCTGAAACTCGGAATTCCCAGGTAACGGGGTCAAACTTGGGCACCGACTCCACATGAAGGACGGGAAGCTTAGCAACTACCCTCTGCCCCGGCGGAATCCGCTCTCTCTCACCCATAGCACTGCCAACCTCTTCCACGACTGCTTCCGATATCCATCAGCGGGCGCTTTTCATCAACTCATCGAGTAGAGCCACTGCTGTTTCGGCAAATATCCTATCGTTGATATGAGCATCCACTTCCAAAACTCTGACCTCGGGCTTGACAGCCTTTTTCACGGCCTCGCTGAAGGCCAGATTGGCCTCGGGATCATACCACTCATTGCCTTCGCTGTCAGCAGGTGAAACACCCCGTTTCGGGATGATCACAGCAGCAGGGCCCAAGGCCTTGTTCAGCTTCTCGGCGATGGTTTTCCCGAGCAGGGCCCTTTCCTCCTTGGTGGTTCGGGCCACACAACGAACAGGGGTATGCATCGCCGTCATCCGCCCCTTCAGGTGCTCAGGCGTCCCCTTGGTACCATCGAAAGTAATTATGTCAGCCTTGCCCGGAGCTACCAGCTGCGGCATACCCCTTTTGCCCGCTGCTTCCATTCTTGTTGGCCCGGCATCATAGAGGCCACGGACCATATGCTGGAGCACCTCAGTAGTCACCAGATCAAACACGCCATCGAGCAGGCCCTGTTCCGCCCACTCCTCAAGCATCATGCCGCCGCTGCCAATGGCATGAAGAACAACCAGCTCGTAGCCTCTTTCCTCGAGCAGTTCCATGACAACGTTGACGCAGGACATCAAGTCCCCGTGAAGGGTAAGTCCGATGAGTGGTCTATCAGAGGACACCAGGCCTGGAGCAGTCCTGGCCATCCCGACAATGGCACCGGCGGCTGAGGTCAGCACGCTTTCGGTTATCCGATTCAGGCCGACGATATCGGCCAGGGAAGGGAACATCACCACATCCTTGGTGCCCACATAAGCACGAACATCGCCGGAGGCTTGAGTGGTGACCATCACCTTGGGTATGCCCAAAGGCAGAGACCTCATTGCTGCAGTGCCCAACATGGTGCCCACGCTCCCGCCCAGGGCCAGGATGCCATCAAGCTGCCCTGACTGGCGAAGGTCGTGGACAATTTGCACCGCACCCTTGATCATCACCTCCATAGCTTCTCCCGGGGCTTTAGAGGAAGAGGCTATCTGCTCCAAGGTAGAGCCGGAGGCCTGGGCCACTTGCTGGCGTGTTATGTCCGCCTGGAATCTGGGTTGACCCAATATCCCGGCATCTACCACTATCACCCGGCAGCCCTGCTCCACAATCCTGTCCCTGACATATGCATACTCCGCCCCTTTGGTGTCCAGGGTCCCCAGCAAAACTATAGTCTTTTCCACGGCACCCCCACTTTTTGTTTCCCCTATTCTATATTGAAATCCCGTTTCACGCAATCGGGTAGGGCGGAAGCAACAGCGCTCTTGACAGGGATGGTCTTTCGTGGTATACAAGGCACTATCCACCGGGGCGACCCGAATTTGGGTTAGGGAGGAGGTAGAAGTGATGGTCAACATCCGTGAGATGCGGGAGGAGGATATCGAGCCCGTACTGGAAATCGATCGCAAGATCAAGGGCTCGCTGCGTGCCATGACCTATGCCGACATGCCGAGCGACTATCTGGGCGGGCAACTGGACATCAGTATTATGGCCGAGACCGAGGCAGGAGAGATAGTTGGCTTCATCCTGGGCCGGGTTGTGGATTCAACCTACGCCCGGGCTGACACAGGATGGATACAACTAATCGGGGTAGACCCCGACTATCGACGCCAGCATATCGGCAGCAGACTGATGCAAGGATTCATCGACCACTGTCGGTCCAGGAACATAAGGAGGGTGGCCACTATGGCCAACTGGCATGACTGGTGGCTGCTTTCCTTCCTGGACTCCCTTGGCTTTGCCCAGGGCGAGATGGTGGAATATATGAGACGACTGTAAGAGGAGGAAAGCCCAGAGACCTATACACCAACCCTGTTCGCCGAGGCAATTTGACAGGACAGTGATACGGTGACTAAAATGGGCTTGGATACACGAGAGTAGCTTAATTCCTGCGAGCAAAGCCCAACCCATGAGCTATGAACCCGGAGGCTTGGTCGTTCTGATCAAAGGAGGTGGCGAGATCGGCACAGGCGTGGCACATTGGTTGCATCGTGCCCGCCTTCGAGTTTGTATCACCGAGGCTCCCCATCCCCAGGCAATATGCCGGGGGGTTGCCTTTTCCGAAGCCATCTACGACGGAGAAAAAGAGATCGAGGGAGTAATAGCCAAGTCTATCGAAATGCCCGAGGATGCCTTTGCCGTTTGGCGTGAGGGCAAGATCGCTATCATTGTCGATCCCGAGGCCAAGACAAGGGATTCCCTGCATCCAGACATCTTGATCGATGCCATAATAGCCAAGAGGAACCTGGGGACCAAGATCAGCGATGCCCCGCTGGTCATCGGGCTGGGACCTGGCTTCTATGCGGGCCGAGACGCCCACGTGGTAGTGGAGACCAACTTTAACAGGAATTTAGGCCGGGTGATAACCGAGGGCGAAGCAGAGACCGACACCGGAGTCCCTATGCCAATTGAAGGAATGACCGATGTCAGGGTGCTCCATGCCCCCGAGGAAGGCCTGCTTTCATCAGTTAAGGACATCGGGGATGAGGTCTCCCAGGGGGAGGTGGTGGCCTTCGTTGGAGAGCAGCCAGTCGAGGCGGAAATCGGCGGTGCGCTCCGAGGTCTGTTGCGGAACGGGCTACAGGTGAGTAAAGGAGCCAAACTGGGAGAGATAGACCCCACAGGCTCCAAGAAGGCCTGCTACACAATCAGGACCAAGATGAAGGTCATTGCTCATGGGGTCCTGGAAGCGATCTCGATGCATTATCAGGGCTACGACTTCTCCACCGACCTCGATGACCTGGATGAAGTGGAAGCTTTCTCTCGATGGCAGGAGCTTGAGGGGCGTTAGCAGATGCAAGCTTTCTATGAGGAAATCGTAAATAGCCTGCGAGAGGGCAAACCAGCAGCCATAGCTACAGTGATCTCAGTCCAGGGGTCTACACCCCGAGAGGTGGGGACCAAGATGCTGGTCAGAGGCGATGGCACCACTGTGGGCTCGGTAGGCGGCGGAGGCTTAGAGGATATGGTCTGCAGGGAAGCAATGAAAGTGCTGACCGAAGGCAAAGCAAAGATGCTGCATTTCGACCTCACCGGGGAAGTGCCGGAGGCAGGCATCTGTGGCGGAATCACCGATGTGTTTATCGAGCCCATCGTCGCTTCTCCAACTATGTTCATCTTCGGCGCCGGTCATGTCGGGTTCCCCCTGGCCCGGATGGCCAAGATGTGCGGTTTCAGAGTGGTGGTAATCGACGACCGCTCCGAGTTCGCCAACTCAGAGAGGTTCCCCGAGGCAGATGAAATCTACGCTGGTGATTTCCCCACCTTATTCCCCGAGTTCAGTATAGGTGAGTCATCCTATATAGCAATTGTCACCAGAAGCCATGAAACCGACCAAATGGTATTGGAATGGGCAGTGACCACCGATGCTAAGTATATAGGTATGATCGGCAGCCGGAAAAAGGTGAAGACCGTATTTTCTCGTTTGCAGTCCCTGGGTGTGTCACAGGAGGTATTGAGCAAGGTTCACACACCTATCGGAGTGGATATCGCAGCTGAGACCCCGGAGGAGATTGCGGTGAGCATCCTGGGGGAGATCATTAAGGTAAGACGAGAGGCAGAGAAGGGACCATGATCTCAGCGATAATCCTGGCGGCAGGCGCGTCCGAACGTATGGGTCTTCCCAAGCAGCTTCTGCCCTGGGGGCCTTCTACCCTCCTGGAACAGGTGATTGATACCTTCACCGATGTCGCCGGAATAGACGAGACCATTGTGGTGCTGGGGCATAGAGCCGGGGAGCTGGCGGAAAGGATAGCCCACAAGCCGGTCAAGGTCGTGATCAACCCCGATTACAATTCCGGAATGAGCACCTCCATCGCCTGCGGCCTGACCACAGTCAGCAACAATGCCCAGGGCATCATGCTGGCCCTGGCGGACCTGCCCTTGATAGAGAAATGGATTATTGCTAAGCTTATAAGTGCCTTTTCGGAGCAGAGACAAGGTATAGTCGCTCCCGTCTATAAAAAAAGAAGAGGCCATCCCGTTATCTTCGACATGAAATACAAGGCTGAATTGTCGAGCCTGACCGGTGATGTCGGGGCAAGAGGAATAATAGCTGCCCATCCTGAAGACGTTCTGGAAGTAGAAGTCGAATCGGAAAGCATCTTCTGCGACATCGATGATGAAGATGATTACCGCTATTACCTGATAAGCTCGCCAAGGGCGGGACGGGAAAGGAGTGAGAATGGCAAGCTTGAGCGCAAGAATTAGAGGATGGCAGAACAAGAAGTCTATTCTCATCGGGATCTTGGTCTTCGGCTCCATCTGGGGGCTCTTCGACGCCGTGTCGGTGGGGGTCCTGTTCTCAGGCGTGGGACCTCTCCTCAATCAGAGTAAAGTCTGCATCTGTCCGCTCACAGGAGCCATCGTCGGGTTCTTCATCATGGCTTTTGCCCTGGCTATCTACAAGAAGCCGGCTATGCTGATCGGGATCGGCATAGTAGCGGCAGCATTCAAGCTGCTGAATTTCGCTATCGTCACCCTGCCCATAGTCA
Organism: Dehalococcoidia bacterium; assembly: GCA_034414595.1. Taxonomy (GTDB): domain Bacteria; phylum Chloroflexota; class Dehalococcoidia; order SZUA-161; family JAUWZY01; genus DAOULY01. The sequence goes on from DAOULY010000002.1 coordinate 30,086, forward strand.
AGGGCAGTGTCGTCTACCAGCCCGTGGTCAATCCTGCCCTGTCTGCATTTGTGCAGTCTATCGTCTTCGCTCTGGTGGCTGCGTTGCTGCTGAAAGGGTTGGAGGGCAGGTCTCTCCTCCGTGTCGGGATCGCGGCCGGGGCATTGGCTGGCTTCCTGGGTGTGGTGGCCTTTGTTTATGCCGCTTTTTATGTCACCCAGACCCATCCCTTGATAGTGAACACACCCTGGCAATTCATCTTCCCGCTGCACGGCCCGGCGGCCACAGGGCTGGGTGCTATTTTCCTCCCCCTGGGATACTGGGCAGGCGTGAAGTCGAGGCAATGGGCTGTCTCCTTGCCGGCAAGGCAGCCAAGGTTCTACTATGCAGGCTCGGCAGTCGCAGTAGCTCTATGCCTCGGGCTCAGTGCGGTTGCCCTTTTGTAGCCGGGCTTTTATGGCGACTCAGGAGAGGCGCTCATGGCAGAGGATATAACATTAGAGCCTATCGGCGTGGTGCACTCGAGTATCCCCCCCTGCACCGACCGGAAGATGCCGCTCTACGGCACTGAGGCCGAGATCGAGATCTTCGATAAATACCTCGATGGCCTGGAGGGAATCGAGGACAAGAGCCATATCTTCGTCCTCTGCTGGTTGCACCGGAGCGATCGGGATATCCTGCAAGTCAGGCTCTGCCGCCGCTTTTTCCCCGACGGTATAGTGCCGGAATGGGTCAGTGCCCGGGGAGTTTTCGCCAGCAGGAGCCCTGCCCGCCCCAACCCCATATCCCTTAGCACGACCAAAATACTGGAGCGAAATGGGAACAGGTTGAAGGTAGTGCTGGACGTGGCCGATGGCACTCCAGTGCTCGATATTAAACCGTATTCCGTCGGCTGGGACTGCATCTTCAGCGCTGTGGGCGGCGAGGGTAGATTCTACGGAAATACAGCCTGCTATGCCAGCCTGGCCAAGGAGGCAGTGAACTTTCACGGGGAGGAATGCGCCGGGTTAGCAGTCGGGGTCAGGATAGCACTGAAGGCAATCACGGAGCTGAAGTTGAACCTGCGCGACCCCGGGCTGAAGATATGGGCCCGGGCCGGTGGCTGCCTCATCGACACCATGCAGGCGGTCTCCGGGGCCACCCTGGGCAACAACAGACTGAGCATCGACAAAGTGGACGGCGCCGGGGAATCAGTAGCTCTCTCCTGGGGAGAAGAGGGCATCCAGTTCCAGGTAAAGCCTTATTCCCATCTCACCCCGGCCGAGATAGCCGCCCTGGATGACGACCACCTGTTCACCTCTCTCCCGCTTTAAGCCAACAGCAACAGCCACACGGTATTTCCAGCAATTGTAGATTTCGTAAGAAGGTATCTTTGCCAACCTTCTCTTCGACAGGAATTCCGCACTAGTTAGCTGAGGTTGTATATAGCCTAACCTCAATCTATTGTGCTAACTAGCCGTTTTATGTCTTCTGACCTAACCAAGTTCTGTCCTATGGAAAGTAACTCAAAGAAAATGGCATTCTTACCAGCGATTTCAGTGCTATCGTAAACTGAATCAAGTGCAACAAATTTTTGTTCCTTTGCACGTTTCCTCTCATTTTTACTTCCGACATCCCTGCTAGTGTCTATATGCGTTCCGCCAAGTTTATTGCAGACATATTTAATTACTTCTTGCCTATTGACAATGTTCCCAGAAACAACGATACATGGTGACTTCACGAATTGAGCCAGTGTATATTCTATATGCTGCCTCTCATTTTGTGCCTCAAAAAAGCGCATTGCCTCTTCAGGAGAACCACGGACCAACATTATGTTGCTAACCTCTTCCCCCTTGAATTTCGCCCCACCTGCTTGTGCAAAAGCGATTCTGTCCTTTCTGATTTGAGTCAAGAGAGGCTCCAGGCTTGGCGCCTTGATTATCGGCTGCTCTCGAAATCCTGCTTCACGCCAAGCAAGAAGCAATGCCTCATCTACTAGTAGAATCCTAAGCACGCTACTACTCCTGCGCATAGAATCGTCATCAATGTCCTGCGTCCATTGGTTCATCAAGAACTCCAAGTCCCCCTTGACTGTCTGAAGCAAATACTTAGAATCCACTACCACGCCCTGCATCAATCTTAGCTTTTTAAATAATTCCCAGCAACTATCATTATGCAACAACGGGTGCCATTGTTGCATTGGTGCCATGTTGCTTAGGTGCTTCAGTGGGCCGTTACTAAGCAATTGCCAAATTATTCATCTCTCAGATCCGAATACTATCTCCCCGCCACACCCACCTCCCTCCCCAGAGTTGCGATTGCATCATGCGCGGGCAGACATTCTGCCGCTGCGGTATTCCCATCAATTGCAGATTCCGTCAGATTGTTCACCGGCAAGCTTAAGGAGAGTATGTTTCCTGAAAAGTCCCGGGAGCTTGATCCCTTCTCAGAAACCTGAATTATTGTCATAAGCTCCAGGTGTTACCACAATTCACAAATGGGGCATGTGCCTCCGAAGCCCCCCCTCTTAGCCATCAAAGCAAGCTTGGACTGAGCCTCCGTGCTCAGGTCTATGCTGAGCAGGTCGCGCCAGTCTTTAATCCCCGAAAACTCGGAAAACTCAGCCTTGAGGTGATATAAGTAGCTCATAGCAAGCTGGGCGTCAATTTGCTCAAATTGCGAATCATCAATGATGTAACCCTGGTAACCACCCACAGGATGACTCAAAGCATACTGCTCCCAGAAAGATGCAAACAGGTTGGCCGTCTTCTTAAGGTCATTTCCATGCTTCGTAAACATATCCGCCAGAACTGCAGACAGGTAATCATGTCTCCAGTTGAGCAGGATTGTATCTGCAGTGACTGCACCTGCTTCTAACGCTAACTCGACACTAATTTGAGGTGATTCCTTCAGCAATTGTCGAGCCTGTTTCTTGATAAGCTCATCACCGCATAGCGTCACAGCTTCTTCAAACGGGATCTCCTGGAACCATTGCTCAACATCGCCAACAGTCTCCTTGGCACATGCAACGATACTGGCTACGGTATCTCGTGGAAGGTTAAAAGTGCGAAGAGCTAATATAGCCCGACACTTGTCAAGGTCAGTTGGCCTTTCCATTGCCATACTCCTTCACAACAGAGCCCTATAGAAAATAAATATAGCCATCCTAAACATCCTGCTCGTAAGATTGTCAAGCGCTAAGCTAGAATTAACGTCGAACAATTCATTATGAATTATAGCGGAATAAAGTCAAGACACTATAAGTAAGGTGTTATGGGAGAATAGTTTAACATTTCGCCAGAATGTATAATAGGACAGCGGGCTTTGGAGGCCCCCGACAACGATATGAAAAAAATTATATTGGCCTCGGCATCTCCCAGGAGAAAGGAACTGCTGGAGAAAATCGGCCTGGAGTTCGAGGTCGAACCAAGCAACTATGAGGAGAATCTAAGCTCTGAATTAGGACCACACGGACTGGCGAAATCGCTATCCCTGGAGAAAGCCAAGCTGGTTGCCGAAAAATACAGGAATGCCCTGGTTATTGCGGCGGATACGTTTATTGTTCTTGAAGGTAAGATACTGGGCAAGCCGCAAACGGAAACCGAGGCCAGAAAAATGCTGGAGACAATAAGCGGGAGGCAGCATTCGGTTATCACCGGTTTCACCATTATGGATACAGACACCAACAAAGCACTATCCAAATCGGTAGAAACGAAGGTCTATATCAGAAAGTTGACATCGAATGAGATCGATGCCTATGTTGAGTCGAAGGAGCCGTTAGATAAGGCCGGGGCCTATGCCATTCAAGGACTGGGCTCAGTCATTGTGGAGAAGATTGAAGGCGATTATTTTAATGTGATCGGGCTTCCCTTGAGCGCTTTGACAGAAAGCCTGAAAGAGTTTGGCGTTCATATATTATGAGATTGCTCAGCAACTCTTTTGAACCCCCTGAATCCCCCAGTCTTGGGGGACTTTTTGAAACTGGGGGACACCCCCAGACCCCCGGCAGGAAGTATCCTGTACCTCTTTAACTGGCGGTCCCGTGGGCAGCTTGCTCGCCGGCAATGTAGCCTGTAGAAAAGGCGGCTTGCAGGTTGTAGCCGCCGGTGTCGCCGTCCAGGTCCATTACCTCGCCGCAGAAGTAGAGTCCCTGGACCAGGCGCGAGGCCATGGTGCGCGGGTCGATTTCCTCGAGTGAGACACCCCCAGCGGTGACCATGGCGGAGGCTAGCGATAACGGGCCCTTGATGTTGAAGCGGAGTGACTTGAGCAAGCGCAGCAGCCGTTCCCGTTCCTCGCCGTTTATCTGGTGGCCGGGCTTGTCGGGCGCTATACCGGTCATCTCGACGAAGGGGTCAATCATCTTCTGCGGCAATAGCCCCTTGAGGATGTTCCTGTAGCTCCGCTTACCGTAGCGGTCGAAGTCTCGTTGAAGCCGCTGGCGCAGTTGCTTTTCATCGAGGGCAGGTTTCAGGTCAATGGACACACTGACGGGCCCGTTTTGAAGTGCATCCACTATCGTCAAGCTCATCAGCAACGTTATCGGCCCCCCGATGCCGAAGTGGGTAATCATCATCTCTCCCATACGGCTTTCGATGATAGGCCAGGGCGGCTGCTTATCACTTATACCACGTCCCCAATCGGTGTTTGGGGTCAGCAGGGGACTGATCTCGTCAGCAGGACACTGATAGGCGGTCAGGCGCACATTGCGCAGGCTGACGCCCTGCATACTCTTAGCCCGCTGGACTTCGGAGACAACCAGGGGGACTAAAGCCGGGCGCAATTTAGTGATGGTGTGGCCGAGAGCGGCGGCGAGGCGATAGCCGTCACCGGTGGAGCCAGTCTCGGGATACGAGGCGCCGCCAGTCGCCAGGACCACTGCTGCCGCCGGGAGAGCCTCCTTCTCCGTTTGTACACCGGTCACTCGCCCATTATCAACCTGTATTCCGGTTACTCCGATGCCGGTGCGCAACTGGACACCGTGGTCAGCCATATACCGCTCCAAGGCCTTGATCACATCGCGGGCATCGTCGGAGGCGGGAAAGATTCGCCCACCGTGTTCGGTTTTGGTCTCCACGCCGTAGCGCCTCAAAAAAGCCAGCAAGTCATCGCGAAAGTAGCGGTGGAAGGCGCTATAGAGAAAGCGGCCGTTGGGGCCATACATAGCGATGAAGTCATCCAACTCTTTGGCATTGGTCAGGTTGCAACGTGTCTTGCCACTGATCAGGATTTTATTGCCGGGGCGCTCGGTCTTCTCCAGCAGGATGACGCCGGCACCAAGCTCGGCAGCCCGGCCAGCGGCCATCATGCCGCTTGCCCCAGCACCGATTACGATAATAGGATCTGCGGTCACGGAATACCTATCGGGGTAAAAGCTTCTCTGTTCTCTCAGGAGAGAAGGGATGTCCTTCTCGTTCAAAGTCAGGGAGGTAGTTTTCTGCTGCCCCCATTTCCTGTACCCAGCCGTTTTCCAATCCCAGGTCAGATAGTAGCTGGAGGACCGTTTCATACTCATCCGGTGTAATCGTTCGGGAAAGTAAAGATATTCGTTGTGCCCTGTGCACCGGCATATACTGGGACATTATGCTGATTGTCACCTCGGGAGAAAGCTCACTGGCCAGCCATGCTAATGATTCCTCACTGCCCGCCAGACCGTTGGGCAAGATAAGATGGCGCACGATCAATCCCCTTTGCGCCAAGCCATATTCATCCACCACCAGGTCTCCAACCTGCCTGTACATCTCTCTGATGGCCAAGCGCGCCCGTGCCACATAATCCGGTGTACGCGAGAACTTCTTAGCCCATTTATCAGAGGCATATCTTAAATCGGACAGGTAGACGCTAATTATACCGTCAAGCTCTCTCAGAGAAGCAACAGAATCATAGCCACTCGTATTGTAGACCAGTGGCACTCGAAGCCCCATAGGCACTGCTTCCAGGACAGCACGGACCACCCGGGGGACAAAGTGGGAGGGCGAAACAAAATTTATATTGTGGCAGCCCAGATCATCCTGAAGGTAGAGCATCTTTTCAGCCAGGGTATGGCAGTCGGTCTCCTTTGATTTTTGCCTTCTCCAATTCTGGCTTATCTGGTGGTTCTGGCAATAAACACATCTCATATTACAATTGCCAAAGAATACTGTCCCCGACCCCCTGGTTCCCGAAATAGCCGGTTCCTCTCCCTGATGGGCACAGGCCGCCGGGACTATTGGCAGATGCCCTGAGTGACAAAACCCCAGTTTATTTGCCAGCCGGTTGACCCTACACTCTCTGGGGCAAATATCGCAGGAGGCCAGTCTGGCTTCAAGCGCCTGAGCGCGGCGCTCCAGTTCACCGGAGTGGTACAGGGCAATATAGCCTGGTTCTATAGATGTCACAAGAGCCACAGTAGAAATGATTCAGCAACTGACACTCTAAATAGCTGGTATAGCCGTGTCAAGTCCGCACTTTATTGGACCTCAAGCCAAATTGGCAACCTTGCCATGAAACATCGAGCAGGTAAAGAAAGCGTAGTAATCCGGATGATTTAGGATGAACTCCGGTGACTCCGGCAGGCAAAGACGTTGATATTCCGCCCATTCCTCTGGCGTCAGCTCAGACTCCACCCCTGGCCAGCGCATCTCAAAGAGTGCCACCAGGGCGCAGCGAAGCTCATCAGTCAGCGGGGCATAAGCGTCGCCGACAAAGGTCCGGGCCGTGGCTTCCTCCAGGCCCGCATCATGGAACCAACCCAGAGCGCGCGAGAAGTGCAATTCGGGCCTTTTCCCCTTAGCGAAGGGAGCAAGCCCCGAAGAGGTCGCATTAAGGCGGGCCTCCAGCAGGGGATAGCCGGGAAGGAGCTTCTCAGAAGACCAGGCAAAGATGGCCACGCTGCCGCCAGGCTTCACCACCCGTGCAAGTTCCTTCAACGATGGCAGAGGTTCCAGAGTAGCAGAATATCCCACGCAACACGAACTCCATACCCAATCGAAGGTATCATCGTCGAAGGGAAGTTTGCTCACGTCCCCTTCTTGAAAGGATATCTGCCCCGACAAGCCGGATTTCTCCACAATTCCCTCTGCGTAAAGGAGAAACTCGGGGACTACATCAAGGCCGGTGACATGCCCGGTGGGTCCCACGGCCTCTGCCAGTAACAATGCCTGGAGACCAATTCCACATCCTGCATCCAGTCCTCGACTACCCGAAGGTATTTTAAGTGCTTGGATAGCTGGACGAACGGTTGGCTCCATCAAAGGATTGGATACCACCATCATCTGTAGGTAGGTATTTGTGTCAGTCATTTCCCATCCTCTCCACCTTAAAGATTACTGGCCTGAACCAATCGGTGCAACCGGTGATGAAAGTACCTGATTGCCTGATCCCGGGCATATTGCCTCCCATCGCTGCAGTCAAAATGTCTTTGCGTATATCTGCCCAAGCTGAGGCACAGAAACCCTCGGGCACCACCGAGTAGTCTTCAATCACAATCTCCTGGCCGTCTCTGAAACACTCACAGAGACCAATACCTTTGTATTCATCGTCCAAATAATCATCAATCAAGTCCTGGTTTATGGTCTTCTTGAGCACAGTGACCTTGCATTTAGGCATCTCGTAAGACATTTCAGAACCTCCTTGTGTCTCGGACTTCTCTAACCTGCCTGAAGGCCGCCCAGCAATTAACTATACAGTATCCATCAAGTCCGTTGCAGCTCTGAAATTGCAGCAGATTGTGAATTCTGTCACCCTGAGCGATAGCGAAGGTGGCAGGGGCAGAATGACAGGAGGAGTTGCCAAACAACCGCATCGCCTCCCCACCAAGATCACCTCCTCCTCCAGGGCTGCAATTGCATTCCGCCCGGGCATATATCCAGCTACTGCTAATTTGGGTGGTGGGTTTCACTACGCTCCACCCACCCTACTTCTTGCTGGTCAGGTTTCCTCCGGCTATGGTGACAGTAATGCCGGAGGCGAAGACGAGTCTTGCGGATATTAATGCGCTTCATTTTTTACTTCTGCTCCTCTTTTTCCCACCGGTTCTTCACCTAATTGTCACCATTTGTTCACCATAGTTCACCATCGATGGCACCGCTGTCACCAATATCTTCACCCTTTCGTGGTAATTTGTAGATGGTTTTACAGGAGCCGGACTTGAGTAATTTTTTGGTTCGTGAGAGGTGAAGAGGAAGCTACTGGCGCTCTGTCTGGTGCTGACGATCAGCTTTGGAGCACTCGGTGTTGGCTTTGCCCTGTGGTCTGACACCCTGACCATTAATAGCATTGTGTACACCGGTGAGTTAAATGTGGAGTGGAGCGTCGGCACGTCGTATGATTCCGAGCCGCCGGATAAGGACGTCAGCAGCATCAGCTGCTGGGTCGACAGTAGCGATCCCAACATCCTGCATGTGGAGTTGACCGACGCCTACCCGTGCATCGACTACTATCAGGATGTGGATATTCATAACCTCGGGAGCGTACCGGTGATCCTCACCGGAATCACGTTCAATGCGCCTCCTGGAGTCTTGGTAGAAATGCTCTGGGATGATAACCCCGCAACCACCGACATCTACGAGGGAACGCAACTGCACACAGGCGAAATCGCTGTGGGCACAATACATGTACACCTGGACAATACTGTGTCCAACATAGCGCAGACCTTCACCTTCGACGGGACTGTGACTGCGGTGCAGTATAACGAGTATGCTGGTGTTCCTGGTATGCCCGGTAGCCAAAACCTTGTCCTCTATCTGCCAATGAACGAAGGCAGTGGCACGACCGCCCATGACCTGTCAGGCTATGCGAACGATGGCACAATTCACGGTGCGACTTGGGTGGTAGAGAACGGTCACAATGTCCTGACATTTGATGGCGATGATTATGTTGTGGTTACCAGTGATCCCAGTCTGGATATTACTGGAGATCTAACGGTAGAGTTCTGGTCCAAATATGTGGCTGGTGCCAGTGATAACTACAGGGTAATCAGTAAACCAATGGACTCTGGCGACTCTAGTTGGGGTATTGTGTTATACCACGGCGATGGTGGTTCCATGACTTGGTACTACAACAATAAGTACGCCAGGGACAGTGTTACACCCACTGCAGGCGTATGGCACCACTTCGTTGGTGTCTTCGATAGTGCTGCTGGTCAGCTAAGGATTTACCAGGATGGCAGTCTGGTGGCTACGAAGACGGGTGTATCTGCCCAGGCTACCAATGATGGGAACTTGTATATCGGATGGGGGAGACTGGGTTCTTACTATTATGTTGGTTCAATAGCCGGAATTAGGATGTACAACCAGGCGTTGAGTGCCGGGGATATAATGGCACACTATTCGGCAGAGGCGAGCCAATATCCTTGATTCCGTTTGATATTCCCTCTTTTATTTAGGATTTCTCATTTCAACTCTTGATAGGGTCGTGACCAAGCATTATCGCTGTGGCGACCTATTAAGATGCTTTGTCCCACCGTTGTTAGTCCTCTTGAGGACGCTGCGGACTGACCGTGGTGGGTTTCACTACGCTCCACCCACCCTACTTCTTGGTGATAGCAGAGAGAAGGAAGTCTTTAAACCGCGGAACATCTACGTCCACGCAGACGTCGATGGCTTGACCCTCCCCGCCGGGCACCGTACGCCCTTCGGCGGTAGTGGTGATATTCATCTTCTCCGTCCTGACGAAGCTCTTGTCGATGGCCACGGCCACAGCCAGAGGGTCGTGCATCGGCGTTTTGTCCATCGCCTTGTATTTGAGATAGCGCTCAACTTGATCCGACACCAGCTCGGCTACGGGGCCTCCAGAATCTCTGATCCTCTGAATCTCCTCCCTGCCCAGGAGCACCTTCTTGGTCACATTGAGCCCGACCATGGTGATGGGCATGCCTGAGGTTAAGACGACATTTGCGGCTTCAGGATCACTCATGACATTATACTCCTCGTGCGGCGACGAGATGGAGCCGCCCATGAGCACCAGCTCCTTTACACAGTCAACTAACGTCGGCTCTCGTTTTATAGCTTGGGCCACATTGGTCAGCGGGCCTATAGCCACCGGCTTGATCTCACCTTTGCCATCCCTGAGCTTGGAAACTATGAGGTCAACGGCATCGCCGGGAAATGGCTTGAGCTGCTCATCTTCTGGGGACAGTATCCCCTCCCCCTCGTACCCCGCCCACCGGAACTCCTTGCCCATAGTTAGGGGCTCTCTGCTACCCGCAGCTACAGGAACGTGGCCAGAGCGACAGAGTTGCAGCACCTTGAGCGCGACCCGGGTCCTGATGTCAACGTCGCCGGAGACAGTGGTGACCCCTTCCAGCTTTATCGCCTCTGATTTAAGGCACAGCACTAACGCCAGTAAGTCATCGACATTGGTGCCTATATCTGTGTCCAGAAACAGCCTTGACATTTGTTCATCCCAATTATAGCACTGGGTATAAGGGCTTTGGGGCAGGTTGTCCCTGCTGCTGCCCTGTTTTATGCTCGGATGGGCGCAGGGAAAAATCAAGGGGCTCACGAGACTATAGAAGTTATGAATGTGAAAACGGCGATATTATACAGCGAGCAGATGAAGAGCGACGATTTCGGCCCCGGGCATCCCTTCGGGAGGATCGGTATGCCAATTTCATGAAGTTGTTTGGGGAAAAGATAGGCCGGCACCAAGATTTCCAGGTAGTGCCAGCCTTTGCGATGCCGATATCGAGATGGAAGAGCCTTTCCTGATACTCGCTGAAGAGCGATTTCAGGCTGGAGGAAATCGAGGGAATCTCAGGGGTCACTGGAGGTGCTCCGGCTGAGGTCTAGGGTGGGCTACTCGAAGAGCTTGATTAGCAGATACATTAAGCCAGCGCCAACCAAGACAAAGGTCACGTTCTGCAGCACATCCTTTTCATGCGTCTCCGGGAGCAGGTCCGAGGCGGCGATGTAGAGAAATGAGCCTCCGGCGATGGCGAGCATGGCCCCCATCGCCGATTCAGACAGGCCGCTGAGCGGCCCCAGGGCAATGGCCGCGCCCACTGGAGTGGCCAGGGCCACGGCCACGGACAGGAGCAACGCTGTCCTTCTCTTCATTGAACGCAGGAGAAGGGCAGCGCTGGTGATGCCCTCGGGGAGCTCATGAAGAATGACTCCCAGAGCAGCCAGCAGCCCCAGTTCCGTGCTGACTTCAAATCCAACGGTGATGACAAAGCCGTCGATCAGGGAGTGGAGGAAAAGCCCGGAGAAGATAACCGGCCCTTTGGAATGTCGCTCTACCGGGCATTGCTCGGTGAAATGGATGGCGGCGCCGGAGTGAAACACAACGGCCGCCTCAAGGAGATAGAAGGCAATGAAGGTGGCCAGCACCACCAGCATGGCATTGCTGGCTGGCTCCCAATGCTCCACGGCTTCGGGAAGGAGTTCTGCCAGCGCTATAGCGATCAGTGCCCCGGCGGCGAAGGAGTTGACATAGTGAGAATACCTGACGGCAAAATCCTGCTTCCAGCGGACTGCTGAAATACCAACCAAAGTAGCCGCGCCGGCAATTGCAGCATATAACAGAGCGCTCATCTTTCAGTCGCCCCGGATGGAAACTTATATGCCCGCCACATTTGTCCTAATCCCATTAATGCCACGCTTTTTACAGCCCCCAATAATAGCCAATTCATGCCACTAATTGCATTTATCTTTAATCCGAATGAGAAGGGAAGCTGTGCTGATGGTCCTCGGGCCACTTGCGAAATAGGAGGGGGAAGACTATATCGCTGACGCAGCAGGGGAGCCACACCGCTAAGAATAGCACGATGAATACCAGCGGCAGCAATGGGAGCCAATCAGCAACGCCAAACGCCGTTAGGTAGAAAAGAGAGGCCCAGGTGCTCACCAGCACATGCCCGGCATGTGGGAAATAGGTTGCCGGACGCAGCAAGCCGACAGCGACGCCGGCGAAGGCCGCCGGGATCACGAGCAAGGGATGCTCGATGAAGCACAGGTGGAAGCTTATGGTGGCACCAAGTAGCTCTCCGCCGAGGTAGGGAAATATGATGTCGCTTATGGAGCAGATGCCAACTGAGCCCAGGAAACCGATCCCCACTGCAGCCCAGATGCCACCCCCGTAGCGACGGTATAGAGCTGTGGTCACCATAGCACTCAATACGACGTGGACCGGGTGTAACACATGAAATACAGTGTGCTGAATGTCGTGGGGGACGTCAGTGAGAATGACGAGAACTATAATGGCGATGCCGGTGAGGGCCCCGAAAGCGGTGAAAGGGGCATGAGCCTTGAGTTCTCTTGCAATATTTGCCAGACGGCCAGCACCGCTTGCCTCAGTGCTGTGGTTCAAGCTCGATTTCATTTTGAGCGTAGCTCAGGATAATTATAATCTCTGCCCTCGAAATAGCAAAGGCCTGATACTAAAGGGACGACCTGTTACTCTGATAGACCCTGCTCAGCGAGCAGGTGCCTCAGTGGTAGCTTTCCTTTATAGGGAAGTGCAAGGTCTTGGTTAACTCCCTCCTAAAATCAGGCTCTGGAGTCAATTCTGTGTAGTCCACCTGTCCTGCCATCTTGTGGGCCTTTCTCCTCTTGTCCACATTGAGAAGGGCTATATGTGCTCCATCACCAGCTGCGTTGCCCGCGGAGTAGATGTTCTCCGGCGCACAGTCGGGCAAACGCTCATTAATAGTCTAATTTCAGACTTACTTCATTGTCAAGCACTCTTGTTTTTCTGAGACCAAAGTTACATACTAACCTTATCTCAAAGTTCATACTGGTGTAGAACAAGAGAGCGTATTGCCAAGCCCGTTTGGAGGCACAAGGCGGATGAACGAGCCCGAACATGGGATGAGAGAAAAGCACGGGGCGCATGGTGCTCATGATATCAGGGCGCTCAGTCGCAAAGTGCTTCTCATCGCCCTGATCATTGTCGGTGCATTCTTTGTCATCGAGCTAATCGGCGGCATCCTGACCAACAGCCTGGCCTTGATCTCCGATGCTGGGCACCTGCTCACCGATGTCGGGGGACTGGGACTGGCACTATTCGCCTTCTGGTTTGCCGCCCGTCCTGCTTCAGCGCAGAGGAGCTACGGATACTACCGCATCGAGATCCTGGCTGCCATGGTCAACGGGCTGACGTTGTGGGGCATTTCTGCCTATATTTTCTATGAGGCATACCACCGATTCTTCTCTCCGCCCGAAGTAAATAGTCTGCCCATGCTCATAATCGCTTCGGTGGGGCTCATAGCGCAGATTTCAGCTTCGCTGGCGCTGAAGCGGGGCGCTGGAGAGAGCCTCAATGTCAAAGGCGCCTACATGCATGTTCTCACCGATGCTTTGCAATCGGTGGGGGTGATCATCGCCGGACTGGTTATGGTGTTCACCAAATTTTACCTGGCGGACCCGATTATCAGCGTGATCATTGGCGTGCTCATCGTCTACGGCGGGGGCCGCATTGTCCTCGAAACTGTTCATATTCTTCTTGAAGGCACGCCAAAAGGGATCGACCTGAGGCAACTGCAGAGGGCCATGGCCGAGGTCGACGGTGTTTGCGGAGTTCACGATATCCATGCCTGGGTTCTGACCTCGGGCTATAATGCCCTGAGTGCCCATGTCGTCTACAATGAAGGCCTGGACGCCGAGGGTATAGACCGCGTCGGTCATCGGCTCAGAGATACGGTTATGACCAAGTTCCCGGTGCATCATGTCACCATCCAGCTCGAGGACAGCGACGGTGAGTGCTGTGAGACCTGCTGCCTGAGCTGGCTGCCAGAACAGGATAAGTCTGAATGATGCCATGGAACCACGCCCGCAATCACCCATAGCTCATTTACTCGATGCCGGCTGGGTTGCAGCTGGTGAGCAAAAGCATGCTCTCAGCACCATTCACGGATGCCAGCTCGGCAGTGCCACGCTTCTGGTACTTCTGGGTACTAAGAACCGGGTCGGTGCAGTGTATTTCCAGATATTTCTCCAGGACACGCAGGGCCGGACCAGCGATAAAGCGGTGATCCTGGGCTTGCATCACTCTGGGCCGTATCCCGCTTATAACTGGGTGGAGATCGTGGCGTATGCTCCAGAGGTAACCTTTGCCTCAGAACACTGGGCCGAGAGCAGCGCATTAGCTATTGCTGCCGATGGCTTAGCGCAGCAGCTATTTGGCTACCTCGGGAATTTATTGCCGCCGGGCGGCCATATCATGGTAGAATATGACAGCCCTGAGCAGGAGGAGACAGCCAAATCCCTGGAGCTCGGTATGCCAATCGTGGTCACCCCTTTGGGCTATCTGCTGTATTCCATTGGTTGCGGAGCAAGCTTTAAGAACTGGTACTTTGCCGAGGGCGGCAGCGAGGGGCCGCGGAAGCTCCAGGGATATAAGGCATTGAGCAGAGAACACGCTCGGGATAAGGCCAAGGAGATGGTACGGGAGCTCAAGGCCTTTCTCGGTAAGGCGGCTGGTTCCAGATATCCTGAACTCGAAGAGGCAGCCCGGAGCCGGGCGTCGCGAATACTCAGGGACCTTGAACAGGAGAACTCGACTTTAGGTAGCGAGTAAATAGAGGAGGAGGTTGAGCATATGGCTGAAATGAGAGCTTTGGCGGTGCTGGCACTGGCGATGGAGAGGGAAAAAGGAGGCCGTGAATTTTATCTAAAGGCAGCTGCAGAGACACGGGACCCCAAAGGCAAGGAGATGTTCCAGTGGCTGGCGGACGAGGAACTGAGGCATTTTCAGAAGCTCTATGGGCAGCGCCGGGGACTGGCCGAGGGTGGGAAGTGGCAGAAGCCGGGGGAAGCGGTCAAGCCCATTGATAAGTCTGAATTCCCCGACATCGCCGAGGCCCGAGGGGAGGTCAAGGTGACTGCCAAGGAGCGGGATGCCCTGCAGATGGGGATCAATGCCGAGAAGGAATCTATCGAGCTATACCGCAAAGCGGCCGAGGAAACGGCAGACCCCGATGGCAGGGAGATGTTTCTCAGATTGGTAGAGGAGGAAAAGGGGCATCTGGAATTGCTCGAAGCCGAGGACAAGTGGCTGGTTATGTCTAAAGCTTACTTCACCCTGCACCGATTTTCCCTGCCGCCACGATAGAGATAGAGGTGCATTCCCACTTGTCCATACTTGTCCCTCATGACTTGCGCTTGAGCAAGAGCCAGTTCTTGCCATCGGTGCGAATCAGAATGTAGTCACCCGACACCTGCTCACCCTTGGCTCTGAATTCCAGCCGGTCGACCTCTTTGCGCCGTAGCTTGTATGTGCCCTGGTCCCAGATCTCCACGGTGCCTGCTCCATACTCACCGGCTGGGATCTCTCCAGCGAAATCGATATAGTCCACCGGGTGGTCCTCGACCTGAACAGCGAGGCGGCGAATGCCAGGGAGGAGGGGAGGGCCTTTGGGCACGGCCCAGCTCTTGAGCACGCCATCCAACTCCAGGCGCAGGTCATAGTGAAGATGCCTGGCCTTGTGCTTGTGGATCACGAAGCGGTTCTGCTCGCTGTTCTCCAGCTGTCCCTCTGGCTCCGAGGTCTTGTCAAACCGGCGCTTACTCCGGTATTCCTCCAGACTCATTCCGTCTATGTAGTCGTTGCGGCGTTTTGGCGTGCGGCAACGTCCTGAGATGGCGCCGAGTGAGGCGGAGCGAGCTATCCTCAGGCTGCTTTCTTCTGCTTCTTTTCCTTCTCCTCTGCGCCCGGAGCCTGGAAGCCCTTGAGCTTCTCGGCCATCTCCGTCAGCTGTTTGTTGACCAGGAAGTTGATACTGCCCTCGGGGTAGGTGCCGTCGTCTCTTCGCTCACCGGCCTCGACTCCGGTGAGGACCTCTATGCCCTCATCGATCGTTTTTACGGAGTATAGGTGAAATTGTCCCCGCCGCACGGCATCGACGACCTCTTCCCGCAGCATCAAGTTCCTGAGGTTCTGGTGTGGTATCAAGACGCCCTGATTGCCATTGAGGCCTTTAGCCTTGCAGACCTCGAAGAAGCCCTCCACCTTGTGATTGACCCCACCAATGGGCTGAATCTCACCCTTCTGGTTCACCGAGCCGGTGACGGCTATATTCTGTTTTATGGGCACCTCGGACAGGCTGGACAGGATGGCATAGAGCTCGGTTGAGGAGGCACTATCGCCTTCCACGCCCTCATATGACTGTTCAAAACACAGGCTGGCGGACAGGGAAAGGGGTTTATCCTGGGCGTATTTCCAGCCCATATAGCCGCTGAGGATCATGACACCCTTGTCGTGGATTCTACCGCTTAGCTGAGATTCTCTTTCGATGTTGATCACACCGCTGCGTCCGAGGAAAGTTTTGGCCGTGATCCGCGATGGCTTGCCGAAGGTGATATCGCCAAGGCTGTAGACGCTCAGGCCGTTGACCTGTCCTGTCACAGCGCCATCGACATCTATCATGATAGTGCCGCGTTCGATCAAGTCCCTGAGTCGTTCATCGAGCAGGTTATGTCGGAACAGCTTTTCCCCAACTGCTTTCTCTACATGCTCCGCGGACACGAGAGAAGCACCGCTCTTGTTGGCCCAGTATTCTGCCTCAAGAGCCAGCTCTTTGAGTTGGGCGAATCTGGATGACAGTCTCTCCTGGTCTGCAACCATTCTGGAGGCATATTCCATCATCTTGGCCACGCCGGTGGGGTCAAAATGGCGTATTTGATTCTCCTCACAGCAACCAGATATGAAGGCGGCAAAGCACAGCATGTTCTCCTTAGTTCTGTCCACCTCAAAGTTGAAGTCGGCCTTTACCTTGAACAGCTCCCAGAAGTCCTCGTCATACATGGACAGTAGCTGATAGAGCATGGGATCTCCGATGAGGACTATCTTTACTTCTATGGGCATGGGTTCGGGTTTCAATCCTTGAGGCGCAATTAGCCCGAATTGCTCGAAAGGATCCTCAATGCGGACCTCTTTGTTCTTGATCACCCGCTTCAACGCTGGCCAGACACCGGGGTTTGTCAACACATCTGGAGCGTTGAGCAGGAGATAGCCGCCATTGGCCTCGCTGAGGGCTCCTGCTTTCAACATGGTATGGTCGCTGAGATACCCCCCGAAATAGAAACGCCTCTCGATCTTGCCGAACATGTTACCGAAGTTGGGGTTTGTCTCCACAATCACAGGCGGCCCCTTGGTCTCGCTGTTATCGACGAAGACGTTTACCTGGAAGGGCAGCAAAGGGTCGCGGCCGCGCATGATTTGACTAACCGGAACGCCAAACACCGGATGTATCTGCTCCTCTTGCCCCTTAAACAGGTCCAGATTGTCCAGGACATAAGACTTCAGGCCGCTGAGGTATTGGCTGATCTTCTCTGAGCCACTATATTCGCTGATAAGATGCGTGAAGAGCCTGGAGACGGTGAAATCTCCCAGGTTCTTGTCCAGCTGCTGCACCTTTTGGGTTGTTTCCTTCTCCATATCACGCATTGTTTCGAAGCTGGCCTCCAGCTTTTTTAGAAGCTCGGCCCGCTTGTCCTCCAAGTCCTTCCTCACAGATTCAGGTAAAGCCATAAAATCGCTGGGAGACATGGGCTTGTCCTCGGCAAGGGGAATGAGAGCCGGCCCCATCTGCGTCATCTGGAGCACAAATCCCTGCCGCCGCACATCCTCTCCCAGCTCTTCAAAGAGCTTGCGCTGCTCGTCCTGGCTTTGCTCTGTCACTCGTTTTCTCTCTGTGTTGTATTCCTCGCTGGAGAAGGCCTTGCTCAGGTTTTCCTTGAGCTGGTTCAGCAGGTCAGCCACCTGATTCCGGAAGGTCTTACCTTGCCCCTGAGGCAGGTTTACTACCTGCGGTCGGTCCGAGTCGCCGAAATCAAAAAGATAGCACCAGTCGTCGGGGTGATACACTCCCTCTTGAGCTTCTCGGTCTTTAATCAACTTCTCGATATAGGTTTTCACCACCGAAGTCTTGCCTGTGCCGGTAAGCCCGGCCACATATATATTGTAGCCTGCTTGGTTCATGGAAAGGCCGAATTCCACAGCGCGAACAGCCCTGTCCTGGCCGATGAACTCGCGCAGTGGAGCCAGGTCTTTGGTGCACTCGAATTCGAACAGAGCTGGGTCGCAGTGCCAGCGCAGTTTGTCAGCCGGGACTTCGTATCTGGTGAGATCCATGATTTACCCCCGTCCTCTACATTCTATCAGGTACATTTTATCAGGCACCACCGTTTACAGCAACGCGTTGAGCAGTTTTTCTACCTTCCGGGGCTCGATCTTTTGCCAGCCCAAGGGGCCGTGCTTCAAAGCGGGTAGTTGTTCCTCGAAGACGGCTCTCTCTTCCCGATAGATAATCCCTATAGGTATGCGCTCTCCCCACTCCTGGGCCTTGCTGAAGGCTGCTGCCTTGTCGCTGGTGTCGTAATCGCCCCCATTTTGCAGCTTGTACACGCGCTCCCGATACCAGCTATAGGTATTCTTTGGATTGAAAGAGACACAGGGCTGGAGCACATCAATGAGGGCAAATCCCCTGTGCTCAATGCCAGTCTTGATGAGCCAGGCGAGGTGGTCTATGTCGCCGGCGAAGCCTCGGGCGACAAAGCTCGCTTCAGCAGCTATAGCTAGGGCAAGGGGGTTCAATGGGATCCCGGCCCCTTCTGGTGTGGTCTTGGTGATAAAGCCGAGGTCGCTGGTGGGGGATGTCTGGCCCTTGGTCAGACCATAGACCTGGTTGTTGTGCACCAGGTAGGTGATGTCGCAATTACGGCGTGCGGCATGGATGAAGTGGTTTCCCCCCTCCCCATAGCCATCGCCGTCGCCAGCGACGGCGATCACGATAAGCTCGGGATTGGCTATTTTAGCCCCGGTGGCTGCCGGGATTGTTCTGCCGTGGAGCACATTGAGCACGTTGCACTTGGTGTAGTGTGGCAGCTTGCCTGACTGCCCAATGCCGGACACCATCAGCACCCTGTAGGGCTCGATTTGAAGATCGACCAGGGCCTTTTTCACCGCAGTCAATATGCCAAAATTGCCACATCCTGGACACCAGGCAGTGGGCCCTCCAGCGTAGTCTGCCATGGTCACCATGCTAAGCTACCCCCTTCTTTAGCTCTGTGGCGATGTAAGCTGGGGAAAAGGGACGGCCGTCGAACTTGAGGATATTGCCGCTGACCTGGTGGCCGATCTCGGCACTGATGAGGTGGGCCAGCTGTGCGGTGGCGTTGTTTTCCACTACGAAGCTCCTTTGGCAGCTGCGCAAGGCCGTGGACACTGCTCCCGCCGGGAACGGCCAGAGCTCGCTCAAGTGGAGCAGGTTGACATCGAGGCCTCCCTCTTGCAGCAAGTCCACTGCTTCTCTTATGGCACCGTAGGTGCTGCCCCAGCCGATGAGGGTGGTCTCTGCTGCTTCAGGTCCGTAAACCCTGGGTGGGTTGATCTCCGTTCTGAGTCCTTCTAGCTTGCGTAGGCGCTTCAACATCATCTGAGTCCTGGTTTCGGCATCCTCGATTAGGTGACCCTCCTCGTTGTGCTCATCGGAGTCGGTGGCCACCAAAATGCCCTTCTGTGGCGGCAGGGCCCTTGGCGATATGCCGGACTCGGTGATGCGATGTCTCTTGTACTCTCCTTCTTGGGCTGCCTCTTCTGCAGAGAGGAGCAGACCCCTATCTATACTGACCTTGCTCAGGTCGAACTTATCCACCGTAGCGTAGGAACTGGCCAGGTGCTGATCAGTGAGGATGATAACCGGAAGTTGGTACTTCTCCGCTATGTTGAACGCTTTGATAGTGACCCAGAAAGCGTCCTCGATGGTAGCTGGGGCCAGAACAGCCCTGGGAAACTCTCCGTGGGAGGCATGAAGGGCGAACTGGAGGTCACCTTGCTCTGTCCTTGTAGGCAGGCCGATAGCGGGACCGGGGCGCTGAGCATCGACTACCACGATCGGCGTCTCCGTTATTCCTGCCAGACCCAGCCCCTCTACCATGAGGCAGAACCCTCCCCCTGAGGTGGCGGTCATAGCCCTGGCCCCGGCATAGGCAGCGCCAATGATCATATTGATCACCGAGATCTCATCCTCAGCATGCACCATCACCAGATCGAATTCCTTGCTCTGGGCTGCCAGATATTCCATGATCGAGGTGGCTGGAGTCATGGGATAGGCTGCCATGAATTTGCAGCCAGCAGCCAGTGCTCCCAGGGATATGGACTCGTTACCCGTGAGCAACATCCTCCTGCCATCGCCGATGGGTGTGAGTCCGTTGCCCCACTCTCCCTTGAAGTTATCCCTGGCAAATTCGTATCCCGCCCCGGCTGCGACGACGTTGCCCTCCGCAATCTCTCCCGCACCAAAATGCTCCCGTATTACGTTGTTCAATATCTCGAGGTCATACCCAGCCAAGCCGAGAGCAGCACCCAGACCCACCGTGTTCGCCATGAGCTTTGCTCCCGCCTTTTCCTCGGCCAGCCTTTCCAGGGGCACGGGCAGAAAATTGACGTCCCCGGGGGCCTGGACTTTCCCATCATTGGCCACAATGACCCCATCTCGGGCCATTCTTTGCCAGTGTAAGTCCACTGTCTCCTGGTTCAGGGCCAGCAGCAGGTCCAGTGTCTCCGAGATCGTTCCTACCTCTGTGTCCCTAGCCCTGACCCTGAAGAAGTTATGCCCTCCTCTTATTCTGGAGTCATAATCCTGGTCGGCAAAGATGTGGAATCCTCCCCGGGCCAGGGCTTTGGACAGGACAAACCCTACGGATTGCACACCTTGCCCTGCTTCACCACCGACCATTAAATTGATGTCTACAGGCATCTTCCTCCCCTACTCACCTTAGGAGGCAAATGTGACTGTGGCCCGCCTTTGCTTGGGCTTCCTCGATTGCCGCGGCTGTTGATGAAATAGGTCTTGCCTCTGATTACTTCAGCCGGCCCTCCGCCGCACTCCAGTTGATGTTCTGGAAAAAGGCCGCTATATAGTCAGCTCGCTTCAATCCGTAATCGAGCATAAACGCATGCTCGAAGACATCCATGACCAGGATTGGAATACAACCTGCAGGATGACCAGTCTCGTGCTCGTTGATCCACTGGTTCAAGAGTCTCCCGGTTATATTGTCCTGGTACAGAATAGCCCAGCCAATGCCGCGCATGGCTCCAGTGCCTTTGAAATCCTGCTCCCAGTTCTCGTAGCTGCCGAACTCTTCAGCCAGCTTTTTGCCCAACTTCCCTGCCTTGTCCAGAGCTGCCTTGCCACCCAGGTTTTCAAAGTAATATTCATGGAGCCGCATGCCGTTGAACTCGAAGCCCATCCGTCGCTTCAACTCGGCGTATTCTGGAGTGCCGACCTTGCCTTCCTTCAGCATAGAGGCCAGCGAGTCA
This sequence comes from Dehalococcoidia bacterium, assembly GCA_034414595.1. Taxonomy (GTDB): domain Bacteria; phylum Chloroflexota; class Dehalococcoidia; order SZUA-161; family JAUWZY01; genus DAOULY01. Next base: position 51,284 of record DAOULY010000002.1, read on the forward strand.
ATCAGCTTGTTGGTGTTGGTGACATAGCCTTGATACAGAGTGAAGTGGTTCTTGAGCAGAGTTTCGCTAAAGCCCTGCATTCCGATGAGGTTGCCATAGTCCTTAGCTTCGTAAGCCATTCTTCCCTCCCCTTTGTCCTATTGCCAGCTGCAAGTGGGCGACTATCTCTTCTGTCACAACCACTAGGCAGAATCAATTTCAATGTTGGCAGCATCCCTTAGCCTTGTTATTCCTCTTCTTCTTTTAGCAGATCGCTGAACACATCAGCATGGTATACTTCATGGTCTCTTATTCGAGTAAGGAGTTCTTTGAGACCGGGCGCCTCGATCTCTTTGGCGGCACGATCATACTCGGCGGCCACCTCCTTCTCAATCTTGATATCTGCCCGGAGCATGTCAGCTGTATTTGTGGACTGGTCAACCTTGATGTGCTCGATTCTTGGAGTGCCCCCACCATCGACCTGCTCCTCGGATAGCCAGCCAAGATGCTGCATCTCGTTGATGGCTTGATCCTCCATCTCCTTCTTGACACGCTCGTTCGGTGTCATGTAGGAATGGAATAGATACTGTAGAACAACAGTGTATTCGTGCTCGATGCCCCAGTCGAGCACCTTAGCGACTTTGTCCTGGCGGGTCCCCCTCAGGTCTTTGGCACCTTCCTTTCGGGCTTTTTCCACAAAGTGAGCGAAGTCACCGTGGTGTGATTCTTCATCAGACAGGATCCGCTGCAACAGCCGTTTGATCTTGGGATCGGCGATAGCCTTGATGTGCTCCTGATACAGAGCGATGGCATCTCCCTCTTGCAGCACATCGTTTCCCATCCAATCTGCCACTGTCTTGCCGCCCGTGCGCATGTCCCCTCTTTTGAGGCTGGGCACACCACCCAATTGGACTATGGTCTCAGCAAGCCAATCCAGGTGGCGCATTTCCTCTCGGGCGATGGCCTCAATCTCACAGGCCATCTCACCTTCACCCATGGCATAGGCATGGGTCAGGTATTGAATGATAGCTGCATGCTCGCCCTCGATATCCAGGTTCAGTAACGCAACGATATCGTCATTCATAGTTTCCTCCTTATTCGTTTATAGGGCTTGCTGCTGCACCGGTTTAACTTTCTGTATATCACGGTTTGCCTATGCTGTCAATGGCTGTTTTAGAGTGGGGCGCGGCAGATGTTGAAGATGTGGAGGTTTTGTTAAGAAATTGGGGCGCGTTAGCTACTGAGGCAACTGATGAAGCCTTGACTTTGTGCCCTGGGGCGTGTTAGCTTCGGAGTGTGCTGGCCGAGGGCACAGAAAAATACCAAAGCGAGGAGGCGAGATGCCGTACCAGGATTTGAGGGAATTTCTGGATAATCTGGAGTCGAGGGGAGACCTCAAGCATGTCAGGAAAGAGGTCGATTGGAATCTGGAGCTGAGCCATATCTTCAGGCTGAATGAGATGGAAGGAGGGCCAGCGCTGCTTTTCGATAACATAAAAGACTGCCCAGGCCACCGCGTGGCCGCAAGTGTACTGCAGACCAAGGAAAGGGTGGCCTTGGCCTTGGACCTGTCCCCCGAGCAGTCATTCCTGGAAATGGTCAAGCAGTGGCACGCTCGAATCAGTGAGAGGACAATACCCCCGCAGTGGGTTGACTCGGGGCCGTGCAAGGAGAACATTGTGCTCGGCGACGATGTCAATCTCTACGACTTTCCCACACCGTGGTTCTATCCCAAAGATGGTGGCCGCTATTTGAGCACCGGCGCCATACTGGTGACAAGGGACCTGGAAACAGGACGGGTCAATGTCGGGACTTACCGCGGTATGATCATCGATCGAGACAAGATGGCGCTGCTGCTTTCCCTGGGTAAGGACTCTGAGATCGACCTTCGGGGCTATGCCAGGGAGGGTCGGCCTATGCCTGTGGCCTGGGCTACCGGAGTCGATCCCGCGCTCTTTATTTGCTCGGCCAACTTCTTCCCACGTGCTGTCAGCGAGTACGATATAGCGGGAGCGCTGCGCGGCGAGCCTGTTGCGGTGGTGAGGGGAGAGACTGTGGACCTGCCGATCCCCGCGGGAGCGGAGATCGTTCTCGAGGGTGAGGTCGTTCCTGGAGAGCTGGTGCCGGAGGGACCTTTTTCCGAGTGGCCCGGCTATTACACTGGTGGCGATAATCGGCTACCTTATATGAGAGTCAAGGCTATTACTCATCGCAGCAACCCCATCCTCTGGGCTATGCACGCCATCTCCGACCCGGCCTTGCTATTTTCATTGGCCCGCACCGCAGGATTGTATAACGAGCTTCAGAGCATGGGCATCCCCGGCGTTAAGAGTGTGCACTGCCCCCGCGTTGGTGGCGGGCGGATGATGGCCATCATATCCGTGCAGCAGATGTACCCCGGCCATTCCACCCAGGTGGGGCTGGCGGTCATGGCCTCCATTTCCGGGAACTATGGTCTCAAGATAGTGATAGTGGTCGATGATGACATCGACCCTGAGAACTGGGAGCAGGTGCTCTGGGCCCTGAGCATGCGCTACCAGCCGGAGAGATGCACCCAGATCATAAAACGGGGCAAGTCCACTCCCCTCGATCCTTCTCTACCCGTTGATGGTCGCATGCTCACCTCACGAGTGCTTCTCGACGCCTGCCTTCCCTACGAGTGGGAGCACAAGCCGGAGAGGATAGCGCTGGACCCTGAAATGGTGACAAGGGTGAAGGGCCAGTGGGACCAGTACTTCGCTCCATAAGGCCATTCTCAGCCTCATGCCTGTGCGAATGCAATCGCAACTCTGGGGAGGGGTGGTACTAGTGGGGAGATGATGTTAGGACCTGAGAGCCGAAAATCTAGCTAATTGTTTAACCTCTAATTTATTGTGGTGAATTCCTATTGGAGGTGTGAGAGATGGGTGATACCTTTTGGGCTGCATTTGGGGGTGGTGCTGCTGCTGGAATCTTCACACTTATTGCACTGTTATTTGTTGAGTGGCTTCGATGGTTCTTAGATCGACCTCTGCTCAAGGTTGGCATGACCTTTGCGTTTGTGTACAACCACCCCATGTTCCAGCAGGGCATTAGATATGTATGCCTTGAAGCAAAAAATCCACATAGCAAACCAGTCACTGTGTCGAGGTTTGGGTTGGCTTTCAAGTCCGAGGCTGAACAGAGACTACAGATGTTTCCTGATGGCACTTGCCAATTCCCCTATGAAGTTAAAGGTGGACAGGCGGTTTCACAGCGGACAACAGAACAGCAGGTATTCGCTGCCTTACGTGAGTTAGGTAGAAAGCCATCAGATCTCGAGGGTGTTTGGTTTGAATCAGAATCAGGTAAAGTATTCCGTGGTAAGATTTCCCACATCAGTATGCATGTATTGGAAGAGGCATTTCAAGCCCAAGTAGCAGGCACAAAATAGCGCCAGCCTATATTGAAGCAGCCCCTATAAAATGGCGTGGTGGTGCCTGTTGCCTAACGACATTTGCCACAGCTTCCAAGGAGGTAGAAGCAGATGGCTGGTCAGCTTCGAATATTGAACAATTTTGAATTAATCAGATATACCCTAGTTTAGACTATTTGAGGGTCCACTGATTATACATTCTGACGAAATGGGCAACTGTTAGAAATACCGCAGTAGCAGAGTATATGCCCGCGCGGAATGTGCTACAATTCTTGATAATGGCAATGGCAATCTTTGGGCACTGCGTGGATTGTCGGCTAGGGGGCACGACGAGCGACCTTAACAATCAACAGCACAGAGGTTGAATACACAGGACTACTAATATAAGCAGCACTTAGAAGATGACAGCGACACAAGTACTGGGATTTGTCGGGATTCTCCTCATCATTGGCTTCTTGGCAGACTACCTTTTCCGGAAAACTCGTTTCCCTGACATACTGGTGCTATTGGCGCTTGGCTACCTGATAGGGCCTGTGTTTAATGTTGTGGACCCAGCTAAGATAGGCCCAGCATTGGAAATAATCGCCGGCCTGGCTGTAGCCATTATTCTGTTCAACGGGGGATTGAATCTTGGGTTCGAGAGGGTGCTATCAGCTGCACCCAGGGCAGTTGCTCTGGTTGTATTGGGCATTGCAGCGAGCGTGGCGTCAACGGCAGCCTTCGCCTGGTACTTTTTACATTGGGAACCGCTAAACAGCCTGCTGCTCGGAGTGATGGTTGGTGGCACCAGCCCGGCCATAGTAATGCCTCTGCTTGGCCGGGCCAGAGTTCCGGTTCGAGTCTCGTCGCTACTGGAACTGGAATCCGCTCTTAACGGTGCTCTTGTAATTGTCATCGGCCTGGTTATCGTTGAAATCATGGCTCCCGGGGGTGCTCAGCTCGGGGTTGCCGCCCCTGCCCGGAATATCGCCCTGAGCTTCTTGCTTGGGGCCGGAATCGGAGTTGCTGCAGGAGCCCTCTGGCTTTGGCTGTTATCTCGCTTAGAGGGGGAGACCTACGACGACATATTGACCATAGCTGTCCTTCTCTCGCTTTATTTTGTGGTGGAGCTCATAAATGGCAGCGGGATCATTTTCGCCATCTCTTTCGGCCTCATTCTGGGAAATGGGAGCAGAGTCGCTGAGTTATTGCGAATCGAGCGGACACCCGAGTTACATGGACCAATGGTGAAATTCCACTCCCAGATGTCTTTCGTGATTAAGACTTTCTTCTTTTTCTCACTGGGGTTGCTGATAACCCTGGATGACCCCTGGGTCATTCTATATGGTGTCATTTTATCCTTGATACTCCTGTTTGTCCGGCATATTGTAGTGCTCATCACTTCCACGGGCAATGGTCTCCTGTTCGCAAATAGGGGCATATTGACCACGATGTTGCCCAGGGGACTATCGGCTGCTGTGATTGCCACTGTGGCAGTCGAGGCTGGGATTCCGAACGCCTCCGTCTATCCAAACATAATATCATGCATCATCGTGGCTACAATTGTGATCTCAGCTATAGGCGTTTTCGTTTTCGTCGGAAACCCGCTGGAGGGAATACAGGTGATGGGGCAGCGGACGGGTGATGTGGCCCCACCGAGGAAAAGAGCCCCCACGCTGCCGCCAAAGCAGGTGACGCGACAGATGACGCGTCAGGTAAAGAAGCAAGTCAAGAGGGCTCCCTCTCGGAGGACGCCAAAGGGCAAGCTGTGACAGTGCCAGCGCATACTATGTCACTCAATATGCCCGTCCCTTTTCTTCCCAAACCTTGCGCAGCCCAAAATCTTGAGCGATCACTTTATAGCAGATATAGCCAGACAGGCCGCGGGCTGTAGCTCCGCCGGATGCCGCTGCTGAAGCAAGATACATGTTCCTGACCGGCATTCTGTAGTTGGATAGCTCCGGGATGGGTCTAAATCTATCGGACTGAGAAGCAATCAGGTCGCCCATGGCCCAATGCCCTCTACCCATGCTTATGTCTTTTTTAGCATAGTCCCCCGGTGTGTAGACGTAGTAGCCGACAAGTCTGTCCTTGGTTACGTTAGGTGCATATTGCTGCCATTGCCTTAGTACCTCTTCACCAATTTTCTCCCTCGCCCCCAGCCATTCTTCTTCAGGCATGGTTCTATGAAGACCTATGTATAGCTCAGCGACACCAAGATATTTCCCCTCCGGCGCTCTGGTCTTGTCCAAAAGAGAAGCCTCGGTAATAACCATGGACAAATCCTTGGGCACTCCATATGTCCAAGCTTCAGCCTTGTATGTCGTACCTAAATAGTCCGGGTTCTTGGGGATGAGGTATTTGCCAGAAAGCAAAGCGCAATTTGGCTCTAAGTCCTCAGCTCTGTATCGTGGTGCTTCATCCAACGCAACGTAGACCCAGAGGATTGGTCCCCGATCGCGAAGGATATTCCTTACCCTCCTGACGATTTTGGGGCTGATATAATCGGGTTCTAAAAATCTCAGGATAGTCTGTTCGGCATCGGCGTTGCTAATGACCATCCTCTTCGCTTCTATCTCAGTTCCATCCGCTAAGCGAATCCCCTTAGCTACGCCATTCTCAATGAGCACCTTAGCAACCTCATGGCCTACAAAAAACTCTCCACCCATCTCGCCAATGGCTCTTTGATAAGCACGGGGTAAAGCTTTCATACCACCCACCGGCATCGAGTCCATAACACCTGGCAGGCAAGCCCCAGCCAACTCTGCCATGCGCACTGTGCCGGGTACGTCGTCAGGCCAAAGTCCGGAGCGGGTCTGCACCCGCCGCATGAAGAACGATTGCATCTCCGGGCTGTCCCACAGCTCACGAGCCATCTGTTCTATGGTCATCACTGAATATACCGGCTCAAAACCACTATCGGGGTCATCCATGAGCATTTCTATCGCATTCTTCTCCCCCCAGGGCTTAGGCGGGTTATACGTGACTTCATTGATAGCTGGATGCCACTTGGTGCGAATCTTTTCAAACAAAATTCGCGCCGTCTCGGCGTCTCTCTCCGAAACTCCGGCGATGGACTTGAAGGTCTTTTCTGCGTTTTCCTCCGAATATCTAGCACTACCTGTTGTCTTGTCTAAAACAACATAGGCTGGGTAGTTCATGATACAGGTGCCATCGACAAATGCCGCCCCCCGGCTAGCTTCAAAGAAAGCCAAGTCTAACCCCTTCTCTGCCAGCTTGAAGTCAGAATAGACAGGTTCGTTCCACAAGCGGATTAAGAGAGCAGCAGGGTCGCAAATGAAGCCAGGCAGCGCGGATTCATCACTATAGGCGCCGCCGCCCACTGTATCCCCTTTTTCAAAAATAGCCACCGATAACCCGTTATACGCCAAATAGCAGGCAGTTACCAACGCATTAGGCCCACTACCGATTATCACCGCATCGTAGCTAGCATCAGCCACTTCTCCTCCTTTCTGACTGTTTGCCTTTGCGACAGAAATTGAATGGAATGCCGCCTGTTTTTTTCTCGGGCGTTACTTCCAACCTCAGAGGTCCCAATCGGCTACTACCGTGCCACCAGCACCTCACATATACACCGTTTGCATAATCGTGTCAAGATGTTGTGCCAGGGAATGCCATCCTTGTTCGCAGCCTCGGGATGCACGATCTCATAAGAATCCAATTCGTGTAGAGAAGCGTACCAAGCCATTGTAGGTGCGGGATTTGAGGAAATGGCTTTATGTTACTAAATCCGCTCCCCTCATGCAGTGCGTTGCCGTAATTGGCTTGGAGAGCGGATGACTTCGCTGTTTGATGCAGATGTCCTGCAGTTAAAAGCCTTGCAGGGTGCACCGCTTTAGTGGCGCATTGAGAAGATGCTCCAGAGCGCGTACCATGGCCATGTCTTCACTTGTCACGAATGTGAACGCATCGCCATTTTTGCCAACTCTTCCCGTGCGGCCGATGCGATGAATGTAGTCGTCCGTACTGTTGGGCATGTCGTAGTTAATGACGTGAGAAATATCCAAAATATCGATGCCGCGAGCGGCAATGTCAGTCGCCACCAAGATCCTAAACGAGCCAGCACGGAAGCCATCAATCGCAGCCTGACGCTGGTACTGAGACAAGTTACCTTGCAGTGAGGTCGCTCGATAGCCCGCTCTTGCCAGTTGCCGCGCAACTTGCTCGGCACGGTGCTTGGTACGCGTAAAAACAAGTACCGACCCTGTTTTAGTTTTGCGCAAAAGTTCCTTTAGCAGTGCCGTTTTTAGATGCTGCTTTACCGGGTAAATCGCGTGTGACACCGTAGTCGCTGGTGCCGTGGGACCAATTTGTACTGTGACCGGATCATGCAAGATTTCTTGCACTAGACGCCGGATAGCATCAGGCATGGTGGCCGAAAAAAGTAGCGTCTGTCGTTCTTTCATTATGCACATTAAGATGCTGCGGATATCGGGTAGAAATCCCATGTCAAACATCCGATCCGCCTCGTCGATTACGAGAACTTCCAGATCTGACAAACTGATTGTGCCCCGCCAGAGGTGATCGAGCAATCGGCCAGGACAGGCCACAGCGATTTCGGTTCCACTACGCAGTCCTCGTGTTTGTTGATCTATACCCACACCACCGTAAACGGCAATACTTCGCAACCTAGTTTGGGTTCCCAATTCATTTATAGCCTCGCATGTTTGCTCGGCCAGTTCACGCGTGGGTGAAATTACAAGAGCACGGACACGGCCTTGAGAGCCTCGCACTTGAGAGCCTCGCAGTAGACGCTGCAGAATTGGCAGCGCGAAAGCAGCGGTCTTACCGGTCCCGGTCTGGGCCAGACCGATGAGATCGCGACCCTGCATAATTGGTGGGATGGATTGAAGCTGAATTGGTGTGGGTGTAACATAACCGAGCGCTCGCACACCAGCCATGATGCTCGGATGAAAATTGAAGGTTTCGAAATTCATTAAAGCTCCTCAGTAAAATATCTTGTCACGTGCCTCAAGTATAGGGCAAGCGACTCGACTGATTTAGTATCTCCTTTTTCTCGCTCTCCCATTAAATCCGCTGACTCCTCTGCTCGGGAGGGCCCCTCTACCTTCTTTGTCTGAAAGAGGAAGAGCCGCAATAACATCAATCACTAAGCCTCTAAGTCTTTTCCCTTTGAGGCCGGCAATTGCGGCTTCGCCTTCAGACTTCCCGACCATTTCAATAAATCCGTATCCAATGGGTTGGCCGCTGCCAATATACTTATCGTTCATGATGGTGACAGATACTACTTCTCCGAAAGCAATGAATTCCCGTCGCAATTCCTCATCGGTAACCTCCAGGGATAAATTACCCACATAGATATTCATATAAGCCACCCCTCTTTTGGTCATAGCGTTAAGCTTGGCCCACTTTTTGCCATCATAGGCCCAGGTTGGTAGCTCTCTGTGGTTATGAATATATCTTGTGTGTTAGGCAGAAACGGATGAGGAGGGAGGTTAATATCTTCCCCGTTTTCCTCCGCCAAATCCGCCACCTCCGCCACCTCTCCTGTCTCCATAAGACCTGCCACCTCTGTCATCAGAGCGAGGTCGGGCTGGATTCACGATGAGCGTCCGATCCCTCAAAGCTTTCCCGTTCAGAGCTGTAATTGCCGCCTGACCCTCGGCAACTGCAGGCATCTCAACAAAGGCAAATCCTCTGGGTCTACCACTATACTTGTCAGTTGGAATGCTTACAGATTCTACCTCTCCAAAAGCGAGGAATTCCTGGCGTAGTTCCTCCTCAGTGGTATCATAAGATAAGTTGCCCACGTATATCTTCATATTAGTGCTCCTTTCAGTAGGTTATAGCTATTACCAACCATTTCTTCCCAGCTGTTTTAGCCTTCTTCTTGCGCTCTTTCTTGCTTTGAGTCGCGACGCCTGTCCCTTAGACAGAAAATAACGATGAGCCTTTACCTCACGCATGATTCCACTCATCTGTACCATCCTTTGAAAGCGCCGCAATAGCGATTCTTGTGACTCACCTTCGCGTATCGTAACTTCTAAAGACATAATACACCAACACATCCTAGGTGGAAGAATTCCTGATCTTCAGTGCTGAGGGTGAGCGTAGTACCACAATCAATGCACTGGGTGGACTTGTCCTGAAAACTCGTTGGGTGACCTCCTCTCCGTCTAAACTTTAGCTAGAGTTCGGTCACCCAACGCTAACCGCACTCTGAAGTGGCTTGAAAAAGCTTGTAGTAACCTAAACTAAAACTAACAATTGAATTATACACTAAAAGGTGTGTCTTGTAAAATGGGGTTGCCCGCTCGTCCACTGACCAGGAGAGAGTTCACGGTGCTGAGCCCGGTAATAGCGAGTACAGCCCTATACCGGTCTTAGTGTACCGGCAAAAACCTGCCAGGCGAGTGCTGATTTGGCGACCAGACTGAGAAGTATGTACATGCGCTCGCCAAAGAGATAGTCACGCCATGGACCCACTTTTCGGTACTGCAGCACCATGTTGACAGCGAACACATTGAAGAATAGAAAGATCGATATGAATATCCCATATACAAACCCGGGTGGGCCTCCTCCTCCATTACCGGACCCGATGAGATACAAAAAGATAACTACCCAGGGGACTATCCCCGCGAATGTGCCAAACCAAAACGAAGTCCAGTTTGTCTTTTCCGTGGTCTGGTTGTGTAGCTCCATCATGAGGCCGAACAGGATCATCGTTGCGTTTAGGGCAAAAATGAGGATCAAGCTGGCAACGTCATAGATGCCTACCAGCATTGCTATGACGACAATCATGACCGATGCGCTGGCAGAGTATTCCATCCAGCGTGCGTAGTTGATTCCTCTCAGCAGATTCCGAGTATACCATTCGTGGATGCGTGGCGAGGCAATCAGGGCATGAGCCAGTGCAGAGAGAAATAGGAAGGTTGCCACCAAGGGAGCAAGGCGAAGGTTGAACAGCACATCGGGAGCTGCAACAAGCTTGCCTGCAGAAGGATCGAATTCCAGGAAGGCAGCCGTGACAGGCAAACTGAAATCGGAGCTCAGCAAGAGCATTAATACACCTTGCAGAAGGTGGACGATCCCCATGATGGCGTTGAATCGCCTCAGGGTGAAAAGGTTAGTCGTGGAATGCATCACACAGGCCCCTTCTCAAAAAAGCTATGTGCTGGCTCTCAGCAGCCAGGCTCGCCAGGATGACCGCAACAGCCCTGCCCTTCCCTATTTTGATGATGCCATTGCGGAAAATTTAGGTAAAGCTTCCTGTGGAGAGGCATCGGCGCTGACATGTTGATGAAGAGCGATCTTAGGCTCGGCATTTGCCTTTATTATTATATCATCCCATATGCCAAGCGCATTCACTATTAGCCTCGAGATTAGCAACCATAGGTAGCATAGCGCGTTGCTATCCCGTGCCAAATCTGGTACCGATGTTCCTCCGATCTTTTCAAGCATAATGCCCATTCACGTATAAGTGTCAACCTACCTGTAGTTCACATTTCCCCCACAATTCATTACCAATTGCCGGCGATCCAAGGCTGGATTTCACATTTGAGCTCGCAATAGGGTAACTGTCATCAGTAATCGCTCGCGGCAGTGATGGGAATACTGAGTAGCTGGAGCCGCTGTAGCAAAATATATGCCCGTGCGGAATTTAATCGTGGCTCTGGAGAGGGGGGTGGTTCCGGTGGGGAGAATCAAGCCATTGACGTCTGCTTGGACGTAGATGTGCCCCGGTTCAAGGACTTCCTGCTCAGCACCATCGCGAGGCAGTAGGGCCGCGTAGGTTCTTCGGGTAACATAGCAAACCCGTGTCATTCTTGAGCCCCGATGTATCGGGGCGAAGAATCTCACCCGGTATGGAGCATCCCAAGGATGCACGTCCCTTTGACATGGAGGTGCGGGGGCGTTAGCCCCCGAAGTACCTCTTGGGCGGGTGGGCGGGCAAGAAGTAGGATGGGTGCAGCACAGCGAAACCCACCAAACAAGACTTCCTGCTTACCGCTTGACAAACTCGACTTATTGCTGTATACTCAGTGTATACTGATTATACAGACTTTTCTGACAATTTTACGAGGTGATGATAATGGACTCAAAGTCAAGAGATGACTGCTGTTCTACAGCAGCAGAGATGACCTGTTGCAAAGTCGAGGCAGTGGTCAGCGTGGATGATAGAGGTCAGATGGTACTGCCTAAGGAACTGAGGGAGAAGGCGAATATCCGCGCCGGTGATAAGCTGGCCGTCACCACCTGGGAAAAGGGTGGCAGGGTATGCTGCATCTCTCTGATCAAGGTTGAAGAGCTTGCCGATATGGTAAGGGCCATGCTCGGGCCGGTGATGAAAGAGACACTGTAGGAGCAAAAACAAAGGAGGTTTTTCAGATGAAAGACGAAGAAATCAGGAAGGCTGTGAGGGAAGGCTATGGCAAGATGGCCTTACGAGACAACTCTTGTTGTGGTCCGGCTAACGCCTGCGGATGTGGCAGTTCACAGGAGACTGTGAGCAAGGCAATCGGCTACTCGGACGAGGAGCTTGGTGCGATTCCCGATGATGCCAACCTGGGGCTCGGCTGTGGCAATCCCACCGCCCTGGCCTCTCTGAGAGAAGGTGAGGTGGTGCTGGACCTCGGGTCTGGTGCCGGAATCGATTGTTTCCTGGCCGCCAACAAAGTCGGCGATAGCGGAAGGGTCATTGGCGTTGACATGACAGCGGAGATGATTGAGCGGGCGCGAGAAAACGCCAGGAAGGGTGACTACCGTAATGTGGAGTTCAGGCTGGGAGAGATTGAAAACCTACCGGTCGCCGACAACTCCGTTGACGTGGTGATATCCAATTGCGTTATCAATCTGTCACCCGATAAGGGCCGGGTCTTCAAAGAAGCCTACCGGGCACTGAAACCTGGGGGCAGGATAATGATCTCAGACATAGTCCTGCTGAGGGAACTCCCGGCCCTGATAAAGGACTCCGTTGCGGCGTATATTGGTTGCATTTCTGGCGCAATAATGCGGGACGAATACCTGGCGGCCATAAGTGCAGCAGGATTCCAAGAGGTGACGGTAGTTGATGAGACGCATTTCCCTATCGAATTTATGGCTAATGATCCGACTGCACAGGCGATCATTAAAGACCTGAGAATAGCACCTGAAAAAGTGGAGGGGCTTGCAAATTCGGTCATAAGCATGAAAGTCCGCGCGGTCAAGCCAGGTTAGAGAGCTGGGACAGACGCACCCACCCTACAGGACTAAACTTGCTTTTTACTGATAGGAATTCTGATTTCAGTGAGCAGTTCTTCAGGCAGCATTTCTGCCGGGTCGTTAAAGTATAATTCCTCAGGGGGACCATTAATCTCGTAACCATTCTCCGCGACCCAGGCCATTAAGGCTCTGTATGTTCCTTCTATTTCCTCATATGGCCCCTTATGCATCGTTGCAGCTACTTGAACTGCTCCTACCCGTTTGACTCCTAAGCCCTGCTCGTCAGGTCCAATGGCAACTATATCTTCGGAGATCTGGCTGCGCAGCTCCCAACGTAACTGGTCATCAGGAACCTGCCCGGGGACATCATAATAGACCGCAATTGCTGGGCCGCGTGGCTTATATCCTTTCTCAGTAATCCAGCTATAGAGCCTGCCGAAGGCTGTGGGAATCTGGTTGAAGTGCCCTTTCACGCTGATGAAGGCCACAGTCATAGGCTTTGTCTGTTTCACCATTACTTCAACTGAATCACCCATCGTTAACTCCTGACAACCAAAAGACAGCGTTGTTTGTCTATAATTATACCATTTGGTCTCTTAGCTATAAGTAGGGTGGGTTTCACCCACTACAAGACTGCAGGATCAAAAGGAGGTGGTATAATTATTTCGGGCAGGTCACGGTTTTTTCGGAACGAGTTATTCATCTCGTTAGGGACACAACGTGAGCCGAACACTGGAAAATAGATTCACATAGCTAAAAAATTTATATCCTACTGTACGGTGGAATGCTTATGGTGGAACCTAAACCCTATCCGCCAACAGACTCAGCAGAACAAGAGACGGTAGCGACTCTACAAAGCCTGATTGATTCCCGTTTCGTCAAGACAGATATTCGGACACGAGACAAATACCCTAATATCGATGGAACTTTTGAGCTTGTTGATGAACAGCAAGTACCATTAGGGAAGATTGAAATACAGGTTCGTAAGATTGGTAATGAGGAGAAAAAAATCAGTTGCCCTGCATCACTAGTGGGATATAGCAAAGTGTCCACGTTGCCAGTTATTCTGATAGGCGTAGACACATCGACAAAGCGGGCGTTTTGGAAACAGATAACCCCAATGATGCCCGAGGTCAAGGAGAACCAGAATAGTTTTACGCTTCACTTTTCGAAATCATCAGATGCGATAGATGACAAGGGAACATATATCCAAAGGTGGATTGGCATCATACATGACTATCAAGAGCGAATATCCATGTTTCCAATTCTGAGTGCTGAAGTTGCGAACAAGTTAACACTCGAAGTGATCGAACCCCAAGATCGGGAAATGTTTCAGCGATTCATTGATACCATCAACAACATGCTCGACAATGATTTCATTGCCATAAAGGAGCTGCTGTTCTTAGATGTTTGGAAGCTTGGTGTTGGTTTGATATCTTCCGACCAACGGAGGCTGCGCTATCAAATCTACAAGATTCCATATGCTGACCCAGCTCCTCTTGTATGCAGATTGGAACCTCGCTCTTTCTTTTCAGCACAGAGGGACCCTAATACAATCTTGGAATCGTGGTCATCACGCGCTCGCTTTACCGATCCCGAGGAAGCAGGAAGGGAATTTGTATTTGAACGTGTTAAAAATGTGGTGAAACACAGGGCTCTTCCCATACATGGCCAAATGCTGGCTGCCGATGTTTTGATCGCCTTTGTCGATAGATATTACCGGTGTCTTGGTATAGATCCTTGGCTGGATCAGTATTCATTTGAAGTTTTGGACTATGCCATTAACCAGCACCTATTCGGTGTGTGCGCAGCCATCGCCATGAAAATGACGCAAGATAAAGGCGTCCGTTTGCTTTTAGATTTAGACGAGGCCTCTCGCTACTTGGAGAGGAATGATGTGACACCTGTCGCTCCAAGCGATACCTATGTTAATCTCTATATCAGGTCAAAACCTATCTCACTTAGATCCGTATTTGAGTCTCTGCGATACCTCTCGGCCAGTAAAATCACAACCATTCACCGTCCATTCGCCGCAAAGAGAACCGCACCTCTTTCTCCTGGAGCCAATTGGATATGGTCCGGGTACTCAAGGGACGAGGAGGTCAGAAGTGTAACACACATTCTCAGGAGTTCCGTAGATGAATATTCAACTTTTGTTCGGGGAAACCGTCTGCGGTTCCCTAACAGTCCCTACCTGGATTCAGACACGTCGATTGTCTTCGAATACGAACCTGTTGGATCGACAACCTCTGATGGGCCTGGCTTGAATGAACACTGGATTGACAATCCTAAGCGAACCCTTCCTCAGTTATTAGTCTTTGTAAAGAGTGAGGAAGACCGTCGAATTGACACCAGTGGGTTCCCTGTTGTCACCATTAATGGTGATCAATACAATTCCAGTTCGTCATCACTTGGTCACGCCGGCTTCCTTTTCCAGCCCACTCCGGTCCTCAACTTGATATATAGGATGCTCACATACGATTTGTCCACGCACAATAACATGTCCATGATTGTGCCTGTTCTTTGAGATTGCACGCCTAACAAGCTATAGAACGTGACTCAACAATCCGCCCTAATGTTGCAAACTACCGGAGCACTGCTTGCATTCCTTCAACGGAACTTCACTGGTGGGCTTTCTGGACCTGGACCAGGCAGGTGTTGAAGGGGAATGCGCCACCGGGCGAGTGTTCATCACTGGTCAACACATTGGCGGAGCCGGCCCTGTCGACCCCGTTCTCATCGGGGTCATGCCAGGCGCCGTGAGGAATGCAGACCACGCCGGGCATGATGCGCTCGGTCATCTTGGCCGGAATCAACACCTTACCTCTATCGTTGAACACCAGCGTCATATCGCCGTCGCTGATCCCTCTCTGCCGGGCATCTACAGAGTTGATCCACATGGCCTGCGGCTCAAGCTCGCGGAGCCAGGGGATATTGTCGAACTGGGATAGTGCCCGCCGCTTGAAGTGTATGGTGATGAGCTGCAGGGGGTACTTCTCCGCCAGAGGGTCGTTGACGCCCTCCCAGGGCTCGATGTACCTGGGCAGGGGCGGCAACCGGGGATTGTCCATATCCGCCAGCTGCTGAGAATAGATCTCGATCTTCCCCGACGGGGTGGGAAACGGGTTCTCATCGGGCGCTTCGATCTCCTTCTTGAAGGCCACACGCGGCTCAGCGAGGTCGATCCTATGCACCGCTGCCTTCCGATAGGCATCGTAGTCGGGGAAGCCAGCCGCGTTTACCAGCCCCCTGAGCCGTTCCTCCTCGGTCTCAGCGCCGTAATCGGAAATCCCCAGCCGCTGGGCCAGTGCCTGGGCTATCTCCAGGTGTGCTTTCGACTCATAAAGCGGCTCGATGATCTTGTTCATAAAGCCGTAGAAGGGAGGCGTGCCCAGCCCTGCGGTGAAGTCGTTTCTCTCCAGGAAGGTGTTGACCGGAAGCAGGATGTCGGCGAACTTAGCAGTGGGCGTCATGAACTGCTCCTGGACCACGATGAACTCCAATGCTTTCAGGGCCCGGGCGATCTTGTTGATGTTGGGGTTCTGATTCAGGTAATTGCAGTTGGTCATGTAAAACAGCTTATAGTCAGCGTAATAGCCCCCGGACCTGCCTCTGAGGATGGCATCAGGCAATTGGCACACATGCACCCGAACCCGCTCAGGCGGGACATCGCGCTCCACCGGATTGGCCGCACTCTTCGGCGGCCGGCTTACCTTGTAGGGGTAGCCGGGGAAGAACGATTCCCAGGTCCGACCGGCGGCATCGCCGCCGTGGATGCCGATGTTGCCGGTCATCGCCGCCAGTGTTATCGCTGCCCGGTGATACTGCTCTCCGTAGGCCGTGCGCCCCGGGCCGATGCCGGCGAGCAAGGCCGCTGGCTTGGCAGTGGCGTAGTCCCGGGCCAGCTCTGCGATGGCCGCCGCTGGCACGCCGGTGATGCCTTCGGCCCACTCCGGCGTCTTGGCCACCCCATCCTCGCTCCCCAGGACATAATCCTTGAATCGGTCAAAACCGATGGTGTACTTATCGAGGAAGGCCTGTTCTTGCAGGCCCTTGCTGATAATCACATAGGCCATGGCGATCAGCATGGCGGCGTCGGTACTCGGCCTGATCGGTATCCACTGCTCAGCGAAGGTAGCGGCGGTATCGGTATACCTGGGGTCTACGGCCACAATCCTGATCCCCGCTTCCCTGGCCTGAGCCAGGTACCAGCAGGTGTTAGGGCCGCCTACCGTGCTCGCCGGGTCCCAGCCCCAGAGTATTATCAGCCGGGAATTGAGGAAGTCGTCTCGGGTGTTGCCCGTAGCCAGAGCCCCGTAGGTGACCCGTGAGGCAAACATACCGCCTTCAAAGGAGGCCAGGCCCCAGGTGCTCGTATAGCCGCCGAAAAGACACAGCAATCTATCAATTGCTCTGCTGTTTTGCAAGTAGGTCAGATCGCCACCAGAGGACAAATACAGGATAGCAGCCGGCCCATAGCTGTCCCGCACCCGTATCAGCTCACTGGCTACAGTGTCGAGTGCTTCATCCCAGGAGATACGCTCGAATGCCCCTTCCCCGCGCTCGCCAATCCTCCGCATCGGAAACTTGAGCCGATCAGGAGCATACACCCTCTGCCGATAGGCGCGCCCCCTGAGGCAGGCCCGGAACTGAGGCTCCGGGCCATCGTCGGTCTCGATCCTGACGACTGCCCCGTCTTTGATATAAACCTGGAATACGCAGGACCCACCGCAATGGCTGTTGCAGATGGTCCTGATCACCGTTTCTTCATCAGCCATTTCTACCGCATCTTAGCGTCCTCATGCGGCTTTGTCAATTGCCCGAACTCCAAGGATATTGACACCAGAAACCGAACGAGCTATTATGGTGGCAAAGTTATCTCCGATACCCAAAAACTACCAGCAACAAAAAGAGGAGGGAAACATGAGCGAAGAGATAAAGAAGTCGATCTGTTTTTTCTGTAAGCCACGTTGCGTCGTCAATGTCCACGTCGACAATGGAAGGCTTATCAAAGTTGAGCCGAGCCAGACCGTTCCTTGCAGTCACGACTGCCCTGCCGGCATTGATGTCCCTCGACATATTCGTTTTATTACTCAAGGCAAGTTTCGCGAAGCCATGGCCGTAATCCAGGAGAAAATTCCCTTCCCCTCAATCATCGGCCACGTTTGTCCCCAACCCTGTGAAATTAAATGCAAGCAGGGTGAGATGACAGAACCCATCGCGATACGGGCACTTCATCGCTTTGCCTTTGAACAGGACGATGGAAAACTACGGAAGGCGAAGGCTGCGCGGGCAACGGGTAAACGGGTAGCTATCGCAGGCTCCGGTCCCGCTGGGCTGACTGCTGCCTATTATCTGGCACGGTTAGGACACTCTGTTACTGTATTCGAAAGGGGATCCAAGCCCGGTGGGATAATGCGAGCATGTATCCCAGAATTCCGTTTGCCTCAAGAGTTGCTGGACAGGGATATAGAGAACATCTTAAAGCAGGGCGTAGAGCTTAAGACCAATACCCCCATCGGGAATGGCCTGGGCATTAGCGAGCTCAAGAAACAGGGCTATAACGCGATATTCTTAGCTCCTGGTGCCCCGCTTAGCCAAAGGCTTGATATCGGGGGCACAGGATTAAATGGCGTTCTCTGGGGTATCGATTTCCTGCGTGATGTAAATCTTGGACGCAAAATTAAGGTTGGAAAGCAGGTCTTGGTTATTGGCGGCGGCAATGCGGCTATTGATGCCGCCCGCACTGCGAAGCGACTTGGTGCCAAGGAGGTGAACATCTACTACCGCAGGACACAGGAGGAGATGCCTGCTTACGAGTCAGAGATTATAGAGGCATTAGATGAAGGCATTAACATCAATTGCTCCTGGAGTCCAAAGCGTATCACAGGCGATGGCAGGGTGAAGGGCATGGAGTTCATCCACTGTACTACAGTCTTCGATGAACGGGGGAAGTCTAAGCTCCACTATGATGAATCGGTAACCACATCTATCGCCAGTGATATGGTAATTTTGGCTATAGGTCAATCTACAGATCTATCGTTCCTTGATAAGAAGAGCCAGCAGCAGTTGGCAAAGGCTGGATTGATAAAAGTCAAGGATGCCGTCGCTACTGACATAGCGGGGGTGTTTGCCGGCGGCGATGCCGTTAGTGGGCCGGCTTCGGTGATCAAGGCCATTGCTGCAGGAAGACAAGCAGCCATTTCCATCGATAAATATCTCGGCGGCAAAGGAGTCATTGATGAGGTGCTGGCGCCACCTGAAGGTGAGATGGTACTGCCGGAGCAAGAAGAGGCTAAGCATCAGGTTCAAATGCCCCGCTTACCTCTTAGCAAGCGAGTTAAGGGCTTCACCGAGGTCGAGCTTGGGTTCAATAAAAAGCAGGCACTTGAGGAGGCCGGGCGCTGCTTGAGGTGCGATCGCGAGAATTTTAAGGGATGTCGATTACCTGCAGCTGCGGAATGGTTCTATCACCCTGACCGGCTCAAGTTCCCGATGAAGAGAGTCGGCGCCCGCGGTGAGGGGAAATGGGAACGAATATCGTGGGATCAGGCACTGGATGAAGTGGCAGCAAAACTAAAGGAAATTAAGAAGAAGTATGGCGCCGAGGCGATAGCTGCCGGTGGCGGCACAAGCAGAACCTGGGAGGAACTCAGGTCGAGATTCATGCTCCTTTTGGGAAGTCCCAATACATGTACGGTCGGCAATATATGCCATGGAAATTCAGCGGTAATCGGTATCCTGGACTTTGGCTGGTTCCCTTACTGGCTGAATACTGAGAATCTGGAGATAACTAAATGCGTTATGCTGATTGGACGCAATCCGCCACCAAGCCAACAAACTACCTGGAGGGCAATTCTTAAAGCCAAGAAGAACGGTGCCAAGTTAATAGTAGTAGACCCCAGATATACCGAAACAGCAAGAGCGGCTGATCTATGGCTTCAAATCAGGCCGGGCACCGACACCGCTCTTTTGCTGTCGATGATGAATACGATAATCGAGGAGGGGCTCTACGATAAGGACTTTGTTAAAAAATGGTGTCTTGGCTTCGATAAGCTCGCCAAGCGGGCTCGAGATTATCCCGCGGAGAAGGTAGCTAAGATTACATGGATTCCTGCGGAAAAGATAAAAGAGGCAGCGCGGATGTTCGCCCTGAATCGCCCCTCCTGCGCCATAGAGGGAATGGGGGTATGCCAGCATACCAATTGCACCCAAACCTTACGCGCTAAAAACATACTGGCAGCCATTGTCGGGAATATAGATGTAGAGGGAGGTGCGGAACTACTTGGTCCTGCACCATTCATAACTGACCATGATATGGAGGAGGTCGACAGGATGCCTCAGGAACAAAGGAGGAAATCCTTAGGCATCGATAAGTACAAGCTCTACAACTGGCCGGGATATGAGCTGACGCAACCTAATGTGGAAAGGGTATGGGGCAAGCGCGCCAGTGGATACTATGTGACCGCTACCGCTCCCATTCCAGTCGTCGTGCGTGCCATGGCATATGGCGAGCCCTATCCGGTAAAAGCGCTCATCCTCCTGTCTCATAATATGATGCTCTCTGATGCTAATACCAAGATGGTATATAAGGCCCTGAAAAACCTGGACCTCCTTGTAGTCAATGACTTCTTCCCCACTCCAACAGCGGAATTAGCCGATTATGTGTTCCCCGCCGCCTCGTGGCTGGAGCGACCATTCATCTGGAACTACCATAATACCACGCCTACAATGATACCCGGAGAGCAGGCAGTGCCAGCCACTGTCCCCGGCGAGTATGATCGCAGGGATGATTATCTTTTCTGGCGAGGCCTGGGAATAAGGATGGGACAGAAGGCAGACTGGCCCTGGAAGAGCGTGGAGGAGATGTACGATTACAGGCTCAAGCCCATGGGCTATACCTTCAAGGAATTGCTGAAGCTGGGGAAGTATGAGCAGCCAAGAAAGTACAGGAAGTATGAAAAGACCGGGTTCGGCACACCTACAGGCAAAGTTGAGCTAGCTTCCACGGTGATGGAGAAGCTGGGCTATGACCCCTTGCCCCGCCATGAGGAACCGATGGAGAGCACGGTGAGGCAACCGAAATTGGCAAAGGAATATCCTTTGATCCTTATCACCGGTGGACGCTTCGTTCCCTTCTTCCATTCCGAGCACCGCCAAGTAGATTCCCTGCGCCGCAAGCACCCATACCCCATCACGCAGATACATCCTAAAACGGCGAAGAAACTGGGGATAAACGATGGCGACTGGGTGTGGATTGAGACGCAGCGAGGCCGGATCATGCAGAAGTGTCAATATTACGAGGACATAGAACCCAGGATAGTCCATGCTCAGCATGACTGGTGGTATCCCGAGCTGCCCGGTGAGGAGCCATGGCTGCATGGGGTATGGATCTCAAATGCAAATGTGCTCACGGATGACAACCCTGAGGAGCTCGATGAGGCTATGGGATCGTGGCAACTTAAGACGTGTCTATGTAAGGTATATAAGGTGAAAAAGTATGAGGAGGGCCTTCCCCGGCCGTTATGAGAAAGGGCTTTAGAGGATTACTGTGACTATAGCCTTAAGACCTGGGTATATAGTCAGCATGGCAGACAGATGATGAGCCCGATCACATTAATGAGGCCATAGGCTCTTTGTCGTTCAAAGACCTGCTCTGTAAGATATGTTAAGGTAAAAAGATACGCGGGCGTGCCCAGACCCTGAGAGAGGTGATCCCAGCACACCTCGTCCGGGCGTTGACAGCAGCCGCCAAGACCCCTATAATAAATACTACTATTACGATAGTGTTAGTGCCCTATTGCCGAGGAGGCCTGCATGAAGCGCATATACCTTGATTATGCCGCCACCACACCAACGCATCCTCAAGTGGTCCAGGCCATGCTGCCCTATTTCACCGATGCCTTTGGCAACCCCTCGAGCATCCATTACTTCGGGCAAGAAGTAAAAGCCGCTGTCGAAGAGACGCGAGGGAAAATCGCCAGCTTCATCGGCGCTAAGAGCGAAGAGATCGTATTTACCAGTGGCGGCACTGAATCCAACAACTTCGCCATCAAGGGCATCGCTCATGCCAGAGAGGACAAAGGAAAGCATATCATTAGCAGCTCTGTAGAGCACCATTCGGTAATTGAGCCGTGCAGATTCCTGGAGGGGCGTGGCTTCAAAGTCACCTACCTCCCGGTAGATGAAAATGGTCTAATCCATCCTGAGGATGTGGCCAAAGCCATTAGTGACGACACAATCCTGGTCTCAGTAATGCAGGCGAACAACGAAGTTGGCACCATTCAGCCAATAGAGGAAATAGCTGAAATCGCTAAGGAGAAAGGCGTTTATCTTCACACCGATGCCGTACAGACAGTCGGCCACATCCCGGTAAATGTGCAGGAACTCGGTGTCGATTTGCTCAGTATGTCAGCACACAAGCTTTACGGGCCAAAAGGCATCGGGGCGCTATACATCCGAAAGGGGACCAGGATCTCATCTGTTCTCCACGGTGGAGAACAGGAGCAGAGGCGACGGGCAAGCACGGAGAATGTCCCGGGCATTATTGGCTTTGGCAAAGCCATAGAGATAGTCAGAGAAGAGATGGCTGAGGAGATGAAACGCCTCACTTCATTACGGGATAAACTGATCCAAGGACTCCTGGAGAGCATAGATAACATTCGCCTCAATGGCCATCCCAAACTGAGGCTGTCCAATAACATCAATGTCAGCGTTGACTTTGTCGAAGGGGAAGCTATGCTGCTCAATTTGGATCTGGCAGGAATTGCCGCCTCTTCAGGTTCAGCTTGCAGCTCAGACTCACTGGGGCCATCACATGTGCTGTCGGCACTGGGCCTGCCTCCCGAGCAAGCACGCTGCTCTCTGCGATTCACCCTGGGGCGAGGGACTACCGAAGAGGACATAACGCAGGTGCTGGAGACACTGCCTCCCATCGTGGCCAAGCTACGTGCCATGTCCCCTCTGCTGAAGACCAAGGCTTGAGAATCTTGCCATCGCGAGAAGGGCCTCAGAGACTGCTGCCACTCCCGTTTTACCCCTTGACAAGAGCGGTCTTTTAGTGATAATCTTACGCATCATGAAACATTTTAACGATTTATCCGCCCTCGTAGCTAACAGACCCCAGGAGCTGCTCGAGGCTAAGGAACAAGGAACCAAGATAGTAGGCTACTTCCCCGGCGAGTTTGTCCCCGAGGAGCTGGTCTACGCCTCAGGAGCTATACCCATCGGCCTGGCCCAGGGCGGCGACCTGAAAGCAGTTGATGCCGCCCTGAGCGCGACCACGCGCTTTAACTGCGCCTTCTCCAAAGCGCTGTACGGTGAGAAAATACTCAAACGACAGCCGCATTACGAACTTGTAGACCTGGTCGCTGTGCCAACGGCCTGTCCTCACCTACGGGTAGCGGGGGATCTGTGGGAGTTCCATACCGGGGCCAACGTTTTTCGTGTCGGGGTTCCTCTGGAATATGAGCGCGAGCGGGAATTCGGCTACTACATTGAGATGCTGCATTCACTCAAGGAAAAGCTGGAACAGCTTACCGGGAACAAGATCACCGAGGAAAGGCTGAGAGAGGCAATTGAGCTATACAACCACATGAGAGAGTTGTTCAAGGAAATCAACTCGATGAGAAAAGCCCTTACCCCACCTTTAACCAGCCTGGATTCTATCAAGCTGAATCATGCTTCCCTCTATTTGGACCCTGCTGTGATGGTGGAACTACTATCTTCTCTCCGTCAGGATTTACAACAAGAAAAAGCCCAGACCCCCGCCCCTGAGTCCCCCCGGCTGATATTCACCGGGCCCAATTTGGCCTACGGAGACTACAAGGTCTCAGAGCTAATCGAGGAGTCCGGCGGCAGAGTCGTAGCCGAGGAGTTCTACGAAGGACTGAGGAATTACCGGGAGAATGTGGCACTCAATGGCGACCTGATCCATGCTTTGGCCGTCAGATATTTACAGAGGAAATTACCCTCGGCCATAATGAGGCCATCAGCAAGAAAGAGAAGCGATTTCCTTTTCCAGTTAGCCAAGGAATTTAACGCCGCAGGCGTCGTGTGGTATCAGTTGAAGTTCTGTGAGGCCTTTGATGCGGAGTCCCATTTCACCGCGGGAAGGCTGCAGGAGCAGGGCATCCCCATGCTCACGTTGGACACTGAGTATGATGTTGCTGACAGAGGGCAGCTGAAGGTGCGCTTGGAGACCTTCATTTATATGTTGATGGAGGAGTAGGACATGACCAAGGAATTGCTCGAGCTATGTGGTTTTGAGCCTGAGCAAATAGAAGTGGAGTTGCCTCGGGTGGAAAAGGCGTTTGCCAAGCTGGGGCTGACGGCGGAGGACATCGCCCGCGGCAATAGTCGCATCCGCCGGTACTTTGAAATTGAGTTAACAGGGGTGCGCAAAACCTTAGGGGCAGTATTACTGGAGTTTGTGGACCTGATGGTGGCCGAAGACAAGAAGAGGCTCTACACCACAGACCCGGTGATCGCCGGCAGCTTCATCGAGGCAGCTGTGATGTCTTCGGAACAAGTCCTGGCCTGCAATCCAGAGGCCCTAGCCACCCTGATTGTAGGAGGGATATTCGACAAGCTCGATCCCCTGATAGCCGCAGGAGAACGGCTTTGGCTTAAGCAGGGAAATGCCCATTGTAGCTATTGTCGAATTCAGCTTGGGATGGTAGGTCAGGAGCTGATCCCCAAGCCCGCGCTATGGAACAGCACCGCATTCATGTGTCCAGAATTAACCAAGTCACTGGAGATAATAGGCGAGGTCTTCGATATACCAACCCACTTTATGAATCGCTGTATCGACCGCAATTGGCAGGAGACGACGGCTCCAGAGCGAGAGGTGGGCTATTTCGCCGCTGAG
The DNA here is from genome assembly GCA_034414595.1 of Dehalococcoidia bacterium. Classification (GTDB taxonomy): domain Bacteria; phylum Chloroflexota; class Dehalococcoidia; order SZUA-161; family JAUWZY01; genus DAOULY01. The sequence continues at coordinate 75,688 of DAOULY010000002.1, forward strand.
GTGGACCGGTGCGTGAGGAGGTTGGGAGAAGCACTGGGCACTGAGATCACAGACCAAATGATTAAAGAAGCAGAGCAAGTCAGGGCTTCCTTCACCACCCCACTGGAAGAGGTGCTGGAGTTGTGGCACGAAAGTGACCCCGTGCCCATCAGCTCTACCATTGAGCCCTATCTCTGCTACCTGAAGGCCTTCCCGGTGACCCCCAAAGTCAGGAAGGCCTCGATTGAGGCAATCGAGCTATTGCGCGCTGAGGTAAAAGAGAGAATCCGCCAGGGGAAGGGAGTAACGCCTAAGGGCGCTCCTCGGGTAGTACATGCACTCTATTTGCATCAATCTGACCCATCCGTTGTCCGCCTGCTGGAAGAAGAGCTCGGCGTAGGGATACCGTTCAACGAACGTCAGTTTTATCAGCCCGACGGCAAGACCAGTCCCGATACCTCCGGATTCGAACATCCTTTTGAGAAGCTTGCCGCAACCATCTCTCAGCGCAGTTACAATGGCACTCGTTTCAGAACAAATGCCCTCATCGGCGCCTGCAAGCGATTTGATCTCGATGGCGTCTTCTGGTTTAACCATTCTGAGTGCCGCCCCAGAGGACTGGATGCCTGGCTGATCAGGGATATGGTCCGGGCAGACATTGACATACCATTCCTGGTAATCGATGCAGACTTGTGGGAGCCCAGGTACTACAACCTCAAGAAGCTGAGGCCGACGATAGAGACCTTCGCCGAGATGACCAAAGCCTATAAAGCAGCCAAGGCCCAAGCTTAGATGGGCATACCCCTCTCAACTTGTAATGGAGAAGCGATGAGATGATACCCGTGCGGCCTGTTTGTTTTCCATGCTTGCTGAAGCAGGCGCTCCGTACGGCGCAACTGGCTACAGATGACGAGACGATCCAGGAGAGAGTGTTAAAAGAGACCATGAAGCACTTGGAGAGCGTTTCTTCCAGTGCACCCGCAATCAAACTTGTAGATGAGGTACAGTTGATTGCAAAGAGAATCACAGAATGCGAAGACCCCTATAAGGAAGTCAAAATCAATGCGAATGAAGCTGCGATGAGCCTGTATCCAAATCTAAGAGAGATGGTAGCCAGTTCCAGCGACCGCCTGCTCACAGCAGCCAGGATTGCAGCCTCGGGCAATGCCATGAGCTTCGTCGTAGACTTTGAGGGAGCTCTGGGGAAAACGGCTGCCGAGACCGTCAGAAGAGGATTCGTGCTCGATGATTATGACAAATTCAAGGACTCGGTAGCGACCTCGCGGCGGATAATATATTTGGCAGACAATGCCGGAGAGGCAGTCTTTGATCGAGTATTGATCGAAGAGCTGAATCGCGAGGTGACCTATGTGGTCAAGAGCGGCCCCTGGGGTAACGATGCCACCATGGAGGACGCTATATTCGCCGGCATCGACGGCATAGCCAGAGTCATCACCTGCGGGACGTCTGACCCGCTTGGCATCCTCAGATCAGGCTCAAAGGAGTTCTTTGAGGCCATGGACTCAGCAGATGCCATCATCGTCAAGGGAGAGGCACTTTACGATGTCTTGGCTGAAGAGGAACGCAACATCTTTTACATATTCGAGGTGAAGTGTCCCATCACCGCACAGGACTTGGGAACCGAAATCGGCGATATTGTATTGATCAAACGGTGATACTTACTGCCTGATTGCGATCACCGAGCCGTGCGGAACATCATAGGCAATTAACCCGACCCTCAGTCCGCGGCAATCATCTGGATTAAGCAGAAGCTCCTTAAGCCCTCCTATTTCGACCTCGGCATCGATGCGTATCCCCTTCTTCTCCATCTCCGCCTTTGCCTCCTCGATATCGGCCACCTTGAAATGCACCCGCCGCAGCCCTTCCTCTTCATCAGGGGCGATGTCATGCAGTTCCAGACCCAGGGGGCTTATGGCCACTGTCATTTTCTTGCCCCGAACCATCGGCTCCATTATGTCAAACTTTGTGTCCAAAAGCGCGGAGAAAAAGCTTGATGCCTGGGCCACATCCCGAACGCCAAATATCACCCGGTCGATGCCCTCTATTCTCATGATTTACTCCTTACGGAATGGTATGACGTAAGTCTTGGCGATCTTATCATGGAGGCCCTGTTTTCGCTCGTCGAATGCGATCAGGAGGAAACCGATCCCCAGCGTCAGCACACAAACGATATAGCCGACGAAGCGGAGCACGGCTGTTCCCAGGTCTACCGGTCTGCCGTCAGTGCGGACCACCTTCAAGTGCGTTACCACCATCCCAATCGTTTGCCCGAGCCAGGCCCATAAGCCAATGAAATAGATGATGTTGAGAGGCCCACTTACCCAGCTTAGCAATATGTCGTCGACGATGGAAGCCAGGAATCTGATCCAGAAGCCAGCGTACTCCGTCGGGGCTTCCACCCTGGGAATCTCCCCGGCCACAGCGGTTGTCGGCTCCGGAGCAGGTCTCGGTGCTGGTTCCGGAGCAGGTCTTGGCGCTGGCTCCGCCCGCTCCAGCTTGAGGTGTTGCTGCAGCTCTTGGTATGCGGCTTTGCACGCTTCTGGAGAACCCTTGAAGGCAATGGTCAGGCTTTTCTGTAGAGTGTCGAGTACCACAGTTGCCTTGGTGAAGATAGCACCCTTCTCCCGGTAGTCCATGCTGCGGATGTCGCCGATTCTTTCGTCTACGAAATCATCTCGTTTGAAAAGAAGGCCCCTGTGCTTGTACAGGATCAGTCTCTGATCGGTGACATAGAGTTCATAGCTGCGGCGGTCCATCTCCACGGCAATTGGACACTTATACCGGACTCTCTCGCCAGTGAAGAGGAAATCTTCAAGCGCCATCCCTCACCTTCTTCCCGGGCCTCACTTCCCGCCGACTAAGTTCGGAAAAGCGGATACACTTCCGCCCTGCCATACGCTTCCTGAATAATCTGCTTTATCTCGCTGAGCTCCGCCTGGTCGCTGATAGGCTCGACCTCGGATACAGCCTCTCCCTTCTCATTAGTGCGGTGCTTCCAGCGCACTATGTAGCCCGCGATGTAGGTAGTCGCTATGTGTGGCGCATAGCCGCCGCAGCAGGAGGTGACGCCCCAGGCTTCGACATGGAGGCAGAGGACTTGCCGACCCTTGTAATCTACTATCTCCTCTTGAGCACGATAGCACCGGCCCTCGGGACCGATGTCCTCTTCCTCGGGCAGATGGGTATAGCTACTGACAAGCGTGCTCAACTTGTCTCTTCCTCCTCCGCAGCCTTGGCTTCAGCGGCCTCCTCAGTCACCTTCTCAGCCACCGCCTCCTCGGCCACCGCCTCAACCGCCTCCTCAGCCACCGCCACGCGCTCCAGAGCCACCCTGGCTACCACATCATCGGGGTCGTTGAGGATGGTGACGCCATCGGCCACCTGAACATCATCGGCGCGGAGCACGTCATTGATTTCCTTCAGCTCGGATATATCCACCTCGATGATATGGGGCAGGTTCCGAGGCAAAGCCTTGATATGGAGAGATGTCAGGTTCTGGAACAGCGTCCCGCCGAGGTTCTCCACCGCCGGGGCCTCGCCCACCAGTTGTAGCGGCACCTCGACTGCAATCTCCTCAGTGAGCCGCGGCTGGTAGAGGTCAACATGCAATATATGTCCCGTTACCGGGTGTCTCTGTATTTCACGGATCATCACCGTTCTCACGCCCTTGTCGCCCTCAACCGTCAGGTCGATGAGGTCGGAATAGCTCACCTCGCCGGTGAGGCGGTGCAGGGCTTTGGAATCCATCTGCAACGGTGTCGGACTGGTGTCCGGTCCGTATAAATTGGCAGGGGTCAGCCCCTGGCGACGCAGGAACCTGACCTTCTTGCCCAGAATCTCGCGAACTTCAGCCTGAATTTGCGCTTCTGCCATCGTTTTTCCTTTCCAATCTACTTACTATAACGGAGAACGCCCCGCCGAGCAAGTAGGAAAGCTGAGGTGGTTTATTTTGTCACTCTTCGCTTCGCTCAGAGTCTACAGAGAGATTCTTCGCCTTAAAGGCTCAGAATGACAAAAAGTAAGGTCGCCAAACGACCTCAAAGCTGAGGCTGTTTGCGAATGGGGATTTCAAAGTGGCTGGCCCCTTTGGCGGGGTTGTGGGAGTGCCCCCCCACACAAATATGGAATCGGGCGGGTGGGCGGGCAAAAGACAGTCCTTTCCCCAAAGTGATACTCAGGATTCAGATGAGAGTGGCCGCTATGCTCTGTTCAGCCCGTAGATATAAATCGCTCTCGAGGTTTCTGGAAGTTACTTACAAAGGCCTGTGGCAACACAGGGCGAGTTTGTCCTTCAAACAATGTGGTCACCTGGCTTTGATATTCATTTATTGCATCTTTCTTAAGAGAGAGGAACCCATCTATATCCACTGTCATCTGATTTTCTGTGCTTTCCGTATTTTCTATTTCATCTGACCATATCAAGTATCGGTATTTCTTTGGAAGCATTTGGAGAGCACTTATGGAGTCTTCAACTATCGTGAACGTAGCGCGGTGGTCTGTGTGCAAGTCATTCCGGTCGGGGAAGTAGACTTCATTAGGCCGCAATTCCAGCAGTATTTGCCGCACCTTTTCTTTGGCAATTTCGAGGTTAGTTTCCAAAGTACGATCCTCAATGTCACAAAAAATGAGATTCTCCTGTTTTACTCCGAGAATGTTTGCTGCTCTTTTAGCCTCTTCCTTCCTGACCCGCGCAAGCTCTTCCGGCGTCGGGCTTGTAGATATTCCCAGCCGGTGCAAGTGTGATTCCCTACCATCAGTCATAAAAATTATGTAAACATCCTCCCCTTCTCTCACTTTCTTAGCTATTGTGCCACCGCATGCTAACGTTTCGTCGTCAGGATGTGGGGCGAATACAACAATCTTTTCCCTCATCTCTCCCAACTTCTACCTATTCTATAGTCATGAATGTTGTCTCATCCAAAAGAGGTCCTTGGGGTAGCCTTCTGTACGCATCTACTGATACGAGCGCCTGGAAATGCTGGACTTTTGCAGCGCAGCTTCGTAGCTTTTGCTCACGAAGGACATGATCTCGTCCAAATCGCCGCTGTCCTCAACAGGCACCGTCACCCAGCTCCGATAGATTTTACCTCCGGTGTGGAAGGCGCTGGTCTGGCGCAGGCGAGATAGCTCCTCCCGGTCAGACTGGCTTAGTTGTGTAATCACCAAGCCCCCGGTCACCAGGAAAGCAAACAGCCTGCCATTGGCCAGATAGCAGGGGCAGCCAAACATCTTCCTTGAATCGACCCGCGGCCAGCGGACAATCTCGCTCTCGAATGCCCGCCTCAGCTCCCCAGTCTCTTCCTCCGAATAGTATTTCACGTTATGGCCTTACAATACGGAAATGCCCACCACACAAACACATCCGATTAAATGGTGGGTTTCACCCACCCTACTCCTCTATGTCAAGATGGAACGTTCTTGAAAGAGTCTGCCTTTGTATAATCTTGACTTTCGCAATTTGTGATGATATTACTTTTTCGATGTCATCAGCAACATTATTGCAGTATTGTTTTAGTTTATTTAAGTCATCACTACTAAATTTAGTACCTTTAGCAGAATACCGAGAGACTATTTTGTCATAACCACCCCTCACACTTTGTATTGACAATTCCTTTACATAGTTACATCCTGCAAGCCACATCGGTTCAAAGTATTCTAACCATAGCCTCTCCATTGCCTCATAATTCCTTGAATTACCAACTTTTGCCTGCCATCTACCAACACACCTAAGCGAATAGGCTCCATGAAAAGCATGCCACCACCTTACTACTTTTTCTGCGCTATCCTCTTCTGTATCAGGCACAACCTGATAGGCTGCCTCGCAGGCCTCAGCCACATCATCGACTGCCTGGTCTGGTTCTAGCCCACATGCGATTGCTGCCTTTTTGAGTTCGAAAACCTTCTCATCTATCTCCTCCATCTCGGTTCTCTCCCTTTCATTGGTTCTTTTCAATCTTGGTTTGTGCTTAGATTATCTAACTCTAACTCAAGACTTTCTATTTCTTTTTGTAATTGTTCTTCTCTTTCAGTATTCCAGTCACCAAGTGGTTTGCCTTGAAGGTCTATCTCGGTTGATTCCCTCTCAAGTTCTCTAATTTTTCTTTGTATTTCGTCTCGTTGCTCTTGCTTATTGTCCATTTTCCTAACCCCCTTGAGTTATCGTAGTAAGAAGTAGGGCGGGTTTCACCTCCCCCACTCCACTCCTCTGGCATTCAGCTTCGCAAAATGGATACCTTACCCTTATAGTCTGACACATCAACTGGACTAATACCGGGCATCACAAGCAGGTAGCGCTGCCCGACCTTCTTGAGATTAAATTTTAATTGCCCCGCCGATTTGGATAACTTGGGCACTATCTCCTTGATTTTCTGTGGCGGTATTACAAAATCCAGAATAGGACCTGACTTCGATTGACAAAGCAGTACGACAACCGCTCCACCATTATGCATTCTCTCGAGCAAGTCTCTTTCCGGCAGTCCCAGAAACCAGCGGTCAGGCCTCCGCTCCGTAGAGAACGGAATAGCTACCCACAAGCCGGTAGGTGTCTTTGCCCACACGCTTTCGACTTGGTCAAGCTGGATCGCGTTCTTCCCCAATTCCGAAACATATCTCTCTCGCAGCTGCTTTGCCCACTCCCTAGAAGTAACGCCAGTTTCTATACCAATGCCATGAAGGGAGCGATGCTCGCTTTCTTGACTTCCCACAGGGTTAATTAGCCCCTCGATAAGAAGTCCGGCTATAGCTTCCCTAACATCGGCGTCTTCCAGCAGATGACCAATAACCTTTGCTTTATCGACCTTCGGGAGAGATCGAACAGCTAGCACCAAACCTTCGACAACTGTGCTCATTTCTACCTCCTCTTACAGTAACTGTTAGTATCTTATCATATTTCTGCAGCCCTGTCAAGAGGGTAACATCGGGTATTTCAACATGTTGCGGAGAAACTAAACTCCGATTTGTCGGGCCAGTGGCTTAACAATCCCTAGTTCGACAGGCAATGAGGATTCAAAAATTACAAATACTCCTTGAGCTTCTCGGCAAGCTTATGGGTCATGCCCGGGGCTGAGGCCAGGTCGTCAACGGAGGCGTCCCTGATGCCCTGCACAGAGCGGAACTTTTTCATAAGCGCTCGCTTGCGCTTGGGGCCGATGCCGGGCACGGCGTCCAGACCCGAGGTCAGCGCCTCCCTCTTGCGCACCTTCTGGTGATAGGCCAGGGCGAAGCGGTGGGCCTCGTCCCGCACCCGCTGCAATAGATATAGCGCCTGGGAGTTGCGGGGCAAGGCTATCGCCTCCGCCACCTCGGGGACAAAGACCTCCTCGTTCTCCTTGGCGATGCTGGCTACGGGGACGGTATCAAGCTCGAGCTGGCGCAGCACCTCAACGGCGGTGTTGAGATGTCCCTTGCCGCCGTCGATGAGCACTAGGTCCGGGACTATGCCCCAGGCATCCTTTCCGTCCTTCCGGGCGAAGCGCCGCCTCAGCACCTCTCGGATCATGGCGTAGTCATCGGCACCGGCCACGGTCCTGACCTTGAAGCGGCGGTAGTGGGACGGCTTGGGCCGCCCGTCCTCGAACACCACCATGCTGCCTACCGCCGCCGTCCCCCTAATGTCCGAGATGTCGTAGCACTCTATGCGCGCTGGCGACTGGGGCAAGTTGAGCTGCTCCTCCAGCTCCTCGAGAGCAGCCGAGGTCTTGCCGGTATCGATGAGCCACCTCACCCGAAGCTGCTCCAGGACCTGGCTGGCGTTCTCCTGCACCATGTCAACGAGCTTCTTCCTGTCGCCGCGGCGGGGCACCACAAGCCGCACCCTGGAGCCCCTTCTGGACTGAAGCCAAGACTCGATGAGCGGCGGGTCCTCAGGCTCGGCCTGAAGCAATATGCGCGGGGGCACATAGGGGGCCGAGCCATAGTACTGCTGGATGAAGCTGCTCATAATCTGACCCGGCGCCTCATCCCGAGTCCCTTCCATGATGAAATGCTCGCGGCCGATGACCTTGCCGCCGCGGACGAAGAACACCTGGACACAGGCCTGGTCCCGCTCCCGGGCAAAGGCGATTACATCCTCATCACCCACAGCCGTTGAGAACATCTTCTGCGACTGCATCACATTTTCCACCGCTTGAATCTGGTCGCGGAGGAAGGCTGCCTTCTCAAAGTGGAGCTCTTCCGCCGCCTGCTCCATCTGCTTGCGTAGCTGCCGGACCACTCGCTCCTGCCGCCCTTCGAGGAACAGGATGATCTGCCTGATGCCCTTGTTGTACTCCTCGCGAGATATGGCGCCGATGCACGGGCCGGGGCAGCGCTTGAGGTCATAGTCGAGGCAGGCTCGGGTATCAGCGCCGGTGATATTTCGCTTGCAGGTGCGATAGTGGAACAGCCTCTTCACCAGATTCAGGGTCTTGCGCAGCGAGCTGGCGCTGGCGAAGGGGCCAAAGTAGCGGGCGCCGTCATCCTGGAAGCGCCTGGTGATGTAAATCCGGGGCCAGTCCTCGTTGACGCTGATCTTAAGGTAGGGATAGCTCTTGTCGTCCTTGAGCCGGGCATTGTAACGGGGACGGTGCTTCTTGATCAGGTTGCACTCGAGGATCAGGGCCTCCTGATCGGAGTCGGTGACGATGAAATCGATATCCTTGACCTTGGCCACCATCCTCTGTAGCTTCGGCGCCAAGGCCAAAGGGGTGCCGAAATAGGAGCGGACTCGGCTTTTCAGGTTGGAGCCTTTGCCCACATAGAGGATGCCGCCAGATTCGTCCTTTAAGAGGTAAACCCCTGGCTTCCCAGGCAACGCCTTAAGCTGTTGCTCAAGACTTAGCCGCTTCATCTCCACCACCCCGGGTGACACCGATGATGCCTCGAACGCCCTCGAGCTTGGAGAAGAGCCGGCCCAATTGACTCACGCCGGTGATGTCCACGGTCAGAGAGACAGAGACAGTGCCATCGTCGTGCTCAGTGAGGTTCACCGCCGCAATATTGACCCGTTCTCCAGAGACAACAGCGCTGATGTCCCTGATCAGCCCCACGCGGTCCCAGGCCTCAACCTGAATTGGCACAGGATAGGAGCGCTCGGCTGCTCCCCAGCTGACCTGAACCAACCTCTCCCTCTCGTCCTCGTTAACGATATTGGGGCAATCACTGCGGTGAATGGTGACCCCCCTTGTCCTGGTGACAAAACCGATAATGGGGTCACCGGGAACCGGATTGCAGCAGCGCGCCAGGCTGGTGAGTAAGTCGCCCACCCCAAGCACCTCAATAGCCGGGGAGACCTTGGGCAGGCTGGGGGCAGCAACGGGAAGCTGTGGGCGCTGTTCTTCTTCCTCCTCGGCAGTCAGCTTAGTCCGGAGCTGGTGAGGGCTGACCTCGCCGCAGCCTATGGCGGCGAGAAAGTCGTTCATCTCTTCGTATTTGAACAGAAGAGCGACGCTCCTCTGATCATAGTTGCCCAAGCCCAGTCGTTTAAGCTCTTTGTCAAGAAGCTCTTGCCCCTGCTTGATGTTCTCCGTCCGCTCCTGCTTGCGGAACCACTGCCTGATCTTTTCCTGAGCATGCTGAGTCCTGACATAGCCCACATCGGGATTGAGCCAATCGAGGCTGGGGCCGCGCTCGGTCTTGGCAGCAACTATCTCAACGCTATCGCCATTTTGAAGCTCGTAGTCCAGAGCAACGAGCTTGCCGTTGACTTTGGCACCGACACATCGGTGGCCGAGGTCGGTGTGAACACGGTAGGCAAAGTCCAGGGGGGTGGCACCTCGGGGCAGTTCCTTGATCTCGCCCCTGGGCGTGAATACATACACCTCATCTCGGAAGATATCCGTCCTGACCGACCCAACGAAAGCAGCACCGCTGAGCTCCCTTTGCCAGTCCATGAGCTGCCTGAGCCAGGTCATCTTATCCTCAAACTGCATATCCTGCCCCAGCCCCTCTTTATACCTCCAGTGAGCGGCAACACCGTATTCCGCGATGCGGTGCATCTCATGGGTCCGGATCTGGATCTCCACCGGTCTATCTTCAAGCGCCAGCACCGTAGTGTGCAGCGCCTGGTACATGTTCCCCTTGGAATTTGCGATGTAGTCGTTGAACTGGTCGGACAGGGGCTGCCACAGGCTGTGGATCACGCCCAGGGCAGCATAGCAATCCTGGATCTTGTCCACGAGAATGCGGATGGCAAGGAGGTCCTGAATATCGCTGAACTCCTTGCCCTGAGCTTGATATCTCTCCATCTTGTTATATATGCTGTAGATGTTCTTAGGCCGGCCGCTAATCTCGGCGGAGATGCCCGCCTTGTCCATCTCCTCTTTCAACCGCCCGGTGATCTCCTCGATGTACCTTTCCCTGTCTGCCCTTCTGGCAGCAATGAGGCCGGCGATGCGGCGATACTTGCTGGGACGAAGATAGCGAAATGATAAGTCCTCGAGTTCCCATTTCAGTTGCCAGATGCCGAGGCGATTGACCAGCGGAGAATAGACTTCCATCGTTTCCTGAGCCAGCGCCCGTCGCCTCTCCGGGCTGGCCCGCTTCAATGCCCTCAACTCATCGAGCCGATCAGCGATCTGGATGAAAACCACCCGCAGGTCTTGAGCCATGGCCAAGAACATCTTGCGCAGGCTCTCCGCCTGTGATTCTGTAGGGGTCTGCAAGGAGACCTTGGCGAGCTTGGTCACTCCGTCGACCAATCTGGCAACCTCAGCCCCGAATTGGCTTTCGATCTGCTCTAAAGGAACCCCGCAGCTCTCGGGCAGCTCATGAAGTAGTGCAGCAGCGATGCAATCAGCATCGAGCTGGAGCTGAACCAGAAGCATGGCAGTGCCAATGGCATGCTTGGGCTCCCGCCCCTGGTATGACTGCCGAGCGAATTCGTAGGCCTCCTCAACCAGGGCCAATTTCTCAGCGGGCAAATACCCTCTGGCTTCTTCTATGAGCTCCGCTATACGCAAACCGCTTTTACCTCCCAAACCCGAGCCATGATTGCTCCACTAAAAGTATACATAAGAACCGAGGCCCAGGTAAAGCCTGGTCTCCTTTACAAACTCTTCCAGATACGATATGCTAACTTTCGTGAAGAAAGCACAGCTTCGATATTCAGCGCCAAGGGGCACCACAGACATCCTGCCTCAAGAACAGGGCTACTGGAGGTATGTGGAGGAAAAGGCTCGTGCCATCTGTCAACTTCATGGCTACCAGCGTGTAGATACCCCCGTTTTCGAGGATACCGGCTTGTTCACCCGCAGCATCGGCGAGGAGACAGATATCGTGTCCAAGGAGATGTATACCTTCCCCGACCGCAGCGGGGAGATGATGACCCTGCGCCCTGAGGGCACAGCGCCGGTGTGCCGCGCCTATATCGAGCACGGGCTACATAACCTGTCCCAACCGGTGAGGCTTTACTATATAGCGCCCATCTTCCGCTATGAGCGGCCTCAGGCAGGCCGCTACCGGCAGCACCAACAGTTTGGCGTCGAAGCCCTGGGCGATGGTGACCCAGCAGTGGACACCGAGGTCATCAACATTGCCTGGCAATTCTATCACAGCCTGGGTCTCAAACACCTGCAGCTCAAGCTGAATAGCATCGGCTGCGGCGCCTGCCGTCCAGATTATGTGCAAAGCCTCAAGCAATACTACACAGAGCATATCGAGCAGCTTTGCCCCGAATGCCGCAGAAGGCTTCAGAAGAATCCGCTGCGGCTCCTGGACTGCAAGCAGGAGTCCTGCCTCGCCATCAAGGAAGCGGCGCCACACAATATCGACCATCTCTGCCCCAAGTGCCGGGCCCACTGGGAGTTGGTGCTCAAATACCTGGGGTTGCTCGAATTGCCCTTCCAGATGGACCACAGCCTGGTGCGAGGGCTGGACTACTATACCAGGACAGTATTCGAGGTGCAGCCCTGGGGTGAAGAAGGCGCGCAAAGCGCACTGGGCGGCGGCGGTCGCTACGATGACCTCATTGAGCAACTCGGAGGCAGACCTACGCCAGCAGTGGGCTTTGCTGCCGGCATCGAGCGCATCATCATCAACCTCAAGAAGCAAAACGTCCCCATCCCGAGTCCGCCAGGACCAGACCTATTCATCGCCTATCTCGGAGAGCAGGCCAAGGACAAGGCCATAGAGTACAGCTCTCAACTGCGCCAGGAGGGGATCGGAGCCATCCTGGCGACAAGCGGCCGTAGCCTGAAGGCACAGATGAGGCAAGCCAATGCCCTGGGCCTGAGCTATGCCCTGATCATCGGTGACGAAGAGCTGCGGGAGGGAAAGGTGATGGTGCGTGACATGGGCAGCGGCACGCAGGAAGCCATGGGCTTTGAGCAGGCGCTTGCCAGGTTGAAAAACCGACGCCCTTGATATAACATAAAAGTGGTAGCGATGCTGGAGAAACTGGAATCCTTAGAAAAGCGCTATGAGGAGCTTAATGCTCTCATGTCTCAGCCTGAAGTCGCCTCGAACCATGAGCGACTGCAGACACTGGCCCAGGAGCAAGCTTCGGTAGAGGACCTGGTGGCCAATTACCGGGAGTACAAAGCCACCATAGAGAGCATCGAACATACTAAACCGATGCTGGAGGACGAGGAGATGGCCGCACTGGCCCAGGAAGAGCTGGAAAGCCTCGAGGCCCAGCGCGACCGCTTGCTGCAACGAATCAAGACCGCTCTGCTCCCCAGAGACCCTGCCGATAGCAAGGATGTGATCATGGAAATCCGGGCCGGGGCTGGAGGGGAGGAGGCAGGGCTTTTTGCCGCTGACCTCTTCCGCATGTACACCCGCTACGCCCAAGCCAAGGGCTGGTCTGTGGATATGATCTCGAGCAATGAGACAGGCATAGGCGGCTTTAAGGAGGTAATTTTCGAGATCGAGGGCAAAGGCGCTTACAGCAGGCTGAAATATGAGCGAGGCGTCCATCGGGTGCAGCGGGTTCCGGTCACCGAAACTGGAGGCCGAATCCATACCTCAACGGCTACTGTGGCCGCCCTGCCCAAGGCGGAGGAAATCGATGTCCAGATCAACCCCGACGACCTAAAGGTAGATACCTTTCGCAGCCAAGGCGCCGGAGGCCAGCATGTGAACAAAGTGGCCTCTGCGGTCAGGATCACACACCTGCCCACAGGGATGGTGGTCTCCTGCCAGGATGAGCGCTCCCAGGGCAGGAACAAGATGAAGGCCATGGCCGTGCTCCGCGCTCGTCTCCTCGACCGCGAGCAGCAGCGACAGTATCAGGAGAGAACCGAAGCCCGTCGTGTCCAAGTGGGGACCGGGGAGCGCTCGGAAAAGATCCGCACCTACAACTTCCCCCAGGGGCGAGTAACCGACCACCGCATCAACCTGACCATCCATAACCTCCCCGCCATCCTCGAAGGCGATCTCGATGACCTCATCGATGCCATTGCCACCGAACAGGCGCAGTTATTGGAGGCAGCGGTGGGATAAGCTTGAGGGAGCTGCTGCGCCAGGCAACGGAAACCCTAACAAGCTATGGCATCGAGGATGCCCGCACGGAAGCAGAGCTGCTTCTGAGAGAAGTTTTGAAGCTGGACAAAGTCCAGTTTTATCTCGAGCTGGATAAAGAACTCTCCCCAGAGCAAGTCCAAACCCTGAACGACATGCTCCAGCGCCGCAGCCGCCGCGAGCCTCTGGCTTACATCTTAGGGCACCGGGAATTCTTCGGCCTGGAGTTCTATGTTGACTATCGGATCCTCATTCCCCGACCGGAGACCGAGCTGCTGGTGGAGCAGGCGGTCGAGATAGCAAACCGTCGCTTCCCCCAGTCCTGCCTCATCGGCGACATAGGCACCGGCTGTGGCGCTATCGCAATCTCGCTGGCTGCCAGCTTACCTCAAGCCATAGTCTACGCCACAGACATCTCAGCCCCGGCCCTTGAGGTCGCCTTCATCAACTGCCAGCGACATGGGGTGGCCGATAGAGTCCACCTTCTTCAGGGCGACCTCTTCAACCCTATAGCTGAGCCTTTGGACATCATCGTGGCCAACTTACCTTATGTCAAGAACTCGGAGGTGGCCGAGCTTGATGCTGAGATCAGGCTTTTCGAGCCGATGATGGCTCTGGCTGGCGGCGATGATGGACTGGAGTGGATCAGAAGGCTCCTATCTCAGGTTGGAGGTAAGCTACGCAACAAAGGAGCTATCATAATCGAAATCAGCCCAGGGCAAGCAGCAACAGTGATCGATTTGGCCCAAAATCTCTTTCCCCAGGCCAAGGCCAGAATAGCAAAAGACCTCAGCGGACTCGACCGTGCTCTGATTGTGGAGAGGTTATAGAGAATAGCCTACCCACCACTACCCCCAACAGTGTGGCGGGTTCCACTGCGCTCCACCCACCCTACTTCTGACGGGTCTCGCAGTATTTTCGGTGATTCGAAAAAGCAACTACTCTGATGCCCCCAGTTCCTTGCCCAGCAGGAGAAGTCCAAGCCCGCTGGTGAGGCGCAGCCGGTTTTCTACGAGGCGGAGGCGGGCAAGCCGGGCTAAGTGTTTCATCAATTCAAAGCCCAGGCTATTGTCATCAGCCATAACTTTGCGCAACGCGTCACCGTTGACAGCTAACAGTGCGCAGTTAGTCATGCACCGCGCTGAGAGCGTATATACGTTGGGCTCAACCACCGCTGACCAGCCGAAGCTCCCACCTTTGGTGACTACCTCCACCGCAATAGGTATAGCTGGACGATCGGGCACGGGGCGCACCTCCATCTCCAGCGACACCCTGCCCTCCGTCAGAACATACAAGTCTGTGGCTTCATTCCCCTCCTTGAAGATCACTATATCTTTCTGGTAGCTCTCCGCACGGCATAGAGCGGAAACCTTCTCAAGGTACTCGGCCTCCAGGGCGCCGAAGAGCTCAGAGCTTTTGAGGCTATCTATTGTCGTCATCCTCTTCTACCCCTTTCCACTATCTCTTTCCCTCATAACGGTGTAAAAAACCAGAAGGGCAGAGAAGCCTTTCGCGTCTCCGCCTTCAGTCACTAAATTTGCCACCTCCTCACTATCCCACTGATCATGCAATGCCTATTGCTTACATGCCCTGCTCTCGCTCAGTACGACCGCCTGTTTCACCCGAAGACCCTTCTCCAGCATCACATATACACCCTATCCAGCCTATTGTCAAGATGATGCCTGGTTTTTGCGATAACCTAGTGCTGCACGAACGAAAGCCCGGAAAAGCCCGGGATGCTCTCATCATCCTCTTTGATCCCTGCCTGATCAGCCAGTTTCTTTGCTTCGGCCTCGGCAGCAGAAATAACGGAGTCGCTGGCTTGGGGGCCTATGTGTACTTCCACAGTAACCTTCCCAGGGGCATCAGGGTCTATCACCGCCGGGCCAAACTCGCTGCGGGCTACCACCACTGAGTCGTCGGGAAAGTCGTACTCACAAGTCCAGGCAGTCATTTCACCGCCTTCCTTCTCCGTGCTCTCGATCAAGAAATCATTAGGCTCGCCACCGGGAAAGACCTTGAGATTAAAATCCCTGTGTGTTTTGGCGCTTATGTGTGCGTTGAAAGTCAATTTCATGTTGCCAACCCTACAAAAAGATTCCAGTTGCCATTGATTATATCTTAGTCACCAGTTTCTCACGGCTGAAGCTTCTGACCCCTACAAGGTAGGCAATGACTACAGCAACAGCCAGAGCCCCGGCAATAATTCCGTTAACGACGACTGCGTTCATATCCACCTCACTCTTGAAGATGAATAGGCCAAAGACTACCAGTGCGACAGGCAAAGTAGCCAAAAATGATACCGCTCTGGTGGAAGTGATATGTAAGGAAGCCACAATCACTGCCGATGCCGCTAAGGCAGTGAAAAGTGGCGCTATAAGAAACACGATCAACCAGATAGATGGACCGGGATATGTGGCATCAGCAATGGCATTTGAAGCCAGAACGGGGCCCAAGCCTAAGATAAGCCCAAAAATCACTATTTCACCTACCAAACCCAAGAGCAATGCGGCGATGAATTTGCCCAGGATGAGTTCGCTATCCTTCAACGGCATGGCCAGCAGGTACTCCAGGGTCTTGGTATCTCTCTCCCCGGGGAAAGCGAGAACGGCCGACTGAGCGGAGAGAACAGCAGGAATCATCAGGGCAAGAGACAGCTCTGTATCAACAAGGTTATTAAGCTCACTATAAGTCGGCGTGTCCTTGACCGCCTCTACTAAGCTCGTGGTTACTACTGTAAGGAACAGCACCACCATTAGAGCCATCGAAGCAACAACGCTCTTCCTGCGGTAGCAGCCCTTAAGCTCCTTTTTCGCTATCTCCCACCGGACGCTCATTTTGCTCCGCCATAAGCTTAAGATAGATACCCTCCAGGCTTTCTCCCTCTATTCTGATTTCCAGGATCTTCACTCCTGCCTGGATGAGCATTGCATTGATCCTGGGCACGACCTCGTCTGGAGCATCTGTTTCCACTATGATTTGGCTGTCTGAAATGCGGGCGGTCTTAACACCCGAAGTTTGGATTAGCATATTCAAAATCTCACTCCCGACCCCATCGGCTCGTATCACCACATTCCTGGCTGGGGCCAGACTTGCTCTAAGCTCATCGATGCTGCCCCGCGCTATTAGCTTGCCTTGTTTGAGGATGCCGATGGTATCGCATATCCTCTCCGCCTCATAAAGAATATGGGTGCAGAGGAAGACGGTCCTGCCCCCTCGTTTCAACCCTAAGATCAGCTCCCTGACCTCGGTGGCAGCTTCAGGGTCCAGCCCAGAGGTTGGCTCATCGAGGAAAAGCACCTTAGGCTCGTGGAGAAGTGCTCTGGCTATGGCCAACTTCTGCTTCATTCCCTTGGAGAATGTTCCGACACGGGACATTCTCCTATCCCAGAGGTCAAACCTTTTGAGCAAATCTTGAATGGCAGCCTTGCGCTTTTCCTTCTCGATTTGGTGTAGCGCCCCTGAATAGTCCAGGAGTTCATAGGCGGTCAATTCATCGTAGAGCCCGAATGTTTCGGGAAGATAACCAATGATCTTCCTAACCGCACTCGGTTCCTTGCTTATGTCACAGCTACCGACAAAGGCATGTCCTGAGGTAGGACAGAGCAAACAGATGAGAATTCTCACTGTGGTCGTCTTGCCGCTACCATTGGGACCCAAGAAGCCAAAAATCTGTCCATCCCCTACACTGAATGAGACATCCTGGAGCGCAGTCACCTCACCAAATATCTTCGTTAGATTATGAACCTCAATCATCGTATTAGCTTAGCGGACATTTAACATTTCAGCCCACGATGGAGTAATTCTAATCGGTCTCGGCACCGATGATACCCCTATGAGACGTAGCAGTCAAGGGAGCACACAACCCTAAAAGAATCTTTAGGCCTGAACTTGCTTTCGGTCTTTGAATACGAGCATAGATATAGAACGATGCACAGTACAGTCTGTCAATACGATTTCTTTTGGGAGAGATCTGGCTGGAATGACTTGACATCGCTTCTGATAAGTTGTATATATAGGACATTATCTACGAGTTGGTAGCGGAAATGTTTATGATGCGAGGGTCTCCGGAGAGAATAGGCGGCAAAAGCAAGCGATAGCAAGGAATGTAATCGACTGGCGTTACAGGATTTGAGAAAGTGGAGGAGGTAGCAGACTTATTGACGAAGGGCAGAAGATGCGCAAGGGGCTTCTCTGCCCTTTTGCTTTTGAGCCCACGCAGAGGCAAGAGAACGTGCTGAACTAGCTAGCTCAGAAGGGAGGTGAGAATGCGCTGAGACATGTCGGCAAAGGAGACGTTGCAAAATAAAATTTAAAGGAGGATGGGAAATGCCAGCATATAAAGATTGTTTCGAATACTTTGAACTCGATGAGGAAAGGGACCTCCCGGAATATGGCGTATTTTGTATGGATGCCAAGGACTGCATTCCTGCACTCAAGCCCTTTGAGTACTATAACCTGATGACTGATGGATATCGTTCCATGGGATATGGCCATGAAATGCTGTCATCACCTTCGGGAGTGCCAGATTGGAGGGGCAAGGACGGCTTCCTATATCTATCAAGGATAGATATATCTCAGGAGGAGCGGAAGCGGCGTGAACCTATTTTTAGAGAGAAAATTGCCCCCTGGATTGAGGACTTCGAGCGTGAGTGGCGGGGGAAATTTGTGCCCGAGATTGAGGAGGGCTTTCAGCGGCTCAAGAGGCAAGAAGTTGAGAAGCTGAGCAACATCGAGCTCCGGGTGCACTTCCAGGACTGGTATGTCTATCACCGGCGGATCTGGGATATCCACATGCTCAATATGTATGCTGCCTGGCACATCTATGGGCTGTTTGAGGATATCTGCAGGGAGCTGCTGGGGATGGACGAACAGCACCCACAATTCAAGGTGCTGCTGACGGGATTCGATAACAGGCTATTCCAGGTGGACCGAGGGCTGTACCTGCTTGGATCCAGGGCCATCGAACTGGGGCTCGGGGGGACTTTTGAGGCCATCCCCGATGACGAGCAGCTCCTCTCAGAGCTGGAGAAGAGCGAGGCGGGGAGGAAATGGGTCGAGGAGCTTCGTCAGTTCGTGGACGTAAATGGCTGGCGGACGACACGAGTTGTTGATGTCTCTAATCCTACCTGGGTGGAGAAGCCCAGCCTGGCCTTGCCCAACGTCAGGCTTTCGGTGGCTAAAGGGGGTGTCTTCGTCTTAGACCAGGAGCAGCAGCGCCTGTCCAGGGAAAGGGAGGAAATAGAGAAGGATGTCCTCTCCCGTGTGCCTGAAGTAAAGAGGGAGATGTTCGAAAAGCTGCTGAAGGCTAGCCAGTGGGTCGGCCGCTGGGCAGAAGAGCATACCTTCTACTGCGAGCATTATGGCCATGGATTGGCTCGCAGAGCGCTTATGGAGTTTGGGAAGAGGTTCGCCGGCGCTGGATTCATCGAAGAGCCTGAAGATATCCTTTTCCTGGTCCCGGACGAGATAATATTCTGTGCAGTGGCTGGCGGCTTTGGTCGGCAAAATCTCCGCAAACTGGTTCGGATACGAAAAGAGCAGTATCAGCAGAATCTGGAGAATCCAGGGCCCATATTCATCGGGGATATGAGCAAAGTAGGGGAAGTAATATCCGACGAAATCATACTGCTACGCGTGGTGGCCGGGGTCCCTATCGTCAAGCCCGAATTAAAGGCCGACATCTACGGCTCTAACTCGGCAGCTGGAGTTGCTGAAGGCGTGGCCCGTGTCGTCTACACGCCAGACGAATTCCACCTGGTCCAGCCGGGGGAAATCCTGGTAACGCAGTCCACGAGCCCGACCTGGACACCTATTTTTGCCATTGTTAAAGGCGTTGTCACTGATACGGGCGGTGGCTTAACCCATGCCGTTATAGTAGGTCGGGAATTCGGCTTGCCCGTGGTCGTCGGAACGATGGAGGGGTCCAGAATAATCAAGACTGGTGACAGAATAAGGGTAGACGGCGATAACTGCTGTGTCTATATTTTAAGCCAAAGTTGAAAAGGATATCCTCGGCAGATTGAAGCCACAGCAGAATCTGGTCGGAGCAGGGATAGTTTCCCTGGCGGTGATGGTTTGCTTCATAATGAGGAGTCGAGCAGCAAGCTGCTCGACTCCTTGATTTTAAAGCTAAACAGGTGGCACGGACGTAGTTTCTAGATTTACCCCGACCCCGAAGGGGTCTGGGCATTCAATAGCTATGGGATAGATTGAGATAGCTCACACAAGATGGCTGATTGTGTGCCTCTTCATCCCGAGTCATGTCCTGTTCTTCGGACGCTTGCTATGATGCAATCGATGATATTTTCTTCAGGGTCGCCAGGCCCGAATATTCCCCTCACACCCAGCTCCCGCAATGCCGCTGTTGTCCTTGGGGGGACTATTCCGCCGATGATGACTGCCACATGACTCAAGTTTCTTTCCTTGAGGAGCCTCATCATAGTGGAGGTGTCGTGCATCAACCCTGAGCTGTAGAAGCTCAGACCAAGGACATCGACGTCTTCCTGCATCACCACGCTCATCACCTCATCGGCAATGCGATACCTAATAAAGATAACCTCCATTCCAGCATCGCGAAGCACCTGAGCTATATACCTCACCCCTCTGTCATGGGCATCTTGATCTGACTTGCAAAGGAGTACCTTTATCTTTCGCCCTGCCTCAATAGGTGTAGCCATGGCCGCAAACCTCCTTCAAAACGCCCTGCATCTCCCCCAATGTGCAATTCGCTCTCGCTGCATTGAGGATCGCCGGCATGAGGGTGCCGCAGGATTTGGGCCACTCCTCGATAAACCTCTCCGTTACCTCAGTCAATTCAGCCAAAGCCTCTTTCACTTTTTGATTATCCCGCTCCTCCCGGAACCTCCTTACCCTTGCGATAGCTTCCTCCTCTACCCCCGGGTCTACCTCGAACACCTCTATCTCACAGGACTCCTCTTCCAAGCGATACTTGTTCACTCCCACCATCACCTTTTCGCCCTGCCTGAAGCTCGCATGCCATTCATTGGCCGATCTCTCAAGCTCCCTCCTGAGCCAGCCTGTCTCCCAGCATTTGAAGGCGCCGCCGCGCTTCTCCACCTCTTCGAGGAGCTTCCAGGACTCCTCTTCCATCTTATTCGTCAACCACTCGAGGTAATAGGAGCCTCCCAAGGGATCGACGACGCTGGGGATGTTGGTCTCGTGGTAAAGGATCTGCTGAGTCCTGACAGCGATCTGAGCCGCCTCCTCTGAGGGGATGCAATAGGCCTCATCATAAGAGGAGGTCCAAACGCCGTCGACACCGGCCAGGACCAGGCCCAGGGTGGTGATTGTGGATCTTATGACATTGTTCAATGGCTCCTGTGCTGAGAGGATCAAGCCCGATGTCTGGGGAAAAGCAACCACCTTGAGCGACTGCGGCTTCTTGCAACCAAATCGATTCTTGAAGACCTTGGCCCACATCCTCCTCTGGGCACGAAGCTTGGCGATTCCCTCAAAGAGGTCAATGCCGAAGTGAGCGTGGTAATAGTATCGAGGAGCGATATCGTCAGGATCGAGCCCTGCTTTGACGCAGGCCTCGGTGATCTCGATGGCGAAGGCCAGAAGGAAGGCTATTTCCTGTATTGGGTTGGCTCCAGCCTCCCCAGGATTATAACCGGTGATGCTCGTGTGATGGGTTAAGGGCATGTGCTTGATGCGGTAGTTGATGTTCTCCACCATCAGCTTCAAGGCATTTTCGGGGGGAAATGCGGTGACGTCACAGAACCATTGGCCGTAAGGCCAGTGGGGAGTTTCCATGCGCAACACTTCCGGAGGATAGCCTTGCCTCTCTGCGTAGGTTACATACATCGCAGTGAACACCAGGCTGGGCTCCAGCACGATGAAAGTTATGTTTATCTTGTCCAGGGGCAGTCCTTCGCAGAGGAGCTCCATATCCCTTACTGTGCTCACCGAGATGCCACACTGCCCGACCTTTCCCTGCGCCTCTGGGTGGTCGGGATCATAGCCTCTCTGTGAGGGTAGATCATGGAGAATGTTGAACTTGGGGAACTCTTCCTCCCCTTGCTCTGTTCCGATATGGAGCCGCATCCCTACTTTCCGGAGGTGTTCCCAGCGCTCGCGGGTGTCTTTGCCGGCCCCGAAGCCAAAGCCAATGCGCATCATCCAGGGCTGGGCCTGATACCCTCGAAGGTTTGTCCCCCTTGTATAAGGGTATTCCCCAGGCAGGCCTATGTCTTCAAAGTCAATGTTCGCTATGTCCAAGGGCGTGTATACGGGCTTCAGGGGAATACGGGCATGGCCGGTGGTCATCTCCTTGAATTCCCTTTCCTTATAAAGCTCGGCGCAATCTCTCTGCCATTGCTCCTCCAAGGCTTTAATTTTGTTCAATACCTCTTCACCGAACATCTCAGCCCTCCATAGAGTTACAGGAAGCTACGCTGCCAACGACCTCAGCTATCGGCCTTCCAGGGCCGAAGACCTCCTTGACCCCCATCTGTTTTATCTCAGCTACATCCTCTTCAGGGAGCACCCCGCCAACTACAACCTGAATATCATCCAGATGCTGCTCCTTGAGCATCTTCATCACCACCGAGGTGTCGTATACGGCCCCAGCTTGAGGAGGGCTTTCAACGGCTGAAGAAACCGATATGGCGAAGCTGAGCAGGTTGTTAGGGCCGCAGCTGACTCTGAATTAGCTGGAGCTGCTTGCCCTCGGTCTTTATCGAGGGTGCAACCACCATCTCAACCCGATGCATCTCTTTTATCGTGCGCACTCCGCAAACACCCATAGCGGTGCGTAAAGCTCCGATCAAGTTCAGAGTGCCGCCGCTGACCGAGCTCGGGCCAAAGAGGATCTGCTCCAGGCTGCCCTTGACACCGACGTTGATCCTGGTCCCCCGGGGCAGTGCCTCGTGGAAGCTGGCCATGCCCCAGTGATAACCACGCCCCGGTGCCTCGCCAGACTGGGCCAGAATTGAGCCCAGCATTACCGCGTCAGCGCCCGCGGCAAACGCCTTGTTCAGGTCTCCGCTATTTTGGATGCCGCCATCGGTGATTATCAGTACATACCTGCCTGTCTCCCCGAAATAGTGGTCTCTGGCAGCAGCGCAGTCCATGGTCGCCGTTACCTGAGGCACACCGACACCCAATACTTCCCTGGTAGTGCATGTGGCCCCAGGCCCGATACCGACGAAGACGCCGGCGATGCCAGCTTCCATCAGCTCCCGTGCTGCGCCATAGGTCACGCAGTTCCCCACCAGGACGGGGACAGGTACCGATTGGCACAGCTCGGAGAAGATAAGCCCCCGATAGCTTTTCGATCTGTGGCGGGAGGTGGTCACTGTAGATTGCACCACGAGGACATCAACGCCGGCCTCGACCGCCACAGGAGCCAGCCGCTTGGTATTGGCTGGCGTCAGTGAAACAGCGCAGATGGCACCGCCATCCTTCATGGCCTTGATGCGGTCCCCAACAAGGTTCTGCTTTATTGGTTCGGAATAGACCTTCTGCAACAGACCAGTGACCTTGCCCTCTGGCGCCGCCGCTATCTGTGACAAGATATCATCAGGGTCTTGATACCTGGCTTGCAGTCCTTCCATATTGAGAACGGGGAGCCCTCCAAGCTTGCTCAAGGCGATGGCGAAGTGAACATCGACCACCGCATCCATAGCCGAGGCCACAATGGGAATGGAGAATTTCAAATCGCCGATAGCGAAGCTGGTATCAGTCTGGTCTGGGTTCACAGTCACATCCCCGGGCACCAGAGCCACTTCGTCAAATCCATAGGCATAGCGCATCTCTCGCTTCTTTCGCCGGATAGCCATCGTTTTCCTCCGTTTTTTGGGGAAGTTTATTAGAAGGAAATATAACAAACCGTGGCAGCAAAGTCAATTTCTTAGCTTGTTACGAAATGGATTCCCGCATCAGTCTGTGAACTCCGCAATAAACTGGTCGAGGCGTGCAAGCCACACGCTCAATTTTGCCCACAGATTACGATGCGGAACGGACTGTATAGAGCAATACAGTACACCAGACTATGAACTAGAGGGTAGTTGCTCCAACCGCTGCCGCGAGATGTTGTCATCTCCGAACGTTGGCAAGCACAAGCAGTAATCAATCTCAAAACTGCACCCGGAGCTTCCCGGGCGAAACGCATCAGTTTGTCTTTTCTGCAACTTCGTCAAATGTGGCCGCCTAATTAGGTGAACACCCGGGAACGATGGGGTAAGCGAGTTAAAGAGACCACTTGTAATCTCGGATTCGTCCATGCCTTTCCCGCTTATTCGGCACACTAGCACCGCGTTCGGCTGTAAGAGGGGACCTATGCTACCCCAGGCTTCTGCTAGAAAGCTCCAATACTTGTCTTTTTGGTTGTGGCGGTCATCCTTCGAGATACTACCATATGTAGGATGGGGAGGGTATCCAAGAAACCATAAGCGCAACCATTGATCCTCTTCATAGTTCGTGACATCAAAGTAAGGGGGAGATGTGATAATCGCCCTTATCTGACCCTTGAAGGATGAGAACTCAAGTGCTGCTTCTCTGACATCTCGCAATGCAACCTGCCCATGTCTCTCTGGTAGTTCGCCACTAAGCCGAAAGTGAGCCCGCGACCGTAAGATATTGAACACTTCTCGCTTCTTGGCCCACAACCTGTTCTTTCTCCAATATCGCAACGAGTATTTTGGCTTTACGCTGATTGTTCTCGGCATCTGATTACTGAAATAGGCACTCGACTTATCCATCTCCCCATGCAAGGAGCCTAAAGCCATCGCTGCTATGAAGCGATGTACGGGGTCGTGTTGCCAGTTGAGGACCCTACGAAGAAATAAGATTTGGCGGAGGGTCGTATGATAGAAGGCACGGCGAAAGAAAGGTGGCAACTCCCGCCGTTCCTCCTCTATCCCGAGATACGAACAATCCCAGTACCTGCTCTCCAACTTGTCGAGTTCGTCAACGACAGATTTCAGTGGAGGAACATGAGCCTTTGCACCTGATATACAAAAGGCCACTGGATTGATATCACTTGCTATCGCCTCTCGCCCCATTAGCAGAGCCTGTAGAAGGGTGGTACCTCTTCCAGAGAAGGGGTCATAGACATAGTCATCCTTCTTCGTGAAGGAATCCACATGCTCTTCAACGAATGTTTCCGGGAACATTGCAAAGTAGGGACAGATTGAGTGAAGGCGATTTCTCACTCCCTTACCCCTTCGAGTACAGACTTGGCCCAATCAGCAGAACACTCCATATCACATGTACCATTGACAGAGCCAACGACAGGTGCCCAGAAGGCAATTCGGCAACGGTCGAATATGATACCGCTTCTTCGGCTGTACTTCATCCAGAGCGACTTGTCTATTCTGTGCGGAATGAAAAAAGCTTTTACCAGAGGACTGGCTGGTGGTTCGATCATCCATTGATTGCAAAAGACCCCTGGTTGAAGTTCATTAATTTTATTTTCCCAGTTAGCGCCAGAGGCGCATGCGCCAAACATGAGTAATTTCCCGGGTAGATGATCAGGAAAGTCGCTCCAAGCCACCACATCAACCGTATCGTCCTGGCTGCGCAGGGAAGGCTGCTCACGGAATCCTTCCCCCTCTTCTATATTTTTTGTACAAAGGACGGTCACTGCCTCCTTGAAGGAAGATGGAAGGTCTTTTCGAGGAGACGCAAAGCGCACTGCGTGTCCCCTGAGGTAGTTTTTAGCCGCGTCGCAAGCAAGGTCCTCAAAAAGACGTCTGGGAAAGGTTTTGGCGCCTATCTTGTTCTTCCACCCAAAATACGATAGGCAGAGACAGAATAGGTACGAAGTAAAGTCTTGCCAATTTGCCTGGGCTGTAAGAACTCCCCCCTCACTAGAAAAAGGATAAGCAGTGTCAGCTGCCAAAGCGCGTTGTTCTAGTTCTCTAAACACCTCCAAGGCTTTAGACTCTATTGCTTCGTCGCCACCTCTTTCAAACAACGCAGCAGTCCGTAGAGCGGCTCGGAGGTCCCCACTGCTAGTGCTTAGGTCTGGAGAGAGTAAAGCACTCAACTCCACCCAATCCGCCAATCTTATTGTATCTATCGGAGATTTCGGGAGAGGAAGCATATTAGCCCCTTTGTCTGGTTGCATCCGCGCGGATGCGCTCCATCTCCTCCTTAACCGTCCCCGCATAGCGAACTATGTCCGATGCAGTGGTGTATAGGTCTTCTTCCCCAGTATAACCGGTAGTGACCGTTGCCTTTGCCTGCTGCAATTCTTCCTTGGCCGATATTAACGCATCGCGGAAACGCCGCTTGTCGCCTATACCTATTTCATGGGCCCTTTGAAGTGAGTAGCCTGACCGCAGCGCGGACAACGATGCTGGTTTGCTGATGGCCACCCTAAGAAGATTGAGGTCAGGGCTCTGGGTTTGAACCAAAGGTTCGGTTCTGGTCGACCTGCGGCCGTACAGCCAAGTCATCAGTTCGGAAAGAGCTGCCAGCTTTGATCTTGGGACTGGATTAGGTCGCAGCGAGTTCTCGGAGGTAATCCCCAAGAACTTCTGAAACTCAGGTTGGTCAGCGGCGGTGTACAAATGAGAGAAATAGAACCGATTACGAATCCTATCCTCTCTATCGAATTGGGCTTGTTCCTCAGCCTGTTGCAGGATCTTGTAGCCTCGGTAAAGCCGAACGACTGTCGTGTGACGGTCACCAATTCTTCTCGCTATCTCGTCCAAGGGGACATCGAACGTCTCACGTACATCAGCAACATACTTGGCCTTGCTGAATGCGTCCCAGGGCTGCGTTCCGTTGATATGTCGGAAACCGAGATACGCCCAAAGACTTTGTCTATTGGGGTACACTAATACCGGAAGCCGCTCTAGGGCACGTTTCGCATCCTCATCTATGCTTGGGAGGCTGGTAGCCCTGATCTTCCTCTGTAGTTCCCCATCTCTTAGCAGCAGAACCGCTGCAACACGACGATTTCCCTCGACCACGATATACTTGCGCCTCAGAGTGTTCGCTTCGGCAGTATTCTCAGGGATGGCCAACAAAGGGTCTTGTGGATAATAACCATTGGCTGCGATTGAGAGCGCAATTTCGTCAACCGCCATTTCGGTCCATAAAACACGCAACAGGTCCTCCTGGCTGGGGCCCTGTGCGCTAGAGGCCAGCCGTGGGTTCTCTCCATCGAGCAACAGGTTATCGACTAGTATATACTCCGGCTGTGGAGTTTCGCTGGGCCTTGCTATCCTTCCTTGTTCTTCCTCAACCATCGAATCCCCCCTCAAGGAATCAGCTCCCACTAGAATACTTTATCACAACTCTACAACAGGCTCAAGGAGTCAGGCATTTCACAAGAAGCTAAATTTTGCCTGTTGCGAAATGGATTCGTGTAAGCTCTCTTGTGCCTCAATGTAGTCTGCATCATAATGGTATAGGAGGATTCAGCTATGGCATTGTCCGATTCGCAAATCAGAAAAGCCTCGATTAAGTGTCTTGAGAACCTTGCCCAGGATATTCTTGCGCATGAGCTTCCTCTGCTTCCAGCCGGCACCCAGGTCTTTGGCAGGGATGGCGCCTTCCGTGGAGAGACTGGCGACGAGGGATACTGGCTGGCTGCACTGGTGCTGACAGACGACAAAGGTGTGATAGAACAGATACGAGCAATTCTGAGTCGATATCAATGTGAAAGGGCAGATTAGCAACTACCCTCAGTCGCTGTTGTTGCACAAGCCCTTCTTTCCCACTGACATGTTCACTCTCCTTTTCGCCATATCATATATGTAGACTGTGAATCAACCTCTATCCCCAGAGCCTCCAGAGCAGCCCGAAGCCCGCAAACTCAATCGGCCCCGCTGCCACCGAGGAAATGATACAATTCAAACAGCACTACACCGAGGAGCAAAGGTGAGACTCGAAGGCGAGCCAAAGGAGGCCATATTCATCGAGAGGCTGTCCCGTTTCTCCGCCCTGGTCCGGCTCCAGGGGAAGAAGGAGGTCGTTTACTTGCCCAACTCGGGCCGGGTATGGCAATTGCTGGTCCGCGGGCAAAAGGTGTTCCTGGTGCAGAGGTCAGGCCAGCAGCGTAAGTTACAGTGGGACCTGTACCTCTTCCTTCTGGGCCAGACCCTGGTCTGGGCCGATGCCAGAGCAGCCAACACATTGATTGCCGAGGCGCTGCAAGGTAACCTCCTGCCCCGGTTCTCAGGATTCACCTCGGTGAGAAGAGAGGTGGCCTATAGAGACAACAGGCTCGATTTCCTGCTCAGCAGCAACTCCGAGAAGCTCCTGCTCGAAGCCAAATCGGTGACTCTGGTTGAGCAAGGCGTTGCTCTTTTCCCAGATGCTCCCACCAAACGCGGTGCCCGGCAGCTCAGGGCCCTGATGCAAGCCAGAGACGAGGGATTCCAATGCGCCGTCGTCTTCGTCGTCCAGCGGGGAGATGCCCAAAGCTTGGCCCCCAATGATGTCATCGACCCGGAGTTCGGCCGTGCTTTGCGGGAGGCAAGGGGCAAGGGAGTGGAGGTATATGCCTATCGCTGCCAGGTCAATACTCAGGAGATCAGGCTGGCAGAAGAGGTCCCTGTGTCCCTCTGAAGCGCCTTCAACTTTTCTTGCGACTTATTGAGATGCCGTCATCATACGGGATTATCACCGTCTCCAGCCTATCGCTATGACTTATCTCCCGGAGAAAATCGGGCATCATACCGGCATATACGGTCACATCCTCCGCTACAACCAGACCGTTATCCTTCAACTTGTCCAGGGACAGCCTCAGATACTGATAGTATTCAGACTTATCCGCATCCAGAAAGACCAGGTCGAACTGACCCTCAAGCTGGGGGATGATATCGAGCGCATCTCCGAGCCTGAATTCCACGAATTGCTCCAGGCCAGCGCGGGAGAGGTTTTCCCTGGCCAACTTAAGCTTTGAGCCATCGATGTCAATGGTAACAACCTTCCCATTTTGCTCTCTGATGCCCTCGGCAAGCCAGATCGTGGAGTAGCCATTCGATGTCCCCACCTCCAGCACACGCCTGGCCTGGACCGCCTTTGCCATTATGTTAAGGAGTGCTCCTATCTGGGGACAGATATTCCAGTATTGATATCTTGTCCTCTCCAGTTGGTTCAATACCTCTGCTATCCTTCTCTCCATCTCAGGCCTCTCAGTGCCATCATTGTAAGATATAGGCCAGCCCGTAGCAACCGAGTCCCCATGTCCCCCGCGCAACCGGCAGAGGATTTTGTGATATGATTGGTGGAGCGGAACGGTCATTGCTAAAGCATCATGTCCGAGCTGAGACGAGACCCCCTAACTGAAGAGTGGGTCCTGATGGCACCGGAGAGAGCCAAGCGACCCCAGCACTCGGCACCGGCAAAAAGCAGAGAGACCCTGCCAGTCTATGATGCTTCCTGTCCCTTCTGTCCCGGAAATGAAGCCGATACGCCACCGGAGGTGCTCAGGCTGAAGACACCGGGGCAACAAGGCCCAGCCCAGTGGAGTATTCGGGTGGTGCCAAATAGATTTCCAGCACTGGTACTGCAGGGTACACCAGAGATCAGGCAAGCAGGAGAGCTCTTTCAAAGGATGGAAGGCTTCGGCGTGCACGAGGTGATAATCGAAAGCCCGCGCCACAATGCGTCCATTCCCACCCTGAATGCCGACGAGGTGGAACAAATCCTGGCAGCGTACCGCTCCCGTTATAATGCTCTTAAGGAAAATTCCTCGCTCAAGTATATCCTCATCTTCAAGAACCAGGGCCAGTCGGCGGGAACATCGCTGGCGCATCTGCACTCACAGCTGGGGGCAACGCCGCTGGTGCCACCACCCATCGGCAGAGAACTCGAAATAGCAAAGGCCTATCATGGGAATAAGGGGAAGTGTCTCTACTGCAATGTATTCCAGAGCGAACTGAGCAGCGGAGAGCGGATCGTGTCCGAGTCCCAGGACTTCTTCGTATTTCACCCCTATGCCTCCCGCTACTCCTATGAAACCTGGATCGCCCCCAAGAAACACGCCTCCTCCTTCGGTCTGGTCCCCACCGAGCAATTAGGCGAACTGGCCCAGGTATTGCAGAAGACACTGCGCGGGATAGAGGAAGCGCTGAATGACCCGGACTTCAACTACATGATTTGCAGCTCTCCAACCGAAACGGAGGTAAATCCCTATTACGACTGGCACCTGGTCATCATCCCCAGGCTCAGCACCGCTGCCGGGTTTGAGATGGGCTCAGGCATCTACATCAACACGGCACTGCCTGAAGAAACAGCGGAACTGATGAGGAAACGGCTGGCGTGAGCCACTATCATGCAGAGTGAGAGGGCATTATCTCCTCGAATGCTGCCACCACCGCCTCGGCAAAGACAGGGTCCTCGATGTTGGCATCGATCTCCCGGATCTCGATCTCGGGCTTCAATCTCTTCCTCATCTCCTCGATGAATACCCTGTCCGTCTCGGGCTCATAGAGCGGCCCGCCCTCTCGATCTGGAGCAGACCAGCCGCGTAGCGGCACTAAGAATTTGACCGGCCCCCTGGCCTTGTTCAATTTGTCGGCATAGACAGGAGCGATGCTGATCAACTCCTCGGCATTCATGCGCACCGTGAACCTGCGCGCATCCGGGGCGTAGTGCTTGCGCGCCCTCAGCTCCGGAGTTAACTGATCCGACATCCGGGCATAGGTGTTCACGCCGCCTGGAGTCACCACCTGAGGGATGCCTACCCTGCCCGCGACCTCGAGCCTCTCCGGCC
This sequence comes from Dehalococcoidia bacterium, assembly GCA_034414595.1. Lineage (GTDB taxonomy): Bacteria > Chloroflexota > Dehalococcoidia > SZUA-161 > JAUWZY01 > DAOULY01. The sequence goes on from DAOULY010000002.1 coordinate 105,827, forward strand.
CGGCAACACGGACGCCACCAAATATAGCATGGCTGATACTGGAAGGGGTCAAATCCACCACCCCGGCGAAGAATCCCCGCTCTATCAGCTCCTCCATAGCCATCTCGCCAATGCCGGTGGCATGAAACCTCACCGGCTCATAGCCCCTTTCCTCCAGCAATTCTGTCACGTACGAAGTGCATTTCTCGATGTAGCCAAAGCCGGTTACAGCGACAGAGGGCTTCACGCTCTGGGCCAGAGGCAAAGGCGCTTCCATCTCCGCCATACCACAGACTGCTCCGGCGGCACGGCTCAACACATTCTTGAGGAATTGGTTCATCCCCTCGCCTTCCACCACCGAATGCATCAAGGTCAGGTCTGCGGTGCCGATGTAGTTAAAAGCGGGCACCGCCGCCGCACTGGAGACCACGAACTTGGGCACTCCGAAGGGCAGTGAACGCATGATGGCCGCTGCCATATAGTAGCCGCTGGCACCTCCGAGGGAGATGATCCCATCTAATTCGCCAGCGGAATATAGCTCCTGGACCCTTTTCTTGGCCCCGTTTATCATTATCTCAGTGGCCTGGCGTCTGTCCGTGGAAGCCCTCAGCTCATCTATGCTGGCCCCGCCCGCACTGGCGATCTCCGCAGATGTGATATCGGCGGTGATCTGGGCCTCTGCGCCCATGCCGATGTCGATAACGAGTGGCCTATGCCCTCTTTTTGCTATCTGCGCCTTGAGATATTCAACTTCCCGTCCCTTGGTATCCAGTGTAGCTACGATGGCTATGGTCCGAACCATAGCACCTCCTTAAAAGCGGCTGTGATCCCTACTACCAGGGGCGCCCCTTCTTCTCCCAGATCTTCTCCAGGCCGAAGTCGTTGGCGACCACCTTGAAGCAATTGTAGCTCGAACTCCGCCCGATGCCCCCTCCGTAGTGACCTGATGCCGAACACAGGTAGACATTCTCTATCGGCGTCCGGTATCCTGAAAGCTCGGCAAAAGGTCGGAATCGGCCCATCTGGGAGGCCATCATGGACCCCACCTGCCAGGAGCCATCGACCATGTTTATGTTTCTCAGCTCGTAATCTCCCGAGGCATGGACATGGGCGTCGATCACATTATCCCAGGTCATGTTAGGCGCATACCACTGCCATTGTTGGATCAACTCATGGGTGAAGTCCTTCTTGAGTTGCTCCCACTCCTTTCCCGTGAAGAAGCTCGTTGGGGCGCTATATTGCTCCACCAAGACGATGTGCTTGCCCTCGGGGGCTCGTGATTTATCCCAGAGCGTGTCCATCCCGGTGTTGAAGTACAATTTACTGGGTAATCCCTTGGTATAAGCCTCGGCCTCGAACTTGGTCACCATGTATTGCGGGTCACAAGGGCCGACCCAGAGCCTGGGCAGGGATTGACAGTCGGGGTTGAACTCGGCTGCTTTGTAGTGGGGAGGCTCGTGGACAGCCACATTGGACCAGAAGACACCTCCGCGAAGATAGCAGAAATTCCTCGCCCTGCGGGCGATCCTGCGGCTCAAATGCTCCTCCCCAATCAAGCGCAACACCATCTGTGTGACATCGACGTCACAGGCTACCAGCCTCTTGGCCTCGATCATCGTGCCATCGGTGAGACGCACCCCTTTCCCCTTGCCGTCCTCGATGATTATCTTGTCCACTTCATGCTGAACGAAGAACTGTCCTCCTCTCGCCGAGAAGGCCCTTTGCAGTGCATGAGCTATGGCATGGGTGCCGCCGATTACTACGGCACTTGCTGGTATCGAAAGAGCGAGGCTGATGGCAAGAAGGAAGTTGTCCACTCCGATGACATCGCTATACATACCCCCCATGCAGCCCTGCATCGACCTCATGAGGAATGTCCTCATCTCGGCGCTCTCGAACAGGTCATAGGCTATCTGCCAGGCGGTCATGAACTGGTAAACGGGATCGATGCCGCCCTGCGGATCATCCAGCAGCCTCTCCACAGGGTTCTTGCTCCCCCATGGCACCGGTGGATTGTAATGACACTCGGAATATGCCTGGCCCCAGCTTCGATTCCACCTGTCAATGATATCTCGAGCGGTCTCAGCATCTTCCTCCGAGAACCTGGCGATGCTGGCAATGGTCTTCTCAGCATTCTCCGCTGAGAATTCGCTGCGCCCTGTAGCACTATCCACAATCTTCTCTGCTGGATAGCCCACTATGCAGGTCCCGTTTTCGAACACCATCCCCTGCGCATAGTCGGGGAAAATATACTGGAGTCCCATTTCTCTCAGGTTGAAGTCCTCATAAGCAGGATGGCGATAGAAGCGAGTCCAGTGGGCACAGGTGTTAGCAAGGAAACCGGGAAGCGGCACCTCATCGCCGCAAACGCCGCCACCGATCTCAGCCTGCCTCTCAAAGATGGCAGTGGCCATACCCGCATTTTGCAGATAGCAGCCGAGGATCAATCCATGCTGGCCGCCGCCAACGATAACGGCATCGTAAGTCGCATCGGCCATTCAAACACCCCCCTCTTCGAAGTTGTGTAGTCGACAGCCTCTGCTGATGGAGGTTCCTCAGACCCTGACGATCTCTTTGACCTTCTTGGCATCAGGCCAGGAGCCATAGTGCTTGAGCGCAGCCTCGGCCGGTCTCTTCTTCAACCACTTTTTCTCAAACTCCTGGTATCGCTGGCCGTGAGCCTTTCTCCGCTCCCGTTCCTTTCGCCGCAGTTTCTCTGTCCCCTTCAAGTCCACTTCAAGGGTCTCAGGGTCATAGGCCACATGATACACATGCTCCACAGTCCGGGGCGATATGATCTGCCGCTTCAGGTCATCGAGCACCTTTGCCGGGTCTCGCTCCAGGGCATCGCCGTAGCCGGCACCACCACCGCTCATCAAGACGAAGATATCTCCATTGCGGAGAACACGCTGCGAGCGAGTGTTGTGCTCCACGATATAATCTCCCTTTATCCTCCTGCCCAGCATCAACTCTTCCTCGTTCTTGGGCAGGTCCTTTTCTCCCCGGCGCATCTTTTCCCAGAGGTCGTTGTTGCGGATCTCAAAGCCGAACTTCACCCCCCCAGGATAGCCACCGAAGATGCCTTGAGCAATGCGCAGCTTGCTATCGCGGCCCGTGCTGCTGAAGTTCATCTGGGGCACGTGATGGATAGCGTAGGTCGAAATCGTGCCGGTGCCGCCACGATACCTGCCAAAGCCGCAGCTATCGCGGCGCTGCTTCTGAAACAAGTGCAGCAGCGGGTCCTCGGCCTCCACATCCTCAGCATCGGGCGCTCTCCCTGTAGGAGCCATGACGAAGCCATAGGCATCCATACCATCTCTGTCCACCCTGCCACCTTGGCCCTCGGTATTTAATGGATATGCGAGCAAATCGGTGATGCGGACACCAAATTGATTGACCCCACCCAAGGCGCTGCCAGAGCCACCACCGATCCCTCCGGCGATGCCTACGCGCTCAGGACTGTCGAAGACCAGTTTGCTGAAGATTTGATTTGCCAGCGACATGACACCGCAGCCTACCGAGGGGGCATTGGAGATCGCAGCATCATCGCCGGCGTTGAGGACACAGCCCTGAGGCACAATCCAGTCCATAGGAGCAAAGGCACCTGCAGTAGGGGGCAGGTCGGGGAACAGGTGGTGAAAGAAGTAAGTACAAAAGTTAGTGGGCACGTGATGGGCTAAGGTGTGATGGGAACCGGCATCATGCTCGGGTGAAGTGCCGGTGAAGTCGAAGAGCATCCGGTCCCCCTTTTTATGCAGGGTGACGTAGAACCGGAGGATGGTCGCATCCATACCCGTGGTGTCGTAGAAGACCAGTGTCCTATAGGTGCCGTCATTCCAGCCCCTGATCCGCTGTCTTACTGCCTCTTCCGATTGCTGGAGCATGGCCCGGAACAGCCCCCACAGGAACTCCTTCCCCTTCTCCCGTGCCAATTCCTGGACCCTGATCCGCAGGCGGTCACAGGCGGTGACCCGGGCCCTGACATCGGTCTCTTGCATCCGCGGCGCCCGGGAGATGAAGTTGGTGAACATCTCCAGCATGTCGTTGCGTATCTGATAGTTCTCGCCGATCTTTATCGGCGGCAGTCTCATCCCCTCCCAGTACTTGGTCCTGGCGATGGGCGACATGCCACCTGGATGCGCCCCTCCAGTCTCCGGCTGGTGGGCAGCGCCAGAGGTCCATGCGATAAGCTCGCCGTCATGAAACACGGGCATAACCGCAACCTGATCTGGGTTGTGTATCCCGCCATAGAGGGCCTCATTGGCATAGAATACATCCCCTTCCTTGACCCCCACAGTGGCATCATTGAGCCAGGTTTTGGCTACAAACTTCACCGGAAGCTGGCTGACGGGAAGATGGATGAACGTGCCGGTGCTGGCACAGACTAAATCCCCGGCCGGAGTATAGATGGCAGCAATCAAGTCGCCAGAACGAATCATGCTCGAGAGTCCAGTCCTTATGAATACCTCTCTGGCCTCGAACAGAATGCTATCGAGCTTGTTGCTGTAGATCTCCAGGTCTCCAGGCCTGAGCAGCTTCATCTGTTTCAGTTCGTCAGAACTTGGCTTTTCCGGCTTAATCCAATCAAGTAATGTTTTGCGCTCGGGAAGCATGGCCCTCCCCTTTCTAAGCCCTTTCCATCAACAGGTTGCGATACTTATCAACAGCAAGATTTGTTCCCGGAGGCAGCACTGTAGTCGTCTGGTCAGACTCGATAATGGCTGGCCCCTCTATCCTATTCCCGCTCTCCAGAAACTTCTGCTCATAGATGGGAGTCGAGCGAAAGTCTTCATATTCCTCCCAGTAGGCTTCCCTTCTGCCCTTCAGCGCCTGCTTGGGCGGTTTTCCTCCTTTGATGGCATATGTTGGCAATTGAACCTTAGGTTGAGGCACGGTGGCCCGAAGTATGAAATTCTGGATATCCGCCCCACCCTCAGGGTAGGCGGCAAAGCTGCTATAGACCTCCGCGTATTCCCTTTCAAACTCCTCATATACCGCTCTGGCGTCTGCCTCGCTCTTTATCATCACTCGCGGAGAGGCCACACGGTGCAGATTGATCTGCCCGCCATATTGCATATCCAGTTCCAAGCTGAAGATGACATCTTTTCCTGAGAATCCTTCCCCGGTGATATCCCGCAGCGCCTGTTCCTGAAGAGCCTGGATAACGTCGTTGAATTCACCGTATTCGGTGAAATATTGCTTGCCCCCAGGAGCAAGTAGCGAAAGTCGCTTCGACTTTTCATAGATATGGGAGATGTCCATATTGGCCGCGCCGTAGGCACAAAACACTGCAGAAAACGGGAAAGTCACCAGCTTGCCGATGCCAGCTTGGAAGCCATAGCCGCAGCAATGGGTTGCCCCACCTCCCCCAAATGCGAAGATGACAAATTCCCTGGGATCATAGCCTCTGAGAGATACTTCCCTGCTTATTACGTTACTCATGTTGGCATCCACGATTCGCTTGATGAGCAACGCTCCTTGTTCCACCTCCAGGCCCAAGGGCCGGGCGATCTTATCCCGTATCGCCGATATGGACTTGTCCCTGTTGAGCTTCATGCGGCCGCCGTGAAAATAGCCGGGGTTAATGTAACCTAATACGACGTCGGCATCGGTGACAGTGGGCTCAGTTCCTCCTTGTTCATAACATACCGGGCCGGGCATGGAGCCCGCGCTTCGGGGTCCAACCTCCAGCCGATTGCCCAACGCTGGATTGAGCCAAGCAATAGACCCCCCTCCGGCGCCGATGGAACTCGTTTCCAGCATGGTGATATCCACCCGCCAGCGGTCTATGACCGGGTTCCAGCGATAGAAGCGACTGCTGCCAGCGACGACCATCCCCAGGTCGAAGCTGGTGCCGCCGACATCACTCAGCACCACATTATCGTACCCCAGTATTTTGCCCAGATGGGCTCCACCGATAAGTCCGGCAGTAGGCCCGCCATTCCAGGTCTGAATGGCAGAAGTACGGAGCACTTCCCCCATGCCACCCGAGTTATGTATTATCATCGGGACTTTCTTATAGCCATGGTTCTGCAGCTCCTCGACCAGATCGAAAAGCTCCTCCTGCACCACCTCATGCAGGTACGCATTTATCATAGTGGTAACAGTCCGGGGGTATTCCCATCGCTTGGGGCATATATCGGAGGAAAGCATGACCAGCATTCTGCTGCCCAAATATGCCCATGGGTACTCTTTTTCGATGATCTCCCTTACCTTCCTCTCATGCTCCGGGTTAAGGTGAGCCCAGAGCAGAGAGACCACAATACCCTGGACACCGCGGTTGATCAAGTAGTTCACTTTATCCACGACATCGTCTTCATCCAGGGGTCGGAGCACTTCTCCATTGGAATCGATCCTTTCCTTCACCCCCACAGTCAGATCTCTGGGGATCAGGGGCTCGGGCTTATCCGCACTGGCTAAGTTCCTGATCTCACTGGTAGTCAAGCCATCAACCCAGCGCGAACCTTCCCCAATTAGCATGACATCCTCGAAGCCTTCGGTAGTAATCAGCCCCAGCTTGGGCCCGGCACGATTGATCAGAAGATTAGTGGCAATAGTGGTTGAGTGTCGGATGATGGTGGTGCTCTTGACCAGCTGATCCAGGGACATGCCCACAGACTCGGCTGTATTGGCAATAGCCTTTATGCAGCCAACGCCGAGCTCGAGCGGGGTTGTCGGTGATTTGCCGGTGGCCACCTTGCCATTGATAGTCACAAAGCAATCAGTAAATGTCCCGCCAACGTCGAAATCTATTGTGGCCTTCATTGAAATTCCCCCTTTAGCGCTTATCTATGCTCTGCCAAAGCAATCCTGCTGTTCGCTCCAGGATTTTGCCCCGCTACATTATAGGGAAAATTCACCCTTTTGCCAAGTTTTTGTACTCGCTCATATGATGAGTGACACATGACCCCCTTTCCCTGGGGATTGTCTTTCGCCCTCGGATGTGGCAAAATAATTGGCTGCGCCCGTCTGAGGGCAAACAATGAGAGACTATCGCTGGTCACGAACCGCAATTGAGAAACTATATCGAGGACTGAGCCGCAGGCGTCTCATTCCCAGCGGTAGAGTCATTGCCAAACTATGGCTGCTGATCCCGTTAATTACAGCAGCGGACTTCCTGAGCACCTACTACCTAATCACCGTTAAAAACATGCCTGAGGCAGGTCTACTGGCCAAATGGGTGCTCACAGAATGGGGGTTCGGCGGGCTTCTGGTCAAGGATATCCTGCAGATAGTAGCATATGCCCTGCTGCTGTTGATACCACACTTACTGCTACTCAGATACGGACGCCCGGAGCAGCTCGGCAGCTGGAAAGCCATGGAATGGGTGGTTCTGATTGCCTATATAGCCGCAGTGGGAAGTGCGGCACTGGGCAACTGTCTGATGATGACATACATAGCATGACCAGACGGTATCATCCAAGCGACTAAAGCGTAATCCTGTTCTCCGCCACAAAAGTCTGCCCCGACACATTTTGCAGCTTGCTCAAGTTGACAATGAACAGGGCAAACTCCTCTGGGGTCTGGTCACGACCCAGCAGCCCCTGCTTGGTGTCGCCTGGGTTGAAGGCCCACGCCAGCCTGGGGTGGGGCACAGGGCCTGGGATTACCATATTCACCCTTATGTTATACTGGCCCAGCTCTCGGGCGGCTGTTCTGCCCAAACCGATGAGTCCACCCTTGGCAGCAGCATAGGCAGCCTTTCCCGTGTACCCTTTGAATCCAATAATGGCACCGATGTTTATAATGCATCCTTCTCTTCGTTCCATCATGTGGGGGGCTACGGCTTTAATACAATTGAACGGGCCTTTGAGCTGCGAGTTGATAAACCAGTCCCATTCCTCCTCTTCCATGTCGATGATCAAGTTCCCTTCGCGCCTGCTCCCTGTGGGAAAGTCCGTGCCCACGGGGAAGGCCCCGGCGTTGTTGACCAAGATATCGATCCGGCCCCACGTTTTCAAGGCCTCCGCCACCATTCCCTTGACTTGCTGGAAGTTGCCGACATCGGCTTGGTAGGGCATGGCCATGCCCGCTCTGGCGTTGTTGATCTCCTCGGCTACTGCTTGAGCCGCCTCCTTAGACCTATTGTAATTCACCACCACCCGCGCGCCATCGGCAGCGAACTGGCGCGCCATAGCACTCCCCAGACCACCGGAAGCACCAGTGATTATGGCCACATTCTCCATCGCTTCCCTCCTCGCTATATTCCATTGTACTTGCTAGAGATCGAACTCGTCCTTCAGCGACTGAGATAGCTCTCCCAGGTGAGTAAATGCTTGCTCCACAAGTATTTCCTCTACACTGTGACTGCCATTCTTACCTGTCGGCGCACAGACCAAGTCGTCGGCTGCGCCGACCTGACCGATATTTTTGAGACAGCACCTGGCTGGAGCAAGCAGTGCCTGCTCCGCAATCAGCCTCAGCGGAATCCCGCTGTTTTCCGATAGCACTGCCCAGTAGCCCAGCAAGCGCTGTGCTAGCGATTCAACAGACTCGCCGCCAAGGCTGTCGGAGTCAGTAGGAACAATGCCCCAGGATATGATGCCACCAGCTTTGAGGAACTCTGCCATCGTGGCCGTGTAGCCCTTGGGCAGGAACTCTATCTGATAGGCATCGAAGGAGAGTATGTCCAGGCCCAATTCCAACAGATATGGGGGGTTGACATTGGCACAGAGGTGCAGTGCTTTAGGCCCCTCCAGGCCAGCGATGAAAGCTTCGTAGTCGCGCTTGGCCCGGATATCATCATAGCCCGATAGGCCGCTGAAGACCCAGCCCAGACCTGGCTCATCCACCCAGACAAAGGCATTATCGTTCTTGGCTTTGAGTTCCCGATATTGAACGTTGGCCTTCCTTTGAATGAAGTCAAACAAGATGGTTTTCACCTCTTCATTGTAGATGATGGGCTTCATGTTCTCGTCCACTATCTTGAAGCCGAAGCTCACTGGCCCGGTCAATTGCCCCCTGATGGCAGCATAGCCGCTCAGATCGAGGCTTAAGAATTGGTGATAGACAACAGAATGGTCGAGGCTCAGAGCGAAGGTTTGAGCCTCGACCATCTTCTCCGAGTAGTCGGCGAGTTCAACCTCAAACCTTGAGCTATCAAAATTGACTCTCTGGTCCCCGAGGTCTACTTCGACGCCGGGAAGATTTACCGAGGTCTGGGCATACATATCCTCATAGAAGCTGACGTTGGGGAGCTGCGGCCAGAAAGGAATATCCAGGCTCAAGGCCAGCTCAAGAGCCCGATCAACATCGGTGTGGGGCATAATGCCCATGGCAGTGGTTCTGCATCTCGCTTCCATCTTTCATTCCGCCCTGAAAGAATTACCATCGCCACTCTGCGATGCCAACTTCTCCACTGCCGTAATCTGGCCCTTAAGACTAATAGGGGCGTCCCTTCTCCTCCCAAATCTTGCGTAGCCCGAAGTCCTGAGCAATGACCTTGTAGCAGTTATAGCCCTGGGTTCCCCGACAGCCGAAGCCAGCATGGGCTGCGGTGGAGGCAAGATAGAGGTTCTCTACCGGCATCCGGTATCCCGAAAGCTCGGGGATAGGTCTAAACCTGCCCGCTTGGAAGCAGAGCAAAGAGCCCCCAGCAGTACAGGACCCATGATAGCAGCTCTGATTCCTTCGCTCGACATCGTAGGGAGTATTGACAAAGAAGCCGATGATGTTGTCCGGAGTCATATTGGGTGCGTACCACTGCCACTGTCTTACTATCTCATCGGCGAGCTGGGTCTTTAGCTGCAACCACTGCCTCTCCGTGAAATAGGTGCTGGGACAGGAATATTGCTCTACTACCGCCAGATGTTTACCTGATGGTGTTTTGGCATCAGTCCACTGAGTATCCAGCCAGATCAGCAGTTCCATCTTGGAAGGGATTCCCTTGGTGAAGAGCTCGGCCTTGTGTTTGGCAGCCACATAAGTGGGATCCTTCGGCAGCAACGTCTTGCCATGAAGCAAAGCGCTATCTGGATCGTAATCGAAGCTCTTATATTTAGGTAACTCGTGCATGGCCACATGACACCAATAAATGCCGCCCCGGTCGAAGTGGACGTTTCGGGCCCTGCGCGATATCTTGGCGTTGACATGCTCTGGCCCGATGAGCCTGTTGATGGTCAAATCGAGATTGAGGTTGCTGACCACAAGCTGCCTGGCCTCTATTTCAGTCCCATCGGCCAGGCGCACCCCTCTCGCCCTGCCATTCTCCATGAGCAACTTGTCCACTTCAGAGTGGACAAAGCACTTGCCCCCCATCTCGGCCAAAGCTCGCTGTAGCGCGTAGACAATAGACCGGGTGCCACCTATAGGGATGGAAGGGCCAAAGACCGAGAGAACCATGCCTATAGCTGTGGCTGCCTCCTCAGGGCCGAGTACGTCCTCAGGGAAGGCGGTGGCAGTGCCCGTCACCCGCCTCATGAAAAAGCACTGCATCTCCGGACTTTCCCAAAGATCCCGCGCCATCTGCTCCGTGCTCATCGCTGAGTATATGGGGTCGAAGCCGCTCTCGGGATCATCCATGAGCCTCTCTATAGCATCCTTCTCACCCCAAGGCTTAGGTGGGTTATGCCGTGCTTCCGTAAGCGCCGGCAGCCACTTGGTGCGAAACAGCTCGAACATACTCCGAGCCGTCTCAGCATCCCGCTCCGAAATCCTGGAGATGGAGCGGAAGGTTTTTTCCGCGTTCTCCTCTGAGAATTCAGTCCTCCCCGTCATCCTATCGACACAGGGCCAGGTAGGATAGGTCACGATGCTGGTGCCATCCTCAAATATAGCCCCTTGCCCTGCTTCAGGAAAGACCAAGTCCAAGCCCCTCTCGGCAAGCTTGAAGTCAGAGTAGGCGGGATGGCCGTAGAAACGCGTAGAGTGGGCACAGGGATTGCTCACAAATCCAGGCAAGGGGAGCTCTTCAGAACAGGCGCAGCCACCCAATTTGTGCTCCTTCTCCAAAACGGCCACCGATAACCCGCTGTACGCCAAGTAGCAGGCGGCAATCATCCCATTGTGTCCACTACCGACCACTATCGCATCATAGCTAGCATCAGCCATTCCACCCCCATTTCTTCCTTTTGTTTTGCCACCGTTCCCACTGATATGAGTTCTCCAAAATCTTAGCGGACTTCGTCAGGAATATCAAGTGATGGCAAGTAAAATAAATAGCTTTTCAGTGTTGACAAAGTACATTACTTTAGGGTAAGCTATACTACAGTGGCACTGTTGCCTCTTTTCTGTAGCTTTTGCACGCTAATGCCACTCGTTGAGAGAACCGTAAGTATAATTATGCCTACTGCCTCCTTGAGGAAGGAGCCCTAAGGGTGGACTTCGAAAATATCTTGTTTGAAGTCAAGGACAGAGTTGCCACCATCACCATAAACAGACCACCCCTCAACATCATCGACCTCAACACCCTGCGCGAGATGATCCACGCCATGGAGGAGATCAAGGAAAAGAGCGATGTCAAGGTGGTGCTTATCACCGGCGCTGGCGATAGGGCATTCTCCACCGGTGTATCTGTTCAGGACCACCTGCCAGATAAAGTCGATGATATGGTTCCCATTTTCGGCGGCCTGTTCCGCACCATGCTCTCCCTGGACCAGCCCACAATCGCAGTGGTAAACGGCCATTGCCTCGGTGGTGGCTGCGAGGTAGCCTGCTTTTGCGACATAGTCATTGCCTCAGAGAAGTCTCAGTTCGGGCAGCCGGAGATAAAGCTGGGCGACTACGGCCCCTTGGCAGTAGCAGCATATCCCCGGCTCATGGGGATGAAAAAGGCTTTTGAGTTCCTGCTCACCGGAGATTCCATAGATGCCAAAGAGGCACAGAGGGTAGGACTGGTGAACAGGGTAGTGCCCGAAGCTGAGTTACAGGAGACAGTGGACACCTTGGTGAGCAAGTTGACCGCTCACAGTATGGTGGCAATTGCCGCCAGTAAGCGGGCACTTTATGCTGGGGATGATGCCCCTCTGGAAGAGTCAATGAAGATATCGGAGAACATATTTCTCAATACATTGGCCAAGTCCAAGGATTATGAGGAAGGACTTCGTGCTTTCCTTGAGAAAAGAGCGCCGGTGTGGCGGGATGAATAGGCGGAGATTCAGTTAAAAGCAAAAGGAGGTCAGGGAATGTTCGACAAGTTCCAGGAGTGGTATGAAAAGAGGCATGACTACGCCAAGGAATGGAAGAAAAGGACCGGAGGCAAGGTGGTGGGCTATTTCTGCACCTATGCCCCTGAGGAGCTGATGTATGCCGCCGATATCCTTCCCGTCCGCTGCCTCGGCAGCCATGAACCTCAGGATGTATCCGAGCCCTATATCATCAGCATGTATTGTCCCTTCTGCCGCGATGTGCTGGCCCAGGGGCTCCAGGGAAGATACGATTACCTCGATGGGATCATGATCGCTCAGTCCTGCCTGCACATCCGCCAGGCCTTCGGCAGTTGGCGGTTACACGTGCCCGTTGACTATAGCTACTACTTATTCTTCCCCCACGGCATACAAAGCCCGAGGACATATCCCTATCTGACCGCAGAGCTCGCCGAGTTCAAGAAATCCTTAGAGGAGTGGACAGGAAAGACCATCACCGATGCTGACCTCGACCGCGGCATCAATCTAATGAACGAAAACCGCAAGCTGATGAGAGAGGTCTATGAATTGAGAAGGGCGGAAAACCCACCCCTCACCGGTCTGGAGGCAATGTATATGACGGTCTCCAGCCAGATGACCGACAAGCAAGACCATAACCAAGAGCTTAAGAAGCTCCTGGCCGGGTTGCCCAATCGCAAGATGGACCGCCCCACCGGCACCAGATTGATTCTTATTGGCAGCGAAGACGATGACACCGAATTCGTCAAGATGATCGAGTCCTTCGAGTCCACCGTCGTCGTCGATGATCACTGCACCGGGAGCAGATACTTCTGGAACCAGGTGGTCAAAAATGAGGACCGGCTGGCTTCCATTGCCGCCCGCTATATTGACCGACCCCCATGCCCGAGCAAGGATTGGCCTAAGAGGCTGAGGTTTGAACACATCATGCAACTGGTAAAGGACTATAACGTCCAAGGTGCGGTGTTGCTGCAACAGAAATTCTGCGACCCCCACGAGCTCGATATCCCGCCGCTGCGGGCAATGCTGGAAGCAAACGGCGTTCCCTGTTACTTCTTCGAGCTCGATGTCACCGTTCCCCTAGGACAGTTCAGGGTCAGATTCGAAGCCTTCATTGAGATGCTCAGGGCTGAGGAGTTGCCTTTCTAAGAAACACAGTGTAGTAGAGGAGTGAAATGGTTGAAGATGTAAATACCGTGCAGCAACGGCTGCTTGATCGCTCTCTAAAGATAGAGAAATACAAAGGCGAGCCATTCAAGTGCTGGCAGAAGGGCAAGGAGCTCAGGCTCAAGATCTACAGAGAGTATGTTGAAGCCCACGAGAAGGGCGGACTTCGTGTCTCCGGCAGCACCTGGAGCTTCATGCCAGTGCCCAAGGGCCTGGGCGATGATGTCTACTGGCTGGTAGGAGAGCCATTTTCCGCCAGCACAGCCAATCTGGTCGATTTCTCGATACCGGCCATGGAGGCTGCAGAAGCCCGGGGCTGGGCTCCAGATATCTGTGGCTACATCAAGAACTATCTCGGCTGCATCTATAAAGACAGATACCCCTTTGGTGGCACCTGGCCCAAACCAGACTTCCTATACCAGATGCATATCTGCTGTAGCCATGCCAAGTGGTATCAGAACGTGAGCATGCTCGAGGGGGGCACTCCGCTTTGGGCTACAGATGTCGGCGTCGGCACGCACCTGATCGGCTCTCAGTGGGAGGAGCTCAAAGAGCATAGACTGCAATATGTCGTCGGCCAATTGCTCGATAGTATCGAGTGGTTGGAGAAGACCACCGGGCGCAAATTCGATGATGAGAAGTTCATCGAAGCGTTGAACAACGACTGCAATGCCACCTCGCTTTGGGCCGACATCTGTGTGCTCAATCAGGCGGTCCCGGCTCCCATGGAGGAGAAGTCCATGTTCGCCTGGTTCAACCTCGCTGGAATCGGTCGCGACCGAAAAGAGGTGACCGATTTCTATAAGGAACTCTACGACGAGGTCAAAGACCGCATCGCCAGGGGCATCGCCGCTTTGCCCTCGGAGAGGTGCCGGATATTGGGTGATAGCCCGCCACCATGGGGTGCGCTCGATGTCTACCGCTACCTAGAGCAATACGGGGCTGTACCCTTGGGTTCCACTTACTCCTTCGCCATCATGGGTGTCTGGGAGATAGACAAGGATGGCAATTGGCACGGCCGCAGAACACCTCAGCAGCTCGGCATCAGCTTCAAGAATAGAGAAGAGGCAGTGCGGTTTATGGCCGACTGGTACCAGAGCAAGCCGTTCTGGCAACACCTTTTCGGCTCCGAGCCCAAGAGCAAGTGGATGCTGGATATCTTCAAGCAGTGGAAGGCCGACGGATACATCATCCACTATAATCGGGGCTGTGAAATGTCATCTCTGCACGCTGCTGAGAACAGGCTGGCCCTGGTCAATGCTGGGATTCCGGTGATGACGTACGAGGCCAATCATGCCGACGTCAGGGAATTCGATCCCGTTCGAGTGCAGGCTCGTATCGATGCCTTTATGGAGAGCCTGGGACTGAGGAAATTGCCAGCCTGAGAGCGGAGGTAAAGAGAGGTAAAGAATGGCAACAGCAAAGCAAAAAAAGCAAGAGGCCACTGAGTACCTGAAGGAAGCAGAAACCATACACAAATACAAAGGAGAACCATATCAGACTTGGAAATGGGCCAAGGAGATGAGGGTGAACTACTATCGTAACTATGGCGAGGCCCATGCTAAAGGAGGACTGAATGTAGCCGGCGGCGCCTGGTCCTTCCTGCCTGTAGTCGCTGGCCTGGGTGATGACGCCTATTACCTCTCCGCAGAGCCCTACGGAGCCAGCACCGCCTTCGATACCGATTTTTCATTGAAATGCATGGAGGCTCTGGAGGCAAAGGGTTGGGCCGTGGACCTTTGCGGCTACATGCGTAACTACGTGGGCTCTTGCCTTCTCGGAGAGTACACCTTCGGTGGGCCGCTGCCCAAGCCGGACCTGGTATTCCAAGACCACATCTGCTGTACCCACGCCAAGTGGAAGCAGGCAGCTATCGAAGCCGAAGGAGGAGATATACCTTTCTTCTGCGTCGATGTCAGCGTTGGCCCCTACGAGGTGGGGCCGGGAAAAGAGTCTCTAAAAGAGCACCGGCTCAAATATGTCGTCGACCAAATACTCGATGCCTTGGAGGAGCTGGACAAGCTGGCACAGCAGAAGTGGGGACGACGTTTTGACGATGAGAAGTTCATCGAAGCCGTTCACAACGACTGCAACGCCACTTCCCTGTGGGCCGAGATCTGCTGCCTGAACCAAGCAGTCCCGGCCCCGATCGATGCCAAGTCGATGTATCCCTATTTTAACCTGGCCGCCATAAACAGGCACAGGAGAGAAGTAACCGATATCTACCTCGCACTGAGAGACGAGCTTAAGGACAGGATAGCAAGAGGCGTGGCCGCTGTGCCCACCGAGAGGTTTCGCATATTCGAGGATTGCGCTCCGCCATGGTATTACCTCGACCTCTATCGGCAGTTTGAACTGTATGGAGCCACTTCAGTTGGTTCCCATTACATATTCGGCCTCATCGGCATGTGGGAGGAGGATGCACAGGGCAACAGGATAGCGAGGAAAACGCCGCAGCAGCTTGGCATCGAGATCAAGAGCAGGGAGGACGCAGTCAGGGTTATGGCTGACTGGTACCTGACCAAGCCTTTCTGGAAGCAGATTTACTTTCCTGAGTTGAAGAGCGATATCATGATCAAGTACTCCAAGCAATGGAAGGCCAATGCTGTGCTTCTGCATTACAATCGTGGTTGTGAGATGATGGCCCAGAGCGTAGGCGAGACCAGATTGGACCTGCTGGATGCTGGCTTTCCAGTATTGACCTATGAAGCAGATATGGCGGACTTCAGAAGTTTTGACGAGTCCCGAACACTGGCTCGCGTCGAGGCCTTTATGGAGGGCCTAGGCTTAGACAAGTTGGAAAGCTGAAAAGGAGGTAGAGATGATAACCGCAGGAATCGACATGGGCGGCAAGACGATAAAGGTGCTGATCCTGAAGGATGACCAAGTCTTGGCCAAGGGCCTGGCTGTGGCCGGCCTCGAAGAGAAGAAGGTGGCCGAGGAGCTATTCCAAGAGGTATTGGGAAAGGCTGGCCTAAAGCGGGATGACGTCGAGCGTATCGTGGCCACCGGCGCCGGTAGGAGAGCGGCTCCCCATGCGGATGACAGCATCACCGAGGTCGGTGCTGATGCCCGGGGAGCTATAACCCTGTACCCCTCGGTGAGGACCGTCATCGATGTCGGCGCCGAGGAAGGTCGCGGCATAAAATGCGACGAGCACGGAAGAGTCAAAGACTTCGCCATAAATGAGAAGTGCGCTGCCGGCTCCGGCGCCTTCACCGAGTCTATGGCAAGGGCTCTTGAGGTTGACCTGGCGACATTCGGCCAGATGGCACTGAAATCGACCAAGTCGATACCGATGAATGCTCAGTGCGCTGTCTTCGCCGAGTCTGAAGTGGTATCACTGGTTCATGCCAGGACGTCCAAAGAGGACATCTCCCGAGCAGTGCACGATGCCATCGGGGACAGGATAGTCTCCATGGTGCGCAGGGTCGGGGTGGAAAAGGATGTGGCTCTCATCGGCGGCGTGGCCAGAAACCCTGGCTTCGTTGAGGCTATTAAGAGGGGACTGGGTATAGAGGTGTTGGTGCCCGAGGACCCGGACTACGTTGGCGCATTGGGAGCAGCTGTGGCTGCGGCCAAAGGCATAATCGCCGTCGAGGCCACCGGGCAGATCATCGCCAAAGAGGAATAAATAGGAATTAATTCTCATGGAATGATGGAATGGAGGTAAATGTAGATGGCGGAAAAGAAAGAATATTGGAGATGGCTGGAATCGAGGTGGACCAATCCAGACATAGATTGGAAGCAGGCCAAAATCATCACTGCCGGCGTTGATGTCGGCTCAGTGAGCACCCAGGCTGTGATCATGGCTGACGGCCAGCTCTACGCCTATGCCAACATGCGCACCGGGTCAGACAGCCCCGAGAGCGCCAATAATGGGATGAATCGGGCCCTAGAGGGGACCGGTATGACCGTCAATGACATCCATTATTGCATCGGCACCGGCTACGGACGGGTCAATGTTCCCTTCGCTCATCGGACCATAACCGAGATCGCCTGCCACGCCCGTGGCGCCAACTTCATGTACGGGCCCACGGTGAGAACGGTTCTCGATATGGGTGGCCAGGACTGCAAGGCCATCCGCACCGATGAGAAAGGAAAGGTGCTCACCTTCTTGATGAACGACAAGTGCGCCGCCGGCACAGGACGAGGTATGGAGGTCTTCTCTGACCTTCTGGGTGTGTCCATCAACGATGTCGGCGGGATGTCGCTGCAAGTGGACGAGGAGCCACCTCCAGTAGCGAGCACCTGCGTGATCTTCGCCAAATCTGAGGCCACCGGGCTGCTCAAGGAGGGATGGCCCACGGAGAAGGTCCTGGCTGCCTATTGTTCCGCCATGGCCCACAGAGTATACACTCTTCTGGAGCGCATCGGTGTAGAGAAGGATTTCGCCATCACCGGCGGCATCGCCAAGAACATCGGCGTGGTCAGCAGGCTGGAGAAAGAATTGGGGCTCAAGGCTCTGCCTGGGAAATATGATACGCAGATCGCCGGCGGCCTCGGCGCTGCTCTGTTCGCCAAGGGACTTGTGGAACGGGAACAGGCTGCCAAAGCCGCCTGAAAGGGGTAACCTATGCTGGCCAATTATGGCTATAAGGATGGCTCCGGGGAATACTTCATCACCATCGATACTGACAAGTGCGATGGCTGTGCTGCCTGTGTTACCGCCTGCCCCTACGGCGCCTTTGAAGTAGGTGAGGACCTTAATGACCCATTCCGTGAAGAGCCCGTGGCCTCAGTCAGCGACACGCAACGGAAAAAGCTGAGATATACCTGTGCTTCCTGCAAGCCATACTTGACCACGCTCTCGGGAGTGCAAACAGAGGTCTCGCTTCGGGAGATGAAGAACTTGCCCTGCGTCGCTGCCTGTGGACCTGGGGCCATAGCCCATTCATGGTAGCCACCTCAAGTGCAACGGGGGTGACGAGAGATGGTAACTCTTGTTATAGATGATATCGAGGTCCAAGCTGAAGAAGGAGAAACAGTATTAGCAGCAGCTCAGAGGGCCGGCATCTACATCCCGGCCCTTTGTTATCATCCCGACTTGCCTCCATTCCAGGGATTGGCAGCGGCAGAGGTACTCTATCGCGGCCCTGAAGCTATCAAAGCCGACTCCACTAAAGAATACCAGGGCTGCCAGCTCTGCTTAGTGCAGATAGAAGGCCAGGATGGCTTCCCCACAGCATGCACCACCCCAGTGAGCCAGGGCTTAGTGGTCCATACCAACACCCCGGAAATCCAGGAGCTCCGCCGCGACAATCTGGTGACCATTCTCGCTGACCATCCCCACAACTGTCTGGTATGTGCCCAGAGGGAGGGTTGCAGTTTAACTCAATGTTCCAGCAACGTGCCCGAGCTGGAGCGTTGCTGCCCCAAGTTCAATAACTGCGAATTGCGCAAGGTCGCTGAGCATATCGGGATCAGGCCCGATATCTCACGCTACACCTACTTGGATCTTCCCGTTGTCAAGGATGAGCCTCTATTTGAACGAAACTACAACCTGTGCATCGGGTGCACCCGCTGCGTCAGGGTATGCCAGGATGTCCGCGGCATCAAGGCCCTGGGCTTCGTTTACGTCGATGGCAAGAGCGTTGTCGGCTCTATGGCCCCGACCCTTGCCGATTCCGGATGTAAGTTCTGTGGCGCCTGCGTTGAGGTCTGCCCCACCGGCGCTCTGATGGACAAGGAGCTCAAGGGCGAGCGCGAGGCCGCACTTGTCCCCTGTAAGAATACCTGTCCTGCTGGTATAGATGTCCCCCGCTACGTACACCTCATCGCCGAGGGCCAATTTGCCGAAGCTGTCGCCGTAGTTCGAGAACGTGCTCCTTTTCCCTTGACTCTAGGCCATATTTGCCACCGCCCCTGCGAGATGGAGTGCCGCCGCGGTCAGGTGAACGAGGCCATCGCCATTTGTGACCTCAAGCGCTTCGCCGCCGAGAACGATACCGGGCTCTGGCAGCAGAACCTGAAGCCAGCCCAGGCCACGGGGAAGCGTGTTGCCGTGGTCGGCTCAGGACCAGCAGGTTTGACCGCAGCTTACTATCTGTCCCGGTTGGGACACTCCGTCACTGTATTTGAGAAACACCCCGAACCCGGGGGTATGCTGCGGCTGTGTATCCCCGAATATCGCCTGCCTAAAGAGGTGCTCAAGCGAGATATCGATAACATCCTATCCCAGGGTATAGAGCTCAGGACCAATACCGCCATCGGCGATGGTCTGAGCATCGCTGATCTCAAGGAACAGGGCTACCAAGCGATATTTCTGGCCCCTGGTGCCCAGCTCAGCCGAAGGCTGAATGTGGAGGGTACCGACCTCGATGGTGTCCTCTGGGGCGTCGAGTTCCTGCGCGATGTCAGTCTCGGCCGTCCTGTTCAGGTCGCGGATCGCGTTCTGGTTATTGGCGGCGGTGGTGTGGCCATCGATGTCGCTTTGACCACCCTCCGCCTCGGGGCCAAGGAGGTCCAGCTGGCCTGCCTGGAATGCCGGGAAGAGATGCCGGCACATGAAAGGGAAATCATAGAGGCCATGGAGGAGGGCGTCAGCGTTAACTGCTCCTGGGGTGTGAAGCAGGTCACCAGCTCCAATGGCAAGGTCGGCGGAGTGGACCTGATCTGCTGCACCTCTGTATTCGATGCCGAGGGAAGGTTTAACCCCTGCTATGATGAATCTGTGACCACATCCATAGCCACCGACATGGTGATTCTGGCTATCGGCCAGGCTGTAGACCTTTCCTTTTTAGGTGAAGAGAGCGCCTGGGCCAGCAGAGGCTTGCTGAAGGTCGATGACGCCCAGGCCGTTGCTGCCGATGGGGTCTTCGCCGGCGGCGATGCTGTCCTTGGACCGGCTTCTGTCATCGAGGCCATTGACACGGGCCGGAAGGCCGCCAGCAGCATCGATAGGTATCTGGGTAGCAGCGGTATCATCGACGAGACGTTGGTCCAGACCGCAGCAACCAATCCCTGGTTTGGCCGTGAAGAAGGGTTCGCCGCCAAGCCCAGAGTCCATATGCCTTGCCTGCCCCCTGAACAGCGCCATCAGAGCTTCGCCCAGATCGAGCTTGGCTTCGATCGTGAGATGGCACTGGCCGAGGCCAAGCGCTGCCTCAAGTGTGACGTTAGGCTCACCATCCCACCAGTGGCCTTACCCCCGGAGGAATGGCTGGAGTTCAACGCTGATAATGTAGCCGCCGTCCCCGAAGTAGAAGGCGTGTTCCGGTTGCTCAATGCCGAGAAGGATATCATCTACATCAAGGGCGCCATCAATATGCGGCAGGAGCTGGAGGAACAGCTATCCACCAACGACAAGGCCAGCTACTTTGATTATGAAGAAGAGCCCATGTACACCAAGAGGGAGAGCGAGCTAATCCAGCAGTTCATGCAGCAGCATGGCAAGATGCCCGAAGGCAACCTGGATCTGGATGACCTGTTTTGACCTATCTCAGGCCCAAAACCCCTTCAGCAATGGCCTCATCAGTGATCAGGATGTCATAGCACTGAATGTTCGGCGATAGGGAAGCTTGCACCGCTTCAATGCGCTCCTCACCAGCGGCTATCGCGATCACATGTTTGCCCGGCTTTGTGGACATAGCCCTCAGATGCTCTAAGGAAACATTAATCATTATGTTCAGTCCTTTGATTTCCTGGGTCAGGATATGTTCAGCATCGAAAGCTTGAAAGTTGATATATCCCAGGGCTTTCCGTTGCAACTCTGCAACATCTACCCCATAATATCTCATAATGCGCTCTGCTCGATGGTCGATGTGCTTCAAAGTGTCGATTTCGGTGAGGAAGATGTCAGCTTCTTTAGCCTCATCGAATAAACCTTTGATGCCGTTCCTCTCCAGGATCCCCATCTTCTCCTGTTCCTCTGAAACCAGAGCAGTGGCATTGACCTGAAAAGTAAATGCCTGAACCCTGCCACCGTACTTGGCCCTCATCGCCACCACCAGCGTGTTGGGGAAAAACTGGACCACCTCGGCTACATCTGTCCTCAATCCCAGGTCCATAACCGACAATGGATAAAGCTTCAACTCTCGAAACCGGCCCGGGGTTAACCTCTCCACCATCTGCGTGAGCGTAGGCCCCACCGCCAGCGCCACCTTGGAGCCATCCTTGGTCAGCCATTCAAAATACCTGGCAGCAGCGATGCCGACGCCGGCTCTGGTTCCCCAGCCCCTTCCCTCCTCCACGCTGGGGATGACCACGACATCGTACAACCCGAAGCGCTCCCTGATCTCAGCTTCAAGCTCCGAGATCCGGGGAGGCTCGACCTCTATCCTCACCCTCATCATCCCTTCCTGCTCCGCCTTGGTCATCAGTCGGGACACCTTGGCCTCGGACAAATTGAGGCTGGAGGCGATCTCCTTCTGCGTCACCTTGGGGTTCACATACCGCTTCTGGACGCAGCGCCACATGTCCCGATGTTCTTCATCCAGGCTGCTGTAGGCTCTGGTCATGTCCACACCATTCTTATACATCATAATCGACACTTGGAAAGAAGTCAAGGTTTTATGAAATCTATTACAAATTATGAAATCTATTGACAAACTTGCGGCCCTATGCTATGCTAAGAGCACCACCATGTCGAATAGCAAACCGAGACAAATCGCAATCTACGGCAAGGGCAGCATCGGCAAATCGACCATCGCCTGCAACATCTCAGTGGCCCTGGCTGAGATGGGCCACAAGGTGATGCAGGTGGGCTGCTCGCCCAAGAGCGACTCCACCGCCTTTCTGCTCGGCGGCGAGCTGGTGCAGCATGAGATCTTGGCCTATTCCCGGGAGAAGGGCATGGATGAGACCCTGATCCTTGACACCATAGAGGAGGGCTACAAGGGTATTCTGTGCGCTGAGTCCGGAGGCCCCGATCCCGGGGCCGGCTGTGCTGGCAGAGGCGTAGCCATGGCCTTAGAATACTTGAGCAAATATGGTGTCTATGCCAGATTTGGTGTCGACTTCGTAATCTACGATGCCATCGCCGACGTCGTCTGCGGTGGCTTTGGCCAGCCAATGAAGGGAGGCTTCGCTGAGGAGGTGTACCTGGTCACCAGCGGCGAGCTGATGTCCACCTACTCCGCAAACAACATCTGCCTCGCAGTGAAGACAGTGGCTGAGAGCGGGGCCAACACCCGTGTTGGCGGTCTGCTGTTGAATCTCAGGGAAGTGGACAACGAAGTGCCCTTGCTGGAGGAGTTCTCCCAGAAGATCTCAGTGCCGATAATGGGGATTATACCGCGCTCCGACATGGTGCAGATGGCTGAAGCTCAGGGGGGAACAGTGCTGGAGAAGTTCCCAGACTCAGAGCAGGCCATGCTTTATCGTGAGCTGGCAGCCAAGATCCGCGATAACACTGAAAGATATCTGCCAACCCCGATAACCTTAGAGGAGATAATGGAGCTGGCAAGGAGATATCAGGCCTATGAGTGAACAGGAGCAAGAAATCCGCGCCATCGCTATCTATGGCAAGGGAGGAATTGGGAAATCGGTCATCTCCGCCAATGTCAGCGCCGCCCTTGCCGAAATGGGGGAAACAGTATTGCAGGTGGGCTGCGATCCCAAACACGATTCCATTGCCACCCTGTGCGGCGCGCTCAAGCCCACCATTATGGATCTGACCCGCGAGTCGGAGCGCTTCGGCCGCATCAGAAGGAAAGACATTGAGTCCAGGATATTCACCGGATTCAACGGAGTGCTGGGCTGTGAGAGCGGCGGGCCCAAGCCAGCCAGCGGCTGTGCCGGTAAGGGAGTGACCCTTGCCCTCCAGCTATTGGCCGAGCATAAGATCGCGCAGAGGCATGGAGTCACCTTCACCGTCTACGATATCCTGGGCGATGCCGTCTGTGGCGGCTTTGTCCGACCGATTAGGGAGGGATTCGCTCGAGATGTCTACATCGTTGGCTGTGGCGAGTTGCTCACTCTTCATATGGTCAATAACATACTGAAGGCCATACGCCTAATCTACGATAGCGGTGGCGATGTTGCCGCAGCGGGCATAATAGATAACATGCGGGGCGTGTCCCAGGAACAGGCCATTGTCGAGGATTTCGCCAAGCTGGTGGGGGTCCCGGTGATTCACCACATCCCCAGGGACCGCATAGTGCAGCTGGCCGAGTTTCAGGGCAAGACCGTGCTCGAGGCCTTCCCCGAGAGCAATCAGGCCAATGAGTACCGCGCCCTGGCCAGAAAAATTCGAGACAACAGAGGGAGATACGTCCCCAAGCCGACGACCATGGAGGAGATCAAAAAAATCGTCAGCACAAGGATGGCAGCAGCATGATGCAGGTCATTAAGTCACCCGCTGAGTACGCTGATCGCTATGAGATGGGCGCCATGGCCGGGGCCACCAATTCGGTGGCTGGTATCAAGGGTGCCGCTGCCTTGTTGCATGGAGTCCAGGGTTGCACAATCGAGACCAGCCACCTGCGTAGCGGCGGCCCGGTCGTTGCCGGTAACTATTTGCCCATTATGGAGACCAACATGGGCCCCATGGAATCCGTCTACGGCCGCAATGTTCCCTTGATCGTAGAGCGAGCCCGGGAGCTGATGCGAAGGCGGGAAAGGCCCGAGCTTCTGTTCATCTTCACTGGCTGTGGCCCGTCCATCATCGAGGACGACATCAACAGGGCTGCTGCCATCATCTCGGAGGAGACTGAGACCCCGGTTATCGCCTTGGACACAGCGGCTTTCCTCGGTGGCTTTGCCCGCGGCGCTGAGATGACGTGGTGCGCCGTCCTGGACAGATTTGGGGAGGAGACCGATAGCCAGAAAGGTATAAATTTACTTGGGCCTCAGCTAATGGGGTCCAATAACTGGCCCAATGACATCGCCGAGATCGAGAGGCTACTCGAGGCCGCTGATGTCGAGCTCAATCACGTTCTATTCCGCAACATCACCGTAGACCAGCTACCCCAGATCAGTAGGGCCAAGGTCAATTATATCCTCTCCGGTGAGGACTTCTCCGACTTCGAGGAGACAGCGGAGGACTTGGGGATGAGCATCTGGGGCCAGGACTTGGTGCTCCCTGTTGGCATTCACAACACCGAGGAGTGGTATCTGACCGTAGCCAGGGAGTTCGGAGACGAGGACAAGGCCAGGGTTCAGATCAATGAGGACCTGGGGCTGGTGCGGAAAATGACCAAGCTGAACTACACCGCTTCTTGGATGCTCACCGGCATGTTCGGCAAGCATATCGCCATACTGGGGCAGGCCCCATTTGTCGCAGCCTTGGCCCGCGCTGCATTCTATGACTTCAATATGAGGCCCACGGTGATCGGGCTGCTGAGCGAAACGCCAGAGGGTCTGGAGAGGGCAGAGAAACTGCTCGAGCCTATGAGTGATTTTCTCGATTTCGAGGTCTTGGAAAACCCCACTTTCTACAGCTATGGCGAGAAGATAAAAGAGGCCAAGGTCAGCTTCGCTGTGGGCACCAGGATAGACCGGCATATGGTGGAGGGACTGGGCATCCCGCACTGCTCGCTTACCGGCCCCAACTTCATGAACCACTGGGATCTGATTCCCTGGCCCTATTTCGGCGTAAGAGGCACCCTCTATTTGGCCAGTGAGTTCTGGAGGGTCTTGGACCGGGTGATGACACAGCCGCTACTGTGGCAGATGAACACTTATCAACCTCGGGATGGCCAATCCACCGAGGAAGAGAGCGGGTAAGGAGAGACATGGCTGAAAAAGAGCGAGTCTGGACTGAGGCTGAGAGGAAATGGAAGGCTCGACTGGAGATAGACCGCACCTGTGAGATCATGCCCATGAGCGAGCTCTATCCCACCCTGCCCGAGGCCGATGCTTACGATGCCTGCAAGCAGAGGTTCGGTCATCCCGATGCAGTCATCTGGTGCAAGTTAATGGAAGTCCACGAGATGTGCGAGATGGTGCGAGACACGGTGGTACTGCTACACGGTACCTTGAACTGCAACGCCTGCGTCAGGAACTTCCACTCCGACCTCTTCGGCAACTGGGGCCATGGCTTCTCTCATACCGCCACTACCGCCATCGACAAGCGCCAGGTGGTGTTCGGCGGCGAGGATGAGCTTTACAACGCGATAAAGGCCGTAGACCGGGACTACCAACCAAAGCTGATCATCATAGTTCCCGGCTGCGCTACCAGTCTGGTCCAGGACGATATCAGCCGTGTCCTGGAGCGCGCCCAACCAGAAGTCGGAGCCAAGCTTTATTATTATCCCTCCGCCGGCTATGAGACCAGGCCTACGGGGCTGATCATCGAGCAGGTCACCCAGATGTGGATCGATCTGATGGACCCCCCGGCCAGAATTGACAAGGAGGCGGTGAATATCCTCGGCGCCAATAGAGAGGTCTACTGGCCCCATGTCAGAGGGGCCCAGGGGCCCCGCCCCTACCCCTATCCCTCTGACTCAGAGGAACTTGGGCGCCTCATCGAAGGTCTTGGCTTGAGAGTACATCGGGTGCTGTTGGCCAGCGGTGGTGACTACGACTACCTGCGCACCGCTCCCGAGGCAGGTATCAATACCATCGCCTGCGGAACTTGGGGCTTCCCCCTGGCAGAGCGGATGAAGGAGAGATTCGGCACGCCGTACGTATACCACGAGCTGCCGCTCGGTGTCGAGGCCACCAGCCGCTTCGTCAGGGACCTCGCCGCGATGACTGGAAGGGCAGCAAAGGCTGAAGAGCTGATCCAGCGAGAATACGAGGCAATAAAGGAGACCTGGCTCAAATGCCAGGAGATGACAGCTGGCAAGACCGTTATCATCGGTGGCATGGGCAATAGGGCAGCCTCATATCTCCGCTGTTGTAAGGAGCTGGGGATGGAGGTCATCTATATCCCGGCTTATCCCGACATGGGATTCTGCTGCGACGAGACCATCAAAGCGAAACGTGTCGACTGGAACCATTTCCTCGCCTATGGATTTGACCCCATGGTGCTCAGGCTCAAGGAGGGGGTAACCCGGGACTATAGACTCTACTATCTGCCCCGGCTTATGGAGAAGCTGGAGCTGGGCGAGGATGATGTCGTCTATATGTATTGCGACTTCAGCGCATACGCTGGCCAGATCGAGCCGTCACGGGTGGCCTATGTGAACACCTCAGTCCACCTGCGCCGCAGGCCAGGATATGCCACCAGAGCTGTCGGCTTCAGAGGCACCGAGGGTTTCTGCCTGGACTTGATGGAGGCAGTGAAGGCGTCCAAACGCAAGACGAGTCCCACCCTCTATTCCCGGATTTACGCCCGCTGAGAGTTGACCCCAGAAGACCTATACCCAATCCTCAAGGCGAGCTGAGGCCCGAAGTTTCCATAGCATGTGACCAAATGCTATAATACATCTGTTGCACGGGCCGGTAGCTCAGTTGGCAGAGCAACGGACTTTTAATCCGTGGGTCACAGGTTCGAACCCTGTCCGGCCTACTTAGTTTTGCAAACATTTTGCACACCAATCCCCGAAAACTCCTCCTCTTCCCTATCAGGAAGGCGACTCGAGCAAGCCTCCGAGGATGTACTTGCTTGAGCCAGGACTAGATGACTTGGGGCCTTATAGGGGAGAAATCGACAAATTCATTGACGGCTATCAGGAGGAGGCGAAACGGGAGAACCCAGGAAGATGCCCCAGTATGTTCTATATTGCCCGGTCAGAGAATGGAGGCATTGTCATTAAAGCTCCCTTAGAAGGGGAGTTGCGACATGTTCATCACTGGCCGAAGAGATAGGAATAAGGATGGAAGCCAAGTATGAAGAGGGGGCTGAGAATGAGTTTTAAGCCTATAGACTGGGATAGCGTTCTGGAAGAGTGGAACGAAGCCTATCACGAAATCATGGGGACTTGACTTGGTAGTCCTTAGCCTTTCCCAATCCTGAATACCTTTGTCCCACACCTGGGGCATGTGCCACTTGTGGCAGGGCGTTTGTTCTTCATCGTTATTGGCTTCGGGTTCTTGATCTCAACTTTTTTCCTGCACTTCACACAGTAGGCTGTAGCCATTAGTTTGCTCCTCCTTGTCGTCTTATCGTGTGTATCGCCGGCATTGTGCAGATGATAGGGAGATGATAGGGGAATAGCGAGCGGGATGTCAAGGCCTCCAACAAGTCTGCTATGGGTACCAGAGGCTTCCCGGTCCTGCTGTGCCATCAACTGTAACCGTCGTTTTCATGCTGTATATCGTTCGTTCCCTGAGTCTCACTATTCGTTCCGCCAGGAGAGAATGGTTGCTTCAGTACTATCAATTGCTGCTGTAGCCTGGCTGACAGTGCACTTGGTCTTTGCCTCAATCTCATAGACGCCAGCGGCAACCGCGGCCGTGGGGCCGGTGGACACCTCGCCTGCCTGTTCTGGGTCATCCTTAATCGAGGCTTTATTGTAGTAAATGCCAGCGCCAGCGATAACGTTGGCCTGGAAAGTCTGGGTTCCGGTTTCACCCGAATACAGTGTCGGCCTATCATCCCCCGTGAATGACCAGGTCAGAACCTGCTGCATGTTGTCCCAGGTGATGGTAGGGTCAGCGGTGGTCATGCCGCTGCTTGAGCCAGAAACATACTGGAAGGGGAAGGGTAGTATGTCGCCGATCTCCCCGAGGTGTAATGTGCAGGTGCCATAGTTAGTGGTTTCAATGGTATAGGTTAGGGTGTTCACGACATTGGGCTCAATCCAGCTTTTGCTTACCTTCTTGCCCACATGAAGATGGGGCCCGGCCTGCACAGGCAGGTCTAGCTCGGGCTCCTCCGGAGTCTCAGGTATCTTCACGGTGATGAAGATCTCAACGCCGTTCACCGTGATAGAGTAGCTGGCGGTGGGATTATCCGGGGTCAGTGAGTCAGTGAAGCCATCCATATTGACCTTCAACCGCGATATGGCGTCCTGTATCCCGGCTTCAGCGGAGTAGCGCTCGAGTGTCAGATCCTTTGAAATCTCTGAGGACTTTATCCCGGTATATACGTACTGGAGGAAGGGCACGAGGACCAACGCGCCCACAGCCAAGGTAACCAGTGACAGCGGCAGGACATATCCCTTTTGCCCCCGGATCAGGTTAGGCATCTTCTTGATCAGGTGGTCTATTGCTGTTCCTTTACAGCCCTTTGCCACTCGTATGACACAATTGGTGATAGACTTGGCCTCTTTCATTTCAATCCACCTTGCCGAGAAGAATCCATCTCGACAGACTCCAGCGACACATACCTCACTCCACTTTGCATCTTACTCCGCACTTGATGTGTTATATAAGTCCATATAGGGCCACTCCATGTGACAAAAAGCGTCAATTCGACGACCTCAATCGGCCCACGTTCAAACCAAAGGTGGATTTTTGCTAACCAACTGCACGGCACACCTTGACACGGGATAGTACCCACAGATACGACAGGCAGGTCAGGAACGGACGCCAGCAGATACAGCGGTACAGGGCGGGACATACACCAACGGACTTTTAATTCGTGGGTCGCAGGTTCGAGACCTGCCCCTGTGACAGCGTGTCAGAGAGGGGAACCTCAAGTGACCACTCTCTCTGATGCTATAGCAGCTTACAGGGTCTGCGCCCAGGCTGAGGGGCAGGTCATTTGTGCCACTCGGTTCTATCATCAAAGTATTCTATTAGGATTTGTGTAGATTTTCATTCCTCTCTCAGTTGTGATTCTTACATCCGTATCTGTGGTGATCTTCATACCTATATCCCTTACAAATCCTACAATTGTCAATCCGCACTTTTCACCAATTTCGATTCCCAATTTTGTTACCGCAGTCTTTGTCGCCGCAACTGGAATATTCGCCCGGCAAATCTTTGACACCATGTCAGAGACCATCCTTCCGGTTGAGGCTGCAAATGTATTTTTAAGATCAATCTTATTATTTAATGCATAGCCTATCACTTTGTCCAGTGCATTGTGCCTTCCAATATCTTCTGCTATGCAAACTGGTTCTGCCCCTTGTTTAAAAAGTCCCGCTGAGTGTATTGCTTCGGTTTCAGCATATATTTCAGATTTTAGGATTGCGGTGACACCGCTAAATACATCTTCTCTACTGACCTTAAAATCAGAATCTATCTCCATAGACCATTTTGTCTTGTCTTCTTTCTTGGGCAAAGTTACCTCAGCTATATTATCTTTTACTGTTATTGATTCTATGTCGAGAACATTCTCTATAATTCCCTGCCCAAATAGATATCCGATGATAAACTCCTTCTCCATCATGGGCGTTATCATCGCTGTGGTATAATGTCTTCCGTTTATGAAAATTGACAGGCCAAGTTCTGTTACTACCCTTTCCCTGGCCACAGTAATTTCCGTATTCACCCTTGTATATTCAACCCACTCCAAGCTTCTATCTTTTGACATTTTACCTCCGGAATCTACATGAGGTTGGTCAAAGTGCTGACTCTAGGATAACCTACCCATTGTTAAACCTTATGGGTACCCTATCTTTTGCTATAAGTATAACGGCTTTCAGCCTAGCTGGCTATCTCCGTTTCAAGGAATTTTTTGAAGAATTGAGAAACATTAAAAATTGAAATGTGTGAAGTTGTATGCTTAATATATTTATATGACGTTTATTATACGCTATATATATTCAGTGACATATTAGAGAGCACGGTGAATTGACAGAAGTAGACTGAGCGTGCTACCATTTCAATAGGGATATTTTTAGGCTAAGTAACATCGAGAGAGATAAAAATGAGGTACGCAGAGGCAGGGTTTAATTTAGAAATCGATCTATCTCGGGGAAGCATTGAGAGGGAAGAAACTGACCCAAGATTAACTGAACTTTATCTGGGGGGTCTGGGTACTAACGCCAAGATATTATGGGATAGGGTTCCGCCTGAGGTTGAACCCTTTTCCCCTGATAATCTACTAATATTTGGCACTGGTCTTTTATGTGGCACACATGCTCCTGGTGCCAATCGTACCATTGTTTCTACCTTTTCTCCTGAGACTTTGTTAATGTCATTTTCGATGATGGGGGGATTTTGGGCACCAGAACTGAAATTTGCCGGTTATGACCAAATAATCATTCGCGGCAAATCCCCCGATTTGGTTTATTTGTGGATAAACAATGACAAAGTAGAAATACGTGATGCCTCTCATTTGCAGGGCAAAAGCACTCTTGAAACTGCAGAACTTATTAAGCAGGAGTTGAAGGAGCCGAAAGCCGCGGTGGCTGCTATCGGCCTGGCCGGTGAAAACAGGGTCCATCTTGCTTCCATCCAGCATTCCAGGGCCAGTTGCAGCAGGTTAGGAGCAGGCGCCGTTATGGGAAGCAAAAATCTAAAGGCAATAGCTGTCCGTGGAACAAAGGACATCAATATCTCCAGACCGGCTGAATTTATGGAGCTTTGCAACGAAGTGATGAAATATATGGATCACCGGCTAAAAAATCCTATTGATAAAGGGATACCGACGTCCGTGCTGGGCACATTGGCAGCCCAAGAGATGGCAATGATGGATGAAAAATGGCACATGGAGATGTTCGCCACGGGACATGCCCGCGATAGGAGAAGAGGTTTTTGGACTGAGGAAATCGAAGAGGAGTGGGAGAAGACTCGCGAAAAACTGGTGGAGCGGTTAACAAGTTGCTATAACTGTCCGGCTAAATGCGGCGGGCTAGTTTCTCACCCGGATCTTGCACGAAGAGCTACATTGAAGTGCTCCCAACACGTTAGGTATATACCGGCAGCTAGGTCACACAACCTAGATTTTGGCTTTAAAATCTCTGGTCTTAGTGACGAGTATGGAATTGATGGGTTCTCGTCACCGCTACTCTTGGCCTTTGCTTGTGAGCTTTACGAGGCTGGCATTCTGACTGACAAAGATATGCCGGGATTTCCCCCAAGATCCGATGGCAATGATGAGGAGAGGTTTTTCTGGTTACTTGAGAAGATCGTCCGGCGAGAAGGGATAGGAGATATTTTGGCCAATGGCACCTATTGGGCAGCGCGCCAGATCGGCAGGGGAGCAGAGGCATACGATCACAATACTATTAAAAAACATGAGCAGGCGCCTATCAAACTGGGAATGATGAATCCCATTTATTACCTCCAGTATTCCACTGGTGAGAAGATTAACATCACCCAAATTGAAGGGCAGTTCCCACAAGAACCTCTGGCAACAAGAGAGGAAAGGGAAGAATTTGTAAAGGATTGGACCCAGGTTCCTAATGAAAGGATTAAGGAGTATTTTTTGAACTGGGAACCGCGCTCCTATCCATATAACCCGCATATTCAGGCATGCTGTGAAGTTGTTGACTGGATGGAGACAATGCACTATATCGATGACTGCGCAGGACTTTGTGCCTTCGTCTCATCCTACATTATTAAGCCTCCCTATCATA
Source organism: Dehalococcoidia bacterium (assembly GCA_034414595.1). GTDB lineage: Bacteria > Chloroflexota > Dehalococcoidia > SZUA-161 > JAUWZY01 > DAOULY01. The sequence continues at coordinate 137,373 of DAOULY010000002.1, forward strand.
TACACAATTGCCCACGCGTAATCTCAGCCGCAACGGGGCTGGATATTGACGAGGCTGAACTAACGAAAATATCCAGTAGAGTCCGAAACTTGGTTAGAGCCATTAATGTTAGAAGAGGCTTAAGGCGAAAGGATGAGCATCCTCCGGAGGACCATTGGAAGCATAGGTTTCCGGAATATGAAGCTGAATTGCTTGACGCATATTACGAACTTAAGGGATGGAATAATGACGGTATTCCTACCAGGGAAACTTTAGACAAGCTCGGTCTTGATTATGTTAGTGATGACCTCGAACAAAGAGGGATTTTAGATAATGAAAAAAGTTAAAGAGATAAAAGTCGATGTTGATAAATGCACTGGTTGCCGGGCATGTGAGATGGCCTAATCCACTCGCATCACACCATATTCTCTCCTCCAGCGATAGTAGGTCTGCGCCTTCACTCAGATCTTCTTGCTGGCTTTCACCTACTGTACTCCCCTGGCTCAGAAGTACCTCAACCTCTTACAGCTTATCGATGATCTGCTACAGCCTGTACGATCTGCTGCCCATATGGAAGCCCCCCTTTCTCTCAGCCCAAAGTCTAACATTTTACCTGGACTCGTTTTCGGGGGGGCAGGTCATGAAGAATTGAGAACCAATAAAAATTGAAGTGTTTGAAGTTGTATGCTAATATATTTATATGACGTTTATTATACGCTATATTTGTATAGTGACATATTAGAGAGCACGGTGAATTGACAGAAGTAGACTGAGAGTGCTATCATCCTAATCGGGCTATTTTGAGGCTAAGTAATATAGAGAGAGCTAATAAATGAGGTACGCAGAGACAGGGTATAATTTAGAGATCGATCTATCCCGGGGAAGCATTGAGAAAGTAGAAACCGACCCGAGATTAATGGAACTTCATCTGGGCGGTCAGGGTACTGCCGCAAAGATATTATGGGACAGGGTCCCTCCTGAGGTTGAACCCTTTTCTCCTGATAATGTACTAATATTTAGCGCCGGTCTTTTAGATGCCACACTTGTTCCCGGTGCCAATCGCACCATGATTAATACCTTTTCTCCCCTGACAAACATCATGGGCCATTCATTGATGGGAGGATATTTAGCACCGGAAATTAAATACGCCGGTTATGACAAAATAGTCATTCGTGGCAAGGCCCCTGACCTGGTTTATCTGTGGATAAAAAACGACAAAGTAGAAATACGTGATGCCACTCATCTCCGGGGGAAAGGCTGCCAGGAGACTGCGGCGGCTATTAAGCAGGAGTTGAAGGAGGACGGAGTTCAGGTAGCCGCTATTGGCCTGGCCGGCGAAAACAAGACCCTTATGGCCACCATCGATCACATCTGGGCCAGCGCCGCTCGAGGAGGGCTAGGCGCGATTATGGGGGACAAAAAGTTAAAGGCGATAGCTGTTCGCGGAACAAAGGACATCAATATCGCCCAACCGGCTGAACTTTTTGAGACATGCCTCCGCATGAGGAAGACAATCCATGAGAACCCGCTGGTCGGGGATTGGATGTCGGCCACGGATGATGACAGTTGGCACCACAACCATTTCGCCTGGGGCAACGCTCGTGTGCGGAGACCAGGTTTTTGGAGCGAAGAACTCCAACAGAGATGGGGGGATCTAAGGCGGAAATTAGTGGAGCGACGACCAGGTTGCCATAATTGTCCGAAGCAATGCCATCATACGGTTTCCCTCCCGGGACGGCCAAGATATTTCTATAAATGCTTCGGAATAGACACCTATCATATGGCGGCCTTTCAAGAGATAGACTTCAGTTTTGAAATACTCGGTATCAGTCAGGAATATGGGGTGGACTCATACACAACGCCACAAGTTATCGCCTTTGCCCTTGAGCTTTACGAAGCCGGCATCTTAACTGATAAGGACCTGCCGGGAATGCCGTCCGACGTCAGGGGGAGGTTTTACTACCTACTTGAAAAAATTGTTCGGCGGGAAGGGATTGGAGATATCTTAGCCAACGGTGTTTCTTTGGCAGCACGCCAGATTGGTAATGGCGCAGAAGAATATGACCATAATACCACGAAAAGAGTTGAGCAGGCACCCATCAAGCTGAAAAAGCTGAACCCCACCTATTTCCTTATGTTCGCCACCTGTGAGAAGATGAATATCACCCAGATTGAAGGGTCCTTCCCTCAGGACCCCCTTCGTACCAGAGAGGAGAGAGAAGAGTTTATAAAAAACTGGATCGCAGTCCCTGATGAAAAGTTTAAACAGTGGTTTTTGGAATGGGAAAAACGTGAAGTAATATCTAATGAAGCAGCTTGCGCCATTGTTGAATGGAATGAGATGATGCATACCATTGATGACTCACTCGGGATCTGTGGCTTTTTGTCATCATTCAGAGGCCAGTTTGGCGGGCAACCAGGGTCAGACAATCTGCTTGGCGGGGGGCCTGCATATCACATACATAATATACCGCATTTAATCTCACTTGCGACCGGGATGGAGCTTGATGAGGCCGGACTTTGGGAAATAGGCCAGAGGAACCGGAATCTGTTCAGAGCCCTCAATGTAAGAAGAGGCCTGAGGAGAAGCTACGAGAGGCCGCCGGATGACCACTGGTTGGAAAGAGACCCAGAGTTCGAACAAAAGCTGCTTAGCGACTATTATGCATATAGGGGATGGAATGATGAGGGTATTCCTAAGAGAGAAATTTTAGACAAGCTCGGGCTTGATTACGTTAGTGATGACCTCGAACAAAGAGGGATTTTACCAAAGAGTGAAGTTGCTACCACCAGATAGACCTTAGCGTCAAAAGATAAGGAATAAACGAAGGGAGGGGATTAACAACGAAAAAGATTAAAGAAATAAAAGTCGATGTTAATAAATGCACTGGTTGCCGGTCATGTGAGATGGCCTGCTCCGCCTTCCACGCTGTGCCAAGATACAGCAGTAATAATCCAGCGAGGGCGCGGATCCGGGTCGTTATTGATGAACTGAACGATATGTTTGTTCCGATTCGGGCCGGTGATTATACTCAAGCTGAGTGTAATGGCAGACACATTTATACGATTAATGGAAAGGAATACAGCGAGTGTAGCTTCTGCGGGGCTTCCTGCCCGTCCAGGGACTTTTTCAAAGAACCCGATTCCGGTCTCCCTCTAAAATGTGATATGTGTGAAGATGAACCGCCGCTGTCGGAGCCAATGTGTGTTCAGTGGTGCCAATCCGGTGCCCTGACTTACGAAGAAAGGGAAGAGGAAGGAGAAGAAGAAGAGGAGAAGCGGGGGGAGATGGACATAGGATTAGAAGCATTAGTAAAAAAACATGGGGAGAAGAAGGTAATGGATGCCCTTGCCCGGATGTCAAAGGGCTAAAGCATTAAGGCAAAAGACGAGGATTTAAAAAAGATGGTGGAGATTGTAGCCCCCTTCAAAGATGGAGTAGATGCTATAAAAGAGGCTGGTGGAGCAGCCTTCAAATTATGCTATCAATGCGGATTATGTGATACTGTTTGTCCGTGGAACAGGGTTAGAAACTTCAGTATGCGCAATATAGTCCGTCAGGCTACGTTCGGCTTGCCTGAAATAGAAGGTGATGATATTTGGCGTTGTACTACCTGCGGAAACTGTGCCGAGCGGTGCCCCAGGGGAGTAGGAACGATGGACGTCAGCGTTTCATTCCGCAGGATTGCCTCGGAAGCATTGATTTCTCCTGCTCCAATCCATACCGTAAGCGCAAGCCTCGCTACCGAAGGCAACCCCTTGCGTGAACCACGAAGTACGAGGGCAGACTGGGCAGAAGGTCTGAATGTTAAAACGTTCACAGAGGGGACGGAAATTCTATATTTCCCCGGCTGCTACCTCTGCTATGACTCAAGATTTAAAAAGGTAGCTGCTGCCACAGTCAATATCCTTAACAGGGCGGGAGTAGATTTCGGGATACTGGGTACCGAAGAGAATTGCTGTGGAGAAAGCATCCGCAAGGCGGGCGATGAGGCTTTATTCAAACGCCTGGCTAGAGAAAACATCAAAACTTTTATCGATAACGGAGTGAAGAAAATCCTCGTTTCTTCTCCTCACTGCTACCACACCTTCAAAAACGAGTATCCCGAATTCAAGGTAGACTTCGAGGTGGTTCATATCTCCCAGTATTTATTCCAGCTTATTAACGAGGGAAGGCTCGATCTCAGCAACGAGTTTGTGAAGAAAGTTGCTTACCATGACCCTTGTTACCTGGGCCGGCACAATGGCATATACGACGAACCTCGTGAGGTCTTAAAGAAAGTACAAGGTTTGGAACTGGTGGAGTTGGCAGATTCACGAGAAGATAGTCTCTGCTGTGGAGGAGGCGGGGGAGGAATTTGGATGGATACCCCAAAGGGTGAAAGATTCTCCGACCTCAGATTGGAACAGGCTATTGACGCCGGGGCCGAGGTGCTGGTTACCTCGTGCCCATATTGCATTACCAATTTTGAGGATAGCAGGTTAGCCCTGGAGGATAGTGAAGCCATAGAGATAAAAGACATTACAGAGATCGTCCAGGAAGTGATTTAGGAGAGAAAGAAGCTAAACATGCAGGGAGCGATTGACGAACTGGCGATGGAGGGTACCGCACCGCAGATACCCTGCGATCGCTTCTCCGACGAGGGATGGGTCAGGGCCTCAGCCCACGTGCCTAGCGAGATGGAGCTGACAGTCTATGTAAATCAACAGGAACTGGTCACCATCCTGTGCACCCCGACCAAGCTGAATTGCCTTGTTCTTGGATTCCTATATGCACAGGGAATCATCTCAGGCACCGGCGACGTGGCAAGCATGCGGGTGTGCGAGGAGGAATCGCTGGCCGACGTGAGGCTAAGCAACCCTGAATATGAATTGCCGACGCTGCGGACACTGACCTCTGGCTGTGGTGGCGGCGTAGCTTTCACAACTCAGGGACAGAGGGTTGATTCTGGTCTTGTTGTCACACCAACCGAAGTGCTATCTCTGATGAAGCAGTTGCAGAACCACATGGAGCTGTATCAGCTTTGTGGTGGGGTGCATGCCTCAGCTCTATCCGATACTAAGAACCTGATAGTAGTGGCTGAGGATATCGGACGGCATAACACCTTGGACAAAATCCAGGGCGAATGTCTATTGAGGAGACTATCTATTAGGGATGGACTGCTACTGAGCACTGGTCGCGTTTCGTCCGAGATGTTGCTCAAGGCGGCAAAGATGCAGGTCCCGATTGTTGTTTCGCGGACCTCGCCGACGGAGCGCGCTATTTCGCTTGCTCGTGATCTGGGCATTGCCCTAGTTGGCTATGCGCGTGGCAGCCGCCTGTCGGTGTATTCCCACCCGGAGCGACTTGGCTGCTCAAATGAAGTACAGCTAACCCGTCTGAACTCGGACAGAGCCTTCATAGACTCAGGTATAGAGGGTGTGATTAAAGTGTGGCGGAAGCCTTGATCTGTGGCCGGAGGGGCGGGTTCTCGATCGATGGTGCCCCCACTTAAGGGCACATAAAACCTGATAAGGATGGCAGAGAGTGGCAGAAGAACGCACTGAAGGACAATTAGCTAATAGTCCCGCAGAAAGAAATATCGGAGATGTTTTGGTTGTCGGTGGAGGGATAAGCGGTATTCAAGCCTCCCTTGATCTGGCCGATACGGGTTTTAAGGTCTACCTGGTTGATAAATCGCCGGCTATTGGCGGCAAGATGGCCCAGCTTGACAAGACCTTCCCCACCAATGACTGCTCTATGTGCATTGAATCTCCCAAGTTTATCGAATGCAGCAGACATCCTAATATCGAGATCCTGACCTATACTGAGGTTGACAGGGTAGAAGGGGAAGCAGGAGACTTCAAAGTAACCCTGATTAAAAAACCCAGATACATCATAGAAGACAAATGCAGGGGTTGTACTACCTGTACCGAGTACTGCCCGGTCAAGGTCCTCGATGAATATAATCAAGGCTTATCTTTTGCCAAAGCCAGCCATATATACTTCTCTCAAGCAGTCCCTCTTGTATCTTACATAGACCCCGAAAAATGTCTTTACCTTCAAGACGAGAAATGTAACATTTGTGTAGGAGTCTGCCAGAATAAAGCTATCGATCTTCATCAAAAGGCAGAGAAGGTGGAGGTAGAGGTAGGGGCGATAATTCTGGCTCCAGGTTATGAAACATTTGATCCGAAGCTGAGGGGCGACTATGGCTACGGAAAGCTTCAGAACGTTGTAACTGGTCTTGAATTCGAGCGAATATTATGCGCCACCGGTCCCTACGAAGGTGAGCTAAGGCGCCCTTCCGACGGGAAACATCCGAAGAAGATGGCTTGGATTCAGTGCGTCGGTTCCAGACAGGTCATCCCCGGCGGAAATAGCTATTGTTCAGCTGTGTGCTGTACGTATACCCAGAAGCAGGTGATTTTGGCAAAAGACCATGACAGTGAGATGGAGGCTACTATATTCCATAACGATGTTCGGTCATTTGGTAAGGACTTCGAGCGATTTTATCAGAGAGCAGAGATCCTTCCCAGGGTCCGATTTATAAGAAGCTATGTATCGTTAGGAAAAGAGATCCCGGAAAGTAAGAATGTAACCATAAAATACTCTACTAATGATGACGGAGTAAAGGAAGAGGAATTCGATCTGGTGGTATTATCCGTTGGATTGAACCCTCCTGATGATGTGGAAGAATTGGCTAATAAGTTCGGCATCGAACTCAATTCTCATGGATTCTGTAAAACCAATCCTGTTAACCCCATTGAGACATCTCGCCCAGGAATTTTCGTAAGCGGAGCTTTCCAGGGTCCTATGGATATCCCCGAGTCGGTTATGACAGCCAGCGGGGCGGATGCTTTTTGTAGCCAACTTCTTGCCTACCGGCGAGGGAAACTAGCCAGAGAAAGGGTATATCCATCTGAAAGGGATGTCTTAGGCGAGGAACCCAGGGTGGGGGTCTTTGTGTGTCACTGTGGAGCCAACATCGGAAGAGTAGTAGATGTTCCTTCTGTAGTTGAATATGCCTCTACCTTAGACAATGTTGTCCACGCTCAAGAAAACCTTTTTTCGTGTTCTACTGATACTGCCCGGCAGATAGCAGACACAATCCGAGAAAAGGGACTCAATCGCGTGGTTGTCGCCGCCTGTACACCCAGGACACATGAGCCGCTATTCCGGGACACGCTTCGTGAAGGGGGAATTAATCCATATTTCTTTGAAATGGCTAATATAAGAGAACACTGCTCATGGGTTCACTCTCGAGAAAAGGAAGAGGCCACCCAAAAGGCAAAGGACATAGTTCGGATGTCGGTAGCCCGAACTGCCCTTTTAGAGCCTTTACAGGAATTCGAGCTGCCGGTCGACAAAAGGGGTTTAGTGGTTGGAGGAGGCTTGGCTGGGATGATCAGTGCTCTGAGCTTAGCCAACCAGGGGTTTGAGGTTTACCTGGTGGAAAAGGATACAGACTTGGGGGGAATGGCTCGAAGAATTCATCACACCTTGGAAGGGGTGGATGTTCAAGCATATTTGGGTAATATTATACGCAGAGTTTACCAGCACCCCTTAATTCATGTATCTACTGGCGCTACCATCACAGAGGCTTCCGGTTATGTGGGAAATTTCATAACCAAAGTGAAGTCTGAAGGAAGGGTCAAGGAGATACACCATGGAATAACCATCATCGCTACTGGCGCTGAAGAATATAGACCCACCGAATACCTTTACGGGGAAGATGATAGGGTACTTACTTTGCTGGAGCTGGAGGAGCAAATCGCCAAAGGGGAGGAAATGGTGATTAACTCCGGGAGCTTGGCGATGATCCAATGTGTAGGTTGCAGACAAGAAGATAAAAATTACTGCAGCCGGGTATGTTGCGATCAGGCTATAAAAAATGCCTTGAAACTGAAAGAGATAAATCCTGAGATGGATATCTACATTATCTATCGGGATATGAGAACTTATGGGTTTAAAGAGGATTATTACCGGGAAGCGGCGGACCGAGAGGTGAAGTTCATCCGCTATGAGCCGGATGATAAACCCCAGGTGGAAGCTGTTGAAGAGGGTGGTCAGCGTATTTTAAGGGTTACCGTTACCGATCCTATTCTAGGTAAGAAGATTGCTATAGATACCGATTTACTCGCTTTGGCTGCCGCCATTATTCCTTCAGCAACAAGTAATGAAATATCCCGATTATTCAAGGTACCTTTGAACCCGGATGGTTTCTTCCAAGAGGCCCATGTAAAATTGAGACCTGTTGACTTTGCTGCAGAGGGGGTTTTCCTGTGTGGAATGGCCCACTATCCCAAGCACATATCGGAAACGATTAGCCAGGCTTACGGAGCTGCCGGCAGGGCTGCAACTATTCTTACAAAGGATACAGTCATAGCCTCTGGTGCTATTTGCGAGGTAAAAGAGAATGAGTGTGTAGCGTGTGGGGTTTGTATTTCGGTTTGTAAGTATGGTGCTATAGAGCTTGTTGATACACCACAAGGCAAAAAAGCCAGTGTTAATCCTATCCTCTGTAAGGGAGACGGCCTATGTAATTCGAAGTGTCCAACAGGGGCTATTTCTCTAAAGCACTTTACAGATGAAGAGATCTTTGCTCAAATTGACGCGGCGGTTCCAGACCTTGCGAAGATCCCAGCCATTGTAGAAGCCCACTAATGAACAAAACAGGGATTACTGCCTTAGGAGTAAGCTAAGAATGGTTGTAAGGCACGGTTTTGAACCAAGGATATTAGGATTTTTATGCAATTGGTGTTGCTACGCGGGAGCAGACCTTGCCGGAGTTTCCCGGTATCAATACCCCCCCAATATAAGGGTGATAAGGGTAATGTGTTCCGGCAGAGTCGACCCGGCATTTATACTCCGGGCTTTCTCAAACGGAACAGACGGGGTGTTTATCGGTGGCTGCTGGCTCGGTGAATGCCATTATATTACTGAAGGAAATTACGATGCATTAAGCATGATGCATCTATCTAAAAAGTTACTGGAACAGGTAGGGGTGAATCCCGAAAGGTTAAGGCTTGAATGGGTATCTGCCTCTGAAGGAATTCGTTTCGCCGAAGTTATTACCGACTTTACCAGGAAGTTGAAGGATTTAGGACCTCTTGGTACAGAAGCAGGAATAGATGAAAACGGATTAAAGTTAAACCTTGAAGCAGCGAAAAATTTAATACCCTACATTAAGCTGGTGGAAAGGGAGAGGCTGAGAGTACGTTTTGAAACACAAGAAGAATATAACGAATTTTTCACCAGTGACGAGGTAGACAGGTTATTCCAAGAATTAGTTGCAGATAAATTGGCAATAAGCCGAATTATGTTACTACTCCGAGAAAGACCCCTTTCAACTGGAGAAATTTCTGATATTTTGGGCTTAAACCCGTATGAAGTATCAAGACACCTTAATAGTACAATAAGGCAGGGTTTAGTCAGGTTCGATGAAAGCCAGAAGCGCTTTGCTCCTGCTTGAGCCGAAAGAGCGTACGACAGGATCAGGGTAAAGAAAGAAAAGTTAGGACAGCAGCTATGGATGACGGTAAAATCGATCAGATAATAGATAAATATGAGGGTAAAGCTAGTTCACTGATTCAAGTATTACTGGAGATTCAGAAAGAAAATCACTGGCTTTCTAAAGAAATATTGGAAAAGGTCGGCAAGAAATTAGAAGTGCCTTTAAGTAAGGTGCTGCATACAGCTACCTTTTATAAAGCCTTTAGTATAATCCCTGAAGGACGTCATAAAATTCACATATGTAATGGCACCTCCTGTCATGTTCACGGTTCGTCGCGCGTCCTCGGCACAGTCCAAGACCTGATTGGAATTAGACCCGGCGAAACAGACCCGGATTTAAAGTTCAGCCTGGAGGCTGTTACCTGCCTCGGTCGCTGTGCTTCAGGACCGGTGATGGTGATCGATGGGAGGTATCACGGCAGGATGGACCCAACCAAGGCAGAAGATACGTTGAAAAACTGTGATTAAGGGAAGATTATGCCAAAGATAAATTCGCCTGCTGAATTAGAAGAACTCAGGAAGGGCATCCTGTCAAAAAGAGATGCCGATAAGCCCTGCATTGCGATATGTGGTGGAACTGGCTGTCATTCTCTGGATAACCAGAGGATTATCAGTGCCTTTAAAGAAGAAATTGGCAAACAAGCTTTAGAGGCTAAGGTTGATGTTAGAGAAACCGGTTGCCCCGGCTTTTGTGAAAAAGGACCTATCGTCGTTATCTATCCTGAAGAAATCTGCTATATAGAGGTAACGCCGGAGGACGTCCCGGAAATCGTCGCTCAGACTGTGATTGATAAGAAAGTAATTGAGCGCCTGGTTTATACCGACCCGGATAGCGACGAAAAAGCAGTACATGAGTATGAAATACCTTTTTACAAGAGCCAGATGCGGCTCCTCACCAGCAATAACATTAAGATTAATCCTAAGAGTATCGATGATTATCTGGCGATAGGTGGCTATTCCGCTTTAGCCAAAGTCCTGCTTACCATGTCACCGGAGCAGGTAATCACACAAATCAAGGAATCTGGCTTGCGGGGGCGAAGTGGTGGTGGCTTCCCTGCCGGTAGAAAATGGGAAGCTGGCCGAGAAGCTGAGGCTGACACCAAGTATATTATCTGTAACTGTCATGAGGGTGATCCTGGTGCATTTGTCGATAGAAGGATGATGGAAGGGAATCCTCATAGTATTTTAGAGGGGATGATAATAGGTGCCTATGCTATCGGGGCTAATGAAGGCTATATCTTTGTTGGGGATGAATTTCCGCTGACGGTAGAAAACACCGGGATAGCTATCAAGCAAGCCGAGGAGTACGGACTTCTGGGTAAAAATATCTTGGGTTCCGGTTTAGACCTCACTATTACGATAAATATAGATGGTGGAGGCTATGTCTGTGGCGAGTCGACAGCGTTGATGGCTTCAATGGAGGGTAGAGTAGGTGAACCTAGAACGAAGTATGACCACGCTACAGAGAGGGGGTTGTGGGCTAAACCGACAGTCCTGAACAACTTACAGACGTGGGCTAATGTACCACTTATAATTAACCAGGGTTCTGATAGTTATAGCAACATAGGCACCGATAGTAGCAAGGGAACCAGGGTTTTCTCTCTGGTAGGTAAGATTAAAAATAGCGGACTGGTTGAGGTTCCAATGGGGATGACCTTGAGAGAGATTATCTTTGATATTGGTGGTGGCATCCGGGAAAATAAAAAGTTCAAAGCAGTCCAAGTCGGCGGACCATTGGGTGGATTCGCCCCGGAGAGTCTACTTGACTTGCCGGTAGATTTTGATGAGCTGACCAAGGCTGGCTTATCGATGGGTCCGAGCTTGATTGTCCTTGATGAGAATGCGTGTATGGTGGATATGGTCAAGTATTTTCTTAACTTCCTTGCCGATGAATCCTGTGGTAAGTGCACCCCTTGCCGCGATGGTCTCAGGCAGATGCTTAAGATTTTGACCAATATTAGTGAAGGAAAGGGAAGAGAGGGCGACATCGAACTCTTGGAAGTACTATCTGAAGTACAGAAAGAGGCAGCGTTATGTGCTTTGGGGCAAGGCGCCTCCGGCCCAATGCTTAGTGCCATTTATCATTTCCGTGATGAGTTTGAAGCTCACATTAAGGAGAAGCGCTGCCCCGCGCTCGTCTGTGAGGCATTATCTACTCCAATACACAAGTGAGGCAAATAAAAATGAGCTTGGTTACTTTATCTATCGATAACAAAGAGGTTAAAGCTGAGGAAGGAATGACCGTTCTTGAAGCGGCGCGTAGTGCTGGGATAGACATCCCAACCCTTTGCTACCATGAAAAGTTGAAACCCTATACTGCCTGCAGAATTTGCATGGTGGAAATAGAAGCTAAGGGTAGAATAAATCTTGACACTGCCTGCTCTCGCCCCGTAGAAGAGAATTTGGTGGTGAGAACCAGGTCTGAGAAGGTAGATAGAATTCGCAAAACGATTCTGGAGCTGATGCTGTCTCATGCGCCGGATTCCCCAACATTGCAGAATTTGGCTCAAGAGTATGGAGCAGAAGCCCGTTTTGAAAAAGAGCCCTCATTTTGCATTCTGTGCGGTCTGTGTGTAAGATACTGCGCTGAAGTAAAACAGAAGAACGCTATTGGATTTGTTGAAAGAGGACTAAGACGAGAGATTAATTTCATTCCGGAGATAGCCTCTAAGGAGTGCTGGAATTGCAAAGAATGTTTTTCACTTTGCCCTACGGAGGCACTACAAGCAAGTTACCTTTTAACCGAAGCGCTGATTTCATCCCCAACTCCTCTCGAATCCTAGTCAGAGGAATTGGGAACGATTAATATGATTCCATCACGGAATCGAAATAAAGATTCGCTTTCCCCGTCAGCAGATCATGATACTGGTCGAAGAGCTCCGTAGCTTCGGAACGCGGCCAGTTGACCGGGAGCAGTTCTTCTGGTAAATCTGGATCGAGATATGGCAATCTGCGATAATCGTCAATCAGTTTGAATCTCTCTACGAAATACTCACTCGGTTCTATACTTACCCCGTCAGTAATCCGCTTCTGGTGAGCGTCCATTCTCTCGTGGTATTCCTTGATAAAATGAACGTACCTCTTGCGTATCTTTCCCAGGTCCCAGCACCGGGACACGATACTCTTCGGATCGTTAGTATTTTGGTACCTGGTCTGAAATACCTGTACATATTGTTTTACCTTTAATTTTTCAGCGAGTTCCTTGACTTCATCGGTCAGGTCATGGGGTGAAATCCGGGTTGCTGTGCTCAAGGAACCGAATCCCATCCAGGCAAGCTCCTGACGCAAGCGGTCTCTGGCTTCACGGTTCTCTTCCGGTATATAATAGACAACGATATTCCAGAACCCGTTCCACTTGGCGCGCCTCCGGTCGAATATTCGCCTCTCACCCTTCTGCATCATTGCCAGTCCTTCCTCAGTAAGCGAATAGTAACTCCGGGACTTGCTACGTCGTACCTTGAGGATTCCGGCCCGGCACATTCTTGAAACGGACGATCTGATGGATTGCTCCGATAGCCCAAAGTTACTCAGAAGCTTGATTAAGCTTCCAATTCCTATTTCTCCCCCTCTATGTCGAACATAGTCGCCATAGAGCGTAAGCATTGCTGATCTAGGACCGAACATAGTATGTCACCATATACATATAGCGTTAATATTACGATATATAATATTAGCATGCAACATCAACCATGTCAATGCTACTTATGGAATAAATTGAGTCTGAAAAGTCACAGTTTCTGCGATAAAATCAACCTTTTTTACGGTTGTGCCCGGCCTACCAAAGACCCTTGATACGATTGCTTAACGCCCCGCTTGTAAGTATTAAGCATGTCAAGCGGTCTTCTTGAAGCGTGACGCCTCACGTGGACAACCTGCGAGAAATAGCTAGCAGAGACCTTGAGCTACCTGTCCATCTCTCCAAGTGATATGCCTTCGGACAAAGTCAAGACATTTTGCCTCTTGGTCACTGTCTCCCTACACTTGACTTGGCGGCCACAAAAATTGGGGCTCTTGTGCGCTGCGGTACTTAGGCGACAACCTGAGTCTTGGTCGGAGGGAAATCGGCACTTTGTCCTTTGGGCATTGCCGTCCATCAGAATGAAATCTATAATTGATGTAAGTGCACCAAGTCCCAGACCCGGGAGATTGGACCGCCCCATGATGGGGCGCTATCGATACCGGCTTCTTATTTATAGGAATTATGTTAATTTAATACTTATTTGCAGAGAGGAGGTTAGTATGCGACTAAAAGACAAGGTAGCCATAGTCACAGGGGCCAGCCGGGGGATAGGCAAGGCTGTAGCCCTCCAGTTTGCTCGAGAAGGAGCACATGTGGCTGTAGTGGGGGTAAGCGATGCCGCGACTGCCCAGCAGGTAGGCGCCACAATTGAGGATATAGGCCCGTCCTCCTTAGCTGGTGTATTTATGGTAGATGTTTCGCAGCGGGCAGCAGTCAATTCCATGGTGCAGCAAATACTGGACAGGTTTGGACACATCGATGTCCTGGTGAACAATGCAGGCATTATCCATCCTGTCCATTTGTGGGAACTTCCTGAAGAACAATGGGATCGGGTCATCAGTGTGCACCTGAAGGGCACCTTCAACTGCACACAGGCAGTAATTAAGAACATGATGGAGAGGAAAAGCGGTAAAATCATCAATGTAGTTGCCCCCTCCGCCTTGCGAGGCTATGATGGCGGGGTGGCAGACTACGCCTCGGCCAAGGGAGGAATCATAGCCCTTACCAGAACTGCGGCCAAGGAGCTGGCGCCCTTTCACATCAACGTTAATTGCATCTGCCCGGTGGCCCGCACCCGCATGATCGACAGTCTAAGGAAATTCAGACCCAGGCCAGCGGAAGAAGACGCCAGTCACTATCCCCTGGGATGGTTAGCTGAGCCGGAAGAGATAGCCCCTACCTTTGTCTTTTTCGCCTCCAGCGATTCCGACTATATTACCGGGCAAGTATTGGCGGTAGATGGGGGACTGACTATGTGAAAGCCAGTGCGAAAAGGTAGGGATCGCGCAGAGCTTTCAGCGCTCGAAGGCTCGCCCAAGGTTAAATCTCAAGAGTTGCATGAGCTGAAGTTTGCCGCCAACACTTTCGGTACGACAGTAGCCTCCAGCGATATTGCACCATACGCCGCTTCGTTGACCTCATTATCTCCGCAGCGCGCATTTGTAAAACCCAATTCCTTCTTTTAGATATGATAGAATGGAATCGAAAGAAAGCTTAGCTAAGAGCTATGCATGAATTAGATCCAGTCATTGGCATTGCCATCCTTCTGGCAGCGGCATTAGTGGGGGGGATGATAGCCCATCGCCTCAGGCAGCCTGTTATATTGGGCTACCTCCTAGTCGGTATAGCAGTGGGACCTCATTCACTTGGCCTCGTGGCTGATTTGACGCTTGTTGAGGCTGCAGCGACTATTGGTGTTACCTTACTGATGTTCACGCTGGGATTGGAAATCTCAATCAGTCAATTGAAGCAGGTAGGTAGGGTAGGTCTGCTGGGCGGAATTGCCCAAATTTTGATTACCTTTGCCCTGGGGCTGCTTGTGGGCGTTGCTCTATTCCAGTGGTCTTGGTCGCAGGCTACTCTGTTTGGCTTGATTATCTCCCTCAGCAGCACCGCGGTTTGCCTGAAGATACTGATGGAGCGGGGTGAGCTGAACTCTGTGCATGGGCGGATTATGGTCGCTATCCTTATCCTTCAGGATATAAGCGTGCTGCTGATGATGGTAGTCATGCCTCTTATGGGCAGTGAGGCACAGAATCTGTTCCTTGCATTAGCTCTGGCCGCAGGCAAAGCGGTCCTTTTCACTGGAGTAGCTATTGTATCAGGGCTGTGGTTACTGCCCTGGCTGATGGGTAGGATTGGTGGAGTTCGGTCTCGAGAGTTATTCCTGCTCACCGTCCTAGTTTTGTGTTTGGGAGCAGCTTTAGGCACGCAGATTTTGGGGCTTTCGATGGTATTTGGTGCTTTCTTGATCGGCGCGGTGGTGCGTGAATCGAGGTTTGCTCACCAAGCCTTGGCCGAGATTACGCCACTGAGAGATATTTTCGCCACTCTTTTCTTCGTTTCTTTAGGCATGCTACTAAGCCCGACTTTCTTGCTTGACCACTGGCCCTCGGTACTGGCAATAGTGGCAGCTATCATCTTGACAAAACTGTCGGTCGTTTTCGGCATCGTTCGGCTGTTTGGCTACAGTGGGAGGATAGCTATCTTGGTAGGTGCCGGTCTTTTCCAGATAGGAGAATTTGGCTTCATACTGGCCCAAGGTGGAATTAATTTCGGGCTCATCTCAGACGAGTTTTATTCCTCAATTGTTGCTAGTGCCATTATTACCATGTTGCTGACACCGGTCTTTATGAAACTGGTATCCTGGGCACACCCGAAATTGATCCCGGCTCGAATCAGCCAAAGACAAGCTACCGATGTTACCTTCCCTTCGCCCGTTTCCAACTTGCCCGCATCCGAGGCGCCAAGTCGAGTAGTGGTCGCCGGCTACGGAAGAATCGGGCAAAACGTTGCCAAAGGTCTGCAAGATGCCGGAGTTCCCCACATCGTGATAGACATTGACCCCGAGCGTATTTCTGAAGCTCGTAGTAGTGGGAGCCCCCGCATCTATGGAGACGCCAGTAATCCTCATGTTCTGTCCAAAGCGGACCTTGGTAAAGCAAGAACATTGGTGATAACATTCCCAGATCCCTTGGCAGTGGTGGCTGCTGTAAAAACTGCCCTGGCGATCAATCCCAAGATTAACATCGTGGCACGGGTTCATCGCGCTCGAGAAGCAGAGCTGCTCAGGAACATAGGCGTGGTAGAATTGATAAGTCCAGAGTATGAAGCCAGCCTTCAGTTCATAAGAAGGACCCTAGCGACCTCTGGCTGGAGAGAAGCTGAAATTGAGCAGACCCTACCTCTCGTAAAGCAAGACCAAGAAGTTGTGGAATTCAGTCCCGAAGCAGAAGCATAGCAAGAACACCTACATTGAAAAGATGTCCAAACGGGGGAAGGGTTCGTGTCATCTTTGAAGGAGCTGAGCCTGAGATTGTTATCTCTGCCGCTGACAGCTCACTCTGTTCAGGAGCGGCCCGGTGGCAGAATAATTTACCGACCTGGGAGCAGCGATCTTCAAGTCGATTGCAGCCCGAAAGGAAGCGCCATCTTCACAGCAGGGCCTATCTTCGAGGCGGTGCTTTCAGGCCGCGCTCCTGGTATACATCCCGGGAGAGGTCTTGGGAAAGGAGCCCAACAGCATCTGCCCGACAACGGCGGCAGTGCTGCATCTGCCGGATGATGGAGCTGCAAAGCTGCCTGGCCTCCCGCCACTGAGACTCGGTGGGAGCCGGAATATGAGCAAACTCGTGTTGGGGAATGAGCGGGATTATGTTCTGCATGAACACACCTAATTCCCTGGCTTTCTGAGCAATTTGCGGTAAGTGATGCTCATTTATCGTGGGAATCAATACGCTATTGACCTTGACTATTATCCCCAGCTTCACCGCCTGCGCAATGCCCGCCAATTGCTGATGCAGCAAAACCTCAGCCGCCCGACGGCCTTTCAGGGTTTCCTCCCGGAAATAAACCCAGGAATAAATCTTCTCTCCTATGGCCGGATCCACAGCATTTACGGTAACGGTGAGATTGCCGACACCGAGCTCATGCAAAGCATCCAGCTTCTCTGGGAGCAGTAGCCCATTGGTGCTGAGACAAAGATGAAAATGGGGGGACTCCTTCTTGACCAGGGCTAAAGTCTCAAAGGTCTCCTCATTGAATAACGGCTCGCCAGGCCCGGCAACGGCTATCACCTTGACAAAGTGATGCCTTGCCACCACCTCTTTGACTTTTTCCAGCGCTTCCTTAGGTTTCAAAACCTGGCTGGTGACACCAGGACGTGTTTCGTTGACGCAGTCGAATTCGCGCACGCAATATTTGCACTGGATGTTACACTTGGGAGCTACCGGTAAATGCATCCGGCCAAAGGCATGAGCCGCCTGCTCACTGTAACAGGGATGTTCCTGAATCTTGCGGAACTGTTCAAAGCTCCACTGGGACAGGGTCTGGTCGCCTTTGAACTTGCAACCGAGACACTCCCGGTCCTCCTGCTGGCTTTCGCTTTCAGCCACCGTGTTGTCCTCGATGTCATAGCCCCGGTAGAAATTTTAGCTTTAAACGCCTACGGGGCTCCAATCTAAATTATAGCAGCTGGACTGTGTCGAACACAATTCTTAGGCATTTAGACTAATAATTTAGGACTGGGAGTCCACAAGGGACTTGACAATTTTTCGAAAATGTGCTTAAAATGTGCAAGTTGTCTCGAACACGTTGATAGAGGCCAGAGGTTGTCCAAAAACTATACTGCAATAACCAATGTCCGAGAACTGGCAGTCCACAATTTCTCTCCCGAATTAGTACGAAATGACCTCACCTCTTTGGTGCCGAAAATCGTTCTCCTGAGGGATTGCTTTGGGTTAATGCAGCTATATCATTAAGGTGCTGGAGTGTACTAGATAAATTGAAGGAGTAGACTTTGGTATGAGACTTCCTAGACTTTCGCGTAATGGTCTGACTAATTCTGGCATCTCCACTGTCAACACGCAAGAGCACAGAAGGGTCGAGGCTTTGCTTTGTAGGCTGGATGACGAGGCCCTCGAGATTCTAAGCGAACAGGGCGTCTCAGAGACCATCGAATGGATATGGGGCAAATATCAAGAGGAAAAACAGATGCGGGAGAAACTGGAAAATCTCTGCAAGATGCTGGAAAGAGAGAACAGGAAAGTCTGGGAATTAAACGACAGCAAAAACGGTGGCAACGGCGGAGGGCCGTAATCCAAGCACACTGTTTTCCTCTGGCTTCATTTTGAGATTCGATCGGATGCTGTTTGCATCGGCAACATGCCAGACTTGGCCCCGCCTTAATTAAATAGAGAAAAGACAAGAATTCTTCATCGTTTCTCTCAGCGGTGCCCCTTCTTCGATTGGACAATATCCCCCAAATGGGGGACTTGACAAACCATCTGCAACATGCTATATTGATAATGTCCTAGGTGGTTGAAACAGGAGCTGGCGGTTGGGAAGGCGACCGAGCGAGTAGGCAAAGGCTGAAAGGGCGCGAGGGAGTTGTAAGCCGGCAGCGAAAGTGGAAATCACCTAGGATGTTTTATTCTTGTTCGACCCGAACCTGCCCCGTGGTCTTTTCCGTCTCGAGCAATGCGATAAAGGGCAAATTGCGATATTCCTCCTGGTAGTCCAACCCATAGCCCACAACGAACTTATCCGGGATCTCGAAGCCTACATAGTCTAAAGGCACTTCCACAAGGCGGCGTACCCTCTTATCCAACAGAGTACATACAGCTAAACTTGCCGGCTCACGGCTCTTGAGGTGATTCAATAGATAGCCCAGAGTGAGCCCGGTATCCACGATGGCCGCCACCAGCACTACATCACGCCCAGCGATGTCATCAACCAGGTCCTTGGTAACATGAACCGCACGCGGTTCCGCACCGGAATAATAGGAGATGGCTATAAAGTCCACATCTAAGGGTATGGAGATATTTTTGGTCAAATCAGCCATGAAGAAGAAAACGCTTCTTAGGATACCCACCATTAAGGGCCGGCGGCCAGCATAGTCCTGGGAAATCTTATTGCCCAGGACTCGCACTCTCCGTTGAATCTGAACAGTGCTTTTCAGCACCCGGCCCAGTCCTTGCACTTTGGTAGATGCCAGCGGACCATGACCGTATTTGGCTAAGAGTCGATCATAGTCCTTCTTATAAAGGAGCTTTATTTTTATCTCAGGATACAATTCCTTTAACCGACGCAGCTTCCGATTCTTCTCCGTAACCAGACTCTGCTTCAGAGTAGTCAGCTCGATGTACAGGTCAGGCCCAGGAAGGTAGAAATCAGGAGTGAACATCTCGGTCACCCTGTCACCGTCCCAGTGCAGCGGGAAAGAGTGAGGCTCGTAAACCCACTCTATTTGATAAAAATCAAGGAGTCGGGCGAATTCCTCTTCGCTGGGATGGGGAAAGGAAACGGGTCTGGCCATTCGAGAAGTCAGCCTGGACACCCTTGCCTCAGTATGCGCCTCTCTGATATGCTCCCGGTCGCTCGTTACCAACTCGTGGAGCCTGGCGTTCTCTAAGGCAATGGCGCATGAGTCAGCAATAGCTGACAGAAATTCCACGTCCCTCTCTGAGAATTCGCGCTGCTCACGACGGTATACTCTGATGCTGCCCACCACATCACCCTGAACTGCCAGGGGGACTCCCAATATGGAACCGATGCCCGCCTTGGCAGCCAAGTCACGGTACTGAATACGATGGTCTTCGCGAGCATTGACAATGGCCACCGGCTTGCCTTCCAACACTTCTGGCAGGCTCCTATCAGCATCCAATAGGCCCTTGCGCAGATACCACTTGCTCAGGCCATGAGAAGCCACATGTATTAGCTTCTTTCTGTTCCAGTCCAAGGCTACCACGGAGCAGGCTGGGGCATCCATAGCTACAGCAGCGGTCTTCACGATGGAGTTCAGGGCTTCTTTTAGAGACAGCTCTGAATTCACCGTTCTCAACGTTTCCTGAATAGCTTTGTAGTAACTGGCCTTGACTTTCCTCATCGCGGTTCAGCGAATACTCCTATTCAGCCGATATTTACTAGGTGCATACGTCTCCGCCGCACAACGGCCCACCGGAACCGCAAGCCCACACTTGCCTGTGGAGCAACCGAAGCCAATCATCCACCACCTCCGACCGCAAGCTTAGAATGAAAACGCTGATGGCAGCACTATCTCTTCGCCCGGCTCTTTCTCGGGGCACGTTTGCCCAGGCTGGCGATGAAATCATCAACGGTCATAGCAGCCAGCGTCATCGTCTGCAAAGTGCCTCGGGAACCAAGCTCCACCGCCACCTTGGAGACAGTCTGATTGTCAGGAGCCTCAAGGATGTTAACAAAATCATATTGACCGAGAAGAAGGTACTGCCCCAGAATCTTCACCCCCATTGCCTCGACCTCTTTATTGACCTCCTTGAGCCGGCCGGGACTTTCCTTGAGCCTTTTCCGCCCCTCATCCGTCAGAGTGGTCAACATAACATAGACCGCCATCGTTGCACCTCCTCCGATAGAGCTAGTCGTTTTACAGAATTCTACCACGCTTTGTAGGCGGGAGCAAGTGCCGTGGAGAATTTCGACGGCCACCTCCAACGGGGATTGCTTGCCGCGGGTTGAGGCGATATAATCATGAGGGACAAAAGAGGAGGTTAGCATGGCTAAGAAATATCGCGCCCTCTGGAACAAGAATATGGAGGCAATTTCCCAAGATGAGCTACATGCGCTGCATCAAGAGAAGCTATTAAAGCAAGTCAAGTACGTTGCTGAGAATTCACCTCTATATAAGGAGAAATTCAAGAAGGCGGGGTTGGAGGTCGGTGATATTAAGCGACTTGAGGACATCGTAAAGATACCTTTCACCGAGAAAGGAGAGCTGCGAGAGGCCCAGCTGAGCCACCCGCCGGTGGGGAAACACAGAGCCTGTCCGGTGGATGATTTGGTCCGGGTCTATTCCTCAAGCGGCACCACCGGGGTGCCTACCTATCTCGGCCTTACTGAGCATGATATCGGAATACACACCGAGGCCATAGCCAGGTTCTGTTGGGCCGGCGGAATTAGGCCCGATAGCATAGTGGTCAGCATACCAACAGCCCCATTTATCGCTGACACCTTCCGCGAGGGTATCGAGAGGACCGGGGCAGTTCATGTCCCCACCGGATTTAACACCGACCGGGTCATTGCCGCCTTCCAATTCCAGGCGGCCAACGCCCTGCACTCCACCGTTTCCTTCTGGTCCTATCTTCTGGATGAGGTGGAGAAGAAGGGGCTCAACCCGAGGGAGCTCGGCATACGAACCATAGTGGGTGGTGCCGAAGGTGGGACAAAGGTGGTGCGGCCCCGCATCGAGGAAGCATTTGGGGCTACAGTGATCGAGGGCATGGGCATGGGCGAGATGACCTGCGTCATCTGGGGAGAGTGCGTCCAGCACCGGGGCAACGGGATGCATTACTTAGCACAGGGGCTGGTTCACGTTGAACTCATTGATCCCGAGAGCGGCAAGCAGCTCAAGGTAAAAGACGGAGTCACCGGCGAGATAGTTTACACCGCTCTGGAACACCAGTGCATGCCCCTGATCCGCTACCGCGCCCGTGACCATGTGCACGTGCTATCCACTGCTAAATGCGACTGCGGCCGGACTGGATATCGCATCGAGGTGATGGGGCGGACTGATGACATGCTCACCGTTCTCGGAGTCAACGTCTACCCTCTGGCGATAAAAGACGTCGTCTCCACCCTCAGGCCCAAGGTCAGCGGTGAGATTGAGGTTCAACTGGACAAGCCGGGCCCTGCGGTAGAGCCGCCGATGAAGATAAAGGTGGAACTAGGTGAGCAGCCCGGCGATCGGGGTGCACTGAAGAGGCAGGTGGAGAATCTGCTCCGTGACAAGCTCATCTTTCGCGCCGAGGTTGAGCTGGTCAGCGAACTGCCAAAATATGCCTACAAAGGAAAGTTGGTGAGAAAGCTCTACGAGGAGCGCTGAGCACTGCACGATAGAGTCATGCCTGTTTCGGCGCATCCTTGGTGACGTAGTCCAGCACCACTTCGATGGGGTCACCCGGCCGGATTACTTTGCCCACTCCCACCTCCAGCAACCTGGGGATGGCCTTTTATAGCTCCCGGCCACGCTTTTATCTTCATCTAACACCGACTTATTGAACATATAAATTGCCTTCAATTAGCTTCATACTTGCCCAGTGGTCATCTCCCGTCCAGAGGTCATGCAGTTGACAACCTCTTGGATCAGACTCCCAGGCCCGAAGACACCCTTGACCCCCATCTTTAGTAATTCAGCGATATCTTCCTTCGGGAATACGCCACCAATTACAACCGAAACATCCTCCATGTGCTTTTCCTGCAATATCTTCATCACGACTGAGGTGTCATAAATTGCCCCTTCGCTGTAGAAGCTCAAGCCGATGACATCGGCTCCCTCTTGCATGGCTACCTGAGCAACTTCTTCCGGGACTCGATATCTGATGAAGATGACCTCCATCCCCGCCTCCCTAAGCATCTGGGCCACATATCTGATCCCACGATCATGCATATCGAGCTCAGAGTGGGCCAGAAGCACCCGAAGTCCTTCATCCCGTGTAGCCATAGCCAAATACCTCCTTGAGCAATCGCTGCACTTCCCCGAGTGTAGCATCGGCCCTGAATGCGTCGATCACAGCCGGCATCAGCGAGCCGCAGGAGCTGGGCCAATCGTCAACAAGCCTTTGCGCTGCCACTTTGACATCGCTCAGTGCCTGGGCGGTTTTCTCATTGTCGCGCCCGGCCCTGAACTCTCTCACACGCGTTATAGCGTCATCCTCAACCTTGGGGTCAACTTTAAATACTCTTGTCTCCGGTTGTTCCGGTAGCCTATATTTGTTTGCGCCGACAATGACTTTCTCGCCATTGCCCACCTTGCGCTGGTGCTCGTTGGCTGATCTTTCGATCTCTCGCCTTAGCCAGCCATCGTCCCAGCATTTGATATAGCCGCCGCGGTCATCTATCTGCCCTAGCAGCTTCCATACCTCCTCTTCTATCCTGTTTGTCAGCCATTCAAGATAGTATGCACCACCCAGAGGATCAACGACATGGGGGATGTTGGTTTCATGATATAAGATTTGTTGAGTTCTAACGGCGATCTGTGCTGCTTCCTCGGTGGGAATGCACAGGCCTTCATCATAGGAAACGGTCCAGATACCATCGACCCCAGCCAGCACACCAGCCAGGGCCATGAGTGTGACGCGGATGATGTTGTTCAGGGGCTCTTGGGCTGTTAACGCTGAGCCAGCCGTTTGCGGCCAACTCTTGTAGCATAGTGATTCCGGATTCTTGCAGCCGAACCTCTCCGTGAAGATCTTGGCCCACATCCTGCGCTTGGCTCTGAATTTGGCGATCTCCTCGAAGAAATCCATTCCGACGTGATCGTGCCCGTAAAACCCAGGCACAATCACGTCCGGGTCGAGCCCAACCTTAATGCATTCATCAGTGATGGCGATAGCCGTGGCCAAGGTGAAGGCAACCTCTTGGATTGCATTTGCTCCGCATTCAGCAGGATTGTATCCGGTAATGCTCTGATGACGAACCAAAGGCATGAAATCATGACAGTATTTGATCAGTTCCACCATCAGCTTCATGGCGCCACGAGGAGGAAAGCAAGCAATGTCCCAGTACCATTGCCCATAGAGCAGGTTGTTGGCCTTCATGCGCAGCTTGTGCTGGGGAACGCCATGCCGCTCAGCGTTTACTATGTACATGGCAACAGCAACCATTGAGCTGTTGATAGCGATGAGTATCGTCTCCACTTCATCCAGAGGTGCCCCGGCACACAACGCTTCCATGTCTTCCATTGTGGAAAGTGACAGACCACCACGCCCAACTCTGCCCCGAGCTTCAGGCTCATCGGGATCATACCCTTGCATTGTGACGGAGTCGATGAGCAAGGTGAACGGTGCTGGCCTGTCCGTGCCCACGCTTTGCGACATACCGAGCCTTTCCAAGAACTCCCGCCTTCTCCTGGTATCTTCACCGCTACCGAAGGCATAGCCGATGCGCATCATCCAGGGCTCAACCTGATATCGGAGCGGGCTATGGCCTCGAGTATATGGGTATTCGCCAGGCAAGCCAATCTCCCCATATTCCATGCCCTCGCTGTCTGTTGGTGTGTACACTGGCTTCAGCGGGATGCCCGAGGTCGTGGTTGCTGTCTTGACCTCTTGTTCGCCATAGGCCTCCAAGCAATCCCTCTGCCACTGTTCCTCCAGGGCTTTGACTTTGTTCAATACCTGTTCTGAGAACATCCCAGCCACCTTTTGCCCCACTAGAATTTTTTAGCCTAGCCACAATTTATGAAATATTGCCAAAATTGTCAATATCGGCGCTTTTCCTCTTGACAAATTCGTCAAAAGTGGTTAACCTTTGATTAATTTACCTGCAGTGTGTGTAGGTTGGGCCACAAGTCGAGGTGCAGGGAACAGGCCGCGCAAGATAAACTTTGTGAAGGAGGAGAGGTGAGATGAGATGAGATGCTTCTCCAGATGACCCCGGATCTAATGAACATATATATGGAGGAGGACAAATGGGAGGCTATTATAACTGGCCGACGACTATGGAGTTCGATGAGGAAAGAGATTTCAATGAATATCATAAATGCTGGACGTTGTTCGGGACATTCTGCATACCTGCGCCGAGACCCCTCTGTCTCTGGGGCTGCGCCGCTTGGAACGAGATCGGCATGTCAGCGGTTTGCGCGAGGTTATCCGTGCCCACCAACGAGGCCTGGACCAGCGTGACCAAAGACGGCTACTGGTACTTCTCAGTGGTGGAAATCCCGCGAGAGGACTGGCAACAGCGTGAGCCGGCATTCAGAGAGAGGATGACCCCGTTCATCGAGGACTTTGAGCGGGAATGGAGAGGCCGGCTGGTCCCTGAGCTACTGGCTTGCTATGACCCGGTCAAGAAGGCCGATGTGGAGAACATGAGCAACGTGGAACTCGTGGACCTCTGGGACCACTTTGCCAAAGTTGTTGTCTGGAAGCAGTGGGAAGTCCACATGGGGGCGATGTTCCCCGTCTACTGGCTCTACGGGCTTTTTGAGGATATGTGCCGCGAGCTAATCGGGATAGATGGCACACACCCTCAGTTCAAGGCCCTGATGGGCGGCTTTGAGAGTGCGATGCAGGACCTGGAGCGGGGACTATGGCAACTGGGCGACCGGGCTAAAGAGCTGGGGCTGGAGCCGGTCTTCCAGGCGACCCCGGATGATGAGCAGCTCCTGTCCAAACTGGAGGAGAGCGAATCGGGTCGGAAATGGGTTCAGGAGCTTAATGATTTCCTCCAGGTGTATGGCTGGCGGACGCGCCACTTTATCCGTTTTGATGTCCCCAGCTGGGTGGAGAAGCCGAGCGAGGCGCTCCCGGACATCAGGCGGGCTATGGCCAGAGGCGGGACTTTCATCCTCGATGAGGAGCGCCAGCGCCTGGTCGAGGAAAGAGAACAGGCAGAAAAAGACGTCCTCTCTCACGTGCCTTCAGAAAAGAGGGAGATGTTTGAGAAGCTGATGCGGGGAGCTCAGTGGTGCGGCAGATGGAGTGAGGACCACGTTCCTTACTGCGAGTGGACTATGAATGCATTGGGACGCAAGGTCACCAAAGAGATAGCAAAAAGATTTGTCCAGGCCGGGGTTATCGACGAGCCTGATGACATCTATTTCCTCCTGCCCGATGAGATAAGAAGGCCACTCCTGGTTATGCCCAGATGTCGTATGCAGAAGACGGCTGGGATAAGAAAACAGCAATGGCAGGAGTTCCTGAAGCAAGAGCCTCCACCGTTCATCGGCGACCCCAGCGTATTGGGACCACAGGCGGCGGTGAATGCCCCGCTGCGCATATTGGCCCCGCACCCGATGGTCAAGCCGGAGTTAAAGGCCGATCTCTACGGCACCGGCTCCTCAGCGGGGGTTGTGGAAGGGACTGCCCGGGTGATCATGAGCGAGGCTGAGTTCTCCCAGCTTCAGCCCGGGGAGATCTTAGTAGCGCCCTTTACACATTCGGCCTGGACGTCACTTTTCTGGCTGGCCAAAGGGGCGGTCACCGACCACGGGGGCTCCCTGGCCCATGCCGTGATCATAGGCCGGGAGTACGGTATACCCGTTGTCGCCGCTACTATAGAGGCGACCCAGAAGATCAAGACCGGCATGAGAGTCAGAGTTGACGGCGACAACTGCTGCGTCTATATCTTGGAATGAAATAGAATAGAGAATAGCAAAACGATAAGGGGGTGGGAGTATGCGATAGCAATATCGTCAAAGGTAAGTAACTGCATCATAGTCTAACTTGGAAGGAGGAGGAAATGCCGGCATACAAAGATTTGTTGACCTATCTGGAGCTTGACGAGGAGCGGGATCTTCAGGAATATGAAGTGTGGTGTTGTGATGTAAAGGACTGCGTCCCTGCGCTCAAGCCAATGGAGCTTTGGAATTTCGCTAACGGACCTGTGACCGCCATGCCATATGGCACCGACTTTCACCAGCTACCCTTTCGGACCCCCGACTGGAGGACTAAAGACGGCTTCATCTATCTAACGGGGATAAGGCTACCCGATGAGGAGAGGAAGCGGCGTGAGCCCATCTTCAGGGAGAGGATAGCCCCCTGGATCGATGACTTCGGGGCGCTGTGGCGAGGCAAATACTATGCCGAGCTTGAGCAGCGATTCCAGCAGCTCAAGAAGGTGAATCTGGCGGCGCTCAGCGATGGAGAGCTCCGCGCCTATTTGGATGACTTTGTTCGCTATTACCAGCGGAACTGGGATGTCCACTTCATAGGTCACTATGTTGCTTTTCCTCTCCTCGGGCTCTTCGAGGACGTCTGCAAGGAGCTCCTGGGGATCGATGAAGGGGACCCCCAATTCAAGGCATTGCTATCCGGCTTTGATAACAGGCTCTATGAGATAGACCGGGGGTTCTACCGCCTGGGGTCCAGGGCTATCGAACTGGGGCTGGCCAAGACATTTGAGGCCGTACCCGATGATGAGGCAGTCCTCAAGGAGCTTGAGCAGAGCGATGCCGGGAGGAAGTGGCTCGAGGAGCTTCGCAGATACCTGGTCGACGAAAGCTGTGGCTTCCGGACGATTCGGGTATTCGATGTCACCACACCCACATGGGTGGAGAAGCCGAGCGGGGCGATGTTCATTATCAGGATGGCCATAGACAAAGGGGGCTCTTTCCTCCTGGACGAGGAGCACGAGCGGCTGGTTAAACAGAGGGAGGAAACGGAGAAGGAAGTCCTGGCCCGGATTCCTTTCGAGAAGAGAGAAATGTTTAGGAAGCTCCTGGAGGCTGCCAGGTGGATCGGCAGATATTGCGAGGAGCACCAGATTCCCTGTGAGTTCTATGCCAATGGATTGAGCCGGCACATGCTCGGGGAGATCGGGAAACGACTTACCCGCACCGGCATCATTGAGGAGCCTGAGGATATCCTTTTCCTCATACCTGAGGAGATGAGGGGCCATTTGGTGAATGGTGGCCTTGGCAAGGGTAATGTACGCAAATTGGTCCAGACAAGAAAGGACCAATACGAGCAAAATTGCAAGGCCGAGTTCCCTATATTCATCGGCGATATGGAGAAGGTTGGTGGAGTGGTCACCGAGGAGGTCGTCCTGTTGCGCGTGGTCGCCGGCATGCCCATTGTCAAGCCTGAGCTCAAGGCAGATATCTATGGCTCTAACTCAGCTCCGGGGGTTGCTGAAGGCACTGCCCGGGTGGTCTTCGGCGCGGAGGAATTCCACCTGGTCCAGCCTGGGGAGATCCTGATCTGCCCGGGCACGGCCCCGGCCTGGACGCCTCTCTTCGGCATAGTTGCGGGTGTGGTCGGCGATTCCGGCGGTGCGTTGAGCCATGCCGTAATAATAGGTCGGGAATTCGGCATTCCGGCTGTCGTCGGCACCATGGAGGGCACCAGGAAAATCAAGACCGGACAGAGAGTGAGGGTTGACGGCGACAACTGCTGCATCTATATCTTGGAATGAAATAGCTAACCTAACTTTATAGCAAGGGCCCCTGATAGCAAAGGCACCTGGCCGAGCAGCAATTCGGGGCGCAGAGGGAAAAGGGGGTTTTTTTTGCCTTGCCAGGTGTTTAGTGATCCCTATTTCGGCTATCGTCGGCACCATGGAGAGCACTCAGGAAAATCAAGACCGGGCAGAGGGTCAGGGTTGACGGTGACAACTGTTGCGTCTATATTTTGGAGTGAATAGCTAACCTAACCAAATATAGCAAGGGCACCTGATAGCAAAGGCACCTGGCCAGGCAGCAATTCGGGGCTCAGAACGGCAAAGATGTGTTGTGCCTTGCCAGATGTCAAGTTATGCTTTGTTTGAATCCTGGGACAAAAGGAGGGCTAAGTGTCCAAATATGATGGCATAATCATCGGTGCCGGGCCAAATGGACTTACGGTAGGTGCCTACTTGGCCAAAGCAGGGCTCAAGGTGCTGCTACTGGACAAGAGATTTGAATTGGGTGGCGGGCTTTGCACCGAGATGATAACCATCCCCGGCTTTTTGCACAATATCGATGCCGTGTATCACATGATGGTGGATTATGCCCCGGTGTTCCAGGACCTCAGGCTGGAGGAAGACTACGGCCTGAAGTGGGCTTACCCCGAGCTCCAGTTCGCCATGCCCTTCGCCGACGGCAGTGCCATCTGCCTCTACACCGATGTCGATAAGTCATGCCAATCCATAGCCAAGTTCTCCCATAAGGACGCCGAGGCTTACCGAGAGATTTATCACAAGTACAAAGCCTATGTGGACACGTTTCTGGCCCCGGCGGTGTACCATGAGGCGCTGCCAGGACAAGAGCAAACGGCCAAGCTGCGAGCGGCGGAACTCGGGCGCGAGCTAAGCGAACTCACCGAGCGCACCCCAAGGAGCATCGTGGAAGGGATCTTTGAGAACGATCGGGTGCGGGCCTTCTTCCTGTACCTCGCCTGCATGTGGGGCTTGGACTGCGATGTCCCCGGCTTGGGCTACCTGGTACCGTTCTACATCAACCGGGCCACCAATTACCGGCTATCTGTTGGTGGCTCTTATCACCTGGCATACCTGATGAGCAACGTGATCTACGACCACGGGGGGATGCTCATGGCCAGTCAATTGATCAACAGGATCATAGTGGAGGACGGGGTAGCAAGGGGAGTGGAGCTCGATGATGGTACAGTGATCGAAGCCAACAAGTTCGTCTGCAGCAGCATTGATCCCCAACAGACTTTCCTCAAGCTTGTCGGCGAGCAGCATCTGGCCCCCGAGTTCACAACGAAGATCAAGAACTGGCAATGGGAGGAGTGGAGCCTGTTCGGTGTCCATCTGGCCCTCGATGCCGCACCTCAATTCGCCGCCGCTGACCCCGATCTTAACCAGGCTTTCATCTGCGTTCTGGGCTACGAAAGCGAGCAGGACTTGATAAATCACTGGCAGGCGATAAAGCGGGGGGAGCTCACCGATGGTGGCTTCAACTGCTGCTTCCCCAGCATCCACGACCACACTCAGGCACCTCGAGGTCGACACACCGGGCTCATCTCTCAATTTGCCCCCTACGACCTCAAGGAAGGAGGCTCCGAAGCCTGGTACCGCAGCATCCGAGAGCAATACGCTGACCGTGCCCTGGCGACGTTGCGCAGATACATCCCCAATATGACCGAAGAGCATATTCTGTGGCGATACATCTCCACCCCTCTCGATATCGGGAACAAGTTTGCCGACATGGTTAAAGGGTCCATTAAACAGGGAGCATATCTCCCATCTCAAATTGGCTATCTCAGGCCCAATGAGGAGTGCTCTAACCATCGCACCCCGATCCAGAATCTCTACATCTGCGGTGCCTCTACTGCCCCCGGGGGCGGATTGATTTGGGGCCCCGGCTATAATGCAGCCAACAGAATAGCCGAGGACTTGGGAATTGAAAAGTGGTGGTCAGAGCCTGAGATCGTAGCTCAGGCCCGGGCCCAGGGTTTGCTATAGGCGCTCCTGTTGCCTTGGGCTCAGGCTCAAAACATCGGATCGCTGTGGTATTTCTCTCCGCAAATCCATAACTAAGGTAGGAGGCCAGGGGAATGGCAAACGCAAGTTATGATGCCATAATGATCGGCGGCGGCCACAATGGACTGATAGTTGCCTGTTATCTTCAGGATGCTGGGCTGGAGACAGCCATCTTCGAAAGGCTATACAAATTGGGGGGAGGAGCCTGGAGCGAGGAGCTCATCCTCCCCGGTTTCGTGTCCAGCCCCTTCGCTGGCGCTGCCCGACTCTATGGACACCCTGTTTATGAGGACTTCAAACTTAGGGAGAAGGGGATGAAGCATGGCTTCATCGACAAGAGCTCGGGCGGTACTGTATTCGATGACGAGACCTGCATCGTGGGGCACCCGTCCTGGGTGGTGGTAGACCCGGCTACAGGTCAAACTGAGTTCTCAACCCAGAACTGGGACAAGAACCTCAAGGCTATCTCCAGGTTCTCAGAAAAGGATGCGGAGACAGCCCAGTTCTTACTGGAGAAGTATCAGCAGAAATGGCGGACCGCCCTGCGAGACTATCTGTATAGCCCCCCTCCCCCCTTCGGCGAGAAGGACGCCATGGAGAAGCTGCTCGATGATCCCGAGTCCGGGATGGAACCAGTATATCAGTTTATGCCCCTGGCAAATGTCGCCTATGACCTCTTCGAGAGCGCTGAGATGAGGTGCTTCTTCATGAGGGCCGCGACCACGGCAACCGGACTTTACCCCTCAGATACATTTCCGCTGAGCTGGATCATCCATTCACTATCTATAATCTTCTCCTGGGCCGCTCCATCAGTGGTTATCGGGGGCACCTATGGCGTGAGCAGCGCACTTCAGCGAGCATATAAAGAGCTTGGAGGTAAGGCCTTTGTTCAGTGCGAGGTCGATAAGATACTCATGGAAAATGGCCGGGCTACAGGGATCCGTTTGCAGGATGGGACCGAGATCGAAGCTAAAAGGGTTATCGTCGCCGATATCGACCTTCATCAGCTCATGTTCCGGCTCATCGGCGAAGAAAATGTCAGCCCCCAGATTGCCAAAAGAGTCAGGAATATAAACTATGACCGTGGACAGCTCTTTGTAGCCAGCGTGGCCATGCACGAGCTGCCCAAATACAAGGCAGCGAGCTGGGACCCCGATTGCAATTCCGTCTACAGGCTCAATATCATGCCCAAGGACCCGGAATACATGGTGGAGAGACAGATGCGCGAGTCGTATAACCGCGGCTTCTCCGAGAAGCTCTGCCTGTTTACCGTATGTAATACGATCTGTGACACAAGCATCACTCCAGAGGGAAAGCATCTCATCTGGGCGGAGCAATACACTGCCCCGCTGCGCTATTTCTCGGAGAGGGAATGGCTGAAGATGAAGAAGGACTTAGCCAAGGAGCTGGTCAGGCAGTGGGAGCAATATGCGCCCAACATGACCTGGGATAATGTGATCGGCATTCACGTGTCCACCCCTTACGATGTGGCAAACACCCTCATCAATGCCCGCGAGGGCTCGGGGACCACCAATGCTGGCCTTCCCTTCCAATTTGGCCGGTTCCGAACCATCCCCGAGCTCTCTGGATACAGGATGCCGCTGCAGAATCTCTATCTCTGCTCAGGAGATGCCCATCCCGGCTGGGGGTTGGCCCGGGCCACTGGCTATAACTGCTTCAAGCTTATCGCTCAGGATTTAGGGCTGAAGAAGATCTGGGAGGAAAAAGGACGCCCAGTTTAACCAAGGGATTCCAAGTATGAAGCTTAGGAGGAGGCAGCAATATGACGGTATTAGATAGCTTTAGACTGGACGGGCAGGTGGCCTTGGTCACCGGATCGAGCACTGGTATGGGAGTGGCTATGGCTGAAGCTATGGCCGAGGCTGGCGCCGATGTTGCCTGCGCTGCGAGAAGAGAACACCTGCTCAAGCAGGTGGCGGAGAAGCTTCGCCAGCTGGGGCGCCGCGCCATTGCCATCAAGGCCGATATCACCAAGGAGGATGAAGTAATAGCCATGGTACAGCGTACTGTGGCCGAGTTGGGCCGGCTCGACATCCTCATTGCCAATGCCGGCGTGACTATAGATGAGCCACCATTTATAGAATTGACCTCGGACCAATGGCAATACAACATCGATACCGACCTCACTGGCACCTTTTTCTGCGTCAGGGAGGCAGCTAAGGTCATGATCCCACAGAATCGTGGGAAGATTATTATCAACTCCTCGCTTCGGGCAATACGTGGAGATAGGCGGGGAAAGAAAATCGCCTATTCTGCGGCCAAGGGTGGTGCTGCCAGCCTGACCCGGGTGCTGGCCGTTCACCTAGCGCCTCATGGGATCCAGGTCAATTCCATAGCCGCAGGGACCTTCAGAACTCCGGCTGTTGCCAAGGGCGGCTTGATGGTGGACTCGCCTCCCGAAGAACTGATGGCTCCATACCGTGAGGTCTGTCCTCAGCATCGGATCGCGGAAGCGGAGGAGATGAAGGGACTAACGCTCTTTTTAGCCTCATCCGCCTCGGACTTCATCACCGGGCAGATCATCGCCATCGATGGCGGATGGAGCGCTTGGTAGATACCTGCTAAATCAGCTTTCTTCTGTAGGCTTCGGCTACCGCCTCGGAACGATTGCGGACATCCAGTTTCTCCAAGATAAGACGCACTTCCCGCTTAACGCTGGTCTCGCTCAGAAAAAGCTGGTCTGCGATTTCTTTGTTGCTAGCGCCGGCAGCAATCAGCTTCAGTACCTCCAGCTCTCGCTGCGACAGACTCTTACCCGGAGCAGCGAACTCAGCTAAGCGCTCTCGACTGAGAGATAGGTCCAGCGCTGAGCGCCCCTCGCGCACTGCTCGGATAGCTCGAGTCAACTCCTCACGCTTGATATCCTTTTGCAGGTAACCTGAGGCCCCTGCGTCAATCGCCTGCGCTAGATACTCATCGTAGAAAGTCAGTATAATAATATTGCAAGAGGGCTGTTTTTCCTTCAGCCGACGGGTAAGCTCAATCCCATCTATGCCAGGCATCTTGATGTCCATGAGAATGATATCTGGGCTCTGCCACTCCAGCTGAGTCAACGCTTCTTCAGCGCTGCCAGCCTCGCCCACCACATTCATATCTTCCTCGCGCTCCAGCATGTGCCTCAAACCTTCACGGACAACAGGGTGATCATCAATCAGGAATACGCCGATCTTTTCCTTCATCTTGCCCTCCAGTGTGGTCGATGGGCAGCTTTAGCACTATGCTCGTGCCAGCCCCATCGGCAGTTTCTACCTTAAGAGTGCCCCCCGCCATCTCCGCCCTTTGTCTCATACCCAGCAGGCCCATGTGTCCTACCGATATAGCGCCGGCCAGTGTCTGAGAGAGGTCGAACCCTTTGCCATCATCGCGAACCTCAATCAGCAAATTGTCATCCTGGAACTCCAACCGTAAGCTGACTGTGGTAGCCTTAGCGTGCTTGCGCACATTATTGAGCGCTTCCTGAACTATGCGATAGGTGGCTATCTCAATACTGGGAAGGAGCCGGGTCGGTGTGCCCACAGTCTCAGAATAGCAGATGATGCCCTCGCCCCTCAACTCATCGAGGGCCTGCTGCAAGGCAGGAATCAATCCCAGCTCGTCCAAAGTGGGCGGACGGAGCCCAGCCATTACCCGCCGCAGCTCCTTTAGGCTGCGGTCAATAGTGCTCTCAATCGTGGCCAGATCACCGTCGTCCTCGTCTGAGCGCTGTTCTTCACAACTTTGAACTCGATATAAGGCGCCGACCAACCATTGAGCTACGCCGTCATGGAGCTCAACTGAGATCCTCTTACGCTCCTCCTCTTGAGCCTCAACCGTCTGTGCCAAGAGCTGCTGCACCCGCTGTTGCTGCTCTCTGATGCTGGCGAGCATTCGAGCATTTTCCATGGCTATTGCTGCTCCACTGGCCATAGTCATGAGTAGATTTTCCTCCTCATCCAAGTACGGAGCCTCTGATTGCTTTCGGCCCAAAGCCAAGATACCAATGAGTTGGCCTTTACTTTTTATGGGGCAGAGTAGCTCCACCCCCCAAGCCTGAAGGTCATCCCTCTCCTTCTGCCAAAGCCCCTTGAACTCGGGCAGGATGTCCATAAGCTCTGGTCGAAAAGCACGACTCTCTTTGGCCAGCCAGATTACAACTGGATGTTCCTTACTAAAGCGGGGCCGAAATGTTGGTTCATCTGTGGCCGATTGCTGCACAAACTGGGTGCGGAAATTGCCTCTCTCCACATCAGGGAACAGTAAAGCTGCCTTGGTAGCATACATTGCTTTTGTCACCGGACGGAGCATGCTTTGCGCCAATTCATCGAGATCAAGGACATTGCTCATCTTGTCGGAAAAGGTGAGTAGCATCTGGCGATAGTCATAGGTGCCACGGTAGAAAAGTCGGTCCACCCACTCTTGAATCCTATTGCGCAACGGACTGAATAGCACAGCAAGCAGCAGTGCGAAGGCAGCGGCTAATGCCAGGCTGGTATAGCCTATCCAAGTGTGAAACAATGTTTGCAGGAGAAAAAGCAAGAGCAGATACACAGAGGTCAGTAAGACAGTCAGGAGCGAATATGCCAGTGCCCTGCGCACAACGAATTTGATGCCGAGCAACTCATACTTCACGATGGCATAGGTGATAATGAGGGCATTGACCAGCGTGCCAATGTGGTCTAGAGGGTATTTCACCAGGGGGGTAAGGTTGCTCAGGCCGAAGATAGCCATTACAGCAATGCCGATCAACAAATAGGCAATCCTGTTGCGTGCCGCTGAATCAAACGAGCTGCGGTACTGTTGCAGCAAAAAGTACACTGCCAATCCCCCAATGGCGACACCGATGACCCCGAAGAGATATAGCAGTGGGCCAAATTCAGTATGCAGCTCTCCGTTAACAACGTAGGAATTCGCTATAACGTAATCTGTAGCAGACAGGCCTGCAGCGACGGCCATAAATCCATATCCGAGGTAGACCCCCAGCCCGCCCGGCTTATTGACGAAGGCACGGACGAAATGATAGTAGGCTACCGCCGACCAGAAGGCAGCGACAAACAGGATTCTATTCCAGATCAGTGTGGCCCTGAAAAAATCAGCGTGGAGCACAAAGGAGTTGAAGTTCCAGATCATAATCGAGGCCAGGTACAAAGCGAATATTCGTCGCACCCTTCTCTGCGGCTGGCGCAAAACGATTACCAATAGCACGCAATAGGCCATTAAGCTGATAAGCGGGATCAGAGCATAAATGTCCATTTTTATGTCGAATTCTATTCGCTGCCAACAATTATGCCTGTGAATCTGAGAAGTGTCAAGTGTCCGGGATTCAGGAGCAGGAAAAGCGAGTAGCGGCCCTGAGGGCCGCTACTCGCAAAGATGTTAAGGGGTTACTCCAGTCAATGCCTGGAGCCAGTGGAATTCACCAAAGTGTTGATCACAGCATCAGAGGGGTTAAGGTGCGGTGGCTTCAGGTGGGCCAGGTCAGCGCCGGCAGCTCGTTGCTTCAACATGTATTCCTGGAAGGCACCTCTGGGAAGTATAGTGACCTCCAGTGGCTTCAGGCCTAACATGCTGTCCAAATCGGCATAGTCGCCATCCAGCCTCTGAAGCTGCCCGTTTATAATAGTGGCTATTTGTTCCTCGTTCTCCTCATCACCGTCAGCGAGCTCAAGGTACAAATGCAATACCGGCTTGCCCCTCACTTCCTTACGCACCGTCCAATCTCTATAAGTCAGCCCCGATCCCTCTATCGCCTGCCAAATTGTCTTCTCGGTGAGGCGGGTGAAGCCGGCAATGTCGATGAGACCGTCGATCCTGGTATCAAACACCATCTGCGGGATATCTATATTGAGTTTCTCATTTCGCAGGGAGGTTATCTTGACCATATCGCCAATTCTATACCTGACGAAAGGTCCGCCATGAAAGTTAGTGATGACCAGCTCGTAGCTCTCATCCGGCTTTACCTCGTCCAGCAACAAGGTATGCGGTCGATAAGTCGGATCTGCAGCCATTTGATAGCATTCCCGTTCCGGGATGAACTCCAACAGGTTGAGGTGGGGGACAAAGGTCATGCCTTCATAGTCCCAAGTTTGCATGGCGATGATGATAGCTTCTGTACAGCCATATAGATCGAGGGGATAGCAGCCCCACATCTCTTTGATCTTCTCCCTATATACCGAGGTGTCTGTACCTCCCGCGATCAGTCCCTTGAGCCGCCACAGGTCCTTAGGCAGCAATGGCCGCCGGGCCAATTTGCTCTTGAGTACCGCTTTCCCCAGCCTGAGGAGGAGCCTGGGTCTGGAGAGCAATGGTGTCAGGCTACTACCTCCATTTCCCTGGCCAAACCGCTCCCCCACCGCGACCAATACACTGGATATGCCCATGAAAATATCCAGCCCCTGGTCTAAAGCCAGCTTGAAGCCCTGCTCTATACGCTCCTCGAAGGACATCTCTTCTGCTTGGTCTAAGGGCGGCAAGAAATCGAACTTGAAAGCCCTCTCTCCCCATCGGGCCCAGGAGCCTGAGGTGTAAGGAGGAGGCGCCAAGCAATAGAGGAATTTATCACCCTCTTCCAGAACGACATCCTCCCTTTCCTTGCAAGTAGCGAAGAGCAACAGAGCAAGGAACAAGGGGGCCACCTCCTGGGAGAGCCTCTCGGTAACTGGGACCCACTTGAAACCGTAATCCCCGGACCTGCCCGAAGTGCGTTGCCACAGTATGGGCTTCTCTGTCAATACATCCTCCCTTTGCTCTGGGAGATAGGGAACATAGTCCGCATAGGTGGTGAATGGCACCCACTTCCGGAACTCCTCCACAGTCTTTGGCCTGGCTCCCCGCATCACCTTCTGGCCAAGTTCACATCCTTCCATCCGCTCTATCTGCTCCAGCAAAAGCCGCCGTTGAATAGTCATAAACTCTTCCATGCTGAGATCGATGAACCCGCAACACTTTTGCCAAAGCTCTTTTGTCCTTCCCTGCCTTAGAAGTTCAATCTCTGCTGGCATTTTTCCCCCTTTTCTTAAGCCCTCCCCTGCCTCAGGGTCCTGATGCAGGCAGCGATGCTCCTCCTGTTGGGGACTATCATGGGCGTTTCGCGCCTGTAGCCATCGTAGCCCGGAAACATCTTATTGAAGAAGAACCACTCCTGAATGGTCACCCACAGCACATCCATGAACAACCATATCGGTGAAGCGAGCAGCAATAACTTCGACTTGGAAACCAGGACCAGCGATAGCAGGAATAGGGCATACCAGAGCACCCCTGGGTGGCGCACCAGGGCGTATGTGCCAGTTCTCACTAACCCCCGCTCTCCCTCACCTTCGACATAAGTCTTCCTGAAAGGAAGCTCGATGAACAAGGAATAAATCAGGAGAAAGAGTGAGGCACCAAGCAGAACCCATCCCAACCATGAGGCCCAGAGGGGCAACAAGACCCTCTCCGTTCTGAGGCAAACCATCAATAGCGAGCCGCCTAGCAATATACCAGACACGACTCCAGTAGACCGCTTCAGTAGCGGTAGCTTCTTTAGAGAAACCCAGTCAAAGAGGTATCCCACCAAGAAGCCAACTACGCCGACTGCGATATAGCTCAACTTGGCCTCAGGGAAAACTATGACACGCTCTTCTCAGCTTGGGAAGAGATTATGTTCTAGAACAATGTTCTATGACCGTGTCCTGGGGAAACCGTGCCAACTTGAGGAGAGATGCTACGGGGAAAAAGAAATGAGCCCCATAATGGGGCTCAAATCGCACTGAGAATTTGTCAGCAGATGTCCCAAAGGGTGCTTTTACGTTCAAAATAGAACTTTTGTGTTAATTAGCAAAATCCTGTTTTGTATACTGAACCAGATTTGCTTGCGACGAATGCCAACAGTGTAAATCGACCTCGTGTACATGCTTTCCAGCGGATGATATTATAGCGTTCAGCGATCAGTATTAAGCTGTCAGCCTAATCATTGGTTTTACTGAAAGCTGAATGCTGACGGCTTACAGCGTGGATCTGAAACTTTAAGGTTGGAGATTTCTCATCCCTGACTAATATCAGTTTTGACAACACCATATTACTTGTTGAACTTCCGACATCAACGCCGATCGAAAGAAGCTCGATTCTGTCGGTTTCCATTGCCGTTTCTTAAGATATTCCTATATAATTGAAGTGATTTATTGCCCAAAATGTGCTTTTTCTAGTATTCCTTCTGAGACTGCCTTGGAAAGGCGTTCAGCAGTCGTCCTCCTCTTGTCAATGCTGACCTCGTCAGGGGACACAAAATCTACCGCCTTCATGTCGCAGAAACGGACACATTGTGGCTCTCCGTCACATAGGTCGCATTTAAAGACCTGCCTATCTATAACGTTAAAACTCATAGCGCCGAAGGGGCACGCAGCCACGCAGAAACGGCACCCGATGCATACATTATAGTCCACTATGACCCTGTCCAGCTCTTCATCACGGTAAATGGCCTTTACGGGACAGACATTCATACACGGGGCATCCTGGCATTGCTGGCAGGTCATGGGGACATAAAGACCCTCCTGCTCCCATTTCATGACTTTGATACAGGCTCGCGTCGGGTTTGAAATGCCGTAATGCTTGACAGCGCATATAAGTTCGCAAAGCCTGCAGCCTGTGCATTTCTGAAGATCTACATATAAGACTTTTTCCATTGTTCTTCCCCCAAATCCATTTACAGAATATGTGACGGCTCATTATCAATGCCGAGTCTCTTCAGGGTCTCAGGAGTCGGGATGCCCCATTCATCTAGTCCCTTATGCTTATAGAATTCGGCGCGCATTTGAAGAAACTTATCCTTTTCAATGACCATTCCTACTACAGCAGGGGCGCCGCGCCTTGTGGGTTCTTCATGATACCTGGGATTAAGGACGTCGCCCTTTTCAGGGTCGTCCCTCGTGAGGCCTTCCCTTATATTAAACAGACGTTCAATGATGTTACATCTCTCAGCAACCTCCCACATCTCCGTGGGTGTCATCTCGATGCCGGTGTTATAGTAAAGGACCTTGGGCCAGTCTTCAAAATTGGGGAGTGTGGCGCCGAGGAATGTTGTATGATACTTGCATATGCCCAGGCAGTCAACTGCCATATAACAGTTCTCTTGCCAGAAGACCTGCCATGGCTTGCCTATGTATTCCGTGTGTTCGGAGCTTAAGGGCCCATCATAGGGGACAGGATTGCTGTATATCCTTCTCAGGACATCCTCTGGCAGGTGATAGAGGTCTATGGCCGGCCTGCTCCGAAGATGGTCGGATCCTCTTGAAGCTGTAGCAATATTCAGGGCAAGGGCTGGTGTAGCCCTCTCATCGGAATGGAGATTGGACATGCCCTTGACCTGTATCAGATACTTAAAGGAGTCCTTGCCGATTATCTTGGACGCAGCGATGCCTCCATTAGCCAGGGTGTCGCCAAGCCACCCCTTCCTGAAAGCGATCCTGTGAATCATCTCTATGACCGCGTCGTCGTTTCCCCAGCTGAGGTCAAGGCCATCCGTTTCCTTCTGGGTGAGGATGCCTTTTTCATAGAGCTCCATGGCCCAGGAGATAATGCTCCCTGTCTCAAGATTGTCCATGCCGTACTGGTCAACAAGGTGGTTTGCCACGAGGAGTGTCAAGGCCCGCGGTGTATCTGTCTCGCCGCAGAAGGCGCCCTGTGATGTGTATTCAGGTCCTTCATCATAGTTGCCTGCGTACGGGCCTGCAGGGATCTTGTACTGCGCCCTGCAGTGCACCTGGCACCCGAAGCATCCGGCCATGTGGTATGGCCCCATAGTCTCTTCGCAGATCTCATCGATGCGTTCAGGCTCTATGTCATCAGCATCCTCACACTGATTATATTGAAAGTTCCTGCAGCGTATGCCGCCCCAGGAATTTGTGGCGCCCCATATAAAAGGGGTGCCCAGAGTCCCCTGGGTCTGGTTAACCTTGGCGCTTGTTATCTGTTCGATAAAGCGCTTATTGAATTCAAGGGCCTCTTCAGGATGGGCTATCTTGATGTCCATTGTCCCCCTACATGCAATGCCTTTCAGGTTCTTGGAGCCCATAACGCAGCCCATACCAGATCGACCGCCGGAGTTTTTGATGCCTGTCATGTTGTTGGCATAGGCGACAAGATTCTCGCCTGCCGGCCCGCAGACCATACTCTTGACCTCCTGATCCCCAAGTATGTCACGGATTTTCCACTGCGCCTCTGTTACGCTTAGGCCCCATAGAGGACGGCCATCCCTGATCTCAATTTCGCCGTTATGGATATAGATGAATACGGGATCTTTAGCCTTGCCCTTTATTACAAGGTGATGAAAACCAGCCCAGGCCATTTCAGGGGCGAAAAATCCTCCCATGTTGGAGCTTCCCAGAAGCCCTGTCAGCGGCGATTTAGCCATACAATGCGTCCTTGCGGTTGCAGAGGCGCATGTAGCTGCAAGTATAC
This sequence comes from Dehalococcoidia bacterium, assembly GCA_034414595.1. Classification (GTDB taxonomy): domain Bacteria; phylum Chloroflexota; class Dehalococcoidia; order SZUA-161; family JAUWZY01; genus DAOULY01. The sequence goes on from DAOULY010000002.1 coordinate 177,914, forward strand.
CGCCACTGACTATCAGGGCATTATCGGGTCCATAAGGGTCGCAGCCTTCAGGAGTGTTATTGTAAAGAAGGTAGGCATCCAGACCCCTTCCTCCCAAAAATTTCTTGCGGATTTCCCTGGGGATGGGTTTTATCTGGATCTCTCCTGTTGTAAGATCGATATAGGCGATCTTTCTGCTTAGAGCCATGTTTATTCCCCCTCCTTAGCCTTTTCCTCTTGTTCTTTCATCTTTCTGGCAAAGGCCTCTTCAGCAATCTTTCTATTTACCTCCCATACAGGCCCCCGGATCCTTGGGAAGCCGTCCTTGACCCATGCCAAGCGGTACTCCATCCCGCATGTAGGGCACTTGATGGTCTTATCACCCTTTTTAGCCACAAGTCTTTCCATGCATGTCGGATTATGGCATCTGAACTTCCCATATGTCCTGGTGTCCCTGAGGGTTTCAGCAAGTGATTTGCCTTCTTTTTCTATCGCCATAGCAATACTCCTTTCTAAAAAACTGTTAATTATGCAGCGCCTAATTTAATATTCTGTTTTGGTTTATGATGTCTTGGTGAAAATATTTTAACATTTATCTCATGCCTGAGTTCAGCAGCGCCTGCAGGACAAGTATTCACACAGGAGGCACATGAGAAGCACTGATAATGGAAGTAGCCGAATATGCGCAGCTTGCCTTCTTCCCTGGATTCCAGGATCCCGGTCGGGTAGCTTAATATGCATGAGGCGCAGCCTGTGCATTTTTCACATCCCATCCTCGTCCTGCAAAGCAGGAATACCGCGGCAACCAGCATAATCTTGCCGCTGAAGATATGAATTGTCCACAGTATTATCGGCGATAAAAGGGATTGAAGTCAAATTGTATGTAGTCAGCGAAAGTGGGACAGTCAGGCCAATGGGGTAATGTTAGCGCACTGAGAATGCGCTTGCTATGGCAAGATATTATTTCTTTCCCGCTTTCGGCATTTTACGCTGATCCGGCATATCATAGGGGCTTCCCAGCTCCTGCAGCTTCTGGGTCAACTCCTCGAATTGGCCCGTTGGCCGGGCACCGATCTCCAATCCATAACTGACAGAGAACTCCAGGAAACTGCGCAGCAAATCCTTGATGTTCTGTTCGAACTCATGAAGTGTCTCTTTGGTGACTAAGTTCTGCTCATTCGAGTTCTGCTTCAACTGGCTATCAATCAGGAACTCGATGAATTCACATTGGCTCAGATCGCCGCGATTTTCATCGATCTTTTTCACGAGATCAGCAGGCACTATCAGCATTCTCTTCTCAGGCATTTAGGGTACCCCCTCAATTGCATTCGCCGTCTTGGGCAGCATGAGAAATCACAGCTTCCCGTAGCCGTTCAGGGATAGCATTCTCAGTATACGGTCTATGGTCTTGAGCAACCTGAGACCCTTGTCTGTCACCCTATAGGTCACGGTCGGGTTGGAGACCTCCACTCTATCGATAAGTCCCCTCTGGATAAGGAAGTCGAGGTACTTTTGTAGCTGACGGTAACTCATATTGGCACTGTACATGATCTCAGTCTTGCCGGCCTGACCCAGCCTGAGAATATCAGCTATTACCTCGATGTTAGACCTTCTATTGTTCATCCCCGAACGCCCATCCCCTCGACATGAACATGTTCACACATCAGTAAAGCATATAATAGGCCATAAACGGGCAGCTGTCAATAGCTTCTGTTATATTCCTGACATCACCTCATCAAAAGCGCAGACCACAGCAACGGCAAATTCCGGGTCCTCAAGCCAGGCATCGATCTCCCTGATCTCAATCTCAGGCTTGAGGCACTTTCTCAGTTCCTCGACGAAGGCCCTGTCTGCTTCAGGATCGTAGAGCGGCTTGCCTTCGCCATCGAACAGAGACCATCCTTGTAGTGGTATCAGGAACTTGACCGGCCCCCTGGCCTGATTCAGCTTATCAGCGATAGTCCTCGCTACGACGACGAGTTCTTCAGCAGTTGACCTCACCGCCACCCGGAGGTCATCGACGCGCACGGCCTTCCGTGATTTATACTCCGACTCGTACCGGGATATCGGCGGGCCGATGAATTCCAGACTGGATGGGGTGATCACCTGAGGAATGCCTCTCTTGCCTGCGGCCTCAAGCCTATTGGGGCCGGATGCTCGGATGCCACCAAATAGCTCCTCTATTATCCCTCCCGGACACAGGTCTATCACTCCGACAAAGAGCCCTCGCTCAATCAGCTCCTCCATGAGCCGATCAGCCACGCCCTGGGCATGGAATGAAATCACTTCATAGCCCCTTTGTTCCAGGTGCTCTGTGACATATTTGGCGCAGTGCTCGCAGTTCCCCAGCATGCTCAGCGCAATCACTGGTTTGTCTTGGGTGACGGTCTCAGTCGGCCCGGGCAAGCTCTCCATCATGCCGCAAATGGCACCAGCCGCACGGGTCAATATGCCTCTGACCATGGCGTTGAGATTGCCGATATCTATCACCGAATCCATCAAAGTTATATCCTTAGTGCCGAAGTAGTTTTCGGCGAATCCGGGCACTGCTGCCGAACTCGAGACCAACAACTTGGGCAGGCCGAAGGGCAAAGCCTTCATAATGCTGCTCCCCATAAAGGCGGTTGTGGCCCCACCTACGGCGATGAGCCCGTTGAGGTCGCCGGCGGAACATAACTCTGTGACCTTTGTTATGGCCCCGTTTATCATCGTCCAATTTATCTCCTGCCTGTTGCTGGAAGCCCTGATGTCCTCAATCCGTGCTCCTCCCGCTTGGGCGATTTCCTGGCAGGTGATATCAGGCTTGATCTGAGGCTCACCTCCCATGCTCAGGTCGATGAGGATAGTCCTATGTCCTCTCTGCTCGATGCACTCCTTGAGGAACGTTATCTGCTTGCTGTAATTATCGAGACAACTAAGGACGGCTATGGCCTTTTCCACTGTCTCAGCAATGCCCCGTCTGGACCTGCTCGATTTCTGGCGTTTAGGCGCTGACATAGTCCCTTAAACAGCCTATAGAATAGCACAGCCACTCTCCATAGCTCAATAGAGCCAGCCCCTGGGGACGCCGAGCTTTTGAGCAGGGGGGAAATAGGATAAAATAGAAATAGTGTAGTAGGAGACATACTGAAATGGCAATGATCAAGACTCAGGATCTGACTAAAATCTACCCCGGTGGGGTCAGGGCTGTTGACGGCGTTTCCTTCGAGGTGGAGAAAGGTGAGATGTTCGGCTTCCTCGGCCCCAACGGCGCCGGCAAGACGACCACGATCAAGATGCTGGTTACACTGACCAGGCCGACCTCAGGGCGAGCCGAAGTGGCTGGCTATGATGTGGGCAAATACCCTCGGCAAGTCAGGGACAAGATAGGCTACGTTGGTCAGGACGTAGGTATTGATGAGCTGGCCACGGGCAGGGAGAATCTACGCCTCTATGGCCACCTCTACCGCCTGGACAATAAGACCATTGAGCAGCGGATAGAGGAGCTCATGGCCCTGGTAGAGCTCACAGGATATGAGGACAAACTGGTCTCCACCTACTCCGGTGGCATGCGCAAGCGACTCGACATCGCTATGGGGCTGATCCACCGCCCTGAAGTCCTCATCCTTGATGAGCCCACGGTGGGGCTCGATCCTCAAACCAGGGCCCACATCCGAGACTATGTGCGAAGCCTGAGCAAGCAAAACAGTATGACTATATTCTTCACCACCCACTACATGGAAGAAGCGGACATGCTGGCTGATCGCATCGCCATCATCGACTACGGGCGCATAGTTGCCCTGGGGACGCCAACAGAGCTCAAGAATGAGATCGGCGGCGATGTGGTCACCGTAAGCCTGGATGAGGAGCGTCCCGAGGAAAATGACAAAGCCTTGGAGCAAGCCCGCGACATTCTCCGAGAGCACCCGTTGGTGAGGGAGATGCAGCGCCGAGACAGCGACCTCAGTATCTATGTCGATGATGGTGAGCACGCTCTGCCTCAGCTGATGCGCACTCTGGAGGGCCATGGCATAGTGGTGAAGGCGATTTACCTGGCCCGTCCTTCGCTGGACGATGTCTTTCTCAAGCATACCGGGCGCACCATCCGCGAGGAGGAGGGCAAGCGTACTTCCTTCGCCGAGCTTGAGCGAAGAAGGAAAAGGAGGCCATCTTGAGCTACGTTTCTGATGTCTGGTATCTACTGGTACGGCACCTCAGGGCTCAGCTGCGGATGCCGGTGTTCATCTTCGTCAGCATAGTTCAACCCATGTTCTGGCTGTTGCTGTTCAGCCAGCTCTTTCGCAGTCTGGCCGACCTGCCCGGATTCCCCACAGGCAGCTACCTTCAGTTCTTCGCCCCGGGAGTGCTGGTCATGCTCGTTCTCTTCGGCTCAACCTACTCCGGGATGAGCATGATTCGCGACATGGACCTGGGAGTCATAACCAAGATGCTGGCCACCCCGGCGACCAGAGTCTCCATTGTGCTGAGCAGAGTGCTCTCAACCATAGTAGTGCTGATTGTGCAATGCTCGATCATACTCATCGTGGCCAGGGTCATGGGCGTAAGCATAGCTACTGGCATACCTGGAGCTCTGCTCATGATCGTCTTTCTGGGGCTGTTTGGATTGGGCTTTGCTGGTCTGTCCAACTGTCTCGCCATCCTGTTCAAGAAGCCCGAGCCTCTCATGGGTGTGCTCACCTTTCTCACCCTCCCTCTGATGTTCCTCTCCTCAGCAATGATGCCGAGCACATTGCTCCCCACCTGGATTGATGCCGCCAAGAAGTTCAATCCGGTGCAATATGCCATTGAGCCAATCCGGAGTTTGGTCACCACCGGCTACGATTGGCCAACATTGCTGATCAACATGGCCATCCTGACTGCATTCGCTGCCCTGACCGTGGGATTGGCGAGCGCCATGTTCCGCATCAAAGGAGAGTAGCGCAAAGATGTGCTTTTGAGCTAAAATAGAAACAGGGCGAGCAAAATGAACGACGATCTGATCCTGATACGTCCTCCCAGCGAGGCCAATAGCTTTCTGCTTGCTGTGACCACTGGCTGCTCCCACAATAAGTGCACCTTCTGCCGCACCTACCAGGGAGTCAGGTTCAAGACTAGAAGCCTTGCTGACATCAAGAGGGATATCGATAATGTCGCCCAGGACTACAGCTGGAGCGTGCAGAGGGTCTTTCTGGAGAATGGCGATGCTCTGGCCTGTTCGCAGGCGAGGTTGCTGCCGGTCCTGGAGCACCTGAACAGCAGCTTTCCCAGGCTGGAGAGGGTGGGGAGCTATGCCACGCCTCAAAACCTGCTGCGGAAGAATGTCGCCGAGCTAAAGGCTTTGAAAGAACTGAAGCTTAACATCATATATATGGGTGTGGAGACCGGCGATGAGGAGCTGCTGCAAGAAATTCAAAAGGGTGTCACCCGAGCCCAACTAGTGGAAGGGGGGAGAAAGGTCAAGGAGGCCGGTATCACTCTCTCAGTGACCGTAATCCTCGGCCTCGGCGGCGTGGAGAAAAGCAGCCAACATGCCTTGGAGACGGCAAAAATACTGACCGAGATCGACCCCGATTATGCCGGCGCCTTAACCCTGATGCTGTCGCCTGGAACTCCTCTACACCAGCAATGGCAAGAGGGACAATTTTCTCTGATATCCCCGTTTCAATCCCTGAAAGAGCTGAGAACAATGGTAGCAAACTCCGAATTCAGCAATTGCTTCTTCACTGCAAACCACGCCTCGAACTATCTTCCTCTACGGATGAGATTACCGAAGCAAAAGGAACAGGCTCTGAAGCTGTTAGATAAAGTGTTGTCAGAAAAGGATGAGAGCCTGCTCAAGCCCGAGTTCCTCAGAGCCCTGTGATGCCATCGCCAAATGGCGCCCCCTATTCCTGATTGAACCGCCGTTGCTTCTATTGACATGGCCATACCAGCGGAGTAGCATACAATCAGTCTACAGCAGAGAGGTCGATGTGTCAGAGGCCATGCAGCGCTTATTCAACGAGAGGTTGGCCCGCCATCAGGCAGCTGTGGCGCTGGAGCCCCTAGACCGAGTGCCTCTGGCAATGAATGCCGACTATCCTCAGGTCTATTCCGGCCGCACTGAGCAGGAGCTCATCTACGACCTGGATAAACTATCAGATGCCCTGGTCAAGTTTGTTCAGGACTTCTCGGAATTCGATGCCCTCGCTCCCAGGGAAGGTCGCTTTGGACCTCTGGAGGATACCGTGGGCTCCAGGTTATACAGACTCTCCGGTCGTGACCTGCCCCCAAATGTCCAGTTCCAGTTTGTGGAACAAGAATGGATGAAAGCCGACGAGTACGACCTGCTGATCGATGACCCGGTGGAATTCTTGATGGAGCGCTTTCTGCCCCGAGTTTTCAGCGAGTTCCAGGAGCGAGGTTCCACGCGCTCCTACATCGCCTTCCTCAAAGCCGGCATGGCGTTCACAGAGAGAAGAGCGAAATGGAGAGAGATGGTGGCACGCCTGGAAACGGAATACGGTATGCCCCGAGTCTACGTCGGCTCCATTAGAGCGCCTTTCGACAAGCTGGCCGACAGACTGCGTGGCCTCCAGGGCATCATGATCGACATCCACCGTCAGCCGGAGAAGGTCATTGCCGCCTGTGATGCCCTGGTCCCCACCCTGGTGGACATCACCCTCGCCGAGGCCGACCCGCTTCGGCGCTATCCCATCTTTCTGCCTTTGCATCGAGGTTGCACTCCCTTCCTCTCGCCGAAACAGTTCGACACCTTCTACTGGCCCTCGCTGAAGAAGGAGTTGCTCCTGCTCATCGAGGCCGGCTACACTGTGCGCTTGTTCATGGAGGGAGATTGGACAGCCCACTGGCACCATGTACGCGAATTGCCCCGGGGCAAGGTGATCTGCCATATCGACAAGTCCGATATCTTCCAGGCCAAGGAGGAGGTCGGCGACTGGGCCTGTATCGCAGGAGGCGTGCCCGAAACTCTGCTCATCCTGGGGACTCCAGACCAGATTCGGTCCAGAGTGCAAGAGCTGTGTGAACGCGTTGGCAAAGATGGCGGCTTCCTTATCGCCTGCAACACCCCCATCCCTGGCACTACCAAGCCGGAGAACTTCCGCGCATTCGTCGATGCCGTCATGGAGTACGGCAGGTACAGTGACACTGAGAAACCTGAGCCCAAGTCGTGGACAGGAACCGCAGCCAGCTCAGATCAGAAACCAGCAGTGACCATGGTCACGCCCTGGAAGATCAAGCTCGAGGAACTCGGTAGCATCCTCGGCGATGAAATATCGATTAAGGCCCCCTGGGAAACACTGGAGCGCATAGCATATCATTGGCTTTGGTACTGGACATAGCATCAAGAAGCCTATCACCACGAGGAGGCTGAGCGGTGGCAGAACTGACAGAGTTGGCACAGGCGCTGGCCGAACTCAACGAGGAACGGGTCAACTCGCTGCTGGAGGACAGATTGAAAGCTGGCGTGCCCGCGCTTGAGACCATCGCAGAATGTCAGGCGGGCATGGCCGAGGTGGGGAATCGCTTCAGCGCCAATGAGTACTTCCTCAGCGAACTCATCTACTCCTCAGAGATACTCAAAGGGGCCATGGCGCGGCTGGAGCCGCTGTTGCAGGGCGTTGCCTCAGGACACTCGGTCGGCACCGTGGTAATCGGCACGGTGAAGAGAGACATCCACGACATCGGCAAGAACGTGGTAGCGATGCTGCTGCGGGGCACCGGCTTTGAGGTCATCGACCTCGGGGTAGATGTGCCCGCTGAGGCCTTCGTGGAAAAGGTTAAGGAGACCGGTGCCAAGGTGTTGGGGCTCAGCTGTATGCTGAACATGGCTTACCCGGAGATGAAGGACGTGGTAGATAAGGCTACAGCAGCTGGCATCCGAAGCCAGGTTACCATCGTCATAGGGGGAGCGCCGATCAACGAGCAGGTTCGGGAATATGCCGGTGCCGACTATTGGGCCCTAGATGCGACAGTAGGGGTCAAGATCTGCAAACAAGTATACGGTTTAGTTTAACTTAGATTGGAGGAGGGCAAGCGTGATGATCACCATACCAGACTACGTGGACAAGGATGCCAAATTACACCCGAAGAAAACGGCACTTATCTTCGAAGATAGGAGATGCACCTTCGAGGAGTTGCAGCAGCGGGTCTACCGTCTGTCAAACGCGCTACTGGCAATGGGGGTTAAGAAAGGTGACAGGGTCGCTATCATCCACGACAACTGCTTCGAGTACCCTGAGATGTATTTTGCCATCGGCAAGATAGGCGCCGTGGCCACTCCTCTCAACTACAGACTCATCGGCTCAGAGCTTGCTTACCTGATCAAGCACTCCGAGTCCAATACCGTGATTATGGGCCAGGATTTTGTGGAAGCGCTCGCCCCCTTCCGCCACGAGTTTGAATCGGTCAAGAACTACATCTGCCTCGGCGCCAAGCCCGAGGGCATGTCCAACTATGACGAGCTGCTGAGCTCAGCGCCGGAGAGCAAGCCCGAGGTAGAGGTCAGTCCTGATGACCTCTTCTGCATCCTCTATACCGGCGGCACCACCGGCAGGCCCAAGGGAGCGATGTTAACCCATAGAAACCTGCACAGCGCTGCCATTACCTGGATCGTGGAGTTGAGGCTCAGCACGAGGGATGTCAATATGTTGATCACCCCCCTGTTCCATACTGGATCCAATTGGTTCCTATTTGCCAACCTCATGTTGGGAAACACCCAGGTAATACTGAGACGCTTTGAAGTAGAGCCCATGCTGAAGACCATCGAAAAGGAACGAGTCACCTTCTGTACCTGGCTGGCAGCCATAGTCAATACCATATTGAGCTTTCCTGATTTTAACAAGTATGACCTGAGCAGCCTAAGATTGGTAGAGGCTGGCGGAGGCCCCCTGGGTGAAGCTCAGCTGAGGAAGCTTATAGAGATGGTAGGATGTAATGTGCGCCATGGCGGCGGTCAGACCGAAGCAGGCTGCATCTGCGGCATCTGGCTCAGTGAAAACCTTGAAGGGCCACCACAGAGATTGGGCTCCGCCGGCACAGAGGCGTTTGGCATCGAGCTAAGGGTCGTCGATGATCAGGATAACGACGTGCCCCCAGGAGGCGTTGGGGAACTCTGCGCCCGCGGCGAAGCCGTGATGCAAGGCTACTGGAGGATGCCTGAGGAGACAGCGGAGTCGATGAAGGGTGGCTGGCAGCACACCGGCGACCTGGTGCGGATAGACGAGGACGGCTACATCACCTATGTGGACAGAAAGAAGGACATGATTAAAAGCGGTGGCGAGAATGTCTATTCCAAGGAGGTCGAGGACGTAATCTATGCCCATCCCGCGGTGGCCGAGGTAGCTGTGATCGGCATTCCCGATGAGAAATGGGGTGAAGCCATCAAGGCACTGGTCATCTCGAAGAGCGGGCAAACGGCCACTGCCGAGGAGATCATCGCCCATTGCAAGAAGAACATATCCAGCTTCAAATGTCCCAAGTCAGTTGAGTTCTGCGACAGCTTTCCCAGAACCGGGCTGGGGAAGATCGATAAGAAGGCATTGAGAGAGAAGTACCGCAAATAGGAGGCTTAGATGCCAAGAGATGAGCTGGCCCAAGTAAAGGTGTTCCGCTTTGACCCTAAGGCAGATAAGAAGCCGAGGTATGAAACCTATCAAACTCCATACCAAGAATACACGGTGCTCGATGTGCTGCAATATATTCTGGAGCATCAAGACCCTTCTCTCTCCTTCAGATTCGGCTGCGCCGGAGGAGGCTATCAGCGCTGCGGTGCCTGCCCGGTACTGGTCAACGGCAAGCCAGCACTGAGCTGCAAGAAGCTCGCTGAGAAGGAGATGACCATCGAGCCACATCCCAAGTTCGAGGTGATCAAGGACCTGGCTGTGGACCTCGATGTAAAGCGGGAGAAAATAGATAAAAGGAAACCGGCAGTGGAGATAGTGGTCGATGCCCAGAGCTGCACTGGATGCCGCGATTGCGTCATCATCTGCCCGGTAGGAGTCTACGAAATGCGAAAAACGGGCAGGAGAGCAATAGCCTTCCCGGCAGATATCGAAAGCTGCTGCGGCTTGACCTGCAGGCAGTGTGCCGTCTTCTGCAGAGAGAACGCAATCACAATCACAGCCAAAGGATGAAGGAGTTGAGATGTCGCCAATAAAATCCATAGAAACCGATGTGCTCATAGTCGGGTCTGGGATCGCCGGCATCAGGGCGGCCATCGAGGCCGACAAGGCAGGTGCTGAGGTGGTTTTGACCACCAAAGGCGCTTTCGGCAAGGACGGCGCTGCGGTGTGGATGGGTGGCTCGGGATACCAGGCAGCCATCTATCCCCCGGACAGCCTGGAGCAACATGCCCAGGATACGATCAAGGGCGGCAAGTTCCTCAATAACCAGGAGCTGGTATATGAGTTCCTGAAGCTGGCGCCGATGACTGCCAAGGAGCTGGACCGCTGGGGAATGCGGCTGGCAAAAAGGGGCAAGGAATTCTTCCAGGCTCGCCTGCCCGGCGAGACATATCCCAGGTCTCTCCAGCATACCAAGATTGGTGAGTTATTGGGAGGCGAGTTCAGAAAGGCTCTCCCCCACCAGATAAGACTGCGCGAGGGAATCAAGGTCTTGGGCGACCTCTTGACCATAGACCTGATCAAAGTGAACAACACAGTGGTCGGCATCACCGCGCTCGATCTGAAAGACGGAGAACTCAAGGTGATCACGGCCAAGTCCACCATACTGGCCACTGGCGGCTTCATGGGCTGCTATGAATTCACCTCGGCAAATCGCACCCTGACCGGCGACGGACATGCCATGGCCTACAGGGCCGGGGCCCGGATGACGGGCATGGAATTCATCCAGTTCATTCCCATGATCCCTCTGTGGCCTCCTGCTGTCTATCGAGATGTCTACGCCTATACCTTCTCATTCCTGCTACACGGTCATTTCTATAACAAGATGGGCGAGAGGTTCATGGAGAGGTACTACCCGGTGGAGAAGGACTTCGTCACCAGGGAGGCGGCATCCCGGGCCATCTTCAAGGAGGTCCGCGCTGGCCGAGGCTCTTTGCACGGTGGGGCTTACCTCTCCTTCAGGCACCTCCCCCGAAACCTGATTGATAACCTCCTCGAGCCGCTGAAGAACAACCCGTTCCTGATATTGCTAAAAGAGGCTGGAGTGGACCTCAAGGAGGACGCCATCGAGGTAGGCCCGGGAGCCCATTATGTCCAGGGTGGCTGCTGGATCAACAAGAAATGTGAGACCAACCTGGACGGTCTCTATGCCATCGGTGAGGCGGGCTCCGGTGGCAAGGACGGCGCCGATAGACTGGCAGGGAATTCCTTTCCCTTCTGCATGGCCATGGGCTATGTCGCAGGCAAGCAAGCCGCAGCCAGAGCCAAGGTCGTGAAGAGACCTAAGGTCACCCAGGCCCAGGTGCAGGAACTCCTGTCCCAGGCGCTGGCCCCCATAGAGCGCGGCGATGGCGTCAGGGCCCAGGAGGTCAAAAGCAGCGTCAAAAAGCTGATGTCAACCCATATGGTCTTCGCCAGAAAGCAAGACGAGCTCGAGGCCGGGCTCAAGGAAGTGGTCAAAATCAGGGGCGAGATGCTGCCCAGGCTCTGGGTCAAGGCCAAGACCAGGAGATTCAACGTGGACTGGATGGAGGCCCTGGAGGCCAGGAATATGGTCGATGTCGCCGAGATGGCGATGAGGGCAGCGCTGATGAGGAAGGAGAGCCGCGGGCTCCAGGAGCGGGAGGATTACCCCGACTCCGACCCCAACTGGCTCAAGCACATAATCATCGAGAAGGCCGATGGGAAAATGCGCCTGAGCACGGAGCCGGTGGCCTTCCCTTATCTCAAGCCCGAGTAGCAACTTGCTGCCCTGATACGCTTGGGAGTCCAAGGAGGTTATATGTTTGACGAGAGAGCAATGAAAAAAATGAAAGCGATGGCTGCTGAGTGGCAGCGCCAGGCAGAAGAAATGCTCGGCGAAACTGAGCTCAATGCGACAAATGACTCTGGGATCCCATTGAAGCCGGCATATACCCCGGCAGACATAGAAGGCCTGGAATACGAAGAGTTACCACCTCCAGGGCAATACCCCTATACCAGAGATAACGATGCGCTGCACTATCAAATTCAACCCTGGGTGATGCGCCATGGCTATGGCTACGGCCGCGGGGAGGATACAAGGCAGAGGAAGGACTTTCTGGAGAGCCTGGGTATGGCCTATCATGTCGGGGAGCATGCAGAGGAAAAGCCAGCACCTTATACCCTGCTCATAGACTTGCCCACACAGCAGGGATATGATCCGGACGCTCCCGAGGCTCAGGGCAAGGTGGGCGAATGTGGGCTTTCAATCTCCAATATGTGGGAACTGGAAAGGCTCTTCGATGGCAAGCCCATCGATAAAACAGAGGTCATTTTCATCACGCCTGACAGTGCCCTGCCCTGTATTGCCCAGTATATTGTCTATGGCGAGAACAGAGGCATTCCAGCGGAGCGACTACGCCTCAAATCCTGTAACATATGGTATCATCAATGGTTCTGGGACTCTGCTGCCTTCCCCCCGCGGCAGGCGATAAAGCTCGGCCCGGAACTCACCTCTTACCTGATCAAGAAAGTGCCAATGGCACAGGTGCAGAGCATTACTGGCTATAACCCAGGCGAAGCCGGTGCCACTCCGGTTCAGGAGGCGGCGCTGACTCTGGCCACAGCCATAGCCGTTACCGAAGAATGTATCAAGGTCGGCCTCGATCCCGATGATTTCGTCCCGCACTTCTACGGGCATGATCATCTCAGCCTCGACATCTTCGAAACCGCAGCCAAGTTCCGGGCCAAAAGGCGGATGTGGGCCAAGACCTTCAGGGACAGATTCGGCTGCAAGAGAGCGGAGTCATTGAAGTTCAAGACTTACCCGCAAACTGCAGGCTCTCTGCTCCCGGCTCAAGAGCCGTTGAACAACATCATCCGCGCCTGCATGATGACCTTAGCTGGTGTGCTGGGCGGAGTTGACGGCATCTGGACTGCATCCTATGATGAGGCGCTCAATATCCCCAGTGAGGAGGCAGTGACGCTGGCCTTGAGAACCCATCAAATACTTTATCACGAGACAAACATCCCTCACGTCACCGACCCGCTGGGTGGCTCCTACTATGTGGAATGGCTGACAAACAAGATAGAAGAAGAGGCAACTAAGCTTCTCAACGAAATAGAGGAAAGGGGAGGGTACCTCAAGTGCTGGGAGGAAGGCTGGCTGAGGCGTGAGCTGGAAAGATCGGCCAACAGAAGAGAGAAGGCTATAAGGAGCGGTGAGAGGGTTATCGTGGGGGTGAACAAATATGCCACCGAGGAGGCGCTCTCCCGATCAGCCATGTTCCGGGTCGACCCCGAGGCGGAGGAGAAGATAACAGAGAGAGTCAAGGAATTCAGGACCCAGCGTAACAATGAGGAGACCAAGGCCGCGCTGGCTGAGGTCCGCCGCGCCGTGCTCAAGATAAAAGAGGACTGGCCAAGCTCCTGTGGCATTTTGATGCCGGCGCTTATCGAGGCCTTCAGGTCTCGGGCTACCGTCGGTGAAGCGCAGGGAATAATAAAAGAGGTCCTGGGCTATGGCTACACCTACTGAGAAAAAGCTCAAGGTAATCCTGGCAAAATCGGACCAAGATGCCCATGACCGCGGCATAAGGTTTCTGGCTGAGCTACTACGCGATGCCGGTATGGAGGTGGTGTTCATCAGGTATCGCATCGCCGATGAGGTGGCCCAAGTGGCTTTGCAGGAGGATGCAGATGTCGTCGGCCTGAGTTTCTATGGCTCAGGCCTTCTCTATGACACGGGAAAGGTGTTGGAGTTGCTGCGTAAGCATGACGCAAGCCACATCGGGGTGGTAGTCGGCGGCACAATCGCCGCCGACGATGTCCCCAAGCTACAGGAGATGGGAGTAGCTGGCGTTTTTGGGCCCGGCTCGCCGACAGATGAGATGATCAGGTGCATAGCCTCGATCAAGGGCAGTGCTGGCTGACATCGGCCAGGGATTCTCTGTTCCCGGGACAGAGGTTTACTTCTGATTTCCACTTTTTAAGTAGTCGATTAGCGGCTGTGTGACCAGCGGCACCACATCGCCAATCATGTACGGCATCAGGTTGTCCATGACCTTAGGCATCAGCTCCGGCATCTGCTCCCGCATGTAGTCCGGCATGGGGATACGCTGCGCCACCCGCTCCAGCATCACCGGCATTACCTTGGGCATCATCATAGGCAACAGCCTGGGGAACAGGACGGGGAACATGGGTTTCATCAGCTCCAGGGCTCCGGGAATCTTGCCCATAAATCGCATCATCGCTCCCATGCCAAAGGGCATGGCGTCTACCAGCTCCGGCCACATAGTGCCCATCAAATCAGCGAAGCCCTGAGGCGTCATCAGCGCGATCATAGCCTCGAAGACCGCCCACTGGCTATGCACCTCGGGATTGGGGTCGGGAAATTCATAACCCAGGGCTGACGCGGCGAAGCGTGCCAGGTCCTCCACCTCGATAGGCACCTGCTTCTTCGCGGCGCTGACGCGGAGCTGGAACTCGCAGCAGGGACAGAGACTCAGAACCTTCTCTGCGCCGGCCTCGAGTGCCTCGTCCAGCCGCATCTTGCCCACCTCGGCAGCCACAGGAGGGTCTTTCATCAGAGTGAGGACACTACCGCAGCAGTGCGCCTCTTCCCGGTTATGATCCATCTCTACCAATTTCACATTGGGGATGGCCTGAATAAGCTGTCGTGGCGGCTGGTATACACCAGACTCGCGCCCGAAGTGACAGGAGTCATGCCAGGTCACTGTGACCGGCTGGCGGCCGTTATCTGGGAAGGTGAATTCCCCTGACTCGATCTTCTGCGCCACCAGCTCGCTGTATTGCTTCGCCGTGATCCCATAGTCAATGCCCAGTTTCCTGGCCCACGTGGGATAGACCTGCCGCCAAATCATGTCGCAGCTGGGACAAGACGAGACCACGATATCGGCACCAGCCTCCTTGACCGCCTGGATGTTCTTCTTCATCGTCTCGACGAAGACGTCCCACTTGCCCGCCATCAGCATCGGCGTTCCGCAGCAATCTTCCTGCTCGCCGAGGTAGGTGAAGTCCACCCCAGCGGCATCAAGCAAGCGGACGCTGGCCATACCGATGTCCTGCTCCACATAGCTGGCAGTGCAACCAGCGAAGTAGACAATGCTGGCCTTGTGGGACGGCCCGTGCTTGTCCTTGAGGTCCTGAGGGAACCAAGTGGAGCGATCCTTGCGATAGCCCGCCCAGATGTCACCCTCCTTGCGGAGCGCCGCTGCCATCATCTCGAAGGGTGGGAAGGTCATCTTCTTTTCCTCGTCCACGAGCTGGCCACGCAGCTTCAGCCACGACGGCTCGATGGGCAGGGCTGCTGAGCAGCGCAGGTTACACAGCTCACACGCGGTACATACCAAGATGGTGTCCACCATAAACTGGTCCCACTCCTCTCGCCCCTCCATATACTCCCGCAGCCAGTACCACTTGCCCCGCGGGGTCTGGCTTTCCCATCCCCGCCCGTAGAACTGGTCGCACTCTTCGATGCAATAACCGCACTGTGAGCAGGCGTAGGCATACCAGGCAACGTCAGCTGGTATATTACGTTTGGGCTCTATGGGCCGCTCACCAACCTGGGTGATGACTCGGTTGCCGAGGGGTCGGATGAGGGGCTCAAATGCCCCTGCCAGGCTGAGGGCCGTGCCCAGCAGACCGTTGCCGATAACTTTGCCTGGGTTCAGAATGGCCCTGGGGTCAACCTGGGACTTGAACGCCTTCAATCTGCTGACCCGCTCCGCCCCCAACACCTCAGGCGCTTTCTTGCCGAAGTAAAGCCCTGTGGCATAGGCGTGCCCGCCGTGCTTCTCGGCGATCTTGATGATGGTCAGCACCAGGCCGAAGACAAAGTTGTAGTCGAACTTGCGCTGGTCGCTGGGGATGAACCCGAGGAGCACTACCTCGGGCTGGCCGTTGCCGCTCTCCCGAATGACGAGACCCTCCTTGACCACAGGCTGATCCACCTTGCGCTCGATCTCCGTCATCGCGTCACCAAGAGCGGAGAGAGGGACGACCACCTCAGCCGGCACCAAGCTGGGCCCGAGGCGCTTTACCAGCATGAGCTTGAAGCGGTGCTTCCACTCGTGCTGGGCGATAGCATCGCTGAGCAGCTCCGCCCCACAGGGCTTGAGTAGCTCCGGCAGCCTGCCCATGACCGCCTGGCGGTCTCTGGCACGGAAGGCCAGGGTGATGACATAGGCTTGAGGCAGGAGCACGCGTTCTTCCACCGGGTGGCCGTGGTGCTCCATCAGCGGAGCCTTGTTCTTCAGCTCCGCCATGCGCGGGTTGATAAAGACCAGCGACCATATGGGTAGCTTCTCACCCACAAGGGACTGCACCAACCGCTGTAGGTCATGGGCCTGCGGGCAGCTGATGGCTACCACCTCCAGTTCCTCAAGAGGCTGAACGCGGATGGTCACCTCGCTGATGAGTCCGGTGATACCCTCAGCGTCGGCGATCAGATCGAGTTCGGGGCCGCTGAACTCCTTGACCGTACCGTCGGGCAGCACCACGCGAGCGCTGTCCACGTTGTCAGGGAACCACCCGGCCTCGTAAGAGCCGATGCCAGCACCACCTTGGGCCAGCCATCCACCGACGGTAGACGACGGGTAACTGGTAGGATACAGCCTCAATGTAAGTCCATGCTTTTGAAGCTCCCGGTCTAACTTCTCCCAGACCACACCGGCCTGTACCGTGGCCGTCTGAGCATCGGGGTCAATACGGATGATTCGATTCATGCGGTAGAAGTCCACCACCACACCCTTTTTCAGCGGCAGCACCCCTCCGTAGCCAGATGATGCCTTGCCCCTGGGGGTCAGGGGCACGTTGTTCTCCGCCGCCCAGCGAACCAGTTCCACCAGCTCGGCCTCCGTCTCCGGCTGGACCACGGCCTCCGGTGTTGTGTTGCCGATGAGAGGTCTGATCAGGCTGGGGACTTCAGCGATGTCGTGTCCGTAAAGCTTGCGTTCTATCCCGTTGAAGGTTACGCGACTGCCAAATTTTTTTCCCAAATACGCTCGCTGCTCGGCATTTATCTTGCCCATTGCCACCTCCATGGCTTCAAATACTGGCGATATTGCCTATAGCGCCCCGGCTCTGTCTGATATCGAAGGCATTTAGGCCAAGCGCAGTACATTTCCCCATGAAAGCCTTTCAGCTAATACAGATTGCCTTGAGGGAACAGGTAGCTACGCACTTGGCACAGCCGTTACACCGCCCGGCACTGAGAAAAGGAACAGTGTAGGGCTCTTCCTGCCAGATAGCCTTTACCGGGCATCGCCTTCGGGCAGGGCAAACACCTTTATCACATCTCTGCGGTTGGCAACGCTCCGCATCCAGAATGGCATTAGGCATGAGCCAGTCCTCTTTTTTACCCAAATAACCTATCAGGTTTTGCCCTCAATCAGGGCCGCTTCCTGCCTGATCTGCTCAAAGAGTATTTCCCACAAAATATCGCAGGCTTGAAGGAGCTTGGGGTTGGCTATGCGGTAGTAGACCACATTCCCCTCCTTCCTGGAGGTAAGAATGCGGCGCTCCCGCATCATGGCCAGATGTTGAGACAGATTGGCTGGGCTCAATTGCAACCTCTGGCACAACTCCCCCACGCTCATTTCCTGGTCCCGGAGCACATCTATCAGCTCCAGCCTCTTGGGGTGGGAGAACACCTTGCACATCTCGGCATGGTAGGCATAGATTTGATCTTCCATTTTCCCGACCGATCAGCTCAGGAGTATTTTAGAATATTATAATATTCGACATAAACATTTTATCCCATGCCTCACCAGATGTCAATGCTTCCTATTAGGTTGACACCTGCTTGGCAATCCTGCCCGTTTTGGTTCTTCTCCCTTCCCCCAGCCCGTGTACTTCTGTATAATTGGGTATTAGGCAAGGACTGAAACAGAATGTCTAGCGGCAATGAGGAAGCAGTAACACTTCCGCAGTTGGATTTGCACGGCCTCACCGTGGACGAGGCCCTGCCGCAAGTTGACCAATACCTGTATGAAGCTTATAATACCGAAATTCCCTGGGTGCGTCTGATTCATGGTAAGGGGACAGGGACACTACGTCAGGCAGTTCGCGAGCAGCTAAGAACTCACACTTTAGTGAAATCTTTCCGACCTGGGTTACCGGGAGAGGGAGGGGAGGGGGTCACTATAGTCCAGCTGGTGGACTGGTAGTCTCTGTCTCAAATCTTTACCTCTCTTAGCTCCAACACTTCTTGTACCACGATATCGGAGAATATATCATACACCTTTTCTCCGGTTTCCTTCGTTGCCAACCGAGGGTCTCCGAAGTAAGCCAACGGAGCTCCCAAAGCCAGCCAGTCACGCTTGCCCGCGGCGATATTCTCAACAAGATGTTCGCCTTCCCAGTTGGGCTCCAGTTTGCCTAACTCCTTTTCATCTACCAACTCAGGATGCCGCAGTAAAACCAAAGCTGTTTCCCACTCTCCGGCATGCCAATCCCATTCTGGATGCTCCTCTTTGCAAACCGGGGCAATCTCGGGTAACCCACCCATGAACCAGTCTGATATCTTAGTTTCCATTCTGGTCTTCTCAGACGCTTTTTTTGCACCCTCTGCTATAGCTTTGATATTCCGTGGCTCACCATGACCACAAACGATCATAATCCGATTGAAACCCCATTTGGCCAAAGCGAAACATACATCTTCCACAATGTTGGCCACTGTCTCAAACCTGATTGTTATGTTGCCATCAAATGAATTGGAGCTGTCGGCCAAGGCATAGTTCAGAGTTGGTGCAATCAGTGTTTCGATTCCCTTCTCCTTCAGCTTTCTTGCTGCTCGTTCTGTGATCTCATCGGCACTCAAAACGTCTACCATCATGGGCAAATGAGGCCCATGGGCTTCTGTCGGCGCTATCGGAAATAGCGCTATATCTGTTTTCCGTTCCAAAACTTGGACCTGTTTGTACGTCATACTGGATAGATAATTCAGTTCCATATATCGATATCGCCTCTAGGATTGTCTCTTAGAAACTGGGAGCGTGTTATAGAAGGTCTCTGTCGGCGAACTTTGGCCCAATGCTTGTGCCTTTTGCGCCATAGGAGCCGTTTAGACAGAGGGTATCAGGCGGCAAGATCCGTGTGAGATGAAGCGTATCAAAAGAAACACTGCAGGCTAGGAGCCCTACTCCCCACACCTCAGCATTGCCGTACCACTCGTCTCGCCGAAACGCTGAGCTGCATACAAGCTAACCGTGAAGTCAGCACATATAAGAACGATAAATGATAAAGAATCTTCTGACTAATGCCTGCCGAGTCACTTCACGGCCGCAGCTGCGATTGTGGTTTATCGAGCAACCAAGTCCTCATAAAGACTCGGAGACTGCTTCTGCCTCTTCTCAGCAATCAGGCAGATACAAAATCATCCGAGCCATTAGATTTTGGGATGGAATCCCGGGCTAGGCCTTCCCGATGCGGAATACCTTAGTGCCACAAGTGGGACACACACCCTGTGTGGCCGGACGTCCGTTCTTCATCACTATGGACTTGGGGTTCTTGATCTCCTTCTTGGCTCTGCACTTCACGCAGTAGGCTTGCATTCTCTACCTCCTTCAGGCGCTTGCCTCTCGAATTGAGTTAGACACAGCGTAGCAGATAGAGAGCAATTAGTCAATACCTTTGCACAATTTGATGCACTCTGCACTGAACAGGCCCTGCCCGTTATTTGCTACTGTACCTTCAACCGAGAACCCTGTCCAATTCGTCCTTAGTCACGTCACCTTGCCACTCCATTCGTAGGATCAGGGCTTCAGGTCGCCCCTGACCTCGATGGTTACCTCCCGGAAAGGGATGTCCCGACCACTGGCGCGTATTGCTTGCTGGGCCATGTGCACCAGGCCGAAGCAGCAGGGCACTTCCATGTGGAGCACGGTGAGGCTCTTGACTCCTCCGTGCCCGAGAATTTCGGTGAGCTTCTTTTGGTGCGACTGGAAGTCATCGAGCTTAGGACAGCCGACCACCAGGGCATGCCCTTTGAGGAACTCCTGATGGAATCCGGCGTAGGCGAAGGGAACGCAGTCGGCAGCCAGCAATAGGTCAGCCCCCTGGAGAAAGGGCGCAGTGGGCGGCACCAGAGTGAGCTGAACAGGCCACTGGGCCAGCATTGACTTGGGCCTGGCTTGCGTTGTCGGGATTTCGGCCTCAGTCTCTACCTCAAACTGAGTCACAGAGGCCGAAGGGCAGCCACAGGGAAGTGGCTCAGAAGCATGCTCCGTTTTCAGCGTGTGCAAATGATGCTCCACCTCCACTTCGTCAAATTCCTCTGATTCCCGCTCCTCGATGGTGATGGCACCCTGTGGGCACTCCGGAAGGCAGGCGCCGAGGCCATCACAATACTTTTCACTGACAAGCCGGGCCTTACCATCAATGATCTGAAGAGCGCCCTCAGCACAGGCCAGAACACAGGCCCCGCAGCCGTTACATTTCTCCTCGTCGATGCTGACGATCTTTCTCAGAACTTTTGTCGTCATCACTTACCTCCTTCAACAGATTCCCCACAACTCTCCCCCTTAAGCTCCTGCCATCTCTGTTCACCTACACACTGGCGCGCTGCCGGACACCAGTCGATGCAGGATGGCATTCTCTCCTTGTAGACCATGTTCCCGCAGTTGTGGCACTTCGCCTTGACTTCGTGTGAGAAGATCTCAACCTCAGTGCCGCAACTCCGACACTGGTAGTAATCCACCGTGAGATTTCGGAAATCCTGGCCTGGGCATAGAGACCGCATTGTGATCCACCTCCGTTTCAGCTTCCGATACCAGGATAGAGCAATCCTGGGGCAGCTTCCATGATTTAAATCATATAAACGGGGGGGTGTCGAGGTAAGAAGACAGGCTTCTGCTAATCAGCTCACATTTGAGGAGGGCCCTCGCTCAGCATCCGGAGCTTGGCCTCATCGAGGACAGTGATCTTTCCCCGACTGGAGCGAACGATGCCGTCCTTGTGCAAGCGGCTCATAATCCTGATCGCCGTCTCAGTCGTAGTCCCAGCCATATCGGCGACCTCCTGACGGGTGAAAGTGAGACTCGGCCCCAGTTTCGAGAAAAGCATGAGCAGTATCTTAGCCAGGCGCTGCTCCACCTTTTCTGCAGCCATATCCCGGAGACGGTCGTGAGCATCTCGCAAGCGTGCTCCCAGGACTGTGATGATCTTCAGAGCCACTGCGGGGCGGCTGGCCAGAAAAGATAGGAATTGTTCTTGTTCAATGCCCAATACCCTGACCCTGGCCATGGCCTGCGCCGAAGCTGGATAAGGCTTGCCTTCAAACACAGCAACCTCACCGAACATCTCCCCAGGGACGAAAAAGGCCACGATAAACTCCTTCCCGGAGGACGATTGTTTCAGAATCTTGACCCGGCCCTCGCAGACGAGGTAGAACCAGTCGGGGTTCTCTCCCTCCCAGAAGATGAACTGGCCCGAGGCGAAGCTGCGCTCTACAGCCAGGACAGCGAGTTCAGCGAGCTCTTCCTCGTTCAGGATGGAGAACATTGGCGAGCGCCTCAGGATTTCAGCTTTTACAGTTTGTTTCAAGGTGACTTCTCCATGTTAGCCCTATCGCCGAAGCTGACCTGAATTATAACACAAGTTCAAGTTTTGCCAGCACTTGACAGGACATCGGGGAAGTTGTATATATACAGACAACCACAGAAGTCAGGGGCGAGGTATATAAGCTGAGGAGACAGTCGAGAGGGAGCGGCCTGGCACAAACCAACATATAGAGGAGGAGGAAATGGGAGCATACTATGAGTTCGATGAGGAGAGAGACCTTAACGAGTATCGCCCCTGCTGTATAATTTGGAGCACGTTCTGCATACCCACGCTGCAACCGCTCTGCCTCCGGGAAGCTTTGCACCCAAATTGCAATGAGAGAATGCCACGGGAAGCGGAAAGATTATCCTGCCCCATCCATATGACCTCGGATAGCAGGACAAAGAAATGTGCTTATATGTAGCGAATATAAGATATTTTGGAGAAGGAGGTATTGGTGATGGCTGAAGCGAAGAAGGCAGTATGCGAGTTTTGTCACTGTAGATGCAGAGTGGTGGCACATGTAGAGAACGGGAACCTGGTCAAGTTCGAGGATGACCCAACCGATCCTCGAGGGGGCACGCTGCCCACGGTTCCGGGCTGTCTCAGATTGCGTGGTGCTCAGGAGTGGATGTACCACACCGATCGCCTCAGCTACCCCCTGAAGCGGGCCGGGGAGAGAGGCGAAGGCAAATGGACTCAGATCCCCTGGGAGCAGGCCTTCGATGAGATCGCGGACAGGATGCGCCAGATAAAGGACCAATATGGGCCTGAGGCCATCGCTCTGGTCACCGGCACCCTGAGAACGAGAAGCGACCTCCAGACCCGGTTCTTCCATGCCCTTGGCAGCCCGAACTACGGCGGGCAATCGAGAATCTGTCACACGCCCAATCTGGCGGTGTCCTGCGCCATGTCCGGTTGGGGACATCGGACTTATGTTGGCGTGCTGCCCGGCGCCGGGTCCAAGACCAAGTGCATGATGCTGTCCGGTATCAACCCGAGGCACTCGATCACCCGCCTCTGGAAGACGCTTAACGACGCCAAGAAGCTGGGCGTCAAGCTGATCGTCATCGACCCGAGGAAGACAGAAACTGCGGAGTTGGCCGACATCTGGCTCCAGCTCAGGCCAGCCACTGATACCGCCCTCTGGATGGGCATGGTGAACGTGGTTATCGAAGAGGGGCTGTACGACAAGGAGTTCGTGGATAAATGGTGCCATGGCTTCGACAAGCTGGTGGAGCGGGCTAAGGAATACCCGCCGGAGAAGGTAGCGGAGATAACCTGGATCCCGGCGGATAAGATCAGGGAAGCGGCCAGGATGTATGCCACCAATAAGCCAGCAGCCATGCTGCACGGAATGGGCGTGGAGCACCACACCAACCACATCTCGGCGATTCAGGCCCGCTATATCCTGTGTGGCATAACGGGCAACATCGATATTGAGGGCGGCTCCTACATGCCCGGGCCAGCCAGGTGCATCACCGAGCCCCAGCTCGAGCTTTGGGAACTGGCAACACCAGAGCTGAAAAAGAAACAGCTGGGAGCAGATCGCTTCAAACTCCTCTCGTGGGAGGGCTACGATTTAATCCTGGAAAGCGTGCTCAAGGTCTGGGGCAAGCCCTACCAGGTGGCCCGCTCAGCAGCAGGGCACCATCCGCCTACCACGTATCGGGCTATGATTACCGGAAAACCATACCCGGTGAGAGCTCTGATGACTATCGCTGGCAATCCTATGGTCACCACTGGCAATGTAAAGCTGGTGTACAAGGCAATAAAGAGCCTGGACCTGTACGTAGTTCAGGACTACTTCCCCACTCCCAGCGCAGAGCTTGCCGACTACATGCTGCCGGTGGCCTCATGGATGGAAAGGCCATTTATGTTCGCATGGTCCGGCGTCGATAACCAGATCATTGGCGGTGAGCAGCTACTGCCAGCATCGGTGCCGGGTAAGTACGACCGCAAGACCGATCTGGAGATACTGCGCGAGCTGGGAATTCGCCTCGGCCAGGCGGAGTACTGGCCCTGGAAGAACCGTGAGGAGCTATTTGACTACCAGCTCGAGCCGCTGGGGATGAACTTCAAGGAGTTCATGGCCCAGGGGGGCTTTGATAACCCACCACATGAATTCAAGAAGTACGAAAGGCAGGGGTTTGCCACCCCCACCGGTAAGTATGAGCTATACTCAACCATCTTCGAGAAAATGGGCTATGATCCGCTGCCGTACCACGAGGAGAGCAAGGAGAACCCGGTGACCAATCCGGAGCTGGCCAAGGAGTACCCGCTGATGCTGATCAGCGGTGGGCGATTTATCCCCATGTATCACTCCGAGCACCGCCAGGTCGACTCCTCACGGCGCCTGCACCCGGACCCGATTGTCCAGATCAACCCCAAGACGGCCGAGCCGCTGGACATCAAGGACGGAGACTGGGTCTGGATTGAAAGCCCACGGGGACGGATCAGGCAGAAAGCCCAGCTCTTTGACGGCATTGACCCCAGGGTTATCCATTGCGAGCATGGCTGGTGGTTCCCCGAGCTTCCCGGAGAGGAGCCCTGGCTCCACGGGGTGTGGGAGTCAAATGTCAACGTCCTCACCGATGACGACCTCGATACCTGCGACGAGCTCAGTGGAGGCTGGCCGCTGAAATCAGGCCTGTGCAAAGTGTATAAGTGTAAGATATATTAAGTTGGCCGAGAGAGGCAGAGTGAATGCACCCGCAACCCTTGAGGCTGTGGGCGTTTATCCCAGAAAGGAGCCACCTTGGAAACGCTACTTCGTGGCACCAAGAAAGAGGTAACCATTGGGCCCGACCGCCCCGCCGTGATCATCGGCGAGCGCATCAACCCCACGCGCAGGGAACGGCTGGCGCAGTCCCTCATTGCCGGCGATATGGCCATAGTCCGTGAGGAAGCCCAGGCCCAGGTGGAAGAGGGCGCCGATATCATCGATGTCAATGTGGCAGTCATCGGCGTCGATGAAAAGGCAACGCTACCCCGCGCCGTGGAAGCGGTGGCTGCTACAGTAGATGTCCCCATCTCCATCGATACCTCCGATGCCGAGGCCCTGGCAGCGGCCCTGGCTGTTTGTCCCGGTCGGCCTCTGGTGAACTCGGTCAACGGAGATGAGCGCTCGCTAAAGTCGGTGCTCCCCCTGGTGCAGAAACACGGAGCGGTGGTCGTTGGTCTGACCATGGATGATGAGGGCATTCCCAATGAACCTGAGCGACGTCTGGCCATTGCCAGTAAAATCGTGGCCCGGGCCGAGGAGTATGGCATTCCGCGCCAAGATGTGATCATCGATTGTCTGGCGCTGGCAGTGGGCGCAGACGACCAGGCCGCCATGGTCGCTCTGGAGACAGTACGCCTGGTCAGCCAAGAATTGGGGATCAACACCACCATGGGGATAAGTAATGTCTCCTTTGGGATGCCTGAACGTGGGGTGTTGAATAACTTCTTCCTGACTATGGGGTTAATGGCTGGTCTGACTTGCGTCATCGTGGACCCGGAGATGACGCGCCGGGCTGTTTTGGCCGCTGACCTCATCTTGGGGCATGACAAGTTCGCCAGGCGATACATCGCCAACTATCGCGCCAGCCGCAAATAGATTAGAGCCCAGCATTGGCACATCTGCAGAGTTAGTCGTAGAATTCCACATCCATCCGGGCAGGCAAGAGCACTGGTAGCCTTAGGTCTACGAATTCTTCGATCGCTTGAGCCGGGGCTGTGGTGTCGACCTCGATCAGATCACGGGAGCCGGAAAGGCTCAGCAATTTCTAAGAAGGGGAGGAGGTTGACTATAGGGTCTGCTTTGACACTGCCTCGAGCCGAGGCTAAAATGGGGTATTGGGAGAGCGAGCGTTTCAAGCCAAATTCGGAAACACAGCCAGCATGAAAGGGATATTGTTCGTTTGTAGTGGCAACCGCCTCCGGGGTGTAATCGCCGAGCATGTCTTCCGCAGCCTGCTGTTCCAAGTGGACCAAGGCTTAGCCCGGCAAATCAATGCATCTTCGGCTGGTGTCTTCGGCACTGAATGCATTGAGTGTATCAAAGGGAGAGGTATCGTCAGAAGCAACCCCTATTTCGGCAAGGCTGCTGCCAGTTCCGCTGTAGCAGCTCTGGCCAAAAGGGGTATAGACATCTCCGGTTACCGATCACGGGAAGTAGACATGGCCATGGTGGAGGCAGCCGACCTTGTTCTAACTGCGGTAAAAGCGCACAAGCATGGAGTTCTCGAGATATGCCCCGCGGCTGAGGGAAAGGTGTTCACATTCATGGAATTCTCGGGGCAAGAGCTGTATTATCTTTTCGATGACTGCCTCAATCTGGCCCCCGAGCTCCGCTATAATCCTGATTTCGGCGATGAGCCAGCGATCACGGAGGCTCTTATCGCCGAGGCGGAAAGTTGCCTGGCCAAGGTGCTGCCCAAGATCCTCGATTTCAGGCGATGACGGCAATGCCCTCCACATGACCGCGGCTCCTGCTCATTTTGCCCCGGCGTATGCTCTATTGCCTCCCTCAAGTCAAGCTTAATGAGAGAACTCCTGGATATAGATTTGTAGAATAGCTTGCTCAAAGTCTGAAGGTGGTTGTTCAGAATAGGCCTTTCTGATACAATGCTATCAACGGGAGACCCAAGAATAATGGAGCGCTATGCTAATGTGTACTCTTACCTGGCCATCGTGTTGCTCATCAGCGGAGCGGCATTCGCTCCTATCTCCTATCTACTGCTGGATTCCATACCTTTGACCGCTTTGGCTGGCTCTATGCTAATTCTGGGAGCTGTCTGCTTGTCGCTTGCCAGAAGCCTTCCTAAAGTGTCACCGGAGACGGGAAGTATGTTCTTGGAGACGGGAATGGAAAACACCGCCACACTTGTGGAGGAGCTGGGGTTGAGATCCAAGGCAATTTATCTTCCTTCCTCGCTGGCCAGTGATGGGCGACCTCAGGCACTTCTGCCACTATCACCAAACATGGATCTATCCCAACTCCAACAGCCTCTGCCGAGGAGGCTCATCGTCAAATTCGGCCCTAAGGCCGAGGACGTAGGTCTATTGGTGTCTACGCCGGGCTCGGTGGCTGTCGCCAAGCTCAAGGCGAAGCCGGAGGCCACAGCAGAGGGCGTAGGGTTTTCATTATCCTATGTGCTTGTCGGGCTGCTTGATCTCGCCGATAGCGCCAGGGTGGTGCAGATGGACGAGAAGGAAATCGAAGTCGAGGTCTCGCATCTCCGCCTTGCCCAGAGCAGTGCCTCTATCCACCAATGGCTGGGAACACCCCTGGCCTCCATTGTCGCTTCCATCGCTGCCGAGGCACTGGCTCAGCCCGTTGCTATCACCGAGGAGAGGCATGCTAAAGGGAAAACCACTGTTAGGGTAGAGGTCTTAAGTGGCGCTGTATAATCGATATGTGCTATCATTGGCGCTCGTAATTTGCATCACCACTGTGGTCTTCGCCATCATCGCCATATCGTCGCTGGGGCTCGCCTTCGCCGTCTATGTGGTCGAGTGTTTGGTGCTGACCGAGTTCTTCATTCACCTTGACCCGAGGGCAAGACGAAACCTGAGCAGGGTGAACTATCTTCTGCTCGCTCTGATGATGGCGCTGGTGACGGTCAAGCTTATTGAGGTAATCCTGGGGGCAACGTTCCTGTTCTAGTGCGTAAGGCAACCTTAGTACTGCTTCTGGCGCTGCTGATAGCCTGTTCTCTTCCCTGGGCGGCATCAGCTGGACTCCGCTATACGCCTCACCAGAATCCAGAAACAGCACAGAGTGCTTTTGCCGTCCCCTCGCTCCTCAGTAACTATGGCATTGCTATGCGGCTGATATCGGAGAAGGACTTCAGCGATGCAAAGAGCCTTCTGGAGCAGTTAAAACAAGCTGCGATTCCAGCGGAACTAAAAAACGCCATGGACCTCTATAATAGCCTCACCGCTGAAACCAATGAGATGCTTGAGACCATAGACGAGCTGCTCCAGGAAGTTGATAGCCTTATCAACCAGCAGCTATTGAATGATGCCGGGGTGAAGCTCGACCAGGCCGAAGACCAGATTGAGGAAGCAGAGAGTAAGCTGCAAGATCTGACTCAGGCTACCGAGGCAATTGGAAAACAAGTGGGGGTTTTAGCCGGTCCCGATGAACAGAAAATAGCCTATGACGCGCTGACCGACATGCTGTCGCGTGTAGACCAGCTGAGAGACACCTATGAGCAGCTTCGCCAAGAGCTGAGCCAGAAAGTAGTGGAAAAGCAGCAGCAACTCACAGCTACCTCGATAACCCTTGTCCTGACTCCGGGCGAGACCTGGGTGGACGAGAACATTATAATCAGCGGAAGGCTTACCGACGAGTATGGGAACCCCCTGCCAGACGCCGCAGGAAAGGTGATAACCTTTATTATCGCCGAGCACTCCTGGGGCGGGGCGGTCGGGGCGGTCACGGATGGGAACGGTTACTACAGCAGGGGGATCACTGTCCCCTATCTCTACTTATCCTCAACCACGGTCAAAGCCCTGTGGATACCACAGGGGGATGATGATAAGAACACATACCAGGCGTGCTCAGTGTCCCAAGACCTGACTATTTTATTTCACCAGAGCCAGCTAGAAATAACCGATGCTCCTCAAGAGATGTACCCCGGTCTGGCGGGCACTATCAGCGGTCAGGTAACATCAACGGGAGAGGTTAGCGAGAGGGTGTTAAAGGCATCCCTGGAGGGGGCCGATGTGGGGCAGGCCCTGACGGACGGGGAGGGAAACTTCCAGCTGGAAGTGACACCGCCTGCAGATATAGACCTTGGCAGCCATACTTTGAGGATCTTCCTTATCCCCAAGCAAAAGTCCAGCGGCGAATTTCAGGATATCGAGGTAAAGGTCACCAAGCTTGTTCCTGAGGTCGTGGTTCAGACTTCGGGATTTGTGTTCTCCTCGGCATCGCTGAGGGTAGACGGGAGTGTGTCCTGGGAAGGGACACCGATCAGCGGGGCAGCAGTGAACTTGAGCTTCAGTGGAACTTCTGCCACGACTACAACCTCAGATGACGGCACCTTCAGCTTTGACCTTAGCGTCCCCTGGGCCCCTATAATCGGGGGTAGCCAAAGCATAGACGTGACTGTTGTGCCCTCTGAGTCCTGGTTGGGAACGACACAGGCAAAGGCCAGCGTTCTCGTGCTCAGTCCCCTCAATATCGCATTGCTGTCGGCGGCGCTCATCACCATAGGCGTAGTATTGTATCGACGAAGAAGACACCTTGTCATCTTGACCCCTGAGGAAGAGGCATTTCCTGAGTCCGCCGAGGAGCATCTCATAGTGGCAGTTGAGCCCAAGGACTCCAAGGAACAAGTACTTGCCACATACTATTTGGCCGTGAGACTAGTGCAGGAGAGCACTGGTATGTTGTTGCAGAGTCAGCAGACCCTGCGAGAATTCTTGAACGAGGTCGAGGGACATCTGGGCAAGGTCGGGGAAAGCTTCGCCGAACTCACATGGCGAGCAGAGCAGGCATTATACTCCCCCTCTATTCCCAGCGCTGAGGAGGTAGCCCAGGCAGAACAAATAGCCCATAGTCTCGAGAGGGAGCTTTCAAGGTGAACTGGCGCAGGATTCTGTGGATTTCAGGCCTTGTCGCAATAATGTTGTTGCTCGTCATCTGGGTCTATCCCGACAGGGATGATTTCAGCAGCACAAACGCCTCATGGAATGGGACGGATGCTTTTCGCGCTCGATTCCAAGCCACCACTTTGAATTCGCTGGCAGACCTCCCCGTTCAGCCCTCGGGGACAACGCTGGTGCTTGTACCCTACATCCCGTCCAGTACCGAGGAGTTGCAGCAACTCAAGGACTATGTCTTGGGCGGTGGAACGCTACTAATCATGGACGATTATGGCTTTGGGAACGAGGTTTTAGGGCATTTGGGACTAAGCTGGAAATTCAGCGGCCAGCCACTGCTGGACCCACTCATAAACTACAGAAACGAGCAATTCCCCAAGATTATGGATTTCTCGGACTCTCCGCTGGCTCAAGATGTGGACGCCATCGTGTTTAACCATGCCACTTCACTGACCGATGTCCCTGACGACCAGGTCATCGCCTCCTCCTCCAGTCTAAGCTTTGTGGACAACGATGACAACTTCTCCTACGATGAGGAGGCAGATGAGACAGGTCCTTTTGTGGTAGCAGCCAGCACCGAATTGGGACAGGGGCAGGTTATCGCAATAGCTGACCCCAGCATCGCGATCAATGGCATGATAGGGATGGAGGACAATGAGACCTTCCTCACGAACTCTACAGCGGCCAGAACCCCACAGCCTCAAGTCCTGCTGGACCAATCCCATCTCACTGAATCGGCCTTGACCATGACCCAGGAAGGACTGGGGATAGCTCGCGATGCTTTTTCCTACCCTCCGATCATTTTTGCAGCGGTAGGGATCATGTTATTTCTAACCTGGAGACCCGTATGGAGGAAATAAGCAATGGCCAAAAACGAGAAACTGTATGAAATCGTGGAGAAGGTGCGAGAAGAGGTTTCCAAGGTGGTAGTGGGGCTGGAGGAGCTAAAGGAACTGATCCTGGTGGCATTCCTCAGCGGGGGGCATATCCTCATCGAGGGCCCCGCTGGCACAGCCAAGACCACCGTCGCCAAATGCTTCGCCCAGGCCTTAGGTGGCGAGTTCAAAAGGATTCAATTCACCCCGGACATGCTCCCCAGCGATGTCACTGGGTTTTACATGCATACCATTGAGGGGGGCTCGAAGTTCGTCCCCGGAGCTATCTTTGCCAATGTGGTCTTGGCCGATGAGCTGAACCGGACAACACCTCGAACTCAGTCAGCCCTTCTTGAGGCCATGCAGGAGGGCCGGGTGACCGTGGAGGGAGAGACCCATGTCTTGCCCCAACCCTTTCTGGTCATTGCCACACAGCTCAAGTATGGTGCTGAGGGGACCTATCCGCTCACCGAAGTTCAGGCGGACCGCTTTATACTTCGGGCGGAAAGCGGTTACCCCAGTCATGAGGTGGAGAAGCAGATAATCGCCAGGGTTGATTTCTTGGAGAACCCTGAGGTCGCTGAGGTCATCGACCCACAGGGAGTGTTTCAGCTCAGGCAAGCAGTCGGCGATGTGTTCGTCTCAGGAGAGATCGAGGATTATATCATCGCACTGCTCAGTGAAATCCGTCAGGACGGGGATGTCTTAGGCGGTGTCGGCCCCCGGGCATCGATGTCCCTGTATAGAGGGACGAGAGCGCTGGCCTTCCTCGAGCACAGGGATTTCGCCATCCCGGATGATGTGAAAAGGCTGACACTCCCCGTTCTGTGGCACCGAGTGCAGATAAGGCCAGAGGCAGAGATGGATGGCATAACTCCTCGGGATGTTATAGAAAGGACTTTGGAAAGGGTGGCAGTGCCGAAGTGAAGGCGGCATTAAGTCAGCCAACTTGGGGAGTGATCCCCCGCTTATACCTCGTGCTGGCGTTAGTGGCGGTCATGGCGTTATCGGCGTTGCCGTATTCCGCCATAGCTGTGGTGCTGTTCTTGCTCCAGATTTACCTGCTCTGGAGGAGACCTAATCCCAAGATAAGCTTACCGCTGGATTTGCTGTGTCTCGCCGCTTTCCCCTTAGCCTTTGAGCCAGTGATACCCCAGCCCCTCGCAGCCTTCTTGGTGTTACCTGCTATACCCCTGCTGGATGGCGAACTTAGGGCTAATGCCCAGGCGCAGCCTTTTGCTTCCTTCAGCAAGGGCAGAAGGCCATCGATAGTGCTCAAAGGTATGGCCATGTTCTTGGCTGTGGTGCTTTTCGTTTCCCTTATAGCGGCCAGCTATACCATGAGCCTCACCGCAGCCCTACTGACAGCATATATGCTCGGGATTTCACTCTACGCCATAAGGCGTTTCACCATGCCCATTCATAGCGAGGAGACCCCGTACGTCAAGGTGATTACCGGCGAAAGCAGGGCCTTGTCTGCAGTGCTGAGGAACAGGAGCGGAATGCCACTGCGGCTGCGGTTGTTGAGCACATACCCTTGGGTTTCTCTGGAAGCATCAGAGGTCACGATAGCAGAAACTTTGCGCATCGAGGCCTCGGTGACACCACCCCTTGCGGGGCCGACGCGCCTCCCTATTCAGGCCTCTATCCTAGACCCCTGGGGGATGATCCAGGTCAATCAGGTTTTGGAACTCGCCGTGTTGACAGTGGTTCCCAGGGCCAGGTATGCCAGCTGGCTGGCAAGGAAGTATCTCGAGGGAGAAGGTAGAACGTTCAGGGGACCAATGGTGTCGCCGTCCCTGGCTCTATTGTCACGTCACAGGGGCCATGGAGCAGAGTATGACTCCAGCCATCCCTATAGTCCAGGAGACAGGTTCAAGGATATGGACTGGAAGCATAGCGCTCGCCTAAGGCAACTGATTGTCAAGAGATATTCCGATGTGGCTGCTCGGACTGCTCTGATCGTGGTCAACCTGGCGGTCGAGGATGCTGAGGAGGCAGACAGGTTAGCATGGAGCTTGGTAACTTCCGTCATGACTCTTGCTGCAAACTCCATCCCCACGGCGCTGGCCGCCTATAATCAGCAAGAGGTGGTGGCAGTAACACCGATAACAGCACCTAAGATAATGCTGAACAAGGTGCTTCAGCTAATAGAGAACACGGTACTGGTGCAGCCTACGGTGAGATTCCTGCAGCCTCCTGATCTAAAGAGACTGAGCCGTACGCTGGATAGGCTTGAAGGAGTAGGGTCGGAGCCGGCTCAGAGACTGGCTGCCGTCTTGGGTCTGGAGAAGGAAGCAGCAAGAAGGGCAACCGAGCAGCACCCCATATCCCTGGCCCTGAAGGAGTCGCTCCCCTACGTCTACCCACCAGCCATGATTCTGGTGTTTTCCCCATACAATCACGATGCCGAGGTCCTCCCGGTAACACTGGCGACGCTTAAGGACAGAGGGTACACAGTGCTGCCTGGATATGCTAAAGAGCAGGCTGCTCTTTCCTCGGCAAACAGCGTGCTGTGACCAGGAGGCAGGAAAGGGGGAAATCAATCGCCGTCCTACTTAACTGTAACCGACTTGGCCAAGTTGCGGGGCCTATCGGGGTCCGTACCACGGCTAAGTGCCAAATAATAGGCTATCAACTGAAGTGGTACCACGCTGACAAGCGGGTAGTAGATCTCCTTAACCTTTGGTATCGGGACCCAGTGGTTATAGATTTCGTTCCTCTCGTCAGAAACGCCAACGATAAAAGCCCCTCTCGCCTTAGCCTCGGCAGCGTTGCTCAGGGTCTCCTCGAAGGTGTAATCCCGAGGACAGATTGCGACCACAGGTGTTCCTTCTTCAATCAGAGCTAAAGTGCCATGCTTCAGTTCCCCACCAGGCATACCCTCGGCGTGGATATAGGAAATCTCCTTTAGTTTCAGAGCGCCTTCAGCAGCAATGGCGAAGTTAATTCCGCGGGCGATATAGTAGTAATCGTTGCAGTCCTTGGTCCTTTGGGCCAACTCACTTATGCCGGAGCCATTCAGTTTGATGTTTCGGTCGATCTCTTGGGCAATGGAGCTGATCTGGTCAATTGCCTCGAGCAATCGATTGGCCATAGCGAAGGCCAATAAGTAGAAGACAACGAGCTGGTTGATAAAGGATTTAGTGGCTGCGACGCAGATCTCAGGGCCACAATGTAGATAGATGCTCTTGTCGCTGATTCGGTCGAGGAGAGAACCGGCCCGATTGACGATAGACAGGATCTGGGCACCATTGGCTTTGGCCCTTTTCACCCCCTCCATGACATCAGCGGTCTCGCCGCTCTGGGAGACAGCGATAACAAGGGTATTCTTGTCAACGGAGTCAGCGAAATAATGGAACTCAGAGGCCATAATGACATCGCAGAACTTGCCCGCTAATTTGGAAAAGAGGTATCTGCCAATGAGCGCTGCATACCGTGAAGTGCCGCAAGCTGTTATCACGACCTGCTTGGCCCGTAGGATGTCCATGCCGACTTCGACGATGAATTCCCTGTCCTGTTCTAGAGCCCTCAACATCATCTGAGGCTGTTCCTGAATCTCTTTGTGCATAAAGAACTCATGACCCAACTTGCTCGCCTCTTCATGGTTCCATTGCAGCTCAGTTGGCTTCCTGTCCACCCTTTTGCCTGTTCTGTCCAAGACGGTTACTCCATCCTCAGTCAACACCACGACCTCGTTATCCTCCACGAAGATAGCCTGATTGGTCCGATCTATGAAAGAAAGGATATCGCTAGCGAGGAAATTCTGGCCGTTGCCGACGCCGACCACCATGGGGCTGTCTTTTCTGGCAGCCACGATTTTCCCTGGCTCCCGGCTTGAGATAGCCAAGAAAGCATAGGAGCCATATAGCTTCCGGATGGTGCCCAAGACCGCATGCTCCAGCGAGCAGCCATCTGCCAGGCAATGTTCAATAAGATGTGCAATGACTTCGGTATCAGTTTCCGAGACCAGCTCATGTCCTTCTTCTTTAAGTTGCTGGCGCAGCTCTTGGTAGTTCTCGATAATTCCATTATGAACAATAGCTACTTCACCTCTACAATCCAGATGGGGATGAGCGTTTATCGAGGTGACTGCGCCATGCGTGGCCCAGCGGACATGCCCGATGCCTGTGTTGCCGGGAAGCAGATCCATGCTATGCTTTGCCTGAACTTCAGCCAGCTTTCCCACGCCTTTCTTACACCATAGCTGGCCATTGTCCATAGTGGCCAGCCCTGCCGAGTCATAACCCCTATACTCGAGCCGCTTCAGCGACTCCAGCACTACGCCAGCGGCCGATTCCCTTCCCACAAAGCCAACTATCCCACACATGTCTATTTACTTCCTGATTTTGCGGCTGCGTCCAGATAGGAACACCCTGTCTGATCCTAGATCTCCAGTCAGGCAAAGATTAGGGCCAAGGACAGAATTTGGCCCCATTCTCCTCCCGGGCATGATGCTGGCATTAACTCCAGTCCTACAGTTGCTGCCGATGATAGCCCCGAGCTTGTCCAAGCCTGTGTCTATGATCTCATCTCCGATCTTGATCCGAATGTTCCCTTCATCGAACCGCCAGTTGGACATGACCGTTCCAGCACCGAAATTGCAGTTGTCAGCTATGATGGAGTCACCAACATAGCAGGAGTGGAACCAACAATTATCTCCAATGTACGAGTGCTTGACCTCAGTGCCGTAGCCCACGACACAGTCCTCCCCAATGTGGCTCTCGCCACGTATAAGCACGTTATTGCCGATGACCGAATTCCGACCAATGTAGCACGGTCCCCGGATTACCGCGTGCTCCAGCACCTTGACCTCTTCCCCCAGGACCACATCGCCTTCGATAATGGCCGTGGGCGAAACCTGCGCCGATTCAGAGATGTTCCTACCTATGCGGCTCAAGAAATACTCCATGGCGGTGAAGATGTGCCAAGGGTACTTGATAGCCGCCCAGAAGCTATTGTAAGCCACGACCTTGGCTCTATATCCCAACTCTACCATTTGCTGCAGAGCCCGCTCGTAGACATCATCGCCGTCTCTAACGATCGATGCTATGTTCTCAAAGAGCACCTTGGGCTTAGTATGCAAGTGCACCACGATGTTAACCAGATCGCTGGGTTCTTCACCCCTCCGTGGTTTTTCCACAATGCCTGTGAGCTCGTTTTGGTCGTTGACCACTAAATAGCCGCCGGGGAAATAGCTTTCTACCCTGCTGGCCAGGATATAGGAGAGGGCAGAGCCCCCTTCATATTCCCCGAGTATATCGCCATATGCTGAGCCATCAAGGATATCATTGGAACTCACCACCAGAAAGGGCTCCGCGGATAACAACTCCTCGGCGCTTGCCAGAGCATCAGCCATTCCCAGAGGCCCTCTCTGCACAGCGAACTCAAACGAGACACCGTTAATATCCCCCGTGACTTCCTTTATCTTGGCAAGGTTTGTCGAATTAGCCACGATAACAAAACAGGTCACCCCTGCCTCCCTGGCCTGCTCGATTTGATGCTCAAGCAAAGTCTGGCCCAGAAACTTGAGCAGAAACTTATCCTCGGTGATGGGGGACATCCTCCTGCCGATGCCACCGCAGAGAAACACAACCTTCAATACATTACCTCGATGCTGAGATCGTTTCCTGGACCAAACGTGCCCCGCGATCCAATAGCTCCGCCATTCTTTCTTCCGATGCCGATTCAGCGAGCACTCTGATGGCGGGCTCGGTGCCGCTGGCCCGTAGTAAAAGCCATGAGTCCTCAAACTCCAACCTGATCCCGTCCAGGCTGTTGATTTCGCGGGCACCCAGATTCTGAGCAGCAGCCATCAGCTTTTCCATAACCCTTGGCTTCAATACTTTAGGACACTCAAGCTTTGCCTTGTCAAAGAAAAGCCGAGGAAGACCCCGGTAGAAATCCCTGATCTCGGCTACATCCGTTATTCCACTTAGCAAAGACAAGACAGCGAAGAAGCTATCCGGATAGTAGCCAACTTGGGGCATGATATAAACGCCAACCTGTTCCACACCAATAGCGGCCCCAGTCTCCCGAGCCAGGTGTGCCACATCTACGTCCCCGACCTTGCCCCTGATCACCTCGGTGTCCAAATCCGCCAGCGCCAGATCAAGGAGCCGTCCCGTCTCTATAGTAGTGGCCACCCTCCCATTTCCTCCACCCCGGCTGACCAGTCTGGAGACAAAGGCGATCATCTCCGTGTAGCCCAGAAAGCCATCCCTGTCGCAGAAGGCAACGCGGTCGGCGTCACCATCAAAGCAGATAGCCAGATCCGCTTGTTGTTGCCTCAGGAATCCAACCGTGCCCTCCAAGGTCTCCTTCTTTGGTTCTGGGCCACGGCCTGGAAACAGGCCATCTGGCTCATCGTTTATTGAGGCCACATCAAACCCCAGCCTTTGGAATAGAGCAGCGAAGCCGCAGGCAGCGCCGTTGCCGGGGTCCATGGCCAGTTTGAGCCTTGGCACGAGACTCAAGGATCGGGCCCTCTCTTCGATGAATCGGAAGTACTTCTCCACGCCATCAGCATCTGTGGTCAAGATGCCACAATCCTCCCAGCCGGCCTTCCTGAATCCTTTATTCAGGAATATGTCCTCAATCTGTTGTTCTTGGCTCTTGTTGTATCCGACAGCCTCGGCACTGAAAAGCTTAACCCCGTTGAACTCAGGAGGGTTATGAGAGGCAGTAATCATGATGCCAGTAGTGAACCCTAACTCCTTTGTCAGCAGTGCCAGCGCTGGAGTGGGAAGCACTCCGAGATCGGTGACATTGATCCCGGTGCATAGCAAACCAGAGACCAGAGCGCCTTTAACCTGGCTGCGGCTTCTCCTAGTATCGGAGGCAATACAGATATATGAACCAGGGGCAAGCGCGGTTCCTATCGCTTGCCCCAGCTCCAAGCAAAACTGGGGAGTAAATTCAGCATCGATCGCTCCCCTGACTCCACTGGTGCCGAAAATCTGCATAGCTTACCTCTGCAAACCTGTAAAGATCCAGTCGAGCGCTCGCTATTGGCCTCCTCCCTTGTCTCAACGACCAGACTTTCCGTAGACAGTCAAAAAGTATATCCATTATCAACGGAAAAGTCAAACCAACCCCCTCTATTTACATGTTATATCAGCCGAAAGCACTATTAACACAACCCCCCAAACGGGTGATTTTTTACCTATTTCGTATAATGTCGAGGCCTGATTACTTGATGATGCCAGTCCTGATAAACTGCCCAATATTTCGGTTCACTATCAATAAGATCAAGACTCCGAGCACCATCAGCCCGCCAATTATCTCACCGACAAACGCGTAAAGATTCTCCGTCAAAACCTGTACCAAATCGGTCGCTGAGAAAAACCAAGCGCTTGAGCCAACATCAGGGAAGGCCCATCCACGAAACGGCCAGAATAGCGTGGCGGGCATCCCCCACATTCGGTCTAGAACAAGATGACCCGCTGCGCAAAGTGAAAGGACAAGGACACCTGTCCTTCCTTTCCAGCGATAGAGAATAACACCGATGGCCAATAGCACTAAAATGAAGATGAGCGAGTGCGCGAATATCCTTCCGTTGCCGAAGAAAGCAATCCCTATTGGTTTATCGATGATGTCTGGCAATAGTGCCCCGATGACTACCAATCGGTAGTCGAGTGCCTTCAGCGAGGCACTAACTCTCATGGAGAGGGACCTGTTGCTGGTACTGGACACGGTCACCGCAGCCAAGCCCGTTGTTTGCTCTTTCCCCTTCCGCTGCCAAGGAAGAACGCCCCGGGAGCAAAGCTCGCTCACTATCTTTGTTGTACCCATTGTTATACCAACATGTCCCAACAGCAACATTATTCCTGCCCTCAGTGCTCTTTCCCTATCGTTCCATCCCGGTTCTCGACGATGCCGCCTCGCAAATTGTACCTGATACTCCCATTATACTCTCATTATGAGCAAGGAATGCCTGGGATGCTGCCCAAGTTATCCGAATTCGGTCAATTCTTGAAGTTAACGAAGAACGTCACCATAAGAAATTGGTCTCTTAACGGGGAGGCAACCCCCTATCTCTTACGATGTCAGCAGGCATATCTCGCTATATCCATTCACCATAGAATGTATCCTCCCCTCTCTACAACCGAACCGCTTGCCTTGACAAATAAAAATGCTTATGCTGAGGTATGGATTGGCGAGACGGAAAACCGCGTGGAGGTGACATCCCATGTCCTGCTATTTTCGCCATATAAAGGACATCCTGAATGAGGCCGGCATCGAGGTCGCTCCCGGCCACAAGAAACAAATTGACCAGGCCATTCATCAGATAGTCGGGGTTGCCTACAAAGATTGTCAGGGCACTTGGAAGAAGCTCAAGCAGCAGATATTAAGCGATGAACAGAAGAAGCAGGAACTCATCAAGAAGCTGCAAGATGCCGTTGGCTGACACCTACCACATGGTTCTTGACCATCAGCAGAATGCATGATATGATTAGGTCAGGGCAAATTATACGGGCTCACAGAAATATTGTCCGGGGAAGCATGGAGCAGGACAGAGAAAGTCTGATTCGACACATTCTGAAGTTGTCTGAGGAAATGTACAACATGCTCATCCCCGGCCTTCCGCACGAGTGGTTGACACCAGACCTAACGGTGGCCCAACTCCGAATTCTATTGGTTCTGCATACTGAGGGCCCCTGCCGAATGAGCTCCATCGCCACTGCCACTGGGACCGCCCTATCTACAGCTACCGGCACCGTGGACCATTTAGTGAGAAAGGGACTCGTATTGCGGGATATCGACCCTCAAGACCGCAGGTTGGTTATCTGTAAGCTATCGCCTCAAGGGCAAGAGCTGGCAAATAGGCTGTGGACGTGGGGACAATTCCAAATAGAACGGCTCCTGGAAGGCCTCACTATGGAACAGCTTCAAAAGGCGGCCGAGGTCGCCGAGTTCCTCCACAGCAATGCAGCGAGACAGAGCGTCTGAAATCGGCAAGCTTCCCAAATTTGAAAGATTACTGCGACTGAAAGACGGTGAGAGTCAAAGAGCGACTGCGAAAATTGCCCGAAACAATAGCCCGCTTTGCCGTACGCAGGCCATGGTGGCTCATAATAGTCGCTGTAGTGTTGACCGCTGCAGCCGTACCGGGCATAACCCTGTTAAAGACCGCGACCGGCTTCAATACAATCGTTTCCCCTGGCTCCGAGGTATTCCAAGACAACGCACGCTACGAAGAGCAGTTCGGCGGCGAGCCGATTATAGTGCTGCTCACAGGACAAAGTGGGGACATCTCCTCTGCCAATAATACAGCTATACTCAGTGAATTTGCGCAGGACTTCTCCCAGGACCAGCGTTACCTTGCCATCTTGGGCCCAGAGACCGTCGATGACCAGCACGCCCTGCTCGCCGTAACGCCCGTAGGGAATATGAGCCAGGGTGAGGCATTACAGTCAGTGCAGGACATCGAGGATTTCTTCTCGACGCACTCGCTGGAGGATGTAAGCGCTACGGTCATCGGCGACCCAGAGCTGATCGAAGCAATCAGCGAGAGCATAGGAAATAACATGGCAATTCTGCTGGGACTATCCGTCGGGGTGATGATCTTAATCCTGGCTCTGCTGTTTCGGGTGCGCTGGCGCTTGCTCTCGCTGCTTATGGTAGGTGTCGGTGCGGTGTGGACGTTCGGTATTATGGGATATGCGTCAGTGCCCCTTTCCATGGCAACCATGGCGGTACTTCCCATACTTATCGGCCTCGGCATCGACTACTCCATACAGTTCCACAACCGCTATCAAGAGGAGATCGCCAGAAACGGCTCGGTCGCAGAGGCGATCATCACCTCGCTGACACGTATGTTTCCCGTGGTTGGGATCTCTCTCCTGGCCACGATCATCGGCTTCATCACGCTCTACATATCACAGGTGCCCATGGTGCAGGATTTCGGGATGATTCTCGCTGTGGGCATCTTGCTGTGCTACGTAGTTGCGTTATTCCTGCTTCACAGCATTGTGTATCTCGGCGATAGAAAGATGCCCGTCGCCAAACTGGGGCAAGCAGCAACAGCAGCCAGTCAGCGCATTGAGAGAATATTAGCGCGCATCGCTAAGTTCGCAGTGAGAAACCCAATCCCGATCTTACTGATCGCGGTGGCCCTGGGAATCGCCGGGGGTGTCGTCGACCATTGGCTGCCGACCAATACAGATTATGAACAGCTTATGCCCCAGGGCATAGCTGAGTTGCAGGATACGCGGGAGCTGCGCGACGTTCTGGGCTATGGGGGTCATCTTCGCTTCATGGTAGAGGCAGACGACGTAACCGACCCTGAAGTCCTCAGCTGGCTCAAGACATATCAAGATAATGAACTCGGGCTCCATCTGGAGCTCGTTTCGGTGGACAGCCCGGCAACTCTCATCAGCGGAGCAGCTGGAGGGACCATCCCCGATAATAGCTCGCAAATCGACCAAATACTGGCGAGTATTCCGTCACTATACGTGAACCAGTTCATCTCTGCTGACAGGAAGATGGCCAGTGTGTCCTTCACCAGCAAGCACATATCCCTGGAACAGGTCCACGACCTGCTGGGACAGATGAGACAGGATGCCCAGCTGCCGGATGGAGTGCGTATGGCTCCGGTTGGCACCATGGCCCTGGGAGCAAGCACAGTTGATGCCGTGATAGGGCCGAGGCTCATGCTGAATATACTGTGTCTGAGCGCAGTTTTCCTGGCTCTGCTCCTGATTTACCGACGCCTTTCTCGTGCACTCTTCATCATATTGCCTGTGGGCTTAGTGTTCGGCTTGGCTTCATTGGCGATGTATGTCGGAGGTATTGCCCTTAACCCACTCACTGCCATTTTGGGAATCATCGTAGTCGGAATCAACACCGAATTCATGGTCCTTCTCACCAGCAGGTACGAAGAGGAGAAGCAAAAGGGAGAGCCACCGCGAAGCGCTATGGTGATAGCTGCATCAAGAATAGGACGGGCCATTGTCACCACGGCACTGACCACCTTAGCCGGTTTCGGCGTTCTGGTGGCCTCAAATTTCGTCATGATTCGTGATTTCGGCATAGTTACCGTCATCGGGGTCTTCCTCTGTCTGGTCAGCACTATTGTCGTAATGCCGCCACTGATCGTGTGGTTTGACGAACGAAGCATCAAGAGGCGTTTGTCCAAACAAGCAGGACAAACCGACACACTCTTGCAGTAGTATTTGGTGTAAAGACCATGAAGTTAGAGCATGGCACAATCTGACTTAAAGTGCAATTGGAAGCCAGGCAGCACAAGAAGAAGCACAGCGATAAGGCCCGCTGGTTATGACAAGGCACAACCATCGCTTCAGCGATGGTTGTGCCTCTAATCGGATCCTACCTACGACACTTAGCGGCTTGAAGCAGCTACTTCCCGTTCCTGCATCATTGCCTCGATCTCAGGATAGGGTATCTTTACCTTCGGCAATACGGGCTTTCCATCAGGGCCGAGGGAAATAGCACCGGTGGGGCAGACGAAGGCACAGTCTCCACAGCCAATGCAGTCCCCACTCAGTTCATAACTATAGAAGGGAGCAGCTACCTCTCTGTAGATTCCTCGATTGACCAAGCTTATCGCCGATCTCCCTATAATCTCTTGGCAGGCTCGGACACATAAACCGCAGAGGATGCATTCTTGATCTCCCAGAGCGTACCTCGGCTGCTCAACACCATACTCCTCAGCCAAATCCTGTATCTGCTTCACGTTGGGGCATCTTGCCAACAGAAGCTCGAGTATCCCTTTGCGCAGCTTCCTCACCCTTTCGGTATCAGTCCTTACCACCAGCCCCGCCTTTATCTGATAAAGGCACGCAGCTACAAATCTGGTCCTGTTCCCTTCCTCCACCTCCACAGTGCATAGCCGACACGCCCCATAGGGTTTGACCGCAGGGTGATAGCAAAGGGCGGGGACATTCCCGATCCCTGGGTGACTGTTCACAACCTCCAGGATGGTCTTGCCAGGCAGAGACCTGACATCCTTGCCATCTATGGTCAGGTGAACTGCCCTCATTCCCGGGTAATCCGCTATCTCGACTTGAGTTTTTCCATCAACCCATACCTTTGCCATTGTTAGCCTCCTTTCACTGCTTTATTACTGCGCCAAATTTGCAAACGTCATAGCAGGCTCCGCACTTTATACACATGCTTTGGTCAATGGTGTGAGGTTCCCTTTTCTCACCATGGATGGCTTGTGTGGGACATAGCCTCAGGCATCTGAGACACCCTTCACAGAGCTCAGGATCAATGGAATACTGGATTAGCTCCCGGCAAACGCCAGCTGGACATTTCTTCTCATCGATGTGAGCTATATACTCATCCCTGAAATAACGAAGGGTAGTCATAACTGGATTAGCTGCGGTCTGTCCCAAGGCACAAAGGGCACCATCAGCAAGAACGTCAGCCAGTTCTTCTAATATATCGAGATCTTCCCTCTTGCCCTTCCCTTCGGTGATAGCAGTCAGGACCTCGCTCATCCGGTGCAGTCCCTCACGGCAGGGTACGCATTTGCCGCATGACTCTCCTTCAAGGAAATTGACGAAGTATTTGGCCACATCAACCATACAGGTGTCTTCGTCCATCACAATCATGCCACCCGAGCCCATCATGGAGCCGAGCTTGGTGAGCTCATCGAAATCCACGGGGGTGTCGAGGTATTGCTCAGGGATACAACCACCTGAAGGGCCTCCGGTCTGTACTGCTTTGAATTTCTTTCCCCCAGGGATGCCTCCTCCGATATCGTAAATCATCTCCCGCAAGGTTATCCCCATGGGCACTTCCACCAAACCGGTGTTATTTATGTTCCCCACCAGGGAGAATATCATCGTTCCCTTGCTGCCTTTAGTTCCAATCCCGGAATACCAATCAGCCCCTCTATTGATTATCAGCGGCACATTGGCCCAGGTCTTGACATTATTCAGGAGGCTGGGCCTATCCCATAGACCCGATTCCGACATGTGAATATACTTGGCTTTTGGCTCACCCGCATTGCCCTCGAGGGAAGCCATCAGTGCACTGGACTCTCCGCAGACAAAGGCCCCTCCCCCTTTATTTATGCTCACTGTGAAGTCGAAGCCAGAGCCCAGTATGTCCTTGCCCAGCAGCCCGTAATCCATCGCTTGTTCAATGGCTATCCTGGCATGTTTTACCGCCAAGGGATATTCGTTGCGGACATAGATGTAGCCACGGTGGGAACCAATGGCATAGGCTCCGATAACCATTCCCTCCAAAACGCTATGGGGGTTTCCTTCGAGGAGACTTCTATCCTGATAAGAGCCGGGATCCCCTTCATCAGCATTGCAGATCACATATTTAATAGCGCCAGGAGCATGCCTGCAGGATTCCCACTTCCTCCCTGTGGCAAAGCCACCACCACCCCTGCCCCGCAAGCCGGACCTCTTTATCTCCTCAATGATCTCCTCAGGGGACACTTGGAAGAGGACCTTGCTCAGGGCAGAATAGCCGCCAATAGCGATATAGTCCTCGATTTGCGTGGGATCGACCTCGCCGTTGGCGCTAAAAATATTGCGCATTTGCCTCTTATAGAACGGGACATCATGTTCATGAACAAGTCGCTCGTTTGTTGTCGGGTCCACATAAAGTAAGCGCTCAATGATATTACCGTTGAGCACAGTTTCAGAGATGATCTCTGGGACATCCTCCGGCCTCACTCGCTGATAGAAGACCTTCTCTGGTCGAATGACTACCAATGGTCCCCGCTCACAAAAACCGTGGCACCCTGTTTCCTTCAGCTCCACATCCAGTTGAATTTCCCGTCTTTCAATTTCGTCCTTGAACGCTTCAGCAACTTCTTCAGCACCAGAGGCACGGCAGCCAGTGCCAC
The DNA here is from genome assembly GCA_034414595.1 of Dehalococcoidia bacterium. GTDB lineage: Bacteria > Chloroflexota > Dehalococcoidia > SZUA-161 > JAUWZY01 > DAOULY01. The sequence goes on from DAOULY010000002.1 coordinate 221,827, forward strand.
CACATACCGTTATGCAGAGGTGGCTGGGATCTCTTCCTTGCAGTATCGACTGCCGCAGTGTTTCCAATTCAGAAGGGCTGCTTAGCCTCTTTAGCCATAGCTCCACCATAGCTCTCCCTTCATAGTCTATTCATGCTTCCTTAAAACGCGGTCCAGCTTATCGGCGTTCATCTGGCTCTCATACTTGCCATCAACAACTACTACAGGACCCAGAGCACAGCACCCCAAACAGTTGACTGTCTCCAGCGTGAACCTCTGGTCCTCTGTAGTGCCACCGGGTTTGAGGTCGTAATCCCTCCCTATCTTGTCCACCAACCTCTGCGCCCCCCTAACATGGCAGGCAGTGCCAAGGCAAACAGTAACCAGGTGGCGTCCCCTGGGCTTCAGGCTAAAAGCCCGGAAGAAGGTAGCTACACTGAGCACCTGGCTCAAGGGGATATCCAGACTCTGGCTAACCTTTACCAGCACATCTTGGGGCAGATAATTGAATTCGTCTTGGATATCCTGCAACAGAGATATTAGTAGCTCCTTCTTACCTACATAGCCGTCTATGAGGGTGTCGACCCTACTTGAGTAGCTCTCAATAAGGCGCTCGATTTCGACATGATCAAGAACAAGTTCCATTGCTTTTGCTCCTCCATATCCACCATATCAACTTAAGAGTCCATCAACATCTGTTATCACGCCCGTCTATTGCCACAAGAATCACCTTTTGTTGACGAGTATTCCACCTCCGAATCTCACTCAAAGGCCATAGCTTGTTAGGTGTTTTTACTCAGGCAAGATAGCCCACACTGCGCTTAGGCGTTATTACGCTTGAAACGAACCGTCCGACTCAGGTATAATAAACTGGGTGTGAATCTATGAGTAGCATACGGGTTCTTCTTGCTGAGGATCACGTGATAACACGGCAGGGTATCCTCAGGCTCTTGAAAGAGACAAGCGATATTACGGTAGTAGGTGAAGCCGGCGATGGCGAAGAGGCCGTTGAGATGACTACTGAGATAGCTCCCGATGTGGTCATCATGGATATAGCCATGCCCAAACTTAATGGAGTCGAGGCCACGCGGCAGATTAAGCTGCTTTGTCCCACTACCGCTGTGCTGATACTAAGCGCCTACGATGATGACGAGTACGTTTTCGGACTGCTGGAGGCAGGTGCTGCTGGTTACCTGCTTAAGACGGCCAGCGGTGAGGAGCTGATCCATGCTGTTCACTCTGTTCATGAAGGCGAGCCAGTGCTTGATCCCATAGTCGCTCGCAAGATGATAAATCACTTTAGATCCCCAGGCAAGCTACCAGAGAAGGGAAGAACTTCTGAGTACCTCAGCGACCGTGAGATGAGTGTCATCAAGTTAGCAGCTAAGGGAATGAGCAACAAGGAAATCGCTGATGATCTCATGCTCAGCAAGCGCACAGTGGAAGGCCATCTGAGAAGTATCTTCAATAAGTTACGAGTTGGCTCCCGCACCGAAGCAGTGCTATACGGCCTAAGAAAGGGCTGGTTTGCTTTGGAAGATGTAACCTGAGGGATTGACCTCGTGCTGACCGATAGAGAAAGTGAAAACATGGCGGGGAAATATGAACAAGCGGCTGAGAGGCTAGCAGAGCTGGAGCAAGCCTGTGCGGAACTCCAAACCTGCGTAAAGCGCCTGGGGAGCAATGAGCAAAAGCTTGCTGCCCTCAATGAGATCTCCACCATCATCACCCAGACCCTGGAGATGGAGCAGGTCCTTAACAGCGCCATTGCAAAAATCGCCGAGGTGATGAACGTAGAGGTTGTTCTGATGTTTCTCTTGAACTGGGAGACCAATGAGCTTGCACTCCTGGCTCATCGAGGTGTATCTCAGGGATTTGTGGCAGCAATGGAAGGAATGAAGGCTGGGGAGGGATTCAATGGAGAGGTGGCTGCCTCCGGTAAGGCAATGGTGGTGGAAGACACCTCGCGCGACCCAAGATTGTCCAGGGAGGAGGTTCTCAGGGAAGGACTCTATACCCAATTGATCGTCCCGCTGAGATTCGTAGACAGGATTATAGGCACTCTCTGCGTGGCTGTGCGCGAGCCGCGGCAATTCCAGCCTGGGGAGATGGAATTGCTTACTACCGCTGGCAACACAATAGGCATCGCCATAGAGAATGCTCGCCTCTATGAGGAGCAAAAGCGAACAGCAGTCGAACTCCAGATTTCGGAGAGGAAGTATAGAACCATTTTCGAGAACGCCAACGATGCGATATGGGTTCACGACCTGAAGGGGAATATCTTGAGTGCCAACGAGGCATGTGCCCAGCTTAATGGATATTCACTGGATGAGCTAAAACACATGAACGTCTCCAGTTTTCTCCTCGAAGATGGCTTAGCCTTGGCCAAGCAGGTGCGTGACCGGTTACTTCGAGGGGAAATAACAGATACGCGCTATGAACAGAAATTGATCAGGAAGGATGGGACAGAGGCTATCTTGATGCTGAGCACCAGCTTAATTACTGTTGATGGCGAGCCTACAGCATTCCAGCACATCGCCCGAGATATAACCGAGGAAAAGAAGAAACAAGAGAACCTGCGTCAATATGTGCAGCAAGTGGTAAAGGCTCAAGAGGAAGAGCGCAAGCGCATTGCTCGTGAGCTTCATGATGATACAGCACAGCTTCTGGGCAGTATTTCTCGAGAGGTAGATACATTTATTCGCAAGAAAACCGATCTTCTGCCAAGTGAAGTTGCCTTTCTTAGACACCTACGCGGACGACTTAATATAGGGTTGAAAGAAGTACATCGCTTCAGTCAGAACCTACGCCCATCGATACTGGACGACCTGGGTCTACTTCCAGCACTGAGGTCGTTAGCAAATGAGATGAAAGAGCATGACAGAATAGATGTAGACCTGAAGGTAATTGGCAACGAGAGGCGTTTTACGCCTGAGGTTGAATTACTAACATTCCGCATAGTCCAGGAGGCACTTTCCAATGTCAGAAGACATGCTCAAGCGTCAAGGGCTTGGATGGTAGTTGAGTTCGCTGCTGATAGGAGCAAGCTGACCATCAGCGACGATGGCCAGGGGTTCGAGCTACCAAGCAGGCTAGACGATCTCCCCCGGGATGGGAAACTTGGCCTCGCTGGGATGCAAGAGCGAGCGCGGTTATTGGACGCCACCTTAGAACTGCAATCAACCCCTGGCAAGGGAACAACGTTAACGATAGAGATACCAAACTAAGTTTATTCTTAAGTTATCGCCTTGCTCAGTAGTCAGGGGCAGGACTTCCACAGCATTCAAGAAATGGCTATCACCATACTCCCGTCTCAAATGTTCAATAGCAGCAGCATTCCCTCGTGCGCGGCCTTGATTAAGAACTAAGCCAATTCACCAGCCCGGCGATTAGGTATCGGCCGTTCCCGCTGACTTCAAGCACCTTGTACGGCATCGCTACACACATCTTGGGCCTTCACTCCAGCTTTAGCGTGATTGACACAAGCTCCTCATCAGTAAGTAGCTCATGGTTTCCATCGCTATGTTCAGTCTCGCCTATAAGTTCAATCCCTATCTGTGCCCCTTCGGCAATGGTTCCTTTCGACAAAGCCTCCAAGCAAAACTGTAGCGAATCAGATTCCATGAAAGTGTGTTCTCCTACTTTCACGCTAATCTCTTTGATGCGCTTTGCCTCATGCTTTTCGGCTTCGCTGAGCGCCGCCTGCATAATGCTTTGGGCCATCGCCAAGCTGTGCATTCGAGCCTCCTTTTAGCTCCTCGATGATCATTTCAACGCAAATAGGGATCTCCTGTTTCGCCTCATGCGTGCACTCCTCGCTGAAGGTGAAGTCAACCATGAAAGGGAGCTTAAGACAGCTCACCGTTGCTCCGTTCAATGTCCAGTTGCCCTATATAGTGTTGAGGACATAGTGCTCCGTCCTCGGTTTGTTCACACTATTTGCCTTTGGTACTTCCTTCAGATACCTTCTTTAGGCCCTCGTATGCCCTTTTAACCTCCTCTACCGATGCTTCGTCTTGCAGCGTGCTGAGGTCGCCCAGGCTCTCCCCCGAGGCTACCGCCTTGAGGACACGACGCATGATCTTGCCACTCCTCGTCTTGGGTAAAGACTCCACAAAGTAGGCCTCGTCGGGGGTGGCGATGGGGCCGATAACACGGCGCAGATGCTGAACAATCTCTTTTCTCAAACCGGAGGAAGGTGAAGCATCTGTCTTGAGAGTGACGAAGAGGACGATGGCTTGTCCCTTCACTTCATCGGGCTTGCCTACCACCGCTGCCTCGGCCACAGCGGGATGAGATACAGCAGCATGCTCAAGCTCAGCCGTCCCAATACGGTGACCCGCCACCTTGAGCACCTCATCAGCCCGGCCCAGAATCCATAAATAGCCGTCCTCGTCGCGCATGGCGATGTCGCCACTATAGAATGAGCCAGGAAAGCGTGACCAGTAGGACTCTTTATAGCGATGTGGGTCGCCATAGATGTCGAGAAGCATTCCCGGCCAGGGCTTTCTTATTATCAGCAGCCCTGTTTGCCCATTAGGGGTTTCATTCCCCTCGGCATCGACTACAGCGGCGTCGACACCTGGCAAGGGAAAGGCCGCAGAGCCCGGCTTTAGCGGTATGGGCTCGATCCCCGGGGTGGGGGAGAGCATGAAGCCCCCCGTCTCCGTTTGCCACCAGGTATCAACGATGGGGCATCGCTCGCCTCCGATATGCTTGTAGTACCAGTGCCAGGCTTCAGGGTTTATGGGCTCACCTACGCTCCCCAGAAGCTCGAGGCTGGACAGGTCATGCTGTAGCGGCCATTCTTCGCCGTGGCGCATAAACATGCGCACTGCTGTGGGGGAGGTGTACAGGACAGTGACGCCATATTTCTCTACTATATCCCACCACCGGTCTATCGCGGGATAGTCAGGAGCCCCTTCATAGAGTACGATAGCTGCGCCATGAGAGAGGGGAGCATAGACTATGGCGCTGTGGCCGGTGACCCAGCCCACATCGGCAGTGCACCAATAGACCGACTCCTCTCTTATGTCAAATACCCATTCATACGCCGAGTGGTTGAACACAAGGTAGCCACCTGTGCTGTGCACTACGCCTTTCGGCTTACCAGTTGTACCTGAGGTGTACAGGATATATAACGGATGAGTGGCTTCCATCGGCTCAGGCTTGACCAGCATCTCCGCTTTATCGAGCAGGGAGGAAAGCTTCAAGTCCCTTCCCCTGGTCATGGGCACTCGCTTTCCTGTCCTCTTGACCACGATGATCTTCTCCACCGAGGGGCAGAGCTTGGCCGCATCATCGGTTATCTCCTTGAGCGCCACGATCTTGCCGCGACGATATCCCCCGTCAGCGGTGACGATGACCTTTGCCTGGGTATCGCAGACCCTGTCAGCCATTGCCCGGGCGCTGAATCCAGAGAAGATCACCGTGTGCACAGCCCCAATTCGAGCACAGGCGAGCATGAAGATGGGGAGCTCAGGTACCATCGGCAGATAAAGGGCAACCCTATCCCCCTTTTTGACCCCAAGCTGCTTTAATACCGAGGCGTAGCGGTTTACCTCCCGGTAGAGTGTAGAATAGCTTAGCACCCTTGTTTCCCCCAACTCCCCCTCCCAGTATATAGCCACCTTGCTCTTCCGCCAGGTCTTCACATGACGGTCGACACATTGATAACAGGCATTAAGCTTGCCTCCGACAAACCACCTCGCATAGGGTGGGTCCCAATCGAGAACACGGTCCCAGGTCTCATACCAGTCAAGTTTCCGCGCCTGCTCAGCCCAGAATCTCCCTGGGTCATCCAGTGAGCGGAGATGCATCTCGGTGTACCGTTTCGACGGCCACACGCTAAATCCTGTGGACAGCGAACTCGCACGACTATAAGTCACGTGTTCCCTCCGTCTTCGTCCATCTCTCCTGCTTTCCTGCCCAGCGAAAGATAAATCTACCCGTATCGAGGTTCTCGTGCCCGAGCAGCTCCTACACACCAAAATTGTAACAGTGGGGCGCCATGGACGCAACGATGAGGGTCGACTTTCAGAAGTAGGTGCTACCCGAGAATTCGACGGCTTTTTGCATGATTATCTGAAGGATCGTGCCCAGACATTCCTACGGAACTGGGTGCCTGCATAACCGCAGTCGGGAGTTCAACCAACTGTTCGCTTATTCATCCAGCTAGTTTGGAGCCAGCTGACCAGCCCTCAATAATGATACCACTTGTTAAGTTAGAGTTGTCAGCGATAGAGGTGGCTGGATAGCCTCGTGAGCTGGGGGTAGGTCATTGACATATTTGATGTCGTATGCTAATATCACATGCTCATATACATATGACGTTTATTATACGCTATATTTATATAGTGACATATTCGAGGGCAAAGTGGATTGACGGGGGTAGACTGAGGGTGCTACTCTCTTAACAGGGCTATTCTGAGGCTAAGTAACCTCAAGGGAGCTGAAAATGAGGTACGCAGAGACAGGCTTTAATTTGGAAATCGATCTATCCCGGGGAAGCATTGAGAAAGAAGAAACCGACCCGAGATTAATGGAACTTCATCTGGGCGGTCAGGGTACTGCCGCAAAGATACTATGGGACAGGGTCCCTCCTGAGGTTGAACCCTTTTCTCCTGATAATGTACTGATATTTAGCACCGGTCTTTTACACGCCACCCCCGTTCCCGGTGCCAATCGTACCGCTGTTAATACCTTTTCCCCCCAGACAAACTTCATGGCCCATTCATTGGTGGGAAGTTTTTTTGGACCGGAACTGAAACACGCAGGTTATGACAAAATAGTCATTCGCGGCAAGGCCCCTGACCTGGTTTATCTGTGGATACATAATGACAAAGTAGAAATACGTGATGCCACTCATCTCCGGGGGAAAGGCTGCCAGGAAACGGCGGCAACTATTAAGCAGGAGTTGAAGGACGACGGAATCCAGGTAGCCTCTATTGGCTTGGCCGGCGAAAACAGGGTCTATATGGCCTCCATCGACCATAGCAGTGGCAGTGCCGCCCGAATGGTAGGCCCGGTTATGGGAGACAAAAGGTTAAAGGCGATAGCTGTTCGCGGAACAAAGGACATCAATATTGCCCGACCGGCTGAACTCTTTGAGATATGCCTCCGCCTGATCAAAGGAATCTATGAGAACCCGAATGTCGGGGATTGGATGGCGTACACGGATGATGACAGTTTCCACCATGACAATTTCGCCTGGGGCAACGCGCGTGTGCGAAGAAAAAGTTATTGGAGCAAAGAACTCGAAGAGAGGTGGACGGCTATAAGGCAGAAATATGTGGACCGACAACCAGGTTGCTATAACTGTCCGAAGGAATGCCATCATACGGTTTCCTACCCGGGACGGCCAAGATATTTCTTCAAATGTTTTGCCAAAGATACCTATCATATGGCGGCCTTTCAAGAGCTGGACTTTAGTTATGACATACTTGGTGTTACTCAGGAGTACGGACTGGACTCATACTCAACGCCGCAGGTTATAGCCTTTGCTATTGAGCTTTACGAAGCCGGCATCTTAACTGATAAGGACCTGCCGGGATTTCCGTCCGACGTCAGGGAAAGGTTTTTCTACCTGATTGAAAAAATTGTTCGACGGGAAGGGATTGGAGATATCTTAGCCAACGGTGTTTATTGGGCAGCCCGCCAGATTGGCAAGGGGGCAGAAGAATATGACCATAATACCACCAAAAAATTTGAACAGATACCCATCAAGCTGGGAAAGCTGAACCCCCCCTATTTCCTTATGATAGCCACCGCTGAGAAGATGGCTATCACCCAGATTGAAGGGTCCTTCCCCCAGGATCCCCTTCCTACCAGAGAGGCGAGAGAAGAGTTTGTAAAAAACTGGGTCGCAGTCCCTGATGAAAAGTTTAAACAGTGGTTTTTGGAATGGGAAAAGCGCGACCAAATATCTAATGAAGCAGCTTGCGCCATCACTGAATGGAATGAGATGATGCATACCATTGATGACTCCGTCGGGCTCTGCGGATTCTTGTCATCATTCAGAGGCCAGTTTGGCAATAGGCCAGGGTCAGGCCAGCTTCTTGGCGGGGGCCCTGCATATCACATACATAATATGCCTCATTTAATATCGCTTGCGACCGGGATGGAGCTTGATGAGGCCGGACTTTGGGAAATAGGCCAGAGGAACCGGAATCTGTTCAGAGCCCTAAATGTAAGAAGAGGCCTGAGGAGAAGCGACGAGAAGCCGCCGGATGACCACTGGGCGGTAAGAGACCACGCGTTTGAACAGAAGCTGCTTGATGACTACTACGAATATAGGGGATGGAGTAATGACGGTATTCCTACCAGAGAGACTTTAGACAAACTCGATCTTGATTACGTCAGTGATGACTTCGAACAAAGAGGGATTTTACCAAAGAGTGAAGGTGCTACCACCAGATAGACCTTAGCGTCAAAAGATAAGGAATACAGCGAGTGTAGCTTCTGCGGGGCTTCCTGCCCCCCTCCAGGGACTTTTTCAAGGAACCCGATTCCGGTCTCCCTCTCAAATGTGATATGTGTGAATTCGTCTAGCTCAAATATCCACATGTGGTATCTTGGCACAGCTCCATGATCCCCACCCATATCAAGGTATCAACCTACCTCTAAGGGCACATTTTCTCCACCAATTATCTCCGGTCCAACTTATCCACACAGATCCCGGTCAGAGGTAACTACTGGGAACCAAACCGTCACTTTCGCCTGACCAAAGTGGTACCAAATTCCCACCAAATTGTCACTGTCGCCCACCTATCTTGTATAGCTGTTTGGCGTTAAGATACAAATACAGAAAGGCGACAATTGTCCTTGTACAACGCTGTTGTGTGGTGTCAGCGGTAGCAGTATGTTCGCTATCTGGATCGACACCACTTTAAACTCCAGATCTCAGGACAACCTCCGTACAGCACGTCGTAAATGGTTTATATGGGGGGCTCCTCGGTCTCTCCTCAAGGAGGGTCTCTGTGTTATTGGACTGAAACATGTCCCCATAAGTAGATGGTCAAGCGTAAATAGAGAAGTCTGGAAGCGGCAGCGCTGGAATTACAAATTATAAAGGAGGGAAGCCATATTCTACTCTATCGGAGATGCGGCAGGAGAGATCTGGAAACTGCTCAGGGTTGAAGGGCCGCTGAGTGTGTCCGCCATAGTAAGCAAGACAAAGCGACCACAGCCCATCGTCTATATGGGCATTGGCTGGCTTGCTCGAGAGGACAAGCTGACATTCACCCAGACAAAGCGGGGAATGATGGTCTCCTTGAAGCAATAGCAGTTTGCGAGAAGGATTTTGGAGCAGTAATGGAAGTTGGGTAGAGGAAATGTACGTGGAAGAAGCCATTTGCAGATATTTAAAGGAAGAGATATTCCAGCAGCTTGCCCCGGGGCCTTACGGGGATATAGAAATAACAAGGCTTGGTTGCAGAAGGCCCGTCTGTCTCTTCGTTGAAAGAGCAAAAAACATCATGGTCGTAGGAAAGTGTTTCAAGCGCTGGGACATTCCGCTGGAAGAGGCCTCGCTAGAAATGGAAAAAGAGTACTTGAATTTGAAGCTGCTTCGAGACAGATACGGAATGAACAAAGACCCTAACAGGGTGGTTAACGTACTGGGAGAGAGTAGGGAACTTTCGGCCTTGTTGGTTACCGAGAAAGCTCCAGGTGAGACACTCGATCACTACATAGCTAAAGGCATCTACGATGGACAGGCCCAGGAGCTCTTCAGCAAGTTGGGCCACTTGGCTAGATTCTTCGTTCATCTTCACCGTAGCACTGAGACCGATAGACCAGTTTCTCCGGATGTGCCTCAGTGGTATCTGGACAAGTTGTTGAATTCTGTGACGGATGGGCTCCTATGCTTGGAAGAAAGAAATGGCATCGAAAAAGATGCAGCCCGGTGGTGGGATGAAGGGAGCATTTTTGCCCAAGACCGGGAAGTGGTTGTCCACGGGGATGCCACTCCTACCAACCTGCTGTTCCAGGACGAGAATGTGATAGCCGTTGACCTCGAATCGATGAAATGGGCCGACCGGTGCTGGGACTTGGGGTTCATCGCTGCCGAACTAAAGCACCACTTTATGTGGCGCACGGCGGACCGCTGGTCTGGCGAGCCATTCATTGGACATTTCCTGTGGCAGTACGCTGTACACAAGGGTGATGCCCGGTTCTTCTACTCCACTACCCGTAAGCTACCCCTCTACATGGCGCTGGGACTGCTGCGCATCGCCCGAAATCACTGGCTGGACAAACCATACAGGAAACGTTTGATCGAGGAGGCTGAGCAGTGCCTAAGACACGGGCCATAATCTTTGATTACTATAGTACGCTTATAGATATCAAGACAAATGAGAACAAAGAGGAAGTTTTCCTCCACCTCTCCCTTTATTTGCAGTACTACGGATCAAACATAAGCGGCCCGATCTTGAAGGCAGCTCTCGCCCAAGAAAAGGAGCGCTACCTTCAGGCAAGCAGTGAGCGCTATCCAGAGGTGGACCTGGAGATTGTGTTTACGAGAATACTGGAAAAAGAAGGATTAGACAACCCCTTTCTGGTGGAATCCTGCTGTAAGCTATTTCGGGCTCTGAGTCGGGAACGGCTCCAGCTTTTCCCGGGCAGTCTTTCCGTGCTAAGAGAGATGAAGAGAAACGGGTACCCTTTGGCTGTAGTCTCCGACGCCCAGAAGACGTTTTGTCTGGACGAAGGTAGACTCTTGGGCTTGGATCAGTTCTTCGATCATACCATCTTGTCGACGCAGTTTGGGTTCAGAAAACCTGACCCCAGGCTCTTCAGCATTGCCTGTATCTTGTTAAACATTCCTCCGGCGGAGGCCGTCTATATCGGCGATGACCCAGAGAAGGATATAGAAGGAGCCAAACAAATCGGCATGCAGGTAATACTGCTAAGGAGGTCAGGTGAAAGGCAGAATGAGCAAGTTAAGCCAGATTTCTACGCACAGAGTCTCTGGAAAGCTTGGGAGTGGATTAAAAGTAAGGGTTAGGTTTAAGGGTCTCGAGGAAGGGTCAGACTACCTTCTGGGTTTAGCCAGGACTAAGGGCTGCTTCTTGCCGTGACTGGTTCTATGGCGCCAGTAGTGTGCTTGTAGATGTGATGATTATGGGCTGAAGGAGGTGACCATGATCTACTGGGCTCAGCTATTGCATTTCTATCAGCCGGCAACTCAATTCTCGCCGGTGCTGAATAAAATCTGTGATGAGTCCTACCGGCCCTTGTTGCAGGTTTTCCGTGAGTATCCAAACGCGATGGCTACTGTGAACATCAACGGAATCCTTACTGAAATGCTCAGGGACTGCGGATATAGGGACATAATCGAGGGACTAAGAGAACTAGCCGAAAAAGGCCAGATTGAGCTGACGGGCACAGGCAAATATCACCCCATCCTACCCCTGATTCCATCTGAAGAGGCCAGGCGTCAGATAGAGCTGAACCAGAAGACAAATGCCTTTTTCTTCGGCACTGCCTTCAAGCCCGCTGGCTTCTTTCCTCCGGAGATGGCCTATGGCAGATCGATAGTATTGCCTGTTATAGAGGCAGGGCACCGGTGGATGATTATGAGCGGGGTAGCCTGCCCCGCTGACTGGCCCGTCGATAAGATCTACCAAGTGGAACACGAGGGTAAGAGACTGGCGGTGTTCTTCCGGGACGACATATTGAGCAATAAGATCAGCTTCCAGGAACTGAGTCCTGAGGCTTTCCTGGAGCACCTTAGAGCGCAGAAAGGTGACCGGGAGAACATCTATGTCATTACCGCCATGGATGCAGAGACCTATGGCCATCATATCAAGAACTGGGAGCAATTGTTTCTCGCCGAGGTGTATGAGGAGTTAGAAGTGAGCAGCGAGAGCTATGCCCATATTCAGCAGGCGAAAGCACTTGCCTCCCAGCATTCCGCCATTTTGCAGGATACGGGGACAGCCCAGGAAGTCCAAACTGTTACTATTTCCCAACTCCTCGACACCTTTCCGTTGGGCGAGATCATAGACCCCAAGCCATCCTCCTGGAGCACTTCAGGCCAGGACATCGAGGCCGGGAATCCCTACCCTCTATGGCTAGACAAAGACAGCGAGTTGCACCGCTTGCAGTGGGAGCACCTGGGCACATGCATGGAAATGTGCGCGAAGGCAGCTCAAGTCGCTGATAATGGGGAGAGCAAGCACTTTGAAGGCATCGCCCGGGGACTAGTCGATAGGGCACTCCAGAGCGACCAGTTCTGGTGGGCCAGCCACCGGCCCATGTGGGACATAAACCTCATCCATCTCGGTTTGATGGACCAGTGGCGTGTTCTCGTCAATGCCTACAAAGCCATTAGCTCCAGCAGAGCCCCCGATGAATTGAAGAAGGAATACCACAACAAGGTGATAGCGGCTGCTGATGCCAGAAACAAGATTGTAGACACTCTTTTCCTTCTGTAAGTAAAAGAATCTATCGGCCAGAGCCGGGCCGCAATAAAGCAATCGGCACGAAAAAGGTGCCGGGAATTGAGGGAAGGGCAATGAAAATGAAGCGCAAAAACATAAACCCCGAGAACACTGAGTTTGTGCTCCTGTGCTTCGAAGGGCCGGACCGTTACTCCATGGCCGGTGGCTTAGGGGTAAGGATAGACAACCTCTCATCAACACTGGCGAAGATGGGCTTTCTCACACACCTTTTCTTCATCGGTGACCCTGATGGCATTGGTGAAGAGCTAAGGTACAAAGGCAAGCTGGTCTTGCACCGGTGGTGCCAGTGGATTAGCAAGTATTATCCGAGTGGGGTTTACGAAGGGGAAAATGAGAAGTTGTATGATTTCAACAACTCTATTCCTTGGTTTGTGCAGGATCACATTATCAAGCCGTCGCTAGCACAGGGCAAGCTGGTGGTGGTCCTGGGCGAGGAGTGGCAGACGGCGGAGGCGATGTGCCGGCTTAGCGATGCCCTCCGTGCCGAGGACCTGCGGGACAAGGCGGTGATGTTCTGGAACGCTAATAATACCTTTGGGTTCGACCACATCGACTGGGAACGCCTCAAACGTGCTACTACCATAACGACTGTAAGCCGCTATATGAAGCACGTCATGTGGCAGATGGGATTGAATCCCATGGTAATCCCGAACGGCATCCCGAGGCATCTGCTCCGTAAAGTTGATGACAGCACAACGAAGATGGTGAGGCAGACGCTCGGTGCAGACATGATCCTGTGCAAGGTGGCTCGCTGGGACCCCAACAAGCGCTGGAATATGGCCGTGCGGTCTACGGCCTTGCTGAAGGATACGGGTGTAAGGACCGTACTTGTGGCGAGAGGGGGAGCGGAACCACATGGGCAAGAAGTAATACAGAATGCCCGTTCGCTGGGTCTTGTCGTCAAAGAAGCAAGGGGGCAACCTGATTCATTTGCAGGCTATCTGTCAGCACTGCACGAGGCTACTCCAGCTGATGTTATTGATGTCAGGTTTCATGTACCATTGGACTTCTTGCGGCCGCTTTACCGAGCTGCTGATGGTGTGCTGGCCAACAGCGGATTTGAGCCCTTCGGCATAGTAGGGCTGGAAGCAATGGCTGCAGGTGGAGTTGCCTATACTGGATGCACCGGAGAGGACTACGCGATCCCCTTTGTCAACTCGCTTGTGCTGGAGACATCGAACCCCTTGGAGATTGTGGGATATGCAATGTATCTGCGGGACTTCCCTGAAGAAGAAGTCCGAATCCGGGAGGCTGCCAGACGCACCGCTCGCCACTTCACCTGGGAGGCGGCCGTGCAGAATCTGATCAGCAAGCTGGAGAACCAGGCCAGGACCCAGGAAGTCCTGAGAGGACGTGCTAAACCGGCCCCATTGCCTATGTTCGAGAGAGAGGATCAAGTGTGGGATATGCCCAATGGGTAATTGCCTTAAATGCCTAGCTTACCAGTTAGATGGTAGATACCTCGATAGGCGTAACCCTGGGCGAACATCAGGACAAGAAAGGAGGCAAGTGCATGGAATAGGACTGGTCAACCGTGACTGGCTCACTCGAAGGCCCAATGACAGTGGTTTGTGAGGTAGCGGTGGGCAGTATGGCTTGACATGTCCATTACTCGATGTAATTTAACAAGGCTTCTACAGGTCCTATGTAAAACTGGAGGAGGTGATAACAGATGTCAGATATCAAGTGGGAGTTAGATGATCCAATTGTGAAGAGAGTAGATTTCGAGCAAGATAAAACGGGACAGTGGAATGTGACAGTTGCGCTGCGTGAGCATTGGCGTGACAGCTTGGGAACCAAAGTCGTCAAGGCCAAACTGGTCCGTGAGGGAATGATCTTAGATAAGGATATTGATTCGGCCACATGGACGCCAGCGGCAACACGCTCGGAGAAGGGTGCAAAACCTTCTGAGAGCACGGTGACATTCAATACGAAGTCTGAGGAGTATCCTGACAAGGCCAAGGTGGAAATAGAGATCTCTGAGGCCTGATGGGTCAGTGCAAGTCATAGGCTAAGACTACTATTGACTATTGCCAGTCACTGTACCAGGAGACGTGGAAGCATTCTAACAGTGGGCCGCAGAAATAACGGATAAGGAGGGATCGGAGACCTAGTCAAAGCGTAGTACAAGACTTTGAAGGCAACATAAGACCATATAATTCCGTATGTCAACTTCCTCCTGATGGAGACATCTGGCTGGTGGAAGATTGGCGGTGGAGCTATGTATTTGCTGGACTTTTCCAGGTGAACAGATAGACCAGAGCTGTTGTGAGGTATACACTCGCAACTTCATATGATAGGGTGCTGTGCGAAAAGCGAAGACAAAACAAGGCAGACTGGCATGGCATTGCAGAGACCTAGGCCACCACCACTGAGTTGTGGCTATAGAGGCCACGCAGTACTTAAGAATACAAGACTACAGTCTGGAGAAGGGAGGAAGTGATGTTTTTTGATATTGACTTCAACTGGGCCGACCTTATTCCCGGTGCAATAAGGGTGGCCATTATACTGGGGATCGCACTGGCGTTGGTCTTGGTTCTAAAGCGAATAATCCCTAAAGTGGTAACCGCTCGGATTCCAAAGATCCGCGAAGAAGCCCCAGAGCAGTTAGCACAGCGCTCTAAGACTCTGTCCCAGATAATCACCAGAGTGCTCTCCACTATCATCTGGGTCGTGGCGTTCGTCATGATACTAAGCGTTCTGGGGTTGAATATCACCCCCCTATTAGCTGGCATAGGGGTGGCCGCCCTGGCACTTGGCTTCGCAGCACAGAACATCATTCGAGATTATCTCCACGGTTTCTTTATCGTCATGGAAGACTGGTACCGGGTGGGTGAAGTAGCCACCATTGCAAATATAGGTGGCATAGTCGATGCCATAACCCTTAGACGCACCATTCTTCGTGACATTAACGGCACAATGCACGTTATTCCGAACAGTAACGTAGGCCTCGCCAGTAACATGACGCGGGATTGGGCACGCGTAAACCTCGACATTACTGTAGCCTACAGGGAGAACCTGGATAACGTCTTTCGCGTCATTAACGAAGTAGGTCGCGAACTCAAAGATGACCCTGTTTGGGGCAAAGACCTGCTCACAACCCCCGAGGTACTGCGCGTGAACAATCTGGGAGACAATGGCATTGAGATAAAGATTCTCGCTGACACCAAGCCAATCCAGCAATGGGCGCTTATGGGTGAGCTTCGAAAGCGTCTCAAGGACCGCTTTGACCATGAGGGCATCGAAATTCCCTGGCCACACACGAAGTTGTATTTTGGGAATGAGCTGCGAGGCGAGAACATCACCAGTGGCTAAGTGGGCGGTATAGAGCGCATAACTTGAAACAAAGCCTGTTTTGGGAGAATGCGCTATGCCGCTTACCGACGACGTTGATAATGCTCTCGTCCGCAATGCTCTCTGCAGCTCAGTATTTTCGCGCAGGCCGTAGAAGCAGCTCCCGCAGGAAACTGAGGGTGAGAACATGTGTCCATCATTTCACCAGTGTTCATAAGTGTGTGGGGTGACAGGCAGCTAACGGAGGCGGTGCAGGGTTGAGGCAATATGCTACAGTATGTTAGGGGTCAGACAAAATGAAGGTTCTCGCTATCAACTGCGGCAGCTCAACGCTTAGGTTCGATCTCATTGACACAGGGTGTGGGGATACGCCCTCCGGATTGTACAGAAGAGTGGCACATGGCATCGTCGAAAGGATCGGTGGCCGCGCGCGTATCGAATTTAATACCGAAAAGCTGGAGGGCCCTAGAGAAGCCATGGCTATAGCTGACCATGGTGAAGCGACATGCAGTGTGCTCCGTTGGTTGGACTCGTCAGGCCTCATGGAGCCTGATGAGATAGGGGCAATAGGGCACAGGATAGTTCATGGTGGCGATCGCTTCGTGGCGCCGACACTTATAGATGACGAGGTCATAGATGCCATCGAGGCTCTCAGCGACCTAGCACCCTTGCACAATGAGCCCTCGTTGATGGCGATCAAGGCTGCCCGGGCGGCCCTCGGCTCCTCAATACCCATGGTAGCGATATTCGACACTGCCTTTCACCACAATATGCCCGAGGTGGCCTCGCGATATGCGATCCCTCAAGAAGTGGCGGCAAAGCATCACATCCGGCGCTACGGATTCCATGGACTGGCCCACCGCTACATGACCGAGCGCTACGCTGCCCTCACTTCTAAGCCCATGGAGCAGGTGAGGCTGGTCACATTGCAGCTGGGCAACGGCTGCTCAGCCACGGCGGTGGACAGTGGAAGTTCGGTGGACACTTCCATGGGGTTCACCCCCCTGGAGGGGTTGATGATGGGGACACGGTCTGGGGATGTCGATCCATCTCTGGCAGGCTTCCTGGCCCGGTGCGAGGGCGTGGACGTAGAGGAGGCAGAAGCTTGGCTTAATAAACGCTCGGGGCTCCTGGGAGTATCTGGGCTCTCTCAAGACATGCGGGAACTGCTGGACGCGGAGCGCCGAGGCGATGCCCGGGCTGCCCTAGCGGTGGACATGTTCTGCTACCGGGTGCGCAAGTACATCGGTGCTTACATGGCTGTTCTCGGCGAACCAGACGCTGTCGTGTTCGGTGGCGGCATCGGCGAGAATGCGCCTGCGGTGCGAGCCCGCATCTGCGCCGGCATGGACGGGTTCGGGCTGATCTTAGATCAGGACCATAACGCCGCAACAATAGGTGTGGAAGAACGAATCAGTGCAGATGATGCCAGAGTGCATGTTTACGTGACCCCAGTCGATGAGGCAGTGATCATTGCTTGTGATACCGCATGCTGTCTATGCCAATGCTAAAAGTGAACGACGGGACTCTCAGGCGCTATTAGAAAACCACAAACTTATAAAAGGAGAAACGGGATGACTCAGGGGAAAGACGCCGAAGAAATTCGCATTGAAGAATGGGTTGCCCTATACCGCAGGAGGAATCCGGCAGCGGATCTCTGGGCGGCTGGGTACCAGGTGATCCGGCACACGGTGGAGACTCAGGCGCGGGTCTTCGCCATGATTGATCTGTTGAATGCCCGGGGAGTGCGGGGAGATGGCGTGCCGCTGTTCGACGTACTCTACGCCGCAGACCGTGTGGCTAACGCTGCCATGTGGATGGTGGTCCATGAGACCTATGCACGAAACGTATACCTGGACGGTCGTGACCTCGTGCCGGAAGACTTCAAACCCAATCCCGAGGGTCACACCGGCGGTGTCCTCAACATGGTGCCTGCCTACACTGGCTACATGGCCATAAACGCAATCACTGGCCATACACGCTCGTGGATAATGGGACAAGGGCACTGTGTGGCCGCCATCGACACCGTAAATCTCCTGCTTGGTAACATGACCCCGGCGCACGCCGAACGCTACTCCCTCACCGAGGAGGGACTTACCCGGTATGTGCGCGACTTCTACTCCTATAGGCTGGGGGCAGACGGCAAGCAGGACTCTCCCCTGGGCAGTCATGTCAACGCCCACACCGCGGGTGGCGTGGCCGAGGCTGGGTACCTCGGGTTCACGGAACTCCAATATGTGCATATGCCCCTCCCTGGAGAGCGGCTGGTCGTTTTCCTCAGCGATGGCGCCTTCGAGGAACAACGAGGTAGCGACTGGGTGCCACGCTGGTGGCGAGCTGATGACTGTGGCCTGGTGACTCCAATCATGATTGCCAATGGCCGCCGCATAGACCAGAGAACAACGATGTCTCAGGCAGGCGGGATCGCCTGGTTCATCGAGCACCTAAGCCTCAACAGCTTTGACCCTATTGTCTTCGATGGCAGGGACCCCGCAGCCTTCGTTTGGGCCATCTTTGAGATGGAGTGCCGACTTGAGGCCGCAGCAGAGGCAGTGCGTTTTCGCGGGAACCGCTACCCGGTGCTGCTGCCATATGGCATAGCCGTGGCGCCCAAAGGCGCCGGGTTCTATGGTGAGGGAACCAACCTGGCCCATAATCTTCCTCTCGGATCTAATCCCCATATAGACACCGTGGCAGCCGAGCGCTTCAACGAGGGCGCACGCCGTTTGTGGGTGCCTATGATAGAGCTCACTGATGCCATTGGCAAGTTCCAGTGCCATGAGGCCTCGGGCCGGCCACGGGAGCGAGACCATCCTCTGGCACAGCGGCAGGTGGAGCTGCAAGTGGTCCCATCACTTCTGTCCCAGAGTGTGCCCGAGGACAGGCGTGATCTCTCCAAGTGGACGAGGACCTCACCTATGTATGCGGTGGATGCCATGTTCATGGCCATCGTCCGCGACAACACCCACCTGAGGCCACTGGTCGGGAACCCTGACGAAATGCGCTCCAACCGCATGCTCAGGACCTTGGATACATTGAAATTCCGCGTGACCGACCCCGAGCCCGGTATTCCAGAGGACATCCACGGCTCTGTCATCACCGCCCTCAATGAGGAAGCGGTAGCCGCCGCTGCTCTGGCCAACAAGGGCGGCATCAACATTATTGCTACCTATGAGGCCTTCGGAGCCAAGATGCACGGCGTTGTCCGCCAGGAGATCATCTTCGCCAACCATTGCAAGGAGATGGGGTGCCCGCCAGGATGGCTCTCTATACCGCTGGTGCTCACCTCTCATACTTGGGAGAATGCAAAGAACGAGCAGTCTCATCAGGACCCAGTGATGGCCGAGGCCATGCTAGGCGAACCTTCAGACGTATCGCGGGTAGTATTCGTCCCCGACTACAATACCGCAGCTGTCATCACGCGCGGTGTCTACCAGACACAGGGCCAGATCTGGACGCTAGTGATACCCAAGATAGATAGCGCAGCAGATTTGTTTACTCTAGAGGATGCCTCCCGTCTCTTGGAACAAGGAGCGCTCCGTCTGGACTGGGCAGGACAGGATGTAGCACAGCAGCGCGTAGTGCTGACAGCTATAGGCAGCTATCAGTTGGAGGAGGTGCTAAAAGCCTCAGCTCGCCTAACTGAGCGAGGAATCCCTCACTCCGTGGTCTATATGCTGGAACCTGGCAGGTTCAGGTCTCCCCGTAGTGCGGGCGAGCAGGCCCATGTAACACAGGTGGATGTGCTTGCGGAGCTCTATCCAGAATCAGTACCTGCTCGCATCTTCGTGACCCATACACGACCTGAACCGCTCGTGGGAATACTGCAGCCGCTACACACTGGCTACAACCAGACCGCTGCCCTTGGCTATATAGGCAGGGGCGGTACCCTGACTGTCCCTGGTATGCTATTTGTCAACCGTTGTACTTGGGCACACATCCTGGAGCAGGTCGCCCGTCTTCTCAGCATGCCCCGGGAGGAGCTCCTGGTTACCGAGGAACTGGAGGCTCTGGACGGTAAGGCATCCCCCGAAGGAATGATAATCTAAATAGGCGCCCACCTAAGTTGATCAGCCGTCCACGATAAATAGAAAACGCCTCAGGATCTATTCTTGTCTAAGGGCTGTTGGCGGCGAGGCCCCGGAAGTGGGGCGTGGATACTTTAGGCGATTCAAATTGAGCCGTGGACTTCTCCCCATTGCTGTCGTATACTATTATGTAGTTTTCGCTAATGATTTAGGAGATATAGAGAAACCATTGCCGAAACCAGCGTTGCCCGAACGCATAGGGAGATTAGACGAACTCGCAAATAATCTGTGTTGGAGCTGGGACCCACAGGCGCGCGAGCTGTTCCGGGCCCTCGACTACCCCCTGTGGCGACTGAGTGGTCACAATCCGGTCAAGCAGCTACACGAGAGCAGCCCTGGCAAGCTGCAAGCGGCTGCTACTGATCCCGCTTTTCTCACTTTATACGATTCCGTAATCTCAGCATTCGACGCATACATGTCGGAAGGGAATACCTGGTTCAACACCAATTATCCCAGCTTGCTACACGGGCCCATTGCTTATTTCTCAATGGAGTTCGCTATCCACAACTCTCTTCCCATCTATGCCGGTGGGCTGGGAATCCTGGCTGGCGACATCTGCAAGGAGGCCAGCGATCTGGGACTGCCGCTGGTAGCGGTCGGCTTCATGTATCCCCAGGGATATTTCCACCAGCACATCTCCAACGAAGGCTGGCAGGAGGAGACCTACAGGCAGCTGAATTTCGACGAGGCCCCAATCAATCCTACCCTTTCTGCTGAAGGGCACAGTGTGTTGGCTAAAGTTGAGTTGGGCGACAGGCCTCTATACATCGCTGTGTGGCAGGTTCGGGTGGGTCGGGTCAGCTTATATCTCTTGGACACGAATATCGACGAGAACAGTGTGCAAGACCGCCAGCTATCGGCGCGGCTTTATACCGCCGACCGCGAGCAGCGCATCCAGCAGGAAATCATCCTGGGCATTGGCGGGGTGCGTGTTTTGCGTACGTTGGGCATTAAACCACTCGTCTGGCACGCTAACGAAGGCCATACGGCATTCATGATGTTGGAGCGTATCAGGGAAGAGGTACAAAAGGGAACTGCCTTCAGCCAAGCTGTTCAGCATGTGCGTGCGAAGACTGCATTCACCACCCATACCCCCGTTCCGGCCGGGCATGATGTCTTCCCACTCCAACTAATAGAGAGATACTTTCGCGGCTATTGGGAGTCACTGGGAATCGACCGGGAGACGTTCCTGGAACTGGGGCAGCAGGATAGCTCAGGAAGCCAAACCTTTAATATGACAGCGCTTGCGTTGAGAATGGCAGGGCAACGCAACGCCGTGAGCAAGCTTCACGGAAATGTCACACGGAAGATGTGGCATGTTCTCTGGCCAAAAGCTAAAGAGGAGGAGGTGCCGATTTCACACGTGACCAACGGGATACACATATGCACATGGGTCGCGCGTGAATTCGCAGGGCTCTACGGGAAGCATCTCGGCCAGGACTGGGTGCAAAGACACGATGAAGCTGAACTCTGGCAACGTGTGCTGGATATCCCCGACGATGAGTTCTGGGAAATCCGTAAGGTCTTGAAGCGTAAGCTTATCGGCGCCATGCGGGAACGAACACAAAAATGCTGGGCTGATGGTGAGGTGACAGCCCAGCAGGTGGTATGCATGGGCGGCTTACTCGACCGCGACGTGCTGACCGTAGGCTTTGCCCGTCGCTTTACCGAGTACAAGCGGCCAGCGCTGATTTTCCAGAACATCGAACGCCTCAAGCAAATCGTTACGAACCAGGGGCATCCGGTGCAAATAGTATTTGCAGGCAAATCCCACCCTGCCGATTTTCCCTCAAAATTTCTTCTGCACCAGGTATATGCCCTAGCCGCAGACCGTGACTTTCAGGGGCGGATAGCCTTTGTCGATGACTATGATATGCATATGGCGCACTATCTGATACAGGGGGTAGATGTCTGGTTAAACACTCCTCGCCGACTGCAGGAAGCCTGTGGCACCAGCGGTATGAAGGCCTCACTGAACGGCGTGTTGCACCTCAGCATCCGGGACGGCTGGTGGCACGAAGGCTACAATGGCGCCAACGGCTGGGCGATTGGCGATGAACACGAAAAAGCGAGTTCAGAGGAGGAAGATAAAGCAGATGCACAGGCGCTCTACCGTCTGCTGGAGGAAGAAATCGTGCCGCTCTACTACAACCGGGATCGAAGTGGTGTGCCCCATAGCTGGGTAAGAATGATCAAACAGGCAATCAGTTCAATTGTGCCCATCTTCTGCGCCCGGCGCATGATGAAAGAGTACACTGAACAGATATACCTGGCAGCTGCCAGGGAGCTTAACGAAAGTTGAGGACAAGGAGGTGGATCATGCCATTCAAGGCGTACTATTTGAGACCGGAGGGTGAGCTCAAGCGTGACCTCAGCGAAGAGGAGGTGCGAGCTGCTTATGAATCGAAGCAGGGGCTGCTGTGGGTGGACATTACCGAGACCACAGAGGAAGACGCGGAATTCCTGGAACGAACATTCAACTTCCACCATCTCGCCGTGGAAGACTGCATAAGCCCGCAAATTCGCCCCCCGAAAATCGACGACTTTGACGACTATCTCTTCATCATAGTTCACGGCGTCAATCATAGGGCGGAGTCAGACATCGTGGAGACGACAGAACTGGCCATCTTCCTCGGCTCCCACTTTGTAGTGAGCAACCATAACATCCCCCTATACAGCATTGCCTCAGTGAAACAGCTGGTGGAAGATGACGGCCGTCCCATGAGGCGTGGGGCGGACTTTCTGGCTCACACCCTGGTGGACGCGCTGATCGATAATGTCATGCCCACTATCGACAGGATGAGCGAAGTCGCAGATGAAATTGATGAAGAGGTAATTCACAGACCCCTGCAGTCAACCTTGGAGGCCATCCTGAAGCTCAAACGTTCCACCCTCCGAATCCATCGAGTCATGACTCCCCAGCGGGAAATTCTAAATCGGCTGAGCAGGGGTGAGTTCTCGATCATAAGTGAGAGGGCACTTATCTTCTACCGGGATGTTTTCGACCATTTAGTGCGCATCGAAGACCTGACCCAAACTATTCGCGACCGGGCCGACAATGCCCTGTCTACCTATCTCTCGTCTGTGGCCAACCAACAGAACGAGACGATGAAAGTCCTGGCAATGGTGGCCACCATATTCCTGCCCCTTACCCTGGTAGCCGGGATATACGGTATGAACTTTGAGAACATGCCAGAGCTGAGGTGGTCCTGGGGCTATTTCGCTGTGCTTGGATTCATGGGGACTGTCATCGCTGTCGTCATCTGGCGCTTCTGGGCTGGGAAGTGGATTACCTGGGGACGCCGAGGAGTTGCCAAGGCCAGGCTCTTCGCCGTGGAGCCAGAGAAGCTCATCGGTTATATTGGCAACTTGGCAAAATGGCCCCGCCTGTACCTGTAGCGATGGCTAAAGGCTTTGAGTTCCCTGTCAACTCGGAGGACGACGCTACCAAGTCGCAGGAGTACCCTGCTCTCAGAGTCACTGCTTTTGGCAAGCGGTGTCCATTGCGATATAATTTAGGACAAAGGAGGCGTGTGCTACCAAGCTTGGCATAAAAGAAAATGGCACGGCGAAAGCGAGAGTGTCTCTCAATGAATGAGCAGGAAGGCAAAGTAAGAGTAGCCATCGAGGGAGTAAAGCCCGAGATTGACTATGGCCATTTCCCCATCAAACGGATTATTGGCGATGAGGTCATCGTGGAGGCTGATATTTTCGCTGATGGCCATGATGCTCTCTCGGCCGTCCTCTTGTATCGCAGGGAGAGTGACACCCAATGGATCGAGACTCCCATGGAATTCCTGGTCAACGACCGTTGGCGAGGGTCTTTTAGGGTCACCGAACTCGGTCGCTACTACTACACCATTATGGCTTGGGTGGACCGCTTCAAATCGTGGCAACAGAACCTGGCAAAGAAGGCTGAAGCAGGCCAAGACGTTTCTGTTGATCTTCTGGTGGGCGCTCAGCTCATTTCAGAGGTCAGCCAGCGGGCTTCAAATCCCGCTGCGCAAACCCTGCAAGATTGGGCTGACACATTGCGTTCAACCAGAGCTGCAAGCCCGGCCAGGGTCCAGCTGGCTTTGAGCGAGGAAGTAGCCGACCTCATGGACAAGCACCCCGACAGGCAATTTGCCACCACTTACCCCAAGGAACTAGCGGTGGTAGTTGACCGAGATAAAGCCCGCTTTGGCTCCTGGTATGAGATGTTCCCCCGTTCTTGTGCTCCTGGGCCAGGACGCCACGCCACCTTCAAGGACTGCGAGGTCCGCCTTCCTTATGTTGCGTCAATGGGATTTGATGTGCTCTACTTCCCACCGATCCATCCCATTGGCCGCACTCATCGCAAGGGTAAGAACAACACTCCTGCAGCTGGCACGGGTGCCCCGGGTACTCCGTGGGCCATCGGGGCGGAGGAGGGAGGCCACAAGGCAGTTCATCCCCAGCTCGGCACCTTGGAGGACTTCCGGCGGTTGGTAGACAAGGCCCGAGAGCATGGTATTGAGGTCGCCTTAGACTTGGCTTTCCAGTGCTCTCCAGACCATCCCTACGTAAAGGAGCATCCAGAGTGGTTCCGCTTTCGCCCGGACGGGACTGTACAGTACGCTGAAAACCCGCCCAAGAAATACCAGGACATTTACCCTCTTGATTTTGAGGCCGAGCACTGGCAGGAGCTCTGGGAAGAGCTCAAGAGCATCGTGCTGTTCTGGATCGAGCAGGGTATCCGCATCTTTAGGGTAGACAATCCGCACACCAAGCCTTTCCACTTCTGGGAGTGGCTGATTGCCGAGATTAAAAGAGACCAACCCGATGTGCTCTTCCTCTCTGAGGCGTTCACCCGCCCTAAGGTTATGTACCAGCTCAGCAAGCTGGGCTTCACCCAGTCTTACACCTATTTCGCCTGGCGCAATACCAAATGGGAATTCACCCAGTACTTCACCGAGCTCACCAAGACAGAGGTACGGGAGCATTTCCGGCCCAATCTGTGGCCAAACACGCCCGATATTCTAACCGAATACCTTCAGTTAGGTGAAAGGCCCGCGTTTATGGCGCGGCTGGTTCTAGCAGCTACCTTAGGGGCTAGTTATGGGATATATGGTCCGGCCTTCGAACTCTGTGAGCGCCAACCCAAAGAGCCGAAGAGCGAGGAATATCTGGACTCTGAGAAATACGAGATCAAGCACTGGGAAATAGACAGACCGGATAGCCTGAAGGATTTCATTGCCAGGGTGAACCGCATCCGGCGGGAGAACCCCGCTCTCCAGAGCGATTGGAGCCTGCGCTTCCATTCTCTGGACAATGACCAGCTCATTTGCTATAGCAAACATACTGAAGACCTTTCCAATATCATCTTGGTCGTCGTGAACCTGGACTACCACTACACCCGATCAGGCTGGGTGGAATTTCCACTTGAGGCGTTGGGACTCGACCAGAAGGAGTCCTACCAAGTACATGACCTCTTGAGTGACGCCCGCTACCTCTGGCATGGTTCCCGGAACTACGTAGAGCTTAACCCCAATATCTGCCCCGCCCACATCTTCCGCGTGCGCCAACGCATTCGTAAAGAGCGAAACTTTGACCACTAACTACATGTAAAGAATAGTCGGAGCAGCCTGCTTGCCGTTGATGATTCATAGAGGTTCACAGTTGAAAACATGGTGACAGAAATCGTATATTTTGTAGGAGGGGTGGCGGCATGCCCAGAAGAGCATTAAGCAAGGGGATCAGGGATGCTTTGGTCGGACTGATCAAGGGAACTGGGGATGTGGTGGCGAGCACTATCGAGGTCACCCGTAATACCACCGTAGGCACACTGCGCGGCATCAGAGGTAAGAGAACCAAAGCACCACGCGTGGCAGAAGAGGCTGTCACAGATGCCATCCGTGCTGGCAGCGAGGCCGGCGCCGAGCTCGGCTCCGTGGCCAAGGGTGCGGTGATAGGTGTGATAGAAGGCGTGGGCGAGGTGACCAAGATAACCGCGGGTGTTCTCAGCGATTCCGTCCGGGCAGCGGTCAGGAGCGGCAACGAAATGGGTGGGGATGTGGCCACAGTGGCGAGGAAGGCAGTGGAGGGTGCTATTGAAGCTGGGGAACGAGCTGGATGGAAAGCAGAAGACGCAGCGGCAGCAGCAGTTGCTGGCGCTGTGGAGGCAGCGGGCGAGATGAGCGAAGCTGTCGCCACTGCCGTTACCAGAGCCGTCTCAGGGACAATTGCCGGAGTTCGGGTGGTGCTCAAGGCGCCAGCCAAGAAGCCAATAATTCTGGCTGTAGATAGCAACCGCAGCAACCTGAAACTGTTGACTCAGAATCTGGGGCGGGGAGGTTATGAGACTCGTAGCGCTGCCAGCTTAGCGGAACTGGATCAGGCCATCAAAGAAGCAGACAAAATCTCGCTGGCACTGATAGATTTATCCGGCTTTGACCGCAGTATCTGGGAACGCTGCGACCAGATGCGAGAGGCGAAGATACCTTTTCTGGTGATTGCACCCCAGCGCAGCCCCACCATTCAGCAAGACAGCATGATGCACGGTGCCCGCGGTGTGCTGGTCAAGCCCGTTGGAGTTAAGGAACTTATGGGATATATACGCGCCCTGCTCGGTGAATAAGTGAGGAGTTCTGACGTGCCGAGGCAAAATACTAAGTCCTTTCCTTTTGAGGATGATGCCCTCTGGTATCAGGATGCTATAATCTATGAACTCCATGTCCGGGCGTTCTCCGATGACGATGGGGACGGAGTAGGAGACTTTCGGGGGCTGACAAGGAAGCTTGACTACCTTCAAGACTTGGGAATTACGGCTATCTGGCTGCTCCCCTTCTACCCCTCACCCCTGAAAGACGATGGTTATGATATCGCAGACTATACCGACATCCTGCCTATCTACGGGAATATGCACGACTTTAGAGACTTCGTCGAGGAGGCCCACCGGCGCGGCCTGCGTGTTATCACCGAGCTGGTCGTTAACCACACGTCCGACCAGCATCCCTGGTTCCAGCGAGCCCGGCATGCGCCACCGGGAAGCCGCTGGCGTGACTTCTATGTCTGGAGCGACACTCCAGATAAGTATAAAGAAGCCCGCATCATTTTTAAGGACTACGAATACTCCAACTGGGCCTGGGACCAAGTTGCCAAGGCCTACTACTGGCACCGCTTTTATTCGCACCAGCCCGACCTCAACTACGATAGTCCACAGGTCCGGCGAGCTGCCTTTAGGGTGATGGATCACTGGCTGCGGCTGGGGGTTGATGGCCTCAGGGTTGATGCCGTGCCCTATCTCTACGAGCGTGAGGGTACAAACTGCGAGAACCTGCCTGAAACGCATGCCTTCTTAAAAGAACTGCGGAAGCACATCGATGGTAAATTCAAGAACCGCATGCTACTCGCCGAGGCCAATCAGTGGCCGGAGGATGTGGCGGCGTACTTCGGCGATGGTGACGAGTTCCACATGGCATTTCATTTCCCCCTCATGCCACGTATGTTTATGGCCATCCGCAGGGAGGAGCGCTTCCCCATCGTTGACATCCTCCAGGAGACACCCCAAATCCTAGAAAACTGCCAGTGGGCCCTTTTCCTGCGCAACCACGATGAGCTCACCTTGGAGATGGTCACCGATGAAGAGCGTGACTACATGTACCGAATGTACGCCCATGATGCTCAGATGCGAATCAATCTGGGTATCCGCCGCCGCCTGGCCCCGCTGCTCAACAATGACCGAAAGAAGATTGAGCTGATGACTGGCCTGCTTTTCTCCCTACCCGGGACGCCTGTGCTCTACTACGGGGACGAAATTGGGATGGGGGACAATTTCTATCTCGGTGACCGTAATGGTGTGCGCACGCCGAT
This sequence comes from Dehalococcoidia bacterium, assembly GCA_034414595.1. Taxonomy (GTDB): domain Bacteria; phylum Chloroflexota; class Dehalococcoidia; order SZUA-161; family JAUWZY01; genus DAOULY01. The sequence goes on from DAOULY010000002.1 coordinate 249,485, forward strand.
GCAATGGAGCCCTAATCGAAATGCAGGCTTCTCAGGCGCTAACCCGCAGAGGCTCTATCTGCCGGTAATCATTGACCCGGAGTATCACTATGAGGCCATCAATGTGGAAACCCAGCAGAACAACCCTGACTCCCTCCTCTGGTGGATGAAACGCATCATTGCGCTAAGGAAGCGTTTCAAGGCCTTTGGACGAGGAAGCCTTGACCTCCTTCATCCGCAGAATCCCAAGGTGCTGGCTTTTATCCGTAGGTATCAGGATGAGACCGTCCTGGTTGTGGCCAATCTTTCCCATTTGGCCCAGCAAGTACATCTCGACCTCACTGACTTTAGAGGAAGCATCCCTGTTGAACTCTTCGGACGGGTGAGCTTCGCCCCTATTGCCGAATCTCCATACTACATCACTCTTGGCCCGTACGCCTTTTACTGGTTTTCCCTTGAGCCTGAGCAAGCGGAGTCACTCAGGCTCCGTCCCCTGCCAGCGGAGTCGATCGCATCACCGCGTACCGTGACAGTGAAGGAAAGGGAGGAGGAACTCTTCGAAAAGGAGAACTGGACCGCGCTGGAACGAGCCCTGCTTGGCTACATTAGAGGACGCCGCTGGTTTCGGGGAAAAGCACGGCATATCCGGTCAGTGTGGATCGAGGATGTCGTCCCCTTGCGTTTCACGGACTCTATCGCTCACCTTGTCCTGCTTCAGGTGGAGTATACCGAAGGAGAACCGGAGACCTATTTGCTTCCTCTCACCAGTGCTTCGGCAAACGATACGGAGCAGCTTGTATCTGAGCATCCTCATGCCATTGTCGCTCGTCTGAAGCATCGGAGTAGAGACAGCGATGCCGAAAGCATACTCTATGATGCCATGGTGGACAAGGACTTCTGTACCGGCCTGCTGGAGGCTATTGCCCGCCGCCGCCGCTTCAAGGGAGCAGACAGCCAGGTCTTGGCCTTGCCGACCCGAGCCTTCAAGACCAGCCGTGGAGCACCAGATGCTCCCTTAGAGCCCGCCCCAATTAAAGCTGAACAGAGCAACACTTCAGTCGTCTACGGGGACCGACTTATCCTGAAGTTCTTCCGGCGAATCGAGGAGGGGCTAAACCCCGACCTGGAGATTGGCCGTTATCTCACCGAGAAGGTGTCCTTCGCCCACATTCCGCCGCTCGCTGGTGCCCTGGAGTACCACCGAAGAAACGCCAGACCTGTGAGTTTAGCTATTCTCCAGGGCCTCGTGCTCAACGAAGGAGATGCCTGGCGGTATACCCTGGATTCCCTGGGGCGCTACTTTGAAAATGTGTTGACACATCCCACGGTACAGGTACCGCCCATTCCTCAAAGACCTCTCTTATCGCTGGGCAAGGAGATCCCTGAGCTGGCACAGGAGACCATCGGACACTATCTGGCCTCAGCACAGCTCTTAGGCAAGCGCACTGCTGAACTCCATATGGCGCTGGCCTCAGTCACCGATGACTCTGACTTTGCCCCAGAAGCATTCTCCGTCATATACCAGAATTCCATCTACCACGCCATGCGAAGTTACACCATACAGACCTTGCAACTGCTACGCCAGCGATTAGAAGACCTTCCTGAAGAAACGAAGGAGGACGCCCAAACAGTCTTGCAATCGGAAAAGGCTATCATTGAACGTTTCCGCATGGTCCGCAGTCGGAAGTTCAAAGCGGCACGGATCCGCTGTCACGGCGACTACCATCTAGGTCAGGTACTATACACGGGCAAGGACTTCGTGATCATCGACTTCGAAGGCGAACCAGTGCGACCGCTGAGCGAGCGGCGGTTGAAACGTTCGCCCCTCAGGGATGTCGCCGGTATGATACGCTCGTTTGACTACGCCGCACATACGGCCCTGCTCCGTCAGACATCGTCAGCCCTGCGCCCTGAAGATCTACCAGCGCTGGAGCAATGGGGGCGATTCTGGTATATCTGGGTTTCGGCAACCTTTCTTACGGCCTACCTCGACGTTGTGTCCCAATCCCGCCTGCTACCCGAGGATCCGGAGGAATTGAAGATACTATTAGATGCCTACCTTCTGGATAAGGCTGTTTACGAGATTGGCTATGAGCTCAACAACCGCCCGGACTGGATGAAAGTGACTCTTCAGGGGATTTTGCAGTTGCTGGAGGCTGAGTAATGAAGGCTTCTCAGCTTCACCAGCTTTACCACTTGGCCCGCCTCTACGGCGTGCAAACTGCCTATTACGATGTAGAACACCACCGCCGACAGGCCTCCACAGAGTCCTTGCTGGCGGTGCTCCGCTCATTAGGAGCATCAGTAACAACCCTTGATGATGTGCCCTCAGCCTTGCGAGAGCGACAGCAGAGCCTATGGCAACAGCCACTGGAGCCGGTAGCAACTGCCCGGGGTGATGAACCGCTCGCAATGGAGGTGCGCCTTCCCGCCAGCATGGCCGATGCTCCTTTGGTCGGTCACTTGGTGCTGGAGACCGGCGAGCAGCGGGACTGGAAATGGCAGGGTGCTGGGTTAGAAGTCATAGACACCGCAGAAGTGGAGGAGACACGATATGTGGTCAAACGTCTCCCCCTGCCAGGAGGGCTGCCCTTGGGATATCACCGGTTTACCTTAGAGCTGCCGGGAAGGCCTGTTGAGGCCCTCATCATTGGTGCGCCCATTAAGGCCTATACTCCTCCAGAGGGAGCCCAAGGCCGAACCTGGGGAGTCTTTCTCCCGCTATACGCCTTTTGCACTCAAAGGAGCTGGGGAAGCGGTGACCTCTCCGACTTGGAGGATTTGCTCGCATGGGTTAGGGAAGTCGGGGGTGGTGTGGTGGCCACCCTGCCTCTCCTCGCCACTTTCCTGGATGAGCCCTTTGAGCCCAGCCCTTATGCTCCGGTGAGCCGCCTCCTCTGGAACGAGTTCTATCTAGATGTAACACGGGTCCCTGAACTACGGAAATGTCCTTCCGCGCAGGCAATTATGTCATCCTCGTCATTCCAGCAGGAGCTTGAGTCCCTGCGTGGCTTACCTCTCGTGGACTATCGACGCCAGATGGCTCTGAAGCGCTGGGTCTTAGAAGAACTATCCCGCTGCTTTTTTGTTGAGGCTTCCGACCGTCTTGATGCTCTTCACAGCTTCGCCAAGGCCCATCCCGTGGTAGAGGACTATGCACGCTTTCGGGCCACCTGTGAGAAGAGGCGTGCCTCCTGGCAGTCATGGCCGTCGCCGCTTCGGGAAGGCGTCTTACGGCATGGGGATTATGACGAAGAGGCAAAGCAATACCACATTTATGTGCAATGGCAGGCCCACCAGCAATTCCAGGCTCTTTTCGGAAAGGCCCGCCAAAATGGACAGAGGCTGTACCTGGACCTGCCGCTTGGGGTTCATCCCGATGGCTATGATGTCTGGCGCGAACGCAGCGTGTTCGCCACGGATATTTCAGGGGGTGCACCACCGGATGTCGTCTTCACCAAGGGACAGAACTGGGGATTCCCACCGCTGCACCCAGAGAAGATCAGGGAGCAGGGCTACCGATACATCATCGCCTATTTACGGCACCACCTCCAGCATGCTGGTCTGCTCCGGATCGACCATGTGATGGGTCTTCATCGCCTTTTCTGGATCCCGGAGCAGATGGAGGCCAGCCAGGGACTGTATGTACGCTACCCGGCCGAGGAACTCTACGCTGTCTTAGCCCTTGAGTCCTATCGGAATCAGGCTATTATCGTGGGCGAGGACCTGGGCACCGTGCCACCACAGGTCAGACCGGCAATGGCCAATCATGGCCTCCATCGTATGTATGTAGTGCAGTACGAGCTTGCCTCCAATCACCTAAGAGCTCTGCGAGCAGTCCCAGCCAATGCGGTAGCCAGTCTCAACACACATGATATGCCACCCTTTGCCGCCTTTTGGCAAAGGACAGATATCCAAGACAGGATAGAGCTGGGACTCTTGGATAAAACAGGCGCCCAGACTGAGCGTAGAACCCGCCGGGCCACCGAGAAAGCCCTGGTCAGCTTTTTGCGTCAAAGAGGTTGGGCCAATAACTCATCGGTGGAGACCCAAGCCATTCTAAGGTCCACTCTAGGGCTCATCGGCGCGAGCCCGGCCCGTGTTGTCTTGGTAAACTTAGAGGACCTTTGGCTGGAGACACAGCCCCAGAACACACCAGGTACGCGGGCAGAACGCCCAAACTGGCGTCATAAGTCCCGCTATGCGTTTGAGGCGTTCTCACGCTCGCCGGAGGTGCTGGAAACACTTCAAACTCTGAACCGCCTTCGCAGACACTAACGCTTATGAGGAGTAGGAGATGGAAAAGAAAACTGGTGCCAAAGAGACCAAGAAGAGAGGAACAAGGAAACCTGCCCGACCCAGAGCCAAGTCGGTCTCCTTTCGCCTGGACGCTCCGGACGCAAGCGCTGTCGCCGTCGCCGGAGACTTCAACGGCTGGGACCCTAATGCCTGCCCCCTCTGGTATGGTGAGGGTGGGGTGTGGGAAAGGAAGGTGAGTCTCTCTCCCGGAGTCCATCAGTACAAGTTCGTAGTGGATGGGATGGAATGGTGGGAAGACCCCCTCAACCCCAACCGAGTGCCGAATGATTTCGGTACCTTTAACTCAGTTTGTGAGGTCGCTTAGTGTATGCCTGACAAAGCGAAAGCAGTGCACCAAGATGTCACCCTGCTGACCGATGATGATTTCTACCTCTTCAATGAGGGGAGTCACTTTCATCTGCACCAGAAGCTGGGTTCCCACATCCTGACTGTAGAAGGAGAGGAAGGGACTTATTTCGCAGTATGGGCGCCCAACGCAGAGCAAGTGTTTGTCATGGGCGACTTCAACAGCTGGAACAAGACAAGTCACCCGTTATATGCCCGGGGACAATCGGGAATTTGGGAGGGCTTCGTGGCAGGTGTGGGTAAAGGGGCTTTCTACAAGTATCACATCGTCACCAAGTACCAAGGCTACCGGGTGGACAAGGCCGACCCCTTCGCTCTCTATGGCGAAGTGTCTCCCAAGACGTCCTCAATTGTCTGGGACCTGGACCACACCTGGGAAGACCAGGAGTGGATGGCAGAGCGGCATCGACGCAACGCACTCGATGCCCCCATCGCTATCTACGAGGTGCACATAGGTTCCTGGATGAGGGTGCCGGAAGAAGACAGCCGCCCGCTGACTTATCGTGAGCTGGCCCCCAGGCTGGCTGAGTACGTTACGCGGCTGGGCTTCACCCATGTGGAGCTTCTTCCGGTGATGGAGCACCCTTTCTACGGTTCCTGGGGCTACCAGACTACGGGATACTTCGCCCCCACCAGTCGCTATGGCACTCCCCAAGACTTCATGTACCTCATCGACTATCTGCACCAGCATGGCATAGGTGTGATCCTGGACTGGGTACCGTCCCACTTCCCCAGCGACGAGCACGGGCTTGGTTTCTTTGATGGAACTTATCTCTTCGAGCACTCCGACCCAAGGCAGAGAATTCACCCCGACTGGGACAGTCTAATCTTCAACTACGGACGCCACGAGGTGCGAAGCTTCCTGATCAGCAGCGCGCTGTTCTGGTTGGACAAATACCATGCAGATGGGCTACGCGTGGACGCTGTTGCCTCCATGCTTTATCTGGACTACGGTCGCGAAGACGGCGAATGGATACCGAACCAGTACGGGGGTCGGGAGAACCTTGAGGCCCTCGCCTTCTTGCGACGCTTCAATGAAGAAGTCTATAAAAGCCATCCCGACGTGCAAACCATCGCCGAGGAGTCCACCGCCTGGCCCATGGTCTCCCGGCCGACCTACATCGGGGGCCTGGGCTTCGGCATGAAGTGGGACATGGGCTGGATGCACGACACGCTGGAGTACATCACCAAAGACCACATCTTCAGAAAGTACCATCATAACAATCTCACCTTTCGCATGATCTACGCCTTTTTTGAGAACTTCGTTCTCCCTCTTTCTCACGATGAGGTAGTGCATGGCAAGGGGTCACTCCTGGGTAAGATGCCTGGAGATGACTGGCAGAAGTTCGCCAATTTGAGGCTCTTGCTTGGGTATATGTATGCCCAGCCCGGTAAGAAACTCCTGTTCATGGGTGGTGAGTTCGGTCAGTGGCGGGAGTGGGCTCACGACGAGAGCCTGGAGTGGCATTTGTTGGCCTATGCACCTCATACAGGCCTGCAGCAGTGGCTGAGTGCCCTGAATCAATTCTATGTTAGCCAACCTGCTCTCCATGAGCTGGACTGCCACTCGGACGGATTCGAATGGATCGACTGCAGCGACGCTGACAGTAGTGTCCTCAGCCTCATCCGCAAGGGACACTCTGCAAATGATGTCATTCTCGTCGTATGTAACTTCACTCCTGTGCCCCGCTTCGACTACCAGGTGGGAATTCCGAGTGAGGGACTGTGGAGAGAGGTCTTGAACAGCGACGCCGAGGAATACGGAGGAAGCGGTCACGGCAACCCTGGTGGGGTGGAAGCCTCTCCAGTCCCGTTCCATGGCCGTCCCTATTCCCTCAACCTCACCCTGCCTCCCTTGGCTGCTGTGTTTTTTCAGAAGTGAGGGGAAATGGCAATGAGCTCGGCCATAAGCCTGGGCGCCACATATTTGGGAAACGGACAATGCCGGTTCATTGTCTGGGCACCCCTGGCTCAAAAGGTGGAGGTGCACCTCATGGTGCCCGAAGACCAGTTTCTTCCCCTGGAAAGAGATGGGCGAGGGTACCATCAAGCTGTCGTGGAAGGCGTGGAGCCGGGAAGCCTTTACCTCTACAGGCTGGACGGCGAGAAGGAGCGCCCCGACCCTGCCTCCCGCTTCCAGCCTCAGGGCGTCCACGGGCCCTCGCAGGTGGGGGATTCCTGTTTTCCCTGGGAGGATGGCTGCTGGTCTGGTCTTCCCCTTCAGGACTACATCATCTACGAGCTCCACGTGGGGACTTTCACCCCGGAAGGCACTTTTGACGCCGTTATCCCCCTTCTGGATGAAGTGAAGGGACTGGGTATCACTGCTGTGGAGTTCATGCCCGTCGCCCAGTTCCCGGGGAGCCGCAATTGGGGTTATGACGGTGTTTACCCTTTCGCCGTGCACAATTCCTACGGTGGCCCAGAAGGCCTCAAACGACTGGTGAACGCCTGTCACCAGCGGGGCTTGGCTGTTGTCCTGGATGTGGTCTACAACCACATCGGTCCAGAGGGAAACTACCTGGGGGACTTCGGGCCCTATTTCACTGAGCGGTATCGCACGCTATGGGGAGCGGCCCTAAATTTTGACGGGCCCGATAGCGATGAGGTGAGACGTTTCTTTATTGAGAATGCCCTCCATTGGATTACAGAGTTCCACATCGATGCCTTAAGGCTTGATGCCGTCCATGCTATTTTGGATTACTCGCCCCAGCCGTTCTTAGAAGAGCTATCTACAACGGTGCACGAGCAAGCGAGTCAACTCAATCGACAGGTCTATCTTATCCCGGAGAGCGCTGCCAACGATGCCCGTCTTATCCGTTCACGCGAACTCGGTGGCTATGGGCTGGATGCCCAGTGGAACGATGACTGTCACCACTGCCTTCATGTGCTACTTACGGGGGAGGGGACAGGTTACTATCAGGACTTCGGCAGCATCCAGCAACTTGTCAAAGCCTTTGAGGAGGGGTTCGTCTATTCAGGTGAATACTCCCCATACCGCCGACGCCGACATGGCATTTCCTCCCGACACATCCCAGCCCACCGTTTCGTGGTCTTCGCGCAGAACCACGACCAAGTGGGGAACCGCATGCTCGGCGAACGCTTGAGCCAGCTTATCTCCTTCGAAGGGCTCAAGCTTGCTGCTGGCGTGTTCCTCCTCTCGCCTTTCATCCCTTTGCTATTCATGGGCGAGGAATATGGAGAGACGGCTCCCTTTCAGTACTTCATCAGTCACTCTGACCCGGTGCTCGTTGAGGCTGTGCGGCAGGGGCGCCGGGAGGAGTTTGCTGCCTTCAAGTGGCAGGGCGAACCACCCGACCCACAGGATGAAGCCACCTTCCTGCGCGCCAAGCTCAGTCATCACCTGCGCCAAGAGGGACACCACCGGGTGCTGCTGGAGTTCTACAAAGAATTAATTCGGCTTCGCAAGGATATTCCCTCTTTGGTCTACCTGAGCAAGGATGCCCTGGAAGTGCTGGGCTACGAGAATTCTAAAGTTCTGTACCTCCGGCGCTGGAGAAATGGGAGTGAGGCAATGTCCGTGTTCCATTTCGGGGATGCCCCGGTTCCCATTGCCCTCCCCGTGCCAGTAGGTCGCTGGCACAAGCTACTGGACTCGGCAGAGGAACGATGGAATGGGCCAGGAGGCATGGTGACCCAAGTGCTCAGTTCAGAGGGCGAGGTGAACCTGAGCTTACCTCCACAGGCGTTTGTTCTGTTTGTACGCAGAGAGGAGCCTTAAAGCTATGGAGAAATACATCTGTATCCACGGCCATTTCTACCAGCCACCTCGGGAGAACCCTTGGCTGGAGGCCGTTGAACTGCAGGACTCGGCCTATCCGTACCACGACTGGAATGAACGGATCGCGGCAGAGTGCTATGCGCCCAACGCAGTCTCCCGCATTCTGGACGAGCAATGTAGAATTGTAGAACTCGCCAACAATTACGCTAAAATTAGCTTCGACTTCGGCCCTACTCTCCTGTCCTGGATGGAACTGAATGCCCCAGATATCTATCAAGCCATTCTGGAATCCGACCAAGAGAGCCAGAAGACCTTCTCGGGTCACGGCTCAGCCTTGGCCCAAGCCTACAACCATATGATCATGCCTCTGGCCAGCCGCCGGGACAAGTATACCCAGGTCTTGTGGGGAATTCGTGACTTTGAGCACCGTTTTGGACGAAGTCCTGAGGGCATGTGGCTTCCGGAGACCGCAGTGGATCTCGTGACCCTGGAGATACTAGCGGAGTTGGGGATCAAGTTCACCATCCTCTCTCCCCGTCAGGCACAACGGGTGCGGCCAAGGGGAAGCAAGGAGTGGCAGGATGTCAGCAGGGGAAAGATTGACTCCACCATGGCCTATACGCTCCGCTTGCCGTCGGGGCGGACCATCGTCCTCTTCTTTTACGATGACCCTATTGCGCATGCCGTGGCGTTTGAGGGGCTTCTGAGCAATGGAGACCAAGTCGTACAGCGGCTTATCAACGCTTTCTCCGAGGATCGCACCTGGCCTCAGCTCGTCCACATTGCCACCGATGGTGAGACCTACGGCCACCATCACCGGTTTGGGGACATGGCACTGGCCTACGCTCTGCACTACATTGAGTCCAACAAGCTGGCACAAGTAACCAACTATGGTGAGTACCTGGGAAAATACCCGCCTACACATGAGGTGGAGATCATCGAGAATACCTCCTGGAGCTGCGCTCACGGGATTGAGCGCTGGCGCAGCGACTGCGGCTGCAACTCCGGCGGGCATCCAAGATGGAATCAGGCTTGGCGGGCCCCGCTACGAGAGGCTCTTGACTGGCTTCGAGATGCCCTGGTGCCAAAATATGAAGCGAAGGCAGGGACATGGCTGAAGGCCCCCTGGACAGCAAGAGATAACTATATTGAAGTTGTCCTCGACCGCTCGCCGGAGAGCGTCGAGCGGTTCTTGAGCCAGCACGCTGCTCGCCAGCTCAGCGAGGCCGAGAAGACTACAGTGCTCAAGCTCTTGGAGCTCCAGCGCTACGCCATGCTCATGTACACCAGTTGTGGCTGGTTTTTTGATGAGCTCTCCGGCACCGAAGCAGTGCAGCTCATCCAGTATGCTGGACGGGCCATTCAGCTGGCAGAAGAGCTCTTCGGCGATGCCATGGAACCCCGTTTCCTTAAGCTCCTTGGGCAGGCCAAGAGCAATATTCGCGAGCACGGAGACGGCCGCCGCATCTATGAGGAATTTGTCAAGCCTGCTATGCTGGATCTGACGGGGGTCGCCGCTCATTATGCTGTGAGTTCCCTGTTCGAGGAGTACGGCGAACAGGCTAAGATTTACAGCTACCTCATAGACCTTGAGGACTACCAGAGCTCTGAGGCTGGCATAGCGAAGCTGGCAGTGGGCCGGGCCAAGCTTTTCTCAGAGGTCACCCGTGATTCGGCCTTAGTGAGCTTCGGGGTGCTGCATTTTGGCGACCACAATCTGAACGCTGGAGTCCGAGAGTACCAGGGGGAAGAGGCGTACCAGCTTATGGTCCAAGAGATGACGGAGGCATTCCTCACAGCAGAATTTGCCGGGGTCATCCGGCTCATGGACAAGCACTTCGGGGTCTCCACTTACTCCCTCAGGTCTCTTTTCCGAGATGAGCAGCGCAAGGTCATTGGTCGAATTCTGGAGTCCACCCTGAGCGAGGTCGAAGCGTTCTACCGTCAGGTCTACGAGCATCACTATCAATTGATGCGCTTCCTCACAGACCTGGGGAATCCGCTTCCCAGAGCCTTGCGCTCGGCTGCCGGGTTCATCCTGAACACAGACCTCCGCAGGGCGCTGAGTAACGATACCTTGGACGTGGAGCGCATCAGCGGCCTTCTGGATGACGCCAGGAGTTGGAACGTGGAGCTGGACACTGGCGGCTTCGGTTATTTGTTAGAGCAGACGCTGGAGGGAATGATGGGCATGTTCGTGTCCAGCCCTGATGATCTTTCCCTTCTCCAGAACTTGGTGGCTGCGGTGGAGCTGGCACGATCGCTGCCCTTCGAGGTCGACCTCTGGAAAGTGCAGAACATCTACTTTGAAATGTTGCAGGTCAACTATCCTGCGTTCCAGAGAAGGGCCAGGAGGGGGGATGAGATTGCCGGAGAGTGGGTTACCTTGTTTGGCTCCTTGGGAGAGCAGCTCTCAGTGCATGTCGGTTAGATGGTCAGGTTGAGGGTCCCTATTACCACCTACAAATTGCAGTTCAACCGAGGATTCCGCTTTGATGACGCCCGGGCGGTTGTGCCTTACCTCAGCCGATTGGGCATCTCAGACCTTTACGCCTCGCCCTTATTCAAAGCTCGAAAGGGAAGCTCCCACGGCTACGATGTGACAGATCCCTCACGCCTCAACCCGGAACTTGGAAGTGAGCAAGACTTCGATACACTGGTTCAAGAGCTGAGGGCCCGCGATATGGGCCTTCTTTTGGACATCGTCCCCAACCACATGGCGGCAAGCCCTGAGAACTCGTGGTGGATGGACATCTTGGAAAACGGTCGTTGCTCCCCTTATGCAGACTTCTTTGACATCGACTGGAATTCTCCAGGCAGCGCCCTGCAAAACAAAGTGCTACTCCCTATCCTGGGCAGTCCCTACAACAAGGCGCTGGGAAACCAGGAACTCAGTTTGATCCTGGAAGAGAGCGGCCTCTCTGTCCGCTACCATAGCTTGAAGCTGCCCCTGGATGTCAAATCCTATAACCAGGTCATATCCCACAGGCTGAGCGCTCTGGAACAGGTGGTCGGGGCTGCTCACCCCACCTTGCGTCGGCTCAGACAACTCATAGGAACGATAGAGCGTTTACCTTCCCATGTTAGTCCCGATCCCACAAAAAGCAGGGAAATATATCAGAAGCGGCAATTGATTAAGAAAGAGCTCGTGCATATAGTGAACAGCTCGCCGGAGTTCAAGGCCTTTCTCTCAGAGAATGTGGCGTTGTTCAACGGCAGGAAAGGAGCCCCTCATAGCTTTGACCCCCTGGACAGGCTGCTGGCTCAACAAGCATATCGACTCGCCTTCTGGAAGACTGCACTTCGGAAGATCAACTACCGGCGCTTCTTTGACATCAGTGACCTGATCGGCGTGCGGGTTGAGGATCCCCAGGTGTTTGAAGCGACTCATGCGCTGGTCTTCCGACTTATCAGCGAGGGGAAGGTCACCGGCTTGCGGATTGACCACGTCGACGGCCTCCGTGATCCATCAGAGTATCTTGTCCGTGTCCAGCGTTGTCTCACACCAAAAGCAGAAAATGCCGACGGGTCGCCCAGCTTTTACATTGTAGTGGAGAAGATTCTGGCTGGAGACGAGAACCTGCCCCCGGAATGGCCGGTTTTTGGGACTACGGGCTACGATTTTGCGGCTATATTAAACGCCCTGTTTATTGACAGCAAAGGGATTGAAGCTCTTGATGTTGCCTACTCGGGGTTTATTAGGCGTGAGACGGAATTTGAGGATGTCGTCTACGAAAAGAAGAAGCAAGTCTTGGAGGAACTGTTTGCCGCTGAAGTGCATACATTGGGGCACCACCTGGCTCGTCTTGCCCAACAGGGCTGGAACTTTCCGGCTCTTTCCTCAAAAGAATTGTCTAAGGCCATAATAGAGGTCACTGCATGCCTGCCTGTCTACCGAACCTACACGAGAGATCCACGGGTGTCTGCCCGGGACCGGCTATACTTGGAACAAGCCGTTGAAGAAGCGCAACGACGGGCTTCTGTTATGGAAGCCCACGCTCTAAGCTTTCTGAAGCAGGTGCTTTTCTTAGACTTTCCAGATTCTCTTGCACCGGATGCCAGAGAAGGATGGCTCCGCTTCGTTATGCAGTGGCAGCAGCTAACTGGCGCTGTCATGGCCAAGGGATTTGAGGACACTGCCCTTTATAACTACAACCTCCTAGTCTCTCTCAATGAGGTGGGAGGAGACCCCCATTCCACCGGCTTGTCGATTGACGAGTTCCACAGATTCAATCTGTCGCGGCAGAAACGCTGGCCTTGTACTTTGAACGCCACCTCTACGCACGACACGAAGCGAGGCGAGGATGTCCGGGCAAGGATAAACGTGCTTTCCGAAATCCCGCACGCATGGCGGCAATGTCTGACCCAGTGGAGCCAGTGGAACCGGGCTAAAAAACGGAAAGTGAAGGGACGGCTTGTGCCGGAACCAAACATGGAGGTGCTCCTATATCAGACGCTGATCGGTGCTTGGCCACTTTCAGACAAGGATGTGCCAGAGTTTAAGGAGCGGCTCAAGGCGTATGTGATCAAGGCGGCCCGTGAGGCGAAGGTCTTCACCAGTTGGCTCTCGCCCGACTTGAAATATGAAGAGGCACTTCTCGCGTTCATTGATTCCATCTTGGAAAGCTCCAACCAAAATCGGTTTCTTGGTGACCTGGTGCAGTTCCAGAAGAAGATAGCTTATTATGGAGCTTTAAACTCTCTGGCACAGGTCTTGCTCAAGGTCACCTCCCCCGGGGTGCCAGACTTCTATCAAGGAACAGAGCTTTGGGACCTCAGCCTTGTTGACCCTGACAACCGGCGGCCTGTGGATTTCAAAAAACGGATAGGGCTCTTGGACGAGCTTATACGCAAAGAAGCTCAGGGGCAGTCATCGCTGGTCCAGGAGATCTTGACTTCATGGGAAGATGCTCGGGTTAAGCTCTATGTTACCTATAAGGCGTTAGGCGTGCGTAAAGCCTGCCGCGAGTTGTTCTTGGAAGGGGACTATATCCCTCTCCAGATCCAGGGCCAAAGGCAGGAGCATGTCTGTGCCTTTGCGCGACGCAATGGAGAGGAATGGGCTCTGATCGTAGTTCCTCGACACTTGACCAAGCTGGTCCGTGTGAGAAGGCTTCCCCTGGGACGGCGGGTGTGGGAAGACGACCTCCTGCTTCTTACTGAGGGCATTCCGAAGCGCTGGCTTCACGTTTTTACCGGGGAAAGCGTCAGTGTTTCTAAAGCAACCAAAGGGGTGCCTCTTTCCATCGTCTTTCGTAGGTTCCCAGTGGCCCTACTCGTAAGCACCCCTAGTAATGACGGATTCTAAGAGCAAAGACGAGACTTGGCCCCCGGAGAGCAGGCAGCCCACAGCGCCCCAATATACCCAGATACCCAACTTTATCTGGCAAAATGGTCTCAGCGCTGAAGAGCAGAGACACGTTGCTGCAGCTAGTCTTCTCATTCAAGCCCAGAACTAAAAGCATATGAAGGAGGAGATGGTATGCAAAAACTACGAAGTCTGCATACCGCCGATGCTTCCCTGCGGGAAGCTTTGTTGCTTTATATTGAGCGCCTCACCGAGTTGCCTCTCTTGATCCTTGCTTTCGTCATGATCCCACTTCTGGTGGGTCCATTCCTGTGGGACCTCTCCCCAACCGAAGAGGTGGTCTTCGTCGCTCTGGACACGTTCATATGGGCAGTATTTGCCATAGACTTGATAATCAAGGTTCTGGTGGCTCCCTACCGGATAGCTTACCTAAGGAGGCGTTGGCTTGAGGTCTTGATAGTAGTCGTCCCCTTCTTCAGGCCTTTTAGGTTGCTTCGCTTGTTCCTGTTTGGCTCTCGCGTTTTCGTAGGAGCGAGGAGATTGGTGCACGTCGATTTTCTCATCGTCTATGGCATAGGTCTTGTCATTGTGGCGGCTACGGTGGTCGCCTCGGTGGAGGGTGGCGGGGACGCTTCGATACGCTCCTTCCCCGATGCTCTGTGGTGGGCAGTGGTTACAATTACCACAGTAGGCTATGGTGATATGGTACCGCTGACTGCAGCGGGGCGGGCCATGGGGCTGATCCATTCTGTCCAGGGTATCTTGATGCTGTAACTGAGCACGGACTTCTCGCTACCGGTCTCCGCATCCTTTTTGCGGTTCGACCCGGCCACGGAAAAGCTTGTGCCGACTCCAGAGACATTATTCGACATTCGCATCGGACAATTGGCCGCTGCCTTCCTTTCCATGTCTGCCCTGGCCAATATCCTGATCGCTTCGCCGGGCATCCACGACATCGCCAGCCTGGTCTTCATCTTCGTCTTGAACGCGATGATGATGCTATTCGAACTGATCATAGAACTACACAACCAGACCACGGAAAAGACCAACTGGGCATCATTTTGGTTCGGAGTGATAGCCGGCGTGGTGTCGTGGGTAGCGATAGCCATCTATCTCATCGGTGCGGGTAGCGGCGTCCCCAGCTTTATATATTGGATTTACTTCCCTATCTTCCTGTTCTTCAACAGCTTCGCTATTAACATGGTCCTCCAGTACAAGAGGGTAGGGCTCTGGAGAGAGTATCTTTACGGAGAGCGAGCTTACATAGTCCTCAGTCTCGTTGCGAAATAAGCTCTGGCATGGCAGGTCTTTGCCGGGACTTTGCGGCCCGTATGACGTTCCATACAAGCAGTGTTACGGAGTTTTAGTTTTTCTTGCTATAATACTACTCTGGTATAGTGCAGGAGCACCGCTGCCATTATGCCAGTCCTTAAAGCTGAGCAAGGATTGCTTGGCGGCAGACAGCTTGAATAAGTTGAATACGCGATCGGTAGATGAGTATGTGTATGTTTGGGGCTGCAGCAAGTTAACTCGAGGACTAGTTTTATGCATTTAACGCATATGCGGCAACACGCATCGTCCAGCAGGGTAGCCGGTGCTATTGGCAATGTCATAGAATGGTATGATTTTGCCCTATTTGGATATTTTGCCCCCATCATAGCCCCGTTCTTCTTTCCTGCCGGAAATGCAGCTACTTCTATAATGGCCACTTGGGCAGTGTTCGCCGGCGGCTTCCTTATGCGTCCTCTCGGTGCATCGGTATTTGGGTACATCGGAGACAGAGTGGGCCGGCGCAGAGTCTTATATCTTTCCGCCATCCTTATGGCCTTGCCAACCCTCTGCCTAGGCGTTCTACCCACCCATGATCAGATCGGAATATGGGCTGCTGTTCTCTTGGTTACGATTCGCTTGGTGCAGGGCTTCTCCGTTGGAGGAGAATTCACTGGATCCGTCACCTACATGGTGGAAACTGCGCCAAAGGATCGTCGAGGTCTAGCCGGGAGTTGGGCCAATGTGGGAAGTATGACGGGAATCTTGCTGGGTTCGGGCGTGGCCGCTCTTGTCACCAGCCTGCTTTCGCAGGATACAGTCGACTCATGGGGTTGGCGCATCCCCTTTTTGGTGGGTGGTATTCTGGGTATCTTGGGCATTTTCATGGTCCGGGGCCTGCATGAAATCCACATACAGAAGCGTGACGAGAAACACGCCACACGTTCTCCCCTGAAAGAGGCTTTGTCCAGAGATGTCCGGAGAACCTTGGAGGCCATATTCTTCGTCTCCGGTTATGGAGTGGTCTTCTATATCCCCCTGGTCTATCTGCCGACCTATGTCAGCACATACACAGGTATATCGCTGCACACAGCCATGCAAATCAACACCGCCGCAACAGTCACCCTGATTTTCTTCATTCCCCTCATAGCCCTTGCATCGGACCGCTTTATCCGCCGCAAAACCATATTGGTTGCGGGATTTTTAGTCATGGCAGCTGCCTCTTATCCACTGTTCCTCCTTCTCCAACACGATAGCCCTGTTCTTGTGGGTGTAGCCCAGGTGGCTTTCGGTTTGTTAATCGCCATTCCCCTCGGCACTGCTCCAGCTATGCTCGTGGAGTTGTTTCCCACTGATGATAGGCTCACGGGTTATTCACTCTCTTACAATATCGGGGCCGGCGTGGTGGGCGGCACTACGCCATTCATGTCTACCTGGCTCATCAATGTTACCGGGATATCACTTGCGCCATGTCTATATCTGGCCGGTTGGGCCATCATATCTTTTGTGGCTTTGATCCTGATGCCTGATAGAAGCCGGGAGCCATTGTTGTAGGAACTCTCTGCCAATTCGGCCTTCGCGTTCTCAACTCAAGTGATGAACATATCCTGCAATATAAAGAAGCTGCCCAGCGAAACTGTTGAAGAGTGAGTTTTGTAGTTTAGAAAGCCCCTCGCTGGCAGGGTAAGCAGACTGTGCACAATTGCTCGTTTTGTTGCGTCGGGTAGGACGTATATAACAATCACTCAAAAGTATAGGGGCATCTGGTTGCAACTTGACATGCCCCTTACTATTCTCCTATTATCAGCACAGCATAGCCAGCTAGATGCAGACTATGAAGCGAAAGGAGGCACAAGATAATGGCCACAGCTTACTGCGTGAAGTGTAGGAAAAAGGTGGAGATCAAAAACCCAAAGTCAATTACGATGAAGAACAAGCGCCCGGCGACTCAGGGCATTTGTCCTGCCTGCGGAACCAAGGTATTCCGTATAGGTAGCTGAGCAGGCTCACATCCTGTCTAACTACAGCTGAATGGCCACTGCAAGTGAGCAACGGCCAGTATTTGGCTCGTATTGTTGTGGTCTGTGTCGCTCTGGTTGCAACTGTACGTCCCAGTTGTAGTTTGAACACCTCATCGTTTTGCGGTTAACACTGTGTTGTAAAGTCATTGAAATATTATTTTTAAGATTTCGTTTTTGTCTTTAAAGTCTGTTACCACAAAATTAGCACCAACATCTTCTAATTGCTTCTTTGAATAAATCCCTGTTGTTACACCTACAGTCTTTACACCTGCTTCCTTCCCTGCTTCTATATCGTGTGGACTGTCTCCAAAAAGAAAAACGTTATTATGAAATTTAAAGCCAAAGTTTTTTTCTGCTCTTCTGATCGCTAATCTTACTAGATTGGTCCTATCTATATCGTCGCTCCCGAACCCCCCAATTTTAAGATAATGATTTAGACCGACTTTCCTCATTTTTCCTCTTGCAATTTGTTCTAAGTTACCCGTAACCAAACCGATTAAAACGTTATTCTTATCCAATTCTTCTAGTAATTCCCGCACTCCGTCTAACACAATAATCTCTGCATCTTCAATTCCATTATTAAAGAACCTTGCCACAACCTCCATAGCATCTTCTATATTTGACTTTATTGTCTTGTCATCTAATCCATTCTTTCTAAGCACTTGGAATATTATTTGCTGCTCGGTCAGTCCATGATAATTAATAGTATTAATGGTTGCATCAATGCCATATATCTCCTCAAAAGCCCTAGAAATTGACTCGATATGCAATGCCGAAACTTTTGTCAGGGTTTCATCTATATCGAATAAAGCTAAATTATCCATATTCTAATCCTAACAAAAAACCGCTTTCTTGGCGATCAGTGGTCCGGCAACTAGATTAAGTTTGGTTATCAATCTAAACCTACGTCCAGAACGTATCTGCTGGGTAACGATTGCTTTTTTGTTAGCTCGTTGCACCTTCTAGCGGTTTGTGTCGCTGGGTTTGTATTGTCTCGCCCCGATGGTGGTCAGCCCATTTGCCCTTGGCCTTCACCACCTGGTAAACGCCTTTGTCTTTGACGCCGACCACCGCAGCGGATGGCGGCTTCCCCCACTGGAAGAGTCCTACCTTCTCATAGGTCCCCAGCTCGCTCCTGAGTTCGCCATCGAGCTGTCCTCCTTTTGGCGCCTTTGTCCTTGGCTTCATCTCCGGCATCCTCCTCTCCTCACCTGAGGAATTAGAATGCCCCCAAGGGAATTCGAATCCCTGCTCGAATTCCTTGTATGAAGCTGGGCTAAGGCCAGGGCGGCGTTGATGATTGTCATCACCAGGGTTTGGACCTCTCCTGGTAGCTGCGCCAACTCTAAGGCATGCCCGTTGCCATTAGCCATGACTTCCCCCTTATTCAATTTTTCAGCGATCATCATATCCCCACGCCGAGCACTAGGTCAATAGTTTACGGAAAACATTTACTGAATTCAGGAAAACTGGGATTTTTAGGAACAATTCGCATGTGTTGTTATGAGATCTATTGATTAAGACGCGCTCCAGGGCGCAAAATGGGCCTGTGTAAGATCAACGGTTAGTCTCTGAAAGCCTAGTGGGGCTATTTCGTGGCCACTATGGTGTAATCTGGGGGCTATTTGCCGGACTTCTGGGGCATCGCCGATGCCGAGAGATCGTAGTTGCCCCATTTAATAACGGTGTTAAGGGTCACTGTGGGAACGAATTCTACCACAGGGTAGGTTCACTTTCTACATATCCCCACGTTCCGGATACCTTGGTATTCTATAAATGCTCAGATTCGGAATGGCGCACAATTCTTTCCGAAGTTGCCCCAATGCCACCCAAGCCCAAATTCTGAGCGCATCTGATGGTAGACTAGGCTCATGGCTCCTATCTGCAGTAACCAAGAAAACGGGAACAACCTGTTTCTACCAATTAATCATGCAATTCCAGTAATACTAATCTCACTTCGGCACCAGAAGATGGTGCGGTACATCACGGCTGAACAACACGATGTTTTGTTAACGATCAATCGTCCTGTTCGGCTTCAGTGCGCTCCCGGCAACCGTATGTATGTCCAGCCCATAAAACTATGGCCCTTTCATTGTGCCTTACCTAAAGAAGAGCCCTCAGCTGTATAATAGCGAGAGAACTCTGGGTGGACAAAGGAGGCTGTTATGTGTGAATCGTCAGCCTGTGATTCCTGTGTGGTGGAGGATTGCGAGGATCAGCAGAAGAAATGGAGGGCCCAGCAAAGACGAAAGCAGTACAACGGAAAGACTTGCTCCGGCTGTTTGCGCTATGAGAGCAATCACGCTACTTGCAATCGTGTAGAATACAATGTGCTTTAGCATCCTGCAAGTCCGTGCAAGCCCTCAACTCGGATTTCCCGACTCAACTGTTGCTGTGTTAGACTCCCCATCGCTAACTGTCAACGCTCCGAATAAGTCCCGAGACAATTTCCCATTGACCTTGCCCCCAGTTATTGTACCACTTATTGAGTTAGAGTCACGGGGAGTGGCGATGCCACTACCAACACTATTTCCCTACACTTTTACAAGACGTTTGCCTATCATGTTTAATTTGAATTTCCTGATGGTTTCCGGGAGTATTACCTTACCTTGCGGGCTCTTAAAGTACAGGGCATCAAACGGACATTGGACAATACAGGCACCGCATTGGACACAGCGTTCCGCCCTCGGTATTGTCGCAATGTGCTGGTTTTTATCTATCTCATAACAGTCCCTTGGGCAAACCATCTCACAAAAACCGGCACCACGGCATCTTTCTTTATCCAGAACCACCTTTAGCAATCTACCTTCCAGCAATCCACTCTTGTACAACGGTGTGCTCCCCATCAAATCGAGACTCATAACGAGCACGATGACGAGTGAAGCAAACCCCCAGCGTAAGATGAATCCCCAGGTGAAATCACCAGTTAAAAGGATATAGACAAAAAGACCCAGTATGACAGCACCCCATAAGATTAGCTGAAATCCCCCTCGTCCAAAATCGAAGAAAATGAAGCCGATTCTTTTGCCACTGGTACTCAGCCAGCGGCTATAAAGAGGAAAGGAGGTGAAGATTAAGAAAGACAATCCCCAGACCAAAAGTATGAAATAGGGAATAGCATCACGCCAGAACGGAATAACGATGAGAGCTGAGACGATAGAAATTGGAAATGCCCAGGCGGCAGCCATTTCGATACGCTGCACCCAGGGGAACTCCACCTGCCGCATTTCCGGAGTTTTCTTCAGTTTATTCCCGATGAAAAGGGGAATGTCTCTGGCATAAACCGGGCCCCAGATTACATTCCACCCGATCTTTTTTTGTATATCACTAGCTTCGATGCCTGTAGCAGCAAGTTGGGGCAGGATTACAGTTTTGTGGTCTACAAGCCCTTCGATTTCGCTGGTCCTTAGGACCGAAATAACATCGTGGTTTGTAAAATGACCGCCGGCAGCACCACACCATACGTTGATTCCCCGGCTGTTGGCCACCAGAAGATAAGCGTCTATACCCCTTAGTGACCTTTTAACTCTTTGTACCGTCAGATGGTAGTTGCAGGTCAAAAATACGGGTGAGTTCCTACCTGGATGCCCAATTTTAATCAGCCCCAGTTTGCTGGGAAGGGGAAAAACTCGCAGCAACGTTTCAGCAATGTTTACGACGACATAAATAAGCCAATTCATGTTGTTTTCCCCTCAGGTCTTTTGGCTACCAGTTCAATAAAATT
The DNA here is from genome assembly GCA_034414595.1 of Dehalococcoidia bacterium. Classification (GTDB taxonomy): domain Bacteria; phylum Chloroflexota; class Dehalococcoidia; order SZUA-161; family JAUWZY01; genus DAOULY01. The sequence continues at coordinate 270,193 of DAOULY010000002.1, forward strand.
CTGCATTTTACTTAAGCTGATTGACTCTATTGATAAACCTGCCCTTTTTACTTTGTCTGGTAAATCCTTTACCGCACTGGTGGTAGTCTGGGTGATAAGGTAGGTAATTATTACCAGAGGCAATCTTACCAGCCAGTTAACCAACCTCATTGGAATGCTTCGAGGTCTCACTTCATCGGCAACAAGAAGGAAGCCTCCTGGCTTTAATATCCTTTTTACCTCTTTCAAAGTGTAATTTAGTTCGTCTTCAGTCAATTCGGAGAAACACAGGCCGCTCATTACGACATCATAGCTCTCTGATTGTTCATCTCCAAGCTCAGCAACGCCTATCTCGCAGAGTTCTATATTTTGGGCAAGCCCTGCTTCAGTCGCTCTCTTCTGGGCGATTTCTAACATCTGAGGATTAACGTCAATAGCTTTCACGTTTGCACCTTTCTGTGCTGCCCTTAGCGTCAGTGCTCCGGTTCCGCAGCCAAGATCAATGACTCTCTGCCCTCTTTGAACGTGGGATATCAGACGGTCATATACCTTACCTAATCTACCAAGGGTAAGGAGACGAATGCCTCTGTCGTATCTACTTGGAGCGGACTCAAGTATTTTCATCACGACATATGTACTCATTTCGGTACTAACCCTCGCAGGAACTGATACGCAGATTCTACCACTTTATGAACCACTGGAGATACCAGATATTCGTGGAGTTCATCTGTTAGACCGCGAATATACAAGATGCGTAATTGACGCGAGAAAATTTCCGTAATGTAATTGGATGTCCCATACTTATTGCACAGTTCGATCCAGCTAGAGGTTTCGAAAGTCAGCTAACAGCAGATGTAGTGCTATGTTCTCCCCCGATCAGCCTTAGTGAAGTAAGGCCCACCTCACTACTTCATGAGACAAGCCACCAACCAGTGGTCCTGTCCTGGGCTTCCTACCCGACCCCGAAGTAGGGGAAGCTACCGGAGTATTCCTCCCAACTCGTGTCTATTCGCTCCACCAAGCCAGGTGAGTCCGTTTCCAGACGTCTCAGCAGCTGAAGTAATTTCCCCTTTTCACCCTCAGCCCGGACCTCAACCATTCCCCCTTGAAGATTCGTTACATATCCTGTTAGCCCTAGAGCCCTGGCATGTCTTGCCACAAAAAATCGGAAGCCGACTCCCTGAACGAGCCCATGCACTATCGCTGAAAGGGATGCTAACTCTTCCACTTCAAGCAATCCTCTCAATAAATATAATATCCAATATATGACAATTGTTATGTCGACGGCTTTTGCTGGGTAGACGCATCAACCTGTTTTCGTAGCCATTCCGAAATTAGATGCAGGATCCGTGAGTCTATCGGCTGCCGAGCTTGTTTCTTATACGTGTGTAAGGTGGGCTCACCCTCTTCAACCCTGAGAATGTGCGAAACGTTCGGCACCTCGTGATATTCGAAGTCAGTCTGCATGATTTCTGACATTCGCGTTAGATCTTGCGGGTCGACCTGAATATCCTTGGCCCCCGTTACTGCCAGCACGGGTATACGGATTCTCGGTAGATCGTCAGCCGGGTTGTAGGCCATAAATTCCCGCATCCATTTGGCATTTATCTTCACAATGAACTGTACCCGGTACCAATCCTTTAAAGAGCGCTTGATCTTGTCGATTTGCTTTTGTTGAGTCTTCACCACATTGATGCGCAGAAGCTTGATTAGCCACTTATTCAGCCCTCTCATGCCTCTCACCATCTGTTGGGCCTGCCACTTCAAGACATCTTCGCCTGAACGCGCCGGGCCGCTGAGCAACACCACCCCAGCCACGTCGGCACCGTCGGCTGCCAGCTTGGTTGCGATCAATGCCCCCTCGCTGTGACCGAGCAGAAACACCGCCTCGGGTCGAATCCGTTCCTGAGCCTTCAAACACTTCAAAGCAGAGGAAGCGTCCGAAACGTTATCAAGGAACCCGGTCTCCCAGTAATTGCCATCGCTTGCCCCAACCCCTCGCTTGTCATACCTTAACGTGGCAATATCATGCTCAGCTAGGTGATTGGCTATCTCACGAAATGCGTTGAGAGGAAGCTTCTTGTGGTTTTCGTTCCTATCTACCTGGCCTGAACCCGGGATTAGCAACACCCCAGGGAATGGTCCGTCCCAATCGGGCGTCGCTAATGTACCTGCCAAGTGAAATGTTCCAGATGTAAACCTAACCTCTTGCTCGATCGTCAAGTTATCTCCCCAGGTCACCGTCAATGGGTATCAAGCCCTTAGGCATCTCCAGCAATCAATCCTACCAAAAGCCGCTGGTCAAGTAAATCTCGGACACCATTTGCGAAGCCAGCTAGAACCCGCCATCGACCAAACATTCCTCGGTGTTGTGCAAGGATGCCCGGGGGCAACGTTGCGTGGCTCATACCAAACTGTGATAGACTTAAGTTAAGATATAGAGAAAGAAAGGACATTCACTTTTCCTAATGGCTCTAAAAGGGTGCCGCGGGGGATAATCATGGAAGTGGAGCAGGGCAAGATGATGGGGATAGTCGGGCCTAATGGTGCCGACAAGATCGAACTCGATTGTATCGATGAATTCCGGGGCAACAATGTCATCGTCTCTCTTATTCACCTCCACCTGGCTATCAAGAGAAGCTCGGTGCCTTGGATCACGGATTTCTGAGCCTGCTGTAGATCGATTCACCACCAGAACGGTACTTGAGCAAAGCTCTATTAAAAGAGGTTAACTATGGGAAAGGCCATAATGGTGCAAGGCACTGCCTCGTCGGTGGGCAAGAGCATTCTGGCCGCTGCGCTGTGCCGCATCTTCCGGCAGGATGGCTGGGATGTGGCACCGTTCAAGGCACAAAACATGTCCCTGAATTCCTTCGTCACCCGGGACGGTAGCGAGATGGGTCGGGCACAGGTAGTACAGGCGGAAGCTGCGTGTGTGGAACCGGCCGTTGACATGAACCCCATTTTGCTGAAGCCGGAGGCGGATAATCGCTCGCAGGTGGTGATCCGGGGTAAGCCCCTGGATGTACTCTCGGCCAAGAAATACTACTCGCTGAAAACCGATTTGTGGCCGGTCGTAACCGGGTCTCTGAAAAGGCTTATGACCCAGTACCAGGTGGTGGTGATCGAAGGAGCAGGCAGCCCGGCCGAAATCAACCTCAAGGACAGGGATTTGGTCAACATGAGGGTGGCCCGCCATTTACAGGCGCCGGTGCTTCTGGTGGCTGACATCGACCGGGGAGGAGTGTTCGCCTTCATCGTTGGCACGCTGGAGCTTTTGGAACCTGAGGAGCGCGCCCTGATCAAGGCATTTGTGATAAACAAGTTCAGAGGCGATCTCTCCCTGCTAACCCCCGGCCTCGAGTGGCTGGAACAGAGAACCGGAAAACCGGTAGCTGGGGTAGTTCCATACTACCATGACATCAATATTGCTGAAGAGGACTCCGTGTCCCTTGAGAAACGCGTCGGGATGAAGACCAGAGGCGATTATCTTCTGGACATCGCGGTGATCGGACTACCGCATATCTCCAACTTCGATGACTTCGATCCACTGGAACAGGAAAATGGAGTTCGGCTGCGTTACGTAGAGGCAAACGATTCCCTGGGCAGCCCGGATCTCATTATTCTTCCCGGCACTAAGAGCACCATCGCAGATCTGGAGGCTGTCACGCAGGCAGGCTTGGCTGAGAAAGTGATCGCCTGTGCCCGCAGTGGCATTCCGGTCATCGGGATCTGCGGCGGTTACCAAATGCTCGGCGAAATTATCCTGGACCCTCAGCATATCGAGAGCTGCCACTCTCAGGTTCCCGGCCTGGGTCTGCTTCCGGTGACTACTACCTTTGCCTCGGTGAAATCGACCCACCAGGTGAAAGGGCAAGTCGCTTTGGGCTGCGGGCTGCTGGCAAATGCGCTGGGTCTTCCGATGGTGGGGTATGAAATCCATATGGGCCAGACCACTGGCCAGGGTATCGCGCACGCGTTTCGAATAGAGGAGAAATCGAGAAAACCCTGTCTGGAACTGGATGGCTGCCTGGATCCGTCCGAGAATGTCCTGGGCACCTATATTCATGGCCTGTTCCACAACGAGGCATTGCGCCGTTCGATTCTAACAGGGCTGGCTGAAAAGAAAGGGGTTCGGTTGGACTTCAGCACCACAGTGTTTTCTAAAGAGGCGGAATACGACAAGCTGGCCGATGTTTTTCGAAGGTCCCTTGATATGGGCCTCATCTACCGGATCATCGGGCTGGCTAAGTAGACGGCTGAACGCCCGACACTAGAGGAAGCCATTGACGCAGCCGACCCATCACCAGATTTTACATTTACCCATAAGATATAGGGACATCTGGTTGCAGCTTGACATGCCGCATGTTATTCCCCTATTATCTGCACAGTGTAGCCATTTAGACTTAGACTATGAAGTGAGAGGAGTAACAAGACAATGGCACAAGCCTACTGTGTGAAGTGCAGAAAAAAGGTTGAAGTCAGGAACCCAAAGCGAGTCGTTTTTAAGAACAAGCGGCCTGCCACAAGCGGCACATGCCCTAAGTGTGGGACCAAAGTATTTAGGATCGAGAAAGCTTAGTGTCCGGCCCTCAAGAGACCAGAGGCCAGTTTCAAACCTAAATTGACACCATAGCTGGAAATCAGCTACGAATCAAGCCCCTGACTTGGTTCCATCGCGTGTTGGCCTAGTGCTTTGCTCGTCGAGGAGTCTGTGGATCAGGAATCTTGGAGGACATTGCTACTGAGACTGCACGCTGAGGGTAGGTCGGCAGAACTGGTGCAAGCTCTTTCGGAAGCGTCGTCGAGCACACTGGGTAAGCCAGTAAACGGTAGGGACCTGAGTGGCATCTTTCTGCAGGGGGTGAAAATTTCAGGGTTGGAACTCCTCCACGCCGTAATGAACAACGCAAACCTGAACGGCGCGGTTCTGCATGATGTCCAATTCTATGACATCGAAGCTAAGCGAATCAACTTATCCCACGCCAGAGTTCGGGGTTATCTCCACGGTACCTTTGATCATGCTTCCTTCCGCAGCGCTGACCTTACCCGAGCGGCACTGGACGGCAGCTTTCAGTCTGTAGACTTCCATGACGCTAATCTAAAGGATGTGCAGTTCGGACTATGCTCGACCTATGAAAGGGCAGATTTTACAGGTGCTAGGCTCAGTTCCTCCGAAGAGCCCAGTCATCTGGGCATACAGGGGGAGGGCGTGAGCTTTCGGAAAGCGCGCATGATTGAGGCCGACTTGAGCAGACTAGACATGAAGATAGCCTCGTTTGATGAGGCGAACCTAACCCGAGCGATTCTGGAGAACGCTGCATTCATGCCGGGTGAGGAAGAGTCACGCTCCAGCTTCAAGGGCGCTTGTCTGCGGGAGGTACGAGGCAGGAATGCGGACTTCCTTTGGGCAGATATGAGGGGATGCGATTTCACGGGTGCGGACCTCAGAGGTGCTCGGCTGGAAGGCTGCGACTTGCGCGGCGCTGTTCTGGAAGGGACTAGCCTTGACGATGCCTACCTGCTTCGTGCACGTGCCTCCGCCACCACTCGTTGGCCGCGTGGGTTCGATCCCGCGAGCGCTGGGATCGAACCCGATGAGTAGAATAGCCTGAATGGAGAAACAATACTCCTAAAGCATGGTCAAGTAAGAGAACAGGCTTAAGTCGGACGTTAAGGAATGAGGACGGGGAAAAGGGTGAACGACCTGCTAAACGCCCTAGAAAGTGATGACTGGGCTGCACGATGGGATGCGGCGATGTCTCTCGGCGAGCTGGGTGACAAGAGTGCTGTAGAACCATTGGTAAGATCACTGACGGATGACCACTATCTCGTTCGCCTCGAAGCGGCGCGGGCACTCCACAAACTGGGATGGATGCCGGAGTGTGATGCGGAGAAGGCACACTACCTGACTGCGAAGAGGGAATGGAGTGAACTGGAGCGATTAGGCCAGGTGGCTGTAGAATCGCTTATCCGTATCCTCAGGGATGAAAATTGGGAGGTTCAGAGAGCGGCGAAACAATCCCTTGTTAGCATAGGAGAACCCGCTGTGGAATCGCTTATCCGGGCGTTGTGCGATGAAGATAAGAATGTCCGGGATTATGCGGCGGATGCTCTCGGGGATGTGGAAGATGAAAGGGCAGTGGGATCGCTTATTGGTGCCCTGAGAGATGATAATAGCATCGTCCGAAGGGCAGCAGCAATATCGCTGGGAAAGATAAGGGATGCAAGGGCGGTGGCTCCCCTCATCCAATCGCTGAGAGATAAGGAAAGGCATGTCGTGGAAGCTGCGTGCTGGGCTCTTGGACAGATCGGGAATGCCGCGGTGGAGCCGCTCGTCCAGGCGCTTATTGAAGGCAGGATACCGGCTGCAGAAGCCCTGGCAATGATCGGGAAACCCGCGGTTGAACCGCTGATCCAACTCTTGCAGCACAAGGATGTTGCACATATTGCTGCAGCGACCCTTGGAATGATGGGCGATAAGCAGGCGATAGCACCGCTGACCGCTGCCTTGCAGGATCAAAATGAAAAACTCAGGAAGGCGGCCGAAGAGGCATTGGAGTCGATAACAAAAGGCATTAGAGATTTCCCTTTGATAGATTGATTGGGAAGATGGATTATTTATGGAAGATACTTTTAACAATAATCGGATTGCTGATCCTGAGGTACGCCCTTTACCATAAGGTATGGGGGCACGGCAAGCTCATTTGGCTTTCCGTAGCCGCGATCCTGTGTATTGCTCTGCTCCTTCCGCTTGCCCTGATGGGAGGCATAGGACTCGCCATAGTGGTCATCACCGCTGCATTTCTGCTTTTCCCTTACTTGCAGGTGTTGTTGGGGTGGTACCGCCGCCGCGTGAAGGGATGGGTCAAGAAACTTGCGAATTATATTGAGGGTCACTTCAGGGAGGACCAGCAGAGCGGGCTGTATGAGGCGGTCGCAGGCGCGACTGCGGATGGCGATCCAAAGATATGGGTAGGCAATGTGATATACCATGTGAGGTCCTTGCATCCGGGGGTTAGGACGAGGCAAGATTACTACTCGCTGGCTTTTGTGGTCAGACTCGAGGAGCCCCCGCTATTTCAGTGCACATTGCTGAGGGGAAAGTCAACCTCGCAGTACTTTGAAACCGAGTGGCGGGAGACAACGATAATGAGAGGCGATATTATCTCCATTGCCACGGGGCAGCTCCTCAGTGAAGGGGAAGGCAGAGACACGGGTGGGAATTTGAGTGACCTTGCCAATTACCCCCTAGAAACCGACAGCCGGTTCAATTTCTTCGAGGTGTTGGTCAAGGGAGAGGGGCATTTTGAACGTGTGTTTTCTGGAGAACTGCTCGACGAGTTCTTCTCGCTCGCCTTTATGAGCCCAGCCTACGAGCTCAACATCACGCCGACGAGTGTGAACGTCTTCACGCAATACGGACCATTCCAGTATATGAAAAAGAATGTGGACTTCCTCCGGAATCTCGCCGAGCGGGTCGTATCTGTCGGCGGGTAGAAGCCAGCGCGGTCGGAACCCGACCAGTTTAGATTGCAGTCCGGCCAAACTTAAAGGCGGAGGAAAGAAAGATGGTGATAAGAACGCGTGGGACCGCCGATTATTGCTAAGGAGAGACTGCCCACCGAGCGCTGGAAGAGTCCTACCTTCTCATAGGTCCCCAGCTCGCTCCTGAGTTCGCCATCGAGCTGTCCTCCCTTTTGGCGCCTTTGTCCTTGGCCTCATCTCTGGCATCCTCCTCTCCTCACCGGAGGAATTAGAATGCCCCCAAGGGAATTCGAATCCCTGTTTCCAGCTTGAAAGGCTGATGTCCTAGGCCTCTAGACGATGGGGGCTCATCGAAGTCTTAGAGCAGTATAGCACATTGCCAGTGGATTGGCTATGGATACACTGCTGGTATTTCCAGTCCCATAGTCTCAAGAAAGCCCAGCATCAGGTTCATGTTCTGAATCGCCTGCCCGGCTCCGCCTTTGACCAGATTGTCGAGGCAACTGATCACGATGAGCCGACCACTCCTGGAGTCGACGGTGGGATAGATGAGGCACAGATTGGTGCCCAAGGCCTGTTTGGTCTGAGGTGGAGCATCGACAACCCGGACAAAGGGCTCCCCGCGATAAAAATCGCAGTAGAAGTCCCTGACCTGCTTCTCGTTTGTCTTCCCCTGAATTAGCTCGGCATAGCAGGAGGTCAGTATACCCCGGGTCATGGGCACAAGGTGGGGAACAAAGGTCACCCTGAGCGCAAATTCTGAGACCAGTTTCTGGAGCTCTTGAACCATTTCGGGGAGGTGCCTATGCCCTTCCAAGGCATAGGCCGAGAGATTTTCATTGACTTCGGAGAAATGGGTCTCTATGGTCAGGGCTCTGCCAGCGCCTGAGACACCAGATTTACTGTCGATGATTATCTCAGGCCCGATGACCCCCTCCTTGAGCGCCGGCGCTAGGGCAAGAATGACGCTGGTGGGGTAACAGCCTGGATTGGCCACCAAGCGGCTGGAAGCTACTTGAGAGCGATTGAGCTCGGTGAGGCCATAGGTTGCCTCTCCCAGCAGCTCCGGCGCGGGGTGCTTTGTCCCATACCAGCGCTCATACTCAGATGCGTCCTTGAGCCTGAAGTCAGCACTCAGATCTACGACCTTAGTCCCACGCCTCAGGGCTTCGAGCACTGCCTCAGCGCTCGCTTTATGCGGCATGGCTGAGAAGACCAAGTCTACATCTGCGACCTCCGACTGGATAACGAGGTCCAGTCCCGAGAGATGAGGGAAAACTTGACCCAGCTCCTGACCAATGGCGCTACGCCCTGTGACCGAAGCGAGTTCGACCTCGTGGTGCTGCCAGAGCAGTCGAGCCAGTTCCATGCCTGTGTAGCCAGTGACATTGATGATGCCTACTCTTACCTTTGCTGTCATTTGCTTCCTACCTCGCTTGATGGGCAGTCTTCTCGTAAGATGCATCCAAGGCATCGAGGCTTGCGCGCCCGGCACACCCGGCGACCATGCTGTACCATGTTGACATGAAACTCATAAATCTTATCCGCGGGCACCAGCCCCTCGAGCACCTCATGGGCCTGCTCCACTGAGATTCTGGAGTTGATGAGACCCAGCCTTTTGGCTACTCGATAGACATGGGTATCAACAGGCAGAGCCGGCCGACCCAAGGAGAAGAGAAGAACACAGCCCGCCGTCTTGGGGCCCACCCCGGGAAGGCGCCGCAGCCAAGTCTTAGACTGAGACAAGGGAAGCTCACCGAGGAAGGAAAGGTCAAGTGAGCCACGTTCCAGCAAAATCTCTTGCAGCACCTGTTTGATCCTGGCAGCTTTGATCTTGGACAAACCGCCCGACTTTATGGCCTGAGCGATCTGGGCGACATCGCCCTCAGCCACCGCCTCCCAGTCACCAAAGGAGGCCACAAGAGAGGCAAAGGCCTGCCCGCTGTTGCTGTCTGAGGTATTTTGAGACAGGATAGTCATGATCAGCCCGGAAATAGGGTCATGGCGGTGGTTCCATTTTGGGGAGCCGTATTCCTGAGCGAGAAGCTGGATTACATGCTCGATATTCATGAGCCTCTGTCAGCCAAATTATTCAGGTGGGTCAGGTGGCAGGTGTCATTGAGCAGAACGAGCTCCGTTCTATCATCACGGACCTCAAAGATATTGATAGCGGCCACATCCTGGCCTAACTGCCAGAAGTGGGAGTTATCCAGGCCAAGGACGACACAAAGAAGAACACGACAGACCACATTATGGGAGACAAGAGCCACTTCCCGCTCACTGTGCTTCTGCGCCAAGTCAGCGACCGCAGCCGTGACCCGATCTCGCACCTCCTGCAAGCTTTCTCCCTCAGGGAAACGGACATCGTGGGGACGATCCAGCCACTGCCTATAGAGGTCGCCATCTCGCTCCGCCACCTCTTGTGGCGAAAGCCCCTGCCAGCGGCCGAAGTCGATGTCGATAAGGGTATCGAGGGGCTGCGCCGACAGTCCCAGACCACTGGCCACGATCTGGGCCGTAACCAGTGCGCGCTGCAAGGGACTGGTATAGACGGCAACAACCTGACGATGGGAAAGCTTCTCCGCTGCAGCCTCGGCCTGCTTGATCCCGGTCTCAGTCAGGGCCAAATCGACCCGCCCGCGAAACCTCTCCACCCGATTCCATTCCGTTTGACCATGCCTGACCAAAATGAAACGAGTCAATTCTTACTCCAACACGAAAGGGGATTATGCCGTGGCCCAAGGTGTGCCATCCCCCACTAAGCAGACGCCCCCGCACTCCGCAACAGCCAATACTCCAGGCTATCCGCTAAGGCGATCCAGCTGGCCTCGATGATATTGGTCGAACTGCCCACTGTCTGCCATTCATGTTCGCCGTCACTGGATTCGATGAGCACCCGAACTCGAGACGCTGTGCCCCCGCTCTCCTCCAGTATACGCACTTTATAGTCCATTAGCTTCACTGCTGCCAGGCTGGGATAGTACTGGAGCAGCGCTTTGCGAAGGGCAGCATCGAGGGCATTGACCGGGCCGTTGCCCTCAGCGGCGGTGTGCATCATCTGACCGCCAATTCTAACCTTGACCATAGCCTCAGAAAGCAGCTCCGCCTCATCCCCGGCTGTGGGAGGACGTCGCCTCTTCTCCACCACCACCATGAAATCGACTAATTCAAAGGGGGCTCGATAATCAGGCTGGGCGCGTCGAAGCAAAAGCTCAAAGGAGGCCTCCGCGCCATCATACTGAAAACCCCGGCTTTCCAGCTCCTTAACCTGAGCCAGTATCGCTCTTGCCTGCTCACTCCCGTTTTTAAGCTCTAAGCCACGCTCTTTAGCCTTGTACACCACAGTGCTGATGCCGGAGAGCTCGGAGACCAGCACTCGACCCCGGTTGCCGACAAGTTCGGGGTCGATATGCTGATAGCTGCTTTCATCTTTACTCATGCCTGATATATGAAGCCCGGCCTTATGGCCAAATGCGCTGGAGCCCACATATGGCAGGTGAAAGTCCGGGGGCAGGTTAGTAACCTCGCTGACATAATGAGCGACCTCCGTCAGCTTAGAAAGCTGCTGATCAGTAATGCAATCAACGCCCATCTTAAGCTTGAGATTGGGGATGATGGAGCACAGATTGGCATTTCCACAGCGCTCTCCGTAGCCGTTTATCGTCCCCTGAACTTGAACTGCACCCGCAGCTACCGCAGTCAGGGTATTGGCCACCGCCAGCTCCATATCGTTATGGACGTGAATGCCGAGGGGAATGCCATAGCCCTTGGCAGCAGCAACCGCGGCAGCAACTTCTTGGGGCAAGCTGCCGCCATTGGTGTCGCAGAGAACGACCAGGTCAACTCCGGCCTCGGCGGCAACCTCAACCACATGTAGGGCATATTTGGCATTGCCTTTATATCCATCGAAGAAATGCTCGGCATCGAAGAAGACGGTGAGGCCCTGGGACTTGAGATAGCGTATAGAGTCGGAGACCATGCGCAGGTTCTCCTCAACAGTGGTCTCCAGCACCTGGGTCACCTGCCGGTCCCAGCTCTTGCCCACAATGGTGACCACTTTAAAGCCGATAGCGACCAAGGCGCGTAGATTGGCGTCATTCGCCGCCTCGGCATGAGGGTGACAGGTGCTGCCGAAGGGAACCAAAGTGGCCTGAGAGAGCTCAAGCCCGGAGGCGCGTCGGAAAAATTCGCTGTCCTTGGGATTGGCACCGGGCCAACCGCCCTCGATGAAGTGAATTCCCAGCTCATCGAGCTTCCTGGCAACTCTGAGTTTATCCTCAACTGAGAAGGAAACTCCCTCCCGCTGCGCACCATCGCGAAGTGTGGTATCATAAAGCTGAACCTGTATCAAACACGCCTCCATTGTGGTCTACGGCACAAAGTATATCACAATCTGCCCTTGACTGGAAGCGAGGGATTGATATAATGGTGTTAACGATGAAGGTCATCGCTGGTGAGATAAAGGGGCATCTGCTCAAGCGCCCTAAGAATTCAGGCACCCGTCCTACCTCTAATCTGGTTCGAGAAGCTATGTTCTCCATGTTGGAGTCCCTGGCCCCCGATTGGTCCAGGGTGTTGGATCTCTATGCCGGAGCCGGTGCCCTCGGCATCGAAGCCTTGAGCCGAGGAGCAGATTGGACTGACTTCGTGGAGCGAAGTCCCCGATGCTGCGCCATCATCAAGGAGAACTTAGCGAGTACCGGACTGGCCGACAGGGCCAAGGTCTATTGCTCAGACGTGACAAAGGCCCTTTCATTCCTTGATGCTGAATACGGCATCATACTACTCGATCCCCCTTATTCCGACGCCTCCCTGAGCCCAACCCTCAACTTGTTAACACGGTCAAGCTTGGTCGGCGAGGAGACAACCATCGTTGTGGAACACTCCTCTCGGGTGCCGCTTGACCAGAATTACAGCGATTTCGATATGGTGAGGAATCTAAGGCATGGTGACACCTGCATCTCAGCATATCAACGGAGGTAAAGCTTGACCAGCGCTTTGTATCCGGGGAGCTTTGACCCAGTAACCAATGGTCATATCGATATTGCCACGAGAGCAGCAGCCCTGTTCGATGAGCTGGTAGTTGGCGTCTACGACGCTCCTCAAAAGACTCTGCTGTTCTCCACCAAGGAGAGGGCAGACATGCTGACTAAGGCGCTGGCGCACCTGACAAACGTTCGCGTGCAAGCTTACTCTGAGCTGACTGTGAACTTCGCCCAGCGGATAAAGGCCAAAGTGATAGTCCGCGGGCTGAGAATGGGCTCTGACTTCGAACGGGAGTTTGAAATGGCGCTGATGAATAAGAAGCTTGTGCCCAACATAGAAGTTCTCTGTATGATGTCCAGCATGCAATATCAATTCCTTAGTTCCAGTTTGCTTAAGGAGGTAGCCCAGCTCGGTGGCTGCATTGATGACTTAGTACCAGCTTATGTGGCCACAGCTCTAAGGAAGAAGCTCTCACCTGTGGCCGCTTTAGACAAGGGCCACCAAGCCCATAAATAGCAAGAAGGAGGGAAACGGATGGCATACAAGATCACCGAGGAGTGCATAAGCTGCGGCGCCTGTGAGCCTGAGTGCAAGAATGAGGCGATCAGTGAAGGGGAGACGATCTACGTGATCGACCCCGGCAAATGCACTGAGTGTGTCGGCTGGTTTGAGTCGTCCAAGTGCGCCGAGGTCTGCCCTGTTGATTGCTGCGTTCCCGATCCCGACCATAAAGAGAGCAGGGATCAGCTCGTGGCCAAGTGGCGCCAACAGAATCCCGGGAAAGAGCCACTCGTTACCTAAACCAGCTTCCCAAGACCATAAAGACAAGACCCTCACCCGGATAGTTGTCATCGGCTATCGCGGATGAGTGGTATTTCTTGCTTTTGGCTGATATCGTATTCCCGCCATAGATGTTATGGCCAAAGAGAACTTGCTCTTGCTTTTCGATGGACATGCCATCGTTCATCGTGCCTTCCATGCCCTGCCTTCCCTTTCCGTGACCAAGACTGGAGAGCCCACCGGAGCAGTCTATGGCTTTGCCAGCATGCTGCTCAAAGTTCTTAACGAGATCAAACCATCTCACTGGGCAATTGCCTTCGACAGCGCAGCGCCCACGTTCAGACACACGGAATTCGAAGCCTACAAGGCCCAGCGTCCCAAGGCCCCTGATGAACTCGTTGTCCAGTTCAAACGAGTTCATGACCTCGTCCGCTCCTTCAACATCCCCATCTATGAAGTGTCCGGCTATGAGGCCGATGATATTCTGGGAACCCTCTCTCGCCAGGCCAGCGAGCAGGGCATCGACACTATAATCGTAACCGGCGACCTCGATACTTTGCAGCTCGTGTCATCCCATACCCGGGTGCTCACCCCACGCCCCGGGAGGACATTCAGCGACACCATGCTCCACGATGAGGAAGCTGTGAGGAAGCGGTATGATATCGAGCCGCAGCAAATCCCCGACTTCAAGGGATTGAAGGGGGATCCCTCGGACAATATCCCGGGCGTCCCCGGCATCGGCGAGAAGACCGCGACGAAGCTCGTTCATCAATTCGGTAGCATCGAGGCCATGTACCTAAGGATCGAGGAGATCGACCAGCCCAAGATCCGAGAGGCATTGAAAGCCAACGAGCAGGCAGCCAAGCAGAGTAAGAAACTGGCCACCATCGTCGATGTCCCCATCACTTTGGAGCTTCCGCAGTGCCATGTCAACTATGATCGGGGCAAAGTGCTGGAGCTGTTCCGGGAGCTCGAATTTTCCAGCCTGCTGCCCAAGCTCCCCGAGGTGCTGGCCCAGAAGCCGGTGCCGAAGGCGATGGAATTGGCCACTCGCTACCAAATTGTGGACACACCGGAGGCTTTCCAAGAGCTGATGGCTGCGTTGTCAGCGGCAAAACCCGTGGTCATCGATGTCGAGACCACGGGAAAGGAGGCCAGACGCGCCGAACTGGTGGGCATTGCTCTGTCCACAGAGCCGGGGCAGGCGTGGTATGTTCCAGTGGGACATAGGTCGGCCGACCACCAGTTGCCCCTGCCCTCGGTCATTGAGCAGCTCAAGCCCGTCCTCGAAGATGACAAAATCGCCAAGATGGCACATAACGGCAAGTATGACATGACTGTGCTCGCCAGCTATGATGTGGGGCTTAGGAACCTCGAATTCGACACCATGATTGCCGCCTATCTACTTGGTGAGAAGGCGTTGGGGCTCAAGCCTCTGGCCTTCGACAGGCTGGGAATCGAGATGACGCCGATAACCGCGCTCATCGGCACCGGGTCCAAGCAAATTTCGATGGCCCAAGTCGGCGTTCCCCAGGCAGCCCAATATGCCTGTGCTGACGCCGATATCTGCGGTCGGCTGAGAGAACTCCTGCAACAGGAACTTCAAGAGCAAGGGCTATGGCGGCTGTTCACTGAGGTGGAGATGCCCCTGCTCCCGGTGTTGTTTCGCATGGAGCAAAACGGCGTAGCCCTTGATACCGCCCCGCTCAGAGACATGTCCCAAAGTATGGGAAAGGAGATGGCGCGGATAGAAGCCGAGATCTACAACTGCGCCGGTCACAGGTTTAATATAAACTCTTCACAGCAGCTCGGCTCCGTCCTCTTCGACGAACTCAACCTGCCCCGGTCCCGCAGAACCAAAAGCGGCTACTCCACAGATGCCTCAGTCCTGGAGGGGCTCAAGGGAACCCATCCCATGGTGGCGCTGCTCCTCAACTACCGACAGCTGACCAAGCTGAAATCTACCTATATCGATGCCCTCCCAGCCCTGCTCGATCCCAAGACAGGCCGGGTTCACACCAACTTTAACCAGACAGGCACCACCACAGGAAGGCTATCCTCAAGTGAGCCCAATCTGCAGAACATACCGGTACGCACCACGGAGGGACTTAGCATCAGGCAGGCGTTCATCGCCGAGGGCCGTTCCTTGCTCTTGGCCGCTGACTACTCCCAGATCGACCTCCGCGTTATGGCACATCTGTCTCAAGACCCAGGTCTGCGCACCGCCTTCAATCGCGAGGAGGATATCCACGCCGCTACTGCGTCTCAGGTCTTTGGCGTTCCTCTTCACCAGGTGACCCCGGAGCAGCGAAGGGTGGCCAAGACGGTCAACTTCGGCATTATCTATGGGATGAGCGAGTGGGGTCTGGAACAGGCCACTGAGCTTTCCCGAGAAGAAGCAGCTCAGTTCATCAACGCCTATTTCCAGAAATACGCGGGAGTAAAGATTTATCTCGAGGCCACTAAGGACCAGGCCAGAGAGAAGGGCTATGTTCATACACTGCTGGGGCGGCGGCGATATATCTCCGAGATCAACTCCACCAACGCTCAGGTGAGGCAAGCCGCGGAGCGCATGGCGGTGAACATGCCGGTGCAGGGAACAGCAGCCGATATCATCAAGCTGGCCATGATTGAAATCCAGAAGAAGATGGACAAGCTGCGGCTGAAGAGCAAGATGATTCTCCAGGTGCATGACGAGCTATTGTTCGAGGTCCCGGAGGAAGAGCTCACTGAGGTGAAACAGCTGGCTCTGGAGATAATGCCCAGCGCTTTGATCTTGAGCGTGCCGCTGAAGGTCGATGTCAAGGTGGGCAAGAGGTGGGGCGAGATGGAATAAAAGCGCATGGCTTTGAAGATGCAGATAACCTGAGACCAATTGGTTGAAAGATGCCAGAACTGCCCGAGGTAGAGACGATAAAGAACGACTTGGCCCCGAGGATAGCGGGCTGTCGATTCACCGGCGTCACCCTTCTCGCCCCACAAATGGTGCGCCGACCAGCGCCGGAGAGCCTCGGCCCCCAGCTCGTCGGTAAAACCATCCGAGAGGTAGCAAGGAGGGGCAAATATCTCATTTTCCGCCTGAGCAGTGGTGAGGCGCTGCTGCTGCATCTGAGGATGAGCGGCTCGCTGCTGCTGAAGCCCGGCCCCGGTGAAGTTGCCCCCTACACCAGGGCCATATTGAATCTGGATAGCGGGCTGGAGCTCCATTTCTGTGACCGACGCAAGCTGGGCACGATTGAGCTGGTGCCAGATGAAGCCGAAGTCAATGGAAAGCTGGGGCCAGAGCCGTTGGACGAAAACTTCACCAGAGAAGTCTTGGGCCATCGCCTGCGCGGGCGCAAGGCACCGATCAAAGCCGTGCTCTGCGACCAGACGGTGCTCGCCGGCATTGGCAACATGTATGCCGATGAGGCCCTGTTCTCAGCCCGTATCCATCCCCTCAGGCCAGCAGGAGCACTTTCCCGAGATGAGATAGCGCGACTGCACCAAGCCATCGTAGAGGTGCTGAAGGCCGCCATCGGCAACCGTGGCGCCACCATCAGCGATTATCGCCGCCCTACTGGTGAGACGGGCAATCAACAGGATAAATTCCGTGTTGCCCATCGCGGCAGACAACCCTGCCCCGTTTGTGGCACATCTATCCAGCGCATCCCGATCAGGAATCGGGGCACCTATTTCTGCCCCCGCTGCCAAGTGCTGTAGCACCGAACTACCCCTATCCGGATTAGGTAGTTGCTCAAGTCCAGGTTGGATTATTGCTGTAAAAATATTAGGCGACTATCCCTTTATACCACGGATGAGTTAGGCGCATGATATAATATAGGGTAGTTGTATTCCAATTATTCATTTATTTGCAAACCACCAAGGGGTAAGAGTGGGAGCATCTATACAAGCCTACTTCGATGGTAGCGGGGAATCAAATAATTCAGAAGCCCGTTTTCTCACTCTTGCTGGTTACGTAGGGACTCCTGATGCATGGCGTGAATTTGAGCAGCGATGGGAGAAAGTATTGCAACGTAATAATTGTTCTTATTTGCACATGCGAGAAGCTATGTGGCTAAAAGGAGAATTTGCAGGTTGGACGGATGACCGTGTGTATAGATTATTAGCTGATTTGTTCAATGAATGTCTCTCTCCCATAGGTCGGGAGAACTTTAAGAACCAGTTTTATGGGGCATCGTGTACGGTGAACTTGGCAGATTACAGGGAGGTCCATAATGAGATTCCCGAATTGAAAGAACCAGAGGCCATTTGCGTAGACTCTGTTGTAAAAATAGCATTAAGGGCTCTACCAGAAAATCGCAACTTACCATTCGGTAAAGAAGGGACGGTAGAACTATTCTTTGATAAGAACGAACCATTCATGCACAAGGTGAATAGGGTATGGACAAGAAGGCCTCGTAATAAATTAGGACACCTATTGAGATTAGTCAGTCATATTGAGAGTGCTGACTCACATGATGTTCCAGGTCTTCAGGCAGCAGATTTCCTAGCCTGGAGTACAAATCGTTACCATACACATGGGCTGAGTGACAGATTTGGTGCTTTCGCTGGTGTAAGCCGTGTGCTTGCGACACCAACCTATGAACGTTATTATGATTACAAGCGGTTCAGAAAGGAATTTAAAAAGGTAACTATCCCCTGAAGCCAAGTATGGCTACTCTTCTAAGATTTTCTTTGAAACTATTACCCAGTCAGTCTTAGCCTTGGTTGGCCTATAAAATGGGGTAGGGTCACCCTCAACCAACATTAGGTTCATTATAGCATTATATATCAAAGTGCCCCATCCCAAGATTACAGGGGCTTTACAAGAACTAGGACATGTATTATAATTAGCTCAAACAAAAAGGCAATAGATGGCTGAGAGTTGGCCCACACTCTCAGTCTTTTTGAATTAGCTCGGGAGGATGGAGATGGCACGGGAAAAGGTCTATCTCACTGAAGAAGGTCTGGCCAACCTGAAGTCAGAGCTGGATTACTTGTACACAGTGCGCCGCCAGGAGGTCGCAGAGCGCATACAGAAGTCCAAGGACCTCAGCGATACTGTGGACAACGCCGAGTATGAGGATGCCAAGAACGAGCAGGCCTTCGTCGAGGGTCGCGTCCGAACCCTGGAGAAGATGATCAAGAATGCCATGGTCATTTCCCACGAGGGAAGTGCAGAGCGAGTGAAACTAGGCTCTGAGGTTACAGTGCAGAACCAGGATGGAGAGAAAGAGCACTATATTATAGTGGGCAGCGCTGAGGCCAATCCCAGCGAGGGCAAGATCTCCAACGAATCGCCTGTTGGCAAGGTCTTGCTCGAAAAGCAACCCGGCGACGAGGTCGAGGTCCGAACCCCGGGAGGGGTGTTCAAGCTGAAGATCCTGACCATAGCATGAGTCAGCATTATGCCAGCCAAGGAAACGGACACCACCGAGCAGCGCCTACAAAAGCTCGACAGGACTAAGGCTCAAGGCATCGACCCATACCCGCACCGCTATCGCCGCACTTGTAATATCAAAGATGCGTTAGCCCTATTCCAGCAGCAACAGGGCGACGCCGCTGAGCCGGGTTCGATGCGCCTTGCCGGCCGCATCGTAGCCAGCCGCTCCATGGGCAAAGCCACCTTCCTCGACATCAGGGATAGCTCGGGCAAGGTCCAGGTCTACCTGCGCCAAGACCTCCTCGGCGATAAGTATCAAAGCCTCCGCGATTTCGATATCGGCGACTTCATCGGCGTCGAGGGCCATCTATTTCGGACCCGCACTGGAGAGATAACCATCGAGTCCTCCGATTTCACCATGCTCAGCAAATCCCTACGCCCACTTCCTGAGAAGTGGCATGGCCTGGCTGATGTCGAGAAGCGCTACCGGCAGAGATATCTGGACCTTATCGCCAACGAAGAGGCCAGAGGTATCTTCGCCCTGAGGAGCAAGGTCATCGCCACCATGCGCCATTTCCTCGAAGGGCAGGGGTTCATCGAGGTTGAGACCCCAATACTGCAGCCGCTGGCCGCTGGCGCCATGGCACGACCCTTTGCTACCCATCACCACACCCTGGAGCGTGACTTGTATCTGCGCATCGCCCTTGAGCTCTACCTGAAGCGCCTTATCATCGGCGGCCTGGACAAGGTCTACGAGATCGGGCGCGTCTTCCGCAACGAGGGCATCTCCACCAGGCACAATCCCGAATTCACCATGCTGGAAAGCTACGAGGCCTACGCCGACTATAACGACGTCATGGACATGGTCCAGGACATGGTTTTATATATCGCCCGGGAAGTCCTGGGGCAGACCGAGATCGAATTCGGCGGCAACACCATCGACCTTTCCCCACCCTGGCCCCGTATCGCCCTGCGTGACGCTATTAAGAAAGAGTGTGGCATCGACTTCGAGCAATACCCCGAGGAGGACTCTCTACGCCAGGCCATGGAGGCCATTGGGGTCGATACTGGGGAGATCAGAAGCTGGGGTAAGCTCGTGGACAAGCTGCTATCTTCCTTCGTGGAACCAAATCTGATCCAGCCGACTTTCGTCCTGGACTATCCTGTGGAGATATCGCCCCTGGCCAAGAGGAAGCCAGAGAATGAGCGTCTGGTGGAGCGTTTCGAAGCCTTTATCGGCGGCATGGAGATCGCCAACGCCTTCACCGAGCTCAACAACCCAGCGGAGCAGCGCCAGCGCCTTCAAGAGCAGCAGAAACTGCGTGAGCTTCTGGGCGATGAGGAGGTGGAGCGCATTGACGAGGATTTCCTGCTGGCCTTAGAGTACGGCATGCCCCCTACCGGTGGATTGGGAGTGGGAATAGACCGACTGGTGATGCTGCTCACCGGACAGCAGTCGATCCGAGACGTAATCCTGTTCCCGCAACTGAGGACGAAGTAGTATGCACGACATCAAGCTGATCCGCCAAGATCCCGACTTTGTCCGCGACTCGCTGCTCAAGAAAGGCGCTGATGCCGCGGCCATCGACGACATCCTGCGCCTCGACGAACAGCGACGCAAGTTGCTTACAGAGGTAGAAAGCTTGCGAGCTGAGCAGAACCAATTGAGCAAGTTGGTGGGGTTATTTAAGACAGCCAAATCCGATGATGATTTACAAGATAAGATTAAGAGCCTTGTGGAGACAAGCAAGGATCAGACGGAGCCAACATGGGTTCGCCTCCTAGCGGGGGGAGCATTAACAGTAGTTGAGATTGTCGAAGAACTGAAGAAAAAGAGCGCTGAGACAGCTACTCAAATTCAGGACAAGGAACAGCATGTGCCCAAGGTTGAAAAGGATCTTAACAATCTCCTGCTCGACTTGCCCAACCTGGTGCATGAGAGCGTCCCTCTGGGACAGGATGAGAGCGAAAACGTTATCCACCACGACTGGGGCCAGCACAAGGAGGTCTCGTTCCAGCCCTTACCCCACTGGGAGCTGGGGGAGAAGCTGGGCATCATCGACTTCGACCGGGGAGTCAAGCTTTCCGGCTCCCGATTCTACGTGCTCAAAGGGCTCGGCTCCAGGCTGGAGCGAGCGCTCATCGAGTTCATGCTCGACCTTCATACAAGGGAGCATGGCTACACCGAGGTGGCCACCCCGTATCTGGTGCGGCGCCAGGTCATGGAGGGCACCGGACAGCTACCCAAGTTCGAGGAGGAACTCTACCGCTGCGACGCTGACGACCTGTTCCTCATTCCCACCTCTGAGGTCTCGGTGGTCAACCTGCACCGTGATGAGATCCTGGAGCCCGGGGCACTGCCCCTGTACTACACCTGCTATAGCGCCTGCTTTCGCCGCGAGGCCGGGGCCGCGGGCCGGGATACCCGAGGGGTAACTCGAGTGCACCAATTCGACAAAGTGGAGCTGGTCAAGTTCACCGAGCCCGAAGCCTCCTATGAGGAGCTGGACAAGCTGGTGGCAGACGCCGAGGATGTGCTGCAAAGGCTGGAGATCCCCCATCGCGTCACCCTGCTCTGCAGCGGCGATCTGGGCTTCGCCTCCACCAAGACCTACGATATCGATGCCTGGTGCCCCGGTCAGGACAAATACGTCGAGGTCTCATCGTGCAGCAATTGCGAGTCCTTCCAGGCACGGCGGGCCAATATCCGCTACCGGCCTGCGCCAAAGGCCAAGCCTGAGTTTGCCCATACCCTGAACGGAAGCGGAATAGCTGTCGGCCGCACCTTCGCCGCTGTTCTGGAGAACTACCAACAACCGGATGGCAGCGTAATCGTGCCCGAGGTGCTGCGTCCTTATATGGGAGGGATTGATGTCATTTCCTGATGTCAGCGGGCATCTTGGCACACCCTACCTGCTAAATAAGCTGAACCGCTTCTACTCTCACATATATGTTGCTTAAATGGAAAGGACGGATTATAATTATTCTACCCTCATGAAATGCACAAGTCTTAAACAGAGGAGGTGGCCTAAATGTTCAGCAGTTCCGTGCTAACAGAGAACAAAGCCATGGAGGAGAGGTGGCACAGGAGGTGTGCAGAGTTATACGGTGAACGTGATTCCACGGCCAAGACCGATTCAGGAATCGAGATAAAGCCAATTTACACCGCTGCGGACATCGCCGACATGGACTACAAGGATATCAGTCTGCCCGGTGAATATCCGTTCACCCGGGGACACAGCCCGCTGCGTTACCAAGTTGAGCCATGGATGATGCGCACCGGCTATGGCTATGGCACCGGGGATGACACCCTGGATAGGCGGCAGTTCCTTGAGAACCTGGGCTTCACTCAGAGCATGGGCACGGGCAAGCCAGCACCAGCTACCCTGCTCATAGACCTCCCCACAATGTATGGCTACGATGCCGATGCCCCCGAAGCTCGAGGCCGGGTGGGACGTGATGGCATGTCACTTTCCACTATCAGAGACCTGGAGATCCTGTTTCAGGATGCGCCTTTGGACCAATTTGAAACGATATTCATTGCTCATGACTCCTCAATCTCCTGCGTTGCCATGTACATAGCCTATGCTCAGAGGCGTGGCATACCTCAGGAGAAACTGCGCCTCAAGGGCTGCAATCCAATCTACAGGTGGTGGGGAGAACACTCCGGCTATCCTCCCCAGAGCGTGATGAAGCTCATCGCCGAGCTGATGAAGTATTTCATCAAGCACATGCCTAACTCCTGGCCTCAAGCCCTCATCGGGTATAACGTGGTCGAAGCTGGGGGCACCCATGTCTACGAGGTGGCATTGACCGTGGCCACCGGGGTGGCCATCGTGGAGGAATGCATGAAGGTGGGTCTGGACCCGGATGACGTGGCCCGCAAGTTTTATTGCCACGATAACCTGGGCATCGATTTCTTCGAGAACGTGGCCAAATATCGAGCCAAGCGCAGGATGTGGGCCACGATCATGAAGGAGAGATTTGGCTGCAGCAGCCCAGAGGCATTGTCCCTGCGATATGTGCCCCAAAATGCTGGCTCTTTCCTAACCGCCCAGGAGCCACTGAACAACATAGTTCGGACTACATTGATGACCCTGGCTGGTGTGCTTGCCGGGGTCGATGGCATCTGGACTGCTTCCTACGATGAGGGGCTGGGCATCCCCACCGAGGATGCAGCGCGAGTCGCTGCAAGGGTACAGCAAATCATTTATCACGAGACCAATATCCCACACGTCGTCGATCCCCTGGGTGGCTCGTACTACGTCGAGTGGCTGACAAATAAGATAGAGGAAGAGGCCTATCAGCTGATGGAGAAGATGGACGAGCTCGGTGGCTACGTCAAGTGCTGGGAACAGGGCTGGATCAAGGGCCTGTTGGAGAAGTCGGCCTACGAACGGCAACTGAAGATAGACAATGGCGAGCGGGTGGTCGTTGGTCTAAACAGATACCGGCTACAGGAACAGCCCAAGGTAGAGGTATTCAAAGTGGACCCCAAGGTGGAGGAGGAAGCCATAGCTCGAGTGAGGAAATTCCGGGCCGAGCGCGACAATGATAAAGCCGCTCAAGCACTGGCTGAGTTAAGGACAGCAGCGCAAAGCATCATGGACGATTGGCCAAACTCGTGCGGTAACCTAATGCCCGCTATGATCAATGCCTTCAGGGCGGACAGCACACTGGGGGAGACGCAAGGGGTGCTCAAGGAGGTGCTTGGCTATGGCTACACAGAGTAACCGGCTTCGGGTGCTCCTGGCCAAAACGAACATGGACCACCACGATCGGGGCATAAGATACATCGCCCGGGTGCTTCGTGAGGCAGGTACTGAGGTCATCTTCATCAGGTATCGACTCCCCGAAGAAGTCGTCCAGGTGGCAATGCAGGAAGGAGTCGATGTCATCGGCCTCAGCTTCTACGGCTATGGGGCGATATATGATACCTCCGTGGTGATGAGCAAGCTGAAAGAGCAACAGATGGAGGACATCCCGGTGATAGCTGGCGGTATCTTCCCCGAAGATGATGCTGCTGAGCTCCGAGCAATGGGGGTGCAGGCCATCTTCGGGCCCGGGACCCCGACCGGTGAGGTCATAGATTGGCTGAATTCCCAAGCAGTGCAACAGCTGAGCGAGAAATAAAGTATCTGGGGCAAGTCACTCTTCCTCATCCGCGGCAATCTGCTCCCGATGTTGCCGAGTGGCTATTGATTCTGGCCAAGCAATCAGCTAAAGTATCAAAGGTGAATTGAATATGGCTGAAGTTTCTGCAATTAGCGATGCCATAAGAAATATGCTCGGTGTCGAGTCCGAGCCAATTGTCCTCGAGATGGAGAAAGGGCTGTTGAGGAAGGTCGTCAGGGCAGTGGATGACCCCAACCCTCTGTGGCAGGACCAAGAATATGCCGCCCAGACCGGATACGGTGGAATTATAGCACCACCCGCCTGGATTGGCGCTGTAGGCCTCGGGGAATATGTGACCATGTTATCTCAAGTGGACTGTCCACTGAAGAAAGCAATTCTCAATGGCTGGCTGGAGGTCGAATATCACGGGATAGTCAGGCCTGGTGATGTGATCACCGCCGTCATCAAGCTCGCAGACGCCTATGAGCGGGAAGGTCGAAGTGGCAGGATGCTGTTTCTCATTATCGAAGTGCTCTGCACCAATCAAGAGGGTGAACAGGTGGCCACGATCCGCAACGGTGTGATCAGGATATAGAGATGACAAAACAGCTCTACTACGAAGACACCAACATCGGCGACGAAATACCAACTTTGGTGAAACACCCAACCACAGCGCAGCTGGTGAGATGGGCCGGAGCCGTAGACGATTACTACCCCATACACTATGACAAGGATTTTGCCCGAGGTGCAGGCCTGCCCGAGGTCATCGCCCATGGCTGGCTTACCTTCAGCTTCCTCACCCAGCTATTGACCGACTGGATGGGAGACAAGGGAATTCTTAAAAAGCTCACCTGCCAGTATCGAGGAATGCATTTCGCCGGAGAAGACTGCGTTTGCAAAGGCAAGGTGACCAAAAAATACACTGAAGACAGCGAATATTATGTAGAGTGCGAGATCTGGGCAGAAAACGCCAAGGGGGAAAGAACCACACCAGGGTCGGCCCTCATCACTCTGCCCTCCAGAGACAGAAGCTGATCCGACCCCTTTTCTCTGGGACAAAAAATGGATTTCAGATTCACTGAAGAGCAGGAAAGCTTCAGGCAAGAGATTTGCCAGTTTCTGGATCAGGAAGTGACCGCGGAGGTGCTCAGGGAAACTGAGGAGGAATCGCGCTGGGGACCTCACTGCTGGGAGCTTCTGCGCAAGATGGGGGCCAAATGCTGGGTGGCACCATCGTTTCCCGTGGAATACGGTGGCCTGGGCCTCTCTCGCATCTATCACTTTATAGTGGTTGAGGAGCTGGACCGCCGCGGGGCGTTCACCATAATACATGGGCTCGGTCGGGTTGGTGCCGATATGGTCGGGCCGACACTGTTGCGCTATGGCACCGAGGAGCAGAAGAAAGAATACCTGCCCGGGATCGCCAGAGGTGAGATCGAGTTTGCCTTGGGCTATAGCGAGCCGCAGGCTGGCTCCGATCTGGCTGCCCTCCAGATGCGGGCCGTGGACAACGGGGACGAATATATCATCAGCGGGCAGAAGACGTTCAACACCCACTGCCACTTCGTTCCCTATCACTGGCTCGCCGCCAGAACCGATCCCGATGCCCCACCGCATAAGGGGATCTCGATGTTCATTGTAGACATGAACACTCCAGGGATCACAATCGAGCCCATTTCCACTCTGGGCGGCGAGAGAACAAACGAAGTCTTCTACGATGATGTGCATGTTCCCAAGAGATGCCTGATCGGGGAGAAAAACCAGGGCTGGTATTATATGTCCTCAGCTCTGGACCAGGAGCGCATCCTTGTTACCGGCAATTTAGAGAAGTTCTTCCAAAAACTGATATCTTATGCCAAAGAAACGGGAGTGGCCAAGAACCCTTTAATTCGGCAGCGGTTGGCACAGACGGCCATCGAAATCAATGTGGCTCGCCTGCTTTCTTATCGATTGGCCTGGCTGCAAGACCGTGAGATCGCCGCTCCCTCGGATTCTGCCATAGAAAAGGCATTCGTCTCCGAGCTCCAGCAACGCCTGGCTGCTGTCGGCATGCAGATGTTGGGGCTCTACGGGCAGCTACAGCACAGCGATAAATATGCTCCGCTTCAGGGAGCCATAGAGCGCTTCTTTCGCGCCTGTGTCGTCTACACAATAGGTGGCGGCAGTTCCGAGATCATGAGAAACATCATCGCCCGCCGCGGCCTGAGATTGCCCGGATAAGCACCTCCCGTGCTCACTTTCTGAATTTGGAGAAGTCGGGCTTCCTTTTCTCGAGGAAGGCTTTCATCCCCTCTTGAGACTCCTCGCTGGCCAGATAATCGGTGCCGATAGCCTCTTCAAGGACATCCACATTATGTAAATATTGCAGTGCGATGGCGAAGTTGGCCTTAGCTGTCTTGAGGGCGGTGGGACTCATGACCAGGAGCTCCTGACACCATTTGTCTGTTTCCTCCTGCAATTGGTCGAAGGGCACCACCTTGTTCACCAGGCCCATGTTCAGTGCCTCCTGGGCGCTATACTGGTGGCAGAGGAACCACATCTCCCGGGCCCTCTTCTCTCCGATGACGCAGGCGAGATAGGCAGTCAGAAAGTGAGTTAGAGAGCTGCCAACGCGCGGCCCCACCTGGCCAAAGATGGCATTATCCGAGGCTATGGTCAGGTCACAGAGATAAGCCAGCCAGTTGCCGCCGCCGATAGCATAGCCATTGACCGCAGCAATCACCGGCTTGGGCATATGCATGATGGCCCTGGCCATCATGAAGGCCTCCTCCCGCATATCTGGTGGTTCCCCTCCGCTGACATCTCCTCCTGAGCAAAAGGCCTTGTCCCCGGTCCCGGTGATGACCACTACGCCCACAGTCTTATCGATTCTGGCATCGAGAAGCGCCATGCGTATTTCCCAGATCGTCTTGTGGCGCATGGCATTTCGTTTCTCAGGGCGGTTGATGCTTATCTTGGCCACGCCGTCTTTCTTCTCATAGAGGATATCTTCGTACTCCATCAGTTACCCCCTTTCTCTCAACCTGAGCTAAACGCTAATATGTAGTTTAGTGCTTGGCTACGGCTTTTTCAAGCCGAAACTGTGGACACATCATCAGAGCACACGGCAAAATGCAGGGCATTCATGAGAAATGTGCTATAGTGGCAACACAACCTCAACCAAGATATGTTTGAAAATATGCTATAATAGCAAACAATCGATGACTGCAAGAGGAGGTGAGAGTTAATCTAAAGGGGGTAAGATAAGGGAAAATCGTTGGGGAAACAAACTTAAAAATTTATAAAGAAGGAGGAAGTGACATGACCTGGGAAATGGGAGCTAATGAGTACGATGAAAAGCGCGATCTGGAGCGCTGGCCTGCCTGGTTTTCTGACGAAGTCCACTACACACCGATCCGCGCCCCATTCACTATCATGAATCACCAGGAGTCGCAGACACAGGGTATGACCTGGGCTAATGAGCACCTGTCCCACCCCACATGCAAGGGCTGGGACTGGCGCTTACTGGACGGCATCGGCTATGTAACCACAGTGCCAGTGACCGATCCCAAGGAACTGGAGCAGCGGTCGGCTAAGTTCCGGGAGGTGCTGAAGCCCATCATCGAGGACTATCCCAAGGTCTGGGGGGGGTTCAGGACTGAGCTTGAAGGGTACTGGAACAAAGTAGCGGCCGTCGATATGACAAAGCTCAGCAACGTGGACCTGCTGGGTCATATGAGGGAATTGCTCAGCCTCGACATGAGGGTGCAGGAAATCCATTACTTCCTGATGGAAGCGGCCTATTCTCCGTATATTCTGTTCGAGCAATTGGCCAAGGAGCTTTTGGGTATTGACGACACCCACCCCACGTTCCATAAGCTGATGGCCGGGTTTCCGAACAGGACCTTCGAGGCCGATAAGTGGCTGTGGCAGCTTGGCCAGAAGGTTATCGAAACCAAGCTTGGCAACGTGTTCACGAGTAGTAAGGCCGCTGAGGTCGCTCCTCAGCTCGAGGGCAGTGAAGCGGGGAGAAAATGGCTGGGCGAGCTCAGGGAATACCTGAATGTCTTCGGCAAGAGAATGCAGGCTCTCCATGACACCGACCTCCCCTCCTGGGAGGAGGATGTCAGCGTTCCCATATTGAGGGTCCAGGGCTATCTCAAGACGCCCACCTTCAAACTCGATGAGGAGAGGGAGAGGAGAGCCAGGGAACGTGCGGAAACAGAAAAGGAAGTCCTGGCTAAGGTGCCCTCGGAGCAAAGGCAATGGTTCGCCGCCCTCCTCCGCTGCGCCCAGAATTCCAGCTCCTACAGCGAAGAGCACGAATGGTGGATGAACGACATCAGCGATACTTATCTACGCTATTGCGCGCTGGAGACAGGAAAGCGGATGGTACAAGCTGATGCCTTCGATGAGGTCGATGATGTCTTCTATCTGACCGTGCGCGAGGTGTTGCAATATGGCTACCATCCCTATGTATGCAATCTCCGTTCCTTGGTCGACGCTCGGAAAGCCTTGCGCGAGGAATGGAAGAGGAGGCCACACCCACCAGTCCTTTGCCGGGAGGGAATGAGCATGGACGAGGCTTTCGGCTTCGCCATGCAGGCCCAGGATCCGATCCTGGTGAAGCTGGTGGCAGGGACACTGCCCACACCCAATCTGGAGCTGAAAGCCGACATTTACGGTACTTGTGGTGCTCCGGGCACTGCTGAGGGCCCGGCTCGGGTGGTAATGAGCGATGATCAGTTCGACGAGATTCAGCCTGGCGACATACTGGTGGCCCCATGCACCTATGTGACCTGGACTGCCGTTTTCGGGCTGCTCTCTGGCGTCGTTGTCGATAGAGGAGGAAGTCTGTCCCACGCTGCCATCTGCTCCCGAGAGCATGGTATACCCTGCATCCTCAACACCTTCGTAGGCACCTCCACTATCAAGTCAGGACAGAGGATCAGGATAAACGCTGAGGACGGTGCGATTTACATCCTCGACAAGTGAGCCCAGTTGTAGCTATCAAGATCGGGGACAATAACTATTTCACCTGCCTGCGCAGTACTGCGCAGGCAGGTGAGTAGGAGTAACGCGGTATCCTATTCCCTAAAGCGGTCTGAAATGCTTGATGTCTAAGATGTGGCCTTTGCGCTCTGAAGCAAACACCGCCTGCACCCGCATTCCGATCCTGATATCGCTCAACTCAACATCGCCCAGCACATGAACCAGAGCAGTGTCGGCTCCATCGAGCAGGATGATGCCATAGGCAAATGGAGGTGTTATCGGGTATGACGGCTCCGATTGGTGGACTACCGTGTAGTTAACCAATGTCCCCTTGTCGCTAACCTGAACCCAGTCCTTCATTTCGCTGAAACATTTAATACAGGTGGACCTCGCCGGCACATAGACCCGCTGGCATGTGGGACACTTGGTGCCCATGATCCTCTGGTTATCCCTGAGCTCGATCAGGAATTTGCTGCGCACCGGACCGGCATGATGGCGATAGCCCCAGACCCGCGGTCGAGGTTGGATCAAGGGCGTAATATCTTCCAGCGGCGAACTCATCCCTCACCCTCTTCTATTGTTCGGAAATACAAGATGTCGCTCATCCTGCCCAAGCGCTCTTCCCTGGGTTTCCACACCGCCTCGACACGCATCCCAGTGAGCAGCTTCTCTGGGTCCATCTCCTCCAGGATGTGCCCCAGGATGGTCCACTGGTCACCGCCATCGGGGCGGATAAATGCGTTTGGATTAGGGGATCCAATTGTCTCCCCGGTAACCGCATCTACCTCCCGTTCCTCTATTGTCTGAATGTCCACAACTGTCCCTTTATCGCTGAGCTCCACCCAGTTCTCAGGGCGGTCTTCTATTGTGGTCTTGCAGAAGGCACACATGACCCGCGGCGGGAATATGACCCGCTGGCAGCTGGGGCATTTGTTGGCCATGAGTTTGCCCTCATCCCTTATCTTGGTGAAGAACTTAGTCAAATAGCGGCCAGCGGATTCAGTAAATGGCAAACGCACTATGCTGTCCACAGACAGGAATTCCTGCTCAGCCTTTTCGCTCACTTTGCTCCTCACAACGATCTTTTAAGTAATACCGCTGCCGAGTAGTTATCGCCGCCGGCACTGATGGCAAGGGCTGTGTTTACATCAGGCACCTGCCGTTCCCCACCCTGGCCCCGAATCTGGATTGCGGCTTCAGCAATGCGCTGCATTGCCGAGGCGCCGATGGCGTTTGTGGATATCACCCCTCCCGAGGGATTGACCGGGATGTCACCATTGAGGGCCGTGGCCCCTTCCTCCACGAGCTTCCAGGCCTCATTGCGCTCGCAGAGGTGCAAACGCTCATACCACTCGATCTCATGCCAAGTAGACATATCGTATGCCTCTATGACATCAAATTGTTGCCTGGGGTTGGTGATTCCATTTCTGCGGTAGAGTTTCAAGGCAGCCTGCTCCACAGACCAGACCCACAGCGGGCCCAGAGGGCCAACCCTGAACGCCTGCCCAATGACCCCTATCGGCGGCGACAGCCCACCGCGAACGGTGACCCAGTCAATCACCCATGCCGGGTTCACTGACACCTTCCTGGCCTTTTCCTCCGGCGCCACTATTACAGCGCAAGCGCCCACAGAAGTCGGGCAGCAATGAAGCAGCCTCACCGGCCAGGACAAAACCCTGGAGTTCAGCACATCATCAACAGTGAGCCTTCTCCTCAGATGGGCATGGGGATTTCTCATGGCACACTCGGCCTGCTTCACCCGAACTTGAGCCACTTGCTCCTCAGTTATCGACTTTCTCTGCAACATATCCAGGGCCACTCCCTGAAACGCGGTCACTGCTGACCGGCCTCCCCCGCCGACATCGAAGAACACATCCTCGAAGATCGACCTCAAGGAAGCATCGCTGCTACCCTCGTCCTGTTTCTCATATGCTACTCCCAGCACTGTACCGAACAGACCAGTGGCAGCGAAATCGAATATGGTAGTGCATACTGTCGACCCTGATGTGCCTCCCGATTGCACCTTCATCCCTGATTTCAAGTAAGCACCGTCTCCTTCAGTAAGCCACATATCCACGAGGTAATTCCCCTCGAAAAGCTCCATATTGCTGACCACAACAGCATCTATATCCTTGATCGTCAGCTCAGCATTATCCAGGGCAGCTCTGACCGCTCTATTCACCAACTCGACTTCACTGATCTCAGGCCAGCGGCCCTTGAACTCCGTTTGGCCAACTCCAACTATTGCTACTCTCTGGGACATTCAGTCTCTCCTGCGTTCAGGTGCCCAAGATGATGACGCAATGCGATTGCCCACAGGGCCCAGTGGCACCGTGAGCTAAGGCAGTCTTGGCTCCGGCAACCTGCCTGGCACCCGCCTGGCCGCTGAGCTGCAAGAATGCTTCGGCTACCCTTACTATGCCAGCGACCCCTGAGGGATTGCCCGACAACATCCCGCCCGAGGGATTCACGGGCAGCTCTCCCTTCATATCAGTTACACCGCTATCGACCAAGCTGCCGGCTTCCCCCCCCTGGCACAGACCCAGGCCCTCCAACCACAGCAGCTCCTGATAGGAATATTCGTCGGCTATCTCAGCAACCTGAATTTCCCGAAGTGGGTCAGCTATGCCTGCCATGTCATAGGCGCGCTTGGCTGCCAGCACCAGGGACTCAGCCTCGGCCAAGTCGCGGTCTCCGAGGTAATGGGCATCATAGCAGTTGCCGATGCCTCTGATCCACACCAGATTGTTGCTGATCTGCCTCGCTGCTTCCTCTGCCGCCAGTATCAGGGCACAAGCACCGTCGGACGTTGGTTTACAGTCCAAAAGCTTGATCGGCTCTGCCAGCATCCGGGAGCCCAAGACATCATCGACAGATAGGCTAAGTGCCTCCTGAGCGTAGGGGTTGTTGCCCGCATTTCTTCGATTCTTGACCACCACCCTGGCACATTGTTCTTCGGTTATGCCATACTTATGCATATATTGTCTGGCTTGAAGAGCAGCGGCAGCAAGAAAATCCAAGCCCAGCGGTCTCAGATATATCGGATCAAAGGCGTTGTTTTCGATGATACTCCCCACTGTCTCTGATTCCTTGCGGTGGGCTACCACCAGAACGACATCATAGTGCCCGGAGAGTATATTGAGGACAGCATGGTATACAGCCTGGGCTCCATCTGCCGCCACCTTGGTGGAATCCAGGCCATACCCGCCCATCTCCTGCTGGAGGAGAGCATCGGAGATGGTCCGGCCCTGCCAGTAATCCTCAGAGCAGGATATGATCTTATCTATGGCGATGCCGTCGGCTCCCTGATCCCGGTAACTCAAGCCCGTCTGCTGGCGAACCTTCTCCACCACCTCCCAGATCAACTCGCCGTTGTTTAAAGCTGGCTTGCTGCTTTCAAATCTTGTCTGGGCTTGAGCTACGATGGCTACTCTTCGAACCATATTCCTGCTGAGTTCACTTCTACGGAGGCAACAGTTCCTATTTATTATAAAGGACGAGGCAGGCATCTGCAAGCCAGCAAGTATGCTATAATTAGCGCTACGGGGCGTAGCGCAGCCCGGTTAGCGCGCAGCGTTCGGGACGCTGAGGTCGGTGGTTCAAATCCACTCGCCCCGACTTTCTCTTATAGTCCTCGTGCTCGGAGCTGTTTCTTGTCGATCTTGCCCGGGCCTGTCTTGGGCAGCTCGTGCAGGAACTCGATCGCCCTCGGATACTTGTGGGGCGCTAATTTCTCCTTGCAGAATGCCTTCATCTCCTCTGCCATCTGCTCTGAGGCGGTGAAGCCATCCTTCAACGCGATGAACGCCTTGCTTTGAGTCAGGCCATCAGCATCCGCAATTCCCATCACCACGCACTCTTTCACGGCGGGATGCTCCAGAAGCCGTCCCTCGATCTCCAGCGGCGACACGTAGACGCCGCTCACCTTGATCATGTCGTCGGCGCGACCGGCGAACCAGAAGTCGTCATTCTCATCCTGGCGGAACAAGTCGTGGGTGTTGATCCAGCCGTTGCCGATGAAGGTGTCCTTGGATTTATCATAGTATCCATGATAATAAAGCCCGGAGGCGTCCGACCGGATCCAGAGCGCCCCGATCTCCCCTCTCGGCACCTCGCGGCCCTCATCGTCCACAACCTTGGCTTCGACCAGCGGTGACACCTTGCCCACACTCCCCGGCACTACCTGGCCGAGGCGGTTATAGATATAGCCAAGGAACGATTCAGCAGAACCTATCCCGTCAATTAACTCAACCCCAAAGGTCTCCATCCACTGGTGGTAGAGCTGCACCGGCAGAGCCTCTCCTGCAGAAAGACAGACGCGCAGGCAACTCAAATCACTGCGTTCCTGCTCTGGAGTCTGGATCATGGCCCTCATCATGGTGGGAACATTGATCAGGATCGTTGGCTTATGCTTCTCTATGAGCTGGAAAATTGTCTGCGCCGTGGTTCTCTCCGGGAACAACACCACCGACGCTCCCGCTCTAAGCGGCCAGTCCATCCCGAGCATGTGAGCATAGTGGAAGAACAGCTTGGGCACATTCAGCATCACATCGTTCTCGCTGTAGTGGATGATCTCGTTCATGGACTCAAAGCCCAGAATCCCGTCCTGGTGCTTGTGGGGAACGGCCTTGGGCTTGCCCGTAGTCCCGCCGGAGAAGAGCCAGGCTGCTATGTCATCCTTGGTGGTGGGCTCTGCCTCGAGACGATCGCTGGCCGATTTGGTCATCTCGTAGAAGTTGTACTCTCCCTTCTCCAGTTTGGCTGGTGGCTCACCGGCCACCAGCATGGCTTTGGGGTATTTAGAGTTTTTTGCCCCTTCCCGGACACGCTCCAGAGTGACGTGGTCCACCACCACCACCTTTGGCCTGACATAATCCAGGAAGTACTGGTAATCGGTGGGCTGCAGGTAGCTATATGCCCAGGTGGCCACTGCGCCTATCTTCATGGTGGCGTAGCGGCTGGCCGCCCACTCAGGAGAGTCCTGGAGAATTACCGAGACCCGGTCCTCAAGGTCGACACCGAGCTCCTTGAGCACATTGCCCGCTCTGTTGGTCAGAGCGCAGAGATCGCTGAATGTGTACGTTTCATCCCGGTAATAAAGAGCAACCTTGTTGCCCCTTCCCTGGGCGATGTTTTCCTCGAGATAATAGGAGGTCAAGTTCAATTGCTCCGGTATTTGAATTGGAATATCAGGCCCTTTAGTCACTGTCCTACCTCCCTAAGTTCATCATTCTGTTTCAGCCTTATATACCCGGCAGGGGACACCTCGCAGCTGTGCCGAGCCCGTTGTCGGGTCATATGGTGGCTGGTTTTCAATAAGCACATTGATGTTGGCTTTGCGCCAGCCATACAGGTTCGACTCTCCCTCCTCGGGGAACCACCAGCCAAAGCCGGCCAGCACCACTCGGGGATCGAGGTCAGGATTGAGGCAAAGCCTCTGCACTATCCGGCCTTTCTTCGTCTCAATGTAGACCATGTCCCCGTCCTTGAGCCCTGCTTTCTCCGCAGTCTCGGAGTTCATCTCCACCAGGGGCTCGGGCTTCATATTGCGCAGCGAGGCGATCATCTTATACCCGGTTAGCATGTAGGCATCCTCTTTGGCGTTGGTCAGCAACAGGGGGTATTCTTTCGGTGACTCAAGCAATTGGGATAATTCCTGCCAGAGCGGCATGGGACTGTAACCTATCTCCTCAAGCTGCTTGGCGTATATCTCCACCTTGCCCGAAGGCGTCCTGAAGTCGTGCTTCTTGTATTCTCTCTTGGGCAGGATGGTCTTCCTCTGTTTCAGGTCCTCAAAGGTGAGGCCGCTGGGCTCCAGCCAATGATTCAGAGCCTCATGATCGTCCTCCCAGAAGTACTCCCCCAGCCCCAGCCTTTTGGCCAGCTCGTTGATTATCTTGGTGTCCGGCCATGCTTCGCCGGGCGGGTCTACTACCTTGGGATGGGCCCGCACCTCTTCATACCAGCCGGGCCAGTATCCGATCTCATCATGCTCCATACCAGTGGCCACAGGGAGGACAATATCGGCGATAGCGGCGGTGGGCGTCATGAAGATCTCGAGCACCACCGTGAAGTCGAGCTTCATCAGGGCTTCATACGTTTCATCGGCATCAGGGTAGCTGATAAGGGGATCGGATAGCATGAATAGCGCCGCCTTCACTGGATATGGCTTTTCCTCCAGAATGGCCTTCACCAGCGCATGCGGCGGTATGAAAGCGGCCTGTATCGCCAGCTTAAACTCGCCGCCGGCTGCCTTCTCTGCCTTTCTGGGGAACTGTCTCAGCAGGAAGAAGCGCCCTGGCCTGGTATAGGGGGGAGGGGTGAGAAATGCGTCTCCCCCGGGGACGTTGAGGTTGCCGGTGATGGCGCGCAGTATGGAGATAGCGCGGAAAGTCTGGAAGCTATTGGCGACCTGGTCTATAGCATTGCCCCACTGGATGGAGGCTGGCTTGGTCTGGGCATACAGCCTGGCCGCCTGCTCAATTTGCTCCTTGGGCACCCAGGTCACACTGGCCACATCCTCCAGAGAAAAGGTTTTCACATGCTCTTGGAGCTGTTCGAAGCCAACGGTCCAGTTGGCCACAAAGTCCTCGTCATAGAGCTTCTCCTCGATGATTACTTTCAGCATTCCCAGGGCCAGGATGCCATCGCTTCCCGGGCGCACCCTGATCCAGAGGTCAGCCAGTGCAGCCAGGTCTATTTTCCTCGGATCTATCACCACCAGCTTGGTGCCACTCTCCAAGAAGGACGAGATGGTCTCCCGGCGCAGGCCGCCGGTGGTATGGATGATATTGTTGCCCCAGAGCACTACCAGGGCCGGTCTATGCTCCTCATCGGGAACACAGCCCGAGCCATAGGTGAAAGCCTGGGCTATATTGCCGGGTGTGCCGCAGGACCATCCCGGCGTGACCACGTTAGGGGTGCCGAAGGCGCTGGCGAATCTCTCGCCGAAGGCGAACTCCAGCCCCTTGGGTTCTCCCAGACCCAGGGCTACGCTTTCCGGGCCGAACTTATCCTTCAACTCCGTCAACTTTTCAGCGATGGTATTCAGGGCCTCATCCCAGGAAATGCGCTCCCATTTGCCCTCACCCCTGGCACCGACCCTTCTCTGCGGATATTTGAGCCGATCGGGATGGACCAGGATCTCCGGAATGGAGAGCCTCCCCTTCTTTATCGGACAGAGCTCATTGGACAGACCGCTTTCCATATCCGGGGCGATGTCGATGACCTTTCCGTCTTCGACCGTCACCTTGATGCTGCAGTGTCCGGCGCATATGTGGCAGAAGCTGAGGACCTCCCGGCGCGATCTGGCCCCGGGTAAATAGGAGGTAGCCTGAATTGCGGCGTGGTCCACAAACATCTCCTGGAGGGGATAGAGCTCGGCTTCCTTGGCCATCCCTTCGATGGTAGTTATCTCCTTGCCACTTGCCTCCAGTGCCAAAACCAGGCAGGAGTGGACTGACTTCCCATCCATAATCACGGCGCAGGCTCCACACTCGCCCACGCTGCAGCCCTCTTTTGTCCTGGTCAATTTCACATCATCCCTGAGCACCTCCAGAAGCGTGGTCCAGGGTTCCACAGCGACTTGATAGGGTTTGCCATTAACAGTCAGCTCGATTTGCTGTGCCATGTTATCGACCTCCCACCTTGGCCTCTTTTGTCGCCTGTTCCAGCGCCTGCCTGGTCAAAACCCCTACCATATGCCTCCGATGCTCGGCGCGGGCACGAATATCATCTATGGGGCGCGATTCCTCCGCGGCGATCTGGGCCGCTTTTTCCATCAACTTTGCGTCCGGCTCCTGGCCCCTGATGACCTCCTCTGCTTTTTTGGCCCTGATCGGGGTGGGTGCCACAGCACCGAGAGCTATCTTTATGTCAGCACAGGTATTTCCTCCATTTAGGGTAACCAGAATCCCGACCCCGACTGCGGCGATGTCCATTCTCCTTATGCTGTATTTCAGGTATACTCCGCCGCTTTTGGGTGGTGGATCAGGTATCTGAATCTCGGTTAGGATCTCACCGGTCTGGAGAACGGTCTCCCCGGGACCGGTGAAGAAGTCCTCCAAGGTGACAGTCCTCTCTCCAGCAGGCCCCACTATCTTTGCTATTGCACCTAATGTGATAAGCGCGGGAGCGGTTTCCGCCGAGGGCGCGGCATTGCAGACATTGCCACCAATAGTGCCCTGGTTGCGAATTTCCACTGAGGCCATGACACCGGCTGCTTGGCCCAGGATGTCAAAATTCCGCCGCACCGCTCTCGAGTTCTTGATGGCCTCAAGGGTAGTGAGAGCCCCTATTCGCAGGCCTTCCTTATCGTCATAGCGGATATAGTCCAGGCCGGGGATGTTCTGGATGCTGATCAGGTAGGGAGGGATCATCCTCCTGGTCTTCATCTTAACTAACAGGTCGGTGCCACCGGCGAAAACACGAGCTTCCCCCTTGTACTTTGCCAGCAAAGAGCAGGCCTCTTCTATAGTCTTAGGGGTAAAATACTCAAACTTGGGTAGGTGCATGGCTCCCCCTTTTCTTATTTTGAACCATACCTATTATTAACGTACCAATATGTTACACTTTTTCCTTGAATGCTGTAAAGAACATTAACCTCGCGCCCGCATAATCTATATGGGACAACTACACGGCTGCACTTGACTACAATGCTGACATCAATTCCACGCAAAGGATTGCTTCATAGGGGACATACATCAAATGAGAGTGTTCGTGCTCCTCGTCTTCACACACCGCTTCGACGAAGACACAGCCTTTCATGTCTTCCCATTGTCTGATAAGAAGCGCAGTTCCATCCGTGAGAGTGAGCTGAGCTATGGCTGGCGAGCCCGTCTCCTTGGCGAAGTCATCCATTTGCTGCTTCAGCTGTTTCTGGAAGAACTCCTCGGTAAACATCTGCTCCCTCCTCTATCTGATAGCAACAAAAGCAATATCGACCCAGATATATCTCGTGGGAGGCGTGCTTGGGTCAGTAGCCTTTCTCTTTGGCCTCTTCCCAGAGGGCGTCGATCTCTTCGAGGGTGAGCTGGTGAATGGGGGTGCCCTTCCTCTGGCAAACCTCCTCCATGTAATTGAAGCGCTGATAGAACCTATCGTTGGCCTGGCGCAGTGCTGCCTCGAGGTTCACGTCGAGCCAGCGGCCTGCGTTGGCTAAGGCAAACAGGATATCGCCGAATTCATGAACCTTTTGCTGCTGATCTTGGGCCTGCTCCAGCTCCTTCAGCTCCTCGGTTAGCTTGTCCAATATGCCCTGGAGCTCCTTCCAGTCGAAGCCAACTCGAGCCGCTCGCTGCTGTAGAGCTTGACTGCGGGCCAGGGATGGCATATCCCTGGGCACGCTGGCGAGGATGGAGCTCTTTTCTTTCTTCTCCTCCTGCTTCAACGCCTCCCAGCTCAGCAGTACCTCTCTGGCGTCATTGACCTCAACCTGGCCGAAGACATGGGGGTGACGGCGGATTATCTTGGCATTGATGCTGCGGAGCACTGCAGCGATGTCGAAATTCCCGGCCTCGGTGGCCATCTGGGCATGGAGCACAATCTGGAGCAGGAGGTCGCCCAGCTCCTCGCAGAATTTTTCGCTGTCCCCTTGGTCCAGGGCCTGCACCACCTCGTAGACCTCCTCAATAAGGAAGGGCTTGATCGAGATGTGGGTTTGCTCTCGATCCCAGGGACAACCGTCGGGGGCTCGTAGTCGGGACACCAGATAGACCAGGGTGGCAAAGCTATCCAAGTCCTGTTCCACGATTATCCCATTAGTGGCAGGTGCTGCAGCTGGTGGCAGAGCAAGTGCTACACGCACTGGAGCCGCCGCCTATCGAGGAGATCTCTCCCGCGGAGTCTTTGGCCATACAGGCGAAGCTGGAGAGAACCCGCTCAGCGTCCTTCTGGCAGCGGGGACAGGTGGCTGTTTCATTAGCCCGACTCATGGGACGCAGCAACTCGAACTTTACATTGCAGTCGGGACAGCTATACTCGTATATGGGCATCGTCCCTCCATATCTATTGTAGCCAGTTTCGGCGCTAAGTCAAGCCTTCACCCTGGATTAGGCAATTAGGCGTTATAGCACCCGATATACTCGGCCAAGGGTAGCAATCGTGGATTAAGGCTTTGATGTTAACACTTTCTCAGTGATGTCCCCGATCTCAGCCGGGTTCTCCACGATGGTAACCCCAGCAGCGGCCAATGCCTTTATCTTCTCCTGAGCTTTACCCGCGCTGCCCATAATTATGGCACCGGCGTGCCCCATCCGTTTTCCCGGCGGTGCTGTGCTGCCTGCGACAAAGGCGATGACTGGTTTCGTCATGTTCGTCTTGATGAACTCCGCTGCCTCTTGCTCAAATGTGCCGCCGATCTCGCCAATCAGAACTACCGCTTTCGTCTCCGGGTCCTGTTCCAGAAGCTCCAGAGCTTCGGCGAAGGTGGTGCCCACAATGGGGTCGCCGCCGAGGCCGATGCAGGTGGACTGCCCGATGCCGCGCTTGGTCAGTTGCGAGGCAGCTTCGTAGGTCAAGGTGCCACTTCGGGAGAGGATAGCCACCGGGCCCTCGGCAAAGACATCGTGGGGCATGATCCCGACTTTGCTCTTGCCCGGCGAGATTAATCCGGGGCAGTTCGGCCCGATGACCCGGGTCTTCTTTCCTTGAAGATAGCTTCTCACGGTGATCATGTCCGAGGCTGGAATTCCCTCCGTGATGCAAACGCTCAGGGGCAGGTTGGCAACGGCTGCCTCCAAAATGGCATCGGCGGCGAAGGGGGCAGGGACGAAGATGATGCTGGCATTGGCCCCGGTCTCCTTGACCGCCTGCTCCACGGTGTTGAAAACCGGGACGCTCAGGACCTCGCTCCCGCCCTTCCCCGGGGTGACCCCGGCCACTACCTTGGTGCCGTATTCCAAGCAGCGCTGAGTGTGAAAGCTGCCCTCGC
Source organism: Dehalococcoidia bacterium (assembly GCA_034414595.1). Classification (GTDB taxonomy): domain Bacteria; phylum Chloroflexota; class Dehalococcoidia; order SZUA-161; family JAUWZY01; genus DAOULY01. The sequence continues at coordinate 309,807 of DAOULY010000002.1, forward strand.
CTCCGGTGATGCCCTGCACCAAAAGTCGCGTATCTTTATCGATGAGTATGCTCAAGACTCCTCCTTAGCTGTTCTTGGCTGCGGCCACTGCTTTCTCGGCGGCCTCGCGGAGATCATAGGCTCGAATGAGGTTCAGGCCGGACTCGGCTAAGATGCGCTCGCCTTCGGCGACGTTGGTCCCGGCTAATCTGACCACCACCGGAATAGCGATGGCCATCTGCTGGAATGCCTGCACGATCCCGCTGGCGATGACATCGACCCGGGCCAGTCCGCCAAATATGTTGACCAGCACCACCCGCACGTTGGGGTCTGAGGTCAGGATTGTGAATGCGTTGACCACACGCTCCGGGACGTTGAGCACGCCGATATCTAGGAAGTTGGCCGGCTCGCCACCAGCCATCTTGATAGTATCCATCACCGACATGGCCAGGCCAGCGCCGTTGACCACGATGCCGATGCTGCCACCCATCTTAACATAGTTCTCAACAGCCATGCTTTTGGCCTGGACCTCCAGCGGGTCCTCCTGCTCCGGGTCACGCAGCTCGGCGATATCACGGTGGCGGAAGAGAGCATTATCGTCGAAGTTTAATTTGGCATCGAGGGCCAGGAAACGCCCATCCTGCGTCAGAACCAGGGGGTTGATCTCGGCCAGGGTGCAGTCCTTTTCCTGAAACAGCCGCGCCAGCCCGGACATGATCTCGGTTGCCTGCCTCACCTCCGCACCTTCCAGGTGCATGGCAAAGCACAGCTGGCGCCCTTGAAACGGGCGAAAGCCAAGCGCTGAATTGATGTGGGCCTTGGCGATCTTCTCTGGACTCTGCTGCGCGATCTCCTCAATCTCCATGCCTCCAGCCTCGCTGGCCATCAGCACAGGCATTTTCTGCTGCGAATCGTTAACTATGCCAAGGTAGAGCTGCCGCTTCACCTCGATGGCCTCCTCAACGAGCAGGGCGTTGATTGGCGCTCCTTCGGCTGAGGTCTGAGGTGTGATGAGCCTAGTTCCGAGCAGACCTTCGGCGATCTGCTGCACCTGTTCAATGGAATTTGCCGTCTTGATGCCGCCGGCACGCCCCCGGCCCCCGGCGTGCACCTGGGCCTTGAGCACTGCCGGCACCCCGATCTCGGCGGCGACCTCTCGGGCTTCAGCGGGGGTTGTTGCCACCTTGCCTCTGGGTATGGGAACTCCATACTGGGCTAAAAACTGCTTCGCCTGATATTCGTGTATCTTCAAGATTATCCTCCTGCCATAAAAAGCGGAGGGGGTGGGATTCGAACCCACGGGGCTCATCGCCCAGCGGTTTTCAAGACCGCCACCATAGACCTCTCGGTCACCCCTCCGATGCACTTTTTGAAGCTAAATTTCCTTATACTATCCACCTGAAAGATTTACATAACTGCGTTTAGCTAACATTTAGCTAACGGATTGTAATCGGCTCACTCTCAACCAACCCTAGGCCGATTACCTCTTCAAAGCGCCGCGCGGCGGCCTCCTGCAAGTTGGGCACCACGTGACTATACAGATCTAAAGTAATCGAGACCGTGCTGTGGCCCAACCGTTCGGAGACAATTTTGGGGTGAACATTGGCTGCTAACATAAGCACGGCATGGATATGGCGAAGCCCGTGAAAAGTCAGTTCATTCAAGCCGACCTCTTTTGCCTTATTACGGAATACCCTAGTAATTGTATCAGGTCTAATAGGTGTACCGTCAACATGCGAGAATACCAGGTCTGTATCCTTTGGCTCACTCCCCGACGCTCACATCATCTTATCAAAAAGGGCCATGACTGTCTCAGAGAATGCGGGGTCATTAATGTTCGCATCTATCTCCACAACCTCGACCTTCGGCTCAATATGTTGCTTAAACGAATTTGCCAAAGCCTCGCGCCCGTCTGGGTCGTACCACGGGCCACCTGGCTGATCAAGTTCAGAGACGCCCTGGAGAGGGAGAACTACCGCTACTGGCCCGGTGGCCCGATTCAACTTCTGTGCCATCAACTTCCCTATTTCAGCCTTTTCCTCCTTGGTTAGTATCACTCCTGTAAGGTTTGGGTTGTGCCCGCGTGTGGTGCGGCTTTTTAAATGAGCTGGCAACGCTTCGGGTGGCCCCGTCCAAGCGAAGTTGTCAGTACCCCCAGGAGCCGCAATAAGAGGGATTCCCTTTCTGGCCGCGGCTTCCAGCCTGCTTGGTCCCACGCTGAAAGATGAGCCGGTTATCTGGCAGCCCAGATCAAAGAGGCACAGGTCCAAGGCTACAGCGATCAGGCCTTCATCGATGAGCCGTTCCAGAGTCAAGCCTCCCAGGCCACTTGTATGAAACACCGCAACCTCGTAGCCTCTTGCTTCCAGCTGTGGCTTGATCTGGGGGACATAGCTGAAGCTGACCGAACCCATAGTGGTGATGCCAATTATGGACTTTTCCGTGGCTACTTCCGTGGCTGTCTCCATCATCCCCGCAATCGCCCCAACCGCGGTATCGAGCGTCGCTTTGCTTATCACATTGAGCCCCCATAACCCGGCAACACACTCGGCCATTACCTGGCCCTTGCCCACCATTCCTGCGGTGACAAAGGGAGTAAACGCCACAGTGGAGAGCATGAGCTTGGGCACACTGAGCGGCAAGGTCCTCATCACTCCCAGCCCGAGCCAGGTGCCCATGGTGCCACCTAAGGCGATAACGCCATGCAATTTGCCAGCGTAGCACAGCTCCTGAGCAACCTTTGCTGCCCCTCTTTCCATCACGGCGATCCCCTTGTCTTCATCACCGAGGGCAATAACTCCGTTCAGGCTTGTCCCTGCAGCCTCGGCTACTTGCTCACGGCTGACGTCAGGTGGGAACAGTGGCTGGCCCAGAATGCCACCATCTATGACCACAGCTTTATATCCCCTGCTTTCTATACGCTCCTTGATATACCTGATTTCCTCCCCTTTGGTGTCCAGAGTACCTACAATAGCCATAGTCTTCGTCATCGGAGATCACCTCCTTCTTGACTCATCATATTACCAGATGATGGTTGCTGCTTCCACAGTGAATTCCAAGTCATTGATATGCACTCAAACTCTCTGACCTTGACCCTGGAATCCTTGTTTCTCTTCAGACCCTCGATAAATAGTTCATCGGTCCGGGTCGTAGAATAACCCCTTTAGCTTATCACGCTGACGTAAAAAGTGGTAATGAGCACCACTGTTGGCAGATGAAGACAGGACTGAAAATATCCTGCACCTCATGCCTCACCTCCGACAGATACGAGATTTTACAAAACTTCGATTTGTGTGAAGCGGATGGCCGAGGCCCTTCACGTAGGAGATTTGACAAAATACTCTTTTGCAAAGCACAAGTGGGGGTTGAGATTGACCTATATCATAGAGCTTGCTTATCGTAGGTAACAAAACGATGAAATGTTCAACTCAAGATCGCGAACCCGAAGGGGGTCGAGGCCGGCAGCACCTGCAATATGTCTGGGAAAAGGAGGTATTGGCTCGTTCGAACCGCGTTGGGACAGGTACTCCTTGTGTGAAAAGACGCCCAGGGCAGGGGTACTACAACCCCTGAGGTATTGCCGTAATTTACCGTGTTCGAATCTGATAGTGTTTCCACTGCTTCTAGCAACGGCAAACAACCTGGAAGCAGCCTCTTGTGCTCAGACCTACTGCAACACAGCATATCAGTCAAGTTCAGCAACGAAGCTGCCTGTAGTGTCCATTCTTCTCAGTACCAAGGAATCCCATTCTTGCAATTACCTAACACTACTTGAGTTCGTGATGGTTCCTCATCATCTCATCAAGCGCGGTGACCAAAGCAAGGGCAAAATCGGGATCCTCAATCCAGGCGTCGATTTCCCTGATCTCGATGTCCTGTCCCAGATGCCTTCTCAACTCAGCTACGAATGCCCTATTGGCCTGGGGATCGTCAAGGGGCCTTCCCTCACCATCAAAGGAGGACCATCCCCGCAGTGGTATAAGGAATTTCACCGGGCCCTTCGCCTCGTTCACCTTGTCAGCTATGGTTCTTGCTACAGCGGTCAACTCCTCAACATTCGACCTCAGCAGCACTCTCAACTCGTCGATCTGATAGCTCTTGCGCTCTTTGTACTCCGGCTTGTACTTTGACCGAGGTGGACTGATGAAATCGAGGCCGCCGGGGGCGATGACCTGGGGGATACCCCTCCTTCCTGCTGCTTCCAGCCTTTGAGGGCTGGCCGCCCGCGACCCGTCACAGAGGGCATCGATCAACCCACCCGGTGAAAGGTCTATCACCGCTTGAAACAGCCCCTGCTCTACCATCTCCTCCATGGCAGTATCACCTATGCCCGTGGCCGTGAACACGCTCACCTGATAGCCCCTCTGCTCCAGCAACTGCCTGATATACTGGATAGTCTTGGCACTGACGCCGAGCTCGGTAACTGCCACTGGGGGCCTCTGCGGAGCGAGGGCTGGCGCCATCAGGTCAGCGGATTCGACCATGGCACAAATGGCGCTCGCAGCCTGGATCAGCAGCATCTTGAGCGCGTCGCTGAGGCCGGCGATGTCCACCACCGTGTGCATCATGGTTATGTCTTTGGTGCCAAAATACCTGCTGGCAAAGCCCCTTTGCGCGGCATTGCTGGAGACCATGAACTTGGGCACACCGAACGGTAGCGCCTTCATAACGCTTGTACCGATGAAGGTGCCTGTGGCACCGCCTATAGAGATAATGCCATCTAATTTGCCTATAACATACAGTTCCTTGACTTTGTTAACCGCCCCCTCCAATATTATCCGATTTATCTTGTGTCTGTCGGTAGAACGCCTGATCTCTTCTATGCTACCGCCACCGGCCCGGGCAACCTCATCACAGGTGATATCGGCCACCAGTAAGGGTTCACCACCCATGCCGATATCAACAACCACCGTCTTATGGCCTCTTTGTTCCACATGTCTTTTGACGAGACCCATCTCCTCTGCCTTGGTATCAAGCGTGCCCACGATAACTATGGACTTAGTCACCGCGCCCTCCTCAACACCAGACCTACCTATGTCTCAAAGTCTGGCTCCGCATTATGATAGTGTCGCTGGCATCCTGAAGTCAAGGCTCCGTAGCAGCCATCTCTTGACAGAGCGACAAAACCGTGTATAGGATAGGGGCGAAACTAAGTTAGAGCTGGTAACAAAGGCCGAAGAAAAGGGCCTGCTATAGGGGGGGTATGAAATTAGAGGGTAAAGTAGTAATAGTCACCGGCAGCGCCAGAGGTATCGGCAAAGCCTGCTGTCTGAGGTTGGCCCGTGAGGGAGCCAAAGTCGTAGTCGCTGACATCGCAGATACGACGAGCACGGTCAAGGAAATCGAAGAGGATGGTGGCACTGCCATCGGTCTCAAGGTCGATGTCTCCAGTGAGCAGGACACCTTGCGCATGGCTGAGGATACCGTATCCAGGTTCGGCAGGATCGACGTCCTGTTCAACAATGCTGCTATTTTCTACGGGGTAAAGGACACACCATTTGAGGAACTCGATCCCAAGGACTGGGATAGAGTAATGGCGGTGAATGTGAAAGGAGGCTGGCTCTGTGCCAGGGCAGTGGTGCCGTATATGAAAAAGCAGGGCAAGGGCAAGATCATAAACATGACCTCAGGAGCTGCATTTCACGCTCTGCCCAAGATGATGCATTATCTCGCTTCCAAGGGTGCAATCATCACCATGACCCGGGCCATGGCCAATGAGCTCGGCGAGCACAATATCTGCGTTAATGCCTTAGCCCCGGGCTTTGTCCTCTCCGAAGCAGGGTTGCAGCTGAGGACAGAGGAGCAAACACGAGAACGAGTCAAGACCACGCAGTGCATTAAGCGCCCAGAACTGCCGGAAGACCTCGCTGGCGCTGTGGTTTTCCTGGCCTCCGATGATGCTGATATGATGACGGGACAGACGATGGTGGTTGATGGCGGCCAGGTAAAACATTGACACTATAGCCAGATTGTGCTAAAATTCCGCCAACAAAAAGAGGAGGTGGATGATGGCCTACGGGTTGACCCTCTACGATTTCGTGCCCGAGCGAGACTTAGACCCCAATAACTACAAGGTGTGGTTCTGCGATGTGGCACATAGTTATCCTGTGTGGTCCCCGTTCTATGCACAGCTGTGGATGACCACTTACAATGCCATTATGGCTGCGGCTGCGGACAAACTGAGCTATCCTCGAGGCCGGGGCTGGCACTGGCGGCTGCACAATGGCTACGGCTATGCCACTGTGGTATTAGCCCGGGAGGAAGATGTCCCAGCACGAGAAGACAAGTTCCGAGAGGTAATGGCTCCGATCATTGATGACCCGTTCAAGTTCGTCTCCGACATGAGAGCGGAGGCACAAGGTTGGTGGCCACCGCTATGGGCTTTGGATGTGGGCAAGATGTCGGACTGGGAGCTACACCAGCACATGCTGGACTGTTTTGTCTGGTGGGATCGGGCGATGTATTCCTACTTCTACGGCCTCTATGCTACCTGCGCCGGCTATATTCTCTTCCGAACCATGGCTCAGGATCTGACCGGGCTCAGCCACACCGATGAGCTGTATGAGAAGCTGATGGGTGGCTTCAGTAACGAGGCTCTGGAGTCTAACAGGGAGTTAGCCAGGCTTGCCGGCCGTGCCATAGAGCTCAAACTCGAGGACACCCTCAAGCTCTCCGATGAGCAAGTCCTGTCGGCCATGGAGCAGAGCGACGCTGGAAGGCAGTGGCTCAAGGAATTCCATGAATTCCTCAACGTTCACGGTTGGCGTTGTATCCGGCTGTGGGATGTGAACACTCCCACCTGGGTGGAGAAGCCGAGCGTGGTGGTACCCACCATAAGGGAGATGTTGGCCACCAAAGGTGTTCATGGCCCGGAAGCCGAGCGTGAGCGCCACGTCAGGGCGCGTGAGGAAGCGACGCAGGAATTTCTGGCCAAGGTGCCCCTCGATGACAAGGAGTGGATGGGTAAGCTGCTGGTGGCAGCCCAGGCGGCCAACACCTATGAGGAAGACGAGTGCTACTGGAGGGAGCTAGTGGTAGCTGCCATCCTGCGGCGCTGCCTGATGGAGCTGAGCGGAAGGCTGGTCAAGGCCGGGGTGATGGATGACACAGAGGATATTTGGATGCTGATGCGCGACGAGATAAAATTGGCCTCGACAAATATGGACAAGTACGACCTGCGTAGTACCATCAAGACCCGCAGGGAAGAATATGAGAGTTATCGAAAGCTTATGCCTGGCACCGAGGAGGTACCTCCGGGCTTTGGTGATTTCTCCCAGGCCCCAGTACTGGCAGGCGCGGATCCAGTTCTGAGCATCTCCTTTGCTATGCCAGTGGCCAGTGCTGATGAGGTTGGAGCCACGTGTGTTGGCGCCGCCGGCGCTCGCGGGATGGTTGAGGGCGTTGCCCGCGTGCTCATGGATCCCGAGACGGAGATGCATCAGCTTCAGCCAGGGGAGATACTGGTTTGCCCCATGACTACGGTCGCAGTGACACCGATTTTTGCCATCATCAAGGGGGCAGTAACCGATTCCGGAGGAGCCCTGTCTCATCCCGTGATCGTAGGCCGAGAGTATGGTGTGCCCACGGTTGCCGGCTGCGGCGATGCAACCAAGAAAATTAAGACTGGGCAGCGAGTCAGGGTTGATGGCAATCTGCTCCGAGTCTATACCTTGGATTAGCGGCGTCATAAGGCCAGGGCGAATTTAAGAATATGCGGTTTGTTCTGAGGTTGTTTGCCCGATAGCGCTGACTATTTCCATATTCAGCCCGTGTTCCAAGCGGGAAGAATATGGTATTGTATATTCGCAGCCTCACTGAAAAGGGAATTTGTGTGCCATTCAAAGCCAAGAGGGAGGGCCTAAATGGCGGACGCAAGTTACGATGCTGTGATAATCGGGGGAGGCCATCAGGGGACGATAATTGCCTGTTATCTGCAATGGGCCGGTTTGCAGACGGCGATTTTCGAGCGTCAGCACGAGCTGGGCGGCGGAACCTGCAGCGACGAAGTGCCACTCCCGGGCTTTTGTGGTAATCCCTGTGCCAGTTGGCATCGCTTCTATGGCCACCCCGCTTTTTCCGACTTTGGCCTGAGAGACAAAGGCATAGTCTATAATTTCCCAGACACAGGTGCCGGCATGATGTTCGATGACGGTACCTGCGTGCTGACATATCCAGCTTTCCCCGTCGTTGATCCGATAACGGGCCGGGCCCAGTTCTCGGAAGAAAATCTGGAGAAGACCTGCCGCGAGCTGGCAAGGTTTTCAGAGAGAGATGCCGAGACAGCTCGAATATTGACCGAGAAGTGGCGCGATAAGTGGCAGTACTCCTTCGCCGAGCATTACTGGAATCCTCCTGTTCCTTGGGGCCAGAAGGACGCTATAGAGCAGTTGCTCGATGACCCTGATTATGGCATCGACCCAATATATCAGGTGGCGCCAGTGAGAAGGATCGTCTGCGACTTGTTCGAGAGCAAGGAGCTGAGGTGCCTGAGCCTGAAGGGGTTCATGACCACAGGCTCACTATATCCCGACGATGTGCCCGGGCTGTCTGTTTATTTGTTGGTACTGGGTTTAATTCTGAGCTGGGCTCAGCCTTCCGTCCTCACCGGCGGCACCCATAACATACCACACGCCTTGCAGCGGGCGTTCAGCGAGATGGGAGGCAAATTCTTCGTCCACCACGAGGTCGAGAAGGTGCTCATTGAGAACGGGAGAGCAAAGGGCATCCGCTTGGCAGATGGGACTGAGATCGAGGCCAAGCAGATCGTAGTTGCCGATGTGGGTGCGAACCAGCTCATCTCCAGGCTCATTGGGGATGAGCATTTCAGACAGGATACGGTGCGGCAGGTGCAGAATATCAACTACGATCGTGCTAACCTCTTCTGGGGACCTGTCGCCGTCAATGAGCTACCCAAATATAAGGCGGCAGCGTTTAACCCCGATTGTGAGCGGCTGGAGAGGGGCTATTGGGGCCCCAAGGATCCGGAATACATAATTGATAGACACGTGCATGAGTTCTACTTGCGGGGAATCCCGGACAAGATAATCCTGTTCACCAGCCCCGAGAGCCTGTGGGACAAGAGTCGAGCACCGCAGGGGAAACATATAATTCAGGTTGAGCAGTTTACGGCGCCGGCGAGGTTCTTCTCCGAGCGGGAGTGGCTACGAATGAGCCAGGACTTCGTCAAGGAGATGATCAGGCAGTGGCAATGGTATGCCCCGAACATGACTGAGGACAATTTTCTCGGCGCCTATATCACCACTCCTTCTGATACCATGCAAAGGAACATAGACATGCTGGAAGGCTCCTGGGCAGTGGGCGCTATGATGGCATCTCAAATGGGCAGGTTCAGACCTGTCCCCGAGCTATCAGACTACAGGACTCCAATCAAGAGTCTCTATCTCTGTTCAGGCGCTGCTCACTTCGCCGGCGGAATCGGCAGGCCTTGTGGCTACAACTGCTATAAAATTATAGCTCAGGACCTGGGCCTGAAGAAGATCTGGGAGGAAAAGGGGCGTTCATTTTGAAGCAGCAGGCATCACGGGGGCTCAGGTTTTGCCCTCGGCTTTGAGCTTCTCCACTATGTCTTGTTCCAGCACCCTCTTGTCTACCTTCTGATCCGCCACTAAAGGTAGCTTATCTATGAGCTCCAACCTTTCCGGAAGCTTATAGGTGGCGATTTTCTTCTCTTTAAGGAATGAGGCCATCTCCTCGAAGTCCAGTTGTTGCCCCGACCTGGGAACGACATAAGCGCAGGCCTTCTCCCCCATCACCAGATCCGGCATCCTGACCACAGCTGCGTTTGCCACCTTGGGGTGTTGCATGAGCAACCTTTCGATCTCACCGGGGTAGATGTTCCAGCCACCACGGATGATGATGTCCTTCTTTCGCCCCACTATTATCAAATTCCCTTGCTCATCGAACTTGCCCAAATCGCCCGTTTTGAACCATCCGTCCTCGGTCCACACCTCCCAGGTGGCCTGGGGATCTTTATAAAAGCCTCCGACGGTACACGGCCCGCGGAAGATTATCTCCCCAACCTCACCCGGTGGCACATCATTCCTGGCATCATCAACCACCCTGATCTCGTTGCCAGCATGGGGCTTGCCCACCGTGAACCGCCGTACATCAACGGGATCGTCGATGAATACACCAGTCAGGGAGCCAGCATCCTGCGCTCCGTAGTGGATAACCACAGGGCAGCCAAATTTCCTCTCTGCCTCCTCCGCCACCTCATAGGGGAGATAGGCACCGCCGCACTGGATAGCTCGCAGCGAGCTGAGATCGTACCTGTCAAAAGTGGGTGCTTGCAGCATCATGACGAGCTGAGCGGGCACAACCGCCATCACCGTAACCCGTTCGGTCTCGATCAGCCTCAGTGCCTCTTCGGCAGTAAAGTGCCCCAGCAAAACACCTTTGGCTCCAGCTATGGGACAGGCGAAATACACCAGTCTGCCCACCCCGGCGACCGGCGCAATGGCGGCGATGATATCATCGCCGCTGATCTTGAGCTTGCGGACGTGCTCCTTGTTGGCACACATCCGGTAACAGAGCGGCGCTTCCACGATTTTGGGAAACCCAGTGGTGCCAGTCGAGACATCGATCCAGGCGACCTCAGTCGCCTGAATACCCCTGCCACGGAGCTTTTCTAAGGGGTATTTCTTCTCCAGTGGTTGCCCTGCCATCTCATCAATGGAAATGGTCCCCTGCGGCACCTCTTCCTCGCTGATGAAGACATACTTCAAGTGCGGCAAGTTGGGCTTGATCTCCTCGATCATCTGGAAATAGTCGAAGTCCCTGAATTTCCAAGGAATGGCGACGCCCACCGCTTCAGTATACCGCAGAATATATTCCATCTCACGGTGCCGGAAAGTCCTCATTACAGAGAGACGGATGATGCCGGCTTTCTCGCAAGCAACACCGAACAGAGGGAAGTCCACACAATCTGGCAACTCAGTCACGATCACCTGATCCCTTTTGATTCCGAGCTTCACCAATCCCAGAGCAATTCTATCTATCCGCTGTTTTGCCTGAATCCAGGTAAGCCTAGTCTGAGAGTCAACAATGGCTTCCTTTTCTGGATGCTCGCTGGCATTTCTGTCCCAGAGGTCAGCATAGGTGGTAGGCTCCCAGTAGCCCTTTCCCATGTACTCCGAGATCATCTGTTGCGTGTAGCGCGTCGGTTCCATCTGCAACCCCCACGGTTTGTCTCCTCCATCAAGCCCATGCTATCACCACCCCAGTTTGCTGGTCAAGGTGACCAGACATAAGCGATTTTCCCTTGACACCACATATCTTGGCGGCTTAGAATAGGTTCAAACGATAGCGGTGGAGGAGTGTTTACACTGGGGTAAAAATCAACCTCAAGACCCCGGGAGGATAGGTGGAGCTAGATGACAACCTCGCCTGACCTAAGTTACTTGCTGAGCCTTCCTGTTTTTGATTATTTCGAACCCAAGACAGTGAAGGAAGCCTGTCTTCTGCTCTCCGAACGTGGTGAGAGGGCAAAACTGATGGCTGGGGGCACCGACCTCCTGGTTTCGATGAGGAAAAGAGAACAGAGCCCGCAGTTCATAGTCAACCTCAAAAAGATCCCCAACCTGAGCTACATTCACCATAGCGACAAAGAGGGACTGAGAATAGGCGCTCTGACTACTTTAAGTGAGGTGGAGAACTCACCTCTCGTACGTGAGAAGTTCCCCATGGTCGCTCAGGCAGCTCATGCCATTGGCTCACCTCATATTCGCAATATGGGCACCATAGGGGGCAATCTCTGCAATGCCGCTCCCTCAGCGGATACAGCCCCGGCATTGATTGCGCTGGGGGCAAATGTGAGAGTAGAGGGTGTCGATGGAGCGCGGACTGTTCCCCTTGAGGAGTTCTTTATTGGCCCCGGGCAGACAGTGCTGCAGAGCGACGAGATCGTCACCGAGGTCCAGGTACCAAATCCAGAAGCCCACACCGGCGGGGCATACGTGAAACTTCCGGCGAGAACGGCGAAGGACATCGCGCTCGTCGGGGTGGCAGCCCTGGTCATATTGGATTGGGCCCATTCCAATATAGTTGATGCCAAGATAGTCCTTGGCGCTGTCGCGCCCACACCAATGAGGGCCAACAAAGCAGAAGCGGCGCTGAAAGAGAAAGCGGTCGATAGCCAATTCGTGGAACAGGCTGCTCAAATCGCCGCAGAGGAGTCAAAACCGATCTCTGATGTTCGAGGCTCTGCTTATTATCGAAGAGAAATGGTCCGAGTGCTGACAAAGCGGGCGATTACCGAAGCCATTTCGCAACTATACCCAGAGTTCTTTGCCGGCGGTTGAGAGCTCAACGGCAGGATATGGAATGAGTCAAAAGATACGGCTGATGGTGAATAGGGAGCCCTACGAGGTTGAGGCGCCACCCTGGAAAACGCTGGTGAAGGTTATTAGGGACGACTTGGGCCTTACCGGGACAAAGGAAGGGTGTAACACCGGGGAGTGTGGAGCTTGCACTGTGCTACTGGATGGTAAGCCGGTCAATTCCTGCTTGGTACTGGCCGTGGATGCAGCAGACAAAGAGATCTTGACCATCGAGGGATTGGCAGATGGTGACAAGCTTCACCCCGTTCAGGAGGCTTTTGTCGAGTATGGCGCCATTCAGTGCGGGTTTTGCACCCCAGGGATGATACTATCGGCCAAAGCCCTACTCGACGAAAACCCCGACCCGACGGAAGAAGAGGTTAGAGAGGCGATCTCCAGCAATCTCTGCCGCTGCACCGGCTATGCCAAGATCATCGAAGCCATACTGGCAGCAGCACAGAAGGTGGGGAGCAGATGAAAGAGTACTCAGTGGTGGGCAAACCGCTGCCCAGGGTGGACGGCAAGTGGAAGGCAACCGGTGCGGCAAAGTACACCGTCGACATGGTATTGCCCAGAATGCTACATGCCAAAATACTGAGAAGCCCCCACGCCCATGCCAAGATCGTCAACATCGATACCAGCAAGGCGGGGAAACTCCCAGGCGTAAAGGCGGTGATCACCGGGAAGGACACAGCGGGGGTCAGATACGCCTTTGTCGATACCCCAAGGTACCCAGCCGATGAAATGCCCTTGGCTGAGGATAAGGTGCGCTATATCGGGGAGCCAGTGGCGGCAGTAGCTGCGGTCGATGAGCTGACTGCCGAACAGGCATTGAGCCTGATCGAAGTTGAATATGAGCCACTCCCGGCAGTGTTTGATCCTGAAGAGGCAATGAAGGACGGAGCGCCGAAGATTCACGATGAGATCGTTCGCACTACTACCACCGCTTGGGAAGATTGGGGCGTCGGCCGGAAGGCCAGACCTCTCAAGATAGAAAACAACATAGCCGCTACCTTTCAGACGGGTTGCGGTGATGTAGAGGAGGGCTTCGCCCAATCAGACTACATTCGCGAGGACAGGTACACTATCCCGGCAACCTCCCACGCCGCCATAGAACCACACGGCATCCTGGCCAGCTTCGATCCACTAGCTAAGAAGCTGGATGTGTGGGTCGGCCACATGGGCTATGAGGTAAAGCGCTATTGGCTGGCCAAAACGCTGGAGCTACCCATAAGCAGTGTCAGGCTGCACAAAGTATATGTGGGAGGCGCCTTCGGCGGTAAAGTCATCTTCTTCCCTCACGATTTTCTGGCTGGGTTCCTCTCAATGAAGCTCGGCCGGCCGGTAAAGATAGTCCTCTCCCGAGCTGAGGTCTTCGCTGCCACCAACACCAGCCACCGCATGATCATAGACGTTAAAACCGGAGTTAAGCGTGACGGGACCATAATGGCTCGACACGTTAAGATAATCAACGACCCTGGTGCCTATCGCGGCAGTGGCCCGGTGGTCAACTTCCTCACCTATGCCCTGAGCACTCCGATACTGAATGTGCCTAATATAAAGTTTGAAGGCGTTTCAGTTTACACCAACAAATCCATGTGCTATGCCAAGCGCGGCCACGGTGGACCTCAGATAAGCTTCGTTATCGACTCCCAGTTGGACATGATAGCAGAGGACCTGGGCCTGGATCCTATTGCCATAAGATTAAAGAATATGAGAAGTGCTGGGGACGTTCTGCCCAACGGGGATGTATTGAGAACCTATGCCCTTCCTGAATGCATTGAGAAGGCCACCGAAACCATTGGCTGGAAGGAGAAGTGGGGCAAGCAAGATAGTCGTGGGGTGGGGATCGGGCTTGCCGCCTACGGTTGCGGTCTTCCCTACTGGCCCTTCGCTTCCGCCGCCATAGTGAGGCTCAATCACGATGGCACTGCCACCCTCTATTGCGGTGCAGTGGAATTCGGGCAGGGCTCAGACACGGCGATGTCGCAGATAGCCGCTGAGGAGCTGGGGTTGTCCCTTGACGACATTATCCTGATCTCCAACGATTCAGAGCTTTGCCCCCTGGACTTTTCCAATTGGCTCAGCAGCGGTGTTTATGTAGACGGGGAGGCAGTGAGGAGGGCTGCCGCCGATGCCAAGCAGCAGCTATTGGAGGATGCTGCTCAAGCCCTGGAGATCAAGAGCGAGGATTTAGAGGTGAAGGGCGGCCGTGTTTATGTCAGAGAAGACCCATCAAAGGTGATGTCCTTTGCCGAGTTGGTGAGAGACAGCATTCAACGACAGGGGGGAAATCCCATCATTGGCAGAGGATATGTCAAAGCGCTGCCGGAGGTGGAATTCTATCCCAGCCTTTCCAAAGGTACCGGGCACTGGGCTGGTGCCTATAAGTTCACCGCTATCACCGCCGAGGTGGAGGTTGATCGCGATACCGGGAAGGTGAAGCTGGTTCAGGTGGTAGTGGCTGATGATAGCGGCTTCGACATAAATCCTCTGAATGTAGAGGGGCAATTGGACAGCCAAGCGGTTATGGGGCAGGGAGATGTGATGTTCGAGGAAATCATTATGGAGGAAGGCAGCACAATTAACTGCACTTTCGGCGATTACAAGCTGCCCGGTGCCGTTGATGCACCCAAGCTGAAAGCAATTAGCATCACTGCCCCGGACCCGAGGGGTCCCTATGGGGCTAAAGAGGTTGGGGAAGGCGCTCGCCCCGCTGTGCTGCCCGCTATCGCAAACGCCGTCTACGACGCTGTCGGGGTCAGGATAAATGACCTCCCCATCACCGCGGAGAAGGTCTTCAAGGCGCTAAAAGAGAAATCGGCAAAACCATAGCTCCAGCTATCGAGCGGACTCGAATCCAAAAGGATTTTGCCTCTGTCAAATCTCGCCCTGAGGGGTGTTTATCAGGACAAAGCAAATCGACACAGCTGGCTACCAAGCTATTTGCCCCAGCCATCAGGAAACATCAGCACTCACGTACAACTATGAGATCGCCGGGAGCCAGAGAGAAATTGTAGCCAGCCCGACAGTATCGAGATTTCGACCCACTAGCTTCTGATTCAAATTCAAACCCCAGGTCTACGATTTTGAAGCTTTGGAAATTGGAGTAGACATTGCACTTCTTGACGCTTTGTTCAGTAGTCTCCTTGAAGGAAGATACTGCAATATAGCACACCACAAATACAATACAAATACTATTGGTCAGGCTGTTCGGATCGCGCAGGGGTGATCGGTGAGTCTGGAGCAGAGCATATTGACATATCCCAATAAATGAAGTATAAACGATAGAGAAGTCGAGTTCTGATAAGACAAGCGGACATACTGAGCAAGGGCAGGTATTATATGCGACAATAGTTGCACAATCAAATAGGGGGGAGGAGGCAGCTAAGATAGGAGGTAGATGGAGGTAGTAGATGATAAAGGGCAGAGAAGGTTGTACATCTCTGCCCTTTTGTTTTAGAGCCGGGAGGGCATGAGAGTTGCGTTGTTAGGAATTGAAATGGGAAATGCCGGTTCATCAGGTCGGAATGCGCCTGCTTAAGATGGTGCTGTTACGAGTTGATAAAGGGCAATCCCGGTGATGACACTTCGTTAAAGGGGGAGACCATGAACAGGAGCGTGCAACTTTTAGAGCTGGAGAAAGGCATTACGCAGAGAGTTGAAAGGCTAAGGGAGCGGCACATTCAATCGGTGCCGCATGTTTCCGTCGAAAGGTCCCTTTTGCT
Source organism: Dehalococcoidia bacterium (assembly GCA_034414595.1). Lineage (GTDB taxonomy): Bacteria > Chloroflexota > Dehalococcoidia > SZUA-161 > JAUWZY01 > DAOULY01. The sequence goes on from DAOULY010000002.1 coordinate 325,852, forward strand.
GACAAATTCATTTAAGAAAACAGAGGGTGAGCCCAAGGAAATAAGGAGAGCAAAGGCCCTGTCAGAGGTTCTCGAGAACCTGGGCATCGACATTGGCCCTGATGAGCTGATTGTCGGCGGCATCTCAGCCAAGCCTCGGGCTGTTTGTCTTTTCCCGGAGTTATCAGTCGAATGGCTTAAAGAGGAATTGGACACGCTAGCGACAAGGGAGTTCGACCCACTAATCATAAGTGAAGAGGATAAGGAGATAATCAGGAAAGAAGTTATCCCATACTGGGAAGGGAAAACAACAGAGGACATATTCGATAAGATGGTGCCCCGAGATCTAAAAGATGCTCTTACAAGCGGTCATTATTCACCTCATATTGCATATCAAACTAAGGGGACGGTGTCTTGGTTTGACGCAAAGCAGTGTCTAAACCTAGGGTTGAAGGGCTTGAAGATGAAGGCTGACTACAGAATTAACACGCTAGACCTAACAAAATTTGAGGATGTCAAGAAACTCCCTTTCCTCAATGCAGTAAAGGTCGCTTGCGATGGGGCCACGGCTTTCATCAAAAGGTATGCAGCATTGGCTAGGGAACTCGGGCAAAGCGAAGCAAATGCCGATAGAAAAAAAGAGTTAGCAAGAGTAACGGAGTGCTGTGAATGGATATCAGAGAACCCACCGAGGACTTTTCATGAAGCACTGCAGTTCTCATTTTTTGTTTACGTGATCGATAGATTGGAAGCTCCAGCGGAAGGTTATTCGCCAGGAAGGCTAGATCAGTGGCTGTATCCCTTTTACAAAATGGACGTCGAAGAGGGAGCACTTACCAGAGATGAAGCGTTGGAGCTGCTTGAATGCTTCTTTGTGAAATTGTGCGAAATATGGTGGGCCAGGACAAAGGAGCAAGCGGCGCGTAGCGGTGGTTATGCCACATGGACTACCATTAACATAGGCGGTTTGAGCCGGGAGGGCAAAGATGCCACCAATGAATTGTCGTATTTGATTTTGCAAGCGGTAGCAGACCTTAAGCTACATCTGCCTGATATAGCATTAAGATTGCATAAAGGAACCCCGGACGACTTTCTAACGAAGGCTTGTGAGTTGTTAAGGCTGGGTACAGGAAACCCCAAGTTTTATAATGATGAGCAAATAATCCCTTTTATGATGCAGATAACAAATGGGGCGATATCCCTGGAGCAGGCGCGGGATTATTACCAGTCAGGCTGTTTAGAGCAAAGGTTAGAGGATCCTTGCGCCCCTCAATTTCATTTTATTTACATAGGCTATAATTCCGCACCACCTTTAGAGTATGTATTCACCAACGGGGTACTCAGAAGAAGTGGGAAAAAGATCGGGGCTGAGACGGGTGACCCCAGGAAGTTCAGAAGTTATGAAGAAGTGGTAGAAGCGTTTAGAAAACAGCTTGCGCACTCTGTGAGGATTTGGGTAGCATTGCAGAATATTGCTGCCGTTGCAGCCCTAAATAGCACGGTAGCTATGCCGTTTGCATCGGCAGTGCATCCAGTATGCATCGAAAATGGGGTGGACTTATATCAGGGTGGAGGAGGCTTGCCCGGGAGTCTTCAGTGGTGGTATATAAACATAGGTCTTGGTTTGCCTGATGTAATAGATTCATTAGCTGCGATCAAAAAACTTGTATTTGAGGATAAGGTTATCTCCATGCCCGAGCTCATTGATGCATTAGACACTGATTTTGAGGGTAGGGAAGATTTACGGCAGATGCTGATAAATAACGCTCCCAAATATGGCAATGACGATGATTACGTAGACTCCATTGCAAAAGAAGTACATGTTATGGCATGTGAGGAAGCGTATAAAATCAGAAACCGCTTCGGAGGATATTGGATCCCTCGTGAGCTCTCCCTTACGAGGAACATTTACCATGGTGAGAACATTGGGGCATTACCATCTGGAAGGAAAGCATGGGTTCCGCTGGCTGACGCAGGTGCGCCAATGGCAGGCTACGACAGGAATGGGCCGACGGCGGTAGTCAAGACCATTGGAAAGGTGAATCGGGCAACTCTTGAACACGAAGTGCCCATGGCACTGCTACACAACATGAGGTTTAGCCCGGTGATATTGGCAGGTGACAATGGATTAAAGAACATGTCGGCATTCCTCAGGGGCTGGTGTGAACTGCAGTGTTTTCAGGTGCAATTTAACGTAATAAGCACTGGAATCTTACGAGATGCTCAAGCACACCCTGAAAAATACCTGGACCTCTTGGTTAAAGTGGCAGGGTACAGCGCGTACTTCAGCCAGCTAAATAGGTCAGTGCAAGATGATATTATAAGAAGAACAGAGTACAGTGAATGGGGATAGAATTACAGAACCCAGACTTGTTTGTTCCACATCCCATAATGTGAGCACAATTGGTCGCTATGCAAAATATCGAGAGTAATTGTCCCTTTCCAATATATACTTTAAAGCATCTTCCCGCCTGCTTTGCAATTTTCTTTTGGCTGCCCCGTGTTTAATCCAAAAGATAGACGCAACAGTTGTCACCGTCAACCCTTATCCTCTGCCCGGTCTTGATTTTCCTTGTTCCCTCCATAGTGCCAACGACAGCAGGTAAACCGTATTCTCGGCCAATTATCACAGCATGCGTTAAGCCACCACCGGTATCGGTGACTACACCTTTGGCGATGCCGAAGAGGGGTGTCCAAACCGGACCCGTGGTCACCGCGACCAAGATCTCCTCAGGCTGAACCAGAGAGAACTCCGCTTCGCTGAATATCACCCGCGCTACTCCTTCGACAACCCCGGGCGACGAGTTCGAGCCATAAAGATCAGCCTTTAACTCAGGCTTAACAATAGGCACACCAGCAACCGAACGTAACAAAATAACTTCATCAGAAATTATATCCCCTATTTTGCTTACATCCCCAATGAAAATCGGCACTTCCATCTTCTGAAATTCCTGACGTTGCTCTTTTCTTATCTGGACCAATTTGTGCGCATCACATCTCCAGGAGGGTATTATTCGCCCTTTTATTTCCTGTGGGATAAGGAAATAAATGTCTTCAGGAACGTCGATAACCCCGTCACGAGCAAATCTGCTTCCTATTTCCATAGTCACACGTCGAACCAATGAATTGCAAAAATGCTCGCAGTAAAAAACATGTTCCTCACTATACCTGCCTACCCACTGAGCAGCCTTCAGCAGCTTGTCAAACCACTCCCTCTTGTCTATGGGCAGCCGGGAGTGGATTTCATTCTCCACCTCCTGCCTTTCCCTGGCCAAGCGCTCCCGCTCTTGATTGAGGAAGAAGGCGCCTCCCTTAGCTATTGCCGTCTTCACGCTCGGCAACGCCTGGCTTGGCTTCTCAATCCAAGAGGGGTTAGCGAGGCCAAAGGTTCCCTCAGTCCGCCAGCCGTCTTCTTGGAGCAGTTGACGAAGCGCGTGGAGCCACTTCTTCCCGTTCTCCGTTTGCTCAAGATCGGAGAGGAGCTTCTCATTATCTTCACTGGACTGGAAAATTGGGGCGAGCCCCAATTTTGTCGCTTCCTCCCCAAGTTGCCACAATGCTCCATGTACCTGGAATATCCTATTGTCAAATCCTGACATCACCGCCTTGAATTTGGGATGATTTTCATCTGTGCCGAGTAACTCCTTACACATGTCTTCAAATAGCCCATAAAGCGTAAATGACGCGTAATGACAAATATGGTGTATTTCCCAATTCCTGATTAAATAGGCGATGCATTGGTCGAAATATACGCGCAGCTCGATATTGTCCAGGTTTTCCACATCGACGTTTTTCAAGCGCTCAAAGCCTTCTGTTAACTCAGGTACAAACTTCCCCCTCCACACTTGCTCAAAATCGTCAATCCAGGGGGTTATCCTCTCTCTGAATATGGGTTCACGCCGCCTTCGCTCCTCATTTGATAGGTTTATCCTTGAGAAGTATAGACAGCCATATTTGGTCCTCACATCAAGTACACCCATGGGTATAGATATTGTCTCAGCTCCGTGCTGAGTAGCAAGTGAGCCACCATGTACGCCGCTCCATAGCTCCAGTGGTGTAAGTATTGGGATACAATCCTTTGCATCACAAACCCACGCCTCATAATTCTTCAGGTCCCTTTCCTCATCAAGCTCAAATGCCACAAAGTCATAATATGACATTTCCTCTCCTCCTTTTCCTACTTTGTACTTATTGCTTTTGACACGCGTTATCTTTTTCTTCACCTGTATCCCAGCTGCTTTTCGCTGCTTTTCACCTCCTTATACACGTTTATTTTGCAAGATTCTTTGATATATATTTCAACTTGCCGACTCGATTAGTGACCGGTCCCCAAAAGTCATGTGGCATAAACGCATATTTATCATTTACCTGATACTGAACACATTAAGCCATAGGAGCTAAAAACGCCCTCGATCTGCAATAGTTCCTCGTCACTTTGTGAGCTTACTTCTTCGAGCTCGTATTTCCTCCCCAACTTTTCATATTTCCCCATTCCAAACTTATGATAAGGTAAAAGGTCAATCTTACCCACCCCTATTTTTGTAACAAACCTGGCAGTATCTTCGATGTTTTCTTCCGAATCATTACATCCTTTTATAATAGGGAATCGTATTACCATTTCCCCTTTGTCATGTTTGTCATGTAACGAAGAGACCAAGTGAGCATTTTTTAATATCAACTCATTAGAAACACCTGTATACATCTTATGTTTTGCTGGGTCCATATGCTTAATGTCATAGAGGACGAGGTCTACATAGTCTAAGATTCTCTCCAGGGTTTTCCAATCCACATATCCGCATGTATCCAGGGCAGTATGCAATCCCCTTTCTTTGCACTTTTTCAACAGCTCTAAAATAAATTCAGGCTGACTCGTTGGCTCACCGCCGGATATGGTAACGCCACCACCTGATCTAAGATAATACGAAATATCAGATGCGACTTCCTTCCAAACGTCGTCAACGGTCATATGTTTTCCTGCGACCTTTAATGCCCCGTAATAGCATGCTTTCACACATGAATATTCAATACAATCCACGCATATTTTTCTGTCGATCATTGGCTCTCCATCCGTGGACAGCGTTATAGCTTTACGTGAGCATGCATGTAAACAACGATAATCTTTTTTAACGCATAATTCCCTGATGAGCATGACCTCGGCTCGAGCATTCATGGACTCGGGATTAGAACACCATAGACACCGCAGCGGACATTTATTCATGAACACAGTAGTGCGGATACCGGGACCATCATGAATTGAATATCTTTGCACGTTAAATATTAATCCCGTAACTTCCGTCATTTTAGCGAACCTCTTTCGAAAACTGTGGCCGGGTCACGACTTGGCAGTTGAAGCTTGCGAGGGGTTCTGATAAAAGCTGATTTTGTATCTGGCATGTCCCCTGATATCACCACGCTCGTAACAGCTAAGTCCACCCGGTAGCCAAATACTCCTGCCCTGCCGCCAAATTGATATTGTCTCCTTTAAGGAGACAATATCAATTTGGGACCAATTCGGGCCGATAACCCTACAAAGTTTCGTATTCCGTCCTTCCTATAATCTCATCTTGGACTGGCTTGGCAAGTTCAATCCAACGTGCACTGAAGCCGGCAACTCTCACAATCAAATCTTTGTATTTCTCAGGATGCTGCTGCGCGTCTATTAGCATTTCTTTACTTACCACATTGAATTGCTGATGGTAACAGCCGTTTTCCGCAAGTGTTCGTACAAAGGTTGAAAACTTTCTTGCACCGTCAGCACCTGCCAGAGCAGATGGATGGAACTTCACATTGAGTTGCATCATCATCCAAGGAACATGGTCTATCCTGCAAACAGATGCACCAAGCGCTGTCGGACCTTTAACGTCGTCTCCTGGAAACGCTGATACCGACCCATCACATAGTGTGCGACCTGCCACACGGCCTGATGGCAAAGCACCACAAGCAGCTCCGAAACCAGGGTGGGTCGTGACGGATATTGCCGATGATAAGTAGGGAAGCCCATAAGGCGCGGTACAACGCTGTGCAGCCTCGGCGTGATCTCGATATACAGCGGCCGCTATCGAATCCACATATTCATCACCATTGCCGTATTTTGGAGCCTCACGGCATAGCCTATGAAATTCCTCATACCCTTCGAAATTGGCCGCCAATGCCTCCTTCAGCTCCTTCATAGTGAACAGTTTTCGATCAAAGACATTATATTTGATAGCCGCAAGGGCATTGGCTACATCGATCAGTCCAACGCTTGTATTACTCCACTCCTCAAGATGTCTCGCCCCCCATGGTATACCTATCCCTCTTTCCAAACAATCACCTGTACCCACAGCTAACCATATTGGCGGCGCCACTTGTGCGTGCATGTAACTCACACAAGCTCTCCTCTCATGGGTTAAATCGAAAACATACTGTAGTTGTTTCTCGTATGCATCGTAGATCTCTTCGTAGCTCATATTCTCAACGTCGCCGGTTGCAGGCCCTATTTGATTTCCGCTCATGGGATTAACACCATTGTTCAGGGCTAACTCCAAAATCTTGGCCTGGTTATAATAGCCCCCAAGCAATTTATAATGATTCGGAGCCAATGATATTTCCAGGCACCCCACGACACACCAATCCCTTGCCTCTTCCAGGGACACTGGTTCTGCATGGGAGAAAAGATGAGCCATAGCAACATTATCGCTAAGAATCGCTGGCATTCCTATCCCGGTTTTTATGCACTCAATCGCCTTTAATAGGACCTCGTCATTCGTTTTGGTATTTAACCTCAGACTTAGGCTTGGTTGAATGGTTTGCATACATATAGTTGCGTCTAACACCAAGTGAGTGAGTTCATTGGACGCATCCTCCCCATCTCTTCTAACACCGCCAATGCAAAGATTCTGGAATCGGGTTCCCGAGTAAACACCCTCCCAGCCGTAGGGGAAAAAGAGTTCTGATTCGGAACATTTGAGTCGTAGACATTCTATTAGCTCTATTACTTCGCTATCTGATTCCACGCCCTTCTTATAGTAAGGGTACAGATATTGGTCAAACCTTCCGAAAGACGGTGCCAACTCGCCTTCCAGTGATCTGATGAGGAAGCTAAACCACACGAATTGTATGGCTTCGCGAAAGCTCCTGGGTGGGTTTGCAGGTACCCATTCACATATTTCAGCTATCTCATTTAATTCTTTTGCTCTCTTAGGGCTAGCCTCTTGAGCTAATCTGCGCGCTTCATTTGCGTACCTCTTGGCAAATGTTATCGCAGCCTCGCAAACAATTCTGGCAGCACGATAAAAAATAACCTTCTTGAGCTCATCGATTATCGTCGCATCAAGTTGCTCGATTTTGCCATCTATCTCCTCAATGATTTTGTTGAGCCCTTTCTTCATTAATGTCTCGTGGTCCAGTACGTGTGGAGCTTCGTGTGGGAAATTCGACTGGATGTTAGTAGTAACGACCTCTGAAGCTAGACGCATGAACTTTTCATACCTATCAGGATACAGGGTTTCCTGATACTCGTCAGTTAGGTCGGTGACCGACTTATCCGCCCAATAATTAGCTATTTCTACTAATTCTGTTCGATCTTCTAGGGACATCTCATATACAACGAAATTATCTGCTCGTTCTGGCATTCTCCCTATTTCCCAGAATTTCTCCTCTGCTAACTTTGCTTTTTCTGTCTCCCTTAGAAGCCATTTTGCTCCATACTCTGGATAGACTTGAGCACCTCGGAGGTATTTTTGTTGGTGACCAACTAACAATTCGTCTTCAAATATGGTTGGGGTCAGGTTTTCGAGCACATGTTTTAACGCTAAGGCTCTTCTGATTTCTACGGGCTGGCTATCCGTTTTCTTCCAGGATTCAGTGTAATACCGGACACGTTCAATGTCCAAACATAGCGTGGCGTCGATGTACCTTGCCTTGAGTTTTTTAGTTCTGGCGGTGGATGGCCCCTTTTTAATTTCCCTCTCAACTAACATAGCACACATGACTATCTACTCCTTAGTTTATTTTTGTTCTTAACTCTTAAAGTGCCTCGCGCACTGAGTTCCCTATTCATCCCTATTCACAACACTGTTGTACCGTATTTTATTGTGAAATTACAATTGACGAATATGACGAATATAGACGGATCCGACAAGAAATACCCCTCTCCCAAGCTCTGTATTGTATTGACACCTCGTGAACATAATGATAGTCTTTAACTAATGAAAGCGATCCGTGTGGTTATTTGCAGGTAAGGTAAAAAGGCAGGTTTACGACTCTCACCGATGACCTCATACAGGATCTGGGGGCTTTGAGGTGAATAGCCAAACGATACGAAACAAGTTCGGATCCTTGTACCGTACCTTCTACGGTAGGTGTGACATAATCTGCAGTGCACCGACGTGCTTTTTCTGGACCGGTGATAGTCTAATCCAATATGGAATCCCGGCGTTGGTTCAGAAGTTGCCACTCAGGGTTTATGTAGGTCTCGAGAGCTCGGATGGTCTCGGGTTCACTTGGGGAACTTTTCGGATGTATGACCCAAGGAAGGACATGTTCATTGACTATGACTGCTTACAACCAGCTATGCAGCGGCTGATTAGCTGGCTCAACGACATGAAGAGGACATTTGGGAGTGGTGATGCAGCTAGCGCCGTCAAGATTCATGGTTTATCAGAGGTGCCGCTCGGCGCCGGAATTCCTCATGCCTCTGCGGTAGCGGGTGCAATGATGGCCTCCTTGGCGGCTTGCCTCATACTCGATTCGTCAAAGGTCGAAGCTAAACAATTGTCAGACTGTTGCCAGAGCCGAGGGTCACCGTTTGAAGACTTGTTTCGGCTATCTTGGAGATTAACCTTAGAGTTACAAAGCGGTTATTCATTATTGAACGGCGCTGATGCTTTTTGTGCACTCGTCCCGTCTTCTTATCCCCTGGTCTACATGAGCGAACCTCGCGTCATAGCACCCCGGGATAGTGCTATTCGACGCGCCGCCCTATATCCGAGTCCCAACAGCTATGAGGAAGTCAATAAAGCACATTATTGGGGGTGGCATATTGCTGATTTGGTTGAGTCGGCCCCGCCGTGGCATTGGCCCTTCGATTTCGGTCTCATTGATACCGGTTTGCCTAAGAGAACACTTGATGCTGTCCAAGCAAGTCTGGCTTTACCCTTTCTAATGCAAGATTTCGCTAGTTGGTACCGCATAAAGCTGGCCCCGCGTCTTCCGTCCGACAGACAACATTTCTTAACCTCCCGCACCAGCCCATCTCAATTAAGCGCCAAGATTTGGCAGACGCAGCTACAGCCAGCAGCGGTGATGTCGCTACGTATGCTCTATACCCTGGTTAACATGCTCGAGCACGGTTTTCGAGAAGACAGAATTGTACTCCTCGCAACAGATATAAACAAATATCAGTACTATCTAAACTCACTGGGCCTCTGCGACCGGGAAGTTGATGACGTAGCACATGAATTGAGGAAAGCATTACCGCCTGCCGTACGAGATAGAGTTGGGGTAAAACTGACGGGTACAGGAAAAGGTGGCGGGTTAGTCTTCGCCGGCCCCACTGGCGCCCTGCGTGATCTGTTAGGGCCATTTGTGAAAGAGCTACACTCTGGAGGTTTGCATTCGGCCGTAGTGGAATACGCCTCATGGCTTGACGGCTATGAACAAAATGGCCTGAGGATAGAGCAATGCGTGAGAGAGCAGCTTCTCAGCGCAAGTCTAGGGTCAGAATATATAAAAGCAGTGTCCTTGGAGGGGAATGGGAAACCTAAGACAAGGTTTATCTCGGAAGTCGACATACCTCTGCTAGTTGACTCGTACGACTTGGTCGCTCTAGTCAGGACAAAAAGGCTCTATATTGCTGGCGATCAAATCAAGGGCAAAGACGGACTGCACAGCGCAACCTATACGGCTAAACTACTCAGTTCGCTATTGAATAGCTCTCAGCTCAAGCTCCAGTCGCGCCAGTTTCCAACTGGTCACTCCTATAGTAATGAGAGCTTCGAGCTACAGGGCAAGATAGTTGGCCCACTTAAGCGGATCGTACAACAGCGAACGGGGAAGACGCTTAACCTCAAGGTGAGCACTACCCAGAAGAAGGTTTACCTAGAACTAGCCCCCTCTGCTGTGACGATTTGCGTAGTGGATAACTGATGTTGCCTGCCCCAGGTGGAGACCTCCATGCTGCCGGGTCTCTCCTCATTATTTGTATTGTATTTGCAGAATTGCACATTCTGTCAGATTGTTCAATTGAGGCTAACAATTGCTCGGAATGTTCAGCCCTTCAGGAGAGGCATTGTTGCAGCGAGGCACTACCGCAACATTCTTGGTACAGGGCCAAGCGATTTGCGATATGCGGCATGCTGCCATTCTTCAGAACATGATAACTTTTTCAACCGCTTCACAAGAAAAAATGAAGCGGGTCTGAAGTTTTTGATTTATCATTTTCACCATATTAAAATTTATCTGAAAACAGGAAAAGGGCTGAAAAACCAGTTACTGAAAAGATGAAAAATCAATGGATAAAGGCTGTTCTGAAATCTTCATGCTGAAGGCCTTCTGATGACTTCACGCTGAAGTCTGTTCTGAAGGCTTCATGCTGAAGGCTACACCTAAGGGTTACACAATAGGAGTGATGAAGACCCTGGCGATGGTAACCGCTTCAAACTACGACTTGACCTTGTTATTTCGGTGGTGGATGCCTCTCACTGCCAGCGGCTGAGATCGCCCAGCCGAGCTATCGAGTAACTTGAGTCCCTCAGGCGCCAGGTGACCGCCACAGTATGGGCATGCCCAGTCGTCCATTATGTGTGATCTCAGGAACAAAAAAGCTAACAAATAGCTAACGGACGCAGCGGGACGGGATGGCACCAGATGGCATTTTAGCTTCAAAATGGCCTTCCGTCGGCTGACACAAAAGTTCTAATTTGAATGTAAAAGGACTCTTTGGGACACCCACTGGCAAATTTCAAGACCGCCACCATAGACCTCTCGGTCACCCCTCCCAGATTCGAATTATACCGTAGTCCTGCGGAGAAGTCCAAGGCTGCTAACACTTCGCTAATGCACCGCTTGGTGTATACAAGATGCCCAAATTCGCTCATAGAGCCGAGCCTATGGCAAGAGGCCAACCTTGAGGAAGAAATCGGCAGATATATCAGGAAAGCGTAGGTGTTCTCGCAGGAGCAGGCATTGTTGATGATATAGGCGTCCCTGGCTGAGGCACTGGCTACTAAAGATGCGGGACGCTCACGGCTCATCTTGCCGCGGGACCGAAATGCCATGTGAACTCGGGGGAACACAGTAGGTCTCGACAACCTTGCGGAAATGGAATCCATAGATTGCCAGGGTTATGAAGAGAGGGAAAGAACGAGGCCTTCCCCACAACGTCGAAAGGAGGAGTTTCCAGTAGTATCTTCTTCCCTTTTCCTTAACACCCAAGAACCACATTGATCTGGTAAAGGCCTTGAAGTGATGAACCTGAAGCTGGGACACCTTTAATTGACGTGGCTTGTATTCTCTTAACAATGTCCGAACCCGCTCATAATAGCGTTTGGGTGAATAGATTGTCTGGAGTACTCTGTTATAGCCGTTGATGAGAGTTTCGTAGTTCATTTTGGGAATGAAGTTGATTGAGCAGTCTGTATTATCTCCAGAGGTATCATTAAGCAGACGCTTCTCCTTTTTCAGACGGCGGTAGAGTGCCGTTCCACGGGGCGCATTCAGCAAACCAACCATTGCCGTGACGATTCCGCTTCTTTGGATGAAATCGATCTGGGTTTCAAAAATGGAAGGCGGGTCATTATCAAAGCCTACGATAAACCCTCCCTGCACCTCCAAACCATGGTTCTGAATCTTCCTAACATCAGCGGCTAGGTCGCGGTTCCTATTCTGCCCCTTGCCACATTCCACCAGACTCTCACTAACCGGCGTTTCAATGCCCACAAATACGGTATTAAAGCCGGCTTCAGCCATCAATCTCATAAGCTCTTCATCATCAGACAGGTTAATGGATGCCTCCGTATATAGCGAAAAGGGGTGGTTCCTCTCTTTCATCCAGGTGATTACTGGAGGCAGGACTTCTGCTTTTAGTCTCCTCTTATTCCCGATAAAATTGTCGTCCACAACAAAGACTGGGCCTCGCCAGCCAAGATTGTACAAGGCACCTAATTCTCCGAGAAATTGGCCTTCATCTTTTGTCCTGGGCACACGCCCATTAAGGGCGACGATCTCGCAAAATTCGCAATTAAAAGGACAGCCCCGGGAGTACTGAAGGCTCAGCGAAGAGTATTGCTTTATGTCAACAAGCTTCCAGCTTGGTATCGGAGTCCTCGTTATATCTGGCCGTTCATCCGAAGCGTAAACATGTTTGGCATATCCCTTCTTCAAATCTGCCAAGAAGGGCGGAAGTGTAACTTCGGCCTCGCCGAGCACAAAGTGGTCTACTCCATCGAAATCTTCATAACCCATTGTAAAAAGGGGGCCGCCAGCAACAATCCCGACATTGATCTTCTTACATCTCCTGATAACATCGTTTACTGAATCCCTCTGTATATCCATCGCGCCAATAAACACGAAATCAGCCCAACTAAGGTCCTCATCTCTCAGTGACGTTATGTTCATATCTACAAGCTTCTTCTCCCACTCCTCCGGAAGCATCGCCGCTACAGTCAACAAGCCCAGCGGGGGCAGAGAGGCTTTCTTGGAGATGAATCTCAAAGCATGCTTAAAACTCCAGAAGGTGTCCGGGTACTTTGGGTAAACAAGAAGTATTTTCAACCCAAGCTCCTCACCTATTCCAATAACAAGAGTAGCTCTTGTAGCAACAGGCTTTCTCTATTTTCAACTCCTGGGACCCGTCCGTTATAGAACTAGAGGAGGCCGGGACCAATCCCAGCCTCCTCTGATAGATCGTGGTCAGATTACTTATCGGTTGCTCACGTTGCTCAACCTGACCTTATTGTAGCAATCGCTGCAATAGACCGGTCTGCCATCTCGAGGCTCGAACGGTACTTGCGTCTCGATGCCGCATTCAGCACACACTGCGGGGAACATCTCACGACTGTGCCCGTAGCCGCTGGATCTGCTATTTCCATAGCGCTGCGCTTTTCTCGCTTGGCGACAGGACGGACAGCGCTTAGGCTCATTGGTATAGCCTTTAGAAGCAAAAAATTCTTGCTCCTCGGCGCTGAATGTGAAAGTAACCCCACAATCAAGACATTGTAGAGATTTGTCCACAAAGCCCATTGGATGACCTCCTTTCCTATGTATTTGGCTAAAGCTCAGTCATCCAAAGCCTGTGGACTACGTACGGGGAAATCAACAGGGTTGGTAGCCTGGGATATTAACCAAAACGCAGTATACACTAATATTTGTTTTCTGTCAAGTAAAAGCGCAGGCCATTGGGATTTGATTTCACTAGCCCCCGGGCCAGTGTATCATATATCTAAGTGAGCGCCATTCTGGGGTATTGTGGTGCATATTGCAGGCCAATGGGTCAAGCTGCACAAGGCATTAGAGCAACTATTATGCTATGAGGCATACGATTGGGGGATTTGCAGATTTAAAGCTGGTTATTAGTTGCTCTCGCGAGAATTTCATGTCTGGACACAACCGGTTGGCAGGCGTATGATACCATCCGGTAGGAGCAGAGTTGCCCCATTGCAAGTCTAAATGTCGGGTGAAGCTGTTCGGAGAAAGGGGGCGCTATGGCTAAGTCAGTGGTCTTCATCTGTGCCTTCAACAAAGGTCGCAGTGTAGCTTCAGAATATATCCTCCGCCACCTGCTTAAGAAGCGAGATGAGAAGCTTGCTCAGCAGGTTAAGGTTTCCTCCGCCGGGCTTCTCATCAAGCAGGATATAACCTACCTGAAACAGTATGGTAGGCCTGCCCCCAAGCCTGCCTTCGGTAAAGAGTGCTATGGAAACCTGGTCAAACTGCTGTTGAAACGAGGGATAGATATCTCCGACTACAGGTCAAAGGGCCTTACCAGGCCAATAGTGGAGGAAGCAGACCTTATCATCGTCTCCGAGGAATACCCTCCTGTCAGAAAAGCAGCCATCTCCACCTTTTGGCCCTTTGCCAAGGACAAGGTCTTCACCTGGAGAGAATTCGTCGAGGCCGAGGTGGAAGGCGAATATCTGCCCACTGAAGACCCCCATCCCCCTTCTGACGGCAGTGCTTCCTTGGACTATACCATGGAGTACTGGGAGCAGTGCCTTGCTGAGATAGAGGGATACATGGCGCAGAAAATGGACAAATTCCTCAGCTACCTGGGAATCTGAGCAGTCTCTTGGCATCTCCTTTCTGCTGGCAAATTCAACGCGGCTTCCTTAAGGGAATAGCAGAAGTTAAGGAACGATGATTCGGGGAAGATAGGAACATCATAGAGGAGAGGGGCCGCTATAAGCCACATGGGTTATGCTGGAAGGCTGTTTATCGTGCAATTCAAACTCTATTCCAGCTTCCTCAATAGGTCTCTGAAGGCGTCATCGGCATACTTGCCAAAGGTTAAAATCGCTTTATCTTGGCATTGGCAAGCATTTTCAAACAGAGTATGCATGGCTTTTGAGGTTCAGACGAGGTAGGAAAGCACTACTGGAGATAGTACCGAAGTCATATTGACTGTGCCTAATGGCCATGTTGTAGGCTTAAAGGAGAGAAACTGCGTAATAAGCGCTATCGCTATAGACTGCGCATCATCGGCACTGGTGTTGTTTGGGCACTGGTGTTGTTTGGCCTGCTAACTAGAGTGGTACCTGTTTTGCGAGATACATAGTAATGAAAGACGAAGGTAAGACAAAGGGACAACTCATAGGTGAAATGGTGGGGGAACGACAGCGGATTGCTGAATTGAAAAAATCGGCTGCCCCTCCCATAGAAGGTGAGCGTGGCGCAGGGATTGACATCGGACCAGGGGTCCTCGAGATCCTGGACGCTCTCCCCTTCTATGTATTGTTGGTCGATGCTGGTCATCACATCTTGCTGGCCAACAAGGCGGTGGGCCGGGATCTGGGGTTGGATCCGGAGGACATCATCAGCGGTTACTGCCCCAAGGTGGTGAATGAGCTCGACGAGCCCTTCTACGGCCGTCCGCTGGAAGAAGCTGCAGAGAAAGGCCATGCTATTAAACGGGAATTTTTCGATCCTCGCCGGGGACGGTGGATGCAGTCGGGGGTCTACCCGATGGGACTACGGACCCAAGACGGCCGAGAGGTCTTCCTCCACATGAGCCGCGATATAACTGAGAGAAAGCGGATGGATGAGGAACGGGCGAGTTCAGAGGAGAGGCTAAGGATACTGTTTGAATTCGCACCTAACGCTTACTGTTTGAGCGACCTAAAAGGTACTCTCATCGATAGTAATAGAGCTGCTGAGGAAATAACGGGCTACAGCAGAGATGAATTAGTCGGAAAGAACTTCTTGCAGTTGAGGCTGCTCCCTGTAAGCCAAATTCCCAAAGCGAAAGCGCTCTTAGCCAGAAATGCTCTAGGGCAGCCCACCGGGCCAGATGAGTTTACTCTTACTCGTAAAGAGGGCACTCAGGTACAAATCGAAATAAGAACATTACCGGTGAAGATCGAGGGTAAGACTCTGGTGTTGGTGATTGCTCGCGACATCACCGGGCGCAAGCGGTCAGAGGAGGAATTGCAGGAGAGTGAAGCTCGATATCGTGATTTATTCGAGAACGCCCATGATATGATCCAAAGCGTTGCGCTGGATGGTCATTTTATCTTCGCGAATCGGGCTTGGCTGGAAACATTGGGGTATACTGAGGCAGATCTTCCGAATCTGAACTTATTCGAAATCATTGCTCCGGAATCACTACCACATTGCCAGGAAATGTTTGCCAAGGTTATGGCTGGGGAATGTGTAAAAAATGTTGAAGCCACCTTCGTCGCTAAAGATGGTAGACGGATTCAAGTGGAGGGAAATGCGACCGTGCGTCGCATAGGTGACAAAGTGGTCGCAACTCAAGGCATATTTAACGATATCACCGAGCGTAAGCGGGCGCAGGAGCAACTCAAGGATTATTCAGAGAAGCTGGAGGCGATGGTAGAAGAGAGGACCCGGGAATTAGAGGATGCTCACAAGAAGCTAGTCCAGGCCGAGAAGTTCGCAACCATAGGCGAGCTGGCGGGCAGTGTGGCCCACGAACTGCGCAATCCCCAGGCGGCCGTTAAGGCGGCGACCTATTTCCTCAGAATGAAGCTGGCGGAGGCTGCGGACGATAAAGTGACCAAGCACCTGGACATACTGGACAAGGAGGTCGATGCTTGTGATGAGATCATTCGCAGGCTCTTAGGTTTCTCGGAGCCAGGCAAGCCCGAGTTTGAAAAAGTTGACATTGACCAGGTAGTATTGAAAGCTGTGCAGACAACTACGCCACCTCAGAACGTGGAGATCTCCACCAGCTTGGAGGGAAATCTGCGTCCGGTGATGGCGGATGCAGGTCAGTTGGAACGGGTTTTGTCCAGCATGATCACTAACTCGTTGCAGGCCATGCCTGATGGAGGCAAACTCTCTCTCAGCACCAGCCAAAAGGACAGCTTCATTGAGGTAAGGGTGGCCGATTCGGGGGTAGGCATCCTGGCAGAGAACTTGAATAAGGTCTTTGAGCCGCTGTTCACTACCAAGGCCAAGGGTGTGGGCCTGGGGCTGGCATTAGCCAAGAGGCTGATAGAGAGGCAGGGTGGAGCTATCGAGGTTGAGAGCCAGGTTGGGAAAGGCACCACGTTCACAGTCAAGCTTCCAGTTGCCAGCGAGGAGGTTGGGGATCCGTGAGCAAAGCAAGCATTTTGGTCGTTGATGATGAAGTAGCGCTGGCCCAAGTCATTGCTGATGTGCTTGAGGCCAAAGAATACTATGTGGCTGTGGCCAACGACGGCTTTGCAGCGGTAGAGCTGGCCAAGAAGACCTCTTTTGACATTGTGCTGATGGACATCAAGATGCCAGGTATGAACGGGGTGGAGACATACAAAGAGATAAAGAAGGTCAAGCCGGGGATAGAAGCTATAATGATGACCGGCTACTCAGTTCCAGACCTGATTGAAGAGGCCAAGCGAGAGGGCGTCTGCGATGTTTTGAATAAACCATTCGACCTTGGTAGGCTTCTGGCCTTGATTGAAGAAGTTGCTGCCAAGGAGTCCATCGTAGGTGCGAATCCATGACCCTGCTACCTGTGGCACCATATTAGGCTGCCTGATGAGGCAGAGGGTCGGCTCTGGGGCTGGAACAACTCACCTTAGTGTGCAATAGCACTGAATAGCTCAATACAAGTGCAAAATGGCGAATACTTCGCCAATGCAACGCTTAATGTGTAAGATGCCTATCTGTGCATAGTGCCGAGCTCAAGCTGGAACCCGATGCAGAAAAAGCCCTGCGATCAGCCTGAGCGCTTCTTCTAGATGCCTCGCCACAGCATACTTACGCGGGCCAAATTTAACTTCCAGCCTTTTGAGTACAGACGAGGTAGGAAAGTACCATTGAAGGTAGTACCAAAGTCTTATTGACCTGGCCTAATAGCTATATGTAGCCTTAAGGAGAGAAAGCGCATAATAAGCGCTATAGGCATAGACTGCGCATAATCAGCACTCGTGTTGTTTGGCCTGGTGGTGTGCTGAAGCATAACAAAAGGGGGAGTAGCAAAGGTCGAGCTTTGCACGGAAGGACAAACCCGAGGAAAAGCGGGGCCACAAACAAAGGGAGACTTCCAAGCCTTAGAGCATACGCGTCAGCCAGGATGCCGAAGGCGAAGTAAGCACAGGGAATGAGCTACCTCGGGGATGTGCTAAGAGGCGCTTTTGCGCTTCTTTGACGTGGTAGATTAGGCCTACTATAATAAGTCGACATCATAACCTACTGGCTACGAGATGAGAAAAGTAGTGGATAAAAAGGGCTCCTTGTATGAGTATTGATGAGACAAGGAGCCCCGTAGCTGGTAGTTGCTGGTGGAGGTAGGCATATGACAGTGCGCAAGAAGACCCTGATCATCATTGGCGTTACATTGGCTTGTCTGATCGGTATTCTGTACGGCGCCTCGCGAATGACCTTGCTTAGCGGCTTCGAGCAACTGGAGGACGATAATACATACCAAAATGTCCAACGAGCTTCGAGCGCCTTATCTGATGAAATCTCCAATTTAGAAAACACCACCTGGGATTGGGCTGCGTGGGATGATACCTACACCTTCATCGAGGATGCCAACACCGCCTATATCCAGTCTAATCTGATAGATGGAACCTTCACCTCGTTGAGTTTGAACCTTATGCTGTTCATTGACTCTTCTGGCCAAATTGTCTTCAGTAAGGCTTTTGACCTGCAGAATGAAGAGGAAATAGCGCTTCCACAAAGCCTGCAGCAGCACCTTGGCACTGGCGATCTTCTCCTGCAACATACTGATACGGAGAGCAGTGTGTCGGGGATCGTTCTCCTTACCGAGGATCCCATGCTTGTTGCCTCGTGCCCCATCATAACCAGTGAAGATGAAGGCCCTATTCGTGGCACGTTGATCATGGGGCGCTACCTGGACGACACAGAGATTCAAAGTCTTGCAGCCGTAACCCATCTTTCTCTTACTGCTTACCCATTCGACGACTCTCAGATGCCTTCGGATTTCCAGGCAGTGCTTCCATCTTTGTCGGAAGACGCGCCCATTGCTGTGAAGCCATTGACTTCAGAGTCAGTTGCAGGATACGCCCTACTGAACGATGTCTACGGACAGCCAGCGCTCGTGCTTAAAGCAGATATGGCCAGGGATATTTATCAGCAAGGGCAGAGCAGCATGCTCTATTTTGTCCTGCTACTTGTAGCTGCTGGACTGGTGTTTGGCGTGGTATTCATGTTAATCTTGGAGAGATTGGTACTATCCCGGGTGAATCGACTCGCCAGCAGTGTCAGTAGCATCGGCGCTAGCGGGGATCCTTCGGCGAGAGTCACAATGACAGGGAAGGATGAATTGTCCCGCTTGGCGGGCGATATCAATGGGATGCTGCAGGAACTGCAGAATTCGCAAGAAGAGATGAGGATTAGGGATGGTGCCATAGCATCATCCATCAACGCTATTGCCATAGCCAATCTTGAAGGGTACCTAACCTATGTAAACGCGTCCTTCCTTAAGCTATGGGGTTACGACAATGAAGAGCAGGTTTTGGGCAAACGTACTGCGGAATTCTGGCAAATGGGAGAGCAGGCAGAGGAGGTAATGGAAGCAATCCTCAGGGAAGGGGGCTGGCAAGGCGAACTGGTGGCATCAAGAAAAGACGGCTCAACATTCGATGTCCAGGTTTCGGCAAGCATAGCTACAGATGAGGCTGGCAAGCCTATCTGCATGATGGCCTCTTTCATTGACATCACTAAGCGCAAGCAGGCGGAGCAACAAGTGAAGGAGTATTCGGAGAATCTGGAGCGGATGGTAGAAGAGAGAACCCGTGAATTGAAGGACGCACAGGAGAAGCTAATCCGTTCCGAGAAGCTGGCGGCCATCGGGGAGCTGGCTGGTGGGGTGGGCCACGAACTCAGGAGCCCCCTAACGGCCATCAGGGGTTCGGTCTATTTCCTCAATATGAAGCTGGGGGGCACTGCTGAGGAGAAAGTGGCCAGGCACCTGGACATACTGCAAAGACAAGTCAATAACTGTGACAAAATCATCTCTGACCTTCTGGACTTCTCACGACCAGGTACGACCCGATCTGAGGAAGTTGACATTAATCAGGTAGTCAGGAAAGTCGTGGAGGCCACTACGCCACCTGAGAACGTGGAGATTTCCACGACTCTGGCGGGAAATCTACCCCCGGCAATTGTTGATGAGGGTCAGATAGAGCAAGTTCTCTCCAACTTGATAACTAATGCCATTCAGGCTATGCTTAGTGGAGGCAGGCTGTCACTCAGCACAGACCAAGCGGGGAGCTTCATCGAAGTGAGAGTAGCTGACGAAGGAGTGGGCATACCCGAGGAGAATTTGGATAAGGTCTTTGAGCCGCTGTTTACCACTAAGGCCAAGGGTGTAGGCCTGGGCCTATCATTAGCCAAGAGGCTGGTGGAGAGACAGGGCGGCACTATTCAGGTGGAAAGCCAGGTCGGCAAAGGCACCACGTTCACAGTCAAGCTTCCAGTTGACGGCGAGGAGGTTGGGGGACCGTGAGCAAGGCAAGCATTTTGATCGCGGACGACGAAGTCGATCTGGCCCAAGTCATTGCCGATGTGCTTGAGGCCAAAGGGTACCGTGTGACTGTGGCTAACGACGGCTTTGCGGCGGTAGAGCTGGCTAAGAAGGTCTCCTTTGACATTGTGCTTATGGATATCTCGATGCCAGGTATGAACGGGGTGGAGGCATATAAGGAGATAAAGAAGCTCCAGCCGGAGACGAGGGCAATAATGATGCCTGGCTACGCTTTTACAGACTTGATCGAAGATGCTATGCGGGAGGGGGCCTGTGATGTTATGAAAAAGCCATTCGACCTTGACAGGCTTCTGGCCTTGATTGAAGAGATTGCTGCCAAGTAGTCCATCTTAGGTACGGACCTTTGACCCTGCTACCTGCAATACCATATTAGGCTGCCCTGGTGAGGCAGAGGCTCCGACCCGGGGCTGAACAATTCAACGTGATGTACAACAGCACTGGAAGCCCAATGCAAGTGCAAAATGGCAAACATTTGGCAATTGCGCACCGCCACTGACAGCTCGACTGGAGCGGTCTATAGGCCTTTCCTTAACTGGCCGGGGCTCCTGCCCGGCTAGCCCTTGCCGATGCGGAATACCTTGGTCCCGCAGACAGGGCAAACGCCTTGAGTCGCCGGCTTCCCGTTCTTCAGTGTCACCTTTTTCGGGTTCTTAATCTCCCTTTTGGCACGGCACTTGAAGCAATAGGCGTCCATTATTTCCCCTCCTTTTGTTGCCTTAATTCAGAAGATACATTATACGATGAGCTGCAGCTTTGTCAAGCTACACAAAATGGGCTATGAAGCCGACGTGCTCGTTGTAGGTGCTGGCGCTGCTGGCATTTTCGCTGCCGCCGGGCGCAGCTACCGCGTCAAGGATAAACTGGAGACCGTTTCAAGAGGTAATCCACATCAACGGGTCGCATTTCTCCGGGATTTTCTCCCGACAACACCCTTGCCCTTAGTCCAGACCATACTTGTTACATCTATGCGCCTGTTGTCCTTTTTGTACGGGGCGGGGGCTACCGTTGCCCGGATGTGCTTCTGCGGCTCGCCCGGGTTGCCCCATACAACAGTGACCTCGGTGTCGGGTTTGCTGAACTCGATGTCGATTGTGCACAGTGAAAGCATCTGTCGGAAGTAGTAGCTATAGCCGCGCGATACCGACACGCCGACGAGCTTGCCGTCCTTCAGGACCCTGTCGGCGTACATGAAGCCTCGCTGGTCCCGTGGCATCTCCATGTAGTGGTACGTTTTGCCTTGGCGGAAGAGCGAGGCATAGACGTCGATGATGTCATCAGCGTTCCAGACGAGGGTCACCATCGCCCGCTTCGGATGGGTGACCTCGGCCTCGAGCGCCTTGCGCCCGATGAAGTCGTGGTCGAACTTGATGTTCTTTGCCCAGCCGAGCTCGACCGGGCTCCGGTAGTAGTCACTGACGTCGTCGGCCTCGAAGCTGCCGGCGACGCTGACTCTTACCGAAAACCCAGACCCGGGCATGGCCGCCTTATACTCCTCAAGGTACTCCTTCATATCTTCCCCGAATATCGCCGGTATGTAGTCGGTCACCCTCGACGGGAAGCATGCCTCGAGGTGGTTGATAAACCCGGCCCGCCCGCCGAGCCGCCTGATCCCAAACTCCTGACCAGCCTTAAGGATGGCGTCGTAGACCTCGCGGCCGTACTCGGCGGGACCCTGGAGCTCATACCCAAGCTCGCCGGCCATGTTCTGCCGCAGGGCGATGACCTCTCGGCCATTGATGTGGATGGTGCGGAAACGCATGAAGCCGATGTCGCGGATGCTCTCGCCGGCCGCCTTCTCGATGACGTAGAGGGAGTTCGGACCGGAGACCTGGAAGTTGAACCAGTCGTGCGGCTCTGTGGTCACGTCGTACCGGCCCTTCCGCAACCTGTATTCGGCCCAGAGGCAGCCTCGACCGAACAACATGAAATCTTCTTCACCGAGCCTACTGAGGATACCTTCGTGGACCACCTTCCCGGCATCGTTGCAATGGATGACGTGCTTGGCCTGACCAATGTCGAACTTCGCAAAGCTGTTGACCGAGATGTCCGAGAAGAGCCTCAGCACATCAGGCCCCTTGAAGCGGCGTTCCCAAAGCCAAGACCAGTCGCCGATGTAACACGTCTCCTTCCAGGACATGCTCTCGTCGATCCAGTCCGTATACTCGGGCAACCCCCACCTGGTCGTGAAGTAACCCTCAGGCGTGGTTCTCAGCAACTCGACCGTCATTGCATCTTTTTGTTCACTCACCACAAATTCCTCCTCTAAATTACCTTTCTCCTGGTCAGGATCTCATCCCTCCTGCCCAAATATACATCCGCAAGGGCTGCTACTGCTGGCTCTGATTAACATATGCAAGTAGGGACTTCGTCCGTTATTCAGCTTGCTCCGCCAATTCCGCGCAAGTGTTGCCTGAAGTCCTCCACCGCGGCTTCACCCAGGTAATTTAATCCGACGCCATAGGCTTGTGAGAAAAGCAGCAGTCGGCAGAGAAACTCAATCG
Organism: Dehalococcoidia bacterium; assembly: GCA_034414595.1. GTDB lineage: Bacteria > Chloroflexota > Dehalococcoidia > SZUA-161 > JAUWZY01 > DAOULY01. The sequence goes on from DAOULY010000002.1 coordinate 348,487, forward strand.
TCTCAGTCTTTAGCAACGCTCCATCGAGAGAAGAGCCCCAACAGACCACGCCATGGTTTTCAAGAAGCAATACCTGACTGGCATCGGCCTTAGCTGCTGTGGCCTCAGCCAGTTCAGGGCTCCCGGCATGATGATATGGCACTCTTTCCACTCTGTCTAGATAGGCCATCGTCTCGGGCAGGAGATCGGTCCGCACAGCTATGTCAGAGCAAGCGACTAAGCTGGAATAGAAGGGCTGAGAATGAATTATCGCTGTTGCGCGTTCACACGCCCGGTATATGCCCCTGTGCAGTCCTATCTCGATGGAGGGACGTTTAGTCCCCTCCCATATGTCCTCGCCGACTTGACAAAGGACGAGGTCCTCATCATGCAAATTCCCGAGGTCTGAGCCTGCAGCGGAGATCAAAAAGGCATTTGGCTCTATTCTGACACTGATGTTGCCGCTATGCCCCCAGACCAATCTCCTTTCGAACAAAATGCGCCCGTATCTTTTCAAATCTTCTCTCATTGTCTGGTCTCTTCTCCGTTGCCTTATCATAGCCTAATCTTGAGCATTTTTGCCACTAAGGCAGTTCATGCCCTTTCAAAAATCCGCCCACCCGACCACAAATAAGGGAAGCATAGAATTACAGGGCGAGCAGGGAGTGTTGATAGATGCACAAGGGTAAGATATAATATAATTTACGTTTGGAGGTGAATTGTGCAGGAAATCGCTTATATCGACCAGACTATACGAGATGCTCAGCAGAGCCTTTGGGGACACAAGATGAGCATCGACATGGTACTTCCAATCATCCCGGTAATGGACCAGATCGGATACAGGACCATTGCGATTGTTGGTGGACGTGGCATGATCTCATTCCTTCGCCGTTTTGGCGAGAATCCTTTCGAGAGATTGCGGCTTTTTGCTGAAGGGTTTAAAAAGACTCCTCTACGTTCAAGTTGCTCGATCTGGGGCCTAAGCGGGTTTGATCTTGAGCCGCTCGCTGCTACCGAAATTTGGATAAAGTGGGCGGTTGCCAATGGGGTAAAGAGTTTCATGGTTTTTGACTACCTGAACCTGATGGACAGAGTTACTCAGGTTGTAAAAATGGTCAAGGCTGAAGGAGCTGAAGTCGCCGCAACATTGATGTGCACGCTCAGTCCTGTGCATACCGATGAGTATTATGCGCGAAAGACCCGAAAGATAATGGAGATTAAAGATTACGTTGACACCCTAATAGTAAACGACGATGATGCGATCTTAACACCTGAGCGCACCCCAGAGATAGTGTCCATAGTTCAGCAGAATTGCGATGGGATGCCACTCGAGATCCACTCACATTGCATGACAGGACTTGCTCCCTTGTGCTATTTGGAGGCTATCAAAGCGGGTATTCCGATAGTGCATACAGCCGTATTGCCCCTCGCCAACGGTGTTTCCGTACCATCTACGGAAAATATTTTGAAGAATTCTCGCCGTCTGGGCTATTCGTCGAACTTAGATGAAGAGGCGGTCAAAGTCATGTCTGACCATTTCAAAAAAGCCTCCGAAGAGCATGGGCTGCAGACAGGGAAAGTGGTAGAATACGACCTCTTTCATTATGAGCATCAGGTGCCCGGTGGGATGACGGGAACTATGAGAAACCAGCTCGCTGAGATAGGGCAAGAAGAGCAGCTGCAAGAAGTCCTGGAAGAGGTAGCCGTAGTCCGCAAGGAGTTTGGTTATCCTATCATGATTACGCCTTATTCCCAGGCAGTTGGCTCTCAAGCGTTATTCAACATCACCTCTGGTGAGCGATATAAAATAGTCTCCGATGAAGTGATCAAGTTCGCAATGGGGTTGTGGGGAGAGGTAGATGCCCCTATGGACCAAAATGTCAAGGATAAGATACTGAGCTCACCCAAGGCCAAGAAGTACTTGAACTGGAAGATTCCGGAGATAACTGCAGAAGAGCTACGTCGAGAAATTGGGCCTGGGCTCTCCGACGAGGATCTTCTGCTTCAGCTTTTGGATCCGCGAGGAGAAGTTAAGCGCAAAGTAGACGTCTTATATGGGAGAAAGTAGAGTCTCATTCTGCCGTCGCCTAAGAATGGTGCCAAGCGGCGTAATTGGTGGACGAGAAACAACTCATCCCCTTCTTATCTCCCTAACCTTTTTGGCATCGGGCCAGGAGCCGTAGTGCTTCAGCGCGCTATCAGGGGGGCGCTTCTGTGACCACTCCTTGAGGAACTCGTCATATCTCTTGCCCCGCGCTTTCCTTGTCTCCCTCGCCTTTTGCCGTAGCTCCTCGGTCCGCTCATAGTCTACTTCTAACGTCTCAGCAGAATAGGCGACGTGAAAGACGTTTTCTGCTGTCCACGAGGATATAACCCCTTTCCTCAAGTCCTTGACCACTTTCTCGGGATCCCGCTCCAAGACATCGCCATAGCCAGCGCCGCCGCTGCTCATATTTATGAAAATGTCGCCATGGTTCAACGGAGAAGGAGGACGTTGATTGTGCCTAAAGATGTAGTCGCCTTTGATCGGCCTTTTGGTAATCATCTCCCGGACATTGGAGGAGAAGTCCTTATCGCCGCCGGACATCTTGTGCCAGAGGTCCGTATTCTTGATCTCAATGCCAACCTTCACTGCTCCAGGGTAGCCGCCGAAGAGGCCCTGTGCACTGCGCGTCTTACTCTCTCTGCCAGTGCTGACATAGGAGCCACGGTCGGTGAGGTGGACAGCCTGAGCAGTACTGATAGCATAACCGCCCCGATTCTTGCCGAAGCCACAGCTGTCTGTAAGTACAGGCTGAGATAGAATGAGTATAGGAACGCTCTCCTCGGCATCTTCGACATCTATTCCCTTTGCTCCCGGCATATAACCACCTAAACAGCCGAGAGCATCGATGCCGTCCATGTCCACCCGGCCCCCCTGACCATCGGCATTTATCGAGTAGGTGAGCTGAGCCGATACCCGGATGCCATACTGATTTATCCCGCTGAAGAGGAGCCCGGAGCCACCTCCGGAGGGGGCCACGATCCAGGAGCGTTGCTCACTATCAAACGCCATTTTAGCCACTGTTTGTGCCAGAGCCTGGGCTACGATAACGCCTATGGAAACTATGTTTGCAGTGGCTGCCTCAGGGCTGGCGCTGAAGACACAGCCATCGGGCACCATCCAGTTGAGCGGAGCAAAGGCAGCATTGCACACAGGGAGGTCATGAAATATATAGGGGCAGAAAACCAAAGCAGCCTCAGCGGCACAGTGGTGTGGCATCCCTTGCTGGGAGCCACCATCATGCTCTGGCGAGGTGCCAGCGAGGTCAATGATCAGGCTGTCTCCCTTCTTGTGTACCGTCATATAGCAGCGGATAAGGGTATGATCAAAGCCGGCGGTGTCGAAGAAGGTCACCGCACGGTAGGTGCCATCGTTCCACTGACTGACTCGTCTCCTCGCCGCCTCCTCAGCGTTCTTGATCGTAGTGGCGAACAGACCGCGGAGGAAAGCATTGCCCTTTTCTCGGGCCAATTCCTGGACCCTGATCCGGACTCGGTCGCAGGCAGTGAACCTGGCCTTCATATCGGCTATCTGCATCCGTGGTGTCCGGAACACGATGTTGGCGAACATCTCCATCAGGTCTTCGCGCAGCATGTAGTTCTCGCCGACCTTTATCGGAGGCGTCTTCATCCCCTCTTCATATCTAGTCCTGAGGGAGGGGGACATCCCTCCTGGCTGGGTTGAGCCAGTCTCAGGCTGATGGACGGTAGCAGTGGTCCAAGCGATGAGCTCGCCATCATGGAACACGGGCATAAAGGCGGTCTGGTCGGCGTTATGCATACCGCCATATGCAGCGTCGTTGCAGTAGAAGACATCCCCTTCCTTTACCCCCACCGAGAGCTCGTGGAGCCAGTTGGCGACGGCGAACTTGATGGGGGGTACGCTGGTTATGGCATGGAGGAATGTGCCTGTACTGGCACAGACGATGTCCCCTGCCGGGTTGTGGATGCCCACGATCAGGTCACCGGAGCGAATCCACTCTGAGGTTCCTGTCCTTATGAAGACCTCGGTTCCTTCCAGAACGTAGTTATAAAGCCGGTCGGTATATATCTCATAGTCTCCAGGCTTTAACAACTTCATACATTTGACGTCTTCAACTGATGGTGGCTCTGGTTTGACCCACTCAAGCAACTGGCTATAACTTGGACGCATTGCGCTCTCCTCTTACATTCTCTCAATGACCAAGTTGAGGAACTTATCCACAACCAGCTTGGCCCCAGGCGGCAGCACTGTAGTCGTGGTCTCGGCCTCAATGATAGCCGGCCCTTCGATCACGTTACCACAGTCCAGGAGCTTCTGCTCATAAATCGGAGTCTGCCGAAAGCCTTGATATTCCTCCCAGTAGGCCTCTCTATGGCCCTTCATGGCCCCTCGCCGCGGTCGTTTCTCCTTAACAGCATGGACCGGCAGCTCCGGCCTCGGCTGGGGCACAGTGGCCCGGAGGGTGAAACTATGAATGTCAACTCCACCTTCAGGGTATACGACGAAGGCGCTATAGATCTCCTTATATTCTTGTTCAAACTGTTCATATATCGCCCAGGCATCCTCCTCTTTCTCCAGCAGCAGACGGGGCACAGCAGCACGGTGGGTATGAATTTGCCCCCCATATTTCATGTCCAGCTCCAGGCTGAAAACGGTATCCTTAACGGAGAAACCCTCCCCCTGAATATCCCTGAGCGCCTTTTGCTTCAGGCTTTGTACTACCTCATTGAACTCAGAGTAGTCGCTGAGATATTCCTTGGTCACCGGGGCCATCAGAGACACGTGCTTGGACTGCTCATAGATGTGCACTACATCCATGCTCGCTGAGCCATAGGCGGAGAACACCGGCGAGAAGGGAAACACGATGAGCTTGTCGACCCCGGCCTGAAAACCATAGCCACAGCAGTGCACAGCACCGGCACCACCATAGGCGAAGAGGACAAATTGCCCCGGGTCATACCCCTGCAGTGCCGTCTCCCTGTAGATCACATTGGCCATATTGGCATCAACCACTTTCTTGATCAGAAGTGCTGCCTGCTCCACCTCCATCCCCAGCGGTCGGGCGATCTTTTCCCTGATGGTGGCGATGGCTTTCTCCCGGTTCAGCTTCATCCGGCCACCCCAGAAGTAATCCGGGTTCAGATAGCCCAGCACAACATCGGCATCGGTGACTGCGGGCTCGCTCCCACCACGGTCATAGCATGCCGGCCCAGGCTCGGAACCAGCGCTTTGTGGCCCCACCTCCAATCGATTGCCCAGCACCGGATTCAGCCAGGCGATGGAGCCACCCCCAGCACCGATGGAGTCCACCTTCAGCATCACCATATCCACTTGCCAGCGATCGAGCAGCGGACGCCACTGATAGGAGCGGGTGCTGCCGCCGGCGATGATCCCCAGGTCGAAGCTGGTGCCTCCCATGTCGGTGCTGACCACATTATCATAGCCAAGCATTCGCGCCATGCCGGCGCTGCCGATGAGCCCGGCGACTGGGCCAGCGTGGCAGGTCTGAATTGCAGTGCTGCGGAAGATCTCGGCCATGCCACCGGTATTGTGCACCAGCATCACCACCTTATCGTAGCCCTGGCCCCTCAGCTCATCCACCAGGTTGGCCAGCCCCTCCCAGGAGCAGCCATGAAGATAGGCATTGAGCATGGTGGTGGTGGTCCTGGTGTACTCCCAACGCTTGGGGCACACCTCAGAGGAGAGCATCACCGGCATATCACCGCCTAAATAGCACTCGGGAAACTCTGTCTCGATGATCTCCCTGATCCGTCTCTCGTGCACCGGATTGAGGTATGACCAGAGCAGGGAGACTACAAAGCCCCTGGCCCCTTTATTCAGCAGATGGCGCACCTTTTCCCGGACATCGTCCTCGTCCAGAGGCCGCACCACCTTCCCTTTGGCATCGATCCTCTCCTTGACCCCGACTGTCATCTCTAGAGGAATCACCGGCTCCGGCTTCGTTTGTCTGGCGACATCTCTGGCCTCCCTGATACTCAACCCATCTATCCACCTTCCGCCTCTCCCGATTTCCACTGTGCCTTCAAAGCCTTCGGTGGTGATCAGACCCAGGGTAGGTCCGGTCCTCTGGATCAAGGCATTAGTGGCAATGGTGCTGGAGAGGCGAACCACCTCGGTCTGCTGCAGCAACTCCGCCATGGACATCCCCAGGGAATCGGCGACGACGCTTATGGCCTGGATACAGCCCAGGCCCGGCTGCTGACGTGTCGTCGGGGCCTTGCCGGTGGCTACCCTGCCATCGACGAGCACAAAGCAATCCGTGAAGGTGCCACCAACATCGACATCTACAGTAGCCTTCATCACATCTCCCTTCGCGGGCAATCGAAGAATTTTGGCATCGCTTGTGTCAACTGTTGCTTCATCTCGACGAGAAGGCTGTTGACCATCTCCGGAATATCATGAGTCCTATCTCCTTAGCTCAGGAGACACAACTTGACACTGAGCATAAGAGAATGCGCTTCTCTTATAGTCTTATAGTGGATTGGTAAAAGCTAAAAGTTCAGCGTTGACTGATGAGCGTGGCGATAAATCCGATTTTTGTCTCCCGCAATCGAATATTAAACTCTGAGGAGGCAAGCTGTCAAATGCCAGCGGAAAGCATGCCTCGGTGAAATCGGCATTGCTAATCTTGTTCACATAGATGAGGTATATCTTCCTCCTGATGCAAGAGGCTATTACATTTGTCATTGCGATGTCTCGCCTTGGTGCGACTGAAGCAATCTCGGGGTGAGATTGCCTCGCTTACGCTCGCAATAACGGCAAACAATAATGTGCGGCGATATGTCGCTAATGTGCGGGACGAGCACAATACTTTGCACACACCCAGGCGAAATGATAGAATAGATATCTAAAACATGGTTCTCAGCGACAGAACGATCAAGGACGAGATCAGCCAAGGCAGGATTGTCATCGAGCCTCTTGATACGTCCTGCATTCAGCCGGCGAGCGTCGATGTGCACCTCGACCACAAGCTGTGCGTGTTCCGCACCTGGCACCAGCCCTATTACATAGACGTCAGGCAAAACCAGGAGGACTTGACCGAAGTAGTGGAGATAGATGGAGATAAGCCCTTTTTCCTGCAGCCTGGCGAGTTCGTGCTGGTGAGCACGCTGGAGTGTATCACCCTGCCCGATGATATCGTAGGTCGGCTTGAGGGCAAGAGCTCCCTGGGACGGATCGGGCTTCTAATCCACTCCACGGCTGGCTATGTGGACCCGGGCTGGCATGGGCACCTGACTCTGGAGCTGTCCAACGTGGCCAAGCTTCCAGTAACGCTGTATTACGGGATGAAAATCGGGCAGATCTCCTTCCTCAGGCTCACCTCGGCGGCGGAAAACCTCTACGGGTCTGAGGCCCTGGGCAGCAAATACCAAGGGCAGACCGAGCCTACACCGAGCAGGTATTATCAGGATTTCCAGAAAAGCGGGTGATGAGGGGAAGCGCATAAGGCTCTTTGCCGCAATCTTAGTTGGATGAGAGGGGAGGAAAGATGATACCCAAAAAGTTGCTAATCTTGGTAGCAGTTGTTGTCGTTGTCGTAGGGTTAGGTGTATCTTTGCCGTTAGTGTTTCTCCTTGGCGGCAGCCCAAGCACTGGCTCACCCGAGGGCACTGCTGAGCTATATTTTGAAGCTATGGAAGATAGAGACGCAGGTAAACTGGTCGATACAATGTATATCGAGACTGAGGCACAGCGTGAAGCGGCAATAGACTACGCTGAAAACAGTTTTGGATATATCAAATCGGCTTCCGTTTCTAACCTGAAGACAGAGGTGACTTCACAAACCGACACTACAGCTACGGTTAAAGCCACGTGCGATTACAAAATTGAATACACCGACCAAGGACATACGTTAGGCCTACAAGATGAGGAAGCGACAGGTGAGATAATGAGATTTGACCTGCAAAAAGTCGATGGCAGATGGCTGATCACAAATATATATTGAAGCTCGGCAGCTATAGATATTAACAGTATGCGCTTCTTTTGGCATAATGGACTATATGGAGCATGCTCTTTCCCTGGCCAAGCTGGCTTTGGGGCATGTTAGCCCTAATCCCGCTGTGGGGGCAGTGGTGGTCCGGGACGGGGAGATAGTGGGAGAAGGGTACACCCAGCCCCCAGGCTCGGCTCATGCCGAGGTGGTGGCGCTGCAGCAGGCCGGGGGAAAAGCCCGAGGAGCCACTATGTATGTCACCCTGGAGCCTTGCTGCCATTTCGGCCGCACCCCCCCCTGCACCCAGGCCATTATCTCAGCCGGGGTCTCAGAGGTCCACATGGCAACATCGGACCCCAATCCCCAGGTCTCGGGCCGGGGGCAGGCTGAGCTTAAGGCTGCGGGGATTAAGACCTATGTTGGCCAGCATGAAGAAGAGGCCCAGGAGCTCAACGAGGCTTATATCAAGTTCATCACCACCGGCCTGCCCTTGGTCATCGCCAAATTCGCTATGAGCCTCGACGGCAAGATCGCCACCAGAAGCAGAGACTCCAAGTGGATCAGCGGCGAGGAATCGAGGCAATATGTCCACAGCCTGCGGCAAAAGGTGGATGCTATTATAGTTGGCGTCGACACTGTGCTCGCCGATGACCCCCAGCTTACGGCCCGGGTTGTCAGCGACAATGAGATAAAACAGCCGCTGCGAGTGGTGGTCGATAGCCATGCCCGGACTCCGACTCAAGCCCGAGTGTTGCAGCCGCCAGGAAAAACGCTACTGGCAACGCTGCTGCCCCTGGATAAGGTCAAGGCCAGGGGTCTCACTGAAATGGGCGCCGAAGTGCTCGAGCTCCCATCAATAGACGGCGTGGTGGACTTGAGGGAACTGCTGAAACAACTGGGGCACAGGGAAATCACTTCCGTCCTGGTGGAAGGTGGCGGGAGGCTACTCGGCTCCTTTTTTGACCTGGGACTGGTGGACAAGGTAGTAGCGTTCGTGGCGCCCATGATCATCGGAGGTAAGGAGGCAATGACGCCCGTCTCCGGGAAAGGAGTGGACCACATAGCTCAGGCAGTGCGCCTGAGTCGGGTCCAAGTCCAGAGATTCGGTGCTGATGTAATGATCAGCGGATACATCGGGAGGTGAAAGATGTCTTTAGTAGTAACAGTCTTCGTCCCATCCGGCATCGTCATGGCTGCTGACAGCCGGATGACACTCACATACCAAGAGAAGAGAAAGGAAGACGATAAAGAATATATGGTGGAGCACCAGATCGTGATCTCAGACAATGCCCGTAAGGTCGGCATCGCCGAGGCGGTATCGGTGGGGATCTCCGCTTTCGGGGCCAGCATAATCGATGACGAGCCTGTTGGTTTCCACATCAGAAAGTTCCGGGAAACCTCGGTGGTCAAGGGTGACTCCGTGGAAAGCGTGGCCCATAAACTGGTAGACTATTTCCGTCAATACCCCGACGTCTCCATGGGCTTCCACGTTTGCGGATTCCTCAGGGAAGACGACGAGAGCATCCCTTATGTCTACTTCTGCCACACTGTACAGGAACCAGTCCCCAAGAGGTGGAACGCCGATGAAAACGGGAACGTCAAATACGGCCTGATCCGCAGTGGTGACACCCATGTCATTGACAGGTTGGTGAGCGCAAATTCGCTGCCCCTGTTTTCAGCCATGCTCCTGCCCGATGCTGTGGACTACGCCACCTATCTGGTCAGAACCACTATCGAGACATTGAGGTTTGAGCCGAAGTTCCCCTCAGTGGGCGGAAATATAGACGTACTGGTAATCACGCCCCAACGAATCAGATTTATCCAGAGGAAGCAACTCCGCGGCGGTCGCGAACAAGAGGTCTGAATGTTTACCGGCATCGTGGAGGAAATTGGCACCGTCAGAGCAGCACAGCCAGCCAGGCTCACCATCGCTGCCCAAAAGGCCCTCGATGGCACCAAACTCGGCGACAGCATCGCTATCAATGGCGCTTGCCTTACCGTTATCGCCCTCGATAGCCAGTCCTTCTCCGTCGAGGTCTCGCCTGAGACCCTGCGCCGCACCAATCTCGGGCAGTTGCGTCCCGGGGATGGGGTCAATTTGGAGCGGGGTTTGGCGGTCGGCGACCGCATGGGTGGACATTTTGTCCAAGGGCATGTCGATGGCACTGGGCGCATAGTCTCCCTTACCCCAGAAGAAGGTGCTATCTTGATGAAGGTCTCCGCTCCAGCAGAGATAATGGGCTATGTGGTGGAAAAGGGGTTCATCGCCGTGGACGGGGTCAGCCTGACCATCATCAGCCGCGATGCCACGTCATTCACCATCTCCCTAGTGCCCTATACCCGGGAGCACACCACCTTGGGAAGCAGGAGGCCGGGGAATACGGTCAATATCGAGGTAGATGTCCTGGCCAAATATGTGGAGCAACTGATAAAGGCACGGCAATCAGGGATAACACCCGAGTTCTTGACTGAGCACGGCTTCTTGCCCTAAACTATAGCATCGATTTGGATTTTGCGCTATATTAGTAGTTGGGGGAGAGGATGGGATTTGCCTCCGTTCCAGAAGCAATCGAGGATATCAGGGCCGGAAAGTTCGTCATCATCGTTGATGACGAGGACCGGGAAAATGAAGGTGACCTGGCCCTGGCCGCGGAGAAGGTGACCCCGGAGGACATCAACTTCATGGCCAAGTATGGCCGCGGTCTGATCTGCATGCCCATAATCAAGCAAAGATTAGATGAGCTTCAGCTCCCGCTGATGGTTCAAGATAATACCGCGCCTCATGGCACCGCTTTCACCGTATCAGTGGAGGCCAAGCACAGGGTGACCACTGGCATCTCCGCTTATGACCGGGCAGCCACGATAAAAGCCATCCTCGACCCAGCGACCAGGCCTGAGGACCTGGCGCGCCCCGGCCATATGTTTCCCCTGCAAGCAAGAACCGGAGGCGTCCTGGTCCGCGCCGGGCATACCGAGGCCATAGTAGACTTGGCTCGACTGGCCGAGCTTTATCCAGCGGGGGTCATTTGTGAGATCATGGCCGATGATGGCACCATGGCACGACTGCCGCAACTTGAGGCCCTGGCTGCTGAGCATGGGATCAAGATTGTAACCGTAGCCGATGTCATTCGTTATCGCCATAGGCATGAGAAGCTGGTGCAGCGGGTAGCCGAGGCCAAGTTACCCACTAAATATGGTGAGTTTGCCATAATCGCCTACAAAAGCATAACTGATCCTGACGAGCACGTAGCCCTGGTCAAAGGCGAGATAGATAGCAAGACCCCGGTGCTGGTCCGGGTGCACAGCGAGTGCACCACAGGCGATGTCTTTGGCAGCCTGCGCTGTGACTGTGGGGAGCAAGTGGCCTTAGCCCTCAGCGCCATCGCTGCTGAGGGCCGAGGGGTATTCCTTTATATGCGCCAGGAGGGGCGGGGCATCGGATTGCACAACAAACTCCGCGCTTACGCCCTGCAAGATCAGGGACTGGACACCGTGGAGGCCAACACGGCGCTGGGCTTCGCCCCAGACCTGAGAGACTATGGCATCGGTGCTCAAATTTTGATCGACCTCGGGGTGCGCCAGATGAAGCTCTTGACCAACAACCCGAAGAAGATCGCCGGCCTGGAGGGTTATGGGCTACAGGTTGTGGAGACCGTGCCCATCGTGGCGCAACCAAATCCGGACAATATCCATTACCTCGAAACCAAGCGAGAGAAGATGGGGCACATCATCGATTATCGGGGAGGGAACAGTGAATAAGAAATATGAAGGTGCATTGGTAGGCGAGGGGCTACGGTTTGGCCTTGTGGTCTCCCGGTTTAATGAGTTCATCACCACTAGGTTACTGGAGGGAGCTCAGGATGCCCTGGCCCGCCACGGCGTGGCAGAACAAGATATCGAGACCTCCTGGACACCTGGCTGCTTTGAGATCCCCCTCATTGCCAAGAAGATGGCCGAATCAAAGAAATACAATGCAGTTATCTGCCTGGGGGCCGTGATCCGGGGCGGGACGCCTCATTTTGAATACATTGCCGCTGAGGTCAGCCGAGGGCTTGGTCGCATCAGCCTGGAGACGGGAGTACCAGCCATTTTCGGAGTAATCACGGCTGATACCCTGGAACAGGCTATCGAGCGAGCAGGAACCAAGCAGCGTAACAAGGGCTTCGAGGCCGCGGTCAGCGCCATCGAGATGGCCAACCTGGTTAAGGCCATCGAAGGTTAGTCTTACTCCACCACCCTATACACTCGGTCACCCTTTCTCACCCGATCCGTGACCTTGACACCAACAGCATCTCCCGGCTTCGCTTCTTGCACATCTTTGTTATAGATCTGCATCGACTCCACCACCATCTCGAGGTCCGTGGTGTGCCCCACGATGTGAATCCTGTCGCCGATCTTGAGCGGCGCTGTGAGGTCGAGGCCAGCGACCACCGGCCGGGCGAAAAAGGTAGAAACTGTGCCAATCTCTTCCTCTGGCATTTTCTCCTCCTTATTCGGTTGCCAAATAGTATAGCCCGTTTCGCTGAGCAAAGCAACGCCCCCTGTTGACAGCAACACTCAGGTCAGCTATAATCTATTCGAACTAATGTTCTGATATGAGGCGTATCGCTCACATCGATCTCGATACCTTCTTCGCTTCGGTGGAGAGGGCACAGCACCCCGAGCTTCTGGGGAAGCCAGTGGTGGTCGGCGGTCATCTTGAGAGCCGGGGGGTGGTCTCCTGTGCCTCCTATGAAGCTCGAGCCTACGGGCTGCGCGCGGGCATGCCACTGGTCAAGGCTCATCGCCTTTGCCCCCAGGCCATATTCCTCACAGGGAACTTCTGCCGCTACCGTGAGGCTTCAGAGAGATTCTTGCTCATACTCGCCGAGTTCACTCCCGATGTTGAGCCACTGGGGCTCGATGAAGCTTACCTTGACCTCAGCGGCTTTGAGCCCCTCTATAGTTCAGTGCGGGAGATAGCATCCCAAATCAAGGGCCGGATAAAGGAGGAGCTCGCCGTCACCGCCTCAATAGGCATCGCCTCAGCCAAGGTAGTGGCTAAGATGGCCTCGAGCCTGAGCAAGCCCGATGGGCTTATCGAGGTGCCCCAGGGGTCCGATCGGGATTTCCTAGCGCCTTTACCCCTGGCCAAGCTGCCCGGGGTTGGCCCCCAGACAGAGAGAGTGCTAACGGCCCTTGGTATAAGCACCATCGGTCAGTTAGCTGAGCTTCCGCCTTCCCTGCTAAAATATCAACTGGGCGCTATGGGCGAGGTGCTGCATCGCCATGCTAACGGCATCGACGACAGGATGGTGCAAGCTCCGGGCCCGGCCAAATCGATAGGCCGCGAGACCACCTTCGCCCAGGATACCCTGGACCAGCGCTTCCTCAGAGCCTGTTTGCGCCGTCTCAGCGAGGAAGTAGGGGCTGAGCTCAGAGAGCAAGGTAAAAGCGCCAGGTGCATCACCTTGAAGCTGAGATACGCTGACTTCAGGACCGTTACTCGAAGCCAGACTTTGAAGGAAGCCAGCGATCTCGATCAAGTCATCTTTGAGATAGGGCTGGGGCTTCTGGATAAAGCCCTGAGCCAGAGGCGAAAGTTGGTGCGGCTCATCGGCATCAGGGTCTCCAACCTGAGCCAGGGCAGGCAACTCAGCATGTGGGATGCTATGGCGGAGAGGATGAAGTGCTTGAACCAGGCCCTTGACCGCATTCGCAGCAAACATGGCTTCACCGCCATCGAGAGCGGACTGACCCTATCCTGGCCAGAAGGGCCTCGTCCTTGAATTCTCGAGGCAACTATTCTATACTGAATTCTTGCAATCTTGAAAGCAGGAATCAGTGGTAGAATTAGAACAGCGCAGCCAAGCACTGGAGCGTACCTGACAACCGAGGAGGAATGCCTGTGGCTTTAATCGTGCAGAAATATGGTGGCAGCTCTGTAGCCGATGCCACCAAGATCAAGAATGTGGCCCACAGGATAGCTCGGGCCAAGGAGCGGGGTGACCGGGTAGTGGTAGTGGTCTCGGCCATGGGCAATACCACCGATGAACTCATCATCCTGGCGTACCAGATCAGCGAGCGCCCCGATGAGAGGGAGCTGGACTCCCTTCTCTCCACCGGCGAAATCGTGTCTAGCACCCTGCTCGCTATGGCCCTGAAGTCTCTGGGGCATGAGGCCATTAGCCTCAGCGGGCCTCAGGCAGGAATCAGGACCGACACCGCCTATAGCCGTGCTCGCATCGTGGGCCTGGCCCCGGACCGCATCGTCAAAGAGCTCGACCAGGATCGAATCGTCATCGTCGCCGGATTCCAAGGGCTCACCGATGAGATGGACATCGCCACCCTCGGCCGCGGCGGCTCCGACACCACAGCAGTAGCCTTGGCTGCCAGTCTCAGCGCCGAGCGCTGTGAGATCTATACCGATGTCGATGGCATCTACACTGCTGACCCTCGCCTGGTGCCAGAGGCAAGAAAGCTTGACGAGGTCGGCTATGAGGAGATGCTGGAGCTGGCAAGCTATGGAGCCAAGGTTATGCACACCAGGGCTGTGGCGCTGGGCGAGGTCTATAAAATACCCATTATGGTGGCATCCAGCTTCAGCGAAACACCGGGCACAATGATTCGGGGAGGAATTACTATGGAAGTGCGCAATAAAGTACGAGGCATCGCCCATGACCTCAATGTGGCTAAGGTCACTGTCCTCGGCGTCCCCGATCGGCCGGGCATCGCCACCGCTATCTTTGAGCGCCTGGCTCAGGCAAGTCTCAACATCGATACCATTGTCCAGAACGCCAGCGTGGAAAGGGTCACAGACTTGACCTTCACCGTGGCCCGTAACGACCTGGATAAGGCTTTGGCTGTGGTCCGGCCGGTGGCCCAGGAGATCGGGGCCAGAGACTGTGTCGGTGATACCCAACTGGGGAAAGTGAGCATCATCGGCGCCGGGATGCAGAGCGCGCCCGGCTATGCCTCAAGGATGTTCCGCGCTCTCTATGACGAAGGGATCAACATCGAGCTCATCACTACCTCAGAGATCAGGATCACCTGCATCATCGCTGAGAATCGGGTCGGGGATGCAGTCCGGGCCCTGCACCGCGTTTTTGAGCTCGAAGGTGAGGCCGAATAAGAAACTATATCACCGCTTTAGGCATCCATGTCCGATTTCGCCAAAAGCGCCTTGTTTTTACTACCCTCTGTCGAGTCTTCATTCCCTCAGATGCCGATGCAGACGTAGCCGAAGACTTGTTGTAGGATGCGCTGGACTTCGCCCAGGGTAGCTTGATTTCGGAAAGCATCGACGATAGCTGGCATGAGGACGCCACAGGATTGCGGCCAATCTTGCATGACAGCCTGCGCAGCTTGCTGAACCCGAGCCAGAGCGGCATCAACCCCTGCCTGGTCTCGCTCGGCACGATATTTCATCACCCCGGCAATAGCTTCCTCTTCGATTTTGGGATCCCAGGCAGGGAAGAGTGGGATCTCAGGTTGTTGCTCATCCGGGAGACGATACTTGTTCTGGCCTACAACTACAATGTCACCGCTATCGATCTTGCGCTGTCGCTCGTTAGTATTCCTCTCAAGCTGAGCCCTGATCCAGCCCGTCTCCCAGCACTTGAGAAACCCACCCATGCTCTCCATTTCATCGAGGTATTCGATCACGCCTTTTTCGATCTCATTAGTCAGCCATTCCACATAATAGGACCCACCCAAAGGGTCGGTGACGTGAGGCAGGGAGGTCTCGTGATAGAGGATCTGCTGCGTACGGACGGCGAGCTGTGCCCCTATCTCAGTGGGGACGCACAGAGGCTCATCATAAGAAGTGGTGAAAATGCCATCGACCCCGGCCAAGACGCAGGCTAAGGTCATCACTGTATTTCTGATGATGTTGTTCAAGGGCTCCTGGGCAACGGTCAGGGAACCCCCGGTCTGAGGCATAACTTTATACCGGAGTGCCTCTGGATTCTTGCAGCCAAATTTCTCCTTGAAGACCTTGGCCCAGAGCCTGCGCTTGGCCCTGAACTTGGCAACCTCCTCAAAGAGATCTATCCCCACCCACTCATGGTTATAGAACCCAGGCACTACCGTATCAGGATCAAGCCCGACCTTGATGCATTCCTCAGTGGCCGTAGTCGCTATCGATAGAAGGACCGCTACTTGCTGAATGGCGTCGGCACCACTCTCGCCAAAGGGATAGGCGAGAACGGTGGTATGCTGAGCCTGGGGCATGTGCTCGATGGAGTAGCGGATGAACTCGGTCACAAGTCTAATGGCCGATTTTGGTGGAAAGGAGACAACATCGTGATGTAATCCTCCCTGGTACAGGTCATTATGGGCCCGCAGCAATAGCCTGTCCGGGGAATAGCCCCTCGTTCCAGCATAAGCAATATAGAGGCCGACAGCAGAAAGGGATGCGCTATGGGCAATGAATGTGACATAAGCCTTGTCCAGGGGAACGCCGTCGAAGATAGATTTCATATCTTCCAGCGTGCTCAATGAGATCCCGCAGCCACCGACCCGTCCTCTGGCCTCAGGGTCATCGGGGTCATAGCCTCTCTGGGCTGGAAGATCAAGAAAGATACGGAAGTTAACAAGCTCTTCCGCCTCGTCCCTGCCTATACGACCAGTGGCGCCTATCCTGCGCAGGAACTCCCACCTACTCCTGGCCTCAGCACCAGTGCCGGCGGCGAATCCTTGGACCAGCTTCCAAGGCTCAGCTCGATAGCCCAGAGGGTTGAAACCCCTGGTGTAAGGGTACTGACCAGGAAACGGGATATCACCATAGCTCGTGTCGGCGATATCCTTAGGGGAATACACCGGCTTCACTTTAATCCCCGAATAAGTAGCTGTTTCGTGAACGTCTCCCTGCCCCTGGACGCTGTGCCGCCATTCCTCTTCCTGGGCCTGTGCCTGTGCCAAAGCCTCCTCGCTGAACATCCTCGCCTTATAGATTCCGCTCTGACTCATAACTCCACCTCCGGTTACAATAAATCAAACACCCGTGTAGACATAGCCGAAGACGTGGCGCAGGATGCCGTGGATCTCACCCAAGGTGGACTGAGCCCGGCAGGCGTCCACGACGGCCGGCATCAACAGGCCACAGGATTGCGGCCAGTCTTGGGCCACAGCCTCAGCCGCCTGTTGCACCCGAGCCAGAGCAGCATTAGTTTTCTCCTGGTCTCGCTGCTCACGGTATCTCCTAACACGAGCGATTGCTTCCTCCTCCGCACCAGGATCAAAGCTGGGGAAGACGGCAACCTTAGGCTGCTGCTCATCCGGGAGGCGATACTTATTCTGGCCCACGATCACAATCTCGCCGCAATCGATGCGGCGCTGCCGCTCATTGGCAACCTTCTCCACCTGTGCCCTTATCCAACCAGTCTCCCAACACTTGAAGAATCCCCCTTGACTTTCAATCTCAGCCAGATACTTGTCTACTCCCTCCTCTAACTCATTAGTCAGCCACTCCAGATAGTATGAGCCCCCCAGAGGATCAACGACATGGGGAAGAGAGGTCTCATGGTACAGGATTTGCTGAGTTCTCAGGGCAATTCGTACTGCCTCCTCAGCAGGAACACATAGAGGCTCATCATAGGCTGTAGTGAAAATGCCATCAGCCCCGGCCAAGATTGCGGCCAAGGTCATCACCGTATATCTGACGATGTTGTTCAGGGGCTCCTGAGCCACGCCCATGGAGCCCGCAGTCTGGGGCATGACCCGACACCGGAGCGACTCAGGCTTCTTACAGCCAAATCTCTCCTTGAAGTTCCTGGCCCAGAGCCTGCGCCTGGCCCTGATCTTAGCCACCTCTTCAAAAAGGTCTATGCCTACCCACTCATGGGTATAAAACCCGGGGACTACATCATCGGGGTCAAGCCCAACCTTGACACATTCTTCAGTAACCGCGATGGCCACCGCCAAGTTGAGTGCAACTACCTGGATCCCAGTTGGACCTTGCTCGCCAAGGTTATACCCGGTAATGGTGGTATGGGCTGGGGACCGGGGCACATGGCGAACGAAGTAATGGATAAGCTCAGTCATGAGCCTGAGGGTGTATTTTGGGGGAAAAGAGATGACATCGTGCGAGGCGACCTGATAAAGGATGTTGTTACCCCTCAACAGCAGCTTCTCCGGAGGATACCCCCTGCTCTCCGCATAGGCGATGAAGAGAGCACCGGCCACTATGCTCGAGTTGAGCGATACTAAGGCAACATGGGCTTTGTCCAGGGGGACGCCATCGAAAAGAAGTTTCATATCTTCCAGGGTGCTTAATGAGACACCGCAGCCGCCAACCCGGCCCCTGGCTTGAGGTTCGTCGGGGTCATAGCCCCTCTGGGTAGGAAGGTCTATGGCTATCCGGAAGTTGAGCAGCCCTTCTACCTCGTCCCTGCCGATACGATCGGTCGCTCCTATGCTGCGATAGTAGTCCCACCTTTTTCTAGTATCGGCCCCAGTGCCGAAGCCGAAGAACTGCTGTATCATCCAGGGTTCAGCCCGATAGCCCAGAGGGTTGAACCCCCTGGTGTAAGGGTACTGGCCAGGAAACGGAATATCATCACAGCTCGTGTCGGCGATATCATTAGGGGAATACACCGGCTTCAGCTTGATCCCAGAGTATGTGGCCGCTTCAGGACCAATCTTCTCAGACCCTTGGGTGCTGCGCCGCCATTCCTCTTCCTGCGCCTGTGCTTCTGCCAAAGCCTCCTCGCTGAACATCCCAATTCCACTCTGCTCCACAACCCACCCTGCAGAATAGACTTGGCATTGCCTAATGCCCTATTCTACCAAAAGCTTAATCTAACGCCCCTCTGCCGTCAAGAGTTTTCGCCGGATCGAGGAAAAGGTGCCTTGTTCCCACAATTTAGCTATAATCACGCTGTGATGCTGAGCTATGCTTTTTTCCAGACCGAGCTGGGCTGGGTGGGAATTGTCGGCTCAAAGGAAGGCTTGCGCCGCCTCGTCTGGCACCAGCCAACCCCGGAGGCTGTGCTGGCCGTCCTCTTCCCGGTCCTTTCAGGTGCCAGAGAGGACCGCCACTCCTTTGGCGACCTTCCCCAGCGACTCCAGCGGTACTTCAAAGGTCAGAAGGTGCATTTCCCCGATAAGCTGGACCTGCGATATGCCTCCCCCTTCCAGCGCGCCGTCCTGGAGCTTGTGCAAACTATCCCTTATGGCCAGACCAGAAGCTATGCCTGGGTGGCAGGAGAGTCACGCCAGCCAAAGGCTTTCCGGGCCGTGGGCCGGGTGCTGGCCCAGAACCCGCTCCCCATAATCGTGCCCTGCCATCGGGTGCTGGGCAGCGATGGCAGCCTGGTCGGATTCAGCGGCGGCCTCGAGCTAAAGAAGTATCTCCTCGACATGGAGGCTTCAATCTGATTCTCGGTCATCTGAAACAGATGACGCCGTTTTCCCGCTCCTCGCCCGCGCCACGGCCATAGCCACCGCCATCGAGGTCAGGCCCCCAACTATAGCTATGGAGACATAATAGAGTATTTTGGAGTCGCCCTGCTGGTCTGGCAGGCTGATGGACCCGGTGCCACGAGATGTCATGCCGAAAAGCACAAGTTCACCATCATAACCATCGTAGAGCTGCGGGTGCTGGGCCGATATATGCCCTTCGCTGTGCTCCACAACCACTGGGCTTATGTAGCGGAAAAGCTCCTCTGCCGAGACCTCATTGTCGGAATTGACATCAACAGCCTCTAAGTTATCAAGGCCCTGCAAAAGATAGTAGGAGAAAACGCCATGCCTGAGTAACGTGTAGTCGAAAGACTCCTCATTCTCGGCACATGACGCCAGGATTACACGCCCGGCTCTCCCAAGGTCACCAAAGAAGCCAGCAGCATAGCAGGTGTCCAGAATGACAACCAACCTGTCCGATTTCAGCTCAGAGAGCCAATCGTCCAGCTCGGTATCATGGATGCTATTGGCATGGGTATCCAATGGTATGTCATAAGGCAACAAGCAGTTGTGGCCACAACACTGACAGGCATGTCCAGCGAAGAAGAAGAGCACAACATCTTCAACACCCACCTGCGGGGCTAACCAGCCAGTGACCACAGCCTCGATATTCTCTTTGGTGGCATCGCTATCGACTAAAATCTTGGTGTGATCTTCACCCCAGTAGCGGCTCAGGTAAACATAGAGCTCCCGGGCATCGTCATCGGGATATGCTAGGTCATGAGGAGGCTGCCAGTAGCTGAAATGCGCGTAATCGGATATGCCGATAATAACTGCCCAGTACTCAACTTCATCCGCCGATTGGGCATGAACTGGTAGCACAAGGACTAACAGCAGCGAAGTCAGAAGAAAAGCCCCAAGGACTCCGAGCACGTGGCGCAACCACCACCTCCAGCCCCATTATATCACTTCATATAATCGCGTGCCTGCTCAGTATGGCCAGTGCCTCCTTGACCGAACCCTCGGGAACCATAATCCGACAGGGCATGGAGGATGGCCCCAAGAAGGAGATAGCGTCCCGGGGCTCAATAGTCGCAGGGATTCCCTCATTTTGCAATATTTCCTGCCACATCTCAGCAGTGAGCTGATCCGGGGCTGTAGTCACGACTTCCCACTTCATGGCCTTACAGTCACCCCCTCCTCGCCGACTAATTGCACCAACCGCTGATGGAGCTCTGGACAGTATCCAGTAATTATCTGAGGCACATCGAGCTTTGTCACCGTAGCACCGTCCTTGATAGCAAGATGTACGGTATCATCTCCGGGGAACCCTCTGAGGACATCAAAGACGTCTCTCAGCCTGGCAATATCAGCCTCATTGTCCTCACTTTGAGCTATGGTAATATGGAGCTGACGCGGCGGTGGCGATTGTGGCCTCTCCGGTGGATAAGGGATCGCGCTGTAACATACCAGTTGCACCCCACTGCCTCGCACTTTTACCTTACCCTTGACTACCAGATTGTAGCCCTCGACCCAGAGTTCCTTGGTCTGCTCGTAGACTTCAGTCCAGGCGGTGACCTCGATGCTGCCGTCCACATCTCCGAGCACAGCGCTGATGAAGGGACGGCCATTCTTGGTCGACAACTGCCGCATCGAGAGCACCTGACCGGCAGTGACTACTGTCTGCCCCACCATCTCCTCATCGATCTGACCACAGAAAACATCGACTTCTGGCGGTGGCTTCCTGGACCCCGAGCCTAAAGGTTTCTCCGAGAGCGAAACGCCGAGAAGCTCTCGCTCCCAGGTCGCTTTTTCGCTGGGTGAAACATCGATAGCAGGCAATACCAGCTCAGGCAGGGGCACGGCCACGCTCTCACCCCAGAGGTCAAACATGGTAGACTGCCCGCTTTCTCTGAGGCGACGTCCCCGCTGCGCCAATGACAGGATGCGGTCGACGCCCCCAAGAAGGGCACCGCGATCTCCAAGACAGTCCAAGGCTCCAGCCTTAACCAGGCTTTCCAGGGCACGTTTGTTAAGCCCCTGGAGCTCACCGTAGCGGCACAGATCATCGAGGGACTTGAATAGGCCCGCTTCGCCACGGGCGGCGATTATGGGTCTAATGGCAGAAAGACCTACGTTCTTTATCGCACCAAGGCCAAAGCGTATAGCCCAGGACTCATTATCCCAACTCTCCACCCCAAAGGTCTCCCCGCTGTGGTTAATATCCGGCCCGAGTACGGGGATGCCCAGGCGGTGACACTCGGCCACCGCTGAGGCTATCTTGTCCTGATGCTCCATATTTATGGTAAGCAGGGCGGTCATGAATTCCACGGGATAGTTAGCCTTGAGATAAGCGGTTTTATAGGCCAGCATGGCGTAGCTTACCGCATGAGCCTTGTTGAAAGCATAGCCAGCAAAAGGTGAGATGAGTCCGAATACGTCCTCGGCGACCTTTCGAGAAAAGCCCTTGCCCTCTGCACCAGCGAGGAATCGCTTCCGCTCCTCAGCCATGATCTCAGGGATCTTCTTCCCCATGGCCTTGCGCACCACATCGGCCTGTCCCAGGCTATATCCGGCAAAAGCCTGCACAATTTGCAGCACCTGATCCTGATAGACAATAATCCCATAGGTCTCCTTCAGGATATCAGCCAGGGCGTGATGGGGGAAGTCAACTGGCTTGAGCCCGTGTTTGGCTTTGATGAAACTGGGCAGGTGTTGCTTGGGTCCCGGTCGATACAGGGCCACCATGGCAGCCAGGTCTGGGAAGGAGCTCGGCTTGAGTTCCTTGATATAGCGGCGCATGCCAGCGCCTTCAAGCTGGAAGACGCCAGCAGTCTGCCCCGAGGCCAGCAAGTCAAATGTCTTGGTATCATCGAGCGATATACTATCCAGGTCGAGTTCCACGCCCGTTGTCTCGGCGATAAGCTTCCCGGCCTCGTTGAGGATGGTCAGGTTGGCCAGCCCCAGAAAGTCCATTTTCAGCAACCCGATTCGGGCGATATCGTCCATGGCGAACTGAGTGGTGACCAGGTCGGTATTATCGCCCCGGCTCGGTCGTGCCAGAGGCAAATGTTGAATCAAGGGCTCCCTGGATATCACCACACCGGCAGCATGCGTCGAGGCATGCCGAGTGGTGCCCTCAAGCTTTGAGGCAACATCCACCAGCCTCTTTAGAACCTCATCACTCTGATATATGTCTTTGAACTCCGGGATTTCCGCCAAAGCCTCCTCAATGGTGTTCAACACCGGTGGCACCAGTCTCACTACCCGGTCGACCTGCGAATACGGCAGACCGAGGGCCCGACCAACATCACGAAGCGCAGCGCGGGCTCCCAACGTGCCGAAGGTAATTATCTGAGCTACCCTTTCAGAGCCATACCTCTGAGCGATATATGAGATGACCTCATCACGACGGTCGTCCTGGAAATCGAGGTCGATGTCCGGCATCTCCTTGCGCTCTACGTTAAGAAAACGCTCGAAGACGAGGTCATGGGCCAAAGGATCGATATCGGTGACGCCGAGACAGTACAGGACCAAGCTGGCGGCGGCGCTGCCGCGCACACCAAACAGAATTCCCTGCCTCCGAGTGAAGGAGATGACATCCCAGACAACGAGGAAGTAATTGGCGAACTGCGTTTCCCTGATTACATCGAGCTCATAGCGCAGGCGCTGCTCGATCTCCGGCGTCACCTCGCTATAGCGAGAAGGGAGATTCTTCCAGCAAAGCTCAGCAAGGTAGTCAGCAGCAGTTTGTCCCTTTGGCAGCTCCACCTCGGGGAGATGCAGGCGACCGAACTCGAGCTCAAGGTGACACATCTCGGCGATGCGCTCGGTGTTCTCCAAAGCCTCGGGATACTCCGGGAAAAGCTCGGCCATCTCCTGCGGGCTTCTGAGATAGAAGGAGTCGTCGGGCATCCTGTTGCGCCTCTTATCGGAGACTACAGAGTTGGTCTGAATACAAAGCAGAATATCGTGGATAGGTGAATCAGCCCGGTCTACATAGTGCACATCGTTAGTAGCCACAAGGGGAATATCCAACTTACGTGCCACTTTCACCAGCGCATCATTGATCTCATCGTATGTCGGGATGTCATCCGCTCTCAGATTGATGCCCTCTTTCTTTCCCTGGGCCGCCAGCCTTTCCCGATCTTCCTCGGTCAGCTCCCGGTTTGAGTGCTTCTGGAGCTCAATGAAGAAATCAGGGAAGACCTCTTTATGCCAGAGGGCAGCTCTCTCTGCCTCCTCCGAGCGCTTTTCCAGGATGAGGCGCTGTATCTCACCGAGAGGGCAGGCGGAGAGCGCGATCAAGCCTTCGCTATGCTGAGTTAGAAGCTCCCGATCAACCCGCGGCCGATAGTAAAAGCCCTCCAGATGAGCCTTGGTGCTGAGCTGGATCAGGTTGTGATAGCCGACATCGTTCTTGGCCAAAAGTATCAAGTGGTAGTAGCTCTTATCGCTCGGGGTTTTGCTGTGGCGCTCTCGCGGTGCCACATAGACTTCACAGCCGATGATAGGATTTATTCCAACTTCCTTCGCCTGCAGATAGAATTGAATAGCACCATACAACACGCCGTGGTCAGTGATGGCCAGGGAGTGCATCCCCAGTTCTTTGGCCCGCTGAATGAGCTGGGGAATGCGACACATACCATCGAGAAGGCTGTACTCAGTGTGGACATGGAGGTGGGTAAACATGGACTGCCCGCTAACTGTGCGATATTATAACACAGGGCAATTGTCTTGACATCCAGATGCAGCCGAAGTTATAATGAGCACCGAAGCG
The DNA here is from genome assembly GCA_034414595.1 of Dehalococcoidia bacterium. Classification (GTDB taxonomy): domain Bacteria; phylum Chloroflexota; class Dehalococcoidia; order SZUA-161; family JAUWZY01; genus DAOULY01. Next base: position 372,607 of record DAOULY010000002.1, read on the forward strand.
CCCAAAAAGGAGGAGGGACTATGTAATGAGTGATATCATAATCAAGGACAACGAATCAATAGATAGTGCTCTGCGCCGTTTCAACAAAAGGGTGCAGCAGGACGGAATCCTGGCCGAAATTCGGCGCAGAGAGTATTATGAAAAGCCCTTTATGAAGCGCAAGAAGAAAGAGGCAACCAAAAAGCGCAAAAGTCGGAAGAACTCATTGCGACCCCTCCCGTAGGGAGCTCCAGATGCAAGAGAGATTGATGTCCGAACTCAAAGAGGCGATGAAGAAGGGCGACAAGGTGCGCCAGTCCGTGATCAGATTAACTCGGGCTGAGATTCAAAATGCTGAAAAAGCTAAAGGCAAGGCCCTGGATGACTCCGCAGTGATCGACATCCTGTCCCGGGAGGTCAAGAAAAGGCGCGAGAGCATTGAGCAATTCGAGAAGGGAAAGCGCCAGGACCTGGTGGCGAAAGAGAAAGCAGAGCTGGACATCCTCCTCGAGTACCTGCCGACTCAGATGTCACGTGATGAAATCGAAGCTCTGGTTCGCAATATAATCGAGGAAGTCGGTGCCCGGGGCCCCGGAGATAAGGGCAGGGTCATGGGCAAGCTCATGCCACAAGTCAAAGGTAAGGCAGAGGGAAAACTGGTCAGCGACATAGTTAACGAGCTCTTGGCGGGCTCTTGAACTGGTTATTAATTAATGTATGCGTAACGAAGAGCAAGCTTGATGCTTGTTCTTTATTTTCCAGAGGTCAGATGACCGAGCCAAGCAAGGACTAACACAGTTGAAGAAGTTGAGATTTGGCGTTATCGTCTTCCCCGGAACCTGGAGCGAACGAGACTGTCACCACGCCCTGGATAAAGTCCTGGGACAGGAGGTGCACTATATCTGGCACAAGGAGACCGACCTCTCCAACTATGACTGTGTCATCCTTCCCGGGGGCTTTTCCTATGGCGATTACCTCCGCCCCGGCGCTATCGCCCGCTTCTCCCCGGTGATGACCGCCGTCGAGGGTCTGGCCCGCCAGGGGAAGCTGGTGCTCGGCATCTGCAACGGCTTCCAGGTATTATGTGAGTCCGGGCTACTCCCCGGTGCCCTGATCAGGAACAACCACCTCCAGTACCGCTGCCAGTGGACGTACCTGCGTGTGGAGAACCACTCCCTGCCCTTTACCTCAGCCTGCCCCAAAGGGCAGTTGCTCGAGATTCCGGTATCGCACTACGAGGGGAGCTATTTTGCCGACGAGGAGACGCTGCGCCGGCTGGAGAAGAACGGCCAAGTGGTATTCCGCTACGTTACCGCCAGCGGGGAGGTAAGCGATGCCGCCAACCCCAATGGCTCACTGCACAACATCGCCGGGATCGCTAACGAGAGGGGAAATGTGCTGGGGATGATGCCCCACCCCGAGCGCTGCTGCGAGGCCATCCTCGGTGGGGAGGACGGAAAGTTCATCTTCGATTCGATGGTAAGGGCTTGATATAGCCCGGCTGCATTACAGAGGAATGGAAATATGCTTGTCAGGAACATTGGCGACCCCGAGGTAATAGCCGAGGCCTATTTGGCTCATAGCGGCGGTGTTGCCACCATGCTGCTGGATAGCCGGGTGTTGCAGGGGATTCTGTTCCTAGCCTTTGCCCTGATCGGCCCGGGAAGGACGATAGAATCGCATCAGGACCCCTACGAGGAGATATATTTCGTCCTACATGGCAAGGGACTGATGAGCGTGGACGAAGACCAGAGGCAGGTGAAGCCCGGCGATGCCATCTGGGTCCCTCAGGGTGCTGCCCACAGCCTGACCAACAACACCGAAGACGACTGTCGCGTGTTGGTAATAGCAGCCTATGCCAAGGAAAGCCATGAAGGAGAAGGTTAAGCTCACCTTTAAGCCGATGATGATGTTTTTAAGCACCTTACTTTTGGTAATTCTGAGCCCTCTGGGCGAAGAATCTCTACAGACTCTTCGCTTCGCTCAGAGTGACAATTGACGTTAATGCACAATCTCGGATGATGAGGGCTTGATATTTTAGAACACTTGTGCTATCTTAAGGCTAAGATTGCAGAGCAAGGATAGGCTGGCTTTAAAGAAGGTGTCATGCCCGTCTCTAAACAACAGCTGGAAGATGTCGCTTTAAGTGAAGAGGAGTACCAGCTCATTGTGCGGTTGCTGGGACGAGAGCCGACTATAGTCGAGCTGGGCGTGTTCGGCTCGCTCTGGAGCGAGCACTGCGGCTACAAGCACTCCAAGCCCCTTCTAAAGCTACTCCCCACCAAAAGCCCGCGGGTGCTCACCGAGGTCGGCGCCGAGAACGCCGGGGCGGTGGACATCGGCGACGGCCAAGTGGTGGTGTTCAAGATGGAGTCGCATAACCACCCCTCGGCCATAGAGCCCTATCAGGGGGCGGCCACCGGGGTGGGGGGCATTGTCCGCGACATCTTCGCCATGGGCGCTAGACCCATCGCCTTGATGAACTCGCTGCGCTTCGGCCCTCTCTCTGAGCCGAGGAACCGCTACCTGTTCGGGGGAGTGGTCTCGGGCATCGCCGGCTACGGCAACTGCCTCGGCATCCCCGATGTCGGCGGCGAGGTCTTCTTCTCCAATTCCTACTCGGCCAATCCGCTGATAAACGCTTTGTGTCTCGGCATCGCGGAAAAGGGCAAGCTGCTTAGCTCCCAGACCGGCGGCGCCGGGAACCTGCTGATGCTGGTGGGCGCCGATACCGGCCGCGATGGACTTCATGGGGCCTCAGGACTGGCCTCGCGCACCTTTGAGGACGAGAGAGAGCTACGGCCAGCAGTCCAGGTGGGGAATCCATTCTTAGAGAAGCTGCTCATCGAGGCCTGCCTCGAGCTCGCCGAGAGCGACTGGATCGCGGGCTTGCAGGACCTGGGCGCTGCCGGGCTGACCTCGGCCGCTGTGGAGTGTGCCGCTCGAAGCAATACCGGAATAGTCCTCGATGTGGCCAAGGTCCCTCGCCGCGAGGAGGGGATGAACCCCTATGAGGTGATGCTCTCCGAGTCCCAGGAGCGGATGCTGGTGGTCGTCAAGCGGGGCTGCGAGGATAAGGTCAGGGCTATCTTTGGCCGCTTCGACCTGCGCTCCGACATCATCGGCGAGGTTACCGACGACGGCCTGGCCCGCATCATGGACGGGAGACAAATTGTAGCTGAGGCTCGCGTTGATATGCTCACCAAACCACCCCTCTACCGCCTCCGCGGGGTCCGTCCCTCTTGGCTTGACCAGGTGCAGCAGCTCAACTTGGAGGCCATACCTGATTTGGAGCCGTCACAGGTGCCCTCCATCCTGCTGCGACTTCTGGCCTCGCCCAATATCGCTTGTAAGGAGTTGGTCTATCGCCAGTATGACCATCAGGTTCAAATCAATACCATAGTCCCGCCCGGCTCCGATGCCGCCGTGCTCAGGGTCAAGGGCACCAGGAAAGCTATCGCCATGACCACCGATGGCAACGGCAGGTATTGCCACCTCAATCCCTATAGCGGCAGCACCATAGCTGTCGCCGAGGCAGCGAGGAACCTGGTCTGCGCCGGGGCCAAGCCCCTGGCAATCACCGACTGCCTCAATATGGGCAACCCGGAAAACGAGGAGGTCTACTACCAGCTGGAGCGATGCATTCGGGGCCTGGCCCGGGCCTGTTCCACCTTGAACATACCGGTCATCAGCGGCAATGTCAGCCTGTATAATGAGACCAGGGGGCAGGCGGTCTATCCTACTCCGGTGGTGGGCATGGTGGGACTTATCGAAGATGTAGACAAACGTTGCCCTATGGGCTTCCAGCGAGAGGGAGACCTGGTAGTCCTCATCGGACCTCAGAGAGAGCGACAAGCGCTCGCGGGCAGCGAGTATCTGGAGCTGATCCACGGCAAGGTGGCGGGTGACCCTGCCATCGACCTACAGATGGAGAAGAGAGTGCAGCAGTGTTGCCTTGACGCCATCAGGCAGGGGCTGGTCAATTCGGCTCATGACTGCTCCGATGGCGGCCTGGCCATTGCCCTGGCAGAATGTTGCATCGCAGGTAAATTGGGTTTCAGCGGCCAAATAAGGACGGGAAAGAGGACCGATGCTGCCCTCTTTGGCGAAGGCCAGTCTCGGGTCGTGGTCTCATTGAGGCCAGAGCAACTGTCAAAGTTGGAGGAGCTGGCCGTCCGGCATCGGGTGCCGCTGAGAAAGCTGGGGACGGTCGGCGGCAAGCGCTTCATAGTCAAGGGCTTGGTTGACCTGCCACTGGTTGAGATAGAAAAGGCGTGGCGAGGAGGGCTGGAGGCGGCATTAGGACGATGAAAAATCCTCAATTTTCCCGGAGGCTTCCCTCTTGGGGGTTTAGGGCCAACTACTGTATAATTGGAGCATAGCGATGAAGGTAGTGTTTCTCAAGACAGTTCCCGATGTCGCCCGTGCCGGCGATGTCAAAGAAGTGGCCGATGGCTATGGTCGCAATTTCCTCCTGCCCAAGGGGCTGGCCACCCTGGCCACCTCGGCAGCACTCCAGAAGGTAGACTCGCTACGCCAGGCTGAGGAGCGGCGCCAAATTCAACTGAGGGAGGAGGCGCTGGCCTTCGCCGAGATGCTGCAGGGTTTCTCGCTGACCGTTAAGGCCAAGGCTGGGGCCAGGGGGCGCCTCTATGGCTCTGTTACCAACTCAGATATCGCTCAACAGCTTGAGTCAGAGACCGGATACCAGCTGGACAAGCGCCAGATAACAATTGAGGAATCGATCCGCCAGCTCGGCGAGCACGAAGTCCTGCTCAAGCTGACCAGCGATGTAACTGCCACGCTGAAGGTCATCGTGGAAGGCGAGTAGTGTATAGCGAGCGGATGCCACCACATGACATCGATGCCGAGCAAGCGGTCTTGGGCTCGCTCCTCATTGACCCTGAGGCTATCTTCAAGGTGATGAACCTGCTTGAGGCTGAGCACTTCTTCCTGGAGAAGAACCGAGAGACCTACCAGGCTTGCCTCGCCCTCTACGACCGAAATGAGGGTGTAAATCCGATTACGGTGGGCCATGAGCTGGGGCGGAGGGGCAGGCTTGAAGTGGTTGGGGGCAGTGCTTTCCTCAGCGACCTCGTCCTGCGCACTCCAACCTCAGTCGGTGTGGAATACTATGCGCACATCGTGTCGCGGCTGGGGACGATGCGCGACCTGATCTCGGCAGCCAATGACATCGCCGCCATCGGCTACGAAGCGCCGCCCAGCACCGATACTGCCCTGGACCGGGCCGAAAGCATCCTGTTTCAACTACGCCACGGCCAGCAGGCACGTGATTTCGTCCCCATCCGGGATGTTTTGGATCGCTATTTTGAGGAATCGGGCTTCGTCCCCCATGAGGGCTTCCTGCCCCACATCCCCACCGGATTCACCGAGGTCGACAGAATCCTCGGCGGCATGCAGCGCTCCGATATGGTGGTGCTGGCAGCCCGGCCCAGCCTGGGCAAGACCAGCCTGGCACTGAACATCGCCAGAAATGCAGCCCTGGAGCATGGGGCTCGAGTGGCCCTGTTCAGCCTGGAGATGTCCAAGATGGAGCTCGCCTACCGCTTTCTGTCCAGCGAGTCCGGGGTGGATACCCAGAGGATACGACTTGACCAGCTCGCCGATAGCCAGCGGGATGCCCTCATGGAGGCCATGGGGGCTTTATCTGAGGCGCTAATTTACGTCGATGATTCTGCTTTCCTCAGAGATTCAGATATGAGGAGCAAGGCCCGCCGCCTCCACAGTGACAGGGGCATTGACCTCATCATCGTGGACTATATCCAGCTAATGCACTCGGCCAGACGGAGCGATAACCGAGTTCAGGAGATGACTGAGATCTCGCACTCGATAAAGGAGCTGGCGCGTGAGCTCGACGTGCCCGTCTTAGCCGTATCTCAGCTCAGCCGGGCTGTGGAAACCAGAACCACGCCACGCATACCCATGCTCTCGGACCTCAGGGAGAGCGGCTCCATTGAGCAGGATGCCGATGTGGTGATGTTCATCTATCGAGAGGACAAAGACTATACTGAGGAGGAGTGGGAGCGGCGTTTCCCCGACAAAGACTATCCCAAGGGTGATGCCGAAATTTTCATTGCCAAGCACCGCAACGGCCCCATAGGAAGAATCACCCTTAAGTTTCAGGAGCGAATGGCCAAGTTCGAGAATATGCCAAAGCAGAGAGAAAAGCCGAGCTTGCTATGACAGAGTTCGCTGGCTTCCCGCAAAGGACCAAGTATACCGCGATTCCCAACCTGTTCTTCAGCCAGCTCCTGCCCCAGATTGAGGACCTGGTCGAACTCAAGGTGACACTTCATGTCTTCTGGGCTCTGGCCCAGAAGCGGGGCTATCCTCGTTTCATCAGCTTGAGCGAGCTGCTCAGTGACGCAGCACTGGTCTCAGGCCTGAAAGGACCGCCGGAGGAGGCGTTGCGCCGCGGCTTGAACTCGGCAGTGAGCCGTGGCACCCTGCTGCACCTGGTGCTGGAGCAGCAGGGCAAAGCTGACGACCTGTACTTCCTAAACAGCGAGGTCGATAGAAGAGCAGTGGCCCAGATAGAGAGCGGCCAGATTGAGTTAACAGGCGTGGTCAGGAAGGAGCCAGCTGCGGTTGTAGAACGGCCCAATATCTTTCTCCTCTATGAACAGAATATCGGCCTGTTAACTCCGATGATCGCCGAGGAGCTCAAGGAAGCAGAAAACACCTATCCCGCCTCCTGGATCGAGGATGCCTTCCGAGAGGCAGTGGCGCACAATAAGCGCAGCTGGAGGTATATCGCCAGAATTCTGGAGCGCTGGGCTGCGGAGGGAAGGAGCTATGGAAAGCCTGGGAGAGATTCTAAAGCGCACCCAGATCGGGAGCAGCAAAGAAGATATAGCGGCCTCAGGGGAGGACGTTGAAGCAACTAAGTGCCCCATCTGCGGGGGACATGGCCGGGTGGTGCTCGATGTGCCAATGGACCATCCCGACTTCGGCAAGGCGTTTCCCTGTGAATGCACGCTGCGCAGGCGTGAGCAGGAGCGCTCATCTCGCCTGGAGCGCTATAGCGGGCTCGGGCCCCTGACCCGCTTCAGCTTCGACAATCTTAGCCCTAAGGGAAGAAGCGAGAGACCTGAAGATCAACAGTGGTTCAGCCAATGCTGCCAGGTTGCCCGGTCCTTTGCCGATTCGCCCCAGGGCTGGCTGGTGTTGACCGGGCCCAGCGGCTGCGGCAAGACCCATATGGCAGCAGCCATCGCCAACCAGTGTCTGAAGCGAGAGGTTCCTGCGTTCTTTGTGGTGGTCCCCGATTTCCTGGACCACCTGCGGGCCACCTTCAGTCCCGACAGCGATCTGGCCTACGACGAGCTATTCGAGAGGGCACGTAATGCCCCCCTCCTGGTGCTCGATGACTTAGGCGCCCACAGCAGCACCCCCTGGGCTCAGGAGAAGCTATTTCAAATTCTCAATCATCGGTTCAACGCCCAGCTGCCCACAGTGATCACCACCATCAGCTTAGGGCAACTGGACGAGCGTTTGCACACTCGCCTGGCTATACCAGACCTGGTTCAAGAGCTGGAGCTGGAGAGGCCACAGCCGCTGTTCTTCCAGCGAATACTTGGCGTCAGGGACTTCGGGGAATTGTCCGTTAAGAAGTTCGATAATTTCGACACCTCGGGGATGAACGCCGATAAGAAGCAGAAGGAGAGCCTGCGGATGGCCCTGGAAGCCGCTCGCCGCTTCGCCGAGTCACCCGAGGACTGGCTTGTCTTCGAAGGCCAAACCGGCTGTGGCAAGACCCATCTGGCCGCAGCGGTGGCCAATTACCAGCTCGAAGCCAGACGCCCTGTCCTCTTCGCACCTGTTTCCGACCTACTACACGAGATCAGGGCCACCTTATCTCGAGAAATCGAGGTCACCAGAGGAGTGCAGACCCATCCCCTGCTGATCCTGGATGACCTGGGCAGTGAGTCCGAGACCGCCTGGGCCCGGGAGAAACTGCATCAGGTCCTCAACTATCGCCACAACGCCCGGTTGCCAACATTGGTCACCACCCCCTCTGTGGAGGACCTGGAGAGCGGGCTCAGCTCACGCATCTCCGACATCAGGCTGAGCAATGTGATCCGTATCGATGCCCCTGATTACCGAGGGCGAGCCTCTCGCCGCCCTCGCAAGGAGCGCTGATTTGAAGCAGATCGTTCTTTATGTATAGTGGAGCAAAAAAGAGGTGCCCGAGAGGTTCATGGCTCCTATCTGCGGTAATCTAGACAACGGGAACAACCTGTTTCTACCAATTAATCATGCAATTCCAGTAATACTAATCTCACTTCGACACCAGAAGATGGTGCGGTACATCACGGCTGAACAACACGATGAAAAGTTCAATGCATCTAACTTACATCGGATGCCGTAGTATTGTAGTACTTATGAGTTAATTTACATTTATTCTTCGTCCTTGCCTGCATTGGCTTCATTACTTATTGGAATATCCTGGAATTCAGAAGACAGTTAGGGATATCCTATGCTTCTCAACAGCAAGTGTAATGCAGTGACGACAAATTTACTGTGCAATTTGAATAATATCGATATAGGCAGGAGGTTAAGTATAGGAGGGCAATCGATGAAACCGATGTAGAGGTTCGGCACATCGATTGAGACTCGAAATCCTGCCAACATCATAGGCCTCCGATGGAATTGTTACCAACCACATCCGAGCGGAACCCTAAAATTAGGGGGCTTGACAAGGGACATCTTAGAAGTATAATTGCACTATAGCGCAGTTAGGGGTGTTCGCGGTGGAGGTTTTTTGAAGCTGCGCTGCCAGAGAGGAGGGGTGGGAGGCATGAAGAAAGGATAGCTGAGATATGCCTGACTACAACCGGGCATATCTTTGTTTTTACCGAGAGCCGACATGACTTGGTCATAGCCAACTCGGTCGTCGATCTAACGAAAAAGGAGGTGGGTTGTGTTAAAGCGTCTTTCTCTATTCATTGTTCTCTGTATGGTACTTGGCTTAGGCACCTATACCATCATAATTCTGGTCGCACCTCAGGAGGCACTAGGTACTGTTGGAGACGACTCCACGGAGGTTTGTGCATCCTACATAGTGTATCAAGATGGCGGCACAATAAAGGCGAAAAACAGCACAACTGGGAAGGTACAGTTCGAGGGCACTGACGCTGACTCGGTCATACAGAGTGCCATAAACCAGCTGACCAATGGTGGCAAGGTATTGATAAAAAGAGGGGACTACTATATAGACAACACAATCACTGTGAAAAACCGTGTATCCATTGCTGGCGAGGGTGGAGAAGCAACCGTACTAGATCCAACTGCCAATGTTAGCGTCTTCACAATTGGGGCAGGTACTCACGGCCTCACAATCGAGGATCTATTCCTCTTAGATAGATCAGAGACCGGTAATCCTCACAGTAGTGAACCTGCCATTTGTATCGACAATGAGGAGGGGAACCAGACCTTCATAACTATAAGAGACCTCACTATACGTGAATTTAAAGGTGCAATATGGTTCAGTAATAGTGCCGCTCATTGGAGCGCTAATTTCTTAATCGAAAGGGTAACAGCAGACTTTCTACGAGATACTGGCTTCCGTTTTAATTGGCTGATGGATTCTGAATTGCGATGCGTGAGTGCACATTATAATGACTCCAAGGTGGACTGGGCACTAGCGTTCCACTTTAAGCAGACAGGTGGGATAGAGGCATTCGACCTCAGAGCTGGGGGATGCCCAGGAAACTTATACGATCGTGGTTATCACTTTGACGACCAAATTCTTAGCGACGATCCTGGCAAGCCTGGCTTGGCTCGGGGCCGTTCGGAATTTCACAACCTAAACTGTGATGATCCGTATTGGGATTGCGTTTATATCGGGAAGGGGAACGAGGTCAATATCTTTGGGGGAAACATGGCATTGTGGGGACATACTAGCGGTCCGGCTAAAGGAATCTATGTTGATGGTAATTCGGAGGACCTAAGGAGTCGGATATGCGTAAGAGGAGTATACTTCTACGATAACAGCGAAGGGCCGTGTGTCCTGCTTGAGTATGCGCAGAGTTGTATAGTAGAAGGCATTCACCTTAAGTCAGGTGACGCCCAGCAGTGGGGCATACAGGAGACAGGGACAAGCAACTATAACATAATAGTAGCGAACTACGTTCGTGGAAGTCAGGGGATAAGCACGGTAGGGGGAAGTACCATCGTGGCCAACAATCAGTAAGTAGTGACTATCTGGATGGCTTGATCTAGGCGAAGTGGTGCTTCGTTTTGGAGGTAGCCGCTTTGAACCTTCGGCCGATGAAGAAAAGCGGCACACCTGCTAAGCTTAAAAGGCTGATAATCGTTCCCGCTCTGATAGCAGCTCCTCCAAGTCCAGCTGTGCCGCCTGCAACTGGTCTTCCTGATGCCTCAGCGACCTGGATCCTGGGGATCAGGTCGTTGAGGGTGAGCTTGCCGGTCTCGAGCGCATCGTAGAGGCGTTCCCAGGCGGCGGCAGCCAAGAAGGAGACAGAGCAGCTGGCGTTATTCTCTTTTTGTTAGTTGGAGGTAACAAAACGAGCTTTTGTTAGCCTCAATTGAACGATATGGACTATCGTGCAATATCAGACCTGCAGCACGCGAATAAGCCTCCTCATCAGCCGTTCAAGTTGGCTCTCAACATTTCTATCCTCCGATACCTGCTCTGGAGTTTTTGCCAAAGCAGTAACATGCCCGACCCATCGCATACCACAGACAGAGGAGTAGGTCCTTAAGTTCTCGACCGCCTTTCCAACGCCTTCCTCTGCTACTGCTATGCCGACAGTCGGCTTTAGCTCCAGCTTCGGCCAAATAGGACAGGTCCTGTCCATGAAGTTCTTGAGCAAGCCGGAAAGCATTTCAAAGTAGACCGGCGTGCCAAAAGCTAAGCCATCGGCTTCCACCAGCTTAGGGTAAATCTGCTGCATGTCATCCTGAATCCTGCAGACCCCCTTTCGCTCCTTGCCTCCCACCTCGCAGCTTAAGCACCCGTCGCACCCTTTGATGTCCTTCTCCCTGAGCAAGATTAGTTCGGTGTCCACTCCGGCTTTGGCAGCCTTTTCCAGGAGCTTCCTCATCATCCATTCTGTGTTGCCCTTTCTGGGAGAACCGCAAATGCCGACCACTTTCATACTACTCACCCTCTCGATCTAGGTAGGTAGAGACCGGAACTCACCAGTCAGCAACCCTAAAAGGAAATAACTCATTTTCACAGAGAATTCTAATGCCTACCGCCGTAATTGTCCATTGAGTCGCTGATGTGTTGGAAACTTTGCCAACCGGGCTACTTGGCTTTCGCCAAGAGTGTGCCGGCCAAGCACGCTCAACAAACCCAAGGATTGTCACCTCAACCGAGTTGCATTTTACGCCCCCAGGGCACGGCTCGCATTATTATTACTTTCTTCGTCGCATTTCGGGCAAGATGTGATAAAATGTAGCCAATAAGAAGCTGTGAATTTGAGGGCAGTAAGCGAGGAAACGTAAATCCAGGCTTGATGACATAGTAGTAGCCACCGAAAAGCTCCTAGCGACTACCGAGGACATCAAGTTACCGTTTTGGGCACGGCCCAAGCACAGCTAGGAACATAGGAGGAGGAATATGGTCAGAGATGGCATCGTCAGAAGCACTTGTGCCTTATGTGAAGGAGGTTGCGGCATCTTTTTGCACTTACAGGATGGAGAGATCACCAAGATAGAAGGCGACCCAAATGCCCCAATTAATAAGGGAGCAATATGCCCCAAGGGCCTGGCATCGCTGGAATTACTCTACCATCCAAACCGGGTAAAGCACCCGTTGCGGAGGACGGGGAAGCGTGGTGAAGGTAAATGGCAGCAGATCACGTGGGATGAGGCGCTGAGCACTATAGCCGCTGAAATGAACAAGGCCAAGGACAATTACGGGCCGGAGTCGGTGCTCTTCTTGCGGGGATCAGCTAAGGGGCTGCAGGATCGCGTCTTAACCAGGCTGACCAATGCCTTCGGTTCTTCGAACATCACATCGATGGGCTATCTCTGCTTCCTCGCCAAGAAAAATGCATTTGATATTACTTTTGGTTCCTTCCTATTGCCGGACTATGATTACCCTCCAGCCTGCATTGTAATCTGGGGGATAAACCCACACGCAACATTTACTCCAGACTACGAGCATATCAAAGGGGCTGTGAATAGAGGTGCCAGGCTCGTGGTCATAGACCCCAGAAAGATAAACTTGGCGAGAAGGGCAGAGCTGTGGATACGACCAAAGCCGGGCTCAGATATTGCGTTGGCACTGGGAATGATAAATGTAGTCATAAACGAAAAGCTGTTCGACAAGGACTTCGTTGCCAACTGGACGTTTGGCTTTGATGAGCTCAGAACTCACGTTCAAAACTACCCCCCAGAAAAGGTCGAGGAGATAACCTGGGTGCCAGCGGAGACAATCAGACAGGCAGCCAGGTTCTACGCCAGCAATAGGCCGGCGGTAATGCAGCTCGGGAACGCCCTGGAGCACACTATAAACTCATTTCAGACGCATCGTGCTATTTACATCCTGGAAGCGATTACCGGAAATATCGGCGTGCCCGGCGGGGAAATACAGTGGACTCATCCGCCGGTGCTGGATCTAGGCGCCCCACAGTTCACCTTGCAGGATAACATTCCCAAAGAGAGGCGTGATCGAAGGTTTGGTGCCGAGCACACGGCGCCTTTTGCCAAGTATGCTCTACCACAGAGCATAGTAAAGGCCCTTCTGGAGGAAGCACCTAATCGGGCCCGTGTCGCCTATGTCCACGGCGGCAACCAGCTCTGCACGTGGAGCAACAGCCCCGAAACACTCAATGCATTAAAGAAGCTGGATTTTATGGCAGTGGCCGATATATTTATGACACCCACAGCCGAGCTGAGCGACATAGTGCTGCCAGTAGCTAATTATCTTGAGTTTGACAGCGTGAGCCACTTAGCCGAACATAACAATGTGCTTCAGATCCAGCAGAAAGTAGCTGAAGTCGGTGAATGTTGGTCAGATTCCAGGATAATGATCGAACTGGGCAAAAGACTCGGGCTGGGGCAATACTTCTGGAACGATGAGAACGAGTTCCTAAACGAGGTCTTGAAGCCAGCAGGACTGACATTTGAGGAATTCCAACAGGTAGAGGCAATCAGCGGAGTCAAGCAGTATCGGCACTACCAGGCGAGTGGTTTCAAAACACCCTCGGGCAAGGTTGAACTGCTCTCGAGCAATCTCAAGCAGTGGGGCTTTGACCCGTTGCCTACCTACCACGAGCTTCCTGAGACTGACACCAAGCTGGCCAAGGAGTACCCGTTAGTCCTCACCAGTTGGAAGCCGGGTGTTTTCCGGCACTCAGGTCTGAGACAGATAGCCAGTCTGCGAGGCACTCATCCTGATCCCATCGTCAATATCAACCCGAAAACAGCAAAGAAGCTGAGAATAAAGGACGGTGATTGGGTCTACATTGAAACTAAGCGAGGGAGAATAAAGCACAAAGCCGGACTAACTGATAGCCTGGACCCCAGAGTGGTGATAATGGAGCACGGCTGGTGGTACCCGGAGCGGGGGATAGCAGACTTGCATGGCTGGTCAGAATCAAATATAAATATCCTGACAGATAACAAGCCACCATATAGTCCTGAGATGGGTACTCCTACTGTAAGGGGTATTCTTTGCAAGATATATAAAGCGTAACATATATGGTAATCGGTCTCGCAGCTTGACCTGTTCCCCTAAAAACCGGTCCACCTAAAGTGTTAGTGTGTGGGCTGAAGGAAAAGGGGATTTCATGATATTCTCGAGCCCAAATGTCCCTCTTTTGCTGCAGACATACATACAACTTCGGAAATATCTCTAACAATTAACTTTTCTTCTAACTCTTCCGATTTTACTGCATCAGTAAACATGGTCATACAGGCAGGGCAAGCTACTGCCAAAATATTGGCGCCAGTTTCATAAGCTTCTTTAACTCTAATCCTCGCTGGACTGTATTCCCCACCGCCAAAGAAATCTGTATAGAAATTCCCGCTTCCACCACCGCAGCAGAAAGCATTTTCTCGACTTCTTTCCATTTCTACTAATTCAATTCCAGGTATTGCATTTAAGACCTCCCTTGGAGACTCGTACACATTGTTATGCCTTCCAAGTAAACAAGGATCATGATAGGTAACCTTAGCATTAAGCCCTTTACGAATATCTAATCTATTCTCTTTGACCAGATCAGAAAGAATCTGTGTATAATGGAATACTTCAAATTTATTCGGGTAGTGGTTTTTGAATGCGTTATAGGAATGGGGGGAAAGGGTTATTATCTTTCTTACTCCCAGTTCCTCGAACATCTTAATATTCTTTTCTACCAACATCTCAAATATACGTTTTTCACCAAGCATGTTAACTTCATTACCATCGCACTCTTCTTTAGCGCCCAAAACCCCAAATGAAAGTCCAGCCTGTAACAGTACCGCTCCCAATGCTTTGGCAACCTGTTGACCTCTTTCATCATATGATCCCACACATCCAACATAATAAAGGAATTCCTCTCCTGCATATTGATGTATTTCTGTGCCTTCGGCCCATTTATTCCTATTTTCTCTCGTTTCCCTGTATGGGTTGCTGCAATCTTCAATATTTCTGAAAAAGCGGGCTACTCTCGGTATAACAAGCCCATTTTCAACCATCTCTTGCCTCGCCGCTAGTATTATGTTGACAATATCTTTATCTTCATTAAAGGGAAATTTACAACTTTCAATGCAATTATTGCAGGCTGTGCAAGAATACAATATCTTAGCCAGAGATTCAGTCCATTCAATCTCCCCCCTCACCCAAGCTCTTATAAGCCATATCATTCCGCCGAGCGAATAGGTCTCCAAGCGAAATCTATCATAAGAAGGGCAGTCAAATTGTGAAAAACCGTTGGGAAGTCGGCAATATCCGCACCTAAAGCATCTGTGGGTAATATTCTTATAATCTTCAAGAGACATTCAAACCACCTCCCAGTTCCCCGGATTCATAATGCCATTCGGGTCCATGAATTGCTTGACTCTTCTCATCAACTCACGAGTAGCAGGATCCATCCTTTCAAGGATTAATTTCTGTGCCGGAAGTTCTGCCTTCCAAACTATGCCGCCTAAATCTAAAGTCAGCCTACTTGTCTCATCTAATGCCTTTCTTACTCTCTCCATGTCCTCCTCATCGGCGCGGTTGAAAGGATAATGAAATGCGAACATAACGCTATGACCACCGGTGAGCACTTGGGGACCGAATATCTGGGGCAGCCCGTATTTATAGACAATCTCCAACCCCTTTCGCCAAGCCTCTGGGATCTTCTCTACAGGTAATATAGCTCCAGTATATTCAAAACCGCCTCCCTTTTTGAAGTCCGCTGAACTTCCCGTAAATCGAGGAACAGTTAACCATCTTCTCCGCTGGAATTCGAAGGCTGGCCCTTCCTCCACAAGCTTAACTTCGTTTTCGTATTTGCGCAAAAGCTTTTTGTGAAGCTCTTTTTTGAGCTCTAACTCCTCCTCAAATTGTCCGGAAATGAATATCAGGTAAAATATATGTCGTGCCCACTCCGGCTCCTCTCTGAAGTCGATGAAGAAATTATCCAGCAGGTCGAGCTGAGTAACCTCAAATACAAGCTCCGGAATCAAATCAAGGTTATCCGAAGAGAATATCAGTAGATCCCTGAACTTTGGTTTAGGGAAGAGTTGAATTGAAACCTTGGTGACGATGCCGGTTGTCCCAAACCATCCGAGGAATAAGCCCGTAAGCTCTGGGAGAGGGTCTCTGCTGAACCAATATGGACTAACGGAGCAAGACCCTAATTTGCATATCTCCCCGGTGGGTAGCACCACTTCCATGCCATTGACCATCTGCGAATTAACCCCATATCTTGGCGTGAGATGACCATGTCCTTGAATTAGAACATTTCCAACAATAGTGACTACAGGAGGCGCTTCCGGTAAGCAATGCTGAAGACGGGGATAATTTTTCTCAAGATAACCTCTCAAAGCGCCTTGAGTAACGCCCGCCTCAATCATCGCATAGCGGCTTTTCTCATTTACTTCAATGATCCTGTCCATTCTCTTTGTATCCAATACAATTCCACCTTTGATAGGAACAGCTAAGGCAGATAAAGTAAGACCACCACCCATCGGAGTAATTGGAATTTTTTCTTTGTTTGCCAATATAACTATCTTTTGCACCTCTTCCACTGTTTTTGGTAGTACAACATAATCTGCTTTACGCGGCTTCTGTGCCCCTGAATCGCGGGAATAATGATAAAGTTCTTCTTGGCGGTTTGAGACAAAGTCTTGTCCCACAATGTCAGTCAAGCAGCTGTATATATCCATATCATCACCTCAGGTATTCATTTTTTGACCAACTCAAGCCTTTACGAATCGCTCAGCGCCAATATGACGGTTGATCAAGATTCCTAGTTATGCCTGACCTGTCCCAGTTATTGTACCACTTGTTAAGTTAGGGTTGCGGGAAAGCCATAGTTAACTTCATTACGTCTATTGCTTCGATTGTTACGATTGCAAAACAGGTCTATCATAGCCAGCCAGCACCCGAGAGCACAAACCAAATACCAAATCCAGCCAAGGTAAAGGCACAAATACTGAATACCACACGATGCACCTTCTCCGTCCATAGATGCCTCGATTTGAACACAGCGAAAGAGATAAGCAAAAGCCACCCGAGATCGCAAAGCCAATGGGTTGCGGCCAACAGCAGTACACCGCCAACGCCAAAGACACGGGCGCTTGCCAATAGAGTGGCCCCCACTGTGGCCCACCACAGGAAGAAATAAGGGTTGGTCGCGGTCGTGATCAGGCCAGCGATTATGGAATTGTAGGGTAGATCCCTATCTTCGTAGTAGAGTCTTCCTGCGGCTTTGAACATATAAATGCCCATCCAGATGAGAACTACACCACCAGCCACAGAGATAGCGATTTTGACGCCAGGGGTGGACAGATACTGAGCCAATCCTATAGAGATGAGGATTATCAGTGGGATTTCGACTATCAGGTGACCCAGGGCAATAAGGCCTCCTGAGTACTTTCCCCGATACCCCTTGGCGACGGTGACAGCAGTTACCGGCCCCGGCATCATGACCCCGGTGAGGGATATGCCGATCACGGAAGCGACGAACAGGGGCAAGTTATCATCCATAGTAAGTGATTCGCTTCACTATGAGGATAGCCAAAATAACTCGAAATTGAAAGCCTCTTTTCAATTCGAAGTGAGGAGACATGAACCACCTCTCGCCTGAGATCACCCTATTGAGTTGCTGGTTGAGAGCGGCTGGGATAGGTTGCTCATAATTCTCTTGGTCATTTCCACAGCGGGTGCTCTGGGCACCTTCATCTACACTGTCGCTGTGCCCAAGGCTGACGAAAGACAGGCTACACTTTTTGGTGTCATGAGAGCTGGCTGAAGAACTGAGAAGTCTCAGCAGGCTACTTGTCTCAGGTCAGGCATGGCAGGCGTTCGCCCCCACGAGAACCGTCCAAGGTATTCCAGTTAACCTTTCGCCAGAAATTCCAAGACAGCTTGGTTAAATTCGTGCGTTTTCTCTCGCGGGAGACAGTGCCCGCATTGTTGGATAGCGTGTAACCTGGAGCCTTTGACCAAGCTGCTGGCCCTTTGTGCCCAAGAGACAGGGACCAACCGGTCTTCCATACCATGGAGGAAAAGTGTCGGTAGTGTAATCTCATTAAGTCTGTCAAGGAAGTTCGTGCGGAGACCGCCCCAGCGCACTTCGTCTTTCCGCCACGACCTGACGGCTCTCTCCGCCCCCGGGATCCTCATAAGTTGCCAGACCTCGTCTACAAAATCGTCGGTGATAGCCTTGGGATCATAGATGGCCCTCCGCAGACTCCTCCTTATCATCCCCCGGCTCCTCTTTCTGATCATCCACGGTATCTTGTGAAGAAGGGGCAACCGTACAAGCATATATGAGATTGCTCGCAAGGGGATTTCCTTCCCCAGGCCATAGCTGTCTACCAAAACGAGCTTGTCGACCCTTTGAGGTGATTGGAGGGTGAAGCCCAGTGCGATGGCCCCTCCCATGGAAAAACCGACAAGGCTAACTCTCTCCAACCCCAGGGCATCCATGAAGTGCCCTAAGAAGTCAATATAGTACGCAATGGTGTATTCAATCTCTGGCTTATCGCTATTGCCATATCCGGGCCAATCTGGAGCTAAGACCCTGTGCATGTGAGAAATGGGGCCAATACTAAAGCCATATGAGAGAGATGCTGAATCGACACCTCCACCGTGGAGGAGAAGAACCGGTGAACCTTCCCCAGCGGTCAGGTAGTGAATGTTGAGTCCCTCTACCTTGATATACTTGCTCTCGATGGCCACCAATTCCCCCAAATAGGGAAACAAAAAGTTCTTGATTCTGAGGTGTCCGTTATTTCCCGAGCCAGAATGTACCCCTTTTACAGACGGCATACAAGCAGTCCATTTTGGGAAGCAAGAAGGGAAGGCAATTGGCCCTCCCTTCTGCATAACTCTGCCCTTAATGCTTTATGGTTTCGCTACTGTCATACTGCAAACTGCATTTACTACGGTAGCAGCCAGGCCATTATCCGTATCCTGGGCGGTAACGGTGAACACTATCTTGCCTGAGCCGCTTTGATCGGCGGTGCCACCAGCGGCAGTATCAAATTGGAGGGCCATGCCTTCGCTCAAAGTGATGTCGACCGAGACAGACCCACTTCCGTTGGCGGAAATGTTTGTGTCGGCAACTTGTATAGTGCCGCCAGTCACCACAGTATTGCCAGCGTCATACACCAGCCAGGTAACCGTTAGAATACGAACTGCTTTACCCCCTGTTTCGTTCAAAGTCAGGGCGATAGTCTTAGTGCCAGTGCCGTCATCCCCAGCTTCCCAAGCAGTAGTAGTGCCACCGCCGGCGCCGCTGCCAAGGGTGACTGTGAAAGCCTGTGCTGAAGGTGCGGCTATGTTTACTATTCCCAAATCACCAGTGACAGCGGAAGGGCGCCCCAGCTGATTCACCGTGTCAGTCCTATCCACCTTCTGTGGTAGCACTGCATAGAGAAAGACCCCGAAGCCGAGAATGAGAACCCCGATGCCCATAAGAAACTTACTCATCTCTATTTCACCTCCTTCCTAATATATTATCCTAATCTATTATACACGGCGGTAAGTCTATCACAGGGTTAGCCTCCTGTCAAGGGTTACATCGTGCTTTCAATATCAGACTACAACACTCGTTTCACCCAAGTTTCACCAAAAAAGTACAGAGTCAACACTTGCCTGAATGCGCTTTGGGGTTATAATAATTGGGATGTCCCAAATCGTGGACCAGTCGCTTCAGAAAATAGCCAAGGGCACCGGGGCTGTTTTCCTTGGCACCATCGTTGCGCTACTCCTCGCCTTTGCTGGCAGGGTCCTTATTGGCAGGTTCTTCACCCAGAGCGAATATGGCATCTTCTCACTGGCTGCTATAGTATTAAACATTGTTGTGGTAATCTCCACACTTGGGCTCCAGGAAGGAGCTCCCAGACAGATCGCCTTTTATCGGGGCAAGAATGATGGAGCAAAGGCTCAAGCTATCGTTCACTCATCCATCTGGATTGCCCTTGTCGCCTCGATTCCTCTCTCCTTAGTTCTGTTCTTTGTCTCTGACATTCTCTCCACAAGCGTGTTCCACAGCCCGGAACTTGCCACCGCCTTGAGAGTATTCTCTATCGCTATCCCTTTCACTGTTTTGCTCAATATCTTCGCCTCTGTCTTCCGCGGTTTTGATAAGGTAGGCCCAAAGATATACTTTGTTGACATCCTACGAAACGGGCTTTTCCCGCTGTTGCTAATTCCCGTTATTCTGCTTGGCTTATCATTCTCCCAGGGACTCTATGCTTACATGGTGTCATCTGTGCTTGCATGTATCGCGTTTGCCATATACTCCGTGAGGAAATCGCCCTTTCCTATCATAACAGGTAGAATTAGCCGCGTGATCAACCCGCTGGGAAAAGAGCTGCTGCTTTTCTCACTTCCCCTGCTTGTGCTGACAATGCTCAGCACGATTTTGTTCTGGACTGATACTCTCGTACTGGGCTATTTCAAGACGCCCGATCTGGTTGGTCTCTACAATGCGGCATCGCCACTGGCCAACTTGATTCCGATAATGTTGACTTCGCTGGGCTTTATTTATGTCCCCATCATCACGCAGCTATACTCGCAAGGTCTAATGGTAGAGGTGAAAAGGACTTATCAAGTGTTGACGAGGTGGATTTTCGCTGCCTCGTTTCCCCTCTTTCTGTTCCTATTCCTGTTCCCGGATACTATCCTAACCTTTTTCTTTGGCGCCTCATATGTGGAAGCGGCACTGGCGCTGAAGATTCTGTCAGTGGGGCTCATGTTTCATACATTCTTTGGGGCAAATGCGATGACTCTATTGGTTATGGGCAACACCAAGCTGCTAATGTGGGCAAGCTTATTGGCAGCAGGGGCAAATGTTGCTCTCAACATAAGCCTCATCCCAATATGGGGCATTACCGGCGCAGCCCTCGCTTCGTTGATTTCATATTCTGCAACACATATATTTATGTCAGTGAAGTTATATCAGCTTTCCCGGATGCATCCTTTCACCGAAAATTGCCTGAAGCTTATGGGCTGTTCCCTAATCATATCAGCACTGATTTACCTGATAAGCTTCTTCGTTGAGGTGACCTTCTGGATGCTTCCCCTATTTGGACTTGGTTTTATACTGGGCTACTTCATCTTGCTACTCTTGACAAAAAGCTTGGACAAGGAAGACGTTGCGCTTATTCTGGCAATGGAAAAGGGGACAGGTATGAATGCTGCACCGATTAAGCGGATACTGGAGAGATTCAGCTGAGCGGATCTGACGGAGAGGCAATGGAAAGCAAAGAAGTCTGCATAGTTCTGCCGGCCCTAAATGAGGAGGGGGCCATTGCCATGGTTATCGATGAGATACCCAGGGAGGAGATGGAGAAGAGTGGGTATAAGATTGAGATTCTCGTCGTTGATAACAATAGCACCGACAGGACAGCAGAAATTGCCCAGGAAAAGGGGGCGACAGTCATCGTAGAGCCCCAAAGGGGGAAAGGCAAGGCCATTAGGAGGGCTTTTGAATCGGTCAACGGGGATTTCATATTTGTGCTGGATGCAGATTACACTTATCCTGCTATTTACATCCCTAGAATGGTGGAGGTTTTGGAGCAAGGGCACGATGTAGTGATGGGCTCAAGGCTGAGAAGGCAGATGGAAAAGGGAGCAATGAGCAGAATGAATTCGGTGGGGAACTATTTGCTTACTTTCATGGCTAATACTCTATATGGAACTAAGATAAGCGACCTCTGTACTGGATATTGGGGTTTTCGAGAAGAAGTCGTCAAGGATCTGAAGCTAAAAGCCGATGGATTCGAAATCGAGGCCAACATGTTCACAGAGATAGCCAAGAAAGGTTGCAGAATAGGGGAGATTCCCATCCTCTATAGGAGAAGGACATCTCCTTCTACGCTCAACTCTCTGAGGGATGGATTTAGGATAGGGCAAACGCTGATAAGGAACAGATTTCGGTGAGGGGCATCGGCGGGCATAAGGGGTCATTATGTTTGTATCCGTTATATTAACCACTCATAGCCTCGATAATTGGCAGAATCTTGCAGACGCCATTAGTAGTCTTTTGAATCAGACTTATGTGGAGACAGAGATCATCATAGTAGTTGATGGCAATCCGGAATTGTCCCAGAGGATCGCGAAGGTCTATGATGGCCAACACGAGATCAAGATTGTGGCCACTACAGAGAATGTGGGGTGCCCTGGAGCCAGGAACACAGGTATTAGAGCGGCACGCGGCGATGTCATTGCCTTTCTGGATGACGATGCGGTCGCTGAGACAACATGGATAGAGACCCTTGTCGGCACCTACGAAGAGCTCGGTGCCATCGCCGTTGGAGGCAAAATCCTGCCCATCTGGCTCTGCGACAGGCCGGGCTACCTACCTGAAGAGTTCTACTGGTTGGTTGGTGTTACTCATGAGGGGTTTGCTGATGAGAAGGTTGTCGAGGTGCGCAACACCTTTGGACCAAACACGAGTTTTAAGAGAGAAGTCTTCGAGAAAGTGGGGCTTTTCAAGGAAAATCTTGGCCTTGCCAGAACAGGAAGGCCTTACTTACAGGCTGACGAAGCAGAGTTTAGTTTGAGAATGAAGGAGCAGTTAGGAAAGGGGGTTATATATAACCCCGAAGCCATAGTTTATCATAAGATCCCCAAAACGAAGGTAGAAGTGAAAATGCTGCTCAAGACAGCCTTTTGTCAAGGATACTCTAAGGCGCTGCTCCGGAGTCTTAGTTCCTCACCCGAGCCTTTAGCTACCGAAAAATCTTACCTCAGCGATTTGCTATTCAAATACATCCCCAAGAGAATAAGAAGGACCTTTTCGGCATCAAATTGTCTGTCAGAGACAAAAAGGCTTTGTTTCTCGGCTGCTTTGATCCTCAGCGTAGCCATCGGATTTGCTTTTGGATACGGTAAAAGGGTGCGGAATATTGAATCCAAAATTGTTCAGAGCACCTCAGGGAATACATAGACACGGGGTCTACGGCTCGTGATGTTCCTCTATGCCAATGTTCCAGCGGTTTTGGAGGAAATTCTGTGGCACCTCTAACTCAGGAATGCGGGATAAGGCGTGGAAAGAACTGAGGGTAGGACAAAGACACTAATTATTCTGAACTCGGCGGTAATAATCGGGGTGATATATCTGCTATCTATATGCCTCGCTTATCCTGCATTTCAAGATACCTGGCTTATCGATCCCCTGGCAGAAATAAACTCGCTGTTTCCACTTTACTACGTTGCTATCGCGCTAACTGCTCTACTAGGCTTGGTTTATTTAATATGGCGCATTGAAAATAAGTATCTTCACATCCTGTTGCTGGTGATGTTCGCTACAATGCTTTGGTTCACCCCTTACTCTATCGCAGGATTTGTGAGAAACCCCGACGGCCCCTGGCATCTGGGTGTTGCTATGAACATACCCCAAGTATTAGGGGGCGAGGCAGTTGCCTTTTCAGACTATGCCTTGGCTTATCCGGGCTCCTTCCTTTTTCACTACGCATTCCTAAATATAATTGGAGTAGAGCCTACGAGCTATATGAGCAAACTTTTCCCGCTATTTCTTGTATTGCTATTTGTTCCCTTGTGCTATGCAGTAATTTCCAGAATATTCAATGAAAAAGTGGCTTTCCTCTCTGTTTTCATTGCCATCCCAGGGCTGCATTACATTGTGATGCATCCCGCGCCTTATCCAATAGGTTTATTGTTGATGTTGACAGCATCGCTGTTGCTAACCAGGCAAGGTGCTGCCGCAAAGGCTATGGCAATCTTGGCCGTCATGGCTATTATAGTCTCCCATCCTTTAGCGCCTCTAATCCTTTCTATATTTCTTGCCGCAGCGCTGCTCATCAGCATAGGCTATTCGCGTAGATTCGGTCGTCCCCAGGTGATGCTGTCTGGTATGCTTGTATTCTGTCTCCTGGGCTGGTTTCTGTGGTTTGTATTCTACCCCCCTTGGCCATGGGGGGAGAGGATAGACATACTGTATCACGCCATACTACCAGAGAGACCAGCAGTTTCCGGTCTGATGGGGGAATCATTCATATACGGAAACATCCTTAATATCAAAAGAGGGGTCTACATTCTGTATGCAGCAGCAGCGATACTGGGGATTTTTTACATAGCAGCTCGAACCTACCGTCAAGACAAAAGCGTCAGGAATTGGCTGTCTAAGCTCTGGGGATTGAACCCGGGCGAAGCATTTATAACTCTCAGCATTCCATTTCTTCTTGTTTTTACCTTGCTATCAGGAGGGATAGACCCTGCTTTAATGGAAAGAGGTCTCACCTTCATCATCCTGGCATTATCGTGCATCATCGCTTCGGTAATTGTTCGTTTATACCACTCCGGGATAAGTAGAAGAGCCATTAACTCTGTGGCCATGGTAGGGGTGTTGTTCTTGACGATCTCATCTCCAATAATAGCATACAGTATCGATGCGTATAGTAGCTTCCCAATGTCAGAGAGGGCCGGTTTGCAGTTCTTAGCCACGGAGGTCCCGTTGGAAGACAAACAAATAGCTATGGATTGGCCATTTCAAATAACGCTGTACAAGGCATCCGGCCTCAACCAAACGCAGTTTATTCTACTTAGCCATCCCAAAGAGGCACTCGATTTATCTGAGATAGCACCGGATTTAATAGTGTTTCGCAGAACGGGCTATTATGTTGCGGCTATGCGTCGCGATTTATCTTTCGATGACAATCGTTTTACCGAATATCGGGCTATAGCCGAAAGCAACGAATATGATAAGATATATTCCAGTTCAACATTTGAAATCTACTTTGAGCATAAGGAGTGATAATGAAAGTGGCATTTCTCTCGAGGGAGTATCCTCCCGATACTGCCTGGGGTGGAATCGCTACAGTCTACCATGACTTGGCACACGCTTTGACTGAGCGGGGGCATGAGGTTCATGTTATCTGCCAGGCAGTAGCCGAGCCCAATGACCATATGGATAACGGCGTATTTGTTCATCGGGTGGGAACAAATCCAAAGCGTTACAGTGCCATTGCGCGTATCAACTACAGTTTTTACGCTTGGTTGAAGCTAAGGGAGGTAATCAGAAAATATGACGTAGAGATAGTGCACGCAGCTTGCTGGGGTGCTGAGGGTTTTCTTTATAGTATACGAAAACAAACGCCACTGGTGGTCGGCTTGCACAGCTCTGCAAATGATGTGATCAGAGCAAGGACATACTCAGGGATAGAAGAACAAATAGATCTAAGGATTCTTTCCTGGTTAGAAAATTTCACTGTCAAAAGAGCTGATATGATTGCTGCGAATTCGCAAGCTACGTATACCCAGGCGATTGAGAGACTTCGCATCGATCCCGAGAGTGTCAAAATAGTGCACCATGCTATAGACATACAGAAATTCAAGTACGTTGAATCTGATATCAGGGAGAGGTTGCAAATAACCAGTGATGCTGGTATGGTCTTGTTCATAGGCAGGCTGGAAGCAAGGAAAGGCGTTCACGTGCTTTGTGAGGCTATCCCCGAGGTCATCACAAGCATGCCCCTGACCAAGTTTGTATTGGTGGGACGAGATACAAACACCGCACCAGATGGTGGCTCTGTCAAGTCTTATATTATGGAACAAGCGAGAGGCCATGGCTTCTTAGATAGTTTGGTATTCATCGATTTTTTACCCCTGGAAGAGCTTATTCAGCTATACTCAGCATGTGATCTATTTGTGCTGCCCTCACTCTACGAAACATTCGGCTTGGTTACCATGGAAGCGATGGCTTGCGGAAAGCCTGTGGTGGCGACATCCACGGGGATCGTTCCCGAGCTGGAGCTCGATGGTGAAAACGGAATCATGGTGCCCCCTGGTGACGCGGGAGCGCTTGCAGAAGGGCTGATAAAACTGCTCTCACTTAAAGATGAACATAAACGGCTGATAGCGAAGAACAACCGAGAGCTTACAGAGGCCCGATTCTCAATCCCTGAGTGGGCCAATAAGATGGTCCAGGTCTACGAGAAAGCATTGAAATAGAGGGCAAAAAGACAAAGGATAATTGATGAGAGTTCTTTTAATACAAGTACCCGAATACTATTATCGCGCGTATACTTTCCCACTGGGCCTGGGATATATCGCAAAGGCTGCATGGAAATCTGGGCACGATGTTGAGGTTTTGGATATCTGGGCTCATGAATATACCGAGGAAGAGGTCGTAGAAAGGGTCAAACAGCTCGATTATGACATTGTCGGGATCAGTGCTCTTTCCGCGCAATACGCTTACGTCAAATGGCTGGCATCAGAGCTCAAGAGATGTCATGGGAAAAAGATCGTTGTCGGCGGCGCATTGGCAATATTCAGCCCTGAAATAGTATTGCGAAACACGGAGGCGGATATTTGCGTGACCGGTGAGGGGGAGATAACCTTTACAGAAATCCTGGCAAATCTCGATAATCTGGAGGGTGTCAAAGGTATTTATTTCAAGCAAGGTGATAAAATTGTCAAGAACCCGCCACGGGAACACATCCAAAATCTGGATGATGTTGAGTTTCCGGCATGGGATTTATTCCCCATCGATACCTATATAGAAAATACCAGCTTAGCAGGATATCCCAACATAAAAACCATTGCGGTTATGAGTAGCAGGGGATGCCCCTATAGCTGTAGATTTTGCTCCAGGACTTTTACCGGGGTTAGATTCAGGTCGGTAGACAACATTGTTGCAGAAATTAAAGAGTTTACGATGAAATATCCTCAAGTCAAGGGCATTGATTTTGTGGACGATCTACTCACCATCGATAAGAGAAGAATGTACGAGCTGTGTGATGCCATTGAGCCCTTAAGCATGAAGTGGGGTTCTGAGGCAAGAGTTGATCGAGTTGATTTCGAGCTATTGAAGCGCATGAAAAGGGCCGGCTGTGCGGTACTCAGCTATGGCATTGAATCTGGCAGCCAAAGCATTCTGGACCGTATGAACAAGAAAGCGACTGTTGAGCAGGCTGAGAATGCAGTGAGAGATACCATTAGGGCAGGGATATTGACTCGTATACACATGATGTATGGGTATCCAGGTGAAACAAGGGGAACTCTGAGGGAGACAATAGATTTCTTCAATAGGCTCCCTTACCTAAGTGTTCAGTCTGTTTCTATGCTCGGTTTTTCTCGAGCCAAGCCTCTACCCGGAGCGGAGTTGTATGACCAAGCGCTAAAGGAGGGATTAATCCAAAACGAAGAAGAATACTTGGAGAATTTAACACCATATAAAGTCTGTGGGGTTATCAAGACGCTCACCGGGATGAATCTCACCGAGTTCAGTGAGGAGGAATTCCATCAGCTTAAGCGGAAGACTGAGAGAGAAATCTTCTGGGGTAATATAAGAAGACATCCTTTTCGCTTTGCCATAGACTACCCATCCTATCTATTTAGGGTGATAGCGGCAGGCGTTATTAGAGGGGTGCCATATCTTAAGAGGCATGGGTTGAAGCAAACGATCCAAGAATTCGTAAGGATAGCACTAATTCGAAGAGTATGATTATAAGCGATTAACGGGGGGGCAATTTATTCCTCTGAATTTTGGGAACGGTTCAGCAACATAAGGAGTTGGCTTAAAGCCAACAAAATCCTAGTAACCTTATTGTTGATCGTCCTCCTCGGAGGCTTCCTCAGAATTTACGATCTGGGTGCTGAAAGTATATGGTATGATGAAGCAGCTAGTGTAATCGGGTCGGAGCAGAGCCTGGCATCCGCAATAGAAACTTCTGGCTGGATGCACAATCAGCCTCCTCTGTATTTTATTCTCCTCCATTTTTGGATGCTCCTTTTCGGAACCAGTGAAATAGCGATAAGATCTTTATCGGCCATCTTTGGCATCATTTCCCTATTCCTCATATATCAACTAGGATGTCAGCTCTTCAATAGAAAAATAGGCCTTATGAGTGCTCTCCTCTTAGCAATTTCCGGTAATCATATCTATTACTCTCAGGAGGCCAGGGGTTATAGCTTGCTCTTGTTGCTCACTCTGTTGTCGTTTTCCCTTTTCATTAAGATACTGAAATCAGACAAGGTAATAAAATGGCATTTCCCTCTTTTGGCTTTGGCAAATGTTTGTCTGGCTTATACACATGTCTTTGGTCTTTTTGTGATAATGGCGCAAGTCTTCCACTTTATTTTGTTCTGGAATAAATATAAGCAATTGAAATTCTGGTTCTTAGGTGTGCAAATAGCCACAGTTGCTGCCTTCTCGCCCTGGATACCCACTCTTATTGGGCGAATTTCAGCATTATCACATGGCTTCTGGATAACAGAGCCTTCTCTAAGGAGCATAGTTGCCACCTTTGAGACTTATGCGGGATTAAGCCGGGGAATAGAGGGGTCACTTCCTCTTTTAGTGCTTTTTTCATTGCTATGCTTGTTGGGTTTCTTTTCCATTAAAAAGTTCAGTGGCAAATGGAACCGGAAGAAACCTCTCCAAAGTATCAAGGGACTGGGCTGGAACATCTCATTGGAATCTGTTGAAGAGATTCTACTACTATTAACGTGGCTTTTCTTCCCTATATTAATACCCTTCGTCATATCTCAGTTTTTCAGCCCGATTTATTTAACGAAATACGCAATTAGCGCGTCAGCTGCGATGTATCTCTTGGTGGCAAAAGGAACTACCACCTTTGCGCAAAAGAAAGTTCTATATCCTCTTATCGTAGTCATTGCTTTATTATCCCTACCTGGATTGCAATACTACTATGCGCATGATGTAAAGCAACAGTGGAGAGACACATCAGCCTTTATCGAGCAAAATGCTGGTCCAGGTGACGTTATCATGATTAATCCTAGCTGGGATTCATATACTTTCAGTTATTACTATAAAGGAGACTTGGAAAGGTTTGGTATAGACCCGGAAATGACGGAGCCTTCTGAGATCGCTGCTTTTGTGAACGATGCAACTTTCGAGAAGAGCCGACTTTGGTTCGTCCTGGCTAATCCGGAAGCAGGTCCTCGATTAGAATATTTAGGGCAAACGTATAATATGCCGGTGTTGGAGAAGGAATTTCCCGGGATCAAGATTTTCCTGTTTGATTTGCAGGCCCAACCATAGATGTATTTATGATGAGTATCTCCTCAGGACAAGCTCTCTGGGTTCTCCAGCAGGGCTTTGAGCCTAGCCAGGAATCGTGAGGCCTGGACGTCATCGATAACACGGCAATCGTAAAGCAAGGTAAAAGAAATGGTGGGCCTTATGCTCAAGGCCCCATTGATTGCCACTACTCTGTCGGCAATGTTGCCCAGTGTAAGCAGTGGCCAACGTGTAATCACCCCGATGGTGCGGTCAATCCCCCACTGGCCAAAGTTGCTGAGCTGAAACATGAATAGTCTCCTAAAGATGCGAGGCGGATAGCTCTTAAGATATGCTGTCACCAGGCTTGCCATAATCAGGGGCAAACGCCCGACCAAGCTGAATCGGACCTCCTTGGATCTGGACTCGGCTATAAGCTTATCTAATTCCCATGCAATCTCAGGCAGACTCTCTGATTGTGGATTTTCGATGACTACTGAGGGGAAGTAGTCGCCCATATTTACTGTGACACCAATGCGGATGTCACCAAGAAGCAGAATGCCTCTCGCTGTCCAAACAGCATTCACTTCGGGTTGCTCTTTAAGAGCCAGGGCTGTTGCCTTTATGAATAGGTGTGTGTAAGTCAAGTGAACGGTGCTCTCAAACTGGCGACGAAGGGTTTTGGCCGCTGACATGTCGATCCAAGTAGTTACTGATGCTTCGGGCGGCACAAGCCAAGGTTTCAGGTTGTAAAGGTAGTATTTGCGCTCCGGGTTAAGTGGGATTACCTGCCTGGGACACATCTCGATTTCACTTTCTATAGCTTGGTACCAGTCTACTTAGCATCCTCCCTGCCTTAAGCATCGTCCTTATAGGTTGGCTAAGCATGGCTATGATATAGCGCCATGGTGGAGGGTTGTAGAACACAGCCTTCAGCAGGTCATCGCCCTCCTTTATTAGTCCCTTTTCAAGAGCGAGGGCATGGATCGGCGCATTTGGGTAGATTCGGATATGTGCAAAGCCGATGAAATCCACCTTTCTTCCCAGTTTAAGCTTCAACCGTGAGAGGAAGGCGAAGAGGCGAAGAAGGTTGCGAAGGCTCTCCCCAGGAGCATTGACAAAGAAGTTAAAGCTAACATTGACGTTATCAATCTGCTTGGCTAAGGAGTAGACCCTCTCTATGTCCTGTTCGTTGATGTTCTTATTCAGTGCTGTGAGCGTAGAACTGGAAATGCCATCCGGAGAGAACATGAAACAGGCACACCCGGCATCCCTTGCCAGCTTCAGGTACTCCCCGTCGACCAACTTCTCGTTGTGGTAGCCCCGCCAGCGGAGGCTCAATCCTCTGGCTAAAATCTCCTCACAAATAGCGCGGGCGTGGGTCTGGGGCGAATTGAACACCGAGTCAACAAAGAAGAAGGTCTGTAGACCATAGTTGTTAGCCAGCTCCTCCAACTCGTCAACAACAGCATGTGCTGGCCGCAGCCGAAGCCCTGCTCCTTCCAGATAAGGGTAAGTGCAATAAGAGCACTTGAAAATACAGCCGCGTTTGGTCTGCACGCCGATGCTGAATGGGTGGTTCAGGTACGGGGTGAAGTCGACCATATCCCTTCGCGGAGACGGGAGGCTGCTAAAGTCGACCGATTCCCTTATCCCGGTGAAGTGCAGAGCACCATTGCCTCGATAGAACACCCCCTTAACCGCTTCGGGATGGTCAAGGTTTTGAATAAGCTCTGGCATTGCCTCTTCACCCTCGGCGAAGATACCATAATCGATTGCCGTTGCTCGCTTTAGGATTTCGTGAGCGTAGAGAGAGAAACCCGGCCCCCCAACCACGATCTTGGAGCTGGGCATAACCTCTCTAAGAATCGACACCATATCGAAAAATGGGGCAACGTAGGAATGGAAGTCCCAGTAGCTGGAGTTGTCAATGACACGCAGCGCAACCCCAATGATCGATGGTCTCAGAATTCGGGCTGCGTTCTTGAGTTCGGCGACTGGATCAGGGCTAACGTTTGGGTCGCAAATAGTCACTTCATGGCCATGACTCATCAGCGCTGTGGCCAAATAACAAAGTCCCAGCGGGAACAGCGGCTCCGCTTCGCCTCCCAAATAGGATTGGACTAGTAATACCCTCACCCTTCCTCCTCGACCAATTCCTTTACTCTACTAAGGAAGGTCGCTGCATCCACACCTCCGACAACACGGTGGTCAGTAACGAGCGTCAGGCACATCGTCGGTTTGACTGCCGCATTCCCGTTGACAAGCAGTGGCCTTTCTGCCACCCTGCCAGCGAAGAGGTAGGCCGTCGTCCCATAGACAGGGAAGCCGCTGTCAGCATTGCTCAGGCTGGACACGAAGAAAGTGGGTAATAGTGCCCTCAATTCACGCGGTGGGTGACCCCGCAGGTACTTAATTACGAGCTTTCTCAGAAGACGGGGGATATGGCGCAAAGAGTCCATCCGCTTCAGAAACTTCGGCTCGTCCGTGCTTAGCAGGCTAGTTGACTGCGTTAGCTCATGAGCGATCTCCTCCAGAGACTTCAGATGCGCATCTTCGATGAGCAGCAAAGGGAACCTCGCTGGCACATCATCGACCACACCAATTCTGATTTTCTCCAGGATTCTGATCCCTGAATGGGTTATTACCGAGTTGAAGATGGGATTCTCCTGTAGTGCTTGGGCGGCTGCCTTAACCAGCAGATGAATATGAGTGAGGTTTATACCTCCATCGTGGAACCGGGCGCAAATGTCCTTGGCTGTGGACATATCCACCTCCACATCGTGGGAGGCAAGGCCGCACCGCCTGGTTGGTAGGTCGAACAATTCTATGAACAACTCTCGACGAAAGTCGTGAGGTATCATCCTATCCTTGCTCATTTTCTTCTCTCTCGCACCGCCATTGCCATCGAGGTTCAAAACACCTTCGTTCTCATCTCCACAGCCACCACTCACCTACCTCCAACCTGAGGGTTTTCCTAAGCTGGGATCGTTAAGGCAGAGTCAGCGGCGCATATCCAACACCTTATTACACAGCCTCCTGACTCTTGAGCTTTTCCTTGACTAAGAGTGAGACTATGTGAAGCGTAACAAGATGTATATCCTCGATTTGTTTAATATGTCTGGCGGAAATGACAATAGCATGGTCAGCCAATTTGGCAAGTCGCCCACCATCGAATCCGCACAAGGCAAAGCAAGAAGCGCCTCCTTGCTTTGCCACCTCGATCCCCCTGAGCACATTCAGTGAATTACCACTGCAGCTTATAGCTATGACCAGATCACCGGGGTTGCAATAAACCTTGAGTTGTTGAGCAAAGATGGCTTCGTAGGATTCATCGTTTGCCCAGGCAGTTAGCAGAGTAGTATTGTCGGTGAGACAAAGTGCCTTTATCTTTAGGCCAGCCTCACCAGCAGCACTCCCAGACAGGTCGCAGACAAAGTGCGAAGCATTGGCAGCACTGCCGCCGTTGCCGAAGACTATAACCTGCTTGCCTTGCATACATCTGTCGACTATTTCATTGGCTAACTGGTGAACAAAGTCCTCTTGTTTCCTTAACTCATTGACGAGACCAACTATTTGGTCAAGGTATTCGGTAGGCAACATCATCTTTTCTCCTATACTGGTCTTCGGGAATTGAGCAGGGTCTTGGTACCATCCCGTTCCAAATTAAACGGGACCTCACGAAGCTTCCCAAGCGCCTTCCTTACCTCATCACGGAGATGAATGGGCACATAGAGGAGCAAGAAACCTCCTCCTCCGGCTCCGGTGATCTTGCCTCCGAGTGCCCCCGCTGCGCGTGCTCTGTCGTAGATTTCATCTATGACTGGGTTAGTTATGCCACTGGCAAGCTCCCTCTTATGACACCATGCCCTGTGAAGTATCTCACCCAGGGCACCGATGTTTCCCTTGGTGAGTTCCTGTTGCAACTCGGTCACCATTTCCTTCATTTGGCGGAGTGTCCTCATATTGACATTCGTGTTTGCCTGCTGCTCTTCGAGGATGGGATCAGCACTGCGGGTGATGCCGGTATAGAGAAGAAGCAGGTTTTGATTGAGAGCTTGGAAGGTACCTTGAGGCATATCTATCACCTCGCTTGATACAGTTTCATCGGGGTGGAATGTGAATCTCCGCAACCCGCCAAGGGCAGCGACATATTGGTCTTGCTTGCCTATAGGCTTACCCAAGATGTTGATCTCAATTTCACAAGCCTCTTTGGCAAGAAACCACGGCTCCTTGGGCTCGCCCTGGTACTGGTAGAAGGCGTTGAGCAGGCCAACGGTAAGCGAGCTCGACGAGCCGAGTCCTGTGCCCTCAGCTGGGATATCCGCAATGGTCACTATCTCCACACCACCGTCCACTCCGGTCTTTCTCATCCCCTCCCGCACGATGTCATGACTTATCCTGTCAATGGAGTCGACAATCTCTGTTCGGGTATAGCCGAGCCTGATATTGTCATCAAACCTGTCCTTCACTATCACATAGACATACTTATCAATGGTCGTGCTGAGCACTGCACCACCATCGAGCTGATAGAAGGAGGGAAGATCGGTGCCGCCACCAACAAAGCTTATCCTCAAGGGCGTCTGCGTTATTATCATGGCAAAACCGCCAATTGCTCAATGGGAACCGATGAAACCAAGCTCACCGGTTCCCGGAACTCTCAACGCCACCTCTACTTCTAGGAAACTCCACTACCGTAGCCATCCGGGTGGTTTTTTTGCCAGCGCCAGGCGCTTTCGATGATGCTTCCAAGGTCGGGATATCTTGGCCTCCATCCTAATTCTACCCTGGCCAGTTCCGAACTTGCAATTAGCACTGCTGGGTCCCCTGGCCTCTTGGGACAAGGTCTTGTTTGGATCTGGGCTCTGGTGATTCTTTTCGCAGTTTCGATCACCTCCCTTACTGAATAGCCTTCTTCACATCCCAGATTGTAGACTCTACCATTCAAGTTGTCGATGCTCTCTAGGGCAAGGAGATGGGCTTGGGCAATATCCTGGACGTGGACATAGTCTCGAATACAGCTACCATCCCTGGTCTCATAATCAGTGCCAAAAACAGGCACGTGTGCGATCTTTCCCAGGGCAGCTTTGAGCACATTGGGGATGAGATGTGTCTCGGGATCGTGGTCCTCTCCGTACCGCTCACTCGCTCCAGCGGCATTGAAGTAGCGCAACGAGATGGACTTCAGCCTGTAAGCATGCCCATACCAACTCAGAATCCGCTCGAACATCAGCTTGGATTCTCCATAGGCGTTAAGCGGTAGCGGAGGGTCGTTTTCCTTGATGGGCACTCTCGTGGGTTCACCGTAGACCGCAGCGCTCGATGAAAAGACGAGCTTGTCCACTCCGTGCTTCAGCATGGCATCCAAGAGTCTGATGCCACAGACCACATTTGTGTGGAAGTATCTTCTTGGGTCGGTGATGGAATGCTCCACAATGGTTTCGGCAGCCAGATGCATTACCGCGTCTATTTGGTAACGTCCAAATACCCCATCTAATGCCTCCGCATCGCCCAAATCAGCATGGACAAGCACAGCCTCCGGGGCAATAGCCTCTTTGTGGCCTTGCTCGAGACTATCCAAGACGATGACGCGATGCCCTTGTTCGACTAACTCCCCGGCCAGGATGCTTCCCACATATCCCGCTCCCCCGGTTACTAGAATATTCATTTCAGATCACAAATCCAGCTGCACGCTTCCCAGAAGTCATGGGCTACAAAATCCGGCTTTGCTGCGCTATGCTGGTATGGTGGCATTCCGGACGTGCCTGAAGGCGAGAGTAGGCATGTTTTACAGCCAGCGGAATACCCTGCCTCTACATCCTGCAATTGGTCTCCGATAAGGAAGGACTCGCCCAATTCAATATCATGCTCCTTTGCCGCCTGGTAAATCAGCGCCGGCCTCGGCTTTCTGCAGTTGCATCCATCATTCGGGTGGTGGGGACAGTAATAGATGGCATCGATGTGAGCCCCATATGCAGCCAAGTCATCCCTCATTTTCTGATGTATACGATCCAGCATCTCAGCGGTGAAATAGCCACGAGCTATGCCGGACTGATTGGTGATCACAATCACCTTGAAGCCCTTATCGTTTAGCAGCTTTATCCCTTGCCCCACTTTGGGCAGCAACTCGAAATCTTCTGGGCGGCTACAATACGGCACGTCCTTCGCCATCGTCCCATCTCTGTCGAGGAACACGGCATCATTTCCCATATCAACTACCACGCTATGCTATAGCCCTTGGTCGCTTGTTGTCAAGATTTCTTTAATCCCAAAATTGTGGAGGCAAGTAAACGTGGTGTGTTTTGGTTCCAGAAACAATCCACATTGTTGGATTGGTATATACAGGATGGGAAATGGGAGCAAGATCGGGGCATAGGGATGCTCAGAACCTTTTGCCGCCCATGCTAAAAATCTGGGTTTCGTTGTCACCCAAGATCTTATCTGTGGCCTCTTGGGGAAGCCCCAGGTCTTTTATACAAGCAACTGCCTGTTCCGGATGTCCAGACCTGTGGGCGCTGATGGGTCAAACGGTAAAAGCAAAGGGCAACTCAAAAGTTCTACCTATTGATACCCCAGCTCCACCATCGTGGGCAAAAGATAAAACTTTTCGATCTAATGTTGATCCACGGTTTGCCCAAGTCCGTTAGGACAGCCTGCCCTTGAAACACGGCTACTGAGTAACATGAACCCTGCCGCAGATATTTCTACTGCTTGAGTTTTCCAACTACCTCGCCAGGGTCGGGGAGTCGTCTTATTTCTTTCCTTGAAAATACCAACTTCCCATCTACGATGACATTGAAGATACCTCTGTCACTATGGTCATCGATCAATTCTGCCTCCACACCAAAGGCCTCGCGCAATTCCTCCGCCAGACTGGCGGCGTTAGGCTTGTAGTTTCACGACGCACAATAGCGAATTTCAACCTTCATAATATACCTCCTAACTGATGATATTTAATCAGCATTTCCTCTTTCAAATTGCGCTGCGGCAACTCTCATGCCTCATCGCTCTTGGCGCTGATGATATCCTCATATCGGCTGGCTGTCAAGCCCCCAGGCCTCGTCGGCTTCAATTTCCTGTACAGCGTTGCTTTTGTGCGGGGCTTGTCCAAGGCATACCAGTAACTCTTTTTAATATAAACTCTCTCGTCCAGCTGGGCAAGAATCAGCCATCGCTTGCAGCGCTACAGCCCATAATGATGGAAACACACATGGAGGAGAAAGCAATGTCAGAACCGATCGCCGAGTTCACCAAGAACAAGAATTCGATGGAGGAGATGGAGGAGGTCGGGGGCTCACTGACCCAATACGTGGGACATGATCTAATAGACTTCAGAGTCTATGACCATCATGAGGATGAAGAGTCAGTGCCCGCCAAGAAGGGCTTGACTCTTTCAGTGGGGCTCTATAGGGGATTGAAGGATACCGTGCTCAAGCTGGGGGAATCGCTGGCAGCAAGAGACATCATGGACTGTTGACATCCAAAGTCCATTTCTCGCGACGCAAGCGACGTGCACGGAGCTCACCCCTCAGCCAAAGCGCAAAGAGGCCCAGCATGAGAAAGATACCCGTTAACCAGAACACCCAAAACAAGGCTTATGCTTCTCCTTTCCATCTCAAGTATGTGAGGTCGGGTGTGAATTGACAATCCCCTTTTAGACAACTGAAAACGAGAAATCGGGCCATTACATTGGTCCAATCGGTCCAAGCGCTATGAACGAACTTAGGACGCTTCGGAGAGGAGCTCGGATGGTGGGGCAAAGAAACTAGCCCAGCGAAGAAAGGGACAAATTTCAGAATTTTTAAGGCGTGAACTGAGGAAAATCCTTATGCAGGAGGGATCCCAATCGTGAATTCGCTATTCTGGGAAGAAGAAAATGTCGGGGGAGCTATTTGATATCAGCGGAAGCATACGATGGCCCACATCCCCACCACCCCGAAGTTCTTAGTAGTTGCCAGATCACCATTAGTTTCTTCGAACGGCTGCAGATTCACTGGCTTTCTGACTTGTCAGCTTGCCCACTCTCGGCGTTGTTACTCTCACGCTTCAGTCTAACAGCAATGAGCACCGCAAGAAGAGTAATAACCGCCGCAATACCTAGCCAAGTTAACACTGGTTCCTCCTTCTTTCTCCAACACTCGCAAGATATAATCTCGTCTCTGAACAATACTAGTACACCATCGGCAAGCAGCAATGTCAATGGTACATCTATTATCCTTTCCTATGTGCACATGGGTGAATTCTGCTATGAATGGGGTGAATAATCGGTGAAATTCCAGGAAAATCGCTTACAATGCCCGTTTTTCGTTTCTATCCGAAGCCAAGGTAAAAATGCCCCAACCGAAATGCAGCTCCCCTTTTCCCGCCAAATCATCGAAGCTGAGAGAGATTCTTTGGCCATTTTTCGGGCCCAAGATTCCCGATGCCTATCTCAATTCAGCTGGATGATGCTTTAGCCCAGACCCCACTCAACTCCAGCCTCAGCTTCCGTACCTGAGCTTTGCGTAGAGAAGTATGGCAACAGGAATTGCCCCTATTGCATTCCAGAGGATGAGTGGCACCAAGCCTAAGCAAACGCCGTAGCTTAACCACAGGAAGATACCTATCAACAGCAAGGTGGTAAAGAGTATGCTTATCTCACGGGCACTCCTAAGTTTGAGGACACGAATGACCTGCGGGACAGTACTAAGACTGACAAAAGCTCCCGCAACAAAACCCAGATACTCTGCTACAGACAAGACTGAACCTCCTTCGAGAGACTACGTAGACTCAGTATAGCAGCTTGCATTGGCAGTTTCCTGCCCTAACACTTGCTTCCCGTGGCCTGTACCTGGTGTGCTGTCCACCTCAACGACAGCAGGACAGCGCCGTGTCGCCTCATATAACCCTGCATATCGGTTCGTCGCTGAAGCTCGGCACTATGACTTTATCGTCAACCAGTCCCGAAGGGATTCGGGACATCCGATACCCGTGGGATAAATTGTTGGCCTAGTTTGCACAATGTGGCTTACTGTGACATTTTAGTGCGGCGGTATATTCTACCTGTTCTGGATGGGGTGTCTCTTCTATTATCAGGCTCGTCCCTCAATAATGCTTGGACTTCTTGAGCGCTGAGCTCGCGTGTATCCCCCTCCTTCAGATTGCCAAGGGTGAGGCTCCCTATTCTGATTCGCTTTAAGTCCAGGACACGGTGACTCAGACTGCCCAACATGCGGCGCACCTGCCTCTTTCTACCCTCGTGTATAGTTATGCTATAGTTGAAGGACGCAGGGGATGTCACCCGTCTGACTTTGGCCGGGTGAGTCATGCCATCGTCAAGTGGAAGCCCATGCTCAATCCGTTGTTTTTCGTCTGGCTTAAGGCTGCCGTCTATATGTAACAGATACTCCTTCTCGTGCTCAAATTTGGGATGAGTAAGCCGATAGGTGAGTCCACCATCATTGGTCAATAGCAGAAGGCCCGTGCTGTCTTTGTCCAGGCGTCCTGCCGGGTACAATCTCAGGTGACGATACTCTTTGGGTAGAAGGTCTACAACCGTTCTGCGTCCTCTCTTATCGCTGGTGGTAGACAGAACGCCCTTCGGCTTGTTGAGCATCAAGCAGACCACTCGCTTCGGTTTGAGGCAAACCATCTGCCCATTGATCAGTACACAGTCTGATTCAATATTTACCGGTTGGCGAAAGTCTTCCGCTACGTTCCCATTTACTTCCACCAATCCTCTTTTTATGGCATCGGCCAGCCACCTGCGAGGGCCGATTCCGGATTCAACCAATGCTTTGAGTAAGGGGGTTGATGACATGGGAGCTATCTCTTTCTTCCTGTCAAAGCCTGTTGTTAGTATAAGCATTCTGGCCGACCAAAGCCAGGGCACCGATTACTGCGGAAGAGATGAGGGGTTGCTGCACACTATGACGAAGCGTAATCTAAAAATCCGCCCACTTGTTGAGTCATACTTAGATGGAGCTCCTATCCTCCTCCTCAGAAGCGAACCTTCCGTCTGATCGCTTTTGGTGCACATCGCTCGATTTCCCAGATAGCCAGCCTATCCGCTCCCCTGCCCGCCAGTCGAAATCTGGCACATAGGGCTTAATGTCCAGTAACGGAGTGCCATCAACAATGTCTACGTCCTCGATGTGAAGCGTACAGCCTTTGACTTTAACCAGGCGTACGGCTGAGATGCCAATAGGGTTTGGACGCGCCGGACCTCGCGTGGCAAATACTCCGTGTGTCTCCTCGTCCATGAATGGCTTGACTTCCAGCGAGTACCCTCTGGACAGGTGCAAATGATAGACCAGGATTATATGGGAGAAACCCTCAATGTCTTTAAGGCCAGCACAGTATTCTGCAAATACATCCACCGTCCCTTTAACTCCTCTGGCACCAGTCGGTTGTATTGGCATTCCCTCGACACCTTTAAAGGGAGAATGGATGACCCCTATTGGCTCATACTTGATCTCCATCATGATCCACAATCTCCGATATGTGTAACTTAAGATGGACACAAGCACATGTCTGGCATAACCACTTAACTACAGCAGATTATACCATCCACGCCCACTTTTATTCAGTGTGCATGAGTGCTCGTACAGTCTACTGATGCTGACGATCAGAAAATGAAGGCCAATGGGGCAGGGGTATGCCGCGGTCCTAAGTTGATATGGTAAATCTGGTTTTTATTTTTCCTCCCACATACTTGATTGCAGGAAAGTCGTCAGATTG
Organism: Dehalococcoidia bacterium; assembly: GCA_034414595.1. GTDB lineage: Bacteria > Chloroflexota > Dehalococcoidia > SZUA-161 > JAUWZY01 > DAOULY01. Next base: position 411,933 of record DAOULY010000002.1, read on the forward strand.
ACATCCTGGTTGACGATCTTGAGTTTGCGTCGAATCTTCTCCCGGTGGCGGTTGACGGTGGCCACGGATACGCCCCGCATCTCGGCGATTTCTTTGGTTTGCAACCCGTTCCGTATCATGTTGCAGATGGCGATTTCGGTCGGTGTCATCGAATGGTAGGAAAGGGATAATTTGCTCACGAATGGCGAAGTGATTTCCTCAAGGTTATTCCGGAGCATCTCCACATATTTAACCTGGGCCGGGTGTAGCTGCGAGGCCAGAGCATGCAGGATAGGCATAAGGATTTTTTCGACATTCATTTTAATGTCCTGGTGGATTTCCTGTTTCTCTTGCTCAATACGGGACAGGAGTATCCGCAGCGCGGTATTGGCTTCTTGCAAGGCCTGGCGCTCCAGGGTCAATTGTCGGTTGGCTTCCTGCAATTCCATCTCTGCCGATATCCGTGTGGCAATGGTGCCGATCTGCTCGGCGACCGTGTCCAGCAAAGCCCGCTCCTCTTTAAGAAAAGGACCTTCATCAGCCGGCGGGCATTCTTGCAGATAGAAAATACCGACCTCACCTACCGGCTTATGATACATGTAAATCCGTGCCGACTGCCGCCAATTGGTCACCTTGAATCTATCGCTAGTGTAGGTTTTTCCCTGAAAGAGGATACGGGCGCAGGTGACCTCCGGATATTGCCACGAATAGGGCAAGAAGTTCACAAGCTCATGCAGTAGATCGTCAAGGGAATGCAGATAACGCTCGGCTAGTTGCGATATCCCATAAAGGCAATTCAATTCTTTGATGCGCTCGCGCAACGCGCTCTCGATCTTGTCAGTTTCGGTTTCGCCGAGAAATGGGATCCGCCACAAAAGGGCTAAGTCTTTCGAGGGAAAAGGCAGATGCCGGCCAGCGGTTGGAGAAGAAGGACTTTTTTCATTTTCCATTAGATTCCTCCAATTTACTGCCTATTTTTAATAGGCAATATAAGTGCATTTTTTCCGTATACAAAGTATACACATCGTTGAACTTTATCAGGTATTTTAAATGTAGTCAAGCTGACTCTCGATTATAGGAGGGTAACATGCCGCCCCAAACGCTCGATCAAATCCTGGAAGTATGCCGCAGTCAACCGAATCAGCTGATCGAAGTTCTCCAAGATATTCAGGAAAACTACGGCTATATATCCAAAGAGTCCATGCAAAGTGTATCTCAAGGTCTCGGGGTGCCGATCATTGAGGTCTACCGTGTGGCTTCCTTTTACAGGGCTTTCCGGTTAAACCCATCCGGCAAGCATGTTCTCACCATGTGTATGGGCACGGCCTGTCATGTCCGGGGCGCTCGCCTCGTCCTCGACCAGGCTACTGGCCAACTCGGTGTTAAACCAGGAGAGGTAACCCCCGACGGTCATTTTTCCGTCGAGCATGTCAACTGCCTGGGTGCTTGTGCACTGGGACCGATTGTTACCGAGAACGGGTCCTATCATCACCACATGACGCCTGCTAAGCTCCGTAAACTGATCGAAACCCTTCGCCGCCAGGAAACGGAGGAAAATCAAAATGTCCCGGTTCAATAGTTACCGTGAACTGGAACACCTGCGCCAGCAACTCTGGGAGCAACGGCAGAAAATTACCACTACGGTGATGGTGTGCGGAGGGACCGGCTGCCAGGCCTCGCGTTCCCAGGCTGTGGTTGACGCGGTCCGGGACGAGTTATCCCGGCAGAGACTGGACCTGAGGGTGCGCCTTTGCGTCACTGGCTGCCATGGTTTTTGCGAGCAAGGCCCCGTCATGATCATCGAGCCGGGCAACTTATTTTACTGTCACGTCTCGCCGGAGGATGCTTTTGAGATTGTTTCCCAAACCGTGGTAAACGGCGGAGTAATCGAGCGGCTGCTTTACAGAGACCCTGTTTCTGGTGAAAGCTTTCAGACCGAATCGGAAATTCCCTTTTACCGGTCACAGGACCGGCAGATCCTGTCCCAGAACCGCATGGTTGATCCCCGCTCTATCGAGGATTACATAGTGGCCGGTGGATATTCCGCTCTCGCGAGAGTGCTTGGTTACATGACCCCGCAGGCGGTCATTGAGGAAATCAAGTCCTCAGGGCTGCGGGGACGTGGCGGTGGTGGCTTCCCGACCGGGCTCAAGTGGATAGAATGTGGGGAGATGCCCGATGGCGAGAAGTATGTGATCTGTAACGCGGACGAGGGCGACCCCGGGGCCTATATGGACAGGTGCGTGCTCGAGGGCAACCCTCACTTGGTTTTGGAAGGCATGATGATCGGTGCCTGGGCTATAGGCGCTCGGAAGGGATATATTTATGTCCGCAACGAATATCCGCTCGCGGTCAAGCATTCCCGGATTGCGGTCGAGCAGGCCCGTGAGTTCGGCCTCCTCGGCGACAATATACTAGGCTCCTCCTTCTCGTTCGATGTAGACATTGCCCGGGGCGGTGGAGCCTTTGTCTGTGGCGAATCAACGGCACTCATGGCCTCCCTGGAAGGCAAAGTCGGCGAGCCAAGGCCCAAGGATGTTCATACCGTGGTGGATGGTCTTTATCACAAACCCACGACCCTCAATAACGTCGAGACCTGGGCCAATGTCCCTTCCATCATCTCGAATGGTTCAGCATGGTTTGCCGCGAAGGGAACCCAGAAGAGCAAGGGCACCAAGATACTCGCTCTTACCGGCCGTATCAAGAACACCGGCCTGGTTGAAGTGGCCATGGGCACGCCCATCCACACGGTGGTATTTGACATCGGCGGCGGCGCGGTCAACGGCAAGCAGATCAAGGCAGTCCAGACTGGCGGACCATCGGGCGGGTGTCTGCCAGTTGATAAGTTCGACCTTGCGATCGACTTCGATGTGCTCTCCGAAGCTGGCTCCATGATCGGCTCGGGCGGCATGGTGGTGATGGATGAGGAGACCTGCATGGTGGACGTGGCCAAGTATTTCCTGACCTTCTTACAGGACGAGTCATGCGGCAAGTGCCTGCCCTGCCGCCTGGGGATTGACCGCATGCTCGAGATAATAACGGACATCACCGAAGGCCGTGGAAGACCGGAGCAGCTTGATCTCCTGGAGGAGTTGGCCGACACGGTTGCCCAGACCGCCCTGTGCGGGCTGGGTAAGACCGCTCCCAATCCGGTGCTCTCCACCTTGCGTTACTTCCGCCCGGAATACGAGGCGCACATCAAAGAAAAGAAATGTCCGGCCGGGGTATGCAAGGCTCTGATTACATACTCGATTGATCCGGACAAGTGCAATGGCTGTGGTGTCTGTCTACAGGCCTGCGTATATGGGGCGATCACCGGCGAGAAAAAACAAGTGCATGTTATTGACACCCAACTCTGTCAGAAATGCGGGATATGCCGAAGTGAGTGCAAGTTCGATGCGATTCGAGTCGTCTGAGAAAGCGAGGTGTCAAGATGCTGCAATATGTTAACGTTAACATAGATGGGGCCAGCATTCGCGCAATCAAAGGGACCAGCGTGCTCGACACAGCGCTTGAATACGGCATCTGCATTCCTCATCTGTGTCATGTCCCCTACCTATCTGACATCGGCGCGTGCCGGCTGTGTATTGTCGAGCACGTGGTCAACGGCCGTTCCAATGTCACCACTTCCTGCACCTTGAACGTGGAGGAGGGCATGGCGATCAAGACCAATACGGACAAGATCCGGAAACTGCGCCGCAATCTCGCGGAGCTGCTGGTGGCCCAAGCACCCAACTCACGCGCCATTCAAGACATCGCCCTGCGCTGTGGGGTCAAGGAAGTCCGTTATCCCTTTCGGAACGAAGACTGTGTCTTATGCGGGCGCTGCGTGAGGGTTTGCACCGAGGTCTGGAAGGTCGGGGCGATCGGCTTTGTCGGACGGGGCAAGGATCGTCACGTGGACTACCCCTTCGGCGTCCGACCCGAATTCTGTAAGCAATGCGGCAGCTGCATCCAGCTTTGCCCCATGACCATCACTCCCTGCGACGGGCCCATGAAACCTGGGGAGGAATGCCTCTGTGGCAACTGCGAATCGCAGCTAATGATCGCCGAACAGACGCCGGGCAGCTGCGTGTGGTGCAAACTTGGCGAAGGCTTCGCCTGCGGACGCTATGTATAGAAATCTGGGCTTGTGTTGATACGATTGAGCTTAACAAGTAGCTACATTTATTACTTGACTTAACAATTCGCTATTCTTTGCAACGATGTAGCAAAAGAAGCAATTGTTTTAGCCGGGTAACCTTAGACACCAAGTATAGAACGCCTCTTGCGTCTGGTCAATTTGGTGTTGTTCGGCTGCTGCCTCTGCCCGCTGCCAGGTTCCAAGCAGGTTTGACAGACAAGTGCCACGGGTGTATTATCGGTGGCAAAAAAGAGAGAAAGTGAGAGCTACGGCGTTGCTGTTGGAATGGGAAATCATGTTCGTTGATATGCTTCCAAAGGTTGCTATCAATTAGGGGGGTGCAAGACATAACATGGCCAGAATTGTCTATATGAGTGGCGGTGGTGTTTTGGGAGTGGGGATTTTGAAATGGCTAAAAGCGACGAACGAGGACATCGTGGCACTGGTGGTCGAATCACGGGGAAGAGACATCTCCAAAAGGGAGAAAATCATACAAGCTTCAGATTTGACCCCGATTTCGGGTCTAGCGCCCAAATATATTTTTCTCGGCAGCGATCTGAGACAGCCTAGTTTCCTCAACAAAATGCGACAGTTGAAGCCTGACTACATCTTGGCGATGTTCTTTCGACATATTCTACCAAAAGAGCTCCTTGACATCCCTACTTTTGGTGGCATAAATATGCACCCTTCTTATCTACCGTATAATCGAGGATCAAGTGGTCCGAGCTGGAGCATAATAGAGGGAACTGGCCCTGGGATTACTCTACACTTCATGAACGAAGAGGTTGATGCCGGTGACATTATTGCCCAAAAGGAAATCAAAGCCGATTTTACAGATAATGGAGAATCGCTTCACCAAAAAGCAGAGACTGTAGGTATTGAGCTGTTCAAGGAGAATTGGGAATCGATAAAGAAAGGCACTAACAAGAGAATTAAGCAGCCGCCCGGGACCTATCATTCCAGAAGGGATACCGAGAACATACGGGAAATCAGCCTGGACCAAATGTATAAGGCGGAATATCTAATCAACCTCTTGAGAGCATTAACTGGGACAGCGAGGCCAGCATACGTGCGCTTAGAAGATGGACGAAAGATAAATATCAGCATATCATTGCAAGAAGCGCGGGATTAGAGGCAGATGGTTTCTGTCTGCTCCTGGAATTGCTCGGTCGCTGACCTCACTTTCGAAGTGTCACGGCTAATAGGAAAGAAGGAGAGAAATGACAAAGGCGCTATCGCCAGATGAGAAATTGGAAGTGATACGCCGAGCTTGGCCACTATGGGTGGCGGTCATAGCCAAAGCAGTGGTAGACCGCTACGGGGATGAGGGTCGTAGCTTGATTATGGATTGCTTGCGCCAGCAGGCTATAGTACAGGGCAGAAAGGTTTTTGTTGAGAGAAGGGGAATCAGGCCTGATGTCCAAGGCTTTGTCCAAGAAGTAGCTACCCCGCAAATGGGGATAATGGGGCATGAATTTGAAATTGTTGAGCTGTCTGAATCCCGCTGTGTAATGCATGTTACTCGTTGCCCCCTGGCAGAGAGGTGGAAGCTGATTGGGGCCCCTGAGGACATGTGCGAGATCTGGGACAGCTACAATCTCGGCTTCCGTCAGGTCATTAATCCTGATATCATTCACTATCACATCAAATCGATATACAAAGGTGACCCCTTCTGCAAAACTGTATTTGAAACCCCGAAATGATTTGGGGTGGGGAAACAGCTAGGATATATGGGTTATCAGTATATCTGACTAAGGCCAGCCACTTCAGATACGCGATTTGACAAAAAGTCTTCTATGAAGTTCAGATGGGAGCGTAAGAACATACATGCTACCATTGAGAGTATATTGCGACTGAGGCTAAGAGAGTGTAGGATATGAACCGAGACTGAAGCCTTAAGGAGAGCTTTGCTGTACAGAATAGACGTGAGGACAAGGTCAAGAGTAGATTTTCAAGACATTACTCCCCGTGTTAAGGAAGTACTGGCCTCTAGTGGCATTCAAAGTGGCGTTTGCTATGTTTTCGTCCCCCATACCACCGCCGGGATTACAGTAAATGAGCATGCTGACCCCAGTGTTGCTGAAGATATTAGCGCACAGCTGGAGGATATGGTACCTCAGCACAATAGATACCGCCACATGGAAGGAAATGCTCCTGCTCATATCAAGGCTAGCTTAGTAGGCAACTCCGAGATGCTTTTCTTGGAAGATGGAAAGTTAGTTTTGGGCACATGGCAGGGCATCTTTTTCTGCGAGTTTGATGGCCCCAGGAATCGTACCGTGCTAATAAAGATTCTGGCAGACAAGTCTTGAGCATCTACAGAACCTACTTCTGCCGCCCATCATCAAGAAAGCTGACAAGACAGCCAACTGCGTCAGCCACCCAGCCAATTTCCTTATATGGTTTTCAAACGCCCACTTAGGCCCATCACAAGTATAAGACTTCTGTAGCTGCGCTGTGAAAATAGGAGTTACGACCGTTTTGAGGTTGGGGTATGGTCTCAGTTCCAGACGGCAAGCGCTCGCAGCACTGAGCCCCTATTTGCCGCGGCGAACTTCAGCGCCTTGGGACACGGCTTTTCGCAAACATCACTTATGGGACATTGACCACAGACTTCCACCCGGATCCAAGCCACCAATTTGACCTGAGACTTCTCCAATAGCTCATTCGTGGCGTAGCTCGCCACCCGACGCACAATCTGGTCCCTGCTTCTCTGCGTATTTCCCATCAGTTATCACATGCCTATTATAACACCACTAATGGTTATTCTCCATTGTTTTGAGACCACGGGATATATTGGCACTTGCCGCCTGTATCAACCCTAGAGGTGGCGAGGATGAAGAGACAATGATAAAAGCCGAGCGCTTCCCTATTTAGCCTGGTACTTTTTCTCCAGAAGTTTTGCCTTCTTTGTAGGATCCCTTTCCAAAGTGCCGGGAGGTAGAAGTTCCACCATTGGCCTTGTCCTGGCCATATCAGATACCCTTTGCTCTATCTCACTCTTGAGACCTTCCAGCTCCGACTGGCCAACTTCGGCACCGTATTCTACCTTGACCTTCAATGGAGGCACCACCCTGGGCGGGGGCTCGTCGAGCACAATTCGCATCTCGCCGGTCACTCTGGGTACAAAGCTCATGATCGCATCCTTGACCACCGTGGGATAAACATTAATCCCCTTTACGATGAGCATATCGTCAATTCGGCCTAATATCTTCACCCTGTAGCCCGGCTGTCCACAGGAGCAAGGCTCGGTGAACACCTGTACCAGGTCTCCGATGTCATACCTGAGAGCAGGAGCAGCTTCCCACTCCAGAGAGGTGATTATCTGCTTACCTATAGCGCCGTCTTTTATTTCGATCGGCTGATTTGTAGCCGGATCCATCAAGTCATAAGCCAAACAGTAGTCCTCGCACGCTACATGCATACCATGATACTCTTCCGTCCCACAAGAGACCAACTGCAAAGAAAAAGCGAATCCGATGCACTCGTACATTGTAGCCCCATAGGCATCTTCAACCTTCTTCCTGAACTCCGGCATGCCAACGCCGGGCTCCCCGGCAGTTAGTATCTTCGAGATCCCGAGTTCTTTCACCTCCATCCCTATTATTCCCTGAGCTCGTTGGATGAGATATTCGGCATAAGATGGGGGGCAGAACATGCACTTTGGCCTCGTCAGCTTGGCAAACATGAGCAACCTCTCGCTTCCGGCTTCGGCACCAACAACGATCGGGCACGCCCCCAAGTTGGAGATAGCACGCATGATTGGGATCCCCCCTATCCACATGCTCAAGCCCATGGCATGCAGCACAAAGTCTCCGGGCCTGACGCCACAGCGCCACAGACCCCGTGCCCCAACCTCGTTAATCACCGCGATATCGTTGTCCGTGAGAGCATAAAAGGTCGGGAAGCCAGTAGTTCCTGCAGTGGAAAACACGCCTCGAATCTGCTCCGGGGGAACACACAGATAAAGGCCGTAAGGATGTCCAAACCTCTCCAGCGATTCTTCCTGACTTATTCGATCCTCCTCCTTATTGCGCAGTGGAGGCAACTTGCGGAAATCTTCCCAGGTCTTGATGTCTCCAGGCTCGACTCCAATCTCTTTGAATTTTTTCTGATAGTAAAGAGGTGAATTATCATAGCAGTACTTCACTTGCTTTTTGATCTTTCGCAGCTGTAGCTCCCTCATCTCCTCCATAGGCATGCATTCTATTTGCTCATTCCAAAACATTTTCTCCATTGTTAGCCCCCTATACTTAAATAAATATGCCGCACTTATCTGCCTCTTGGCCCATTTCCTCTGCTTCTTTTTATTAACATTTATTATGGCTAAGATTTTAAATCAATTTGTGGGTAGCTGTTTATTACCCCCAATCCATCTTGGATAAAAATTCTATGGTGTTCGTGATATTTTGTCAAGCCTTCCTTTTAGTAAGGGCGTCCCTTCTCCTCCCAGACCTTACCTTGTTGTTAGCCACCCAGTCTTTTCCGCACCTTATCGCTGGTCAGCTCGCGCAAGGCATCAGAGGCCACCCATCGGGCTGACTTCGAGTCAGTATCTATAAGCTCCCTGGCCGTGGCCACTGCCATCTCGTTCAGGGTGATGTTCCGCTTCCCGATATTCCTCAAAGCCCAGTTGACAGCTTTACGAACGTAATTTCGGCCGTCCGTAGCCTGTTCACTTATTAGGGGTAAGAACTGCTTGAACAACTCATCCGTCGCTTTCTTATCATGGACAGCCAAAGCGGCCATCAAGGCAAACGCCGCTCTTTTGACGAACTCTTCGTCTCTGCGGCTCCATTCCTCCGCCTTGCGATAGGCGAACCTCGTCTTGTCGAAGAGGTTGCTGCACACCTGGTCGCAGACGTCCCAGGAGTCAAAATCCCGCACCCAGGACTCCATCTGCTCTTCCGTCACTTTTGAGGGCTCGTCCACCATGCTCGCTAGGATGCGCGCTTCGTGTATACCTGATGACCACAGTCGCCGCGCCAGAAGATGGTCTCCGCCTATTTCCCTGGCCATGGGCCTTAGAGTATATAGTGATATTCCATAGGCATTTTTGGTATTGATGCCGTACCGCGCCATGCCGGCTAAGTTTTCCAGATTGGCGAGGGATTTCAACCGTTGCATTGTTTCTTCGTATCGCATCAACGCCTTTACGCCTATGCTTGATTTCACCTTTACCTTGACTACGCTACAACTGCAGGCGGTTTAGACCACTCCAGTATTTCTTGACATGAATTCTGCGCCGTGCCTACATCCGCTGATTGAAAGCTTCACTTAATAAGGTCGTCCCTTCTCCTCCCAGATTTTTCTCAGACCAAAATCCGCTGCTATTACTTTATAGCAGTTGTAACCAGGAACGCCGCGAACGCCACCGCCATCGTGCGCCCCGCACGAGGAGTAATACATGTTCTTCACGGGCATCCTATAGCCGGAGAGCTCCGGGATCGGCCGGAAGCGGCCCATTTGAGACGCAATCTGGTCCCCCACCGCCCAGTTCCCATCCCGCATGTTGATATTACGTCGCTCGACATCGTGTGGCGTCCACTCGTGGACTCCGATGATGTTGTCCTTGGTCATGTTTGGGGCATACCACTGCCACTGCTCGATCATCCGCTCAATCCACTGGGCTCTGACCTCAAACCATTGCTTCTCGGTGAAGAACCTGGCCGGACAAGTGTAGTCCTCCACCATGAAATTGTGCTTCCCTGGCGCTGCCTTGAGCGGCACCCAGCGCGTGTCCTCCCAGATGTTAAAGCCTATGTACTTACCAAACCCGTAGACGCGGATATCGGCCTTCCACTTCGAGGCCCAGTAATCCGGGTCATTCACCACCAACGTCTTACTCGGACAGAGATGAAAGTCGGGGTCATAGTCGTCAGCCTTATACTTGGGCAGCTCGTGGAAGGCAACATGGGCCCAGTGGGCATGCGCCAGGTCATATTGGAAATTAGCCGACCTGCGCGCGATCTTGGGATTTACATGCTCCTGACCGATCAGTCTCAGGACGGTCTGCCCGATATCCACACCACTGACCACCAGCTTTCTCGCCTCGATCTCCGTCCCGTCCACCAGGCGCACCCCCTTAGCAGTGCCATTCTCGATGAGCACCTTGTCCACCTCGTGATGGACGAAGAACTGCCCCCCGTTTTCGCTCAAGGTCCGCTGCAGGGCATGGGTTATAGCATGGGTGCCACCTATAGGAATAGAAAGAGCGAAGATTGACAGGGTAACAGCCATAGCGCGTAAGGCACCCACAGGACCGAGCACATCATCGCCATAAATCCCCATTTGAGTTGTTACTCGCCTCATGAAGAAACTCTGCATCTCGGGACTCTGGAACAGGTCTCGAGACAGCTGGGCTACGGTCATCACCGCATACACTGGCTCGAAGCCGCTATCAGGGTCATCCATGAGCTTCTCTATGGCATCCTTCTCACCCCAGGGCTTAGGTGGGTTGTATTTCACCTCACTATCAGCAGCACCCCAACTGGTGCGGAACTTCTCGAAGATCCAGCGACAAGCCTCAGCATCCGCTTCCGAAATGCGGGCGATGGACCGGAAGGTCTTCTCAGAATTCTCCTCGGAGAATTCAACCCGGCCTGTCATCTTGTCCACGCAGGGCCAGGTGGGATAAGTTGCGATACAGGTGCCATCAGGGAAGCTGCCGCCGCAACCAGCTTCGGGAAACACTAAGTCCAGGCCCTTTTCGGCCAGTTTGAAGTCGCCATAAGGAGGCGCCCCATAGAAACGGGTAGAGTGAGCACAGGGATTGCTCAGGAATCCAGGCAGGGGAAGCTCGTCCGAGCAGGCACCACCTCCTAATTCATGGTGTCTTTCAAAAACAGCCACCGAGAGCCCATTTAAGGCCAGATAACAGGCTGTGATCAACGCATTATGTCCGCTGCCAATTACCACTGCATCGTAGCTTGCATCAGCCATGTCACTCCTTTCCACTTTGGTCGAAGTGAAAAGCTAACCGAAGTAACGCACCCGCTTCTGGAAATAATAGCCCGCGACGAGACCGAATAGCAGCCCCCCAAGATGGGCTTGCCAAGCCACTCCGGGAAAGAAGGAGAGCAGGAGGAAGCCTCCTATGACAGCCACCCAAATGGGGATGGGAGCCGGGATGGGGAATATGATAACCGGCAACCTGGGCACCATTACCGCCAGGGCTCCGCCAAGGGCGAAAATGGCTCCCGAAGCCCCTACGACTATGGAATAAGACGGGCCGAGAAGGATGTAGAAGACATTCCCCAGAATTCCTCCGGCAAAATAGATCAGGAGAAAATTCCCCTCTCTGACCAATCTGGTCAAGGTGGTGCCAAAGAAGAACAGGGCTATCATATTGAACAGGATGTGGCCGATGAAATTTCTATCGTGGACGAAAAGGTTGGTTACGATGGTCCACGGTCTCTCCCAAAAGATGTGGGGCTGCAGGCCGAGAGAATAAAACAGATCTTCATTTATCTGGGTCATGAGGAAGACAGCGAAGTTTATACCTATCAGAAGCCAGATAAGAATGGGGACAGAAGGCCTGTAGCGTTCCATTTACATCTCTCTTCGATCTTAGCCAGCTATGAAGCTTATGCTAGCACCCGGTATTCACCCTCCCTGGCCCCCAGGCCATGCTTCAGGGCAGTTATGATCTGAGTAGACTGCCACGGCTCTGCGAGCAGTCTGTTCTTGGCTCCATAGGACAACAGCACTTTCATCGCCTCCACATCAGTGGCCACCAGGTCTCCCGAAGCGAGCAGGAGTCCCGGTTGCACCACCTCACCCTTCTCCGGCCCCCCAGAGACAAAAGCCTTCCTGCCATCCATAATTATGAGATCCGGCTGCAAGCACAGGCTTATCTCAACGACCTTCTGCTCCAGATGCCGCGCATGGAGAGCGCGTCGTTCCCCTGGGTGCATGAAGCCCACCGCCAGCTTCAATGCGCCGGAGAACCGAGCCAGATTGTGGGTCTTCAGGCAGGGCAGGTATACAATTCTATCGGCTTCGTAGGCGCAGCGGGGCACAGTAACCCGGCTCAAATAGTCGCCATCTATCCTGACTGTAACCCAGTCATCAACCCTATCCTCGAAAGCAATCAGCTCCACATTCAACTGGCGTGCCAGCTCGTATGCGCCAGAGCGACGCAGAGCCTTTTTCGTGGGTCGCCAGACCCCACCCGAGCTTTCGCCTACTATCACCTTGGCCCCTGTTTCCAAAAGGAGCTCCAAAACAGCCCTGAGAAATGCCAGATCGGTAGAACCAGGAAAGGGATCCGGGCTGTTAAAGTTCGGCTTCACCAGAACGTTGTCCCCCCTGCTAATGGCTTGCCCCAGCCCCCCGAGCAGGGCCATGCTCTTTTCCACCGAGGCCTTGATGTCCGCACCTGCAGTTACTTTGCTTAGCAAGGCCTGGCCATCGCTACGCCAGCGGTTGACAGGTCGGGGTTTGGGCTCAACCAGAGGGATGCCCTGCGGAACCCTATCAGTGAGGAAGTGGTAAATACCAACGATTTTGTCTACGAAGCTCAACATCGGGACTTCTTCTGCTTGTTGGAAGCGTTCGCCTCTCGGCATCAGAGGGAGCCGATAAAACGCACCAAATTCAGGCACAGATACAGATATCACGAGAATGTCAGTTTACCCCCCGCTACCAGTTAAAAGTAATCCAAATTAGAGACGGGTCCAGCCATTCCCGGTTGGTCTCATCTCTGCATCAATGAGACCTTTTCTCAGCGCTTACCAATACGAGAGACCTTGGTCCCACAAACAGGACACACTCCTTGCGTCGCCGGTTTTCCATTCTTCAGAGTCACGTTCTTCGGGTTCTTGATCTCACGCTTAGCTCTGCATTTGAAGCAATATGCTTGCATGTCCTTCAGCCCTCCTTTATCTATCTTACCAGAAGATAGCCAATTGACGAGAGGCTGTCAAGTAAAGAAGTCTCTGCTAAGAGCAGCAGGCGTGATACCATACCAGAGAGCCCGCCGGACAACTGCACCTTGACCTAAACTGGAAAACCGACTAAACTCGACCAATGGATGAGGGAGGTAGTCAATGTTCGATGTCATTGTAGTCGGTGCCGGGCCCGGAGGCTCGGCTGCAGCGAAGAGGTGCGCTGAGTCTGGACTCAAGACCCTGCTCGTTGAAAGCAAGGAGTTGCCCCGGCGCAAGGTGTGCTCTGGCATGGTCATGGGTCCCTGGGCCCACAACACCATCGCTGAGGAATTCGGCGAGATCCCCAAGGAGGTCCTGGTCGCGCCCTACTATCTCTCGGGATACATGCTGCATGTGGCCGGGGCCGAGCCACAGCCGGTGAATAGGATGACTCCCCTCGCCTGGAGACTGGACCTGGACTACTGGATGAACCAAAAAGCAGCCGAGAAAGGCGCTGAGATCTGGGATGAGGCCAAGGTCACCGCCGTGGCCACAACCGCTGACGAGTGTGAGATCGAGCTGGTGGGAGCCAAGGGACGGCAACGGCTCCAGGCCAAGTATGTCATCGGGGCCGATGGGGGCAACTCCAGAGTGCGGAGGTCGCTGTTCCCGGACTTTAGGCTCAGGACCATCTACCGCGAGTGCTATCAGGGACCGGCAGAGCTGCGCCAGGACTACATCCACTGGTTTTTCCCCAAGCCCAGCCCTCGCCCCCGCTTCGATATGCTGCATAAGGGAGATATCTTAGTGCTCGAGGGTGCCGCGCTACGGGAGTTAAAGGAAGAGGCCAGGCGCATCCTGGCTCAGGATTGCCAGTATGAACTCCCCAGCAAACCGCTCTGGCAGGATGGCTGCCTCTCACCTGCATTCCACAACGAGCTACTATCCGGTGCCTTCTCTCCAGCTAAAGGGAACGTTCTGCTCGTCGGTGACGCTGGAAGCCTGACATTGCCGGTGACTGGTGAGGGCATTGGCTCAGCGCTCAAGACAGGCATCATAGCCGCCGATTGTATCGTCAAGGCGGAAAGAAACGGAGGGCAAGTTGCCCAGCTCTATGTCGAGGGGCTTGAACCTATGCTGGCCCAGTTCAGAGGCCTGCTCCCACATTACGACATAATGAGAGAACAGGGGGCCAGAGGAGTGGAGGCGTTTGCGGAGGCATTGAGGGCGGCATGGCAGGCCACGATCGAGGTCGATTAGACGTTATCATAGCATTGACAGATAATTTGTGGGGCTTTAGCATCACTCTGGAGATAGATTGAAATGACATATGCTAACTCAGGTTCGCAGGTAGTAAGGAGTTACTGCCGCGGCTGCCATGGTAGCTGCGGCGTTTTAGTCCACGTGGCCGACGGGCGTGTCACCAAGATCGAAGGCGATCCGGAATGCCCCACTAACCGGGGCACTCTGTGCAGCCGGGGGCCAGCCAGCTTGCAGTTATTGTACCACCCCGACCGGATCAAGTCACCCCTGAAGCGCACGGGGCCACGAGGAGCAGGGCAGTGGCAGCGGATTTCCTGGGACGAAGCCCTCGATACTATAGTCGGCAAATTAAAGGAGACCAAGCAGCAGTATGGAGCCGAGGCCATAGTAGTCTGTCAGGGGACGAGTCGGGACTTCGAAGACTTCATGTATCGCTTTGCCAATCTCCTGGAAACACCCAACGTGCTCACCCCTGGAAACGAGTGCTACGTATCGAGGTTAGGGGCCTGCATAGTCACCTGCGGCAATATGCCCGTTTGTGACTATGAACGAGACCCGGCATGCGTGGTGATGTGGGGCAACAATGTGCTCTGGACCAACCACGATGAGTACAACGCGGAGAGCGTGTTCCGGGCGCTATCGCGAGATACTAAGCTGATCGTGGTTGACCCCCGACTGACCTATATGGCCAGCAGAGCCGATATCTGGCTCCAACTCAGGCCGGGAACAGATACCGCCCTGGCCTTCGGCCTGTTGTATGTGATCATCGAGGAGAACCTCTACGATCGAGACTTCGTGGAGAAATATGTTTATGGTTGGGATGAGTTCGTGGAACGGGTTCGAGAATATCCCCTGGCCAAGGTAGCCGAGATCACCTGGGTCCCGGAGGAGAAGATCAGACAGGCAGCCAGGCTCTATGCGCAAACAAAGCCCGCCTGCATGCACTGGGGCGTGCCTATAGAGCAAGGCATCAATTGTACCGACAACGATCGCATTCTCGTCGACTTGATGGCTATAACCGGGAATCTCGATGTCCCCGGTGGCAATGTCTTCTTCGTTCCCCCTCCAGTACGCACGCTCAGCGATTTTGCCCTACATCGGGAGCTACCTGAGGAGCAGAGAGCAAAGCGATTGGGCGCCGATACCTTCAAGCTAGCAGGGCGCGTGACCATATCGGTGCCAAAGGCGGTTTGGGATGCCATTCTTACGGAAAAGCCCTATCCGGTGAAGACCATGCTCATCCACGGGAGCAACCCGGTCATCACCAAGGCCAATGCCAGGGAGGCTTATCAAGCACTGAGCCAGCTTGACTTTCTATCGGTTGCCGATCTATTCCTCACCCCTACAGCAGAGCTGGCTGATATTTTCCTCCCTGCCGCTACCTGGTTGGAGATGGACCATGTCGCCGACTGTCTAAAGCGACAAGGCTACGTATTCGCCAGGCAGAAGATTGTCCAGGTCGGCGAATGCTGGTCTGATTACAAGATATTCAATGAACTGGGCAAGAGGATGGCGCAGGGAGATTACTGGTGGGAGGATGTGGAGGGTGGTCTCGACCATATTCTCGAGCCCTCGGGGCTTACCTGGAGGGAGTTCAAGGAAAAGGGCTACCTCCAGGGGAAGATGGAATAC
The DNA here is from genome assembly GCA_034414595.1 of Dehalococcoidia bacterium. Classification (GTDB taxonomy): domain Bacteria; phylum Chloroflexota; class Dehalococcoidia; order SZUA-161; family JAUWZY01; genus DAOULY01. The sequence continues at coordinate 427,800 of DAOULY010000002.1, forward strand.
CGAAAGTATGAGCGTAAAGGCTTCTCCACGCCCACGAGAAAGTTCGAGCTCCGCTCCACCACCATGGAAGAATGGGGCTATGACCCGCTGCCCAGGTATAGAGAGGTCCCAGAAAGCCCGCTGAGCCAGCCGGAACTGGCCCGAGAGTATCCGTTCATCCTGACCGCAGGGGCCAGGTCGCCGATGTTCTTCCATACCGAGCACCGCATGATCCCCTGGCTGCGCGAGATCCATCCCGATCCCATCGTGGAGATCCATCCCGAGGCAGCCAAGGAGCACGGTATCGCAGACGGCGATTGGGTCTTCATCGAAACGCCGAGGGGCCGGATCAAGCAAAAGGCCAGAGTCACCCTTGGGATCGATCCCAGAGTGGTGGCTGCAGAGCACGGCTGGTGGTTTCCCGAGATCAAAGACCCAGGCCATGGCTGGCAAGAGGCCAATATCAACATCGTGACCGATAACGACCCTGCAGGTTATGATCCGGCCATGGGCTCGGCCAACCTCAGGGCCCTGCTATGTAAGATATATCGAGCGCCGGAATAGGAGAGACACCAGTGACCAAGGAATACGCCCTGATCACAGTCAGTGAGGATTGCATCGGCTGTCATGCCTGCGAGGTCGCCTGTAAGCAGGAGCACGACCTTCCTGTGGGGCCAAGATGGATAAGAGTTCTCACCGATGGACCCAAACCCGCAGGCGACAAACTACGACTCGAATATGTGGTGGCCTACTGCATGCACTGTAGCCATCCCCCTTGCCAGGAAGCATGTCCCGTAGCTGCGATCACTAAGAGAGAAGACGGCATCGTGCTTATCAACGACGAACTCTGCATTGGCTGTAAGGACTGCATCGAGGCTTGCCCCCTCGGCGTGATGCAGTTCGACAGCGAGAAGGGGGTCGCTCAGAAGTGTGACCTGTGTGTGGAGAGGATCGACCGCGGTCTTGAACCTGCTTGCGTCGCCATCTGCCCCAGCCATTGCCTCTACTATGGCGATATCTACGAGGTTTTGCTTAGGTTGGGAGAGAAGCGCTCCCTTGATACCACTGCCTGACCCCTGGAAGACTAATATTGACAAACTCACCTAATTGGTGGCAAGATTTTGCTATCTCAGATAGTGAACCATCGCAATGAATTCCAGACCGTAGAATAGGTCTGGGGACGAAGCCTCGATAAAGGAGGAGTTCAGGTATGGGCCAGAAAGAGGCTAAGAAGGCATTCTGTGAATGGTGTCACGCGCGGTGTCGGGTGGTGGTGCATACCGAAGACGGGCGGCTCAAAGAAATCGAGGAAGACCCCTCATTTCCCCTGTGTGACAACATCTTCCCACCGACCAGGGCTTGCTTGAGGCTTCGCGGCGCTTATGAATTCATGTACCACCCGGACCGAGTGAATTTCCCATTGAAGAGAGCTGGCGAAAAGGGAGAGGGAAAATGGCAGCCCATCACCTGGGAGCAGGCCTTTGACGAGATCGCCGCCAAATTGGGACAAATTAGGGACCAGTATGGGGCCGAGGCCGTAGGCACCATGCATGGCACACGGCGCACCCATGCCGAGTTCACCATCCGTTTCATGCATCTCCTCGGCAGCCCAAACTATGTGGGCAATGGTATGATCTGCAGCGCCCCGGATGGCGTCAGCGGCATGATGATGTTTGGCTGGCGGCCTCGCTACGCAGTGTCTATGCGCTTTGAAAAGGACCCCACCACCGGCAAACCGGAGACTGGGTGCATCTTGTGCGCCGGTGAGAACCCAGCACATTCCTATCTCCGCTCTTGGAAGGGAATGCGCGACGTCAAGGCAGCTGGAGGCAAGATCATAGTGGTTGACCCGCGCCGAACCGAGGCTGCGGAGATGGCCGATCTCTGGCTCCAGATCAGGCCCGGCACCGACGCCGCCTTGTTCCTGGCCATGATCAATGTCATTATCAGCGAAGGTCATTATGACAAGGACTTTGTAAACAAGTGGTGTCACGGGTTTGAACAGTTGGTGGAACGCGTCCGAGAATACACGCCGGAAAGCGTGGCCGAGATCACGTGGCTCAGTCCGGAGCAGATCAGGGAGGCGGTCAGGATATACGTAACGACACGGCCCGCGACCATATTGACCATGGGAGAGGGTCTGGAGCAACAGCAGTACTGCATCCAGGCCCTGCACGCCCGTTTTATCCTGAGCGCACTAATGGGCCAGGTGGACGCCAAGGGCGGGGACTATCTTCCCGGCCCGGCCAATTACATCACTGAGGCCGACATCGAGCTTCCTGACATGCTGTCTCCAGAGCAGAAAGCAAAGCAGCTGGGCACTGATCGGTTCAAGCTTGCTTCCTGGCCCGGGCGCACTCTGATCAACCAGAACACCAGGAGAGTCTGGGGCAAGGACGGGGGCCGGGTTCGCGTGATGTGTCAGGCACATGCCCCGACCTTCTATCGGGCCATACTCAGCGGCAAGCCATACCCGGTCAAGGCGGCGATAAGTATAGCCGCCAACCCTATGGTGACCCAGGGCAACACCAAGCTGGTATATAAGGCGCTCAAAGCCCTGGAGCTTTTGGTGGTTTGCGACCACTGGCTGACTCCCACTGCTGATATTGCCGACTACGTGTTGCCAATAACAACCTGGCTGGAGAGACCCTTCCTCTCCAGCGGCGGCGCCCACGACAACTATATCGTAGCCGGTGAACAGGCGTTGCCTTCGACAATACCCGGTGAGTATGACCGTAGACATGACTTCGACATTGCCCGCGAACTGGGAATAAGACTGAGGCAGGAAGAGTACTGGCCCTGGCAGACGCTGGAAGAGGCCTTTGACTACCAGCTCAGCCCTCGCGGCATGACGTTCAGGGAGTTCATGGACAAAGGAGGCTTCGAGTTTCCATCCAAGGACTTCAAGAAGTACGAGAGGCAAGGGTTCGCCACTACCACCGGCAAGGTCGAGCTATACTCCACTATATTGGAGAAGCTGGGCTACGATCCTCTGCCATATTATAAGGAGACCTTTGAGAATTCAGTCAACACCCCAGAAGTGGCCGAGGAATACCCCCTGATGCTGATCACCGGCGGCCGCTTTGTCCCCATGTACCACTCCGAGCACCGCCAGATCGATTCCTGCCGCCGCCGCCACCCTGACCCGCTGGTGCAGATCAACCCCAAAACGGCATCCGAGCTGGACATCGGCAGTGGTGACTGGGTCTGGATCGAGACGCGGCGGGGGCGAATCAGGATGAGGTGCCAACTTTTCGATGGTATTGACCCGAGGGTGGTTCACGCGGAGCATGGCTGGTGGTTCCCCGAGCTCCCCGGTGAGGAGCCATGGCTGCATGGGGTCTGGGAGTCCAATGTTAACGTCCTCACCGAGGATGATCCCGAAGTGTGCAACCCGGCGCAGGGAGGCTGGCCGTTGAGAACGGCGCTGTGCAAAGTGTATAAGGTAAAGAGCTATTGATCTGGCATCACCCATCCATCTGAACGAATACAACGATTTGACAAGTCGGGAGCACTGAACACATAATGGTTAGAAGATTCCTATAGGTTCGTGATTCCGCAAAAGGAGGCATCCAAAAATGGCTGAGGTAGCGAAGAGGACGCATTGTGAGTTTTGTCAACCTCGGTGTCGGGTGGTGGTTTATAGTGAAAATGGGAGGCTGACCAAGATCGAGGAAGACCCTGATTACCCTCTGGCGGGCAGCATCTTCCCTCCCCCCAGCGCCTGCGTGCGGCTGAGGGGTGCCAAGGAGTTCATGTACCATCCGGATCGGGTCAATTTCCCTCTCAAAAGGGCTGGGGAAAAGGGAGAGGGGAAATGGCAGACGATCTCTTGGGAGCAGGCTTTCGATGAAATCGCTGCCAAGCTTGGCGAGCTCAGGGAGAAATACGGTGCTGAGACGCTGGCCGCTCAAACCGGCACCTTGCGTACCACGGAATGGGTTCAGGGCCGATTCGTGTACAACTTCGGCAGTCCCAACATCATCGGGGCAGCGAGCATCTGCCATGGGCCATGCATCCAGGTTGGGGCAGCAGTGCTGGGTTGGCCCCCCCGTCATCGCACCTACCTCACTCTGGACAAGGACGCCGAAGGCAAGCCCGCCACCAAGTGCCTCATGCTCATCGGGATAAATCCCCCCCAGAGCAGATATCCACTCTGGAAATCTACACGCGACGCCAAGGAAATGGGGGCCAAGGTCATCGTCATCGACCCCAGAAAGACAGCAGTAGCTGAGATCGCCGATGTATTTCTGCAACTCCGGCCAGGCACCGATACCGCACTTCTCCTCTCCCTGATCAATGTCATGATCGAGGAAGAGCTGTATGATAAGGAGTTCGTCGAGAATTGGTGCTATGGCTTCGATAAGCTGCGGGAAAGGGCCAGGGAATATCCCCCAGAGAAGGTGGCTGAGATCACCCAGGTTCCCGCGGAGAAGATCAGGGAGGCTGCCAGATTATATGCTAACAACAGGCCAGCAGTCACCGTGAACGGGATGGGACAGGAACAGCAGAGCAACAACATCGAGGGAATTCATGCCAAGTTTATCCTGAGCGCCCTCAATGGGAGCATCGACGTGCCAGGAGGAGAATATATTTCTGGGCCGGCACAGTGTCTTCACGAAGGCGAGATGGATGCCGGTGAGAGGCTCTCTGAAGAGCAGAAGAGGAAGCAATTGGATGTGACTCGGTTCAAGTTCCTTGCCTGGCCGGGGCGGGATGCCATATCCCCCCATACAATGAGAGTCTGGGGAAAGACATTCGCCATGGCCCGGTCCTCTGCCCCTGGCCATGGTCCCTCGGTGTATCGGGCCATGATCACCGGCGAGCCCTATCCAGTGACTGCCTTATTCACTATCGCCAGCAATCCCATGATCACCATGCCCAACGTGAAGCTGCTCCACAAGGCGCTCAAGAACCTAGAGCTTTTCGTATCCCTCGATTACTGGCTCACCCCTTCCGCCGAACTTGCCGATTATGTCCTTCCCATCGCCTGCTGGCTGGAAAGGCCTTTCCTCCTGACCTGGTCAGGTGCGAACAACCAAGTCATCGCTGGCGAGAAAGCATTGCCCTCAGCAATAGAGGGGGAATATGACCACAGGACTGATTATGACGTGCTGCGCGGGATCGGGATAAGGCTCGGGCAAGAGGAACACTGGCCTTGGGAGAACTTGGAAGGAGCTTTCGATTACATGCTCAAGCCTATGGGGGTAACTCATAAGGAGTTCATCGCCCAAGCTGGCTATAATTTTCCCCCTCCTGAGTTCAGGAAATATGAAAGGATGGGCTTTGGCACACCCTCAGGAAAGGTGGAGTTCTACTCCAATATCCTCGAGCAATTGGGATATGACCCGTTGCCCCGTTATGAAGAACCTCATGAAACCCCGGTGAGCAAGCCCGAGCTGGCTAAGGAATATCCGCTGACCTTGATCACTGGAGGCAGGATCAGGTATTACTTCCATTCGGAATTTCGCCAGATAGATTCCATTCGCCGCCGATATCCACACCCCATCGTGCAAATCCACCCAGAGACAGCAGCCAAGTTGGGGATAGGGAGCGGCGATTGGGTCTGGATTGAGTCCCCACGGGGCAGGGTGAGAATGAAATGCGAGCTGTTCCCGGGAATAGACCCCAAGGTGGTGCATGCTGAGCACGGCTGGTCGTTCCCCGAGCTTCCCGGAGAGGAGCCATGGCTCCATGGGGTCTGGGAGTCCAACATAAACGTGCTCACTGATGACGACCCCGATGTCTGCAACAAGCTCGGCGGGGGCTGGCCGCTAAAAACGGCACTGTGCAAGATTTACAAGGCTAAGGAATATTGATCTTCTGGGCTGGCCAACTTTCAGGGCAAAGGCAGGCACATTGGCTGGATAGCACAGCCAATGTCCATCGGTGTGTAGGAGCAGAAAAGTCGGCAGCATGCTGGAGACTTGAAATACGCTTAAGGCAAAAGGGGGACTGAGAATGGGTTACTACTTTGCCATCCCAACGGCTGTGATGGGTTTTTTCTTCAGCTCTTGGCTCACCATGATCTTCTGGGGCATTGTCGCTCCCCATTTCGAGGCAAAGACTATCAGCTATCCCTTGGCCATGCTGATCACTATCGCACTCTGGCTGGTCGTAGCACCGGTTGTGGCTGCAATTAGCAGAAAGACTCCTCGAGAGGAAAGGTACCGGTAAGGATAGCCAGCAACCTCTCAAAAAAGAGGAATCACATGCCGACTTATTTCACAAACTCTAAAGCCTTGGAACAAGTCTGCGCCCTCGTCTTAAAGAAGCTATTTGAATTCATTTAATGGGGAAGGGGGGACTCGAACCCCCACGGATCGCTCCACATGATCCTAAGTCATGCCCGTCTGCCAATTCCGGCACTTCCCCCTATTTGAAAACTGCCGCCGCTGCTGGCAAAGCCGGTTAATAACGAACCCCCAGTTGTTAACAGAGTTTCTTTGCTCCAGAAGGCAAGTATCTCAGCCAATACTTTAGCATTCTACAAACAATGTCTCAAGCCCTTTCTCAGAAGAGCCATTGGATGCTGGGGCTTGTGAATAGAACAGGGGACAGCGTGTTCCACTAGGGGGGTTGAGCGGTGGACTTGTCAACCTACTCAGGGACTCAGGGTTAGGGACACAAAATACCTTATGCAAATACGAAAACAAATAATAGTATGTGCATTAACAGATTGTAGATTGCGTACTTGAGGTCTCAGAAGCATGATGCGGGGAGGTTTGAATGTCAGAACTAATCGCCGAGTTCACCAATCACTACTTACGATATCAACAGGCTCATCAGTATCCTGCCGACGTTCCTGAAGTTCTCCCCGCTCGATAATATACTGACATTGGAGCTTGCCCTCTATAGCGCATTGGAGGCAGTTCTGGCTGGGCCTGGTGCACAGCTCAGGATACACCTTCTCAAATTCGTCAACTCCCAACTTCACTATCACAGCCATTGCACGGTGTCCCGGTTGAAGGTCGTCGTCCCACTCAAACATCTCCACCCCTTCATTCTAACAAGCTGCGAAGCCCAGCTCGGGTTGTTAAGCATCCTGATCGGGCTTCCTGCTTCTCATGATGTCAAAGCCACCACCTTGAGCTTCGGTGGGGAGACTTAAGGTACTCTCCTGCAGATAGTCGGTGAATGTGATGTTCACAGCCCGATAAGGACAAGGCAACGGGCACTCGGTTATTATCTCTATCGCTTCTTCGTAGTCATGTGGGATAAGCAAATCACAATCAGGCCGCCACGTTCGAATCAGCTTGGCCTCATCCTCATCCCGAGCAACATAGTTGCTCGTCATACACTCCTCCTTTTAGTGGACTCTTCTCTGCTTCGGTGTTGCCAGTCTCTCAGCGATTTCTGCTGCCCAGTAATGGGTCACTATCGTACCGGCCAACAGGGAATCTGCTCATATAGCTGCATATGGGGTATTACTCAGACAGAATCCTAAGCAACACATTCTGAAGCAAGCCGACCACTGGCGACCCTAACTCTCACGCTTCAGCCTAACGACAACGAGCGCTCCCACAAGAACGACAATCGCTGCAATACCGACCCAAGTCAGCATCCCCATTTCACACTTCCTCCTAGGAGTATATAAAGTATGTGCCTCTAGGGTGGAATCGTCCATCCCGCAAAAGTCGGATTTCGGAGTGATAGGAAGGGACTATGGTTGAATAGCTGATTTGGGCGACCCTATGGCATAAGATACCTCTGGAAAATCACCTCTGCGTTCTACATACGGCGGCCAATCGAAGAAGAAGGCAAACCAAGCCCAGAGCGGTCAGAGCTAAGCCAGCTTTCCCGAGGCAAATTGCCTTGCCCGGTATCATACCACTTGCCATAGCTCAGTCGGTGTTGCAACATCATTCCAGAGCCAATCAGAGTAAGCTATCCTGACAATTCTTCCAGGTCAGCCTAAACCCTGCGGCAAATTGAAGATGGGAAAGGTGCTGAGGGGATTACATACTTGGGGTAATGGTGGACATTCAGAAATAGGAGGGGCGGTTTGAACTCAACATGGGGATAACTTCGTACCTGAGTTTCAGCAAGATCCGTAACATCCGTGTCGCTTAATTCTTACTCGCGTTTGCCCAGTCCATGAGGTCGACAATATCATCAAGGGTCAACCCCAGCTCGGTCGACAGCTCCAATGCTCCCATAATTAGTTGTCTTCTCACTTGTTCGACCAGCGGTTTGTGTTCTTGGCTGACCAGCCAGTCATCTCCCTTTTCTGACTCAAACATCTTCATACCTCCGTCTTAACAGGCAACCAGACCCAGTTAGTTGAACATCCGTTGGGGCTTCTTATCTCCCTTGAGCCGATTGGCACAGGCAATACCTGTTAGACTCTCTCCTTATACTTCAATTCCATGTGCCCGAGCTATCATGAGATTAGTGAGCGCCACCACAACAAAGATCACCGATAGTGGCACGAGGAGTTTCTCCTTCTTCGTTTTTCTCAGTATCCACAGTATTGCTACACATAGGACTACCTTCAAGAAGAGCGTTGTGCCGACGCCAATTTTGCTCATGAGTGCATACAGGATGGAGTTGAACTCTGTTAACCCTGTTCCCTGCTGAAGCGCCAAATATGTCAGGATAGCATCCATGACATTTGCTCCCAAAAATATGTCAGCTTTAGGATCAGATAGCCGAAGCCGTCTCAGGAAGTGATGTGCGCTACTCTTTTGCCCAGTCTCTTCCATCTGCCCCTCCGTGCTGACTCCCGAAGCGGGGCATTCTTGCCAACTGCTCACAGAATCCAAAACCTACAGCCGTAGACGGGCGCCGTCAGCCTATGTTCAGATGAGCTTGATATGCTAACGCTTGCCCAAAGGGCTGACTGCCAGCGACAGGCCCTGCTAACTATGAGCAGAGACAGGATCGCATCGATGACCTTCGCAAATATACCTCTCACCTTGCTCCTTCCCAAAAACTATTATGTAATTCACCCATTAGTATGGTCGCCACATCACCCACTAGTATGAGCTTACTATTACCTTCCGCCATCCGTCAATGGCATGCTTTCCTATGCACTCGGTGAATTATGCGTGAACGATTGGTGAACCCAAGTGAAGTGAAGAATCTGTTAAGCCAAAACATAGAGCCAAAGGCACCCAACATCATGCAATCCCCACAGTTATCTGCAATCAGGTGAAGGACTTTCCTGGCTTGGCCACAGGTTACGGGCCTTGACAGCCAGGACACAGTGACGACAAGGGCTTCCTAAATGCTCCATGAACCTTCATTTCCCACATTGCTCTAACCTTGACAGCTCTCCGGCATATACACGGCGGTACAGCTGTCTTCCCCGCCTCCATCTCGTTAGCACGCATATGGCAAGTCCAGATAAGGCCATTGAAGCCACAATCTCAAAGCCGACTCCCTGATACAACAATAGTACTGTGGATATCAGGATGGTGAAAAGGAACACCGTGATATTGAGGTCCAATATTGCTATACGGGCCCTCTCACGCGCGAGCTCGGCAGCATGTGGGGCTGCCCACGCTTCGCTGACGATTCTTCCCGCTTGCCTAAGGACTTCTTCTTTATCCAACACGGACTCCCCTTACAGCATTTGCATCGTACCTGGATTTCAGGATTGCTTGCGCCGGAGAAGGTATTCGCACAGCTATGCAAGGGCAGTATTCGCGCAGACTGCTATCTACAGATCTGGATGTGAGCATATGATCATCGGAATTAGAGAAGGTTTGTGTAACTTAAGGCTGATTGGCACATAGAGGGATAGCTGAATTCCCCCTTACACTTCGATCCCATTTGCCCGAGCTATCATGAGATTAGTGAGCGCCACCACAACAAAGACCACCGATAGTGGCACGAGGAGTTTCTCCTTCTTCGTTTTTCTCAGTATCCACAGTATTGCTACACATAGGACTACCTTCAAGAAGAGCGTTGTGCCGACGCCAATTTTGCTCATGAGTGCATACAGAATGGAGTTGAACTCTGTTAACCCTGTTCCCTGCTGAAGCGCCAAATATGTCAGGATAGCATCCATGACATTTGCTCCCAAGAATATGTCAGCCTTGGGATCAGATAGCCGGAGCCGTTTCAGGAAGGAAAATATGCCACCTATGCCACCATTGCGGGCAATTTCGTTGTTATCTTTAACCGATTCCATCACCTCAAAGATAGCACGTAGAGGCCTATGTTGACCATCGCACAAAAGTATGCTTCTTAGGTGAGGATAGGCAACCATCGTGGAATACTCTTTCTGGGTGATTTACAGGAAGGTTGCTATCGCGAAACAGTTCGTGAGGAAAGTCTGCGGGGCTTGTAGCTGACGCATGGATATTCCGAAGAATAGCTCTTCTGGGCGACTTTCTGAGTTGTTGACACCTTAACCTCAGCGGGGTATCCTTAGTGCTGTGGCACCCCTTTTCCTTGAAGTGAGAGGTGGATAGTGACTGAGTGGGGGACAAGATAGAGAGGAGGATTTATGAAAGCCTTGGAGTCCTTGGATGCGCACCTGAGAGACAGGGCCACAGAACTGCAAAGATCGAAGGCTGAAGGGCACAGGATTATCGGTTATTTCCCCGGAGGCTATATGCCTGAAG
>DAOULY010000003.1:0-8290 GCA_034414595.1 Dehalococcoidia bacterium
ACTCGCTGAAGAACAAATTGCAGGACTTCACCGGGGTAGAGATCACAGAGCAGAAGCTCAGAGAAGCCATCGCCCTGTGCAACAGGGAAAGGGAGCTGTTCCAAGAGATAAGCCTGATGCGCAAGAGTGATGCCCCACCTTTAACAGGGAGGGATTTCGCCAAGCTCAGCCATGCTTCCCTTCTCGCCGACAAAGAATTCATGGTGCAGACGCTTGAAGCAGTGTCCGCTGAGCTGAAAAAGCAGCAAGCCTCACCTTTTGCTGGACCGAGGGTCCTGCTCACCGGTTCCACTTTGGCCTACGGGGATGAGAAAATACTGAGGCTGATTGAGGAAGCCGGCGGTGCTGTAGTCGTGGAGGAGTTCGCGGAGGGCCTGAGATATTACTGGGAAACGGTGGACCTTGATGGCGATCTCATGGCGGCGCTGGCCGATTACTATTTCCAAAAGCGAATCGTCCCGGCATGGTTCCGCCCGGCCCGGGAAAGGCATGAATTCTTAATGGAGCTGGCTAAGGTATTCCGCGTCGATGGTCTTATCTGGTATCACCTGATGTATCGTGATGCCTATATCATTGAATCCACCTTATTCCCCAAAATTCTGAAGGAGGCCACCGGGCTACCGATGCTCACGGTGGAATCCGACTATGATGTGGAAGAGATCGGTGCACTGAGAACTCGTGTGGAAACCTTTATCGAAACAATAAGGAGGGGGTGAGCATGTATTACACCGACTTGTTGAAGCTATGCGGCTGGGAGGAAAGCGAAATCGAGCAGGAGAAAGCAAGGCTCGATGAGGCCTTCAGCATCCTGGGAGTGGGCCCCGGGGAAGTGAACCACGCTGAGAGCTGGATTAAAGAAAACTATGATCTCGAGCTACTGGGGATCAGAAAGGGCTTAGGAGTCTGGATCAGAACCGCTGTCGATCTGGTTCTGGGCCGCAAAGAAGGGAAGAAGATCATCTATTACGCTTTTCCCTCCATTGGTGGGCTCGGGTTCATTACCTCCATGTTAGGTGGGGAGGACACGCTCTGTGTCTGCCCCGAGTTCGCACTCGAGGTGGTCCTGGGTGGGATATTTGACAAAATCGAGCCCATTTTCGAGACAGCTGAGGAGTTGGCACTCCCTCCAGGGCGAGCCCAGTGCGGCCTTAATAAGATTAGGATTGGTGCCCTAGCCAAAGGCATAATCCCCAAGCCCGATGTCATGTTGGCCTCGAGCTTCTACTGTGACCAGGGGCCTAAGACAGATGAATGGGTCAAGGAGGTTTACAATATCCCCTGGGTAATAACCGATAACGTCTTGGACTCCGCTTGGGATCAATTCCCTGAGATTGAACCTGAGCGCATTTCCTACCTGGGCACAGAGCTAAACCAGACTTTTGATCAGCTACTGGAGGTAATAGGTAAGAAGCTCACTGAAGAAGACTGGGCTATCTACAACGAGCAATATAGCAGGTTCGTGGCCTTGCTGCAGAAAATCAACGACTTGATGAGAGCGGACCCGATACCGATTGGTCAGGGGAGCCTTCAGATAATTCGTCTCTGTAAGAGTGCTATAAACCACAGGCAGTTCCCGCGGATTCTCGAGGCGATGGAAACCCTGATCCCGGAGCTTGAGCAAAGGGTCGCCGAAGGCAAAGGCCCCGTGCCCAAGGGAGCGCCCAGGATTTACAGTTGCCTGTTCCCGTTCAGGGATACATCCTTAATCCGCTTGATTGAAAACTCAGGCGTGGCGGTACCCATTACATTTATGACCTACGATGCACCTCTGGCCGAATTCAAGTCCTCTTACCCTACCCTGGGGGAGAGAAGAGCTGAAATTGAGCTGAAAAGGGGCATGTATCACAGCACTCCTGGCTTTATCTACTGGATAGAAAAGGCTTGTCGAGACTGGAATGTGGATGGGTTACTATGGGGTTGGCCAGTTCACTGCCGACCTTTTGTTCTCACTGGCTTCACAGCCAGGAAGGAAATGGAACGCAGGTTAGGAATTCCCGTGCTGAGCCTGGAGTTCGATTTCTTTGATAGCAGAACCTTCAATACCGAGGCACTCAGGACCAGAGTGGAGACGTTCGCCCAGCTGCTATCAGCGAGGAAAGTTCGAGGCTGAGCCAGACTATGTTTGTTTGCGGCGTAGATGTCGGAGCTGCCACCGCCAAGGCAGTCATAATCGGCGATGGTGAGGTAGTTTCTCATGCCATCCTGCCCACTGGTTACAGCGTTTCTCTGGCAGCGGACAGCGTGGTCCAGGAGGCACTGAACAGAAGCAAGCTATCCACTCCCAAGTTCGATTTCGTCGTTTCCACCGGATATGGCCGCTACAACGTCTCCTTCTCCGATAAAGCGGTAACCGAAATCATCTGTCATGCCAAAGGGGCTAACTTCCTGCTGCCTGCGGTGCGAACCATCGTTGATATCGGAGGACAGGATAGCAAGGTGATAGCTCTGGACGGAGACGGAAACGTGACCAACTTCGTCATGAATGATAAGTGCGCTGCGGGCACAGGTAGATTCATTGAGGTTATGTCCAAGGTCCTGGAGGTCCCTCTGGAGGAGATAGGGAAGGTGTCCCTGACAAGTGAGAACCCCTGTACTATAAGCAGCACCTGCACCATATTCGCTGAGTCGGAGGTGGTATCGCTGCGGGCACAGGGTGAGCCGAGGGAAAATCTGATCGCAGGCATACACAAGGCGATCGCTTCCCGGGTAGCTGTCATGGGAAGAAGCATCGGTTTCAACAGAGATGTGGCGTTCACCGGTGGCGTGGCCAAGAACGTTGGGATGAAGAAGTTCCTCGAGGATGTCATCGGGCTGGAGATTGTAATTCCCCAGGAGCCCCAGATCGTCGGCGCACTGGGCGCGGCCCTCATCGCCAAGACGGAAGCAGCGGCGAGCTCCAGCTAATCAAGCCCAATGTCTGCCGTCACATTCACGGGAGCGACAGGGCTTACGATTGTAACAGCCCGGCTATCGCCCGAACCCATGTAATCGGCAAGAGCTCCTGCCTCAACGGCTTGACAAACCCCACAAGCAAAAGTATAATGGAGTGTCGTATCCGAATATCGTGTTCTCACCTCCTAATATTAGGTATGCGATGATTGAGGGCGCCGGTAAGAAGCAGACAAAAGAGAAAGAAGAGAATGGGAGGTGGCTTATAGATTATCCATAGGTTTATAGGGTGAAGCAATCACCAATCCCGATGAAGCAATAGCCAATCCCAAAGAAAAAGAAGTAAAACAACTAATACGGAAAAGGAGGGAAGACAGGTGCCAAGGAAGGCGTGTTGTTACGGCTTAACGGAGTTTGATTTTGATGAAGAGAGGGACCTGCAGCATTATACCGTTTGGTTGTGCGATCTAGCCCATGAGGTGCCGCCATTCACGCCAATTTGTTGCTGGCAGTGGGGCGATCATATGGGCAGCAGTCACTGGTATGCACACGAGATGCTATCCATACCGACTTGTAAGAACTGGGATTGGAGGATGGTCGATGGTGTCTACTATTTTGCACTTACAGAAACGACACCAGAGGAGATTCCTGAACGAGAGAAGATATTTAGGGAGAGAATAGCTCCGTATATAGATGATTTCGCTGGCGAGTACAACAAGCTCATGGCTGAACTGGCAGGACACTTCGACCGATTGAAGCAGGTCGACGTCGAGAAGGCACCTCTCCTGGATCTCCTGGAGCATTTTGAGGATTACCTGACCTCCAATAGAAGGCACTGGCATATACACATGCTCTGTCTGATTTGCGTTAACTATATCTATACCCTGTTTCTATCAATGTGCCAGGAGCTAACTGGAATCACTCAAGATACCCCAGTATTCCAGCAGTTGCTGGGCGGATTTGACAGCAGGCTGTATAGGGATGACAAGGAAACATGGCACCTCAGTGACCGGGCTTTGGAGTTGGGGCTTGGTGAGCTTTTCCAGACAAAGGGAGATAACGAGCAAATAATCCAAGAGCTTGACAAAAGCGACGCAGGGAAGAAGTGGCTGCATGAATACCAGCAATATCTGGGAGTATATGGCTGGAAATGTGAGCACATGTTTGAATGGGGTACTCCTACCTGGATCGAGAAGCCCAGCCTGGGGATACCAGCAATCAAGCTGGCAATGTCTAAGGGAGGGGCTTATGCCCTGGATAAGGAGCGGGAGCGTCTGATCAGGGAACGGGAGGAGGCAGAAAAGGAGGTTCTGGGCAAGGTTCCTTCGGATCAAAAGGAATGGTTCTGGAAGCTGATGAACGCATCCGAGAGGGCCGGCTGGTTTAGCGAGGACCACACCTATTACTGTGATTATCCTTTCCATGCCCTGGGCCGGCGAGTGACCAGAGAATATGGTAAGCGATTTGCCCGCGCCGGGATCATTGATGACCCTCAGGATGTCTACTACCTGATGCCCTGGGAAATAAGGAAGGCAGCCATAGATATGGAGAGGGTAATCAGCCTGCGCCCCTATCTGGAACCCCGGAAGAAGGAGTATAACGAATACCGTCAGATTACGCCGGCACCTTTCTACGGCAGGATAGACCGCATCGGAGAGATGGCACAGAAAGATGCTGCAATTGGCGTAAACATTTCCATGCCGAATGTCAGGCCAGAATTACAGGCTGACCTGTATGGCGGAGCCTCAGCTCCAGGAGTAGCTGAGGGGATCGCCCGCGTGGTGATGACTGAGGACAAACTGAGTGAGGTTCAGCCGGGTGAGATACTGGTCGCTCCGATGACAAGTGCCCCTTGGACTCCCGCTTTTGGCGTCGCTGCCGCTGTGGTGGTAGACGGCGGAGGGTTCCTCTCCCATGCCGTGATTGTGGCTCGGGAGTTTGGCATCCCTTGCGTTGCGGGCACCATAGAGGGGACGAAGAAGATTCAGACAGGTCAGAGGATCAGGGTCGATGGCAACCTCGGAGCCATTTATATTGTCAAGTAAAGGAGCCAATGGCTGAGCAATTCAATTTCTTGAACGGTCATTCCGGTTCTACCCCCATATACATCATGCCATTCTGAGTAACTGGGCGGGTGAGTCACCCGCCCAGTTACCATTTAACATATAGAAAAGGGGTGAAATCATGACAGCGCTGGAGTCATTGGATGCACACGTGATGAGCAGGGCAGCCGAGCTGGAGAAGATGAAGGCAGCCGGACGCAAAGTGGTTGGCTATTGGCCTGGAGGCTATGTTCCCGAGGAAATAATACTGGCATGTGACGCGATACCAGTTGGGCTCCATCGTGGGGGGGAGCGTGACCCTGTACTGGTTGCCGGGGCATATCTTCCCCGCTGGTTTTGCACTTTCTGTCGCGCTCAGGTTGGTTACAAGGCAATGAAAGGGGAGCCATACTACGATTTGGCCGATATAACTGTTGTTCCGATTGTGGACAATTGTGTACTGGCAGTAGCTGATTGTTGGGAATTTTACAAGATGGCAAGTGTCTTTAGATTTGGGGTCCCTCATCGCAAAACGAAGGAAGCACTCGATTACTACCTGCATGGCATAAAGTCATTGCGGGAGGCAGTGGAAGCCTTCACCGGGGTAAAGATTACAGATGAGAAGCTCAGGGAAGCCATTATCCTGTGCAACAAGGAAAGGGAGCTTCTGCGGAAAATAAGCCTGATGCGCAAAGCAGACCCGCCTCCGCTGACGGGGGCAGAGTTTGTGCGGATAAATCATGCTTCTTTGCTTGCCGACAAGCAATTCATGGTAGAGACACTGGAATCTATCTACAATGAATTGAGCAAGAGAGAGATTGCAGCCCCGAAGGGGCCCCGGATTCTGCTAGCTGGCTCCACCTTAGCTTATGGAGACTCGAAGGTCTTAAGCTTGGTTGAGGAGGCGGGGGGTAATGTTGTCATTGAACATTTTGACGAAGGTTTAAGATATTACTGGAACTCAGTTGAGCCCGATGGTGATCCCATGGCAGCACTTGCCAAGGCTTACTATCAAGAGCGGATAGGGCCAGCATGGTTCAGACCGTGGACGGACGGGATGGATTTCATTGTGAATCTGGCTAAGGAATTCAACGTCAATGGTGTTATCTGGTACTATCTTATGTACCGTGATTCTCATGTTATTCAAGCCGCTCTATTATCGAAGGTTATAGAAAAGGCTACTGGCATATCAATGCTCAAGATCGAATCCGATTACGATGCTGCTGAACTTGGCCCTCTTAGAACTCGTGTTGAGACTTATCTGGAAATCGCGAGGAGGTAAAATCGGCAAGGATTGTATCATCTCGATCGAGACTTTTATGGACACTACAAGGAGGTAAAAATGGCGGAAAAGGTGTATTATGCTGATTTCTTGAAGCTGGTTGGCTATGAGGAGAGCGAGATTCAAAAGGAAAAGCCTAGGCTTGACGAAGCCTTCAGAATCCTGGGGCTTGGCCCTGAGGACATGAAATACGGTCAAGCCAAGGTCGCGGAACGTTATGACGTTGAGCTGCTGGGGATCAGGAAAACCTTAGGTGTATACGTTAGAGCTCTCGTTGATGCGGTTTTGGCTAAAGAGGAAGGGAAAAAGATAATCTATTTTGCTTTCCCTAACATTGGTGGGCAGGCAAGCATGATATCCCTGGCAGCTGGGCCTGATGTGATCGTTATGGCTCCAGAACTAAATCTGGTGGTGTTTTTGGGCTCGATGTTGGACAAAATCGATCCACTATTTGAGGTAGCTGAGGAGCTGCTACTGCCGGCAAATCAGGCCCAGTGCGGCCTGACTAAGGTCAGAATGGCATCAATAGCCAAGGAGATAGTCCCAAAACCCAATGCCTTCCTGAGTTCGAGCTTTCAATGTGACCAGGAGCCAAAGGTAGATGAGTGGATGAGCTTTGAGTATGGTATTCCTATGATACTGACAGACCAATGTAAGGACTCAGCCTGGAGTGAATTTCCAAGTTTTAAGCCCGAGCGTGTCGGTTACCTCGGCTCAGAGCTAAACCAGGGCTTTGGGGAAGTATGGGAAATACTGGGAAGAGAGCCAAGTGAAGAGGATCAGGAGTATGGCAGGTCATTGCACCGCGCCTATACAGAAAGGCTGACGAAAATTAACAATATGATGAGGACTGATCCAGCGCCGTTGAGCATGGCCGACCTGGGCCTGTTGCGCTTCACTAAGCATTCGACAAACGTGGCGCAATATCCAGTGGTGTTAGAAGCCATGGAAATTTTGGCTTCAGAGCTTAAGGAGAGGATCGAGAAGGGGATAGGCGTAGTGCCTAAGGGGACTCCAAAAGCCTTTGGTTGCATCATCACGCTAAGAGATCCAGAGATAAGCCGCATGATAGAAAAGGCAGGCGTGATGATACCGGTCAATATCTTGACTTATGAACGGCCTCTGGCAGCTTTGAGCGAAACTAAGTCAGACTATACCAGCCTCGGAGAGAAGATGGCTGAGTCGGAGATGAGGAGGGGTATGTATCATAGCAGCGCTGGCTCACTTTACTGGGTCATAGATGCTTGCAGGGATTGGGATATGGATGGTGTGGTATGGCAATGGCCGATACACTGCCGACCTTTTGCCTTCCACCCCCTCATGTTCAAAAAAGCAGTGGAAGAGGAGCTGGGAATCCCGTTCCTGTCTTTAGAGGTGGACTGGTTTGATAATAGGTCTTACAATGTCGGGGCACTGAAGACAAAGGTGGAAACCTTCGCCCAGCTATTGGCGGCGAGAAAGGCCAAGAAGGCTAAGCAGTGAGCATTATCTGGTAAATGGCTGAGGTTGTTATGTCCAAGAGGGCACATTTGACACTGCAGGCTGACCCGTGGGATAATCCTGCTTGCCTGCTGAGTATTCGAGCCCCGATACAGGATATAGCTAAAGAACACTAAGGAGGAGCGCCACATGGAATCTATGGAAAAGCTGTCCGCATATCTTAGAGAGAGACCGGACCAGCTGCGGGAATTCAGGGAAAAAGGCGGCAAGGTTATAGGCACCTTCGTCGGCGATTTCGTGCCTGAGGAGATGATCTATGCCGCGGGGGCGGTGCCGTTGTGCCTGTCACACGGTGGAGACCGCATGGCAGTCGATGCCACCATGGGCAAGTCATGGCGTTTTCTCTGTGCTTTCGCCAAGGAGCAATTTGGGGAGAGGTTGCTGGGAGAGCAGCCATATTACAATATGGTTGACATGCTGGTGGTGCCGATAAGCTGTCAGAACCTGCGCCGGGCAGCGGATATGTGGGGATATTATACAGATGTGCCCATGTTCCGGGTCGGTATACCCCACGACAACAAGGTTGAACGCTCGCTGGAATACTATATTGATCGTCTACGCACTCTGAAGAGCAAGT
>DAOULY010000004.1:0-105904 GCA_034414595.1 Dehalococcoidia bacterium
GCGAGGGCAAGCCCCTCGCAGCCCCGGGGAGGGGAGTTCGATGTGGCCGTTTAGCTGTGGTAGCCAGGTAATGGCTGCAGGGACAAGTAAAAAGGGGACCAGTGTGATTCAGGAAATGACATGACAAAGATTGGGGTTTTGATATTAGCGCTGGTGCTGGCTCTGACGGCACTGGGTGTTGGCTTCGCCATGTGGTCGGAGACGCTGACCATCACGGGGAATGTTAACACTGGTGAGCTCGACAAGGAGTTTGTGGTAGGCTCCTTCATGCAGAAGGATACGGGGCTCGATTGGACCTGTGACACCGGATTGGTCAATGTGCGCCAGTTGGACAAGGATGTCGGCTCCTGCGCCGGGGAGTTCAGCGACAGCGACGGAGATGGCGACCTCGACACGCTGACGGTGACCATCAGCAATGCCTATCCCTGTTACTACACGGAGATAAGCATCAAGGAACATAACAACGGCACCATTCCGCTGATAATCACCGGCGCTGTCCTCACTTATGGAGGCAAGGACTACCCGCTACCCGATGGCAAGGTGGTGACCACCGACGATGGGGTGTTCGAGATCAGGTGGTTGAATAACACTGGACACCAATTAGACCCCTGTGATGTGCTGGAGGAGAGCTGGGAGATACATATCCTCCAGCCGGCACAGGAGAATACCACCTATACCTTCATCATCAAGGTTGGGGCGGTGCAGTGGAACGAGTAGGTAGCACCGTAGGCCCAGGCCGACCGGCTGAGAGTAACAGGGGGGTGGGGTGACCCACCCCCCTGCAAAATAGGGCCATGATAAAGGGAGCACGAGGGAAATTAATCAAAGCAGCAGTCCTCTCCCTGGTGCTGCTATTGCTGCTGGGGAGCATAGGCGTGGGCTATGCCCTGCGCTCGGGAAAGGGCAGCCGGCCCGACCCTCTGAATGACCCCTTCATATGGGTCGTTTCCAATGACAACGGCGTGGCAGAGATTATCGACCCCGGCGATAATGGTTTAGACCCCTCGGCACCCCAGACTCAGGAAACTCCCTGCGCCAGGTACGATAAGAATGTCGCCTCGAGCACCGCCGTGTTCAACGTCTCCAGTCCCTATAACATCTCCGTTATTGTCGACAATGCATACCCCGGCTACTGGCCGACGATTTTCTTCGGGGTAAAAAATATGAGCACTTATCATGCTGTTATTCAGACCATCGAGATCGATGAAAACGCTGCTACCCCTGATGAAATTGAAGACATTGCAGAACTGACTGTCACCGTCGCCGGGATGTCTGAGGGGCAGATTGTAGACCCCGGCGAGGAGGCCACTGGCTCTCTGCAAATCTATGTGGAACAGATGGCAAATCAGAACACGACTTATACGATAAGGGTCAGCGTAGTGACTGTCCCTGCTCTCGGCGGCACCACAGGTTTCTGGGGTGCCTGGGATAAGCACAAGACCTATACCGAGAAGGAGATAAACACCTGGCTGGTAGATATAGACGCTGATTCCCAGTGGCTGGTTGATGACATGGACGGAAAAAACGGCATCAATGCTCTTGATATGAAAACCATCTTCAACAAGGGTAACAGCAGCAACAAGGCGACGATGAAGGACAAGGACGGAAATAATGTCATCGATGTTCGCGATATGGAAGCCATCTTCGATAACACTACCGGCAGCAGGGCGACGATGAAGGACAAGTTCCTCGGCCATTACCTGGCCACCAGACTCGATGTCGAGGCCGGGAGACTGCACCCCGATGTCCTCCATGACTTCAGCGCCTATGACCCGGACGATTATCTCGGGCTGGGCGGCTCGGGCACGCTGACTGAAATCATCGACGCCATCGAGAGCAAGTATAGAACACAGCCTACAAACGACCAGTATGAGTTGATGAAGACAATCTGCGACAGGTTGAACAATGTGGAGATCTGATGAGGGGAAGGCGATGGAGCGAGGGCTCAGGATTCTGGAACTGCTGCGGAGGCCCGGTGCGAGGATGGCGCTTGAGGTGGGAGGAGTCTTCGGGCTGCTGGTGCTCGTCTATCTCCTCAGCGGCTATGGGATACCTCGTGGTCTGGGAGCTTTCACCAGGATATATGTGGTTTATCCCCTGCTCTGGTGTGTGTTGATTGCGGCCACTGTGCTCGCCTCGCGTTATGGCCGCTTTGAAAAACTTCATTTCAGCAAGTCGCTGCTGTGGATATCGCTCCTGGTGGGCGCTTTTCAGGTGGCCTGCGCAGTGATTGCGGCGCTTCTCAGCAGCTTTGGAGAAAGCCCCTATGCCCATACGCCATATTACATTTTCCTGAACACCGTCTTTTTTGGCTCGACTCTGGTGGGTATGGAGTTCACCCGGGCCTACCTGCTAAATGTCTCTGGCAAAAATCAGAGTGTGCTCCTGCTGGTGCTGATAACGCTGGTATTCACGGCGTTGAGCATACCGCTGGCAAGGTTCACCACCGCTGGTTTCCTGTCCCTCATCTTTTTCGCCGGCACCGTCCTTCCTCTGCTGGCCCAGAACCTGCTGGCTTCTTTCCTTGCTCTGACAACAAGAGGGCCAGTGGCAGCCATCGCCTATATAGGAGTACTGAGAGCCTTCGAGTGGTATTCGCCTATTCTGCCCGACCTTTCCTGGCAGATGGCTGCTTTTGTGGGGACATTAGCCCCCGTCGTAGGCCTGCTGGTGATTCAAAGCCAGCTTAGTGAACCGGAGCCCAGAGGAGTTGCAGCCGGGAAACCGGCTAAGCGTGGCCATTCCCTGGCGAGCTGGATAATAATAGCTATTGTCGCTGTAGTTATAATCTGGTCCTCATTCGGGCTGTTGGGCTTTCGTCCCGTGGTGGTGATCAGCGGCAGCATGAGCCCGGAGATCGATGTGGGCGATGTTGTGGTAGTCAGGAAGGTACCGGTTGAAGATATCCAAGTGGGCGATGTCATCCAGTACAAGCAGGGAGACACTACCATAATTCACCGGGTTGTTGAAATTCGGAACCAGAGTGCCCCAGTATTCATAACCAAAGGGGACGCCGATAACTCACCTGACCCCTCGCCGGTGTACCCCAGCCAGATCTTGGGCAAGGTCTCCTTCACAGTGCCTGAGGTGGGTTGGGTATCCATATGGATCAAAGGCCTCTTTAATTAAGCAGACTCGTTTGCTACCCATATCCAAAGGGATCTCAGTCATTCTTGGTTCGGAGAGTACAGGAAGCAGAGCAGTGGTCACACTCGACCGTGCATGGTTCAATATGAATAGTCACATTGGCGCTTTGTAGCCTTCTTCCGATATCCTGCTCCAGGTGGTCACATACCCTGTGTGCCTCATATACGCTAACATTTTGTGGCACGACAAGGTGAAGGTCTATATGACGCTGGCCTCCAGCCTTACGAGTACGAAGTTTATGAAAACCTACCACCTGACCGCTGTGCTCCATAACAGTTGACCTTATGGCCTCCTCTTCAGCCTCAGGCAATTTTGTGTCCATGAGCCCGCCAAATGACTTCTTCATTGTTAGGTAGGCAGCTCTTGCAATTAATACAGCCACTAGCAGGGCGACGATGGGATCGAGTATGCTAAGTCCTGTTAGCCTCACTAGGATTAGCCCGACTAAGACTGCACAGGAACTCAGCACATCGGCAAGCATGTCGCGGGCAGTCGCTTCTAAAGCTATAGAATCGGTTTCTCTGCTTACCCTTAAAGCGTACCAGGAGACAAGTACACTTATGACTATCGCTGTTGCAGTTACGTAGATCCCTACGGCCACCAATTCCACGGTTCCCCCGGAAACTAGCCTTTTTATCGCCTCATAGACAATTGTGCCAGCGGCAACAAATATCAGCCCTGCTATGACAACGCCAGCGATATTTTCGGCCTTGCCATGACCGAAGGCATGGCTTTCATCTGGGGGTTTACCTGAAATCCTGATGCCAATGAAACCGATGACTGCCCCGGAGAGGTCAATAACACTATGGACAGCATCAGCCCTAATGCCGATACTGCCAGTAAGTACGCTCGCCACCGCTTTCATCGCTATCAGCAAGCCGATAGCGACAATAGAGAGTTTGGCAACGTTCTCCTTGGTAGATAGAATGCCTCTCCTTCTCTTGGGTTCTTCAGTTTCTCCGGGCACTTCAGTATCTCCTCTTGTAAGACAAAAAACCGTGCGACCGCTGGTCCCACGGTTTCAAAGTCCCGCTGCCACAGACTCGGCCCGGTACACCCTGATGCCTCAGAGCCGCCTGTTCCAGCCCAAATCATTTTAACTTGACATTATGATCGTGTCAAGCTTTGTTGACAAGAGCGCTATTTTGGCAATATGATTTATTCAGTAACAAACATATACATCGGGTTAAATAGCCGCCTCACGACGGCTGCCCGATCTTTATGCAAAGCCTTCAAGGATGGCAACCGTGCAGCTTGGCTTCTATTTTGACCAGACCAGATGTACCGGGTGCTTCACCTGCGTTGTGGCCTGCAAGGACTGGCATGACGTCGCAGCAGGACCGGCAAGCTGGAGAAGGGTAGAGACCATAGAGAGGGGCAGATTTCCCGAAGTGTTCGTGGCTTCACTGTCTACCGCGTGCTGCCATTGTGCCGATCCTGCCTGTGTTTCGGCCTGCCCGGTCGATGCCATTGCCAAGAGAGAAGAGGATGGCATAGTGGTAGTGGATTCCGAGAAGTGCCTGGGGAAAGACGATTGTGGCCTTTGTCTGCAAGCCTGCCCCTATGAGGCTCCACAGTTTGGGGCTGAAGATAACGCCAAAGTGCAAATGTGTAACCTGTGCCTGGAGCGGTGGGCTGAGGGCAAAAAGCCGATTTGCGTTGATGGTTGCCCCATGAGAGCACTGGATGCTGGCCCCATTGACGAGTTAAGCGCCAGATACGGCGATGTGAGGGAAGCTGTTGGTTTCGTATACTCTCCTCAGCTCAAGCCATCTGTTATCTTCAAACCAAAGACCAACGGCATGGGATAGAGGGGACCTCATTTGGTTGCGCTGCCCGGAGATTTCCCTGGAACTTGCCCCGAATACAGCTTGTCACCTGGGCTAGGAGGCATTATCATAAAATAGGTTGCCAAGGGCAGAGAAGATGGTCGAGTTGTGGCCGCATAGACCCGCCAGTCGTAGATTCAAGATGGGACGGATATACCTGGCTTTAGGTCGGGTAGTGAAAAAGTGGTTCTGGGTCCAGGTGAGTTCCATGAGTCCGCTCAAGCTCGTCGTGGCTGTGCCGATTCTGGTGGTGGCAGCTCTGCTCACGGCAGTCATCGTGTTGATGTTTATGCTGCTCTTTTTCATCCTGTGGCTGGCCTGGATGATATTCCATCCGCTGCGGCGAAGCCCCCGCTATGAATTGCCTGAGGATGGCTGGCGGTATCGGGAATGAAGAGGAAGATAATCGGCAGCATCCTTATCGGCATCGGCGTTGCGGTGGCCCTGCACCAGATCGTGGCCTATCACGTCTGGGAGTGGGAGCAAATGATCAGCCCCATTCATCATGAGGGCATAGCTCTGATCACTATAGTGCTGGGGTTAATACTGTGGGCCACAACGCGTAAACGAGGAGGGGCATGAAAGGCTATCGTACCCCATCCTGGTTTCGCGCCAAGAGCTCGGTCAAGCAGAGGCAAATAAAGGCCAAAGGCTCCAAGCGCAAGGTTGCCGGAGCCAAGAGGACATCAGCTGATAGGTCAGTTAGAGCACAACCTCAGCCTTGAGCGTCTCCGGTCCCCTAAGGAATACCAATTGTAATCGGCTTCCGCTCGTCAGCCCACCCACCGTCTTTTCCAGGTCTTGGGCATTGCTGATCGGTCGCAGATTGGCTTCGGTGATTATATCGCCTTTCTGCAGTCCTGCTCTGTGTCCCGGCGATGAGGAGCGAACTCCGCCGACATAGGCTCCCAGTGTCGGTATCAAGCCGTGTTTTTGCGCTATTTTGCTGGCATCGGCCACCTGCAAGCCAAGGGAGGGGTGGTGGTTGTGGGCCTGGGCCGAAAGCAATTGCTCCAGCCTGGGACGGTCAAAGCCCACAACCACCTGACCATCGATTACGGTCACCGGGACTCCCATCTGCCCTGACTTTTCCACCATTTCCTCGGCAGCGGCTCTATCGCGGGACACATCGTGTTCAGTGAACGTAACCCCGCGCTGAGCGAGAAATTGCTTCACCTGATGGCAGTAGGCACAGGTAGGTGTAGTGTAAACGGTTACGTTCATCTTCCCTCCTTGTCCTCTGATTATACCTCGCGGAACTCTCCCTCGACGGTGTCTCCAGAACCACTGCTGTGTTGGTCGTCGCCCGGGTTCGCCGTAGGCCCAGCGCCGCTGTAGACGGCTTGCCCGATGTTCTGCAGGGAACCCTGGAGTTCTTCTACGGCCCGGCGAATCTGATAGGTATCTCCACTCTGTAGGGCGGAACGGACCGCTGCTACCTTGCCTTCAACCTCGCTGCGAACGTCGGCGGGAACCTTCCCGTCGAGATCGCGCAGGGTCTTCTCGCTGTTGTAGATCATGCTATCGGCCAGGTTGCGGGTCTCCACCTCCTCGCGCCGCCTGCGGTCGTCCTCGGCATGGAGCTCTGCCTCCTGGACCATGCGCTCAACTTCCTCTTTGGACAGGCCGGAGCTGGCGGTGATGGTTATCCTCTGCTCCTTGCCTGTGCCCTTATCTCTGGCTGCGACATTGAGGATGCCATTGGCATCAAGGTCGAAGGTAACTTCGATCTGAGGCATTCCCCTCGGTGCCGGCAGGATGCCGTCGAGCATGAAGCGGCCGATGGTCTTGTTTTCAGCTGCCATAGGGCGCTCGCCCTGTAGCACGTGGATGTCCACGCTGGGCTGACCATCCGCTGCCGTGGTGAACACCTCGGCCTTGGCGGTAGGGATGGTGGTGTTGCGCGGGATCAGCGGCGTCATCACCCCACCCAGGGTCTCGATGCCCAGAGTCAGTGGTGTAACATCGAGCAGCAGAACGTCCTTGACTTCGCCCTTGAGCACGCCAGCCTGGATGGCAGCACCAATGGCCACCACCTCATCGGGGTTGACCCCCTTGCTCGGCTCCTTGCCAAATATCTGCTTCACTTTCTCGATGACCGCCGGCATCCTGGTCTGACCGCCGACGAGGATGACCTCATCGATGTCGCCGGCCTTGAGTCCGGCATCGGCCAGGGCCTGCTTGCAGGGCTCCGCCGTGCGCTCGATAAGGTCTGCCACCAGCTGTTCCATCTTGGCCCGGGTCAGGGTCATGCCCAGATGCTTGGGCCCGCTGGAATCGGCGGTGATGAAGGGTAGGTTGATCTCTGTCTGCATCACCGTAGACAGCTCGCACTTGGCCTTCTCCGCAGCCTCCTTCAACCTCTGCAGTGCCATCCTGTCCTGCTTCAGGTCGATGCCCTGCTCTCGCTTGAACTCACTGACGATCCAGTCGATTATCCTCTGGTCGAAGTCGTCCCCGCCCAAGTGGGTATCGCCATTAGTGGACTTCACCTCGAACACCCCTTCTCCGATCTGAAGGATGGAGATGTCAAAGGTGCCACCGCCCAAATCATAGACGACGATAGTCCGGTCTCCCTTCTTGTCCAGGCCATAGGCCAAAGCTGATGCTGTGGGCTCGTTGATGATGCGCAGCACCTCCAAGCCGGCGATCTTGCCTGCATCCTTGGTCGCCTGTCTCTGACTGTCATTGAAGTAAGCTGGCACTGTGATCACGACTTGGCTAATCTTCTCCCCCAGCTTGGCCTCGGCGTCCTGCTTCATCTTCTGCAGGATCATAGCCGAGATCTCCGGAGGTGAATAAGTGCGTTCTCCCATGACCACATGGGCATCACCATTGTCTGCGGCCACGATCTTGAAGGGCAGCACCTTGGTATCCCTCTGCACCTCGGGGTCGCTGTGTTTGCGGCCCATGAGCCGCTTGATGGAGAAAATAGTGTTGTCGGAGTTGGTCACAGCCTGGCGCTTGGCGATCTGCCCCTCATATCTCTCACCGGTCTTGGGGTTGACTGCCACCACCGAGGGTGTGACCCGCCCTCCTTCGCTGTTCTCGACAACCACAGCCTCTCCGGCCTCCATCACTGCCATGCAGGAGTTAGTGGTTCCGAGGTCGATTCCCAGTACTTTTGCCATTGTCAAAACCTCCTTTTCCATCTCAAGAATCCATTGCGGGCCCTGGGTTCATCTCGGCCCGGTCCTTTGGATACTGCTACCTGTGCCGGACGGACGACCTTATCATGCAGCTTATAGCCATCCTTGAGCACAGTCATAATTTTGCCTTCCTCGTAATCTGAGCTTTCATCATGGAGCACAGCCTCATGCTCCCAGGGGTCGAAGTCCACTCCCGGGGCAGCCTCGATCCGGCTCAGTCCCTCCTCCTCCAGAGTAGAGCTAAGCTTGTGCTCGATGAGCGCCATGCCTTTTAGCCACTGGTTGTTTGCTTCTTTCTCGGGAGCTGTCCCCAGGGCACGGCTGAAATCATCCAAAACCGAGAGCAGCTTGAGGATCAGCCGTTCGTTGGCCAACTTCGTTTGCTCTTCCCGCTCCTGTTCCACCCGGCGTTTGTAGTTGACAAAGTCGGCCTGGACCCTTTGCAGGAGGTCGAGATATTGCTCTCCCTTCTGGTTCGCTTCTTCAAGCTCCTGGTCTTGCATCTTGATTTTCAGCGTGTCCATGGTTCACTCCCAACTTATCACGATGTTATCTTAGTATCGACTTGAAAGAGCAGGACGACATCCTCGTCTCCATTACAGTCCAGTCGACAATTCCTGAACTTTATTTTGGCACCACAGAGCTTGCACACGCCGGCGCTCATGGGCCCTGGCCGAACCTCGATTAGCCAAATGTGGTGGCATTCGTCCCCTTGGGCCTGCTCTTCGATGTTCAACTTGTTTTTCTCTTGCACCTTCATCCCTTCTCCTATCAAACCCAAGCCATTATAGATTGAGATAATAACCATTGTCTGTGACTTTAGTCTCAGCGGGTCTGGCCATTCTGTTGCTGTTATTCTGCAGAGGCGTCAGCTGGTTCCCAATTCAGGGTCGATGTCCGGGGTCGCAAAGCTCTGGGACTCTGGACCATCGTCATCTTCCCAGCGGCTATATTCAATATGGTTCATGAACTCCCTTTTGGCACCGCAGCGCTGGCATATGCCCATGCTGGTGGGGCCATCCGGGAATTCGATCACCCAGTGATGGTGGCATTCAATCTCTGCTGGCGGCTTTTCCAGCTCCTTTACCAGTTTGCGCCCCATAGTGTGTCTCCGTCTCCACGGCTCGACGCCATTTTAGGCTGCCAGATGACCATCTGTATGTGACTTTTGTCTCAGAGACACTCACAAGCTCCGCCAACGTATGGTAAGCTATAGCACAGCCATGATGGAGATGTAGTAACCCGGCGCGGGTTTGGAGTAGGCTTGCCCGACAGGCGCGATAGGAGTATCATCGATGCCAAGGACAATAAGGGGATGAGAGTTGAAATGGGAAATCCCGGATACAGTCCTTTCCTTAGATTTTACTTAACTGAGAGTTTATTTAATTAAGTGGGCGACAAAAGGAGGCGATCATGGCGGTTGCTGGTCAACAAGTGATTAAGACCGTGTGTCAAGCATGCATATGCAGTTGTGGAATCAATGTATATTTAGAGGACGGCAAGGTAGTCAAAATAGATGGCATGCGAGAACATCCGGTGAATGAGGGCAGATTATGTCCCAAGGCTGCTGGCATCATTGACTGGGTTTACCATCCGGACCGGCTTAGATACCCGATGAAGCGGGAGAACGGGGAGTGGAAGCGAATATCTTGGGATGAAGCACTGGACACTATAGCCGGTAAGCTGAAGGAAGTTAAGGAGAAATATGGAGCCAGGGCATTGGCTTGTTGCTTTGGCATGATATTTTTCGTCCAGGGAAGGATCGGTGCCCAGCTGGCGCGAAGATTCACCGATGTTTACGGCACACCCAATGTTTTCTCTGTAGATAGCATGTGCTATCGCGTGCGCACTGCGGCCTATATGCTGACCTTGGGCAAGAGGGTCGTGCCCGATCTCGATGTGGACAATTCTAACTGTATTGTGCTCTGGGGCCATAACCCAGAGGCATCAATTCCGCCTCTGGGCTGGCGTCTCAGCAAAGAAAGGCTAAGGGGAAAGAAGCTCATCGTGATCGACCCCAGATGCACCCCTTTGGCAAAGAGGGCTGACATCCATGTTCAACCCAGGCCAGGCAGCGATTGTGCCCTCGCTTTAGGCATGCTGAATGTAATCATAGCCAGAGGACTCTACGATAAGGAATTCGTCGATAAGTGGACCGTGGGCTTTGACAAGCTGGCGGAGCATGTCAAAAGCTATCCCCCGGAAGAGGTGGAGAAGATAACCTGGGTTCCAAGGAGCAAGATCGAGGAAATAGCTGAGGTTTATGCTACCAACAAGCCAGCCTGCATCGTCCAGGGCTGGAACGCACTGGATCAAACAACTGCGGGCTTCCATGCAGGCCGGGCTATTGCCATCCTGACTGCGATAACGGGGAACTTCGATGTGCCTGGCGGCCTTATCGCTCATATCGAACCGCCATATCGACCTGCTAGGTTGCCGGAGAAAATGGAAGGCATGCCCTTGGGCATAGACAGTTTCCCTCTGCACTACCAGGCTATGGGCCGGGTTTTTGGCGAGGGGCAGGGGATGGTACTACCGGAAACCATATTGACAGGCAAACCCTACCCCATTAAAGCGATGGTCATCGCCGGCTCCAATCCAGCGCTTACCTGGCCTAACTCCAAGAAGATCGAGGAAGCGCTCAAAGAATTGGACTTCTTAGTAGTGATGGACCTCTTCTTAACTAAAACGGCAAAGCTCGCTCATTTAGTGCTCCCCGCGACTTCCTTCTTAGAGAGGGAGGAATGGCCTCACTTTCCTTTCTGTTTGGGCTTGCCTTATATCATGCTGCGCAAAAAAGTAATCGAAATCGAGGAATGTTGGCCCGACACCAGGTTCTGGTTAGAGTTGGCTAAAAGGATGGGATATCAGGATTACTTCCCCTGGAGGGATGTGGAAGAGTATTTTGACTATATATTGGAGCCAGCGGGATTCACGGTGAAGCATCTCAGGGAAAATGAGCCTGCCGGGTTGTTTTACACCCCTATTGAATATAGGCGCTATGAGGTCGAAGGGTTGCCAACGCCTTCGGGAAAGGTTGAACTTTATTGTGAAACTTTAGAGAAAATAGGGTATGAGCCAATGCCAGTCCATAAGGAGCCTCCGGAAAGCCCTATCAGCACTCCTGATATAGCTAAGGAATATCCCTTAATTTTAACCACCGGGGCCAGGATTGTAGAATTTACTCACTCGCAGTTCCGCAGTGTGCCCCGGTTGCGGCGGAGGTTTCCCGAAGCCTTGGCCGAAATGCACGTCGATACAGCAACCAAATATGGGATCGAGGATGGCGATGCAATCGCCGTGGAGACGAGAAGGGGTAGCATTGAGATCAAAGCTAAGGTCAGCGAGGATATCGTTCCCGGCGTGGTCAACATCTCTCATGGCTGGGAAGAGGCCAATGTCAATATCCTAACCGATGAAACACCAGCAAATACAGTCGGAGGTGACCCGGCTTTTAAGGGCTTATTGTGTAAAGTGCAGAAGAAAGCAAGCAAATGATGGAGATTTCAGTCACCAGGCATTTGCTTCAGGAAGTTGGAGTGGACCTTACTCTCGCTGGGGTCCTTTTCTCGTAAATCTCATAGGGGCCTTATCACATAGCGGGGTACACGCTATCCTTCGGCAACTATTTCGAAGGGGCAGCTAATAGCTCCGGTGGGGCATACAGCTTCACATAAAGCGCAATAGTGGCATTCCTCGGTCTCGATTATGGTGACCATGTCGTCAATCAACACTAGGGATTGGCAGGAACACACAGTAACACAAAGGCCACAGCCATTGCACCTGTCACGGTCTATTATCGGCATTTCGGTCACCGCGAGCTACCTCCACTCAAGACTATGTTATAGCGACTACCTGTCATTGTCTGCGACCTTTGTCTCAAACGCCGCCCTCATGAATATATCCCGCCAATCTCCTTGAGTGCTTCCTTGTCGGTAATCACAATGCGATGGCGGTCCATCCTGATGGCACCCTCTTCCTCCAGGGCCTTAAGCGACCTGCCCACCACCTCGCGGGCGGTGCCGATCATGGCTGCCATCTCCTGCTGTGTGAGCTTCTGCTTTACGCCGGCCCCTGCTGTCTCAGGCCCTCCGCCGTCCTGTGTATAGTCCAGCAAAAGCTTGGCCAATCTGGCGGTGACATGTCTGAAGGATAGGTCCTCCACCAGCAGCATGAGCTCCCGCAGCTTGCCAGCGAGGACCTCGATCACTCTGGCAGCGACTTCGGGATGTTGGCGCAAGATGGAATCGATACCATCCTTCTCTATCCCATATAGCTCGACCGGGCCTAAGGCCATGGCGCTGGCAGGGTTGGCTCCGCCGTCGAAGATGGGCACATCATTAAAGGATTCCCCGGGCCGGATCAGGCCGAGGACTTGCTCCTTACCCTCAGCGGAGCTCTTGAATATCTTCACTACCCCGGAGACCACGAAGTACAGTGCCTGGGCCGGGTCCCCCTCCAATAGGATCAGATCATCTCTTTCCGCCGATTTCTCGAAGACATACTGCTTGAGCGCTTCCAGCTCCTCGGGGCTCAAGCCGGAAAAGTAAGAGAGCGATTGCAACAGCTCTGTGCTGACGGTCATCGCCTTCTCGCTGATGTTATCTCATCCACTATAAGCCAAGATTCGTCGGCTGTCCAGCCTTAAGCACTGCTCGCTGAGAGAGCGCAGCCAATAATAAAGGCCCCGGTGAAAGTCATGGCCGGGGCCGAGTTGAAATGGCTTGGTCTCTGACCCTATTTTGCTTTTCTTACATAGACCCGATACTGCCCGTCTTCTTCCTCAATCCCGAGGAACTCGTGCCCGGTAGTCTTACACCAGTTGGGGATGTCCTCTTTGATCCCGATGTCATCAGCCAGGAGCTCCAGTACCTGGCCCACTTCAAGCTCCCTGATCTTATTGGCTGTCTTGGCGATGGGTATCGGGCAATACAATCCGACGCAGTCTACGGTGACGTCTGCCTTCATCAGTCTACCCCTTATATAAACAGGTTAATCTTTCCCTCACCGGCCTCAGCCAAATAAGTGGGCACCCCGGCAAAGCTATCGACCTCGGGGATGAAGTCCTCCTGGGAGAGGTCCATGATCCCCATGGTGGTGGTGCAGGCGATGAACTTGACCCCCATCTCCTTGGCCATGGCCATCATCTCCTCGACCGAGGGGGACTTGGCCTCTTTCATCAACTTTCCCATCATCCACTTGCCCAGGCCGAGCATGTGGAATTTGGACAAAGGTAACCTTTTAGAGCCACCTCTATTCATGAGATTGAGCATCTTCCTCATCAGGCCGCGGCTCTTCAACGGGCCATCATTCCTCTTTATCACGTTCAAGCCCCAGAACGTGAAGAACATGGTCACGTCCATGCCTGAAGAGGCTGCCCCGATGGCGAGGTTAAACGCTGCCAGGGCCTTATCCAGCTCCCCACTGAATAGAATTATGGTAAGCTTCTGCTCTGCCACGGTAAATCCCCCCTTTTACTTTCGCAAGCACAGCCGATGATAGATAGAGAATGGCTACTATTCTATCGGGCCTCCACACTTGGGACAGACCGTGGCCTCTTTCTCCACCGCTATCTGGCACCTAGTGCAGTAACGCAGGGTGACACCACAAGGCTGGCAGAAAGGCAAAGGCGAAAACGATACTTCCTCTTCGCAGTAAGGGCAAAGGCATTTCAGCTGCCCCTTTTCCATCTGTGTCTCTTTTTTCTCGGTCATGACTTCTTCTCCTTCCCCCGCTTCGCTCTGGTCTGCTTCTTGCCTGCCTTTTTCTTTTGATATTCCTTAATGGCCTTGCCCAGGGCCTGGGCCCCTAAGTTGGAACAGTGGAACTTGTTCTTGGGCAGACCTCCCAGCTCATCGGCGACTACCCTGGGGGTAATAGCTAAGGCTTCTTCCAGGGTCTTGCCCATTGCCATCTCGCTTACTATGCTGGAAACAGCGATTGCCGCCCCGCAGCCGAAGGTCTTGAACTTGACATCGCTGAGGCGGTTGTCATCGACCTTGATATAGAAGGTCATCATGTCGCCACAAACCGGGTTGCCTACCTCGCCGATGCCATCAGCGTCCTCGATCTCCCCGACATTGCGCGGGTTCATGAAGTGGTCCATCACCTTTTCGCTATACACTGGCATTTTATCGCTCTCCCTTCTGACCTTTTACGAATTTGGCATAAAGTGGTGACATCTGACGAAGCCTATCCACGATAGGTGGTAGCACCTCTATAACATGGTCCACATCGTCCTGGGAATTGTAAACGCCCAGGGTGAACAGTAGCGAGCCCTGAGCTATCTCAGAGGGAATCCCCATACCGGTGAGGACATGGGACGCCTTCAGTGCTCGGGAAGTACAGGCGGAACCGCTGGAGGCAGCGACTCCCTGGATGCTGAGCAGCATGAGCATGGCTTCGCCTTCTATAAACTCCACGCAGAAGCTGGCATTGCCGGGAAGTCGCTGGGTGGGATGGCCGGTGAGGATGGTGTGCTCGATCTTGGACGCCATCCCCTGGATCAGCCTGTCGCGCAATGGAGATACATGCTCGATGCGGGATATTAGGTCCTTCTCGGCCAGCTCGGCAGCCTTGCCCAGACCAACGATCGCGGGCACATTCTCAGTTCCCGCTCTGCGTCCTTCCTCCTGGACTCCGCCATCCAGATAGGGCATGATGCGCACCCCCTGGCGCAGCCAGAGGGCACCAACGCCCTTAGGCCCATAGAACTGATTGCCGGCCAGGCTGAGAGCGTCCACATTAAGCTCGGCGACATCGACAGGAATAGTACCCACGGTGGCCACGGCATCGGTATGGAACAGGACCTCCGCCTCCTTTACCACCTTGGCGATTTCGCTGATGGGCTGGATGGTGCCCACCTCGCCGTTGGCATGCATGATCGAGACCAGCACTGTGTCTTTTCTCAGGCTGCGAGCTACTTCCTCAGGGCTGACCAAGCCATGTTTGTCCACGGGGATCAACGTGACCTCAAAGCCCCATTTCTCCAGGGTTCGGGCCGAATGCAGCACTGAGAAGTGCTCGATGGAGGAGATGACTATGTGCTTCCCCTTGGCCTGCTGGGATAGGGCCAGCCCTTTCACCGCCATGTTATTGGCTTCGGTGCCGCTGCCGGTGAAAATGATCTCACCAGGCCGGGCACCGATCAGGTCAGCTACCGCGGCCCTGGCCTCCTCCAGCGCCTGTCTCGGTTCATCTCCCCAGCTATGGAGAGACTGGGGATTGCCGTAGACATCCTTCAAATAAGGCAGCATAGCCTCCAGCACTTCGGGTAACATTGGAGTTGTCGCCGCATTGTCCAGATAGACCTTAGTCATCGTTATCAACCTCTCCCTGGCCTCACCAAGTTTTGGCCAGCCAAAAAAGCCTCCTGCAATGCCGTTGCGTGTTGCTTTATCGCTCCTTTCTCATCGATGCTGCGGAAAAACAACCCCCCGGTGTAGTCGATCTCAAGCGTTTTGAAGAAGATCTTGACCGTGGCCAGCGCTGGCTCGAAAAGTTTAGGGCCAGCGGTGCCACCAACGGAGAGGAAAAACCCGTTCCGCTCGCTCCCCGTTCCGAAGGTCACCGGGAGCTTGAGTACATATTTCAGCACCCATAACGCCTGGCAGCGATCGATCATGGCCTTGGTCTGAGCGGTCAGCCCCATAAAAAAGATGGGCGAGGCTAAGATGAAGCGGTCTAACCCGCGCAGCTCTGTGTGAATCCACTGCATATCGTCTTCAACCACACAGCGCCCAGTTTTGAGGCAACCATCGCAGTGCCGGCAGGGCGCTATATTCAGGTCACGGAGGAATATGGCTTTGACCTCCGCACCTTCGCCAGCTGCTCCTCTCAACGCCTCTTCGAGCAGGAGATCGGTGTTGCCATCCTGCCTCGGGCTACCAGCGATGCCCAGCACCTTTATCTTCCTCTCCTGTCCTTGCTCCATACCATCGCTCATACTACACTCTATACTGACGCCACGTCGGTGCTCAAAAACAAGATTACACCTGTTCCCATTATATATCTGTGACTTTGGTCTCAAAAACCGTCTTGGGATAGAAACGATAATAGGACGCTTGGGGCTTGCTAACCGCCCTTCGCCAGCTGTTCCTTGAGCGCCGAGAACTGCCTCACGTGAGCTCTTTCCTCGCCGATCACCTTGCCCACTACCTCTTGTTCCTGTTTGCGCACCAGCCCTCGCATCTCGGAGTAGAACAATATGGACTCCTTCTCCAAAGCTAAGGCAACATCGATAGCCTGGGTATCGCTGCTGATTGCCTCCGCTCCGGCACGGGCCATGGCCTCATCGCTGAAAATCCTGGAGTCGACCAAGGCCTTCAGATAGGGGGCGTAATCCTCGGCGTAGACTTCCGGCACCTGGTATCCCTCTAATGTGGGCAGTATCCCTTGAAAGGTGACCAGATGTTTACGCTCCTCGCCGGCGAGATAGTCATAGAGGGCTCGAACCTCAGCATTTCCCGTTGATCTGGCCAAGACATCGTAAAAAGCAATGCCGTTCCTTTCCATTCCGATAGCTATATCGACCAGTTCCTGACCGGAGAAAAATATGCCCATCTCTTATCCTTCTAGCCGTTGTAGGTACTTATGGGCCTGGAGCGCTGCCTTAGCGCCTTCGCCAGCGGCAACCACGATCTGCTTCTCAACGACAGTGGTGACATCGCCGGCAGCGAATAACCCTGGGATTCCTGTTTCACAAGCGCAGTCAACTTCGATTTCCCCCAGAGCATTTAGCGGGGCCAGTCCTTTAGCGAAGTCAGAATTGGGGATGAGCCCGATCTCGACAAAGATACCACCGACCTCTAACCTGGTTGTGGCACCTGTCTCTCGATCTTCGATCTTGACTGCCTCCACGCGCTTCTCGCCTTCAATCTCGGTCACCCGGGAGTTGAAAAAAACGGTGAGGTTGGGAGCGTCTTTGATGTTATCGATGAGCACTTGGTCTCCAGTGAAAGATTCCAGAAACTGCGCCACATAGACGTGCTCGGCGATCTTGAGCAGGTCATAAATTGCCTCAAGGGCGGAATTGCCGCCGCCAACGACCACCACTTTCTGCCCTTGAAAAACGGGGCCATCGCAGATAGCGCAATAGGTCACTCCTCTGCCGCGCAATCTATCCTCACCAGGCACATTCAGGGGGCGGGGTCGCTTGCCACTGGCAATGATCACTGCTCTCCCTTGATAGGCATCGCCCTTGTCACTCTTGACCTCGAATTCCTTGCCCACCTGAGCTAAGCTCACCACACTATGGCCGGTCTTGATATCTATTGGGAACTGTCTCACCTGCTCCTCGAACTTAAACACCAGCTCGGGGCCCTCGATGTACTGGTAGCCGAGGTAGTTCTCTATGCCAGTGGTCCAGTTCGGCTGGCCACCGAGATCGGTGCTGATGAGCAGCGTATTTAGCTTCTTTCGTGCTGCATACACCGCCGCCGTCAATCCCGCTGGACCGGCACCGACTATTATCAGATCATACATGGCTTTTCAATCCAGGGGGGATTAAAGCCCCAGTTTCTCCTTTAGCAGCGGCTCATCAAAGCCAACTACGATTTCGCCATCGATGTCGATCACGGGCACTCCCAGCTGCCCTGTCTTGTTGATCATCTCGTTGCGGGCCGCCTCATCTTTCGCAACATCGAGGTCCTGATAGGCAACGCCGTTGTCCTCAAGGAACTTCTTGGTCCGCTTGCACCAGGGACATGTGGAAGTGGAATACACTTTAACGCTCTTTGCGCTCACCTTATCCTCCTCTTAAATCTGAAGAATTCAAATCCTGACACGAGGCTTTACGAGTCCCGCCACCACCTTCAATTGCACAGTGAATTAAGCGTATCACAACTTGCGCAGCCGAGCAACATGTGTAAATCATATTTTTCCCACATCAAGCATGTCAAGAGGCCCGCTTCGTGGAAGTTGAGCGAAAGCGCCTACGGCAATATCAGACGGGGCGCTCCAAAATAGATAGCCTTATCATCAAAGACCTGAGCTGCCGGGAATTCCTGTAAGTTCTACAAGGCATTGTTGTCGTGATACATGGCCTGAAATGCCCCAAATTTGCTCATAGCGCCGGGTAGAAGAGATAAGCTGATGGAGAAGTCTTGTAACGAAAGTGAGCGCCATCCTGGGGCAGTGTAGGGATATCGCAGTTCGATGGGGCTAAGCTGCTGATAAATTACCTAAGACCCCCCTTTTGCCTTTTCTTGAGTTCCCACCATATTCTAAGTGCGGTTGCACCCCACATGCAAACAAGAAAAATAATAACGCCGGTAATGGTTGAATATGCAGATGTCGTCACTCCTAATATGAGTAGTAGCAGTCCTACTGCAAATACTGACCAAACAATAGCCTGTTTAGCATTTATTGACATTTGAGTTGCCTCCTCAGGCTCTATGCCCATGCAACCGCTTGACGACATTATACCATGCCAAATGCAGCTTGGATGCAGATTAGGGTGGGCGAGCGGTATACAAGGTCGGTTAGGTTTGAGGATAGCCTCAGCTGTATAGAGCGGTAGAGTAGCTTTGGAAGTGATTTGAGTATTGGGAAAAAGAGGCAGAGAGCAGGCACGTCAGAATCGCTTAGGTTCTAATCCTATCAGCCAACATATTTCTCAGTCTGCTTGCATCCTCTTTGTGTCTTGATACGATAAAGCCAGAACTCAATTTCAGGTCATCTTCCATCCAGACTATTGCGACAATTAGATTCCCCATGGCCCACCTGCCAGCGTGCCACTTCTTCAGCTTTATATCCACTACTTTCTCAAAAGGAATAAACATTGGCTCCTTGGGCCAGTATCTGGCGAAATAGAATCCCGTCTCGTCATACCAATAGTTCCCATTACCCCTCATAAAGAAGTTATTTTTCTTATATAGTTTCCACCACTTCTCATTGATTTCTGTCCCTAAGTAATGACCTTTGTTCTTTTCCATAGCTGTGATCTCAGAGGCCCTTTATGTCTGTCTTTGCCATGCCTGAGAGTGACTGGCATGGTGTGCGCTCTACATCAGCGCCTGCGATTACTCTACGGCATTATACCATGCCAGACTCAGTTTGGATGTAAAGTCCTCGGGGGTGTGGGACACGGACACTTTGGTCTACGTTTACTTAGTGCACGCCGAGAACTTTGACCAATGTACCTCCTTTTTACCATAATGCTGGAATTCGACTTCGAAAATATGCGGTTTTTGCATACCGCAAGCAGTAATTCTACGCGAAGTAGTTACATAATGAACACCTAAGTTTGGTAACCCAAAGTAGCTATCCCAGTTAGTCCCTTGCTCTCATCCTGAAATCACACTATGGGCGATGGTCAATTCCAATCTGACCTCGTATACTTGGGCTCGTAGGAAGAAGTTGTGATGTTGTGGGGCTTTGAGGCAGCTGGTGTTGTTATTGGGGTGCTCTTTCTCGTATGGCAGAAGGAGAGGAGTAATTCATGCTGGTGACATCGCCTGTGATGCTTATAGGATGTCAATCTCCCATGATGCCTCCCCCAGTTGGAGTATGGCATCTTCCAGTTTCCTTATAGAGTTCCACCGAAAGGATGATACCCTTATTGGTGGGCATCGGCTCCTCACCTGGTCGAAGGGCATAAACAGGGGAAGGAAGTAGAAGCGATGAGCAGGGCAACAATCGGGGTTGTCGGTCTGATAGGGGGCATGCTTGCCTTGCTTGGGATCTTCACACCTTGGATTACATTAAGCGCAGGGGGCTATTCGCTGAGCATGTCAGCATGGGATTCGATAACCGAGTCAGGAATTCTGAGTGGGCAATGTGGGCTAATGGGAAGGGAAGTCTATTGTACCGTGGCTCTTGCAGGCGTGGGTTTTGCCCTGCTGGGTGCCTTGGGCTCTCTCGTTACCCCCAAATTTAATGCAGCTTGGGCACTGTTAGCAATAGGAGGGCTAGTTGTAATATTCGGCGCTGCTTGGGCATTCAGCGACATTGAAACTGGCAGCGTGCCGGGTATTTCAATTGATTATGGATGGGGTTTGTACCTGTGCTTAGTTGGTGGTATAGTGAGTCTCATTGGAGTTCTGGGGTTGGGAAGAAGTGGGAACGTGTAGCCAGCTGGCATGTAGTATTAGTTATTCTCCCAAATGGTGGCCCACCGTAAACAATTCTCTCGGCCAGGCTGTACAAAATTCCTCCCTGAAATAAAACTTCTATGTGATGGTTAATTCTGGCTAAGCTTGATTTGATCCATCCCGACGACACCGCAATAATCTACTCTCCCGACTCACTCTTTCTGCCACTTTTAGGATGGTAGTCTTCACTGGTTCCCGAAATGTTTCTCCTAGGAGCATCTTCCGCCGCGCGGTCATTCAGAATGGCTATTCCAAGACAGCTTCTTTTTCACTCTGGAATCACACTCTGGCGGGATGGTCAATTCCAACCTTACCTCGTATACTTGGGCATGTAAGGAGAAGTCATGATGTTCTGGTGTCTTGAAGCGGCTGGACTTGTTGCTATCGGAGCGCTCCTTCTGGCATATTGGAAGACAAAGACAAAGAGTGATTCGCGTCGGTGATACCGCTCGTGGTATGCATGGGACGTCAATCTCCCGCGACGCTTCTTCCTTCCAATGCCTCCCCCGGCTGGAGTATGGTGTCCTTCAGTTCCTCGTAGAGTTCTACCGAGGCAGCTCATCACTTCTTGTTTGATACTGATTTCTTACTTGGTCGAGGAGCATACACCCCGAGGACAATAAACTGGGGCCCCTGTATTCGGTGGGTGATGCTCTTCTTATTTACCTAATTGCCTCACCCGAAAATGTTGGTATCTGGGTACTTCTCACAAAATCCTCACAAATCTATCACATACTTCCGTACTATATTCATGTCCAATTTCACAGTACGTCTGTACTATTAGTTATAGACGGGTGAGTCGTAGTAAGTGCCAGCTTTCCGATGAGTAAACACCAGAGCAAGAATGGGAGCCACTAAAAGATGAGAGAGAAAGAACCAGATGATTGGTTGGTCGACCAAGAGCGCGAACGGCTGACTGATCAGGAGAAGATGCAACGGGTTGTCGTAGACTTGGCACTGTCAACCGAGCTGGGGTCGTCCATTGATGATGTGGTCGATCTGATGGATTGGGCGAGGGCAAGCAAGAATTAACCGGTATGCATGTTGGTAAGGTGCTGAGCCAATTCGGTGAACTTGCTACTGGTTGCGCTGACGTAGCCTATCTATCTCGTACCGTACAGACTCCGATGGGTAACCTTGGTTCAAAATGCCGAGCGCACGCTCCAAATCGGCAATCGCCAGGTCGTTTCTCCCCATCTCCTCCCAAATCTCCGCTCGCTGAGAGCAACTTTGGACATCGCTGCTATCTGCCAAGATTGCTCTATTTAGAATGAAAAGCGCTTTGCTCAGACTCTCGTTTGCCTCCTTCTCCCTGCCCAGCTGGCGCAACACATGTGAGAGCTCTACATGGGATGCGGAGTCCGTGGGATCCAGCCAGAGGGCTACAAGGTATCCTCGCTCGGCCTGCTCATAAAGCCAGATGATTTCGTCGCCGAATTCGAGGTAAGGAATTGTCTCTCTGCCGCATACTCCAAATTTCAAATCACCGTATTGCACCCGCTCGTCACTCATCTCGCTTGGTGAGTGCTGTGGATATTCTATATTAGTAGGCCAGATACCATATGCGTATGTGAGTATTAGGTCTGCTGCAAATTGATAGGCATTAGCCTTTCCTGAATAGCCGCGGGGATAGTCGGGTTCCAACGAGAGTGCTTGGTCGAACCTTCTCAAGGCGCCGCTAAATGCTTCATCCAGCCCGAGGTAAGCTTGAGTAAACTCTGGCGCAGTGTCTCCGAGAGGCAATTGTCTGACCTTGTGCACCTGGGACAGAATTTCACGAGCCTTTGTTTGAGCCCTAGAGAATGACCTCAAAGAGCCCGCTATGCTTTCTATTTTTGAAGGGTCATCCGGCCCCATGACTCGCTGCTTTCCCGCATGCTCGTAGAATGACACGAG
Organism: Dehalococcoidia bacterium; assembly: GCA_034414595.1. GTDB lineage: Bacteria > Chloroflexota > Dehalococcoidia > SZUA-161 > JAUWZY01 > DAOULY01. The sequence goes on from DAOULY010000004.1 coordinate 22,114, forward strand.
AGTACGCTTAAATAGCTGATTTACTGGGTCTAGGGCCAAAGCCTTTTCAAGGTCTGGAATCGCTGCCTCAGGGCCAAATATGGCAAGGCCACAAGGCCCACAGGCGGATTGGTAGTGCTTCCATGCTTCCCTGTTTCGGAACAGATTCCCCAGTAAATCCTTCAGCTGCCCAACAACAGGCTTCTTTGCAGTCGACTCTGCTCCTGATTGTCGAGCACCGCAGTTAGAGCAGAAAGCCTTATAATCAGCTATTAGTTTCCTGCAAATTTGGCATCTTTCCATTGAGCTATTGTACCTTTTGGCTGTCATTATACCTTCAGCCACCGCTTTTCGCCAACATCAAGAGCAAAAGAAAAGAGAGGTATCACCGATGGTTGAAGAGCTCAGTAAGCTGGACGTGCAGGGCACAGAGCCGATCGGGACCATAGGGTATCAAGTCTTACTATCCCCCTTGGTCGCCAAAAAGAGTGACAGCGGGGGACTGGTTACCTTTCAGCCTAAAATCCGTCCTTTGAAGGATTGCATTCTGGCTCTATTGGTTCACAATGGTATTAGGCGAGCAACACCTGAGGTTGGTGCTCGCTAACACTACCACAGCTGTAGGAGAACTGCCCCATGAAAAATGTGCCGGGCCGACGTAATAAGAAAAGCCCCTTGCCGCTGGTCAAAATCAGTGACGAGGGAGATAATGACTCCTTATCGCAACAGATAGAGCAGCTGCTTAAGCAGGAGATAGAAAACGGGCCTGATGTTGCAGCAATTGAATCTCAGGGCAAACCAGACAAGCCTGCGACGCAACCGCGCGTAGGTAAGGTTCTCATTATTAATGATGCGCCCCACGCCATCAAGCACGTAGCGCGTTGGCTGGCATTGACGAGCTATAACTACACCGTCGTCCAAAACGACGATGAGGCACAGCCCCTGTTGGAACAGGAGTCCTTTGACATCATTATGCGCAGCAGCGAGTTCTCCTTTACCCGGCATAGCTGGGCTTTCACGTTGCTGAAGCTTTGCAGATTGCGCAGAATTTGATGTCATCAGCTTCATATCGTCGAGTGGGCTAAACCTCTAATGTGACCCGCTGCATCGCCTAACTGGGTGGTCCTCATCTTCGACTGTAATAAGGGGAATAAGTAAGGGACATGAGACTATCCTCAAACTTCATTCTTACGATAGCGGTGCCTTGTAGAAATTCATCCCTTGATTTACATTCAAGTTAAGTTTATGGCAATATCTTGACAACCACGTTGCATGGCTATATCATTGGCACCAAGAGCAGTGAGGCATGAGGATTGCTGCATTTCGAGTTGATATGGGAAATCCCGGTTAAATAAATCATAATTTAAAAATATGGGAGAGCAAGAAATTAAAGAAAAAAAGGATAAAAAAGGAATAGCTGGTGTTTTTATCCCAGCCGGTTTGTTTATTGGCATGGGAATCGGCTTCTTAACAGATAATCTTGTTCCTGGTATGTTTATCGGTCTTGGCGCAGGATTTGCACTATTTGCCATCTTCCTTTTCATTATAAGATAGAAAAAGAAGTACGAAATATTTCATCGCCGTCACGGCACTTTTTCTCTCTACTACTGTACTTTTCTCTGAGCCAGTTACTAAAACAACAAAGTAATCTTGGGGGAATAATTATGAAAGCAATTGTATGCACAAAATACGGACCACCGGAAGTTCTTCAGCTCCAAGAGGTAGACAAACCTTCTCCCAAGGACAATGAAGTACTGATAAGAATATATGCAACAACCTGTCACGTAGGGGATGTGAGAATTCGAAGTTTCAAAGTCCCTTTCTGGCAAATACTCCCTTTTCGAATATATTTAGGTCTTCTAAAACCAAAAAGACCTATACTAGGAATGGAGTTAGCCGGGGAGATTGAAGCAGTAGGCAAAAATGTAACACTATTTAAGGAAGGTGACCAGGTTTTTGCATTAGCCGGTTTTGGTTTCGGCGCTTATGCTGAGTACATATGTCTGCCTGAAAAACCTGAAGAAAGGGAGATTGGGAAAAAAGGGTTGGTGGCAATAAAACCGGTCAATACGTCATATGAGGAAGCCGCCGCCGTTCCTGGTGGGGGACTAACAGCATTGAGTATTCTTAGAAAGGCAAATATCCAGAGCGGACAAAAAGTCCTTATCTATGGAGCTTCTGGAAGTGTAGGTACTTATTCGGTACAGCTTGCCAAGTACTTTGGGGCTGAAGTTACCGGGGTATGCAGTACAACGAATCTAGAAATGGTTAAATCTCTGGGAGCCGATAAGGTAATTGATTACACTAAAGAGGATTTTACCCAAAGCGGTCAGACCTATGATTTTATCTTGGACGCTGTAGGCAAGATTTCGTCTTCACGAGGTAAAAAGTCTCTAAAGAAAAAAGGAATCTATTATAACGTTAATTATGTATCAGGCGACTTAAAGACTGGAGATTTAGTTTTCCTTAAAGAGCTTATTGAGGCGGGAAAGCTAAAAGCGGTCATAGATAGACGCTATCCATTGGAACAGATTGTCGAGGCTCACAGGTATGTTGAAACAGGACACAAAAAGGGAAATGTAGTCATCACTGTGGCCCATGAGAGCAAAGGCTAACAAATTGGGAGGAATAATTATTAAAGCGATTATATGCACAAAATTCGGAACACCGGATGTTCTTCAGCTAAAAGAGGTAGAAAAACCTGTTCCTAAAGATAATGAGGTACTGGTAAGAATACATGCGACAACAGTAAACGCAGGGGACTGTAGAATGCGAAGTTTCACAGTCCCTCCCTTGTTCTGGCTCGTCGGGCACATGGCTTTAGGTTTCACAAAGCCAAAGAAAGCCATACTTGGGATGGAGTTGGCCGGCGAAATTGAATCAGTGGGTAAAAATGTTAAGCGATTCAAAGAAGGTGAGCAGGTTTTTGGATCTACCTACTGGGAGAATTTAGGTGCTCATGCCGAGTACAAGTGCATGTCTGAAGACGGGATGGTGGCAATAAAACCGGCCAATACGACCTATGCGGAAGCCACCGCTGTTCCTATTGGAGGACTTACAGCATTACACTTTCTTAGAGATAAGGCGAATGTTCAGAGCGGACAAAAAGTCCTTATCTATGGCGCATCCGGAAATAATGGGACTTTTGCGGTACAGCTTGCCAAGTACTTTGGAGCGGAAGTTACTGGAGTATGCAGTACCACGAATTTAGAATTAGTGAAATCTCTGGGAGCCGATAAGGCAATTGATTACACTAAAGAGGATTTTACCAAAACCGGTGAGACCTATGACATTATTTTTGACACGATAGGCAAGATTTCGTTTTCACAATGTAGAAGCTCGCTAAAGGACAAGGGATTCTTTCTTGAAGCTGTCATGGTTGCTGTTCAAGCGCGATGGCTTTCAATGACAAGCGGCAAGAAAGTAATAGGTGGAGAAGGACCCGAAAAGATCGAAAATCTGATTTTCCTCAAAGAACTTGTTGAGGCAGGAAAGATAAAACCGGTTATAGATAGAGCATATCCGTTGGAGCAGATTGCTGAGGCTCACAGGTATGTCGAAACAGGACACAAAAAGGGAAATGTAGTCATAACTGTGGCCCATGAGAGCAAAGGCTAACAAATTGGGAGGAAACTCATGAAAGCGATTGTATGCACAAAATACGGACCGCCCGATGCTCTTAAATTTGAAGAGATCCCCAAGCCGACCCCAAGCGACGATGAAGTCCTGGTGGAAGTTCATGCAGCATCCGTAGTTTTTTCTGACACGACTGTCGTGAGAGGTAAACCGTTCGTGGCCCGCCTAATGGGCCAGGGGCTGCTAAGACCAAAATACAAGATACCCGGAGTTGACATAGCGGGGCGGGTTGAAGCAGTTGGCAGAAATGTGAAGCAGTTTCAGCCAGGTAATGAGGTATTCGGGGACCTATCCCAGTGTGGTCGGGGCGGTTTTGCCGAGTATGTATGTGCTAGCGAAAATGCATTGGCGTTGAAACCAGCTGGTATGACATTCGAGGAAGCAGCTGCTGTACCTCAAGCGGCAGTCGTCGCTCTGCAGGGTCTTCGCGATAAGGGGCAGATTCAGCCGGGACAAAAGGTCTTGATTAACGGTGCGTCTGGTGGTAACGGTACGTTTGCAGTGCAGATTGCCAAATCGTTCGGGGCTGAAGTCACCGGCGTGTGCAGCACGAGGAATTTGGACATGGTGCGCTCGATTGGTGCAGACCGGGTCATCGATTACACTCAAGAAGATTTCACCAAAAGCGCGCAGCGTTATGACCTGATTCTTGCTTGTGCGGGATATCGTTCGATTTTCGATTACAAACGTGCCCTGAGCCCCGGGGGGATTTATGTAATAGTCGGAGGCTCCACAGCTCGAATTTTACAAATTGTTTGTCTGGGACCATTGATTTCTATGACCACTAGTAAGAAAATGGGCATCCTGCTGCATAAACAAAATAAGGACCTGGCTTTTATGATAGAGCTTTTGGAGAGAGGCAAAGTGAAACCTGTTATAGATAAAGTTTACCCGTTAAGGGAGGTTTCCGAAGCCTTCAGGTATTTTGGAGAAGGACAAGCCAAAGGAAAAGTAGTCATAACTGTGGAGCATAATAACAAAACCTGATAACCTTGCAGGACAGCAGGAAGCCATCAATCGCCTGCTTGATAGTTGTTACCGTGGTATCTTTCGTGTGAGTAGACATTGAACCTCTCCTTCTTCTCTTCTGATTTGCGAGAGACGATATACGAGAATTTGGAGAAGGTCAATAGCAAATCAATCGTGTTATTGCAAATATTTAAGGGCGGAAATAAACCTTACTTGGTGCGTGGCAAGGATCCCTACATAGGAGTTGGATCAAATGATTATATTCCTCTAAGACATGAACCGAATGAATTAATAATAAGAGGTAGTTGATTGCCTACGATCGATCATCAATGGTAACCTTCATAATTCAATCCTCTACTGATTTCCATTTCGCCTCATTTTACCCCGCAACATTCGTTCCAACTTCTGGAAACCAGCTTTATCTGCTTGGCGCGGGATCACCTCACATTGATCATTCAGCACTCATCAAGTGGTCAGACAATTCTTTATCGGCACTTGTTTCTCTCAACGCTTCCTCGCGAGCCTTAGTATCTTCCGCAATACCATCTTTCACCATCTGCCATACGGCTAACACATATGAGAGCCAGCCGAGATCATATGCCGATTCGGCTTGTTGATTATGATTTGTGTTATCGTCCAGTGCGTATTGTCGGCAAAACCACTCTTTGTTCTCGTTTTGCCGATCCGCGAAAGTCTTAACACCGGGTAGATGAAGAGCTATACGGCTGCTCGGAGCCTGCTCTTGACGTTGGAGAACCTCGAGACGATGGAAAAGGTCTTCAAAGTCTTGTAGAGAGGCCAACTGAACCCACAGCTTCGCGTCTTCATGACCCAGTGCCTCCCAGTCGATTTCTTGTTCGCGGTATTCTTGCCTAAGCCGTTCCACCGCTACTTGCATTCCCTCTTCATCATTTGCTAGAGCACTTGCGCGCTCATATGCTTTAATGCGTGCTTGTAGAGCACCTCGACAGACTTGAGAGATGTTGATTGCGTTTCTAAAGGGTTTTAGACTGGCTATAAGATCATCGGGCACATTGATACCGATTCTCACAAGATACCTCCGTATGTACTTACCTTAGATATTATACCATATTTGTCAAGCATACACACTATCATATACATACGCTTTTCACATCACTTTACTTCCCCCAGAAATCGGTCAAGAGTAAATGTTATTGTGTGTGCTGAAGGAAAGGGGGCTTACTTATATGCAGGAACTCCAACTTAACAAGTGGTATCATTATTGGGGGCCGGTCAACCACAGTAGTTGATATGGGGAATCCCGGGGTTAAATATAATTTAAGGAGGAGAGAAGATGGCGGTGCGAACTCGTGAAGAATATATTGAAAGCCTCAGGAGGCAAAGGCCTAAGGTTTATATGGCAGGAGAGAAAGTGGATAACATTGTCGATCATCCTGCCTTCCAAGCGGGGATAAACAATGCCGCGGTGACTTTCGAGCTAGGGCATGATCCCAAATACCAGGAGCTGGCGACGGTGATGTCTCCCCTTATCGGTGAGAGGATTAGCAGGTATACCCAAGTATATCAAGATGAAGGGGATGCCATCGCCACAGTAAAGCTAGCGAGAGGGCTTGCAGATTACTTATGCCCATGCTCCTACAGATGTCTCACTTCTAATCAGGTAAATGCTGCATGGGCACTCAGCTATGACATTGATCAGAAACATAACACTGAGTATCATCAGAGGGTTGTCAACATTGTAGAGGAGATTCAGAGAAACGATTGGATATTAGGGGGCTCATCAATAGATCCTAAGGGAGACAGAAGCTTAAGCCCTGGCCAGCAACTAGATCCGGATATGTATGTACGCGTAGTGGAGAGGAGGAAAGATGGCATAGTGTTAAGGGGAGCAAAGGCCAATAGCACGGCTGCCCCGTACACAAATATGGTAGGTATTATCCCAACGGGGCGGATTTCAGAAGCTGAGAAGGATTATTGTGTCGCCTGCTTTACCCCGGTGGATGCCGAAGGAATGACCTTCATATGTAGACCCCCAAACAGACCCCCTGAGCCAAAAGAGCTGGAGAATCCATTCAGCTCGAAACACGGTGGCCATGTGGAATGTATGCTAGTTCTCGACGATGTATTTGTACCTTGGGAGAGGGTCTTCATGTGCGGCGAGTATGAGTTCGCTCCCGCATTCGCGAGAATGAGGAACCCCGCACATGCCATGCATAAGTGTATGTGCCGATGGGTGGGTATAGACCTTGCCATCGGCGCTACTGCATTGATAGCTGATTACAACGGCCTTGATCTAGAGAAAGCTCCTCACATATGGGATTATATCGTTGAGATGATCATGAGCGCCGAAATCATGTACTCGTGCGCACTTTCATCTGCAATGCAAGGCTCGAGACATGGTTCAGGAGTATATTTCCCAAAGGCAGCGCCAGCATCCGCTGGCAAGGTTTACGGAAGTAAGAAGATAGGCGAAGAGCATTTCTGGATGCAAGATGCCGCCGGTGGTTTAGTGGCGACGATGGCACCAGAGGAGGACTTCCAAAATCCAGAAACGGCAAAGATTCTGGAAAAATATTATCAGGGGAGACAGGGCGTGCCAACAGAGCATAGAATACGCGCCATTAAGCTCATCGAGGACTTAATCGCATCTGATTTTGCCGCGTGGTATCAGGCCCTGTGTATTAGTGGAGGGGGGCCGCCGCTAAAGCACAAAAACGCCGTTATGGAGGAATATGACTTGGAGGAGAGTAAGAGGAAGGCAATGATCGCCGCTGGAATAGTAAAGAAGTAGTGACCTGCCCCCCCGAAAACGAGTCCAGGTCAAATGCTCTAGGTGTCTTTCTTCTCTTCTGATTTGCGCGAGACGATATACGAGAATTTGGAGAAGGTCAATAGGGATGTGGGATTACGACTTAACAAGTGGTGTCATTATTAGGGCCGGTCAATGATTTGGCTTTTTTACAACTCATGTCTTTGCCATATATGAGTTTAGCCTCAAGTGGATTAATCGAGTTTTATTTCAACTTTGGTCGTCTTGCATATTACAGATTGCCCATTAACTCCACAAGTAAATTCGTACAAACTTCACCGAAGTGTAAGTCATTTATATGCGCATCTAACTCTATAACCCTTACATCAGTATTGGTCAGATTCTTCTTTAGCGATTCTATGAACCCTTCATCAGCTATAGGATCATAGAAAAAACCCCCTTCTACATCGAACGGCGAGAGTCCGCGTTTCGGAAAGACAACCGCTGTTGGCGCTTTGGCTTCATTAAGCTTTTCAGCTACAAATTTCCCAGCTCTTTCTAACTCTTCTCTACTTGCTCTAAAATCAGTGAACAATGGACTCCACTGGTAGAAACTTCGGGTTTTATACATTGGAGGTATATTCCGAGGAGAGAAACTTAAAACGTCCATGAAGCCAGGTACAAATATATGAGGTGTGCCAGCCTTCACTATTGTCTCTAATCTTGAGATACCATAATTGGGTGCTGGGGATAGCTCTCCAACTATTAATTCTTGAATTATATCGTGCGTAATCATATTTAGAACAGCCATAATTGCACCTTCATTGATGATGTCTTCCATGAATTTAGAGCCGATTCCCGCTGGTACAAAGATAACCATTTCATATCCTTTTTTCTCAAGTATTTCTTTAGCATAAAAAACAGCTATTGTAGCACCCCCATACATAGTGGCACCTATTGCGTTTTTACCAGGCTCTACTTTCCTCCCTGCATTTTTAACCATGCCCGCTATGGCAGCAGCCGCATTATCGAATGCGTTTTTTGTAAAGAAATTTAGAGGTTGCACATCACTAGGTAAGGCCAACACCATAACATCCCTTGTATGAACTATGTTTTCCATACCTGAAAGGCTCGCGACGGTGGTTATTATTAGCTTGGGAATGCCGAGAGGTAAGTGTTTCATTCCTGTTCCTGCCAAACATGCACCGTCATGACCTCCAACCGAGATCACGCCATTAAATCTCCCTTCTAAATAAAACTTAGAAAGAATATTGGATATTCCTTCAGCCACTTTTTCCATTTGAACAATCTTAATTTCCTTTTCTAAGGCATCAACAGTATAGCCTATCGCTTTAGCAACTTCTTCCCTAGATATATCAGGGATTAAATGCCTAGGCCTGCCGCGCAAACTTGAATCCATAAGAAATGTTTTCATACCCATTTCTTCTATCCTATTTTTAAGGTACTCTACTTCCTGCTCTTTAGTATCAAGTGTAGCAATAATGGCAACAACTTTATCCATGAGCTTCCTTTCTCGACTTCTCCATTAAGGATAGAATAAGCCCTGGTCATAATTCTCGCAAGCTAGATTGACCTGCCCCCCGAAAACGAGTCCAGGTCAAATGCTCTAGGTGTCCTTCTTCTCTTCTGATTTGCGCGAGACGATATACGAGAATTTGGAGAAGGTCAATCGGGATGTGGTATAGAGTTTAGCTGTATTAGCTGTAAAAGATCAATTAGACGAAAAACAAACATGGTGCTATAATTTTGGCTACTAACAAAATGGAGAGTAGTTGTGGTAAAAACTCAAGAGGGTAAAAAGAAAGTATACGTTCATGAACATACAAAACGAAAGCTAGGTGGTATCATTATTGGAGGCTGGTCATGGCAAAAGGGGGGGTGTTCTGATGAATAAAGTCATAGTACACTTATCAGATCTTCATTATCGCCGTGGATGGATTGAGGAGCAAGGTGTTGTATTAAATGGGTTTTTTAAAGATTTGGGCAACCAATTGGCTAAGATACATAACGCCGACTATTATTTGGTTTTTTCGGGGGATATTGTCCAATCTGGCGACGATTCCAACAGCTATGACGAATTTATCAGTAATTTTGATAATAAATTAACCGAACTTGGAATTCCGATTAGTAACAGAATCTGTGTTCCGGGAAATCACGATGTCTCAACAGAGATAGTAGAGTTAGACAAAGTTACTCATGAAGGCGTGATATCTCAGAGGTTGGATGAGACATGTTTTAACGATTATATTTCTAATCCATCAAATATACTGACGGGTAAATTCCAGAAGTATAGTAAATTCGAACAAGCATTTGCAGAGTATGGCTTATCTTGTCCTACTACAATAACGGGAACGGGATGGACAATCGATGATAGCATTGGTATCTATTGTTTAAACACTGCCTTGTGTAGTATCGGCGGTTCGGCAAAAGGCGGCGAAGTTCACCCTGATAGGGGACGTTTGGCAATAGATACGCGCAAATTACATGCTTGGAACCAAGAGTGTCAACATACTGTGAAAATACTTGTAATGCATCATCCACTCGATTGGTTAATTCCTTGGGCAAAGCAAGAACTTGAGACCATATTACGCAAAGATTTCGCTTTATGTCTTTCTGGCCACGCACACGGTCAACATGTATTTCATTCAATTAACAAATATGGCTCTCTTGTCCAATGTTCTGCACCACCATTGTTTACAAAGAAAGCTGGCGAATTAGGATACTCGTTTATTAATATTAGCCCAGCAATAGGAGTGGTTGATATCACGTATAGACAGTGGACTAAACATCAAAGTTTTGTTGTAGGAGGGAGTTTCTCTGATTCCGACGATGGAAGAGTAATTATAGAAAAACGCGAAGAATCGCCCATTGATCGACTCCTTACAAAAAGATTGGAAGACGCGTTGGTGTCTTTTGCTTATCAACCCAAAATATGGATTGAACCGGTTCTAGCTAAGCGTCCAGAATATGCTCACACTGAAGGTAATAGAGATGATCCCAAGATTGAGGTATCTGATTTGGTTTCAAAGCCAAGATCAACGATAGTAAAAGCACCTCCTCAATTTGGATTAACTTGTTTAGCTCATTACCTTATCAAAAAAGCATGGCAAGACCAAGAATCAAAATGGCTATATCTTGATTCAAAGTATATGAAGTCTAATTACCCTGATGTTAGAAAATATATAGAGAGCGAACTCAGAAGCTTTGATTGTGAAATGCAAGATATTAAATGTTTAGTTCTTGATTCGTGGACTGATCGTATAAAAACATCCTTAACACTCCTGCAAAACGTTATTAAGCTATCTGGAGATGTTCCAGTCATCATTATGCAGGCTACTGATGACATTACCTTTGCTGACGAATCAAGTCAAACGCTTCATGGTAGAGAGTTCGACATTCTTTATTTATGGGCACTAACTCGCGGGAATGTACGTAAGGTTGTCACTGATTATAATGAGAAAAAGCACATAGGGGATGATGATGCGGTCGTATCAAGGGTTGTATCAGACCTGGAAATGCTTAACCTTCATCGAACCCCGTTGAATTGCCTGACTTTGCTAAAGGTGTCTGAAATTGATTTTGACGAAAGCCCTGTAAATCGTACCGAAATGATAAAAAGAGTCCTATTTCTTATTTTTAATACCGAAATTCCTACGTATAAAAGCCGCCCAGACTTGAAGGATTGTGAGTATGTATTGGGGTATTTTTGTGAGATCATGCTCAGGCAGAGCCAATATTTTTTTACAAGGGATGACTTTTTAAATACTTTGGGGCAATTCTGTAAGGATAGGGTTATTGACCTTGATGTCGACGTTCTATTCGATATGTTATATGATCATAACATTTTAGTTGATCACGGAAGTATCTTTAATTTTCGGTTTGCTTACTGGATTTATTACTTCGCAGCACACAGAATGTATCATGACAAGGATTTTGCTGATTTCATTTTCAAGGATATGCGATATGCAAACTATCCAGAAATGATTGAGTTTTATACAGGGATCGATCGTCGCCGTGAAGACGCCTTAACTGTTTTAATAAAAGATATTCAAATAAATCGCAAAAAAGTGCAGAAAAAGAGTGGCCTTCCCAATGAATTAAATCCGTATCGACTTGCACGATGGAAGCCATCTGTCAAAACACTTGAACGGATGCATAGTGAAATCAGCAATGGCGTGAAGGATTCAAATTTACCTAGCTCAGTCAAAGATCAATATGCAGATCGTCAGTATGAACCAGCACGACCTTATTATCAGGGTGTTAGAGATATTTTTTACGAGTACTCTTTACTGATACTGATGCAAACAGTGAGAGCGGCATCAAGGGCACTTCGAAATAGCGATTATGTGTCTCCGAATATTAAGCGTCAGTTACTTGATGAAATCGGAGGTGCGTGGAAACAAATATTGCAGGTACTAGTGGCTTTGACACCATTACTTGCCACGAAAAAAAAAGCTACATTCGATGGGGCAAACTTCCTCTTGTTAGGAAATTTCGGTGACACGCCTGAAGAGAGATTCAACATGATATTGAGTGAGCTTCCTAATAATGTCGTTACATGGTTTAAAGACGATCTGCTTTCACATAAAATGGGGCCTTTGCTGATCGAGCGATCGAATGAAGAGAGCGATGATCTTAAAAAGCATAATTTTGTATTGTTATTGATTAAGCAAAGGCCTCGCAATTGGGTAATGCAGGTTCGAGAATATATCAAGTCCATTTCGAAGAATTCATTTTACCTTATGGACGTATATGTACAGCTCTATATTGAATATGAATATAGTTTTACATCTCCTGATACTTTACGTGAAATAAAGTACCTTATTAAAACGGCTGCAGCTAAACAATTTTTTGGAGCTATTGGGGAAAAGTCCAGAGGCAAGGTTCCAGACGCAGCACTGCCAGAGAGGTTGGTTGAGTGAGACGATTAGCCTCCCAGTCTATCCACCGGACTATATTTCTTGTGTGCCTCCACTGCATCATAGCATCTCACTGCCTGGCAATACTGATTATTAGTCATCATGCCCTGCCCCCCCGAAAACGAGTCCAGTTAAAATTTTAGACTATGGACTAAAGGAAATGGGGACGCAATGGGAGGAGTCAAGCAAAAACCTGTTATTACTAAATGGCAGCGGAGGGATTCGACCCCCCGACCAAAGGCTTATGAGATTAGCCCTCGAAAGGCTGGCAACCGCTTGCCTCCTTTCGAGGTACATTATCACAGGATTTCCCGGATCAGTCAACATCTGATCCTAGATACTTCTTCGTGCATAAATATGAGACTACGATATCTAATACATAGAACTCCAGACACGATTTTCAAGGCGGTGTTTCCCTTCGCCTAGATTGGCCTCGGTTGACCTTACACAGTTAGCAGATCGTGTGATGTACTGTGGAGCAGATAAGAGATGACCAGCTCATCTCCCTTTATCCGCCTGCAGCTTTTCACTCCGGTCTACACCATCTCCAGGTTCGAGGATATATTAGGGGATATAGGAAGGACAGCTATGTCCGTCAAAGGTCGGTGACTCCCAAACTGTGGAGGAGGAGGGAGTATATCTCCAATGCTTCTCCACGACACTCAGTTGAAGTATTCAGTGGTAGTTACATTTCCACCGTCGTCCTCGTCATTTCCCTTTGCTACTAATGCGAGCTTTTAGCTCGTCCTTACGGATATCATTTTCGGCATCACTGTCCGCCATTCGGGTCCTGCATCACCTCCGGGTTTGAGGATGTATCAGAGGATAAAAGGAGGATAGCTATGTCCGTCAAAGGTCGGCGATCCCTAAAGTCTGGTCAGGAAGAGGGTCAGGGTGAGGAGGGTCAGGAGGAGGGTCAGGGTGGAGGAGGAGCTTTCACCACCACCACCTCCCCCTCCACCTGTCACTTCGTTGTCAATGCGAGCTTGTGCTTCTCCCTGCGTATACGACCTTTCGCGTCGTTGTCCGCATCTCCGTGCGATAGCGCGTTCAAGATACGAACTGATCCCCTAGACTTGAGTGCTATAGTGATACCTTGCGCAAGTCTCCGGATCCCCGATGCATGGCAACTCAGCTACGATGGAGCTAGTACCACAAGTATACCATCAAGCAGAGGTTGTAGCAGCAGCATGCTGGATAGATGTCGGATTCATGACGCATGGCCCTGGGAAAGCGTCCTATCGCTCTTCACGAGGTGAGCAATGACTTCATGAACGTAGGAGCAACCTGGTTGCCTTCCGCAAGACCGTAACTTGCCTGGCTGATGCCGGTAGGTCGCTGTCGCCCCATTGAATAACGGTGTTCGGGCTCACTTTGGGAACGAATTCTACCATGGGGTAGGTTCGCTTTCTACATATCCCCACATTCAGGATGCCTTGGTGTTCTGTACATGCCCATATTCGTAATGCTACCCCAGTATTTCCAATATTACAGCCAATGCTACCCAAACCCAGATTGGGAGCGTGTCCTACGGTAGATGAGATTACCACTCCTATCTATGGTAATCTAGAAACAGGAACAAGCTAGTTCTACCCAGGAATCAGGTCGTTTCAGTGACCATGCTCTCACTCCAGCACAGGAATATGGTGCTGAACATTACCGGCTGTACTTTTCGATGTTTTGTATTCTAGCCAACATCAGGACCACGAAAGAAGTCATGGCTATGTGGTCTTTTGGCAGTCAACAGCAGTTTTTTCTCATGGCATTTTTAAGGCTTCTAAAAAGTGGTAAGGCTTTTTGGAATGGTTTAGGGGATGAGACCCTTCTTAGAAAGGAGCGGCTTGAGATCTACCATGTGGCCATCTAAAGCCGCATCCTTCTCGCTTAGACCCAGGGCTAGTGCCATGAGCTGAGTGAAGTAGAAGATCGGCATCCTATACTCGTGGCCTTCCCTCCAACTCAGTGCTGGTTGCCGCCAGTCGAGGTTAGCGTTGCACATCGGGCAGGCGATCACTATGGCATCCGCACCCACTGCTTGGGCGTTGTCCAATATCCGCTGAACGAGATTGAGGCACTTGTCGGTATCGATAATGCTCAGACTGCCGCCACAGCAGTCGGTCTTGAAGGACCAATCAAGCGCATCAGCACCGCACGTCTCCATCAAGTGGTCCAAATTCATTGGGTATTCCGGGTGCTCAGCTCCGGTCACCTCCGGTGGCCGTGTGAGCAGGCAGCCGTAGTAGCACACTACCTTCAATCCAGAGAGGGGCTTCTTCACCTGCTTGGCTAACACCGACAGCCCCACGCGTTTGACGAAGGTATCGATCGCATTCTCAATCTCCACCCCACCCTCATACTCATAGCCTAACTGCTTAGTGACATTATCTTTCACCGAGGGGTCAGCATTGATGTTGTAGGCAGCGTGCTTGAGCCTTGAGAAGCACATGGCGCAAGGAACAGTCACTGCTTTGTGGCCCTTGCTTTCGATCAGGGCCAAGTTCTTCAGAGACAGGGCAGTAGCCAGTTCCTGAGAGTTCCAGTGGGCTGGGGTGCTCCCACAGCAGAGCCAGCCTTTGGGTTCCTCAAGCTCCAACCCCAGGGTATTGGCCACGGCACGGAAGGATCTATCGTACTCGGAAGCACTGGCGTGAAGAGAGCAGCCGGGATAATAGGCAACAGCATTGGCAAGAGGCTGTGAGCCCTCTTTGCGGCGAAGTTTTCGGGGGTAGCCAGCTCTTTTAGGGGTGAGTTTGAGACGCCCGGCGCTGAACATCTTCATGCCGAGGAAGGCATCTTTAAAGGGCTTCCTCCTTCTCAGATTCATCTCCAGCATAAGACCCAGCTCGTACATTCTCCCCCACCAATTGATGGAGCGCAGGCCGGCATTGATAAAAGCTGTTGAGGAGGGCATTATGGGATCGATCTTCTGCTCTTGGGCTATGATCTTCAGGGTATCAATGACCTGAGCGATATCAATGCCATTGGGACAGCGAGTAGTGCAGGTTTGACAACTAGCGCAGAGCCAGATGGCCTCGGAACGCAGCACCTCCTCCAAACGCCCCAGTTGCAGCAGCCGCATCATCTGGTTCGGCTTCAGATCCATCTCCGAGGAAAGGGGACAACCCATGGTGCAGTTTTTGCACTGATAGCAAAGTAGAATGTTTGCGGCACATCTTTCCCTCATCAAGTCCGCTGCGCTCTTGGCTCCTGATGCTGCTGTAGTCATCGCTATCCTCCATTTACAAAACGGGGCGAGGTAATAGCCCAGCCTTTTCGACAATGGTGGGAACAATAGATTCCCAGCCCACTGCCATTATATGGATGCCGTGTATACCTTCTATTTCCTTGAGTTGCTCAATTATCTCTAGGCAGATCTTAACCCCTTCCTCCTTGGCATCCTTGGCGTCCTCCAACCTGGTGATAATTTCATCTGGGACCGTAACGCCGGATACGTAGTCCCGCATATAGCGAGCGGAGCCGGCTGATCTGGGAGGGATGATCCCCGCCAGAATATGAGCCCGCTCGTGGAGGCCGCGATCCCTCACCATCTCCATCCAGCGGGCAAAACGGCCAACATCGAATACTGCCTGGGTCTGGATGAAATCGGCACCGGACTGTACCTTCTGGGCCAAACGGATGACCCGGTACTCAAAGGGGTCAGCAAAGGGATTGGCAGCAGCCCCGATGAAAAGAGGAACATCACCACTGACCTCTTCACCACAGAGGAACTTTTTCTCGTCGCGTAGCATCTTTAGGGTCTGAATAAGTTGCATAGAGTCGATATCAAAGACATTCCTGGCCCCAGGGTGGTTTCCGAAATTCTGGTGGTCTCCGGAAAGACAAAGGATATTGCCGATACCCAAGGCTATTGCTCCGAGCACATCGCTCTGGAGGGCAATACGGTTGCGATCCCGGCAGACCATCTGCATTACCGGGTCGACGCCAAGCTGCTTAAGGATAGCGCAGCCCGCTAGGCTAGACATGCGAACGATAGCAGTTTGGTTATCGGTTACATTGAGCGCCTCGCAGCACGCTTTGAGCGCCTCACCCTTTCGAGCTACTACCTGTGGCGAACTGCCCTTCGGCGGGCCGATCTCCGCCGTTACCGCGAATTGCCCGCTTTCGAGCACCTTCTCTAGATTAGTACCAGCTTTCATAGGCAACCTCTCATTTAAGAATGGAGTTTTATAGGGTAGCTAATCGCTCACTTCTGCTCTTCCACTTATGTTGAGGTCCTCCCTGACAACCTTTCGAGGTCCTTTGGCATAGCTGGAACTCCAATCCCTGGGAGGCTTGAGTTCCTCCATGCTAGCCAGCAGCCCCAGTTCTTTGAGGCGGTCGTAGATAAGCTGCCAGGCACAGGGGGTATCGGCTGATACCTCACATTTGCTATCCACTGACCCCCCGCATGGGCCATGCATTAGGCTCTTGGCGCAACGAGCGACGGGGCAGACACCCGCTGTGCTTTCCAGCTGGCAGTTGCCGCAGCCAAGGCAGCGCTCGGCCCAGACTCCCTGCTCCAGAGGCAGCCCGTAGAACAAGGTGTTGACTCCAGGGAGGACTCGCACCTTGGAAAAGCGTTCAGCTATGGCTTGAACGCCTACGCCACAACCCAGAGACAGCACCGCGTCACATCCCTTGATCTCATCGGCGACGGCGTCCAAGTATTCCCACTCGCACTGGCGGATGATAGTTCTTTCTCGCACGTCTTTCTCGTGCCCATCCACCCCATCAGCCAGGCGAAGTGTCGATGCCAAAATACCCACTTCCTTTTCTCCGCCAGCGGCACAGACAGTGACGCACGTGCCACAGCCTAAAACAAGCACCTGATGGTATTCTCTGAGCATCTGCCTTATTTCTTCCAGAGGTTTCTGTTCCGCTATAATCATATTACTAGCGCTCCTTGGCTTTGTGTTTCACTGGGCTGGGGCCCAACCCTTTGATGCGCTCACTCATCTCGGTAGCTATTTCGGCAAAGCGGGGGCCTTGTGCCGACGAGAGGTTGAACATGTCCAGCCGACCTGCACCTAGGCCAACCTTCTCCAGTATTTGCTTGGCCCGGCTCACTCTTCGCTTGGCATCATAGTTACCTGCCATGAAGTGGCAGCTTCCTTCCTCACAGCCAGCAACAAACACCCCGTCTGCGCCTTCCTCGAAGGCCTTGAGTATGAGTATTATATCTGCCCGCCCACTGCACGGTAGCTTCACGATCTTGACATTGGGCGGATATTGCAGTCGCATGGAACCCGCGAGGTCAGCAGCAGCGTAGGCGCAGTAGGTACAGCAAAAAGCCACTATCTCCGGTTCAAAGCCGTTTTCAGATGCCATGACATTCTCCTGACTTTATACCCTTTATCAGTGCTTCTCGTTCCTAACCATCGCGATGGGAAGTTGGGAGCACCGTACTTGCCTAAAGCGTGGCTAGGGCCAGCTAATGTTTCATAAGCGCTTCAGCCTTGGCCTCTATCTGGACGTCGCGGTAGTGGAGCAGTCCGATAGCCTTGGCTGGACACTCCGCAGCGCATATTCCGCAACCCTGACAGTTCGCCATCTCGACCTCAGCTACTCCCTGGGCATTGATCTTGGGAACCTGATAGGGACAGATACGGCAGCAAGTAAGGCAGCCAACGCACTTATCTGGATCTATCTTCGATACTGCACCACCGACTTCCAGATGCTCCTTGGACAGGATCGCCGTCGCCCGGGCGGCAGCCGCCATGGCCTGGGCTATGGTCTCATCGATAAACTTGGGATAGTGGGCCGTGCCACAGAGGAAAATGCCCTCGGAAGCAAAGTCCTCCGGCCGTAACTTGACGTGAGCCTCGAGGAAGAATCCTTCCTGGGTCAGAGGCACTTTGAAAGTCGGGCTCAACTCCTTGGCCGAGGGATCGGGCAAAACAGCAGTTGCCAAGGCCAGGATGTCGGGCGATAGTTTCAGTTCCTCATTCAGGTTCGGCTCCAGCACTGTGATCTGGAGTCGGCCATCAACCGTTTCCACGCGGGGCAACTTCTCATCCGTATAGCGAATAAAGATGACCCCTTTTTCCCGGGCCTCCGTATATAGCCTTTCCTTGAAGCCGTAGCTCCGCAGGTCCTTGTGTAGCACATAGACTTTGGCTGAAGGGCTAAGCTCTTTTGTCTTGATCGCGTTCTTAATGGACACCGTGCAGCATATGCGGCTGCAATACTTGCTCTTTTCTTCCCAGGGGCCAACGCAGAGAATCATGGCCACTTCGCCTGCCTTGGCTACCTCATCCGGGCTTTTCTGGATCCGTTCCTCAAGGTCACCCATAGTCATCACCCGTTCGTCTTGGCCTAGGAGATACTCATTGCCCCGATATTCCTGGCCACCAGTGGCCATGATGGTGACCCCGTGCTCGATGAGGCGCTGGGTTGGATCATCCAACGATGCTATGGTTGTTTTGAAGTTTCCCACGAAGCCGCCTGTCTTCAACACCCGCGCTCTGGTAATGACTTCTATATTGTGGTTCGCCTCTACTCTTTCGATGAGGGAATTCACATAGGCTCGAGGATCGCCGCCCTCTACGGTATTCCACATATGGAGCAGGCGGCCTCCCAACTCCTGCCCTTGTTCAAGGAGATATACCTGGAACCCCTGCTCTGCCAGTACCAGGGCTGCTGTCATCCCGGCCACACCTCCTCCCACCACCAGTGCCGCGTGACTCAGACCCAGATGTTCTTTGTGCAAGGGCTCAAGCAGGGCTGCCCTGCCAACGGCCATGGCCACCAGAGACTTTGCCTTCTTGGTCGCTCTCTCTGGATCATGGCTGTGAACCCAGCTGCACTGGTCTCGAATATTGGCCATCTCGAACAGGTAGGGATTCAGCCCGGCCTCACGAATGGTATCCTGGAATAGGGTCTCGTGAGTCCGAGGGGTGCAGCTCGATACCACAACCCGGTTGAGCCCAAACTCGGCAATCCTCTCCGTGATAGTCTTCAGCGCGTCGGCCGAGCATGTATACAACAGATGATCGGCACTTACAACATGGGGAAGCGTCTTGGCAAACTCGGCGACACTGTCTACATCCACCACCCCGGCGATGTTGGAGCCGCAGTGGCAGACAAACACGCCTATGCGAGGTTCAGCGCCCTCCACATCGGTCTCCGGTGGATAGACCTTCTCCGAGAGCATCGTTCCGCGGGACTTGCCCACTAGGCTCAGCGCGCCCGCCGCAGCCCCGCTGCCCTCGGTAACGCTATCCGGGATATCCATCGGCTCATGGAAGGTACCAGCGACAAACACACCGGGGCGGCTGGTCTCAACCGGGGAAAAGGGGGTGGTGTAGCAGAAACCGCTTTCATTGATCTTGATGCCCAGGGACTGAGCTATCATGTCTGCACCCATTGGTGCCTCCATCCCCACGCTGAGCACCACCAAGTCAAATTCCTCTTCGAGCAGTTCCCCGTTCTCCTTCTGATACCGGAGCAGCAAATTGCGGTTCAGCGGCACTTCCCGCAACGAAGAGGGATGGCAGGGGATATACTTCACTCCTTGATTGATGGCCCGCTGGTAGAATGCGTCAAAGCCTTTGCCAAATGCCCGAATATCCATATAGAAAATGTTGCACTCAACTCCAGGGGCATGATCTTGGGCTAACATAGCTTCTTTAGTAGCATACATGCAGCACACGGAGCTACAGTACTGGTGCTTCTGGTCTCTTGACCCTATGCACTGGAGAAAGGCAATGCGCTTCGGCTCCTCGTGGTCAGAGGGACGCTCCAAGTGTCCCCTAGTTGGGCCCGAGGCGCTGAGCATCCGCTCAAACTGCATGCTGGTTACTACGTTGGCATAACGGCCAAACCCAAACTCCTCAGAAAGCCGGGTGTCGTAGAGCGAATAGCCAGGGCAAGCCAGCACAGCGCCAACATTGAGCTCAATGAACTCATCTTTCATCAGGTGATTGGGCGCGTTGGCCTGGCATGCTGCTACGCATTGCAAACACTCGGAGCAGACAGCGCAGTTCAGGCACCGTTTGGCCTCCTCGATAGCAGACTGCTCGTCCAGGGTCAGTACTACTTCATCAAAACTCCTCTTTCTCTTCTCTGCATCCAGCACCTGCGGCCAATTTCGAGGCTGTTTCACTACGGCATCCTTGGGCACGTCTTGGACCTTTTCCAGCTTGGCTGGCCGGTCACCTTTAAGATCGATCCGGCGTAGCCAGTGATCGATGGAAATGGCAGCCTCCTTGCCGGCGGCAACGGCCTCGATAACGCTTGCCGGTCCGCTCACAGTATCACCGCCAGCAAAGACACCGAGGTAGCCAGTGTGCAGTGTTTCGGGATCCACCACGATAGTGCCTCGGCGGGAGAGATTCATCCCTTGGGCAGCGGACAAAAAGTCCAGGTTAGGCCGCTGTCCCACAGCATAGATGACCGTGTCTGCCTCCAGAACGTGCTCCGAGCCCTCGATGGCATCCACATGCAGGCGCCCCTCATCATCGAAGAACATGCTCCGCAAGTTGAGGCACTCCACGCCAGCCACGTGTCCGTCATCCTGCCCAATGATCCTAGTGAAGGTGCGTGAGGGATGAATAACTATGCCCTCGCCTTCCCCTTCCTCAATTTCGGAGGGGTCGGCAGGCATCTCTTCTCGAGATTCAACGCAAGCCATATGTACCTCAGATGCACCCAAGCGAAGGGCACTGCGGGCACAATCAAAGGCTACATTGCCACCACCGAGGACAAGTACCCTTTGCCCGACCTCGACCTTCTTCCCCAAGTTGATATCCCGCAGGAAAGAAAGGCCAACCAAGGTTCCCTTGAGATCGTTGTCCGGAATGTTCAACCTGCTGCCGTGTTGGGCACCGACAGCAATGAAGGCCGCCGCATAGCCCTGCCTGGAGAGATCATTCAGTGTCAGTCCATCGCCCACGGGGGTATTGGTCTTAATCTCTACCCCCAAGCCCTCAATGTAGTCGATTTCTCTCTTGAGGACCTCTTTGGGTAGGCGGTATTCAGGAATTCCCACAGCCAGCATACCTCCGGCTACGGGCAGCGCCTCAAAAACGGTAACTCCGTAGCCCTGCTGCACCAAATCATAGGCACAGGCAAGACCAGCCGGCCCGGAACCGATGATGGCGACTTTCTCTTCCTTGGTCCTCTCGATAGGAGAGACCTCTTCCCGGCCTGCCCTAAGCTCGTAGTCAGCGGCGAAGCGCTTGAGTGCCATGATAGCCAGTGGCTCGTCTACCTTTCCACGTTCGCATTCTCGTTCGCAGGGGTGAACACATACCCGTCCGCACACAGAGGGGAAGGGCATAGTATTTCTGACCACTTCTAGCGCCTCTTTGAACTTACCCTGCGAGATGAGGGCAATGTAACCCTGGGCTTTCACACCCGCTGGGCAGGCATGGCGGCAGGGGGACCAGCCCCTCTTTTGGATGGCGAAGACTTTTGGTATAGCCTGTTGGAAGGGGATATAGATGGCCTTGCGCATGCCTAGGCCTTCGTCAAACTCGCTGGGGACTCCCACCGGGCAAACCTGGGCGCATTCGCCACAGCCGGTACACTTCTCCGTATCTATGTAGTTGGCATGGCGCAGTATGGTGGCGGTGAAGTGTCCCGGCTCACCGGTGAGCTCGACTATCTCACTATTGGAGAGTATCTCAATATCCTTGTGGCGACCGCATTCTACTAGCTTGGGGGAGATTATGCACATGGCGCAGTCATTAGTGGGGAAGGTCTTGTCAAGTTGTGCCATCTTGCCGCCAATGGACGGGCTCCTCTCTACCAGGTAGACCTTGATGCCCGATTCTGCCAGGTCGAGGGATGCCTGCATCCCCGCAATGCCACCCCCCAGCACCATTACTGCCCCAATTGGGTTTGTTCCATCGTCGCGCATAGAGCGCCCCTTTCAATCTACATTACTGGCAAGCGCAGAGAGGGTTTCCATAGATGTTTGGTAGACGCCGTCCCAGTATAGTACAACTCGTCATTTTTGTCTAGTTTCTGTACAGTTTTAGTGGGATGCCCCTGTTTTTAATACTACCTATAATTGGAGAGTTCTTGCCTTTTCCTCTGCTCGGTTGGCCTTCTCTACTTGGTTCTTCTCTTAGTATTGCTTGGCATACTTAGTGTGAGGCCGCCAACTACTGTAATCTTGCCTCCAGGCTCGCCGAGGAACGCGACGACCCTATCATGTGAATCTTCAGCAAATCAAAGAGGGGGAGCTGGGGTATCAATAGGTAGAACTTTTGAGGTGGCCTTTGCTCTCACCATTTGACCCGTCAGCTACCATATGTCAATTCTAACATCAAAAACTAGGCTCTGCAAAGGGTAAGGAGCAGTTTCTCTGGCAACATTGCGATGTTGTGTTCAAGCCAACATTTTGGGACCACTAGGGAAGACGATTTATCCAATATCTCTTGGATAAATCGCCATGAAGGGGAAATCTCTCTGATTAGAAGCCAGTTGCTTACTCATATAGAGTTGGCCGAACGAGTCGAGTATGGGGAAAACAGTCTGATTATGAAAATGAGCACAGTGGGTGGCGAAGGAAGCATAGTGGCACTTTGTGGTGGCTATTCACTCAGCTGCTTTCATATTCCCAACCTCCAGTTGAACATCAAGCCCTTCAGGAATATGGGTGGCTTGGTTGGGAAGCGCTTAACTGATCCGTGTTCAATAGGTGGAACCAGGATATAGAGCCCCTTCAATCCAGGGATCAATGCTGGATGGTGGGGCAACATTCCACTCAATCGATTCCTTCGGCAGTGTTACATCAGGCAGTACCAGCCGCTCGCCAGAAGATATACCTGGTGGGTTTTCAAATTTCACATTCACATGTCCTGGAGCGAATACATACAAATCACCAAAGCTCGAACCAGTATCATCCTGTAAAAGCCAGACCTGACCACTGCTCACCTGAGCATAGTCAATATACTTCTTAGTCACCCCAGAGAATATGTGTCCCATATCACACATGCCTGAAGTAGAGGATTTTCTGCTGGAGAAGCCCTACGCTCAATGGACGCAGGAGAAGTGCAATTTATGCTGTTCGGGGTCAGTGAAGAATCTGAGTTTTCGGTCGCTCCGCTACAATTTCTTTCGTCGTCGGAATTTCGTTGAACTAAAGGGGAACCTCAGCGACCACTGTTGTTCCCTTGCCTAGCGCAGACTGCACAGTCAGGGTGTCGTTGACCAACCTGCCCCGCTCGTGCATTCAGCAGTCCTCTTCTGTTTCACGCTATTGTTGTGCTGCCTCACCGCAACTATGTGTGTTTCTAGTTCGCACAGGTGGCCGCACTGAAGACATTGCTCGTACCAGCCATTCTGGTCTTTGTCGACCACCACATCACCTTTGCATCTTGGGCAGCTTTTGAATCTTATTATCATCTCGGTCGCACTCCTCTGCCAATCTGTTTTATCCTCTGGCCTCTATCTGATTGCTATCGGCAACCGCTCAGCCACAGTATGCAAGTCTTTCAACTGTCTCCAAAACCAGTGGGTGATGTCTTCCTCTTTGATCTTCTTTCTAAGCTTCTCGGCTCTGCTTCTTTTTTCTTCCATTGGCATGTCTAAAGCCTGACACAGTGCCTCAACCGTTCCTTCAACGTTAGTAGGGTCGATGGAAATCGCGCCATCTCTAAGCTGTTCGGCTGCTCCTGCTTCTTCTGACAGGACGAGTACCCCATTCTTAGTATTCACGATTGGCCCTTCTTTGGCCACCAAGTTCATGCCGTCGGCCACTGGATTTACTAGCAGGACATCGTACAAACGCATTCCCGCTATGGCCTGAGGATAGTTGTGCTCATAGAACAAGTTTATCGGGTTCCAGCCATCCCTCCCATACTTGGTATTTATCTCGTTGACCAGCGCAAACACTTCATGAGTATATTCTTGATATTGCTTTAAGTTAGTGCGTGAAGGAACCATAAAAGCCAGCAAACTCACTTGGCCCAAAAGATGAGGATTGCGTGCCAGAAGCATGTCGTAGGCTTCGAAGCCCAGGAGAATGTTCTTGGTGGGTTCAACTCGATCTACACGTACTATGGTTTTTCTCCCGAGGAAGGGTCGAATCTTTTGCTCGTAGCCTATTACCTCCTCTGAGTTAGCGAGCCTCTGTAGTTCGGCGACATCTACGGATATGGGGTAGGCATTGACCTTAGTCTGATGTCCATTGAAGTGAATGGTACGCTCTTGATGATCTACCCGCGCTTCCTCCAGAGCGAACTCACATGTATACAGGAAATTGTCTACGTCTCGCGTGGTCTGTAGACCCACAATGTCGCAGGAACACAGGCTTTGGCATATGCTCCTAGACACGGATATAGGAAGGATCATCCACTGTTGGCATGCTGGCCAGGGGATATGGATGAAGTGATGGATGAGTGCATGTGGTAGCCGAGCCCTGATAAGTCCTGGTGTTAGATAAAGATGGTAGTCGTGGACCATGACATAGGGTGAATCCTCACCGTCGGCCTCAGCTACCACAGCCTCAGCAAAGGCTTGATTGGCTGGAACGTACCCATTCTCCCAGGCATCCCATACCTGCTGGTCTATGCTGGTGTTACATGAGTGATTCAACATTTTGTGCTGGAAGAACCAGAGGAATGTGTTGGAGAAGACGCTATAGTACTTATCATACGTGCCCTTGGGAACAAGAACGAAGCGGAGGTAGGACCTGTGGCCATCAAGGGAGGTAATCAGCGTTCCATTGCGGGAAACCTCGGCGGCATACCGATCTCCTTCGCCCATGGCACAAGCAACCCATGTGAAATCCATATATCTGCTCAGGGCACTTAGAGCTATGGCAACACCACCGCCAGCTTTCGTCGCCTGCAGTCTCCCATCTTCAGATACATGGTATTCGATGGGACCTCGATTGCTAGCAACGATAAGGCGTCTGGAGTTACCTATCTCGTCAAATAGTCCTGCCAGGCAAGCACCGTTGCTGCCATTCAATGCGAAAAAAGACATTTCTATCCTCCCAGCCAGATATTCAATTCATCCACCACAGCAACAACCAAAACCGAGACCAGTCCGGGGGAAACCGTTCTCTTTCTTGGCCTGGATAGCTTTGCTCGCCGGACGTGATTCTTCATCTCATCTCCAGTACTTTATGTTGCTTCTTGTTCCTCATTGCCCGGCTTGTATGGCAAAGCAGGTGGTGACCTGCTTGATACCTTCGATAGCGCGAATGTCTATCAGGTCTGTTTGGGCGATCGACTTAGCATCGGGCCTCTCCAGGATGGCGACCAAGCTATAAGGGCCAGTTACCGCCTCCACAGCCACAACTCCGGGTGTATTATGCAAGGAGGCCACAACCTGCTGCTTGTGAAGATCGTCCGTTTCAATCAAAAAGTACGCCCTTCTCATCCTGTCCTTACCTCGTTGGATGCCTTGGTCTTGGCACTCTTGTTAAGTACCACAGCAGCAAGGGCAAGACCGCTGGCCACTCTTACATGTGCTTGAGCATCAGATCGAGCGTTCGCTGCCAGTTCTGCCGCTGGCGGATGCGCTCGAGCATCAGATCAATTATCTGCTCCACGGCTCTCTTATCCCGGAACTTATTGCGGCACGCCGTGGAGCAAAAATAGGCGATCTGAGACGAGGAGGAAAAGTCTATCAGTACTGTGTCCGCTGGCTTTAACTCTCTCTCGCAAATATGGCACAAACTAACGTCACTCACAATGCCCTTACCTCCTTCAGCTTGGCCGTCTTTGTGAGAACCATGGCGGCCAAGGTAAGATTCTCACAGATCAAGTTCTCCAGGGTGAGAAGACCGAGGAGCCTTCGGCTCTGAACCACGGGCAATACTCTGATGCCGTGATCCGCCATCACCTTGGCTGCTTGTATTATGTCCTTGCCTGGCGAGATCGCGGGGCAGTAGCTGTTCATCACCGATCTGGCTGGTTCTGAAACCGGATCAATGGCCGCAGCCACAATGCCGGTGACGATCTCTCTTTCAGTGATTAGCCCGCAAAACTTCCCGTTGTCACAGACTGGGATGAACCCGGTTCCGGAGATCTTCATTTGGTGGGCCACTTCGATGACTGGTGTAGAAGGAGGGACAGAAACGAACTCGGCAGTCATGCAATCTCTGACTTTCAACATACGTTTTTTCTCCACTATTTGGGAAAAGGCCGTGCCCAAATTACAACCATATCTCACTTATATCTCACTTATGATTCAGCGTTGAGATGGCTGTTGCTCTAATCTCAGCGCTTAGTGATAGAACGCAATGGATAGAAATGTACCCAGGCTCTTGAGTAAACTCCCGCTCAGCACACTTAAGTGCTTCACTGTTCGCCATCTACTCCTCATCTTCCTGGGCACGCACTCATCCTAACCCTCAGGGGCTGGAATTCCATCCGCCATAGCACATATTTTTATCCCGAATAAAATACCTAAATTTGGCTGTGCCATTTCGGTCAGAGCACTAAGCAATCCTCGTACGCAGGTTTGTCGCCGATCGGTAAGCATACCCTTTGACAATCCTTTTAGGTTATGGTTAAACTCATTTTTGGCAGGACACCGTGGAAAAGATCAGGGTTCTGGTTGCTGATGACCACCCGGCATTTCGTGAGGGCTTATGCCGCCTCTTGGAGGATGAGGAGGACTTCGAGATAGTGGCTATGTCAGCGGATGGTGAGGAAGCCATCCGGATGGCAAAGGAGTTCGTGCCGGACGTGGCCATAATCGATGTTGCCATGCCAGTGGTCAACGGCATTGAGGCCACTAGGCAGATCAGGGCAGCGTGCCCGGCCACTTCAATCCTCATGGTCAGTGCCTATGGCTATGAGTCATATATGCTTGCCGCTCTGCGGGAGGGTGCAGCTGGATATGTGTTGAAAGATGCTCCTCTCCGCGAGCTGGTCAATGCTGTTCGCTCGGTGCATGTCGGAGAGGCTGCGTTTGACCTAAAGACCCTCAGAAAAATCCTGCGGCGCTTGGCAGATGAGAAAGGCGAGGAGAGGACAGGTCTTGAGGTATTGCATAGCCGTGAGCTTGAGGTGCTCAAGCTCGCAGCCAGGGCTATGAGCAACAAAGAAATTGCAGCGGAACTCGTTATCAGCGAACGCACCGTTCAGACACATATGTTCAATATCTTCAGAAAGCTGGGTGTGGGTTCCCGTATGGAGGCCGTGCTCCGAGCCATAAAGGAAGGCTGGCTCGGCCACGATGATCTGCCTTGATAGCTGCATTTCCAGTGCAGGCGAGTTATGGAAGATACTGAGCGTCGACCCGACAAGTCAGACACCATTGTGCGCAGCCCTCATCTCTGGGTAATCGCTGCTCTGATAGTCATTCTTGGTTTGAGTTACTATGCTGACCAGTTCGGTTCAAGCTTGATCCTCTTCGGCGAGAAGTTCTTTACAAGCGAGTATCTTCATGACCTGCATCGTTCCCTATTCCTGATCCCTATGCTCTATGCTGCTGCTGCGTTTCACCTCAGAGGGGCACTGGTGGTTTCCTTTGTCGCCCTGTGCGTAGTCCTGCCCCGGGCTATTTTTATCTCTCCCAATCCCGACCCAATATTCAGGGCAGTGATCTTTATCGTGCTTGCTGGCCTCGCCGCTGCCCTGCTTGGCTTGGAGCAAGATCGAAGACAGAGGGAGAGAGCCGCCGTTCGCGAGCTGGACTCGGCTCATCAGGAGCTTCAGAGCAGCACCGAGCTGCTCAGGGCTTCTGAGGCACGCTACCGCGACTTATTTGACAGTGCCAGCGAGGCCATCTTCATTCACGACTTGGAGGGCAACATTGTTGAGGCCAATCAAGCGGCGGCAATGCTCACTGGCTACAGGGTTGAAGAGCTGGCACGGATGAACATGTCCCAATTACTCTCCGCCGAGAGCTTGGAATCTGATATGGAAAGGCAGCAGGGCCTGCTCGAAGGTACGGCTGCCACTCAGCGCTACGAATTAGAGCTGATCACGAGGGACGGGGCCAAGCGGACTATCGAGTCGGTGGCCAGGCTGATCAGTGCAGATGGTCAGCCAGCCAGTGTCCAAGAGATTGTCAGGGACGTAACAGAGCAAAAGCAGATTCGTGAGAATCTACAATTCTACATTTCTCAGATCACTAGGGCTCAAGAGGAGGAGCGAAAGCGTATCTCACGCGACCTGCATGACGAGACAGCTCAAGGCCTAGCTAGCCTGCTGCTAGACATCGAGGCTATATGTAGGGGCAGGGACCAATTATCAGACGAAACAATGCGATACCTGGAGCAACTTCGTGCCAAGGCCAGAAGCATAATGGATGAAGTGCGTCGCTTTAGCCACCAGCTGCGCCCTGGGATTCTTGACCAAATTGGCCTTGTCCCAGCGCTAGAAATGCTAGCCGATGAGCTAAAGGAGGGGGGAGGAATCGATGCTTGCGTCCAGGTAATTGGTGCCAAGCGGCGCCTATCACCCGAGGCGGAGTTGGTGCTGTTCCGCATTGCTCAGGAGGCGCTGAATAATGTCAGGAAGCACTCTCAGGCAACAGAGGCTGCCGTCAGGGTCGAATTTGGCTCGGAGAAGGTAAGGCTTGAAGTCAGCGATAATGGCAAGGGATTTGAAGCACCAAGAGTACTAAGCGATTTGGCCAGTGGCGGCAAACTGGGACTGATCGGTATGCATGAGCGGGCCCGATTGCTTGATGCTAGCTTCTCGGTTGAGTCACATCTAGACAAAGGGACGGCGGTGCAGATTGAGGTGGCAGGGTAGGTCTTGTATCTCTATGTTGAACTAAAGCGGAACTTCAGCGACTACTGTTGTTCCCTTGCCTGGCGCAGACTGCACAATCAGGGTGCCGTTGACCAACCTGACCCGCTCGTTCATCCCGGCCAACCCCAGCTTGCCCAGGCTAGCAAGGTCTCCCGGCCTTTGCGGTAATTCAAAGCCCTTGCCATTATCGCTGACGCTCACCCGTACCTCGTTGTCGTTGAACTCTATGGTAAGCTTGGCTGCCGAAGCTCGAGCGTGTCGCCATATATTCCTCACTGCCTCCTGGGCGATACGAAACAGCATCACCTCTACCTCGGGACGCAGACGTCTGGCCTCGCCAGTCACTTCAAAGCTGGTAGCAATCCCCTGTTTTTCCAGGTCACTGGCTAAGAGTTCCAGCGCTGGCAGCAATCCGAGGTCATCCAGCACTGAGGGTCTTAGGTCATGGCTGAAGCGACGCAGGCCCTGCAATGTAGCTTCTACTTGCTGCTTGAGGTTGGCCACGTGTTTAGGGCTTTCCTCTGAAAGCTCACCATCGCTAGAAGCAATCTTGTCTAACTGGCGTGAAATGACGATTAAGTTCTGCACTGTATCGTCGTGTAATTCCCGGGCGATGCGCTTGCGCTCCTCCTCTTGGGCCCGGGTCAGCTGCTCTAGGTAGTAGCGAAGGTTCTCCTGCATCCGCCTTTCCTCCGTTACGTCCCTGGCAGCATGCTGAAAACCAATTGGTTGCCCATCACGGGTGATCAAACTGGTCGTCATCTGCACAATCGCCTTTGCTCCACCTTTCTTGACCAATTCCACCTCACAACGATGGTCAACGGGCTCGTTCTGAAGTAATCCCTGCTCAATCTCATCAATGTATGGTTTGCTATCCTCGGCGATGAGTTGCCCGACGTTTATACCCTTTAGCTCCTCTGAGGAATACCCGGTGACATTCTCACAGGCCCTGTTGGCGGCGATGACGTTGCCTTCCAAGTCATGCAGCCAGATAGCATCGCTGGCATTCTCAAACAAGTAGCGATACCTCTCCTCCGATTGCCGCAACTGTCCCAGCGCTTGCTTAGTCTCCTGATAAAGACGGGCATTTTCTAGGCCGACGCCGATCTCATAGCCAATGCTGCTCAGCAGCTCAACTTCATCGGTGTGAAACTGCCAGGGCGTGTGCTTGGCTACACAAAGGGTGCCCACTACCGTTCCTTTGGAGCGCAAAGGAACGATGAGCTGAGACCTTATTCCCTCTGTGATTACTACCTCTCGGCTCAGCAGCGGGTTGATGGTAGCATCCTCCACCATAAGTGGTTCTCCCGTTTTAGCTACTGTTCCATTGAAGCCCTCTCCCACCTTCACCCTCCTCACTCCGGCCACGAATTCCTCTGAGACCCCTTTGTAGAACTCCAGCTCGAGCTCCTGCTCCTTGACGTTCAGCAAGTAGATCAAAATCACCTCTACACTCATTATTTGCATGACTCTACCAGAGACGAGATGGAGGATCTCATTGAGTTCCAGGGACTGACTGATGAGATTGGAGATGGCGTTCAAGGTGGCCAGTCGTTGCTCATTCTTCTCGATGACGGCAACGTGCTGGCGCAGTTCCTCTTGAGCGGCTTCCAGCCATAGCATTGCGACCCGGCGGCGCTCCTTCTCCCTCTCATACCCCTGGAACCAAGTATTCACCAGGGCGCCAATAACAAGGACAAGGGTCGTCTCTATCAGAGCATCAGCCGGGGCGGGCGAGACAAATATGGCCCGGGGGAACATAACCACGGCAGCGACCACCAAACAGGTCAGCCCTCCCCTCAGCCCATAAATGAACCCCCCGTAGGTTATGGGAAGGAGGAATAGGACTCGCTCCATTGCATGGCGAGTCAGCCCGAATTGAACTGACTCTAGGAAACTTACCTGCTCGTTGTAGTGAAGCAATGTGCCTATGGCAAACATGGCCACCAAGAGCCAGAAATGAGGGCTTTGAACGATTCTGGGCAATCTCTTCGCCAGTTTTGCTGCCATGGTTGTGCCTGGGCTGTCTTAGGACTCGGATATATCCTCTAAGGTGAGAAGTCCTTTCTTCAGCCCGCAGATCACGGCCTCAGTGCGCGAACCCACCATGAGCTTGTTGAAGATGTTACCCAGATGGGCCTGAACGGTGCGTACGCTCAGGTCGAGCTTGTCGGCGATTTCCTTATTGCTCCGTCCCCTGGCAGCCAGCCGCAGCACTTCCATCTCCCTGTCGGTGAGTTCCTGGCCCTTAGGCTCCTTGATGCCAGAACGGACAAAGCGGTCCAGAGCCTTGCGGGCAATAACAGGGTGTAGCACTGATTCGCCAGCGTGCACTGCCCGAACAGCTTCAATTACCTCCCGCCCCCGGACGTCTTTCAGCAAGTAACCGGCGGCCCCGGCCTCGAGAAGGGCGAAGACGTACTGATCGTAGTCATAGGCGGTCAGTATCAACACCGCTGTGCTTGGTGAGATGACTTTTATCTGCTTGGTAGCCTCAATCCCGTTAAGCTTGGGCATGGAGATGTCCACTATGGCCACATCAGGCTTGAGTTCCTTCACCAGCCTGACCGTCTCTTCGCCATCTCCAGCCTCGCCGATGACCTCCAGGTCGGCCTCCTTTTGCAATAGCTCGCGGGTGCCATCGCGCACCACCACATGGTCATCGGCAATAACGACGGTGATCTTATCCTTGCTCACGCTCTCATTATATCCCGCACAGGATGCAAGTTCAACCGACATAACAACTAGAAAATCCATCGGTCTCTTAGGCCAAAGTGCTTATTACCCCAAGACCAACATAGGTCGGCTTGCCGATGTGGCCTGTATACATGGATGATATGCTGTTATTGGATGAGGTAAATCTTACCGATTTATGGGAGCAGTAGATGCTGGTTGCATTATTTCTGCTCTTGCCTTGTTGAGGGTGGTTGAACATGGGGCCGAGCGCTTTACGGATAGGCCAGGAGCAACTATTAGAGGCGCGGCAGGAACTCAGGTTAGCCCTGCGCTTGGAGCAGGTGAACCTGCTGGAGCTCAGCGAGGCGGAGTTCCAACGTCTCATCCGTGAGGTGGAGAGCAGTCCCCTATTTCAGAAGCTCCGCCGAGAAGAGAAGTTAGTTCACTACCAGAAATTCCCCCGGGCGGATATTTCTCCTCACTTCTACGAACTCAAAGAAGAAATCCTGGCTGATGAGGGCTCCCTGGATGTGGAGCGACTTCTGCACCATCGGGAGGAAGTGGTAGGCTTGATCAGGAGGCTGGGGTTAGAGAGATTCAAAAGCTATTTTCTCTACCCGGATGAAGAGATGACGGTGGAGGAGATCGCTCAGGATTGTGGACTCAAACCCGCTGAGGTGGAGAGAATCCACGATTTTCTGGATGACTTCTCCATCATGAGTGAGTTCTACCATCCCTCCACCCTCAGCCCCAGCCGTGTGCACTATTCCAGGATCGCCTCCATAGAGAGGAACTCCGGAGGTTTCATTATCGGTTATTTTTGTCCCTCCAGCGCCCGCGGGAAGTATGTTATCGATCACGAAAGATTTGAGGAGCTGGAGAGCCACGGCTATTTCAACAAGAGCGAGACCAAGGAAATTAGGAGACTGCTCCAGAAACTGCAACTTATCAATATGCGCAAGGATGTCCTGCATCGAGCACTCGAGATGGTGGTGGAGCGACAGAGGCTTTACCTGGAATCGGCTGATGAGAAGTCCTTATTGCCTTTCACGCAAAAGGAGGTGGCTGAGAGGCTGGGGGTGGCTCCCAGCACCATCACTCGGGCGATAAGGAACAAGAGCATTGATACTCCTTGGGGTGAGGAGAGGCCTCTCAAGGACTTCTTCCCCGGTCCGAAGAAGTTCAAGAAGGAGATGATCGGGCAGGTGCTTGGGGAAGGTGGTCCGCTCAGCGACCGAGAGTTAAAAGCCCGTTTGGAAGAGCGGGGGATTTCTATCTCACGGCGATCCGTAGCCCGGCTGCGGAAGGAACTGGAGATTCAGTCGATGCGTGTTGCAGTGGAAGAGAGTGGCTGAAGGTGAGCGTTATATATACGCTATCGGAGAAGTGCCGCAGGTGTTATGCCTGTGTCCGCAACTGTCCGGTAAAAGCGATCCGCATCAGGCAGGGCCAGGCCGAAGTGGTGAAGGAACGCTGCGTCAGCTGTGGGACCTGCGTACAGGTCTGCAGCCAAGGGGCCAAGCAATATGAACGGGGTACTGGAGCTGTGTGGAATATGCTGGACGGTCGCTTACCAGTGATTGCTCTTCTCGACCCCTCTTTCCCGGCAGCATTTCCTGAGGCGCAGCCTGGCCAGGTGGTCACTGCTCTTCAAAAGCTGGGCTTCAGCGAGGTGATGGAGGCCGCTTTTGGCGCTGAGCTCATCGCCATGAAATACAAACAGTTGCTGGAAAGAAAAGGTGACAAAACCCTCATAGTGTCCCAGTGTCCTGCAGTGGTAGCCTATGTGGAGAAACATCACCCTGAGTTGATTCCTAATTTGGCACCTATAGTATCCCCGATGATCGCCATGGGGCGTTTGATCAAGCAGAAACACAATCCTGCGGCTAAAGTGGTCTTCATCGGACCCTGTATCGCCAGAAAAAATGAAGCAGCGGATGAAAAAGTGGCCGGTGCGATTGATGCTGTACTGGCCTTCGTCGAACTCCGTGAGATGCTGTCCGCCAGGGGGATCGATCCCTCTCGTGAGCCGCTCAGCGAATTCTCCGGGCCTCAGTCACGCACTGCCCGGGCACGTCCCCTTTATGCAAGTTTCCTCAGGTTGGTACCTCACTCGGACGATTCCAGGTTGGAGAGGGTAATTGTAGCCAGGGTGAAAGAGTATGCCATCCAGGTCTTTCGTGATCTGGCTGAGGGACATATCAGGCCCCCTATTGTGGATGCCTATTTTTGTCCTTGCATTGATAGCCCGTTTATCGGGAATGAGCTGAGTTTCTTTCAGAGGCGGGAGCTGATCGCCAATTATGCCGGAGACCAAACAAAGCTTGAATCAGACGAGGGTGAGATTATTGAAGAGTACGCTGACATCGATCTCAGGCGCTCTTTCACCGCAGGGACACCTTCTCGGCCACATGCTACTGAGCAGGAGATCGAAGAGGTGCTGGCTCGGATCAACCGAGCAAAGCCGGAGGACAGACTTGATTGTGGGGCCTGCGGCTATAATACCTGCCGTGAGATGGCGATCGCCATTTGTCAGGGCTTGGCCGAGGACGAGATGTGCTGGCCTTACCTAATCGAGCGATCTGAGGCTACCCAGCAGGAACTTATTCAGACAGAGAAGTTGACATCACTTGGCCAGATTGCTGCCGCCATTGCCCATGAGATCAACAACCCGCTGGCAGGGGTTCTGATTTATATCAAACTACTACTGAAGAGGGTTGGCGCGAATACTCTTAAGAGTGAGGACCTCTTAAGCTATCTTCCCAAAATGGAGTCAGAGATTAGCCGCTGCTCTGGCATCATCCGCAATCTTCTGGACTTCGCCCGACAAAAGGAGCCAATGTTCCGGGAGGTGAATATCAACCAAGTTCTGGAAAATGCATTTTCCCTGGTAGCACATCAGGCTCAGATGCAGAACATCGAGGTGAGAAAAGAACTGAGCCCGTCTCTGCCCGTTATTGTTGCTGATCCTGACCAGCTCCAGCAGGTGTGTACTAACCTCGTTCTCAACGCCATCCAGGCAATGCCTCAGAGTGGCATGCTGACTCTGCGCACTGCCACATTTGATGATCGGGTCAAGATTGACATCGGGGACACCGGCTGTGGCATCCCTAAGGAAAATCTGCCCAGACTTTTCACTCCCTTTTTTACTACCAAGGAGAGGGGAAAAGGAGTCGGACTGGGATTGGCTGTGGTTCATGGGATAATCGAGCGACACAAGGGGAAAATAGAGGTGCAGAGCGAGGTGGGGAAGGGAACCACCTTCAGCATCTATCTGGGAGTCTCCAGTGGAGAAGAAGATCAAAATCCTGGTCGTTGACGATGAAGCCATTGTTCGTGAAGCGCTGAGCGAGTGGCTTAGGGACGCCGGATATCAGGTGCTCACTGCCGAAAATGGCCCCAGTGCACTGGAGCTGATCGAAAGGGAGAAAGTGGAGGTCGTCCTGGCCGATCTGGTGATGCCGGGCATGGACGGCCTGGAGTTGATGAGAAAAGCCAGGGAGATCTCACCACGTATCGGAGTGGTCATTATCACTGCCTATGGGACTATACCCACTGCTATCACGGCGATAAAGGAAGGAGCCTACGATTTCATCGAGAAGCCATTCTGTCCCGAACGAGTGGAATCGGTCATCCAGAAGCTGGCAGAGCATCACCGGCTGATAAAGGAGAACATCTCCCTCCGGCAGAGACTGGAGGATCGCTACCGCTTTGAGAACATTGTCGCCAAGAGCCACAAGATGCAGCAGATATTCGAGGTGGTGAGGACAATAGCCCAGAGCAATACCACAGTGCTGATCACCGGCGAGAGCGGCACTGGTAAGGAACTTATCGCCCGGGCGATTCATAATTTGAGTCCACGGCGGGAACGGCCATTCGTCGCGGTTAGCTGCGCTGCTCTGCCGGAGACCCTTCTGGAGAGTGAACTATTTGGACATGAGAGGGGTGCCTTCACCGGTGCTATCGCCCAGAGGAAAGGCCGATTTGAACTGGCCCACCACGGGACTCTCTTCTTAGACGAAATCGGTGAGATAAGCGCCAACATGCAGGTTCACTTATTGCGAGTGCTGGAAGACAAGGAATTTACTCGTGTTGGTGGTACCCAGCCGAGTAAGGTGGATGTACGCATCATCTCGGCTACCAATAAGAATCTCGAGGAGACGGTGGCCAGGGGTGAATTTCGGGAAGACCTCTACTATCGGCTCAATGTGGTTGCCATCCGCCTGCCCCCGCTCAGAGAGAGAGCCGAGGATATCCCTCTTCTGGCCCAGCACTTCTTGGATAAGTTCGTTCAGGAGAACCAGAAAGCTGACTTGGAATTGTCTCCTGATGCTATGGATTACATCCTGAAATACGAATGGCCCGGTAATGTCCGAGAGTTGGAGAATGCTATCGAGAGAGCGGTAGTCCTGGCTCAGGACAGCCTGATCACTGCCGCTGCGCTCTCCCCGCAGAGTCATCTCACGCCAGCCAACGCATCTCCAGGGGAAAGCCTTGAAGAACTTGAGAAGAATCACATAGTCAATGTTCTTATGGCAACTGGGGGGAACTACAGCCAGGCGGCCAGAATCTTGGGCATTACCCGAACAACACTCTATAACAAAGTGAAGAGCTATGGAGTCGATGTAAAGAAATTGGTCAGTGGTTGACCAATTTCTTTACAGGTCTACTACCAGCTTAGATAGAATATAGCAGAACCCACTGGGGGTGTAGGCTGTTCCGAAGCTGCGGAACAGCTTTTTTGTTTTGGCCATCAAATTGCATGTAAAAAGGGTGGAGAGGATAGAAAGGAAGGTGAGCGGAGATGAGAGACGCAGGAATTCAAAGGGAAATCGAATTGGGAAAGGAGGTAGAAGAGATGAAAGGCAGACAAGGCATATTGGTAGTAGAGGACGAGACCATCATGAGGGAGTCGCTGAAGGACTGGCTGCAGGAAGGCGGCTATCAGGTGGCCACGGCTGAGGATGGGGAGCAGGCGCTACAGATGGCCCAGGAGCAGGAGTTCGGGGTTGCTGTTCTGGACCTGAGATTGCCAGGTAAGGATGGAATCGAGGTGCTGAGGGAGGTCAAGGAACGCCAGCCTCAGCTCAAAGGGATCATCATCACCGCCTACCCTTCGGTGGAAACAGCGGTGGAGGCGATCAAGGTTGGTGCGGTGGACTATCTGACCAAGCCCTTTGCTCCGGACGAGCTGGAGAAGCTGATCGAGCAAGTGCTGGGGCCGGTGCAGCTGGAGATAAGACCAGAAGCACACGTAGAGATCGTAGAAGAGGCTGTCGAGGAGGCCGAGGTCGAGGAGATCATAGCCATAACTGAGGAGGAGTTCCCAGTCCATCTCCAGCTGGGTAAGGAGCACTTTGCAGCCGGTCAGTTGCAAGAGGCACTGAAAGAATTTCAGGCTGTGCTCAAGGTCGCTCCAGGCAACATCGAGACCCGAGTCTGGATTGGGAAAACGACCAAGGCCATAGCCGAGCAAGGGACCGAGGCGGGAGCTGGAGGAGAGGCTATAGCTGCCGAGGCAAAACCCAACTACTGCGTATGGATGGCGATGGGTATGGTCTCCTATCGCGTCTGCACCAACAGCTACAACTGTGTCACCTGCGAATTTGACCAGACGATGCAGGAGAAATTGGCCAGCGGTGGGGGTACAGAGCTTGACGAGGTGCTGGAGAGATTCAAGAGACTACCCGGCTATCAAAGGCTCTGCCGCTATGCTCTGAAGGGTGACGTTACCCACAGGCTTTGCACTCGCCTTTTCCAGTGCGCCACCTGTGAGTTTGGTCAGATGATGGATGACGCCCTTCAGCTACAGCTTGCGCAAAGGCAGGCTGAGATAGCCGCCCGGCAGGAGGCTATAGGCAAGAAGGGGCAGAGTTGGTGGTGGCGCTATTGGGGCTGACTGCGGGACAGACCGTCGGAACCGTGGAAACGGACCTACCCCTGAGCTCAGGGGTAGGTCCGTTAGTTTCCGTAAATAGGAGGACTGAGGTCTATTCGGAGTTAAGCGCCTGCACTATGTCATAGTAGGATGCGAGTGCGCCGGTGGGGCAGAGTGGGTGACACTCTTTGCACTTAGGGCATTCCTCACGAGCTGTTTCCGGGAAGAACACCACCTCACGCTCTGTCCCACGGCCAATAAAGCCGATGGCGTGCTTCTGCTTCACCTCTGCACAGTAACGCACGCATAGACCGCAAAGAATGCAGAAGGTTGGCTCCGTGTCAAACTTCGTTGTTTTTATGTTGTACGGTATCCCGTACTCCCTTATTGCCTGGACCTCAGTTATGCCATATCGTATTCCGTAATCTCTTATTGCTTTGACTCCGGGAGCACGGGCCCAGGCCAGCTGTAATAGCATCTTGCGGATCTTGACCACCGGGGCAGATTCCGTCTCCACTGTAAGGCCTTCTTCAACAGGATAGACACACGAGGCAACCAAACGCGACCGTCGCCCGTTAGTTATCTCCACAGTGCACAGTCGGCAGGCACCATATGGGGCCAGTTTCTCATGATGGCAAAGGGTAGGGATGTCAACTCCCACATTTCGAGCCGCTTCAAGGAGAGTCATCCCCTCCTCGGCTGTCACCTTCTTGCCGTCGATAGTCAAGTTGACTTCACTCATTTTTCCCCGCCTCCTTTGCGTATTACAGCTGTCCCTACTGCAACGGGTTCAGGCACTTTCACACCTGAGAGTTTAGTGACGGCACCAAAACGTGTTGGGCAAACCTCGAGACAAGTTCCACATTTGGTGCACTTCTCTTGATCTATGACATGGATAACGTTCTTGTCCCCCTCAATGGCTCCGACGGGGCAGTTCCTTAAGCAGATCATACAAGCCTGACATTTTTCCGGTTCTATGTAGTAGGAAATCAACGCCTTGCATACCCCAGCCGGACAGCGCTTCTCTTTAATATGTGCAATATACTCATCCCGGAAGTAGCTAATTGTACTGAGGACCGGGTTAGGAGCTGTCTGACCCAGAGCGCAGAGGGAAACAGCCTTAACCACCTCCGATATCTCCTCCAGTAACTCGATGTCCCCTTCCCTGCCCTCTCCGTCACAAATTCTATTGAGTATCTTGAGCATCTGCCATATGCCCTCACGGCAGGGAAGACACTTGCCACAGGACTCGCTCTTGAGGAAGTCAAGGAAGTATCTTGCCGTATCTACCATGCAAGTTTCCTCATCCATGACGATCATGCCGCCCGAGCCCATCATCGAGCCGAGCTTGCCGAGCTCATCGAAGTCTACCGGCGCGTCGAGGTATTGCTCTGGAATCACTCCGCCGGAAGGGCCACCTGTTTGAACAGCTTTGAACCTCTCGCCTCCTCTAATTCCCCCGCCGATTTTGTACACGATATCCCGCACAGTAGCACCCATGGGCACTTCTACCAGGCCGGTGTTGTTCACCTTGCCTACCAGGGAGAATATCTTTGTCCCCTTGCTCCCTTCGGTGCCAATGGACCGGAACCAGTCAGCACCTTGGTTGATAATAAGCGGCACATTGGCCCAGGTCTCCACGTTATTGAGGTTTGAGGGATTGTCCCAAATTCCCTTGACCGCAGTGCGGATGTACTTCGGTCTGGGCTCGCCCACTTTCCCTTCTATCGCAGTCATCAGGGCGCTCGATTCGCCGGAGACAAAGGCCCCGGCCCCTCGATGGATGGTGACGTGAAAGTCGAATCCGGAGCTGAGGATATCTTCACCCAGGAGCCCGTACTCCTCTGCCTGTTTTATGGCGGTCTCCAGGTTTTCCACCGCCAGGGGGTATTCCTGTCGCACATAGACAAAGCCTTCAGTCGACCCGATGGCATAAGCCCCGATGATCAAGCCCTCCAGCACGCTATGAGGGTTTCCTTCCATCAGGCTCCGGTCCATGTAAGCGCCAGGGTCGCCTTCATCGCAGTTGACGATGACAAATTTTGGCTCTCCTGGGGCATCGCGGCAGGTCTTCCATTTCCTGCCGGCGGGGAATCCCCCACCACCTCTACCCCGCAGGTTTGCTTTATCCACCTCGGTCAGGACCTGCTCCGGGGTCATCTGAAACAGAGCCTTGGCCAGCGCGGAGTATCCCCCCAGAGCGATGTAGTCCTCGATGCTCTTGGGGTCGAGTTTAGTGTTGTTGGCAAGTACAATTCGCTGCTGGTGTCGATAAAAAGGTATTTCATGTTCATGGACTATCTTCTTTCCTGTGACGGGGTCATCATAGAGCAACCTCTCAACGAGCTCTCCTTTTGCTGTACTGGCTACTATCTCCGGTACGTCCTCCCGCTGTGCGTTGCAATAGCAAATCCCCTCTGGGAAAATAACAACAAGGGGTCCCCTCTCACAGAAACCGTGGCAACCAGTCCTCCTGAAATCTATCTTTTGCTCTAAACCATTTTTCCTGAGTTCCTCGACAAAAGCAGTGACAACTTCCTCGCTTCCGTAAGCGTGGCAGCCGGTACCGGAACAGATAGTGATACAAAGTTTTTTGGGGTCCCTCTGGGCCAGGATTTCTTTCCTGAATTCTTCCAGTTCTGTTGCTGATAACAGCCTGTTGGCCATATCCCCTCCTACTCATAGCTTTGGAGAATCTCTTCCACTTTGGAAAATGGCAGTTTGCCATGATACTTGCCATCTACCACCATCACTGGTCCCAGAGCACAGCAGCCGAGGCAGTTAACCGCTTCCAGGCTGAACTTCAGGTCCGGCGTTGTCTCACCGGGCGCAATGTCGAGAATTTGCTGGGCTCGCTCCAAGATGCGCCGCGAGCCCCGAACGTGGCAGGCGGTGCCCATGCAAACAACGACCTCATGACGCCCTTTGGGAACCAGGCTGAAAGCTTTATAGAAGGTAGCTATATGGTATATCTGAGGTAAGGGGACACCGAGCTTCTCGCTGACCGATATCAGAGCCTCTCTGGGCAACCAGCGGTGTTCACGCTGAATATCGAGAAGAATCTGAATCAGGGCACTTTTATTATGACTTCCGTACTTGCCAACGATTTCATCTACTTCGATAGGTGCCTGAACCATTTGCTCATCACCTCCTCTACGGGTAGCTTATCATGCGCACCTATAGCCCACATCGGCTGACGGGCCTATATTTGGCTTGGATTAGGTAAGCACTTTGGCCTAAAGGGTTCTTTATTACAAGTGTCCCGCTATGCCTAAGTGCTTGGCTGAAGCTTTGGGAGAGTTAGCCCACTCTCCCAGGTTGTCGCCCCGCACACCCGCACAATTGCTTAGAAGTTGGCAAATCTTTCTAGGCCTTTTCTTCGCCCAAAGATAAGTCGGCCAGCCGATGCGGCCTGTGATGCGCAGCTGTTAGGCTATGGCTGGAAAGAGGAGAGGGGAGCAAAAGAGAGATGGAAGGAACGGTAAATACTCTAAAGACAGTCCTCGACATCACTATTAGGTTTGGCCTTCCGGTAATAATGTTGTTCCTGGTGGGCTGTCTCCTCCAGCGGACTGAGTTGCTGGTGCGAGCTGTCTCTCGCCTGCTTGGGGAGCACGAAGATAATGGCGCGGAAGCGTTTGCCGCCAGTGAAGACTGGCGCGCGGAAGAAAAAGAGAGGGGGTGAAGAGCGATGGAAGCATTCTTGACGATTATGTTGGTGCTGGGCATCTACATTGTGGCACCTGCTCTGATCGGGCTTGCGATCGTTGGTGTCGCAATTCTGTCAGCGCGCAGGGCTAGGGCTCGCACGGCAGCACGAGCTAGGGCCGAGCTTGCGGCCGAGCTCACAGCCAAGCCGGAAGCTGAGCTTGGGCAAGAGGCACCGGTGCATGTGGTGGTAGGCGGAAGGCGTGAAAGGCGTGGTTAGTGTGTAACAGTCTGGCTTGTATCCGTCGGGGACGGTGAGAAAGTTGGCGCCGGCTGAGAAAGCTGGCGCCAGCGGTGAACAAAACTTGAGGAGAACAATAGCGGAGATATCAGGTCAGGGGTTAGAGGGGGAGGGTTAATAAGACGAAGGCAAAGAGGTGAGTCATGACAGTAATATGGGCCATACTTCTGGTGCTGGGCATCTTCATCGTCGCCCCAGCGTTGATTGGCTTTGGGATAGTCGGAGTTGTGGTCTTGCGCCGCCGGGTTCACATGGCTCGGGCTCAGGCGCAGTTTACCCGGGCAGCAGCTACCTATAGAGACGGCATTAATTTTGTGGATGAAGTCTGCGCTGTCCCTGGTGGCGAAGGCGTCCGCACTTGCATCCAG
This sequence comes from Dehalococcoidia bacterium, assembly GCA_034414595.1. Taxonomy (GTDB): domain Bacteria; phylum Chloroflexota; class Dehalococcoidia; order SZUA-161; family JAUWZY01; genus DAOULY01. The sequence goes on from DAOULY010000004.1 coordinate 63,910, forward strand.
TGCGGCATCTGCTCAGGCTCCTGTCCCAATGCAAATGTGATGGACTATACACCACGGAAGATCATTGCTCTGGTGCGCGCCGGGGCGCGGAAGGAGGTACTGTCGAGCAACTCGATGTGGTACTGTCTTTCCTGCTACCTTTGCACGGCGCGCTGCCCGCGGGGCATTAAACCAACAGATGTCATGTATGCCCTGAAGCAAACTGCTATCCAGCACGGTTTCAAGTATGGGCCAACTGATGCCCCTATTATGTACCGAACCTTTGTTGATGCTATCAGCGGCAACGGGCGCGTCCACGAGTTTGGGATGATGAGAAACTTCTACTTGCGGACCAACCTGTTCAAAGCGATAGGAATGCTTCCGGTAGGCTTGGGCTTGCTCCGACACGGGCGCATGCCTTTTAGAAGTGAAAAGATGAAGGGGGCAGCTCAGGTTCGGACCATAATCGAAAAGGCTCGGATGCTGGAGACTGCCCCGCCCAAGATGGTTGAAAAAAACGAGACTGTGGAAGAAGCTCAGCCGATCTTAACGCATACCACGGAGGTGAGGAAGTGAGATATTACGCCTACTTTCCCGGTTGTTCGCTTGAAGGTACGGCAATACCCTACAAGCTGTCCATTCAGGCGGTGAGCAAAGCTTTGGGGGTCGAGCTGGTTGAACTCGAGGACTGGAATTGCTGCGGAGCTTCGGCCTATAGCTCGGTGGACGAACTGGTATCCACATGCGTCTCAGCCCGCAACTTGGCCCTGGCGGAGAAAACCGGGCTTGATCTGGTAACTGCCTGCAGTGCTTGCTATACCACCTTGAATAAGGTGAATTCTGCGCTGAAGCAATACCCACAGCTAAAGGCCAGCGTGGGTGAGGTGCTATCCGCAGTTGGTCTAGAGTACAGAGGGACTGCCAGAATAAGGCATCTGGCCCGGGTTCTGCTGGAGGATATCGGTTGCGAGGCTATTGCCAGTGAGGTACGGCAGCCACTTGAGGGGCTAAGGGTAGCGCCTTACTACGGGTGCCAGCTCGTCCGGCCCCACCCTAGTCTAGACAGCGCTGAATTTCCTGACTCCTTGGATCGCCTTATGGAGTCTCTCGGTGCTGAGGTGACTGTTTTCCCGCTCAGGGCTCGCTGCTGCGGCGCATCCCTGATTATCTCCCAGCCGGAAGTGGCTCTGGGCCTGATCCGTAAACTCCTTGATAACGCTGTGGAGAATGACGCTCAGTGCTTGGTGACCGTTTGTCCGCTGTGCCAGACGAACTTAGATGTATACCAGGGCAAGGTTGCCTCCAAATTCCAGGTAAAATATGACATTCCCGTATTCTTCTTTACGCAACTGGTGGGGCTGGCTCTGGGGCTGGGCTTCAAAGAGCTTGGCATAGATAAGCTGGTCGTGCCAGCTGAGAAGTTGCTGACTCAGCATAAGGTTAGAGTTTAGGAGGCCAGATGGAGACGAACGGACGGAGAATAGGCGTCTATGTTTGCTACTGCGGGTCGAACATTGCGGGCATGGTTGATGTGGAAGAAGTGGCCGAATTTGCTCAAGATATCCCTGGGGTGGTGGTATCCCGAGCGTACAAATACATGTGTTCCGAACCGGGTCAGGAACTCATCAAGAAGGACATCCGAGAACTCGGAGTCGACCGGGTAGTAGAGGCCTCCTGTTCACCCCGGATGCATGAGCCCACCTTTCGGCGTGCCCTACAGGACGCGGGACTGAATCCCTATCTGCTGGAGATGGTCAATCTTCGGGAGCACTGTAGCTGGGTTCATGAGGATAGGCTGGCAGCTACGGAGAAGGCCAAAGCACTGGTCAACGCAGCGGTGAGGAGGGTCTACTACCATGAGCCCCTGGAAACTAAGGAGGCACCGGTTAATCCCAACACCTTGGTGGTGGGGGGAGGGATTGCGGGGATTCAGGCGGCTCTGGAGATCGCCAACGGGGGTTACAAGGTCTACCTGGTGGAGCGTGAGCCCTCCATCGGTGGTTACATGATCAAGCTCGATAAAACTTTCCCCACGCTCGACTGTTCGGCCTGTATCCTCACTCCCAAGATGACCGATGTGGGCCAGCACCCGAACGTGGAGCTCATGAGCTACAGCGAAGTGGCAGATGTTTCGGGCTATGTGGGGAATTTCAAGGTCAAGATAAGGAAGAAAGCAAGGTATGTAGATGAGACCAAGTGTACTGGTTGTGCTGAGTGTTCCAAGGTCTGTCCTGTTGAGGTGAAGAGCGAATTTGAAGAGGGCCTCGCCAATCGCAAGGCGATCTATATCCCCTTCCCCCAGGCCGTGCCCAATAAAGCGGTCGTAGACAAGCATGGTTACCCACCCTGCCGGGCGGCCTGTCCCGCCGGCGTCAATGCTCAGGGTTATATCGCCCTTATCTCACAGGGCAAGTTCAGAGAAGCTGTTGATGTGGTGAGGCGGACCATGCCTTTTCCTGGGATATGCGGGCGGGTTTGCACCCACCCCTGCGAAATCGATTGTGAACGGGGGAAGATCGATGAGCCTGTTTCGATCAGGAGCTTAAAGCGCTTTATAGCTGATTATGAGCTGAAGGTGGGTAGGGAGAAGGCCACTCCGGTCAAGCTGAGTAAAGAGGAAAAAGTGGCTGTCATTGGCTCTGGGCCGGCGGGCTTGGCTTGCGCTTATGATCTGGTCGGGATGGGCTATCCGGTGACCGTGTTTGAGGCCATGCCCGAGCCTGGAGGCCTGTTGCGTTATGGAATTCCGGAATATCGTCTACCTAAGAAGGTGCTGAATAATGAGATAGACTACATCAGAGAATTGGGTGTGGAGATCAAGACCATGACCCCGGTGAGGGATTTGTCTCAGCTCTTTAAGCAGGGCTACAAGGCCGTTTTCTTGGGAACCGGGGCAAGTGTGAGCCGGAAGATGGGCATTCCAGGCGAGGAGGTTGCGGGGGTGCTCCATGCCCTGTCGTTCCTGAAGCAATCCCACTCCGGGGCCAGGGTAGGCTTGGGGCGGCGGGTGGCAGTGGTCGGTGGTGGCAACGCCGCCGTTGATGCCGCCAGGGTGGCGTTGCGCTTGGGTGCTGAAGATGTCACCATTGTCTATCGCCGTTCTCGGGCAGAGATGCCTGCTGTTCCCAGCGAGGTCGAGCAGGCCGAACGTGAGGGAGTGAAGATTCAGTTCCTCACCGTTCCGGTTCAAATTCGGTCCAAGGATGGCATGTTGGTGGGCATGGAATGCATCCGGATGGAGCTTGGCGAGCCCGATGCCAGCGGGCGCCGCCGGCCGGTTCCGATCAAGGGCTCAGAGTTCACCATCTGGGTGGACAACGTGATCATTGCCACCGGCCAGGCTGTGGATAAAGCTCAGCTCCCATCCGAGTTGGTGTTCACCGACTGGGGCACGATCTCCGTTGACCCGGTCACGCTGGAGACGAACATCAGCGGGGTGTTTGCTGGTGGGGATGTGGTAGCTGGGCCGGCGGATGTTATTGCAGCTATTGCCGCAGGGAAGGAAGCCGCTATATCCGTTGATCGTTATCTTAGCGGAGTTGACATGAGCGAAGGGAGACCCAGGGCTATTAGCAGGGTTGCTGAAGTGGCTAAGGAAGGTGTGGAGGCAAGACCCCGGGCGACTATGCCATTGCTGGAGAGCAAAGGACGGCTTGACTCTTTTGCCGAGGTTGAACTCGGCTTTGATGAAAAGAGGGCTATCGAGGAGGCCAAGCGCTGTTTGAACTGTGGCGTCTGTTGTGAGTGTCTAGAATGTGTCAAGGCCTGTGAGGCCCAGGCTATCAATCATGAGATGAAAGGCGATATCATAGAAGTAGAAGTGGGCAACATCATCCTTGCCACCGGGTATCAGCAGTTCGATCCCTCGGTCATCCCGCAGTACGGATATGGGAGGTATGATAATGTTGTCACTGGCCTTGAATTAGAGCGGATGATCAATGCCTCTGGCCCTACTTCTGGTCAGGTCTTGCTTAAAAATGGCCGGGAACCTGAGAGCGTCGCCATAATACACTGCGTGGGCAGCCGCGATGAGAACTATCATGAATATTGCTCCAGGGTCTGCTGCATGTACGCTCTGAAGTTCTCCCATTTGCTCAAGGAACACATCCATGGTGTCCAAGTATACCAGTTCTACATTGACATGCGTTGCTTTGGCAAGGGTTATGAGGAATTCTACAACCGCCTTCTGGCGGAAGGGGTGAATTTCGTTCGCGGCAAACCCGGCGAGATCACTGATGTGGCCGAGACGCCAGAGGAGCGAGGCAAACTCGTCATACAGGTTGAGGATACCCTCGCCGGACAACAGCGCCGCATACCGGTTGACATGGTTGTCCTCTGCAGTGCTCTGGAGCCACGAAGTGACTCCGATGAAGTCGCTCGGCTCTTCCGCATCAGCAAGACCGCTGATGGCTTCTTCCTGGAGAGGCATCCCAAGCTCGATCCAGTGGCTACCCCCAGCGACGGAATCTATGTGGTTGGCTGTTGCCAGGGGCCCAAGGACATCCCTGACACGGTGGCCCAAGCTTCAGCGGCGGCCGCTCGAGCCCTGGCTTTGATCAGCAAGGGGACAGTGGAAATAGAGGCGGGCATTGCGGCAGTCGATGAGCAGCTATGCTCCGGCTGTAAGACCTGCATCATGCTCTGCCCTTATAGTGCTATCTCCTTCGATGAGGAGAAAGAGGTCTCCGTTGTCAATGAAGCAGTGTGCAAGGGATGTGGCACCTGTGCCGCGGCATGCCCTGCCGGCGCTATCACTGCTCGGCAATTCACCACTGAGGAAATAATGGCTCAGATCGAGGGGGTGCTGGTGTAAAACAATCTGCCGACCTAGACAGAGTTTTGCCTAAGGAAATAAAAAGATGAAACCAATATTGGTAGTAGATGACGAATCTATTATGAGGGAGTCTCTCCGAGATTGGTTAACCACCGGTGGTTATGAGGTAGAGACCGCTAAGGAGGGAGAGGAAGCATTAAGAACTATTGCCAAGCAGGACTTTGAACTTGTTATCCTCGACCTGAGGTTGCCAGGAAAGGATGGGATTGAAGTACTAAAGGAGGCCAGGATACAAAGACCGCAGATTAAGGGGATTATCATTACCGCTTATCCCTCAGTGCAGACAGCGGTAGATGCGATGAAGGAAGGTGCTGTCGATTATTTACCCAAACCCTTTGAACTCGATGACCTTGAGAAAATAATTCGGGAGACTCTTGGACCAGTTCAGATAGAGATAGTGCCAAAGGCTGCCACTGGGACAGCTATAGCCGAATTACCTCCTATAGTAGTAGAGGAAGTAAAGGCGAAAGAAGAGCCGGCACAGGTTGAGGAAGTGATTGATGAGGAGACGGGGAAAATATACCTGCCTCCTTGTCAGATAGCTTGCCCTATTGGAGAGGACATTCAACGAACTAATGCAATGATTGCCCTTCTTCCTCTGGATCCTGAGGAGGCTTCCAGCCAGGTAATAAAAATAGGTGATGTGATTTACGAGAAGAATCCTCTATTCCCAGTATGCAGCTATATTTGTGGGCTTTGTGAGAGGGAGTGCAATTGCAAAGACCAGACCGGAGCAATAAGAAGAAAGTTGCTCAAACGGTTTCTAACTGATTATTACCTTCCATACTTGGAAACCAAGCCACCAATTCCCTACCCTACTAAGGAAAAGGTTGCTGTGATTGGGGGAGGACCCGGGGGATTGATGTGTGCTTACATGCTTAGTAAAAAGGGATATCAGGTGACTATTCTGGAAATGAGTTCCCAGTTAGGGGGTGCTCTAAGATACATCCCTCGATATCGTCTGCCAACAAATATTATAGATACTACTTTAAATAATCTGGCAAGGATCGCCCATATTGATGTTAAATTCGGAGTAAAGTTGGGCAAGGATGGGAAAACGCTGGATGACCTTCAAAATGCAGGTTACCAGGCCATATTCATTGCTACCGGCACCCATTCTCCTAGACCCCTTACTATTGAGGGACAACTAGTAACAGGAGCAAATCTAGATGGCGTCGAGTTCGGGTTGCATCTTCTCTCCGATGTGAACCAAGGAAAGGTCTCTACTCGGTTCCTTCGCCGGCTCTTTTCGGGTAGGAGGGTGATAGTAGTGGGCGGTGGCAATGTGGCATTTGATGTAGCAAGGTCTGTCCGGCGGCTCGACGGAGATGTTTCTATTGTCTGTCTCGAGTGTGAGGATAAATCTTCTAAGGATGGGGTTCCGGCCGATGTAGAAGAGATAGAAGGCGCTGAAGAAGAAGGCATAGAAATACATTATTGCCGGGGAATAGAAGAGATAATCGGAGAGGATGGAAAATTCAGAAAAATAAAATGCCCCCGTTGTATATCAGTCTTTGATGAACGCGGATTCAATCCTAAATTTGACCGGAGTGATGCGATATATCTTGAGGGTGATGTGTTGCTGATTACCATAGGGCAAGGTTCAGAGCGGGCATTTTTCCAGCAGGAAGGCTTGTTTAATGATAAAGGCAGGCTTGATATCGACCAGTTTACTCTCATGAGCAATCGCAAAGAAGGAGTTTTCATTGGAGGCGATGTAAGGCGGGCAGGTTTTGCTGCGGAAGCAATGAGAGATGGGGTAATGGCAGCGGAGTCTATAGATCGCTACCTGAGGGGTGAGAACCTGAAGGCAGGCAGGGAAAAGGAATATGAAAATGCTGCTATCCCCCAGCTTATGGATTACAAGCCTCAACCTCAATTGGAATGGGCACCGGTGGAAGAGAGGCTAAACTTTGAATTGTTTGAAAAAGGGTTCACCCTGGAAGAAGCAGTGAAAGAGGCCAGAAGGTGCCTGTGCTGTGGCCCATGTAAAAGTTGTAAAGCGTGTGTGGCACTGGCACTTCAGCCTCAGATACCACAAATTGAAATCGACCAAGATGTATGTAGCGGGTGTGGAATTTGTGTTGCCGTATGCAGCTACAATGCAGCCAAAATAGTGAAATCTGATAACGGGAGCGGGCTAGTATCAATTATAGATGACCTTAGGTGCAAGCGATGTGGTGTATGTATTGCTGCCTGTCCTGCTGAAGCCATTAACACTAACCAATTTACTACTGAGCGCATTATGACTGAGATTGAGGAGGTGCTGGTATGAGCTTCGAACCAAAGATCGTTGGCTTCCTGTGCAACTGGTGCTCTTATGCCGGAGCCGATCTGGCAGGTACATCGAGGATCAAGTACCCTCCCAATGTGCGGGTAGTAAGGGTGATGTGTAGTGGGCGAGTGGAACCCGCTTTTGTGCTCAAGGCCTTCGCCTGTGGAGCAGATGGTGTGCTCATCTGCGGCTGCCATCCCGGAGACTGCCACTACATGGAAGGGAACTATAAAGCGGCCCGACGCATCCCTTTGCTCAAGGAAATGCTAAAGCAGTTTGGGATCGAGGAAGAGAGGGTTCGTCTTGAGTGGGTCTCTGCTTCTGAGGGCGATCGCTTCGCCGCCATCGTCAAGGACATGACAGCTAAGATAAGAGAATTAGGACCTCTCGACTGGAACGAAAGGAGGCGAGGTGCAGAAGCTGAAACTGGCACTATACTGGTCGGCTAGCTGTGGTGGCTGCGATGTCGCTGTCCTCGATACAAATGAAAAGATCCTCGACATAGCTGAGATAGCCGACATCGTCTTCTGGCCCATAGCTCTGGATTTCAAGTATGACGACGTCAGGGCCATGGATGACGGGAGCATCGATGTCTGTCTTTTCAACGGTGCGGTGAGGAACTCGGAGCAGGAGGAGATCGCCCGGCTGCTTCGAGCCAAGTCAAAAGTGATGGTGGCCTTTGGTGCCTGTGCCTGCTTCGGCGGCATCCCAGCCTTGGCCAACCTCACCAACAAGGAGGGGATATTCGAGCGGGCTTATGTAGAGGCTCCTTCAAACGATAACCACACAGTGGCCTACCCCCAGCTCAAAACGAGTGTCCCCGAGGGAGAGCTCGAAATACCTGAGTTCTATGATACTGTCCTGGCACTGCATCAGCTGGTAGATGTGGAATACTTCGTGCCTGGCTGTCCACCTCCGGTGGACCTGATCTTGGAGTTTGTGAATATGCTGAAATCGGGCCAGCTTCCCCCGCCGGTGGCTGTGCTGGCCAAGGAGAAGTCGCTCTGTGATGAGTGTCCCAGGAAGAAAGAGGAGAAGAAAATTACTCGGATTTATCGACCCCACCAGCTCATTCCTGAACCCGAGCGCTGTCTCTTGGAGCAAGGGCTAATCTGCCTCGGCCCGGCGACCAGGGGGGGCTGTGGCGCCCGATGCATCCTGGCCAACATGCCCTGCCGGGGCTGTTTTGGGCCTACGCCAGAGGTCACAGACCAGGGGGCCAATATACTCAGTGCAGTGGCCTCGATCTATGAGGTCAGGGATGAGGAGGAGATTACAAGGATGACAGATGAGGTGGTAGACCCAGCAGGCACATTCTACCGCTTCGGCATGTCAACCTCGCTGCTTCAAAGCAGGAGGGAGAAGGAGGCCAAATGAAGTTGGTAACCATTAACCCCATCACCAGGCTGGAAGGGCATGGAAAGATAGACATTTTCCTTGATGACGAGGGAAATGTGGCCAATGCCTACCTCGAGATTCCTGAGCTCCGCGGGTTCGAGAAATTCTGTGAGGGAAGGCCGGTGGAGGAAATGCCGCGGATAACCCCCAGGATTTGCGGCGTCTGCCCCGGAGCGCACCATATGGCCTCGACCAAGGCCACTGATGCTGTCTTTCATATTGAGCCACCGCTGGCGGCGAAGAAACTGCGGGAGCTTTTTTACTGTGCCCATATGATCCACTCCCATATCGCTCACTTCTACGCTCTGGCTGCTCCTGACTTTATCCCCGGCCCTATGGCTGACCCTAAGGAGAGGAACATCCTGGGACTGATAGCCAAGGTCGGGCTCGAGGTCGGCAGTGAGGTGATCAAACACCGTGCCTATGCCCAGGATATACAAGCAGTTATTGGGGGCAAGGCAACTCATCCCGTCTGCGGCTTGCCGGGGGGGATGAGTAAAGCTATTACCGAGGAGGAACGGCGCGACTTTGAGGAAAAGGCCAGGAGCTTGGTCGAGTTTGGCAAGTTCTCACTAAAGCTGTTCGACGACTTGGTCCTGGCTAACAAAGAGTACCTGGATTTGATCTTAGGCGACATCTACACTATGAAGAGCTACTACATGGGCCTGGTGGATGTCAATAACAGGGTGAACTTCTACGAAGGCGATATTCGGGTTGTTGATCCCGAGGGGAACGAATTCCACAGGTTCAAGCCTGCTGAGTACTTGGATTACGTAGCGGAGCATACGGAGCCCTGGTCCTATTTGAAGTTTCCCTTCTTGAAAAAGGTTGGCTGGAAAGGGCTGGTGGATGGGAGTGAAAGCGGGGTCTATCGGGTGAATTCCTTAGCTCGACTCAACGTGGCCGACGGTATGGCAACTCCGTTGGCTCAGGAAGAATATGAGCGGATGTTCCAGACTCTTGGCGGCAAGCCGGTTCACGCCACGCTGGCCTTCCACTGGGCGAGGTTGGTAGAGCTACTATATGCTGCCGAGCGACTGCTTGAGCTCTGCCAGGACGGGGAGATCACCGATCCCAATGTCCGGATCATCCCCACAGCTACCCCGGATGAGGGGGTCGGTGTGGTGGAGGCCCCGCGGGGCACACTGTTCCATCGCTATCAGACCGATGATAAGGGCATTATCCAGAAAGTGAACTTGATCGTGGCTACAGTGCAAAATAATCCGGCCATGAACATGTCCGTCAGGAGAGCAGCTCAGGGTTTGATTCACAAGGGTAAGGTGGTGACCGAAGGACTGTTGAATATGGTCGAGATGGCATTTCGCGCCTATGACCCGTGCATGGCCTGTGCTACCCATACCTTGCCCGGGCAGATGCCACTCGAGGTGGTTATCTACGATAGCAAGGGGCAGGTGGTTGAGAAGTTGAGTCAGCACTTGCATTCAGAGTCGACTGGCATAAGAGTGCAGGTAGTGACATAGAAAGACGAGGGAATGAAGACACTGATCTTGGGGCTGGGCAACCCGATTCTCAGCGATGATGGGGTAGGGCTTCACGTTGCTGCGGAACTCAAAGACAGGATTGACCAGCGAGAGGTAACCGTCATGGAGACCAGCATGGCTGGCCTGAACCTGCTGGACCTGCTGGTTGGCTATGATAGGGCTATCATCATCGATGCTATTCAGACTGTAGAAGGGGGGGCGGGGCAGATTTACCAGCTTGAGACGGGGGCGTTCGATACCAGCCGGCACTCTGCCTCGCCCCACGATGTTAACTTCGCCACTGCTCTTGAGCTTGGCAACAGGCTGGGTCTGGCTTTACCTCAACAAATTGACATCTTCGCCATCGAGGCGGCGGATGTGAGCACCTTCAGCGAGGAATGCACTCCTGAAGTGAGACAGGCGATCCCTGTTTGTGTTGAAGTGATCATCGAGGAGCTAAAAGGAGGCTCGAATGCACAGCTTGGCGATGGCCCAAAGCATTATGCAGGCGGCGCTCAGCGAAGCCGAGAAGCATGAGGGAAAGTGCATCAAAGAGCTCAGTGTTAAAGTGGGAGAACACACTTTCCTGGAATCTGATTCGCTGCAGTTTTGCTTGGAGGCTTTGTCGAAGGGAACCATTGCCGAGGGGGCACAGATAGGGATTGAGCTTGTAGGCGAAACCGATTGTGGCGATGGAAACCATGAGCTACATACTGATGAGGAGCTTGTGTCAATCACGCTAAAGCTGGAGTGAAGGGCCAGAATGTGTGTAGCGATGCCGCACAAGGTGCTTGAAGTCAGTGAGAACGGCCGAGCTCAGATTGAGGTTGATGGCATCAGGTAGGCCATGCTTCGTTCAGGTGGATCGCCCCTCAAGCTGATAGAATAGGTTGTCCGGTTAGCAACAGCAGCTGGATGGTGAGGATTCACAAATACACCAGCTTGTTGGGAGAAAACGGTTGTTAAACAATAGTCCATAATGTGTGGCAGGAGTAACGAAAGCTCGGAATGTTACTCCCAACTAACAAAAAGAGGCAGGGGATTCATCGTCCCCTCTTCTATTTGAAGCTGAGATTATCCACCGGACTATATTTCTTATGGCTCTCGATAGCGTCATAGCATCCCACAGCTTGGCAATACCTGTTCGTCATCATCAGCGTAGTATGCCCCAGTAACCTTTGCAGCATCAGGCTATCCCCTCCATTCTTCAGCCACGTGGTTGCGAAAGTATGCCGAAGCAAATGGGGATGGACATTAATGCCTGTCCTCTTCCTGAGCTTAATGAAGAGTGTCTCAACGCTACTGTCTTTCAGGGTAACTCCCTTCTCTGTCAGCCATAAGCTCTCATTGTGGCCATTTACCTTGCTTCGAAGTTTCAAGTATCTCCTTAATGCCTTCCATGTCGTATTGCCGTAGCGGACCACCCTTTCCCCTGTCTTTCCGTCAACCCTCATTAGCTGCTGTTCCATATTGATGTCCGCCATCTTAATATTGAGCAGTTCCCCTAACCGTAACCCGCAGTCTACCAGAACCAGGATTATGGCCTTGTTCCTTATCCCATCAAAGGTATCCGGAAGGCTTGATATTAGTTGATTTATCTCGGTACTAATAAGGGATTTTACAACCTTCTTCTCTGCCCTCGGTACTTTTATCTTAACCAGAGAATTGGTTTCCAAAATGCCTTCGTTAACCGACCAATTTAACAAGGCTGATAATGCCCGATAGTATTTCTGGACAGTGGTGGAGTTCATAGGCTTCATGGCTCGTGGACAGGTACTATTGAAGCGGTGAGGTGTTTCCCTGAGATAAGCCAGGAACTCTCTTAGGTGGTTTGTAGTTATGGCTGAAATATCATCCGGCCAGTTGTAATTAGTGGCATACCATAGAAAGCCTTTGAGCTTGTCCGAGTAACATTCAATCGTTCCGTAAGATTTCCCCTCTACCTTGCAGGACAGCAGGAAGCCATCAATAGCTTGCTTTATTGTTGTAACTTTCTTAGACATTGAACCTCTCCTTCTTCTCTTCTGATTTGCGCGAGACGATATATGAGATTCCGGAGAAGGTCAATAGTGATGTGGTTAGGAGTTTTTGGTGCAAATCAAATATAAATAGAGTTCGCTTCAGAGTTGATTTTTACGTGATATAATTTATCCTCTAAGAGCTAATATTAATCATCCAAGCTCAGTGGATTTGCGAGAAGGAGTAACAACATGGCAAAAAAAGGAAGTAAAGTTCCATTACTCAAAGAATGCCCCCGGTGTCAGACTGAAGAATGGAGGCAGGAGGAACTCTCAATGTCTGGAAAATCTGGATTTATGGGTAGAACGTGGATATTCTGGGCATTTATATGTAAAGGGTGTGGTTATACAGAATTCTACCATAAGGAAATCGCAGGAATGTTATGGAAATAAACTATGCCTTGCTTATAAATAGAGTTAAAAACACCAAGTTTAAAGCAAAGTACTGAGAGGTTCTATTAGTGGCAGCGGAGGAATTTGAAGAAACAAGAATAGGCAAGCGTATAACTAACACTTGCCTCCAATAGCTAATATTCGGTTTGCTGAAGAGTTTAGGTCTCTATATGTCGTTATTGAAAATCTTGCTCTTCAGAGTTTCCTTAGAAACCACTGCCGTCAGGAACGCCGTCACCAGCATTAGGAGCAGGTCCAGGTCCCCCATTTAGCCAGTCGTCCATCCCGCTGCCATCAGAGATCCCATCACCCGAATAAGGAGCAGGCCCATGCGGCCCGACCTCGGCCTCTGTTGCGGCGAATGCCATACTGGAGTGTAGAACAATCAGGGCTAAGACGGCGGCTATAATAAGTAGTATTCTCATATTCTGCCTCCTTTTCTCCTTTATCAGCTATCGTTTTTCAGGCGCTAAGCTGGCGTTAAGCTTTCTTTATCTTGTGTTACGGATGTTTCTGCTTTCACTATATATAACGAAAAAAAGGAGAAAGTGTCACTTATACTGGATTGATGAAAAGCGTTAAATGGTTTTTCTGGTGGCAGCCACCAGCTTCCAAGAAAACAAGAATAGGCAAGCGCAACTAACCCTTGCCTCCAATGGCTACTATTCGATTTACCGAAGAGTTCAGCCCTATATCTCGTTATTTAAAATCTTACTCTTCAGAGTCTCCCACTCACTCATGGTCAGGACACAGAGATTGCCCTCTTCACCAATTTCAACATGGTCATCAGCTAATTTCACTACGGGACAGCAAGAACCCTCTGCACACAGATAAATGATTTTCACCTTCGTACCTCCTTATTCCTTAATTTTAATGGCAGCGGCAGGATTCGAACCTGCGACCAAAGGCTTATGAGTCCCTTGCTCTACCCCTGAGCTACGCTGCCACATTTTGAATATAGCAATCACAGATATTTGATGTCAACCTCATCCCCTGGCGGCAAGAAGCGCCACCACCCTGCCCAGTACCCTGTGGGCCACCTCAGTCTTAGACAGCAGTGGCAGATGCTCCGTACCCTGGCTATCGATGAGGATTACCCGGTTGGTATCCACGGCAAAGCCGCTATCAGGAGCGGTGACGTCGTTGGCCACAATGAGGTCGAGCCCTTTCTCCGCCAGCTTCTTCTTGGCGTTTCGCACCAGACGCTCTGTTTCGGCAGCAAAGCCAACCTTTAGCGGCCCTGAAATCTGGCTCAGGATGTCTGGATTCGGCACCAGCTCCAGAGTCAGGGGCTTAGCAGCAACTCTCTTAATTTTACTCTTAACCGGAGTCGCTGGACGGTAATCGGCTACCGCCGCAGCCATGATCACAGCATCGGCCCCGCCCGTCCGCTGCATGATGGCGTCCTGCATCTGTAGCGCAGTCTGGACCCAAACAACCTCAACACCAACCGGAGGCTTGAGCGCGGTTGGCGCGCTGATCAGGATCACCGTAGCCCCGCGGTCTCTGGCAGCCGCGGCGAGGGCATAGCCCATCTTCCCCGAGGAGCGATTGCTGAGATAACGGACGGGATCGAGGGCCTCCTGAGTTCCCCCAGCGCTGACCAGTATTTTTCGCCCTGCCAGGTCGCCGCCCTGGCCCAGAACCTGGTGAATCGTGCCCAGGATTTCATCCATCTCAGCCAGGCGGCCCAGGCCCACAGCCCCCGAGGCCAGTCGCCCATAGCCCGGACCTACGATGATGAAACCTCGAGAGCGGAGCTTTTCTTGGTTCTGCTGGGTTATATCATTCTGGTACATGCCGAGGTCCATGGCCGGGGCCAGGATTATCGGGGCACTGGTGGCGAGCACGGTGCAGCTCAACAAGTCATCGGCGATTCCTGTTGCCAGTTTGGCCATGGTGTTGGCGGTTGCCGGGGCGATGACCACTGCGTCGGCCCGCTCCGCCAGCGCAACGTGCTCCAGGCTGAACTCGGTGACCGGGGCGAACATGTCAACCAGCGCCGGTCGGTGAGTAATGGCACGAAAGCTGAGCGGGGTCACAAACTCAGTGGCAGCCTTGGTCAGGACCACATCAACGTTGATCCCCTCTTGGCTGAGCTTACTGGCCAGGTCCACCGCTTTGTAGGCGGCGATGCTGCCGGTAACTCCTAAGACGACGGTCTTACCAGAGAACATACCCCTCCCTATCGCTTAGTATTCAATTCATGGATTATGCGTAATCCGTTCAGAGTCAGATCGGGGTCCACCAGCTCGATGACCTTGGTCTCCTTGGCGATGAGATCGGCGAAGCCTCCGGTGGCGACTACCCGGGCCTCCTCAGCGAGCTCATGTTTGATCTGGGCCACCAGTCCCTCCACCAACGCAACATAGCCAAATACGATGCCTGCTTGCATGGCGGAGACGGTATTTTTGCCGATGACCCGCTTGGGACGGACCAGTTCAACCCGGGGCAGTTTGGCTGTGCTCTGAAACAGGCCTTCGGCGGCTACACCGATGCCTGGGGCCACAGCGCCACCAAGGTAATCGCCTTCCTGTGATACCACGTCGAAAGTGGTGGCGGTGCCGAAGTCGATGACGATCAGTGGACCTCCGTAGAGACGGTGCCCGGCCACCGCATTGATAACACGATCAGTACCGACCTCGCGCGGATTGTCCATCCGGATACGAACCCCGGTTTTCATCCCTGAGCCGACGACTAATGGCGAGATTTTTAAATAACGCCGACACAGCTCATCAAAGGTGCTTACCAAGGGCGGGACTACACTGCAAATAATCGCTTCCTTGATATCGGACAGGGAGATTCCACTGTTGGGCAAGAGGTCTAACAGTATCGCCGCATATTCATCTGCCAGCTTGTGTACGTCGGTGGCAAGATGCCAGGTGGCGCTGAGCCTATCATCTCGGAAAACTCCGATAGCGATAGTGGTATTGCCAATATCAACTGCCAGCAACATTTCAATGCAATCATTATAGCGGAGTTCGGCTGCGGCTACAATGTCGTTTGCGGGAACATGGCACTGGCTGCGGCGGTGACCACGCGGTAGACCTCCTGAAGGGGTAGACCATGTTCCACGGCGAGACGGCGGCAGTCTTCATATTCCGGCACCATGGCCACTGGGGTGCCATGAAGCCGCTTGACCTTGACCAGGGCTCGACCTAAGCTGGTCATGACCTCCATCACTTCACGCTCCGCCTCGTGGCGGCGCACCGCCTGGACTCGGACCCCGAGAGTTGAGGTCTCACGGAGTATGGTCTCAACCAGTGCCCCCTCAGCCTGGGCCCGGGCCAGGACGGAGAGCGTGACCGCAGGCCGGTTCTTCTTCATCTGAATGGGCACGAACCAAACATCCGCAGCCCCTTGAGCCAGCAGCTGCTCCATAACATAGCCATAAAGCTCTGGGTTCATGTCGTCGATGTTGGTCTCGAGAAGCAGCAGGTCCGCTTCGGTGGGCTCGAGCGCTTGCCCCAGCCAGAGCCGCAACATATGGCGAGCGCCGATGCCATAGCCAATGCGCTCCAAAGCTATCACCGGTCGCTCAAAGGAAGCCAGAGCTGTAATGATAGCAGCTGCAGTGGGGGTCACCAGCTCTCCAACCTCTGAGGTGGGGCGCACCGGTGCCTGGGACATGGCCAGTAGTTCCAGAGTTGCCGGCGCTGGGGCGGGCAGGGTACCGTGGGCACTATCTATGGTGCCGCTGCCCAGAGGCAGAACTGAGGCCAATACTCGCTCCACGGCGAGGAACTCCAGTCCCAGCAGGACGCCGATGACGTCGATGATGGCATCAACAGCGCCCACCTCGTGGAAGTGCACCTCTTCCACTGCAATGCCGTGCACCTTGGCTTCAGCCTCAGCCAGGCGGCTGAAGATAATAGCCCCTTGCTCCTTCACCGATTGTGGCAGGTCGCTGGCGGAGATTATATTGAGGATCTGGCTGAGAGAGCGATGCTCCGTTTCCTGGCTCTGATCGAGGGAAACGGTAACTTTGGTGCCGGCTAGCGGACCATGCCACGCCTTTTCCGCTAGAAGCTGATAGCCAGTGAGGGGCAGCTTGGATAGCTGGGAGATTAGTGCCTCAAGGGGCAAGCCGACATCGACCAAAGCGCCGAGGAGCATATCGCCGCCGGCCCCGGCAAAGCAATCGAGATAAGCGACCCTCAAGACAGCCCCCAATCACTCCCGGATAATCAGCCTGATCTTGTGCTTGCGCCATAGATCGGCTTTGAGCTCCCAATCGGTCCAGTGCTTATACGTCTCCCCGCTTTCCATGTTGAGGACGAAGGCAATGACCGCAGGGTAATATCGGGAGTAGATGAGTGCCTGTCCAATGGCGGAGCCGACCTTTGACTCCAGCTCACCTCCGCCTTTGACCAGCTTCAACACAAAGGCCACCGCAGGGAACTCGGTGACCTCTATGGCCAGGTCAGGGCAAAAATCGGTGCCGAAGATGGAGATCGGCTGCAACCCCTTGGCACGCTCCTGGATTTCGTAGGGCAGGCCCAGAGGGCCGAATTTCCCTTGGGCGAACTTCCGCACTGCCCGGATCACATCAGCCTTCAGCCTGGCCTCACTGCGATACTCGGTTTTGAGGGAGGCAGCCAGAAGCTCGTTGGAGAGCTGGTCTACGAAATCAGCAGCACCGAGATAGCGAAGTTCCTCAGCCATGAGCAGCACTCCGGTTGATCATAGCGGCAAGATAGCCCGCGCCAAAGCCGTTATCGATGTTTACCACTCCTACCCCAGGAGAACAGCTATTGAGCATGGCGAGCAAGGGGGCCAGTCCACCAAAGCTGGCACCATAGCCGGCGCTGGTGGGCACGGCGATCACCGGCACTGCCACCAGACCGCTGATGATGCTGGGCAATGCTCCCTCCATGCCAGCCACGACGACCACCACCCTGGCCTGGCGCAGTCGTGGCAGCTGATCGAATAAACGATGAATGCCGGAGACACCGACGTCATAGGCTCGATCAACCTCGTTGCCCATGAGTTCGGCGGTGATTGTGGCCTCCTCGGCCACCGGCAGGTCTGCAGTCCCGGCACTGACCACCGAGACCCCAGGGTCAGGAGTAGTGTCCTGAGTTCGGTCTACGGTGATGGCACGGGGAACGGGGTGATAAACAGCCTCTGGCACCCGCTCCTGGACCAGGGTGAAGCACTCCTGGTCAACGCGGGTCACCAGCACCTTATCGGCATTGGCTGCTACACGCTCGACAATAGCGACCACTTGCTGCTTCGTCTTTCCCTGGCCGAAGACCACTTCGGGAAAGCCACGGCGCAGCGCCCTATGATGGTCGATCTTGGCGAAGCCTAAATCCTCATAGGGAAGGAGACGCAATTCTGCTATCGCCTGCTCAACAGGAATCTCACCGGATTTCACCCTGCTCAAGAGTTGGGACAAATGCTCCTCGTCGATGCTGAGCCCACCTCTCTATGTGATTTCCGTGTGGCCAGCAAGATAGCATTTGGGGTCGGTGAGCATCTTCGCTGCCTTGCGTAGCCTTTTCAGGTGGGACAATGAGAATCGTCCGCTGCGCAGCCGACCTACGGCCTTCTTGATGCCACCGCCCCCGGCCATGGAACGCTCGGAGACGCTGGCATAGAGTTTGCTCAATTCGTTATAGAAATCGGGGAGGGGGAGTTTGGTGGGCAAAACGGCGTGGAGGCCATCAAAAAGCTCATGATTTCTGGTCACGATACTTTCCTTCACCTGAGCGAAAAGGTCGGTGCCGGGAAGCGGCGTCAGCACCGTGAACTGGGTGGTCCTGATGCGGAGCCTCTCCACATATTGGCGCAGCCTGGCGAAGCCTTCAACGGTTTCCTCAGGGTCCACTATGAAGGCGGCCACCACTCCTACCCCGTGGGAATAGAGAATATCCAGGGCCTTCTCATTGTTCTCCACGGTGTTGTTCTTGTTGACTGCCTTGAGTGCCTCCTCATCGATCTTCTCAAAGCCGATGAACACTCCTCCAAGCCCGAGCTCGCTCCAAAGAGGGACCAGATCTGGATGCTTGACGATGGTATCGCTCCGGGCTTGGATATAATACTGCTTCTTGATCTTGTTTTCCTTGATCAGCTCTGCAAGTTTTTGCGCACGGGGGACGTTGCTGAGGAAGTTGTCATCCGAAAACAGGATGGCATCGGCATCCACGGTGAGCAGTTCTTCGAGCACCCTCTCGGCACTCTTGAACCTGACCTTGTCCTGAAAGAATTTATGCACTGAGCAGAAGTTGCAGCGGTAGGGGCATCCCCTGGCGGTCTCCACCAGGGCCACAGGATGCTCAAAGCCGAGAAAATACTGCTTTCGCAGTGGTTTGGACAGGTGGCGTGCGGGGAGCGGAAGCTGATCCATGTCCTTGACCAGGCTTCGTGTCCCGGTGAGGACCTGCTCTCCATCCTGGTTCAAGGCCAGCCCAAGAACCGACCTCAGGTCGCCATTTTGGCTTAGGCGCGACACCAGCTCGGCGAATGTTGGCTCGCCTTCTCCGATGACAATGGCATCGATGAAGTCACTGATGAAATCTTCGGGAGTCAGTGAGGCATGATGACCACCGATAACCACGAAGGGCTCACATTGGCTCTTCTTGGCAAACTCAGCGATCCGCAATGCTGCGTTGACATCCATGGTAAAAGAGCAGGAGATGGCGCAGATATCAGGCTGGAATGAGGAGAGGGTGCCTGCCAGGGTGTCGTGATCAAACAGGTCCAGTAGCTTGAGGTCATGCCCCGGCTCCAAAGCAGCAGCAATGTACTCCAGGCCCAGCGGCTCCAGGCACATAAGCCCGGCCAGGCCCAATTCCTCCTTTTGCCTCGGCTGTATCAACAGGATCTTCATTTACCACCCCCCAAATTTATCGTTCTATAACAAGTGCTTCTTCTTCCTCGAAGGAAGCAACTGGAAGCTGGTTGGCACCACGCAGGTGCTGCAGATAGACCAGGGCTTTCTTGGTATCACTGGCCACCCGGGCCCGTTCGGAGTTCCGCAGCCGATATTGGAACAGCCAATAGGTGAACTCCCTGAGCTCGGAGACGTTGATGCTGTCGCCGTGGTCGTAGCCTGTTTCCTCGCGGAAGCGCTGGAGCAGGCTCAACTGGTCGGTCCCGTAGATTCGGAGATAGCTATCTTGGGAATGCTCCTGGAACACATGAGCCCGGCGCTCCTTATCGATCTCATCCTCCACGGTGAGGAGCAGGGCCCGCTCCACAACTATCCCGTAGAAGTAGTTGAGGTAGGCGCGATACTTGGCGCTGCCGATGAGCGTCTTGAATTCCTGCTCAGTGAGCTCAAGAGGTGGCTGGCCCGAGAAGAGGAAATCCACCATCTCCTGCTCCGGAACCAGCCCATCGACCTCCTGGCACAGGCGCTCAGCGAGGAGCAGCCAGTCGAAGGCCTCGCCCGCGATGAGATAGCGATAGTGACGCCCCTGATATGTCTCCTCGGCGGATATCCAGAGCCCCATGGCCTCAAGCAGGGCCAGATACCAGTGCTTGCCCGAGATCAGCGCCTGCTTGAAGTGCTCTATAGCCTCCTTGTCCCCGGAGACATTTGGCAGCTCTTTCTCTTTCCTCTTCTTCACCATCTCGACCCTAACAGCGCCTCTACAGGCTTGGTGTTCTCAATGTCATCGGCCTGGCACCAGCCCCGCCGCGCCACCCTGATGCCGAAGCGCATCAGGGCAAGCTGGTCCACACTGTGGGCGTCGGTGCCTATGACCAGCTTCACCCCCAGCTCCCGCGCCCGAAACACATGAATATCCTTGAGGTCCATTCGATCGGGCATGGCGTTGATCTCCAGCGCGGTGTTGGTGCGAAGTGCTGCCTTGAATACCTCTTCCATGTCGATACTCACCGGCTCCCGCTTTCCCAAGCGTCGGCAGGTTGGATGGGCCAGGACATCGACATGGGGACTCTCCAGCGCCTTGAGCACCCTGCGAGTCATCTCGGCCTCACTCTGGTCCATCGCTGAGTGTACCGCCGCAATCACGATGTCGAGCTCCGACAGAATCTCATCGGCAAAGTCCAGAGAGCCATCGGCTCTAATATCAACTTCGATTCCTGTGAGTATTCTAATCCCATTTAGGGTTTGATTCAATCCCCCAATCTCAGCAATTTGCTGCCTCAGCCGCTCCTCATTCAGCCCGTGGGCGATGCCCCGCCCGGCGGAGTGCTCGGTGATGGCGATATATTGATAGCCCCGCGCCCTGGCGGCCAGGGCCATGGCTTCGATGGAGTCATGACCGTCGCTCCACTCGCTGTGAATATGGAGGTCGCCTTTGATATCGGAGAACTCGACCAATCTGGGCAATGTGCCGCTCTCCGCTCTCTCTATCTCGTCGCGCCCTTCCCTGAGCTCGGGGGGGATTAAATCGAGGCCCAATCGGTGATAATAGCCCTCTTCGGTGGGGAACTTCTCGGTCTTCTTCGCCTTCAAGGCAGTGATGCCATATTCGCTGATCTTGAGCCCCTGTCGCACCGCCCGCTCTCTGAGGGCGATGTTGTGGTCCTTGCTCCCGGTGAAGTACTGGAGCAGGGAGCCAAAGCAGTCCTCCTCGACCATGCGCAGGTCAACCTGGAGCCCGGCGCCGACGATGACGCTGGCCTTGGTCGTCCCCTGGACCAGCACCTCGTCAACCTGCGGCAGCTCGATGAAATTTTGCAGCACCTGCTCTGGCTCAGAGGCCGTGCCCATGATATCGAGGTCGCCGATGGTCTCCTTAAAACGGCGCAGGCTCCCCGCCGCCACCAGATTGTGTGCCCCGGTGCGCTCTCTCAGGGCCGGTATGATGCTCTCTACTACTTCCATGGCCTGCCCCAGCGGCACCCGCTGGTCCTTGCGCCGCAATGCCTGGACGCGGCGCAGGATGTTCTCCGCCGTCTTCTCACCGAAGCGGTACAGGGCGGCGACTCTGCCATTGGAGGCTGCCCGTTCCAGCTCATCAATAGTGGAGATGCCCAACTCTTGGGACAGCCGGAGCGCCGTCTTGGGGCCGATGCCCGGGATCTCCATGAGCAGGCTGATGCCCTCGGGGAACTCATCGCGGAGCTTCTCATAGTAGCCGAGCCGTCCCGTGGTCACCAGCTCGGTGATCTTCTTTTCTAAAGCCTCGCCGATGCCGGGGATCTCCCTGAGCTTGCCCTCGGCCAAAAGCTGGCTTACCTCCACGGGCAGGTTCTCTATAGTCCGGGCTGCCTTCTGGTAAGCCCGGATCTTGAATGCGTTCTCCTCCTTGAGCTCGAGGAGGTCCGCGATATCCTCGAATACCTTAGCCACCGCCGCGTTTTTCATACCAAATCCTGCTCAGTATAGTGTTCAATCTTGTCCTTTATCCAATCCCAGTCTGGGTCGCCATGATCGAAAAAACTCTTGAAATTGTCCTTCAGCCACTCGTAATAGTCATCTTCCACATACTGGCAGAATGCCTCAACGAGCGCCTCTTTGTCAATACCCTCCGGAATCTCAATCTCCAGCTCTGCAAGCCGGCAATCTAAAAATTCCTCCACAACCGCCCTATCAAGCATCTTTTGCCTTCGTGGGCATGTTCTTCCTAAACCTAGGTATTAGAAACCAAGCTCTTTCTCAAAATCCAAATAAGCCTTCTTACGCTTGTAAAGTTCCTCTACTTTTTCCAATTCAACAAAGTTTACCTCGTTATTAATTTCATGGAAAGTCCCCGATAGCAAATTATTCACCTTACTGCGATCTGCTTGAGAAGCTACAAGAAAGATGTGGCTGTTCCACAAATCGAAAGCGTGCTTCAACTTGGCTAACGCATGGTAAACGTCTCCGCCAACTTGAACCTCGAAAACATAAGTTGGCACCGAGCGTTCCACCCTTCTCCACACGACGTCGAGCTTGCCTATATCGAAGGTATACTCTGCTTCAGCAAGATACTTTTGAAGTTTCCCGATTTCAACCAATTTTTGCTTCACTTCCTCATGTGAAGGTGAGTACTGCACTGTCTGTTCACGTTCCGTATATATAGCGACAGTCTCTTTCACAGCAGCTAAATCACGACGTTTTGTAAGCGGTTTGCGAAAAGGCACTAGCCTTGAAATTAGTTCGTCAGCTAAATTGGCCTCAAGTCTCTGGAAGCCACTACGAACTCTTGTTTTTAGTACATCTGAGGTTATCTTAAGCGTTTTCCAGTCGTTTGGAGGGAAGCAATACTCGACATCAAATTCAAAACGCAGTGGCCATATCACTTGATTTTCGCTGATTTCCTGTGGCCAAAGTGGCTGATCCTGACGAAACTTAACTTGGATAGGGCCATATCCAATTATTCCACTAATTGGCTGTGTAGCACAAAACAATAGAATGTCATTCTCGCTAATCATTTCCCACAAGTGGTTCTGTGTCTTTTTGAGGCCCCATATATTCCCATGCTCAAAAGCAGTTTTCCAATTTGCAGGTGAGCCTACGGCCAACCAGTAATTGGTCGTTGTTTCTCCCTCTCTTGTCTCGAAGTTGCACTGTGTCAATCAGGCTCCTCCACACCATCCCAGCAATCCATATGACAGGCATACCTAATCCCATCGCCTTCAAAATCTATGAATTCGTCTCTTTCTCTGACAATATTTCCTCCAGCTATGACCAAGACTCTCTGGCCTGCCTCCATAGGCTCTCCGCATTTATCGCAGGTGATTACACTCAATTGGGCTTCCATCATGCACCCTCCGCTCTGCCGCAGCACTTCTTGTATTTCTTGCCGCTGCCGCAGGGGCAGGGGTCATTGCGCCCCACCTTCTTCCCCCCGGGTACCGCCGCCGGCACCCGCTCCCGCGGCTGTGGCCGCTGCTCCTTGACAATACCGACGTGATAGATTGTATGCACAATATCATGTTGGATGCTGTCCTGCAAGTCCTGGAACATGCTGTGGGCCATCGTCTTGTAGGCCACCAGGGGGTCGCGGTGACCAACGGCCTCCATGCCGATGCCGTGGCGCATGGCCTCCATGGCGGTCAGATGCTCCCGCCAGCGGCTGTCGATGGCTCGCAGCATCACCAGCCGCTCCAGCACTCTCATGTTCTCCGCGCCCAGCTCCTGCTCCCGCTCATCATACAGGGACAGGGCCTCATCCTTTAGCTCCTCCTCGACCTCGTTCCGGCTCATCCCGGACAGAGCTTCCTGGTTCAGGTCCGGCGGCAGAGGCATGATTGCGGTCACGCTTTTGAGCAAGCCCTCGAAGTCCCGCTCCTTGTTGCCCAGGTGGGCGTCAACCAGACTTTCGATCTCGGCGCTGACCATCTCCTGAATGCTCTCCTTGAGGTCGGCGCCGCTGATGAGATTCTTCCGCTGGAAGTAGACCATCTCGCGGTGTTTGTTGAGCACATCATCGTAGTCAATCAGGTGCTTGCGCATATCGAAGTGATGGGCTTCCACCTTCACCTGAGTGCTCTCTATGGCCTTATTTATCAGCGAATGCTCGATGGGGGTATCCTCATCGAGCTTGGCCCAGCTCATGAACTTTTTTATCTGGTCGCCGCCGAAACGGCGCATGATGTCATCGTCCAGAGCGACATAGAAGCGGGAGCTCCCCGGGTCGCCCTGACGCCCGGCACGGCCGCGGAGCTGATTATCAATGCGCCGGGCCTCGTGGCGCTCGGTGCCCACGATATGAAGCCCGGCGAGCTCGATCACCTTATCGTGCTCCCCCTGCCACTCTTGAGGGTCCCTATCCTGAGGTTTGCCGCCGAGGATGATGTCCACGCCACGCCCGGCCATGTTGGTGGCGATGGTCACCGTGCCCAGCCGCCCCGCCTGGGTGATGATGCCAGCTTCCTTTTCATGTTGTTTGGCATTCAACACCTGGTGCGGAATCCCTCTTCGTCGCAGCAGCTCGCTCAGCTGCTCCGATTTCTCGATGGACACCGTGCCCACCAGCACCGGACGCCCCTGACCGTAGAGCTCCTCGATCTCACGGACCACGGCACGGAACTTGGCCTCCTCATTCTGATAGACCCGGTCCGAGAATTCCTGGCGAATCAAAGGCTTGTTGGTGGGCATGACCACCACATCGAGCTTGTAGATGCGGTCGAACTCCTCGGCCTCGGTAACCGCAGTTCCTGTCATGCCGGCGAGCTTATGGTACATGCGGAAGTAGTTCTGGAAGGTGATGGTGGCCAGGGTGATGGTCTCCCGCTGAATCTGGACCCCCTCCTTGGCCTCGATGGCCTGGTGCAAGCCCTCGGAATAGCGGCGGCCGAACATCATCCTGCCGGTGAACTCGTCGACGATGATGACCTCGCCGTCCTTGACTACATAGTCGCGGTCCCGCTGATACATCACATAGGCTCTCAGGGCATTTTCCACATGATGGACTAAGTCATAGTGGTTGGGGTCGTAGAGATTGGGCAGCCCGAGCCAGTTCTCCAGCTTGGCAATGCCGGAATCGGTCAGGCTCACCGTGCGCCACTTCTCTTCCACAGTGTAGTCCTCGTCTGGATGGAGACGAGGGATCAGCTTGGCAAAGGTGTAGTACTTCTGTGTGGACTCCTCTGCGGCACCGCTGATAATCAGCGGTGTTCGGGATTCATCGATGAGGATGTTGTCCACCTCATCGACGATGGCATAATTGAGCTCGCGCTGCACGCACTGGGAGAGGTCAGTGACCATATTATCGCGGAGGTAATCGAAGCCGAACTCATTGTTGGTGCCATAGGTGATATCGGCTTGATAGGCCTCACTCCGGGTCACGGGACGGAGATGACTCCAGTTGGGGTCTCCGGAGTCGTAGTCGGGATCGAAGACGAAGGCAGCCTCGTGCTGGATGCAGGCCACGGTGACCCCCAGGGCGTGGTAGACAGGCCCCATCCAGTGGGTGTCCCGCTTGGCCAGGTAATCGTTCACCGTGACCACGTGAACGCCGTTCCCGCTGAGGGAATTGAGGTACACAGGAAGGGTAGCCACCAGGGTCTTGCCCTCGCCGGTCTTCATCTCAGCGATCTTCCCCTGGTGGAGAACAATGCCACCCATGAGCTGGACATCGAAGTGACGCTCTCCGAGGTTGCGCCTGGCGGCCTCGCGGGTGGCGGCGAAGGCCTCGGGGAGGAGCTCGTCCAGGGACTCCCCGGCCTCGATCCGATCCTTGAACTCGGCGGTCTTGTCCTTCAGCTCCTGGTCGCTCAGCTTCTGGAAGTCAGGCTCGAGGGCGTTTATTTTCTCCACTCTGGGCCTGAGCTTCTTGACTTCCCTCTCATTGGAATCGCCAAATATTTTGAACATAGCTCGCCTCTTATTGGAACATGGCCCCTACGGATAGCCCGGCATGGATGCGGTGAATAGCCTCGCCGATCAGAGGCGCTATAGAAAGGACGGTGACCTTTCCGATCCTCTTTTCCACGGGCACAGGGACGGTATCGGTGACCACCAACTCCTTGATCGGGCTCTGAGCGATCCGCTCCACCGCGGGGCCGGAGAGGATGGGATGGGTGCAGCAGGCATATACCTCTGTGGCTCCGTGCTCCTGTAAGGCATTGGCTGCGGCGCAGAGCGAACTCGCGGTATCGACCTCGTCGTCGATGAGCAGTGCTGGCATTCCCTCGACCTCTCCGATGACACTCATGGTCTCGGCAACCTCCATATTGCCGATGCGCCTCTTCTCGATGATGGCCAGGGAGCTGTTGAGCCTCTCCGCCAGGTCTCGAGCCCGCTTGGTGATGCCGAGGTCGGTGGCCACCACGGCCAGGTCGGCGAGCGCTTTTTCCCCAAAATACTCCTGCAACAGGAAGAGGGCGGTCAATTCATCGACGGGGATATTGAAAAAGCCTTGAATCTGCCCGGCGTGT
This sequence comes from Dehalococcoidia bacterium, assembly GCA_034414595.1. Classification (GTDB taxonomy): domain Bacteria; phylum Chloroflexota; class Dehalococcoidia; order SZUA-161; family JAUWZY01; genus DAOULY01. The sequence goes on from DAOULY010000004.1 coordinate 90,073, forward strand.
AGGTCTACAGTCAATACGCGACTGGCCCCGGCCACGGTGATCATGTCCGCTACCAGCCTGGCCGTTATCGGCACCCGGGGCTGGTCTTTCTTGTCAGTGCGACCATAGCCGTAATAAGGGATCACAGCTGTAATGCGCTCCGCCGAGGCCCGTTTCATGGCATCAATCAAGATCAACAGCTCCATGAGGCTTTTATTCACCGGAGAACAAATGGGCTGGACCAGGAACACATCATGTCCTCGCACATTCTCCAGCACCCGGACAAAAATGTTCTCATTGCTAAACTCGAAGACCTCCACCTGACCCAGGGGGATGCCGAGGTATTGGCAAATGTCACTGGCCAACTCAAGATGTGCATTACCGCTGAATACCTTTAGTCCCTGTGTCAATTTGCGGCCTCCGCTACTTTTTTGAAAAATAGAATAGTCTACTAACTATAACAGAAAACGAGCCGAGGGACAAATCTATCGCTTCAGCGCTTCAGTTCGCGGACTATCTTGTTTATCACCGGGGTGATATCTCTTGAGGTATCAACGGCGAAGTGGTTGCGGCGGATTTGCTGTGCTCTGGGCTTCATCCTCTGGTAGACCATCCAATCGGCATCGGAGCTATCCGGTGAGTCATTGTCCTGGGCTCGACTCTGAAGTCGCTCCCGGATCACCTCAGATGGAGCCTCCACGCGTACGATAATCAGCTTGAGCCGAAGCTGGTCTGCAATATGGTAAAAACGCTCACGGTGATGCTCGACCAGGTTGGTGGCATCCAGGAGCACCGCTGTGCCCTGACCCAGGAGCTCGGCGATGAGGATGTGAAGCGCTTGAAACAGGCGATGGCTTTCTTGGGCACTGTAGCTTGGCACGGGGAACAGGACCTTGCGCAGGGCATCGCTCTCGACGATGGCACAGTCCACTTGCTGAGCTAACTGGCGACTGAAATAGGACTTGCCTGTGCCGGGAAGCCCGCTGACAACGATGAAGAAGGGTTGGGCCATGGGCTCAGGAAGTTCGCTGAGCGCTTCCTTTAATCTGCCCACATCCTGTAATAGCTGCTCTGTCTTGTCGTTAGCGGTAGCTTCGGTCATAGAGAAGTTTGTTGAGCAAAATGCTCCTCGTGTTATTCCCTGCCAGTTTGAGGTCTTGCCTGAGGCCGTCGGTCAGCCTTCTTATAAGTATCAGGACGAGCATAGCCAGGCAAGCCCATGTCAGTATAATCTCGTGGGGATACCAAAGCCAGGCGAAGATAGGCAGGATGGCATAGCCGGAGAGCATCCCTAAGGGTATGACATTGCTATGCCCTTTGAATTTGATACGCTCACTCGGCGCCATTTCTCGCTCCCTCAACGAGTGGATGAGACGAACAAGTGCCGCAGTGGCTATGGGGATCATGGATATGGCCAATGCCTTGATGGCCAATGCTCCGGCAACGCCGAGCCCGGTTGTGTTGCCCTTCTCCCCGTTGAAGCGGAGGAATACAGGCCACATCTGGCCAACCAAAACAGCGAGCCCGGAGATAGCGGCCACGGTGACCCCGAAATCAAGCCCCCATAGCGCAATCAAGGGCATGGGAACGCCTTTGAGAATGTCCCAGGATATACCGAATACTGCCTCGGCGTAGCCCACCTTCCGCCAAAGGCTCTGATGCATATCCTCGCCACGCAGATCGAAACCTCGGAGGCGGCCCACCAGATAGAGCATGGGGAAAGCGCCAAGAAGGTAACCCCCCAGGATGAACAGGACTTGAGCCCACATGTCGCTTGCTGTTAACTATAGCTGGTTTCCCGAATGGAAGCAAATGTCGGCCGTTAACCTTCGCTGTAGAAAGCTAAGGCCAGAACACCGGGGCCGGTGTGGACTCCCATCACCGGGGTGAAATCGGTAATGAAAAGCTCGACGCAGTTGAACTGGTTCGCAACTCTATCCCTGAGCTTCTGCGCCTCCTCGAGGGCATCGGCGTGCATCACACTGACATGCACCGGGTCTTGGTTCACCCTTTCCTTCATGATATCCAGCAGGCGCTTTACTGCTCTAGATTTAGTGCGAACACGCGCCACGAGCTTAACCTCATCACTCTTTATCCCCAGGATGGGCTTGATGCTGAAGAAGGACGCAGTCCAGGCAGCGACCTTGGGGACATGCCCTCCTTTGGCCACATAGTACAGTGTATCCATCAAACCGAGTATTTCCACCCTGCTCATCACTCCACGTGTAGCTTCCATCACTTGGGCCAGATCCGCCCCCGAGCTGGCGGCTCGCGCCGCTGCCAAAGCAACGAAGCCCTGGCTTCCGGCCGCACTCTCGGAATCAAGTACCTCGATGGTGGTCTCAGGTAGCTCCTCTCTGGCCAGCTCCTTGGCCTGCAGCGCTGAATCAAAGGCCATGCTCAATTTGCGAGACAGGGTGATGCACAGGATTGTGCTGCTCAGCTGACTCTGAGCCCGATAAGCCTCAAGATAGGCCGATGGCGGCGGTGCCGAGGTGGTGGGGAACTTGTTGGCCTTCTTCAACAGCCTGTAGAACTGGGTGGGAGTGATGTCGACCCCATCCCGGTAGACCCTGTCCTCAAAGGCGAAGCTCAGCGGGACGATATAGATGCCGTACCTCTGCGTCAGCTCCTCGGGCAGGCAAGCTATGCTATCGGTGACTACAGCAACTTGAGCCATAGTAAAGGCATTCCTCCCAAATTACCCCACCATCCATTATGGTAAAGCTGGACTGAGGCCCCACTCATGTCATACGCCCAGACATTCTGTATTGCATGAAACCGACCAGGACAAGGCCGGCACCTAAGACCAAGTTGCCGATGCCGGCAAGTGTGATCATTCTGCCCGTGCCAAGGTTGGTCAAGGTAAGCCCGGTCCCGGTCTCCAGTATTAAAACATTAAGCGAGTCTTGGTTGCCTGGATCCTGCGGCGGCGGATCGAGCGCCCAGCGAAGGTCCCTGAAATTGTCCCTCATGGTCCGTAGTTGGCCGATCTCGGTCGTCGGCGAGAGATCATCCTGCAACTCCTTCACAGTTTCGCTTGTGGTCGTGGTACCAGCTACAATCAACAGTACGCCGAAGACGAGGCCAGCCAGCCCCAGAATTAGCACACCCACCGCGGCTATACGAGCAAGACCTTTCACTTTTACCCCCTCTCAGCACAGTCTGGAAAAGGCAACAGCTTCCTGCTGCATGGCGATGGCTCTAAACCTCGCTTCCGCGCCACCTTTGCCCTATCTTGTGCTCTACCAGCCCAGGGATCAGCAACGAGCCAGTCAGGGACAGGGCCAATAGCAGAGACAACAGGGTCACAGGCAGGATCATGATCACGGTCACCAGAGTGGTCCCGAGCAAGAGCCCAACCTTGAACAGGCGCCGTCGGAGGCTGATGAAGGCAGCAGTGATCACCCCCAGGGAGAGGAAGGTCAGCGCTATCTGAGGGCTGATATGGTTCAATCCCCCATCATTAGGAATAAGCCCCTCTCGCTCCAGTGTCCAGAGCCAAGCGATGGCCGGGGGCATTGGCAGTATCATCAGCGAGGCCAAAAGCCAATCACGGCGAACGACGAGAAACAGAGCCGAGACCAAAAGCCATAGAGCGAAGGGGACATAGACCAAGAGCACAAGCCAAAGCGAGGGATTGGAGACAGGTATCACCTGCCACAAGACCAGGACCAAGACTGGTAATGCTGCTAAACAGTAACCCAGCCAGGGGTAGAGCCAAACTGGCTTGCCCTGGCGCAACTTGTAGATGGTCACCAGAACCATGGAGACCAACAGCGCCGTTATCCAGAGCCATTCATGCCAGAGATGAAAGATAAAGGTGGCTGCTATCAGAAAGTGAGGCACGGCCGCCAGCAGTGCCTCACCTATCGTCCCTTTGCTGTAGACTTGGTAAATCTCCCGGGCCAAAGCCCGAGCCGGACCGAAGCGCTCTGTGGCAATTCTGGCCGCCTCTTCCTCAGTAAATCCGCTCTGGCAAAGCTCATCGGCTTCGTCCTCGAGATGGGCGCCAAGCTCGCGGATGACGTCTGTTTCCGCTTTCGGATCGAGCCTCATACGCCACTTCACATCGTTGAGATAGTGCCTTATCTCAGGTATCATGATTCGCTCTGCTGAGGACTGATGGGCTCGATGATCCTGTTCACTGCGGTGGCGAAGCGTTGCCATTCCGCAGCCTTTTCCCTCAGCACCAGTTCTCCTTTTTCCGTAAGATAGTAATATCTGCGCTCCTGGCCAGTGAGCGAGCGCTGCCACTGCCCTCGGATTAGGCCACTCTTCTCCAGCCGGTGCAAGGCGGGATAAAGCGTTCCTTCGCCAAACCGGAAGTAGCCAGCACTTCTGCGCTCCATCTCCTTGATCAGCTGATAACCATACATCGGCTTGTTGCCGATAAGGGACAAGAGCAAGGAATCAGTGCTGCCCTTGAGCAGCTCACGTTGATAGCCAGCGTTACCTCGCATTACGAGGTATAATATACGACAGGGGCTGGTTTCTGTCAAGTCTCTTTGGCCAAATGATTTACAGCGCTGTTGTACCCGTGTTATAATTGCAGGGTTGATAGTAGGAGGGTCGTCTGTTGGTCAAGGCCAAGAAGGAAATTGTCCAGGAATTTCAAACCCACGAGGGGGATACCGGCTCTACTGAGGTTCAGATTGCGCTCCTCACTGAGAGGATCAAGCAATTGACAGAGCATCTCCAGGAGCACAAACACGATTATCATTCGCAGCGAGGTCTTCTGAAGCTGGTGGGACACAGACGGAGATTGCTTCGCTACCTCAGCGAAGCCAATCCGGAAGGGTACCGCTCACTGATAGCCAAGCTTGGGCTGCGGAGGTAAGAGGAGGTCTTCACCCGATGCCACAGATCTTTGACACCGAAATTGGGAATCGAAGTCTAACTATCGAGGTCGGCAAGTTCGCCGAACTAGCAAATGGGGCAGTTACCGTGCGCTATGGCGATACCGTGGTCCTGGTCACTGCCTGTATGAGTGCTGAGCCCAGGGAGGGAGTTGATTTCTTTCCTTTGACCGTGGACTACGAGGAGAGGTTCTACGCTGCGGGCAAGATCCCCGGCGGCTTCTTCAGGAGGGAAGGACGCCCCAGTCAGGCCGCAATACTGACCGATAGACTCACCGATAGACCCCTTCGTCCTCTATTCCCCGATGGATTCCGCAACGACGTACAGATTGTGGTCACTGTGCTCTCAGCAGACCAGGAAAACGATCCTGACATCCTGTCCATAATCGGCGCTTCGGCAGCTCTCAGTATCTCGGATATTCCTTTCCAGGGGCCGGTGGGCGCGGCCCGGGTAGGTTACATTGGCGGTGAGTTCGTGCTCAACCCGACCTTCACCCAGCTTCTGGAGAGCCAGCTGGAACTGGTGGTTACTGGGACCAAGGAGGCGGTGATCATGGTAGAGGCTGGGGCCAAAGAGGTCTCAGAGGATACCATCCTGGAGGCGATCAGATTAGGTCACCAGGCAGCACAACAGGTCATCGCACTCCAGGAGCGACTGATCCAGGCCTGCGGCAAGCCCAAGATAGGGGTTGTGCCCGTGGAGCTCAACCCTGCGGCGCAACAGGCAGCTTCCTCCATCATTGAAGACAGATTCCCCCAGGGGATCCTCTGGAAGGATAAGTCAGAGCAACAGGCTATAATCAACAGCCTGAAGAAGGGGCTTTCAGAGAAATACCAGGATGGCTTCTCTGAGACGGAGCTGACTGCTGCCCTCAATTATGAATTGAAGGCTCGGTTTCGCAGCACCATTTTGGAACAGGGCCGGCGCTTAAATGGTCGTAGCCTGACCGAGATTCGCACCATCACCACTGAGGTGGGGGGTCTGCCGCGGACCCATGGCTCCGGGCTCTTCGCCCGCGGTGGCACTCAGGTGTTGACCATCGCCACTCTTGGCTCTCCGGGAGAGGAACAGATGATCGATACCATCAGTCAGGAGGAGAGCAAGCGCTTCATACATCACTATAACTTTCCTCCCTTCAGCACAGGCGAGGTTAAGCGCGTCGGGACGCCAAGTCGTCGTGAGGTTGGTCATGGCGCTCTGGCCGAGCGGGCGCTACTCCCAGTGATTCCCGGCGAGGACGATTTCCCCTACACCATCCGCCTCGTCTCGGAGGTTTTGAGCTCCAATGGCAGCACATCAATGGCCAGCACCTGTGCCAGCAGCCTGTCGCTCATGGATGCCGGGGTTCCGATCAAGGCGCCAGTGGCTGGTGTTGCTATGGGTCTTGTGCTGGGTCCAGATAATAAATATGCTCTGCTCACCGATATCGAGGGCTTGGAAGATGCTATGGGTGATATGGATTTCAAGGTTGCGGGCACTGCAAACGGGATCACGGCACTTCAATTGGACCTGAAGGTCAAGGGACTGAGTTCGGACATCTTGCGGGAGGCCTTGAGCCAAGCGCACCAAGCGCGCCTGTTCATCTTGGATAAGATGAAGGAGACTATCAGTGCCAGCCGTCCCAGCATCAGCAAATATGCCCCCAGGATCACCAAGATAACTATCGACACTGACAAGATTCGCAATGTCATCGGCCCCGGCGGTAGGGTCATCCGGTCTATAATCGATGAGACCAAGGCAAGTATAGATGTGCAAAGCGATGGCACCATCATCATCGGCTCGCCGAGCGAGGAGGCCACACAGAAAGCCATTGATATCATCAAGGGCTTGACCATGGAGGTGGAGGTGGGTGGTATCTATACGGGGAAGGTGACCAGGGTCATGGACTTTGGCGCCTTCGTTGAGATCATGCCGGGCAAGGAGGGGCTGGTCCATATCAGCGAGCTTGCTGACTACCGCGTCGGCAGCGTGGAAGAGGTGGCCAAGGTTGGAGATGAGATCGTGGTTCTGGTCACCGGCATCGACCATATGGGGCGGATAAATTTGTCACGCCGTGCCGTGTTTCAGAGGTTGTCCCGTATCCCCGGAGCTAAGGTGGGTCCAAAAGGTGGAGGGCCTCCGGGAAAAGGGCGTGCTCGACCAACAAGGCCGCCACAAAACAGAGGAGAACCGTAGTGGCGCCGGTAGCGGTCTTGGTTCATGGCGCTCTGGGCCGAATGGGACAGCAAGTTCTCGGTGCCCTGTGCCAAGACCCTGATACCGAGCCGGTCGCTGCTGTGGACTTGAGGGCTGAGCAGGAATTCCTGACCCTGCCCGATGGCTCGGGACAAATTCACCTCTTCTCTCAGCTTGAACCAGCGATTTCCAGCATCACCCCTCAGGCCTTGGTGGACTTCTCCACAGCAGCGGCGGTGATGCCCATGGCCCGGATCGCAGCTAAGCATCATATCAATTTGGTCATCGGGACCACTGGCCTGTCTAACGCCGAACTTGATGAGATGGAGCAACTTTGTCGGGAATATGACATTGGCGCTGTAGTTGCTGCCAATTTCTCCTTGGGGGCCAATGTCATGGTCCATCTGGCCAAGACAGCCGCCAGGTTTTTCGACTACGCCGAGGTCATTGAGATGCATCATGAAGGGAAAGCCGATGCCCCATCGGGCACGGCCATCGCCACCGCCAGGGATATGATCGCAGCCAGGGGCCAGCCTTTCAGCCACAAGGCGGCGCAAAAGGAGAGCCTCCCAGGCAGTCGCGGTGCCGAGCTTGAAGGCGTCGCCTTACACAGCTTACGTATGCCCGGGCTCCTCGCACATCAGGAGATTGTCCTGGGAGGACCCGGCGAGACGCTACGCCTCCGCCATGACACCATCAGCAGGGAATGCTATATGCCCGGGGCGCTGTTGGCCGTAAAGAGGGTGCCCCAGATAAAGGGGCTGGTTCTCGGCTTGGATAGACTACTGGGTTGGACAGAGGAAAGATGAAGAAATTCCATACCGCTATTGCCGGAGCCACCGGACTGGTGGGCCAGGAGTTCATCAGGATCCTGCTGCAGCAGGATTTCCCTATGGCCTCCGTTCGCCTTCTTGCCTCTGATAGATCGGCAGGGAGGAAGATGCAGGTTGGGGGCGATGAGGTCGAGGTCGGGGAGCTCACAGACCAGTCCTTTGAGAACATCGACCTGGCCTTGTTTTCCGCTGGCACTGAGATCAGTCGCACCTTTGCTCCCATAGCAGCGAAGTCTGGGGCCGTGGTCGTCGATAACAGCTCTGCCTTCAGGATGGAGCCCGATGTCCCCCTGGTGGTGCCCGAGGTCAATCCGGAAGACTTGAGGAACCACAACGGGATCATCGCCAACCCTAACTGCTCCACTATTCAGCTGGTGGTGGCCCTTCATCCCTTGCATAAGGTCAATCCTATCAAGCGGATTATCGCCGATACCTATCAGTCGGTATCGGGCTGGGGTGCTGCTGCCATGGACGAGCTAAGCAGTCAGGCCAGGCTCGTCTTGGAGGGCAAAAGCGTGGTGCCTGGTGTATTCCCACATCAGATCGCTTTCAATCTGCTGCCTGAGATCGATGTGTTCCTGGAGGACGGCTACTCCAAGGAAGAGTGGAAGATGGTCCAGGAGACGAGGAAGATACTACATGACGAAACCATGGCTATCTCAGCTACTTGTGTCCGCGTCCCGGTATACGTGGGGCATAGCGAGGCCGTCCATATTGAATTCACCGATCCCATGAGCCCGGAAGAGGCGCGGCATATTCTCTCTGAAGCCCCGGGGGTCAAGGTGCTCGATGACCCCAAGGCAAGCGTATACCCCCATGCCTGGGCTGCAGCTGGCACCGATGAGGTCTTTGTCGGGCGCATTCGCCGGGATGCCTCCAGCCCCAACGGCTTGGTCATGTGGGTTGTCGCCGATAACCTGCGCAAAGGAGCGGCTCTCAATGCCATCCAGATCGCCTGGGAGCTGAGCAACAGGGGTTGGATCTAATAAGGAGGACAGCAATGACAGAGCTGGGTCGGCTCCTGACCGCGATGGTAACCCCCTTCGATGACAGGGGTGAGGTGGACTATGAGCAGGCAAAGAAGCTGGCCCTGGCTTTGCTTGAGTCGGGAAGCGATGGCGTGGTGGTGGCTGGCACCACCGGGGAATCGGCTACGCTGAACTTTGAGGAGCACGCACGGCTGATCGCCGAGGTGAAATCGGCAGTGGGGAACAAGGGCACAGTGGTCGCCGGGACCGGCGCCAATTGTACCAGGGAGGCCATTGAGCTGACGAGGGAGGCAGAACGGTTTGGGGTTGATGCCTCTCTGCAGGTGGTCCCCTACTATAACAAGCCAACTCAAGAAGGGCTGTTCCAGCACTTTGCTGCCATCGCCGCCAGCACCAGCCTGCCCTGCATTTTGTACAACGTGCCCAGTCGCACCATTACCAATCTCTCCCCTGAGACCGTGATCAGGCTGAGCCAGATCGATAACATCATCGGGATCAAGGAGGCCAGTGGTAACTTGGATCAGGTGGCCAAGATTCTCGATGGCGTCGATGACCGTTTTCTTCTCTATAGTGGCAACGACGGCGACAGTTTCGCCATCCTCACCTTGGGCGGCTATGGGGTGATCAGCGTCGTCTCTCATCTGGTTGGGAAGCAGATCAAGGACATGGTCGATAAAGCCGTCGAGGGTAAAGTAACAGAGGCGGCGGCCATCCATCGCCGCCTGCTGCCGCTCGTCAACGCCATGTTCATCGTGTCCAACCCGATCCCGTTGAAACACGCCCTGAACCAAATCGGCTTCCGTGTAGGCCAGCCCCGCCTGCCCCTGACACCTCCCGATGACAAATCGGCAGCGGCCATAGAGGCAGTGCTCCGGGAGTACCAACTAAGCTTAGCCACGCCGAAGTAGGGTAGTAGTGCGGGCGCCTGCTTCATGACTCGGGACTTATTGTGACAGGGAAACTCCTGTCAGCTCGACGAAATCGTTAAGGGTTGTTTGTAACTCCCACAATTTCTTGAGTCTCGCCTGGTCTCCGCTTCGGACAGCTTTGATTTCATCTGGATCATAAAACGCCTCGATCGTACGGTCTATGAGCTTGAACAGCTTAGAAGTCAGCTCGGGCCGGTCTCCGGTAATAACCTTCATAGCTTCCGCATATCCGCGTTCCTCCAGCGCCTTGAGGGCATCAGCATCAGCCACGATTTTCGGCAGGTCACGAACCTGAACGCCCTTGTTCAGCTTACCTTCCCTGACCCACTGCACAAACTTGTCTTCCCAGGGCGCAGCAGCTTCCTTTTTCTTGAAGGCCTTGTAAAACTCCTCAAAGTAGGACCATTTATAGAGGTCCTTGCGATCCTTCGAATCCTTCAAGAAATGTTCTTTCATGAGTTGGTAGGCCCAAAGCCGCTTGTTTACCCAAGCCTTACTCTTGCGCAAGTGCTGAGAGAGGGCTTCTACCGTGTAGGTGTAATCATGAGCCATCTGGTACAGATACGCTGCTTGTTCATAAGCGTCCCATTCAATCTTTCCAGCTAGGTGCAGTTCACCCAGGATGTAGGCGATTTCCCTTTCGGTAATGTCTTCAGGCAAAATACTGGCTGGGATTTTCGCCCATCGTTCATCTCCCTCATCTTGGGATAGCCTACGATACACTACGGTGCGGCAGTTACCCTCGGCTATTGTCCCATCGGCTCTGACCACAATGCGCTCCAAGAGCCCCTGGTTCTGCCTGATGGAATGGTAAAGCTGTTTGACATCATCTTCCTCCCACAGCTTTTCCGCAATCTCTTCCTCCGTAAGCTCCCGCCCCAAGACAGAGAGGATGAACTGGACACGCTGGTTCCTCTGATCGAGGTGCACCTCGTATATGGGAAGATCAGCATACTGTAACCTGATGATCCTGCCCGCTACGGTAATCTCCTCAACAAAAGAAACCCCTTCTGCCTGCTGCATAGCACTCATTATGTTCCACCTCCTAAATTATTTAACTATAGCGAGCAGGCGCCCAACTACACTATTCACTTGTTAAAGTGCAAAGAGCTGCCAGCCAACATAGCAGCTAACACACCTCTGGGCATCTCCCGCATGAGCCTGTCAATTTCATCAAGCGTCTCAATCTCAACGAAAGGCCCATCAGGGTCCCAGCCCGGTGGCATAAAGCTCCTGAGGCAGTCTTTTTCCTTTTCGGTTTTCAGCAAGTCCCAAAATCTGGGCATCCCTCTTCATCCTCATAAAGACTCTATCATATCTTTTCATCCTTGTCAAGTACCCTCGTTTAAAAATAGGATAAAGGCAGGGGGGTTGACAGCAGCATATGTTTGAATTAAAATTAAAAATAATATTTAAACTTTATTTTGTAATGCTATGAATACAGGTGAATTGCTCACAAAGCTACGCGTTCCGCTTCCTCGTCAGGAACTATATTATTTGGAGTTCCAGGGATTTTTGCGGCCTGAAAAGCGTCGCGTGGGCAAGACCTTGAGACGGGAATGGCCTGAGGAAAGTGTACCCTTATTGGAACGCTATTGGGGTTTTAAAGAACAAGGCTTCCCGCCGAGGGTGGCTTGGGAAAAGGCGAGCGAACAGAACCCCAATACTGAGGAGGATTAGTAATGCATGTGCTTTTAGTAGAGCCGCCTTACTATTCTCGCTACCCGCCCCTTGGCCTTCTAAAAATGGCTACCCATCATAAGGCACTTGGCGATACTGTGGAACTGGTTAGGGGATATCAACCCGCTCAGTTTCAGCCAGATCGCATGTATGTGACCAGTCTTTTTACCTACGCGTGGCAGCCAGTACATCAGGCGGTAGCATTTTACAGAGCGCTATACCCAAGGGCTGAAATTACCTTAGGTGGAATTTATGCCACTCTAATGCGGGAGCATGCCGAAGCCTCTGGTGCCGGCGTTTATCCCGGCTTGAATACGGAACTAGATGTTCTTTTGCCAGACTACTCATTAGTACCAGAATTTGAAGCAAGCATTCTGTTCTCATCAAGAGGGTGCATTAGGCGTTGTCCATTTTGCGCTGCCCCGGTACTAGAGCCCTTTGATCCGCGAATAACCGGCCTCAAGAGCATCGGCCATCTCATCTACCCTGGTCACAAAAAGGTGGTATTCTGGGACAATAATTTTCTTGCCAATCCCCATTGGGGTGACATAGTGCTGGAGCTAAAAGAAAAAGGTTTGAAGGTTGACTTTAACCAAGGGCTAGACGCGAGCTTAATCACAGAGGAAGTAGCCCAACAGCTGGGAGGGCTGAAACTGGAGCCAGTTCGATTAGCATATGATACTCCTAGACAAAGATACCCGCTGAAGCAAGCCCTTTACAGATTAGAGGAAGCCGGCTTCAACAGAAGAAGGATGATCGTTTACCTGATGTATAATTACGAGGATACTCCCGCTGGATTCTTGGATCGGTTGCAAGATGTCTTGGAATGGGGTGCTGTGGCTTACCCTATGCGATATGAGCCTATAAATGCCTACGATGCCGATGGTAATCCTTTTACTAAGAATTCGTTCATATCACCGCATTGGAATGCTGGGCTTCTGGAAATGCTAGCAAGAGCCCGAAGAGTTATAGGATATGGTGGGGCTTTTCCCCCTTACGATGGCCTCAAGAAAAAAATAACCGGCGCCTCTACGTTTGAGGAAGCATTCGCACTAAGGCAGCCATCTAAAACGAGCTTGAAAAGGGAGCTGCGAAAGATTCTCGGCCCAGAAGCGTCTCGCCTCCCGCTAATGCCGTAAGATCGCTGCCATATGAAAGTCGAGTGTTACTAAAGGTTACAGGGCACCTTGGCTTTCCAAGGTGCCCTGCTCTGGCTTTGCGCTCGGTGACCTACTTCTCGAAGAATTCGAGTTCGACCTTGGTGTGCTCAGGGTATTCCGTCGAGCCTGTGTCGAATGTAAAGGCCGTCTTGGACACTTCGAAGCCATGTCGGGACGATTCCACAGCCCAGATTCGGGAAGCGATTTCCTTGCCGAAAAACCTTCCCTGGTCGATCAGCTTGGCCCTGATGACCTTGCCTTCCAGGCTTCTGGGATGCTGCTCCCGCAGCGTGACAGAGACAGTCCAGAACCCCTGCTCACCCTGAGTGATTTTTACATCCTCTACAATGGGGTCCTCGAGCTCCCAGGCGATGCCCACCATCTTAACCTCACCCCCTCTCTTTAATTATACCAAGAAGTCGGTCGCTCTCTCAAGGTTACCGCAGCCGGGCGGCCAAGACGGCTTTTCGAACATAAAAACTTGACATCGCCCTCAATGAGTGGTAGACTACCGCAGAGGTGTGATATGTGGCTGATTCGGTTAGTTGTCTTTTTAGCGGTGGTCGCTGCCGTAGTAGTCGGTGTCTATTTCTTCGTGCTGAAGGGAGATGAAGAAGGAGGAGTAGAGGTCACGCCAGATGCGATCGAGGCCGGGGAGCTTTTCCCGGCGAGTGCTGACTTCATCGCTTATCTTGATATAGAAAGTATCTTGGGTGATGCCGATGTCCAATCATCCTATCAGCAGTTTGCGCAACAGTATAATCTAGCGAATCCGAGTGCGCCCATACCTGCCACGATAGACCAGGCGCTGCTCTACCTCCAGCAGCAAGCCGGCGGCCAGGTAGACCCCGGTGACTTTGACACCGTGGTTATGTTTGCCGACGTTGACACATTCGATCAGGACCTTCCCTATGTCGGTGTAATCATCACCGGGACTTTCGATAAGGCTCTCCTGGAGGACATGATCGAAGACCAACAGGGGGTGACTTCCAGCGATTATAAGGGCTTCACGCTATATAAGGTCCCGATGGACGCCCAGACGCAGATCGCCATCGCTTTTCTAAGCGACAGCGCCATTGTTGCCGGGACCGAGGATGCGGTCAAGGGCGCCATCGATGTCCAGAAAGGGGATGCTGACGCCCTGGCCAGTGGTGGGGTTTATGATGCCTATAACTCTCTTGGTTGCTGGTTTAAGATTGCCGTGGGGCTGCCTTCAGATGCACAGGCCGGAATGGATGCACCATTCAATGCCATGGATACGGTCGGGTTCAGTGTAGATAAGTCCGGGCAAACAATTACCCTTAAAGCGATAGCCCATTTCGCCAACGCCACTTCAGCCCAGAATGCTCAGTCTATGATTACCGGAGTAATTCAGCAGGCGCAGCTATATATTCAGGCTCAGCCTGATACAGTTATCCCCGCCCAAGCGAAGACTATGCTCACCAACTTGCTGACTAACGTGAGTGTGACCACCAGCGATTCCACGGTCACAGCACAATTGTCGCTGACCCTAACGGAGATACAGCAGCTGGTCAGCCTGGTGCAATCACTGGCTCCATACATACCGATACCAACATTGTGACTTGGTGGAACTTGAGAGAACAATCGGCAGGCGATGACAGCATCGCCTGCCGATTCTCAATTTGTCGGCTTAATTGCTGGCGGCTGCTGACTCAGTCCTGGCGATGAGGGCCGCGCCCAGGGCGCCAATGATCTGCGGCTCCTGGGGAATTACGATCTCCAGCCCGATGCCATCCTCGAGGAACTTCTTCACCCCAACGTTCTTGGCCACGCCACCGGTGAACGCCACATCCCTGTTGAAGCCGATGCTCTTTCCCATAACAACCACCCGGGAAGCGATCGCCTTGTGTATGCCTGCGATCAGATTTTCCCTCGGCTCGCCCTGTGCCCGCAGCGATACCACCTCCGACTCAGCGAATATGGTGCAGGTGCTGCTTATAGCACAGGGGTTCTCGCTGGTCAGGGACACTTCCCCTATCTCCTCCAGAGGGACCTCCAGGACCTTGGACATAACCTCAACGAATCTACCTGTCCCCGCAGCGCACTTATCATTCATGACGAAGTTAGTCACGTTTCCGTCTCCGTCCAGAGCTATCACCTTGCTATCCTGTCCTCCGATATCAACGATGGTTCGAACGGCAGGCAGCAGGAAGTTAGCCCCTTTAGCATGACAGATGATTTCGGTTACCGCTTTATCGGAGAAGGCGACGTTGTAGCGTCCATATCCGGTGGAGACAACGAAATCGAACTTGGGAATGGATAGCTTGCTCTTGTTCAGCGCCTCCTGGACCACGCTGTCCGCTGCCAGAGAAACGCTGTAACCGGTGGGCAGGATGGCGTGAGAGACTACCTCACCATCGCCGATTATGACTGCCTTGGCGGTGGCAGCCCCGACATCTACGCCACAAACAAACATAGTCTGGCTCAGCCTCGAACTTTACTCGCCTTCCTCCCAGCCACATAGCTTCAACACATCGGCGTAATACATTCTTAGCCCTTCTTGATAGTCTCGATAAAGGTTTCCACGCGAGTTCTAAGTGCACCAATCTCCTCAACATCATAGTCGGATTCCACCGTGAGCATAGACAGCCCGGTGGCCTCCTTCAGAATTTTGGGGAATAAGGTGGATTCAATGATATAGGCATCACGATACATCAGGTGATACCAGATAACACCATCGACTCGGAATACCTTAGCCAGCTCCATTAAGAATTCATGCCTTTCCCGGGCCGGGCGGAACCATGCCGGGACAATTCGCTTTTGGAAATAGTAATCGGCCAGCGCTGCCATGAGATCGCCATCGAGGTCCACCGTTTCCCAGTAATATCTCAGGCCCTCCGCGAACTCCTCCACGACTACAGCACCGCCGGCTTCCTCAATCAGCCTCAGGATTTTCTCATCCCCGTAGGCCAAAGTGGAACCGGTGAGCAGGACCCTCGGTCCAGCAAAAGGTGGGGCTTGTTGCTTCTTCAGCTCAGCGGACACTGCTTCAAGCGTCTGCACCATGAATTCTTTGTCGGCCAGGAGGGAAGCATGGCTGAGCTTGGCGAAATCTCTCCCTGTTAAAGGTGGAGCATCGCTCTTGCGCATCAGGCTTATCTCTTGGAACAGCTCCCTTTCCCTGTTGCACAGGGCGATGGCTTCTCTGAGCTTCTGCTCTGTGATCTCTACCCCGGTGAAGTCCTGCAATTTGTTCTTCAGCGAGT
>DAOULY010000005.1:0-54964 GCA_034414595.1 Dehalococcoidia bacterium
TGAACGGCTTGACGATATAGTCATCGGCATTTAACTCCAAGCCCTTAATTCTGTCCATTTCGGCATCCCGTACGGTGACAATGATGATGGGCACATCGGAAAAGAGGCGGATCTGTTTCAGCACCTCGAAACCTTCCATATCGGGCAGGTTGATATCCAAAATGATAGCATCGGGAGAGGCCGTTTCCACCATCTCTATCCCCTGACTTCCAGTAGTAGCAGAGCAGACCACAACATCAGGCCAGCGAAATTTAAAGCAAAGCGAAATAGTGTTTAGCATTTCTAGACTGTCTTCTATCACCAAGACTTTCATCCTTCACCTCCTCAGTCTCCAATGATGGTAGTGAGAAGAAGAAGCAATTGCCTCCATCCTGGCGTTCGACACCTATCTTTCCTCCCTGAAGCTCCACCAGTTGCTTGCAGATAAAAAGCCCCAAACCCGATCCAGGAACGTGCCTCGCTTGCTCACCGCGGTAGTACGGAGTGAATATAAGGCTTAACTCTCTGGCGTCGATGGGTGGAGCAGCGTCCTCCACTCTGACCTCCAGGTGACCATCAGCTAGTCGGTGGACATGCAAGAGCATATCGGTACCATTGGGACTGAATTTACTGGCATTCAGCACAAGATGGAAGAGAACTTGCTCTACTCTTGAAGGATCAGCTTTCGCCCAGGGAAGGGGTCCCCCCAGCTGGAGGATCAAACCCTGTCCCTTGTTCTGGAGCAAAGGCGATACTCTTGCCACGACCTTCTGAACTAGCGGGCATATGTCCACGGGCTGTGGATGACAGATGAGCTGGGCATGTTGCAATCTGACGAAATCTACCAGCTCTGAAAGTCTTTGACTCAAGCTGTAAGCGTTGAGGTGAATATTTTGAACCAGGGCAAAGATGCGATCAGATTTAGCAGTCGGTTCGGCCAGCATCAGTTCTGAAGCAACAAGTATAGTGCTAAGAGAGGTCTCGACCTCATGAACTAAGGCATGAACAAGCTCCGTTCTCTCCTTGATTGGCCTTTTCGATTTCAAGACGTGCCCTCTCTTCTAATTTACATAACCCTTGTCACCCTTATCATTCAGCCTCATGGTTATCCAAGTCTGCGCTTCATATAATTGCATCGCTCTGCCTGCAGAACCCTCTGAAGTGCTTCCCGACCTGGCATTTGCTCCATCGGTTGCGGCGCAGCACCTCACATTATATCCTCTGGGCCTGCGTTGTGTTACCGCCAAGCCATGCATTTTGAACCCAAAACTGGCCAAATGCAGCTGCACATTTTGCTGAGCGGAACTAAGTGATCCTAACGATATCTTTACGCAGGTTAACCTTTGACAGTGTTGTTCATTCGCTATTATACTTACCTAAAGGTTACTTTGCGGTTACTTTAAAGTTACTTTGGAGTGATGCTCGTCGGAGGGTGTCATGGACAAAATCAGGATTATGGTTGCTGACGATCACCCTGCATTCCGGGAAGGGTTGTGCCGGATACTGGCTGATGAAAAAGACCTGGAAGTTGTCGCTAAGGCTGAGGATGGTGAGGAAACCGTGAGGCTGGCACAGGAGCTATGTCCAGATGTGGCCATAATCGATGTCGCCATGCCGAAGTTCAATGGTATCGAGGCTGCCAAGCAGATCAAGGCAGTCTGCCCGAACACTGCTATCCTCATTGTCAGTGCGTATGATTACCAGTCCTATCTTCTTGCCTCCATGCGGGCTGGGGCAGCGGGATATTTGCTAAAGAGTACCAGTCTCCGCGAAATGATCAACGCTATCCGCTTTGTGCACGATGGACAGGCTGTGTTTGACTTCCAAGGCGCCAGCAGAGTTCTGGAACGACTGACAGTTGACAGCTCTAATCACAACAGAGGTCTTCTGGAATTGCACAACCGCGAGATGGAGGTACTCAAGCTGGCTGCTAAAGGGAAGTCCAATAAGGAGATCGCAGGGCAGCTTGTTGTTAGTGAGCGCACGATACAGACACATATGGTTAACATCTTCAGAAAGCTGGGAGTTGGCTCACGCACCGAGGCGGTGCTGCATGCCTTTAAGGAAGGCTGGCTCACTCCCGATGACTTACCCTGAAAGGACTACATGGAGCATGACTGAGCGCAAGCGGGAGGAGGAAGTGACGGAGAAGGAACTTTATTGTCCCCTTGTCGACGGCGTGGAGCAAGGCGTCTGGATTATTGATGCTGACCATAGGACTATTTCTGTGAGTGAGAAGATTGCCAAGATGCTGGGCCACAACGTGGATGAGATGGTGGGGAAGCAACTGTTCGATTTCGTGCGCGAAGAATGGCGGGTGATCGCAGAGAACTATGCAGAACGTTGGCGCCAGGGAATCAGGGAACAGCACGGTCTCAAGTTCCGTTGCAAGGACGGCTCTGAGTTGTGGGTGGCTATGACCGTGAATCCCATCTTCGGCACAGAGGGAAAATACTCCGGTGCTCTGGCGATTGTGACAGAAGTCAGCGAGCACGAGCAGACAGAGAAGATGCTGCTCAATGTCAAGGAAGAGTTAGAAAAGCAAATTCAGGTACAGATTGCCGACCTATCAAGAGCCAGTAAGGCATTAAAGGCTGAAATCGCTCAGCGCGAGCGCGTGCAGAAGCTGCTGGCGAAATTCAATGAAGCATTGCAGGCTGAAATCACTGAGCACGAGCGGGCGCGGAAGGCGCTGAGGAAATTCAAAGCAATTTGTGATAGAGCAGACTATGGCGCCGCGATAAGCAAGCCTGATGGCAATCTTATCTACGTAAACGAGAGTTTTGCAGACATGCACGGTTATGAGGTCGAGGAATTAGTTGGCAGACACCTTTCTATTCTGCACACTGAAGAGCAGATGGAACTCTTGGAGGGATTAATAGACCAACTTATGCGAACCGGCGTCCAAAGTGCTGAAGAAGTGTGGCATAAGAGAAAAGACGGCACGGTCTTTCCTATTGTTTGGGCTGGGGCAACCATTTCTGATGACGAGGGAATAGTTCAGTTCCTCTCTACGACAGCGATTGACATCACCGAACGCAAGCTGGCCGAGGGGGAGTTACATCTACAAGCTGCAATAATTAGCAATATGCTTGAAGGCGTGGTTCTTACTCGAGCTAGCGACGCTGTAATTGTCTACACCAATCCAAAGTTTGAAGAGATGTTTGGTTATGGTTCTGGCGAGCTGATAGGAAGAAATATTTTGGAATTAAATGCACCTACCGATAAAAGCCCGGAAGAGGTGGCAAGGGATATTCAGAGATCCTTGAAGAAGACGGGTGAGTGGCGAGGAGAGGTATACAATATTAAGAAAGACGGCACGCCTTTTTGGTGTCATGCGAGTGTTTCTACATTTAATCACCACGATTATGGAGAGGTCTGGGTTGCTGCTCATATAGACATCACCGAGCACAAGCAAGCTGAGGAGCTATTCAGAACACTGGCCGAGAGCTCGCCAACCGGCGTTTACATCATCCAGGGTGGAAAGTTTCAGTATGTCAATCCTCGGCTCCAGCAATTGACAGGCTACAGCGCAAATGAGCTGGCGGGCGATGATTACTTGAAGTTTGTCATTCCCGAGGACAGGGACACGGTCAGGAAAAACGCCAGGAAGATGCTGAAGGGAGAGCGTTCTTCACCGTACGAATACAGGTATTTCGACAAGGATGGACAGGTAAAGTGGGCCATGGAGAGAGTTGTCTCTTTCAAGTACCAGGAGAAACGAGCAACCCTGGGGTACGCTATGGACATCACCGAGCGCAAGCAGGTGGAGGAAGCATTAAAACGAGAGAAGGAATACACTCAGGGTATTTTGAATACTATACAGACAATTGTTTTAACACTTGATAAAGAGGGCCGGATTCTTTATTTCAATCAATATATGGAGGAGATTTCAGGTTATACTGTAGAAGAAGTTAGGGGCAAAGATTGGCTTGAGACATTCTTACCAGCAAGAGACCGAAAGAGAATAAGAAAACTTTTCATAACCGCCGCTAGTGGAATCAAAACACGAGGCAATATCAATACAATCTTAACTAAAGACGGACAAGAGCTGCTTATTGAGTGGTACGATACAACTCTAAAAGATGAAGATGGTAACATCATAGGCGTATTGGCTACCGGGCAGGACATCACCGAGCGCAAGCAGGCGGAGGAGCTATTCAGAACGCTGGCCGAGAGCGCGCCAACTGGCGTTTACATCATTCAAGATGGAAGGTTTCAGTATTTCAACCCTCGGTTCCAGGAATTGTCAGGTTACAGCGCAGATGAACTGTTGAGCAATGATTACTTGTCGTTTGTCGCTCCCGAGGACAGGGATATGGTCAAGAGAAACGCCATGAAGATGCTGAAGGGAGAGCACTCTTCACCGTACGAGTACAGATATATCAGCAAAGGTGGACAGTACAAGTGGGTCATGGAGACAGTTGTCTCTTTCCAGTACCTTGGTAGACAAGCAACCCTGGGGTACGCTATGGACATCACCGAGCGCAAGCAAATGGAAGAGCAGTTGGGGGAAAGCGAGGAGAGGTATAGAGACTTAGCCGATTTGCTGCCACAAATTGTTTTTGAAACAGATATGCAGGGCAATTTCACCTTTGCCAACCGGAATGCACTCAGGTCTTTTGGCTATAGCGAGAACGATCTTCGTAGAGGCTTAAACCTGTTTCAAATGATAGTTCCCAAGGAGCGGACCAGGGCTAAGAGGAGAGTTCAGCAGGTGCTCAGCGGAGAAGAGGTAGGCCCCTCAGAATACACAGCAAGGAGGAAGGACGGCAGCAAATTCCCCATTCTGGTGCACACTAGTCCGGTTGTTCATGAAAACCAGGTTGTTGGCTTGAGAGGCATTGGTGTGGACATCACCAAGCAAAGGCGAGTTAGCGATAACATGCAGTTCTACATTACAGAGGTTGCCAAAGCTCAGGAGGAAGAGCGAAGGCGCATCGCTCGCGAGCTACACGATGATACGGCGCAGGCACTGGCCACCCTGTCTCTCGAAATTCAAGGCATACTTATGGGCGAGAAGCAACTAAATGATGAGACAATCCAACGACTGGAGCAGCTTAGACTTAAAACCGACAGCATACTCGAAGGGGTGCGCCGCTTCAGCCAGCAGCTACGACCCGAAGTCCTGGACCAGTTGGGCCTGATACCAGCGCTTGAATCGCTGACGGAGGGGCTGAACAGGGATGGGAATATCAGCGCCCGCGTTGAAGTAGTCGGTTCTGAGCGGCGTCTATCAGCTGAGTCGGAGCTAGTGCTGTTCCGCATTGCTCAAGAGGCAGTGCGTAATGTCACAAGGCACTCTGAGGCAAAACAAGCTGTGGTGAGGCTCAAATTCACCGCCAGAAAAGTAAAACTGAGTATCAAAGACAATGGCAAGGGCTTCGAAGTGCCGGAAGTGCTTGCCGACTTTGCCCTCCGAGGCAAATTGGGGCTGGTCGGTATAGCAGAATGGGCCCGCTTGATCGGCGGCAACCTTTCAGTGAAGTCACAGCCGGGGAAAGGCACAACATTATCGGTAGAGATAGTAGAATAGGGGCTATCAGATCAGCATAGCAATGTGAACATTAGAGATATGTAGAGAGATCGTCCTGAGCCAAGCAACCAGTATCCTTTGCCCCAACTTCATCTGGCAGGATGACCGCTTCATCAATACGCTGCTCGAACCTTGTTCCTACACAACCCGGCTTTATATTCAAGTCTGATTCTCCTGAATAATGCTGAGAACGTCTCGTGGCCTAAACCTACGGTCATGGCGGGGACCCACACGATAGCACTTAAGGACCCCTTGATCGCTCCATTTCCTTATCGTATTGGGATGTACATATAGAAACCGAGCAACTTCCTGGACCGTGAGCCATTCCTGGTTCAGTTCCACTTCCGCTACAGGGATCTCATTTCCCATGGAATTGCCTCCGTCGCCGTTGTAAAGCACCTTATTCAAGCTCCACCTTTCTGCTCTTTTGCAACTATACACACTTATTATGATACCCAAAAGGCTATCTTGTGGAAGTAACAAATTGGTAACCAGATGGTCAGTATTTGGTCAGAATCTGTAGAGACAGCTTGGACTGCGACGAGCTGTGGGGCAAATGTGAACTAAATGTAAATTGACACATAAACATAGCTGCACGTTATGCTTGCAGTATAAACATCCCTGCTCCCAGGAATCAGCAGCAGACTTGTGGGTTGGTGGGGCTAGAGGACAAGGGGAACAGCACTCTATCCAATTATGTTTTAGCACGGAGGTGGATTTGCGTAACAAGTGCCGTATCTTGTTTATGCCCTTGGGCAGGTCCACAAAGCTGACCATCCAAGAGATCAAGGACATCAGTAGATGAAACCAGACTTAAAGATTATAGCAACTTCTCTGGCTGTGATTTTAATAGTGTCCCTAGTTGTGCCAACGGCGGCATTCGCCAGCATTCTACCCTCGGACACTATTCCCACCAAGGCAACCATCACCGGCTCCGGTAGCCCCCCGATAATAAAAGCCCTTTGGGAGTTGCCAGACACCGATTTTGATGTGCCTGGGACCCAGGTGGATATAGTCCCCAGCGGAATTAGAGATGTCGTCGTCTATATCGTAGTGACGGATCCAAATGGCAGGGACGACATAGCGCAGGTGTTCGCCAATGTGTTCGATCCCTATGGCAATCTCAAAGAGCAGGTGCATGCAGAGTGGCTGGACCCGCACGATCCAACCGATGAAATCGAGATCAAGGAAGCTAAGATACACGCGGAGTTTTCGGAGACGGGCACCTGGACCACAAACCTGCCCGAAATGCTGTTAGACCCCAATTTGCCTCCGGTGCCTGCTGAGCCAATTACCCTGGATGTGGAACGCGAGATCAATGAGGAGATATTCGATACCGAAACCGCCTACATGTATAGGGCCATTATTCCCATGGAGTACTGCCAAATCTGGGGCAACTACACCGTAGAAGCCTGGGCCACCGATGGGGCCGGTAATCAGAGCTTTCGCTTGAGCAGCTGGTTCCTGTGGATCCCTACCCAGGTGCTTGAGCTGGACTTCAATGCAATAGACTTTGGGGAGATCGTGCCCTGCGTCGAGAAGATGGTGCCCGGTGACTATGTCATGGACCCATTGGGACCAGCACCATCAGTTATGCCCACGGTCAAGAACGAGGGCAATGTGCACCTTGCCATAACCCTGCATGCCACCCCCTTGGTGGGCGTCAATGAGGGGAAAGAGATAACGAAGTTCGACGCCAAATTGAAAGACAGGAAGACATACTTCAATGCCTGTGAGCCAACAGAACTAGCCAAGCCGCTGAAACTGTGCGAGACGGAGAAGATCAGCTTCTCGGTGCATGCCGATGTGGGGACTCCGGTGGATACATACATAGGGTCGATGACGATGTCCATCGGCCCAGCCCCGGCCAAAGACCCGAAGGTGATTGATAAGGATACCACATTCTACGGTGTATTCGTAGGAAGAGACGGAGCAGGCGGAGTATCTGAAGCGGAAGCAGAGGACATGCGTGATGCCCTTGTCAATCAGGGATGGGCCGCTGCAAACACAAAACTGCTCAACAACCTTACGCCAGGCATGCCTGACGAACCCACTAAAGCCAATATAGAGGAAGCAATCAATGAACTCAAGAATAAAGCTAAGAGCTGTGATGAGTTTGTCTTTTACTTCGCTGGCCACGGTGGGCATGCGGCCGATGCCGATGGGGATGAGCGCGATGGCGACGGTGATGAGACGCTGGTAGTTGCAGATGGTGGGATTACGGATGACGAGCTAACAGAATGGCTTGCGGGCTTCGAGGAATGTGTAAGCATAGTGGTGATTCTCAATTGCTGTTACGCAGGCGGGTTTGTCGATGGAGCAAATGATTTGCAGAGCTTGATGACTTGCAACAATTCAATGGCGGTCTTGATGGCGACCAAAGATGGCCAGCAACCAGCTTATTCGACCAAGGGCTGCACGACTGACGACCATGCATTTACTCAGGGTCTCTTGGACGGACTTGCGAAAGTTGGTGCCACCAGCAAAGCCGATGCAATAACCGGCAACAACGATGGCATAACCACAGCCAAGGAGCTTTTCGACCATGCCAAACCCTCTACTATGGACAAAGACGGAGATGGCCAAAATGGCGAGGACCCGTGCGATGGGGCAGATAACGATAATGATGGCAAAACAGACGAAGATCCTCCGCAAGAGCCGAGGTTTAGGGAGATCAAATGCCCATGCGACCCGTGAGAAGCTGCCAAGTTGCCCGATCAAATCCAGACCAAGGGGTGACCATTTCGTTACTGAATTCCCACATAGCGTTACTCTTCAGTTGCTGTGGTGGTCACCATTATTGGGTTACCCTTGGATTAAAATAGAAAGGAGGTGATTTAAGGAATGAAACGAAAGATGGTTGCCATATCGGTGATCGTGGGTCTGCTGGCGGCATTTCTCACGCCCCTGGCAGCATCCGGTGCTGATATCATTCCCTCGGACACTATCCCCACCCAGGCAACGATAACGGGAGGTGGCAGCCCCCCGATAGTAAAGGCCCAGTGGGAGCTGGCCGACGATGACGAGACCATACCCGGAACCCAGGTGGACATAGTGCCCAGCGGCGACAAAGCGATGTCTGCGTACATCGTGGTGACGGATCCAAATGGCAGGAACGATATAGCACTGGTGTATGCCGATGTGTTCCACCCCGATGGGAGCTTCAAGTTCCAGGTACTGGCAACGAAGCTGGACCCGATAGCGGACCAAGCTGAGATTGAGCAAGCCAAGGCAGACGCAGTTGCGGCAGAAACAGGCACCTGGACGACCAACGTGACTGAAATGCTGCTTGACCCGACTCTGCCTCCTGTGACTGACGAGCCCATTACCCAGGACGTGGCCGACATGCTCGATGAGGAGATATACGATACGGAAACCGCCTATATCTACAGGGCCGACTGGTTAATGAACTACCATCAGCCGGCGGGCATATACACGGTGGAGTGTTGGGCCACCGACGGGTCTGGTGAACAAAGCTTCCGCATCGTTAGCTGGTACGAGTGGGTGGAGACTCCGGTGCTGGAGCTCGACTTCACCTCGATAGACTACGGTGAGATCGTGCCCTGCGTCGAGAAGACAGTGCCTGGTGACTATACCATGGATCCGGCAGGACCAGCGCCGCCGGTTATGCCCACGGTCAAGAACGAGGGCAATGTGCCTCTGACTATCGGCGTGCATAGCACGGCCATGGTCGGTGTGAACCAGGGTAAGTCCATAGAGGACTTCGACGCCAAGTTCAAGGACGAGAAGATCGTCTATACGGCCTGCACTGACGTCTGGTTCACAAACCCGCTTGACCTGTGCGAGACTATGAAGATCAACTTCTCAGTCCATGCGCCGGTGGGAACGCCCTCAGACACCTATGTGGGCGAGTTGCACATGCTCGCCAGTCCGTAAGGCCATTACGTAAGAGGTCTTAAACTGCGTGCACGGTCTCTCGGGGCCGTGCACGTAGTTGGCCTTTTTGAAGAGGCAGATAGCCTTGGCCTAATGATAGAAGGTAACAATTGGCAAACGTGTTTAGAATCACAATAGCGGGCCTAATGATAGCTGCTGTCATGCTGTTAGGAGTTTCCATATGGGTTTCAGCCCCAGTGAATGCGGCAGCAGGGTTTGGTGTGGGGCCATCAGAGATTGCCATAGGCAACGCGTTGAGAGGCGGGGAGTATGAGAGATCAATAACGCTGCACAATATGTATGAATATGCGCTCGGTTGTGAGCTCAGCGCCAGCGATGAGATGAAAGGTTGGGTCAGTTTCTACAGGCAAGATGACCTGACCACCCCTATCAACATCGTAACCATCCCCGCCGAACAAAGCACACAAATTCGGGCCGTGTTCAAGATACCCCAGGATGCGGCAAACGGCACTCATACATCTAATATACTTGCAGAAACCGTTCCAGCACCGGGGGCAGGTCAGACAGTAAATCTTCAGTTGTCGGTATCTGTGACGATTGAGGTTACGGGGACGCAGCTTCTAATCGGGGAGGTTAGAAGCATTACTACGAGGGATATTGAGATAGACTACCCCCTGCGCATAAAGGTTGAGTTCAAGAACACCGGCAATGTAAAAGCAAAGCCGCAGATCGATGTTGGCATAACTAAAGGTGGCAAAGCCATAGATGGCATCTCATTCGCGAAGACAACAGTGGATGTCGAGGCCAGGGAGGTCATCAAGGTGGAATGGAAGACCACTGGAAGGGAAATTAGGGATGATTATGTGGCAAATGTGGTCGTTTCACTTGGCGGTAGTATTCTTGCCACAAAGCAACTACCGTTTGAGATATTGCCAACTGGAACGTTGACCAGGTGGGGTCAATTGACCGAGCTCTCATATGAGGGTCAACTGGAGATAGACCGGGTGGTGAAGATCATGGCCACCTTTAAAAACACGGGGGAAATTGATACGTTTGCCAAGTTTGTTGGCGAGGTATATAAGGACGGCGAGCTCATTGAGATCATCAACAGCGACCAGATCTTGGTAGAGGTGAAAGAGAGTGATGTGCTGAAAGCTTATCTCAAGTTGAACGATTTCGGGAGCTACAACATAAGAGGACATGTTGTTTATGACGGCAAGACAACGGACGTAAAAGATATTTCATTTGAGGTATTAGAGGTAGTAGCATCAGGCCAATCCTGGGTTGGTTCTCGAGGGTTATTACTCGCCGGAATAGCAGGTGGAGTAATGGTAGCAATAGTTGGGGTCATAGTATATAGAAGGAGGAATCATAAAGCCAAATCAGAATCATAGGATAAATGCAAGGAGTCTGTCTGATTAGCGTGTCCATCATCGTTTTTGCACAATCCCTAGAAAGCCAAGTCAAGGGGAAGCTGCAATGAGGTGCTGTGTCCTTTGCCGATGGTTTTCTCGGTCGGTTCTGCCCAAAAGGGATTCATGGGGCCAGCAGGCTTGGTCAATCATGTATGGCACAACATGCATGGAAAAAGAAAGGAGGTGAAGAATGGCGTTCTCGCTAGCTTGTCGGGATACGGGGATAGATTGTGACTTTGTAGCTCGGGGCGAAACCATGGAGGAGGTGCTTGAACAGGGCATAAAGCATGCTAAAGAAACGCACGGCTACACAGACGAACAGCTAAATGACCCGGAGATGATGGAAAAGGTCAAGGCGGTAGTCAAACAGATGTAGAGTGGGAAGTCACAGTAACAGTTCTCAACCGTAATCCCGGAGACGCTATCATCGGGTAATTTAACAGAGTCGGGTTTTTGGGCCTGAAATAGCGATGTCACGATTAGAGGGTGCGTTTTGTATCCGAATGCGGCCCCTAGTTCGTGCCGAGGAGGTTTCAGATTCTAGTTCTAGCCCGAGAGATTCAGCCTTTCTTTCCTCACTTCGGGGATCGTTTATGTGGATGAATACTCTTACGTGAGTTACATATCTACTCAGGCACACTCACCTATTGTAGCCGCGAACATCATCAATCCTTATAATGGTACTCCCTCCATTTGATACTGTATGCCGCAGCTTTACAAATAAGAAATACCCTTAGGCTCCCCCATGTAAAAGTGCGCACTGCGGCCTTTCTTGGACTGAAATAGGTTTTTTGCTATCAGAGGGCTAGCATTAGGGGCTGACCTGTCCTGGGGAGAAAACAATAGCAGCTACTGTGGATCTCTTAACTTTTCAGCACTCTTATCTCTTTACTCAGCATGTAGGCCATAAGTAGACCGAGCAGTGCAACCGTCGTCAAGCCACCCCATACTGTTATGCTGGGCACCGTAGGCAAGGGGTCGGTGTTGAAGGATGTCTCCGCTGACCAGCTCGACCAAGCCCCATGGTTGTCCTGGTGCCTTACATGCCAGTAGTAGGTTGTATTTTCGCTCAAATTCCCTGAAGGGGTGATCTGGGTCTTGTTTGAGGTATTGGCTCCGCTGTCGAAGACGGGGCTGGAATAGTCCCCTGATGTACTAGTTACCTGCCACTGAGATGCAGCATGAGTGTCACCGGAATTGGGGTCGGAGAAGGCGGACGACTGCAGCGTAGGTGTCACGCTGACGTTGGTAGCCCCATTGCTCGGTGAGATGTTGCTCGGTGTGTCGGGTGGCTGCTCAGGCTCAGCCGGCAGGCTTGCGGTCACTGCCCGATAGGCATTGATGCGCCCGTGCCCTATTCCGCTTACGCCGATGTCATCACAGGTGCTCTCAATAGCATACCGCACCTCATCGTTAAGGCGGCCATTGCCATTGATATCACTAACAGTGTTGAACACCAGCGCTGCCAGCCCGGAAACGTGGGGCGCAGCCATAGAGGTGCCACTCAGACATCTGTATTCGTTAGGGGGCACCGGCACTGTAGAGAGGATACCAAGCCCAGGGGCAGCCACATCGACCCAATCACCATAGGTGGAAAAGCCGGCTAAGGTGTCATCCGCCTGAGTAGCGGCTACTGCAATGACGTTGTCGTAGGCGGCAGGGTACATCGGACTGGAACTTTCATCACCACCAGTGTTACCGGCACTCGCTACCAGCACCACACCGTGGTCCCAGGCATAATTCACTGCATTCTCTATAGCAGGCGATGGGGAAGTAAATAGTAGGCTGATGTTGATCACCTTGGCCCCATCATCTGTGGCCGGGTCGCCGTCTGGGCCATCTACTGCCCAGGTGATGGCCTGCGCAACCCATGAAGCCCATGCCACTCCACTGTCTGTAGATACCTTTGCAATCATCAGCGAGGAGTCATATCCCAACCCGGCGACACCAGTTGCATTGTTGGTGTCGGCGGCAGCGATTCCTGCCACATGGGTGCCCTGATTATATACATCGTCCATAGTGCCGCTGCTGGAGAAATTTCGACTGGCTACAATTTTCCCCTGCAGGTCGGGATGGTCTTGGTCGATCCCGGTATCTAAGATGGCAATTCGAACGCTTGGGCTGCTATGGGTGATGTCCCAGGCTTGCGGGGCTTGGATCTTTATCATGCCCCACTGTCGACTAAAATGGGTGTCGTTGGGCGTGGCAGCGAGGACGTTTTCTGAGAAGACCAAGAGCAGCACTATCGCTATGGTCAAGATCGCTTGTAGCCTCAAAGCCTTCATCATCACTTGCTATTCCCACCTGCTACCGGTGCTCCGCATTTCTGACCTTACACCTTACTAAGAGAGACACGACCTCTTCTGAGGGAGATGATCTGCTTTTGTTCCGAAATGCATAACAATGGCTGTTATCATTGTCTACCGAAGGGTAACCCGCGAATGGTGACCAAAACAGTGACCGAAGAGTAACACTAAGTGGGGATTCGGTGACAGAATGGTCGCCGTCTGGTCGGGATTCGATCGGACAATAGGGAAGACTTCTGTTCGGGGGAGTCAAGTCCCCTGTCAAATCTTTTGGTTTAGCGCGCTATGGCTAGGAGTCCAGATCGGTGCTCCGCACTTATATCCAATTGGGGTCCATTTTAATTCCCTAAGGTATCATCCTAAAGCGTCACACAACGGCAAGTCGATGGAAACTCCCACTTTCGCAGACGACATACACCCGGTCTTTTGAACTGACAACACTCAAAAAGTGTGCCGTTACTGGTTCACCCAATACGTCAGCACAAACTTTGTCGTAGCAGTGCCATAATTGTGTACCCTCAGGTTAAAGAAACCCGTCATATCAGCTACGTGAGAGAACTCAAGGTTAGGACTGGAAGGATACCACTGAATAATTTCCTCATCGAGATTCACCATGAAAAAGTAGCAGTCCCTGCCATCCGCGACGACAGAACCCTCTAATACATTATCTTCCTGCAGATACACAGTTGCCTGTCGTAACTCACCCGGCGTAAGAGTCCACTCACACCGCTCCACTGACAATGTCTCAATAGGTTCATTGAATCCCTGAGGCCCTTCAGGGCCAGTAGGGCCTGGTTCACCAGAGAGTAACCCGGCACTTACAAGACCATATACCCCTGCGATGGACACCACGATTGGGAGGATGAGGCGCAGGGAAACAGACTTCAGCCCGTTCGTTTGAGATCACCCCCTCCGCCACTTTGCTGACTTTCCGCCTTTAGCCCCCATCTTTTGCGCCTCTGTCGCGGCTGTGCCTTCACTCATTCGCCAATGGCAGCACGGTAGAGGCCACTGGTGCCGATGTTATCTTCAATGTCCAGAAGGCCAACAGGACTTTGAACAGAATCGAGAAACAAGTGCAGCGGCACAACGCGCAAGTCTGTCATATCCTGAGTTTCGCTCTACCTTGAACCCTTTAATAATGCTCTGATGAGGTTGCACAAAGCGAAGATGGTAATAGCGCCGAACAATATTGTCTCAAGAATCCTGATAGTGAGCGCTGGCTCTCCCACAACGATATGACCATGGAGCCAGAATTGACTAAACACCCACAACCCTGCAATCCCGCATCCCAGCAGAAGCACATTGGTCACGTATGTCACCCACACTTTTGCGTTACCCCGCCTGGCACAGATCAGCGGCCAAGCCCCCGCTCTTATCATCGGTAGTTATGCCCTGGCTGGCAGAGAAAATTTCCAGGTCTCTGCCCTGCATTTTGGCAGGCTCAACGCCTTTGCCCCCAAACCCATTTTCTGGTAGCAAAGTAGATCCCCATAAAGGCAGCACTTACTCCTACCGCTATGCCAGCTATGGCAGCAGTGGACATCCCTCCTGATGCCGGCGGTGTCGTGCCCCCACCCCCATATTTCCTGGTGCAATAGTCACCATCTGTGCCACCAATGCCAGATATACCAGTGACGACTATATTGTCCCCTGAATCCACAGCTACGCCATAAGCGCAATCACCGTCTCCACTGTCATATTCCTGGCTCCATAACACCTCGCCTATTGAGGTGTATTTTATGATGTAGTAATTATCGCTTGTGCCATCTCCAGAGCCACCGACGACCATTATGTTATCTCCTGAGTCCACGGCTACATCAAGGGCAGCATCCCAATACCCACCATCATAGGCCCTGTGCCATAGCTCAGTGCCATTGGGGTCATATTTTATGGTGTAGTAATTCCAAGTGCTCTCATCAGAGGCCTTGCCGCTGATTATTATGTTGTCGTTTGAATCCACCGCCACCTTATAAGCACACTCTTGATATTCACCATCATAGGTCGTATGCCATAGTTCGTTGCCATCGGAGTTGTATTTTATCGTGTAGCAGCAATTCCACTCACGTAACATGCCATCCTCTGATGGTGGAGTAGAATGGCTGCCAGTAATCACCACATTGTCTTGGGAATCCACAACTACACCGTAAGCACGGTCATCATACCCGCTATCGTAGACTTGGTGCCATAGTTCGTTGCCATCAGGACTGTATTTTATGGTGTAGTAATCCATGGTGGTGCCA
Source organism: Dehalococcoidia bacterium (assembly GCA_034414595.1). GTDB lineage: Bacteria > Chloroflexota > Dehalococcoidia > SZUA-161 > JAUWZY01 > DAOULY01. Next base: position 15,338 of record DAOULY010000005.1, read on the forward strand.
TTGGAGGAGGCACCGCTGATCACTATGTTGTCGTCTGAATCCACGGCTATATCGAGAGCACCATCAGCAAGCCCACTGTCATAGACCTTGTCCCATAGCAAATCACCTTCAGGACTGTATTTTATGGTGTAGTAATTCAAGGTTGTGCCATCGTAGGAAAAGCCGGTGACTATTACGTTGTCCCCAGAATCCACGGCTACACTATTAGCAAGATCATTGCCATGCCCACCTTCATAGGTCTTGTCCCATAGCTTGTTGCCGCTGGAATCGTATTTTAGGGTATAGTACCCGTGCCAAGTCTGGTAGTCCTGAGTGGAACTGCCGGTGACGACTACATTGTCCCCAGAATCCACGGCTACACTATAAGCATAATCTACAGTGCCCCAGTCATAGGTCCGGTGCCATAACTCGGACTCTGCTCTGGCAGGGGTAAAATGAATTGCTGCCAAAAGGAGCCCCAGAGCTAATACCAATAGAGGCGAAGTCACCATGGTCACTGTTTCGATTCTCCTCACCTCTGCTCTCCGCCTAATTCCTTTCTTTGCACCCACTCACAGCCTTCGGGGGTGAGAAGTAGCACTTGGTACCAATGAATGATACGACCGCATTGCCTGGCCGTCTGGCCCGACTTGAGCCCCGCAGGGCATCCGCTGTGTCCCTTAACATCCCAAACTATCTGCCTCAGAGCCATGTTACAGGCCCTCTCTATACGCCTTAGACAATGCTAACCACCATTTGTTGCCTGTTTTATATAGTTCAGCTTCAGCCCGGAGCTATCACACAGCGCTGGGTTAGGCATATTTATGCCCTCTTTCTCCGTCTAATGAATGTAACAGCAACAGCGAGAGCAGCAGCTACACCTAAGGGTATTGTCCAGCTTAGCCACCACCATTCTCCCCATCCTCCCTGGTCGCTGATAGTGAATTCAGGGCTTGTGCCCATCTTGCCATCGCCATCAGTGACGTTGATGGTTACCCCACTGGCTACGGTAGTGCCCCTGGCCACAATATCAAAGCTGCTGCCGCTCAAAATTTTCACATCATCACCGAAGCTGCCATCGCCATCAGCATCGAACAACATCGTCGCTGAGCTGGATGTCAGAGTCAGATGTTTAGGGGAACCTACAATTACCTCGTTACCACAGGGATCGCAGGCACGGACGTTCACTGTGAACTCCGCCCCCACTTTTTGGGCATAGGAGGCACAAGTAACGCTATAGTAGTGGAGGAAGGGAGGCACTGTCAGGTCAAGCGTGGAATGTCCAGCCTCCCAGGTCGCGGTTTCATTGGCTTTGACTCCCTCGACAAAAAATTCTACTGTATCATTATCACTACCCATCACTTTGAGCAGGACTTCTGGATCCTGTGTAAGCCCATAGCCGTACTTTCCATCCACAGTGATGGCATAATCACACTCCACACCATCTATTCTGGCTGATACCTTCAAGCCATCAGGGACCGGGTAGCCCCCAATAGTTACCGTGCCCCGAAAGTAATTAACATCAGGAGTTGGCTGTGCCGCTGCATGAATAGAGCACAACGCTATCCCTAACACCACGGCGCTCAATACAGCAAACTTGACCTTCAGCTTCATACTTTACTCTATCTACACTCAAACAATGCGTTAACAGCTTGCCCAGGCGGCTTCCATCTGGAGTCCGGTATTCTTTTGTATGGTGACTATCCGGTCACTACGACGAATAACACCAAGTCTCACGATGGTCTAAGGGTAAACGAGCGATAGTGGCCACCTCAGTGACCACAGAGTAACGGAGGGTGCCGATTTGGTCGCAGAATGGTAACTTCTCGGTGGCGATTCGACGAGACCAGCTCAATTAGCAGCATATGAACACAATAAATCTCAAAAGGTAAGGGGGGCAAAAGCCCCCCTTACCTCCCTCACAAAGGCTCATCGTCTAAGAATCAATGTTCTGCTGATCCCAGTGGACCACGATCTCGCTGTCCTCTGCAACCCAGATCCAGTAGCCTTGACCGGGCTGTAACTCTACGTCCACAGGAATTCGTCCGTAGGACGGCATTAATCGCACCCCACCATCGAAGATAACCTCATCGACAAGCCACCATTGATACCATGGACCAGAACCCCACCACACGACCTCCTTCAGAATGTCGTTATAGTAGAGGGTGAAGAAGTATTCATCGAGCGGCACGGGCGTCAAGGAGGAGAAGCCCACCAAGTTCCAGCCTTTATACACTTGGTAGCTCTGAGGCACATTTGGTCCTGGCTCTGGCGGCACCACGGGAGTGCCGGATAAACCTATACTACAATTCTCCGTCACCTGGATCCAGTAGCCCTTGCCATCTTCCATGGTGAGCAAGTCTCCAACCCAGGTGCCAGTCCCAGGATCGTAGGTGGCTGATAGCCATGTTCCACCCCAGTCCTCAGTTGAGGCATCATAGTACCATACACTGACGACCTTGTCCTTTATTCCATCCAGCACCACCGCGATGTCAGGATCGTCAGGACGCACCATGAGCGAGATCTGGTTCCAGCCATCAGGATTGATCATAGGATCCCATTCTGGACCCCACAACTCTATCCGGTATAGCTGTTGGACAGTGACCGTATCATCCTCCACATTAGGTGGACTGAAACCGGTACGCAGGTCCACACCGCTGGTGCTCCCGTCCGCCCTCACGGTGATAGTCACGTCACCCAGGTCCGAGCAGTGCATAGTCCAATAGGCGGTGTCTGACTCACCAGGCCCGAGGTCCATAAGAGGGTACGGGTTGGGACCCATCACTAACGAGGCAGGTCCAACCCACTCCAGCGTAGCCCAGACATCTGTGGCAGATCCAGCACCAGTGTTGGTAACCGTGGCAGTCACCGGGAATTCCTGGCACACGGCAAACTCAGCGAGGTCTGAGGGCTCGATGATCTCTGCCACAAGGTGCGCCTTCACCTGATGGATGGTGACCGTATCATCCTCCACATTAGGGGTAGCGAACCCGGTGCGCAGATCCCTGCCGCTGGTCCCGTCTGCCCTTACGGTGATAGTAACATCACCGGGACCATCGCAGTGCATCGTCCAATAGGCGGTGTCTGAGTCACCAGGCCCGAGGTCCACGAGATACTGCGGGTTATCACCCATCACCAACGAGGCAGGACCAACCCACTCCAGGGTAGCCCTGACATCTGTGGCAGTTCCAGCTCCGGTGTTGGTAACCGTGGCAGTTACCTGGATGTCCTGGCACACGTTAAAGTTGTTGTCCTCCGCAGGCTCGATGATATCCGCTACCAGGTGCGCCTTCACCTGATGGATGGTGACTTGGTCATCGTCCACGTTGGGCGGGCTATAGTCGGTGCGCAGATCATGACCGCTGATAGCCTCAGTCCCGTCTGCCCTTACGGTAATGGTAACATCACCCGGACCATCGCAGTGCACTGTCCAACTAGCCCAGTCTTGCTCACCAGGCCCGAGGTCCATAAGAGATTGCGGGTTAGCACCTGCTGTCAACGAGGCATCGCCAATCAACTCCAGAGTAGCCCTGACATCTGTAGCAGGTCCGTCGCCGTTGTTGGTAATCGTGGCAATTACCGAGATGTCCTGGCACACGCTAATGTTTTCGAACTCTACGGGCTCCTGGATCTCTGCCACCAGATGTGCCTTTACCTGATGGAGAGTGATCTCGTCAGATGCCTCGAGTGGAGCACCAGGCCCTATATTGGCATCATACCCTGTTGCGGTGACCTTGAGCATGACATCACCCCGTCCATCGCAATGGAGTAACCAAATGACGTCCACTTCTCCACCAGCAGGGATGGTGCCGGTGCCAACGGTCTTCGTCGTAGGTTGTGTTGGTGGATCCAGAGAGGCATTGCCAACTATCTCTATGGTAGCTTCGACACCAGCAGCATCTGCACCTGGAGCTGGAGCAGGGTTGCTCACCCTGGCAGTAAACTGGAAGGACTGGCAGACTCCCACGAATTCGCCGTCACTTGGTGCGATAATCTGCACATCCAGCTCAGCAGGATTCTGCTGCTCGACCCCGACAGTATCACTCACTGGCCCATAAGAGTTACCCGCTATATCCTGCCAGGTTACGTCTACGGTGATGTTGCTCACCCCCAGCTCATCGCAGTGCACATTGAACGCCGTGCGTATGTTCCAGCCTGCCTTGACCTGAGGATAGACCATGGGGTTGGTGGAGATTATGCTCGCATGAGCGTCTATACTTGCCAGGGCTTGTATGTTATATGCCGTCTCCGACCCCTGGTTGCGGATGGTGGCATTTACGTAGAAGTACTGGCAAACGGACATTGTTTCGCCCGGGTCAGGTGCGGTGATGTCCACTGTCAGAATTGGCTCAGGAGCGGCATGCACCTCTTGAGGTAACGTTACTACCGCTGCCACCAAGGAGAGCATCATGGCTACTACCAGAAAGAGCGAGAGCAGTCTCATCTTTCCTATTCCTACCATTTCTCTTTACTCCTTTCTAGTCTAGTTTGTTACTTACTGCCCTAATCGACCGATCTCATCCCTGAAGAATCTCAGATTCCTAGGCAGAGACCTAGGGCATAACAGTCTTATTGCCCTTCTAAATTCCCGACCATATCTCCACTAAAACGGTTTAATTATTCTTCAGCGCAATGCAGGTTTTCTATTTGTAGATTGTTGACCTCTGCTGACCCGTCATTCCTTGCGTAGTGCCAGTATAGTATTGACTCACGACTGAGCGTCAATTTCCATTTAGTTCACATTTCCTCCACCAAGCGCTTGAGCCGAAGCTATCCCCACGCATTCTGACCAAATGCTGACCATCTGGTTACCAAATAGTTACCTTTTGTTACTTTCGCAGCGTGACAGTAGAGTATCATGTGTAGTCGGAGCTGATGGCACTATCTATGTGGGCTCTGATAAGCTGTGCGCTATTGGAGGTTCGCAGAGCTCATCAGGGCAAGAATTAGCAGGGACTTGGGTCTATAATGCTGCTATTGGTGGAAGCGTTATCCTGATTGCCTTAATGATAATTGTTTTCACTTTGGGCAGACGCCGACTTTAGAACGCTTAACTGGGGTAACCCTCGTCCTCATAGATAGCCTCAAAGCACTAACCCAGGGTTGCGTCCTAAACTGCGGATGCTAAGGTAAGTCCCCTAAAAACTACCAGCCCCATGAACGAACATGGGACGCTTCGGAGAGGAGTTCGGGTGATGAGGTGAAGAAGCGCTGCATTATCGTAAAGCCACAGCATACTCAGCACCCCACATTAACGTGCTGGTCTGCTGGCCTCTACTGCTTTCCCCCTCCGGGGTTCCCGCTCACGGACTTTTGCTGATACAGGAGAAACAGCTCATCGTTCTGAATAGCAGCCTTATCGGCCGCCTGCTTAAGCCTGCTCTCTATATCCTGCCATATCTCGGCAAGCCGATGCAGACATTGACGAAGCTCGTCCCAATTGGCGAAGCTTATTACAGGGACAAACTCGCCATGTAGTTTGTCAGCCCAGAAGCCAATCGCTGGAGTAAGCCGCTGCTCACTCGAAGACGTGCGCATATTGAGCATGATAATGTCGATGCTGTCTCTCCACTGGGGGAAGTAGATGCCCCCCACATCATGCAGCAATCGGGAATGCTCAGTAGGCTCTTTTTTCAGCACCTTGTATCACCAAATACAGCCAGCCACAAGCGGTGGCTGGCTGCTGCGTGCTCTCATTCACTACATATATATTAGCATATCAGTCGTATGGATTCAACTGAGCAGTTGTGGACGCAAGCCACTCAAACCGGTTCACCAGACCTTACACTGTTGAGGTATCCAGAGACTCCTGTGATAGCTACCTTCTTCATCTTCTGATTCAAGCACTGGAGATAAGGTCGGCCACTTCGAAGCCCAGCTTCCCAAGTCCCTGAGCAACAAAGCTGAAGCCTATCTTGTGAGGCCCTTCAGATAACGTTACCCCTTTTACCAAAATGGTTACTGCTTTATTCATCGCCAGGGTGAAGGGGTTATCCCGGCTTATGGCTGAAAAGGGGATCTCTTCGCCACCGAGAACAAAGTACGATCTCTCCTTGGGCAGCTCTTCACCATCTAAGGTCAAAGGGAGAAGCTCGTTACCATAGCCGGAACCCAGCGAGTTTTTCAACTCGAACTGGAAACCGTTGTCATTGTTGCGCAGGCTTCCTTTGACATACAGCCTTTTAAGCAGAAAAGATGGCACAGTGATCATGTTTATACCCCCTTATCTACAATAAAACCGTTCTTAATTATATAAGATGACGCTTGGTGTCCTTCACTCATCGCCGCTTTGAAGCATGTCAAAGAATGCTTTCTCTATCTCCACTGCCTCAGCGGTTAGAGGATTGACTTTACCCAGAGATAGGGCCAAAAAGTAAATTTTTGCCGTCTTTTCCACGAGTTCGCACGCAGTAAATGCATCACGCATCGTTCGGCCAATGCCCACTGCCCCATGATTGGGCAATAGCACTGCATTTCTTTCCCCCAGCGCAGCGACGACGTTTTCGACCAGTTCCTGGCTGCCGGGGAGGGCATATTCAGCCAGCTTTATCTCTCCGCCGAGAAAGGTAATCTGGTCATCCAGGATAACCGGGATCTCCAAGCCAGCAACGGAGATGGCGCTGGCGAAGACTGAGTGGGTATGGATGATGGCATGGATCTTCTTCCTCGCTTGATAGATGCCGATGTGCAGCATCGTCTCCACCGAAGGAATCAGCTCTCCTTCTACCGGCTCTCCTTCGAAGTCTATAACCTGTATGTCGTCAGGGGTGAGCGAATCGTAGTATCGCCGGTTTGGGGTAATCGCCAGCAGTTCGCGACCGTTCTCAGATGGTAAGCGCAGGCTTACATTTCCGGACGTGCCTACCACTAGACCTTTCTCGAGCATTCGCTGACTTGCCTCCAGCACTATCCGCTTTTCATTCTGCCACTTGCTCACTGCATTTCCTCGCTTAGTTTTTCCAGCCATTTAGCGGCGGTGTCCCACCTTTGGTAATATTCGGCATATTCCAGAGCAGACAAACGATCAGGCTCAATCGTCCTTACCTCGGGCTGCATAGCGTTCATGGCTTCCTCGAGGCTGGGGTAGACTCCCGAGCCAACGGCGGCGCACATAGCAGCCCCTAAAGCAGACACTTCAGTTATCTCGGGAACTAAAACAGGTATATCGAGCACAGCTGGCAGCGCCTGCGTGAGACACTGACTTCTGGTCAAACCACCACCGATCCTGACCTCTTTTAACTTCACCCCGGAAACGGATTCAAGCTGAAGACAGTTGGCTTTGATAGCGAAGCAGAGGTTTTCCAGCGCTGCCCTGATTAAGTGTGGTCTCTGGACATTGGTCACGCTGAGGGGTACTGGGAAAAGGAAACCGCCAACCTTCAGTGACAGGTTGCTCATGTCCATAGCCACAGGACCAGTGAAGGCCAGGACTCCCTCGGCTCCGGGTGGAGCCTGCTGAGCTAGGCGGTCCATCAAGCTATAAGCATCCTCATTTGAGGACTCGTCTTGGCTGAACATGGTCTCTCTAAGCCAGCGATAGGCGTTTCCCGCTTCCCCGGCGCTGCTTTCCAGAATCCATTTCTGGGGAAGAAGATGGCAGCTTGTCCAGGTTTTAGCCTCGGGGTCAAGGATGGGCTCGTCGGTCACCATCTGGACAGGCATACTCCACCCGGCGACGATGCCCGCCTGGAATTTCTCGTTTACTCCCATGCCAATTAAGCCGCAGTGGGTGTCTGAGGCGCCCAGAGCTACTGGTGTACTCTCGGGAATGCCGGTATCAGCGGCAGCCTGGGAAGCGACTTTTCCCACTTGGCTACCGGCTGTACTAAGCTCAGGGTATATACCATGAGGCAGAGCCAGAAGGTCTCGCAGTTTCTCAGACCAGGTGCGCCCTGGGATATCGAGCAACCCCAGCTCGCTCGCACCAGATGGTTCGCTCACTCGCTCGCCACACAGCTTGAAAATAATCCAGTCGCTGATGGTGAGGATGGTGGAAATCTTCCTGTAGGTCTCAGGCCGGTTGGTTTCAAACCACTTCAGCCTGGCGGGGACAAAAAGCAGAGAGGGTGTGTGACCGGTAACCGTGTGAATCTCCTTACCATGTTCGCTGTCTATCGAGATTCCTTCCATTAATGCTCTGAGGTCAATATTGGGCCCGGCGTAAAGTTCCTTTCCTTCTTTATCCAGGAAGATGGTGCCCTCTCTTTGGCCGGTTGCGCTGACACCGACTATGCCTTTGGCGCTGATCCCGGCACCCTTGATAGCCTCCCTTGCATTCTCACAAATTATACACCAGAGCACATCAGGATCGAATTCCTTGCCAAGAGGGGCAATATCAGCAGGTGCCTCATAAGTCCACTCCTTGTGGCAAAGCGAAACCACGTGCCCGTTTAGGTCAGCAATGAGACAGCGGACGCTGCTGGTTCCGGCGTCTATGGCTAAGACGTACTCACTGGACATTCCCTCTCCAGGCCTCTGGATTGACCAGGTTTTGGGGGCGCTTTCCCTCGATAAATCTCTCAATCTCTTGGCACATGATTCTGGAGTACCGCTCCACTGTGCCGTCGGTAGCACCACCTATGTGAGGGGTGAGCACCACGTTGTCCAACTTCAGAAAAGGACTCTGTTGTGGCACCGGGTGCGTCTGATAAACATCAAAGGCAGCGCCAGCGATGTGCCTTTGCTCAAGGGCATTTAGAAGTGCAGCCTCGTCCACGATCTCCCAGCCCCCGGTATTCACCAGGTAGGCTGTGGGCTTCATCGAGCCGATTTCATCGGCGCCTATCAGTCCTATGGTCTCAGGCAGTACCGGGCAATGGATGGTAACAAAGTCTGACTCTTTCATAAGCCCATTCAAGTCAACCTGTCTGGCTCCAACTTTGGCTATCTTTTCAGGATTGACATAGGGGTCATAAGCCACGACTTTCATATCGAAGGCACAAAGCCTCTTGGCTACCTCTGAGCCAATTGCCCCAAAGCCAACAACGCCAGCTACTTTGCCAGCCAGCTCTACCCCTCGCAGGGAGATATAAGGCCCTACCGGGTCCTGCCATTCCTCTGATTGCACCATGGAGTGCGCAGTGGGAATACGGCGTGCCAGGGACAGCATCAGACCAACCGTGAGCTCCGCCACGGCAACCGCATTCCTGGCTGGTGTGTTCACTACCAGCACCCCGTGCTCGGTTGCCGCATCAATATCCACATTGTTCACTGAGCCCCGGCAAACCCCTACGAAGCGGAGCGTGTTTGTAGCGTGGAAGACCTCATCAAAAACGAAATCCGCCTCGACTATGACGATTTGCAAATTCTGGCTTTGGATACGCTCAATGAGCTCTTCGGGCGAGAGCAACCTTCTGGTATCCATCCAGCTCTCATGTACTACCTCTATTTTGCTTCTTAGCCTGCCTAAGGCCTGGGGATGAAACGGAGCTAAAATAAGTGCTTTCATGAGGTTATAAGTCTACTTGGCTACCGCTGTCTTTCATGGGGAGCATCCCATGGCGATGGCTTTGAGCACTTGTTCCTCATCGACTTCTGTATCTACACAACCATCCCTCAGCAGTGGAATAACCACGATGACAGGTACTTCCTGCTCATCGCTTGCCATCTGCTTTACACCCTCCACACCCTCCGCGAGTTCCTTATCACAAGCCACAGCCACGATTCCTCGGGGGTTGTGCTCTTTGATGAACCTAAGTGCCATAGCCCCACCAGCAGCAATACACACCCCATTATAGCCCAACTTCGAGGCGGTGTCCTTGCAGCGTTTGAGAATGCAATCTTGGCTACAGTCTTCTGGGCACTTTAGCCCTGTCTTGTCGAATTTGCCGGGGCAGGTCTGGCTGGGTCGCAGACACTGCGCCAACAGAAGAACCCTTTGTGAGGGGTCCACTCGGGACAAGCTTTCCTCGATACTAGTCGCTTTCACCTTTCACGTCCTTTATAGAGGCTATATATCGCGCCAGCGCCATTAAGGGAAAGTATATGCGGTAGAGGTCGTACCTGAGGTAGAAGGCTTTGGGAAATCCAGTGCCTGTGTAGGCATCCTCGTGCCAGGAGCCATCTTTCTGCTGAGTTATCACCAGATAGTTGACACCCTTCTTCACCGAGGGACTATTGGCTTCGTCGGCATCGATGAGGCCGAGGACTGCCCAAGCGGTCTGAGAGGCTGTGCTCGGCCCTATACCTCGGCAGCTCGGGTCTTCGTAACTATGGCAGGTTTCACCCCAGCCACCGTCCTCATTCTGGTGAGAGCCGAGCCACGAGACTGCCTTGCGAATATATTCTTGTTCTTCACCTTCACCAGCAGCTCTCAAGCTGGAAAGCACCAGACCGGTGCCATAGATATAATTAACACCCCAGCGCCCATACCAGGCACCGTCAGCCTCCTGTTTTGTTTTAATATAGGACAGGGCTTTTTTGAGGGAGGAGCCATGCTGGTTCAGCTCCCCTAAAAGCTCTATTGCATGGGCGGTGACATCGGGGCTGGTGGGATCGAGTGGCGTCATGAAGTCGGCAAAGGGAATGTGGGCCAGAATCCCCTTGTTATTATTTAGATCGAAGGCTGCCCAGCCTCCATTGTTGCTCTGCATACTTAGAACCCAGCGCGAGCCTCTCTCTATCGCCTGGACTTTAGCTTTTTCCTCTTCGCTGGAAAGGCGCACTTCAAGCAATGCTCTGGGAACAATGGCGGTGTCATCAATGTCAGGGTAGAGGTCGTTCTCAAACTCAAAGGCCCAGCACCCGGGCTCCGTTTTCGGGTTCTTGACTCGCCAGTCCCCAGCCACTTTAACCTCTTCCTTGAGCAGCCATTGAGCAGCCCTAACCAGTGACTGGTGATCGGCGGACAGACCTGATTCACGAAGCGCAATTATCGCCCAGGCTGTATCCCAGACCGGTGAAGTGGCAGGCTGAAGTCGGAAAGTAGAATCATCCTCTATAATAAAGCCATCGAGTCCTCTTAGCCCCTTGGCAATGGTGGGGTGATCGAGAGAGTGACCAAGACATTTAAGGGCTATCAGCGAATATACCCAGGGCAGCATGATCCCTCCCCAGCTCCCATCAGCCTCCTGGTGTTCCACGATCCATCTCTCCGTCCTGCGCAGGGCGAGCCCGCGCCCCGGCTTGAGCGGCGACTTCTCCCAAGCCTTGAAGAGTGAATCAAGCCGCAGGAAAAAGCTCTTCCAACTAAGCAGCCTGTCACCCTTTCCCAAGGAATAATCTCTGCGGCCTTCAGGCTCTACATAGAGCTCGGAAACCTGGGCGAATTCAGGTACAGGGCATATCGGCTTTTTGGTTAGCACCACCATAAGTGCCACTATTGTGGCACGCGACCAACTGGCAAACTCATAGATATTGAAGTAAAACCAGTTGGGTAGGAGAATTATCTCAGGGGGCAGAGCGGGCGTACCGCGCCAGTCGAACTGGCCAAAGAGAGCAAGCCAGGTCTTGGTGAAGACGTTGGCCTTGGCTATACCACCGCGATCCAGAATAAACTGGCTCGCTCGCTGCATGAAGGGCTCTTGCGGCGATATTCCTGTCAGCTTCAAAGCGAAGTAAGCCTGGATGGCGACATTCAGGTCTCCGGGTCCTTCGTAATAAGTACCCCATGAGCCATCCGGCCGTTGCTTGCTTTTCACATAGTTGACCGCCTTGCGTTGCCTTTCGGAATCGACTTCGCCTGTCATGAAGTACATGAGGGGTATATAGCCGGCGGCTACTGTGACATCCGCTTCTAACTCACCCACCCAGTAGCCTTCCGGGCTTTGGACCCCAAGGAGATAGTCCTGAGCTTTCTCGATGGCGTGCTCTACCTGCGCCGCCAAATCTTGCGCCATGTTAGCTTTGTTGAGCGTATCCATTCTGCCTGAACCACCTCGCTGCTTTTTCCAGGGCTTCATCTACTGGCGTTTGAGGGAGACCCAACTCCCGAATAGCTTTGGAGCAGTCAAAGTGCCTGAACTTGCGTGCTGCCTTGACGCCCGATACCGGGATCCTGGGATGTCTTCCCAGAATCTTCCCCGAAATAGTTTCGTCGATGTAGGCCGCTCCCAGAACAAGCCAAATTGGAATCTTGAGACGGGGAGCTTTGATGCCACTTATCTGCTCCAGAATGCCGAGAATCTCCTTGAAAGTGAGATTCTTGTTTCCCAGGATGTATCTCTCACCGACTTGTCCTTTCTCAAGCGCGAGGATGTGTCCTTTGGCTACATCCTCCACGTCGATCAAGTTGAGGCCTGTATGCACATAGGCGGGCATTTTTCGATTCAGGAAATCGACGATGACCTGCCCTGTGGGAGTCGGTTTGATGTCGAGAGGCCCCACTGGTGTGGTTGGGTTGACCACGACCAAAGGAAGCCCTTCGTTGCACATCCTTAAGGCAAGCTTCTCCGCCATGCATTTTGATTTCTTATAGTGACCGGGGAGATCTTTGGGTTCTACTTCCATCATCTCGGTGCCCAGACTTCCGTTCCGGGCGATGCCTATCGTCGATTCGGTGCTGGTGTAAACAATCCTCTTCATTCCTTTCGCCAGGGCAACATTGAGCAAGTTTTCGGTGCCTTTCACATTAGTTTCATATATGGCTTCAGGATCAGGAGTCCAGAAGGTATAGGAGGCAGCGACATGAAAGAGCACATCGCAGCCATCGAGAGCACTCTCCAGGGATGCCTTATCCCTCAAGTCCCCGAAAGCCACATCGATATCGAGGCCATCGATATTCTTGCGATTGCTTTCCTTCCTCACCAGGGCTTTTACTTGGTAGTCCAGCTTCAGGAGCTCGCGCACCAGATTCCCTCCGATGAAGCCCGTTGCTCCTGTAACCAAAGCCTTCATTTGAGCTTCCTCTACCTATTTCACAACTTGGTTGATAAAACAATCCACAAAGGCGGTCAGGCTTTTCCGTGCCCGGCGAGCGTTTCGGTAAAGACGAAGTAGCCTTACTAACTGCTGGGGGCGCACAATGAAGTAGGGTGCTGCTTTCTGCCAGCGCAAGCTGCCATCCGGCTCTATGAACTGGCCGAGAGGTGGCAGGGCGTCCTCGACAGCGTCAGATATAGCGCGAACAGCGAGAAAAGGAATCTGTCTGGCCGATGCAATTCGGGCAATCCAGTAACTTTCCATATCCACTGCTTGGGCAGAGAAAGCTTCGCCCAGAGTGTGTTTCGCTTTCGGCGTGGAGACAGCCTTTGGCACAGTTACACTGCTTCCTTGTATCCATTTGACGCTCATGCCCTTGAAAGTCTGTGCTGCCAGTGATACCAGATTGTCATCGGAATAGCAGCAGGGCATTCCTGTGTTCAAATCCTCGTCTATTCGCTCGTCCCCACAATAGAGCTTGGAGCAAAGTATAATATCGCCAACCTGTAATTCTGTGGTTAGTGCCCCGGCAAAACCGAAGGAGACAACGGAGGTGACTGGAAAGCGCTCTAATAGCAGCTCAGTTGCTCTCTCTGTATACTCCTTACCGATCCCAGTCTGCACCAGCGAGACATCCCTTTCCCTGTATTTGCCCTTGTACATAAGGCAAGCCGGCTGTTGGGCGAAAACCTCCTCTACACTCATCCGCTTTTTCAGGTTAGCGATTTCTTCTCTCATTGCACACACCAGGGTTAGCATCAGTTCTCTCCAGTAAATTCATCAGCTGCTGAAGAAATTCCAAGCGATCATCCGCCAGAGGGCAGACGGGCTCTTCGCGACCGCATCTAGGGCGCTTGCCTCGAAGCCGCAGTGGACCATGCAGTTGGCACAGCGGGGATCATTGCCCGCGCCGTACTTCTCCCACGGAGTCTCCTCCATAAGCTCTTTGAAGGACTGGCAATGGCCATCGGTGATTAGATAACAGGGGCTTTTCCAGCCCTTTGGATTCCTCGTTGGGCTGCTCCAGGGCATGCACTTAAGCTCTCTTCTCCCAGCGAGGAATTCCAGATAAACCGGTGTATTGTAGAAGCGGAACTGCTTACTTAGTTCATATATGGGCTCAAAAACAGTGGCGATTTCTCTTCGGGAAAGAAAGACGTCGCCATTCACTGCCTCATAGCTAAAAGCAGGGGCAACCATGATGCCGTCAATCCTTAGCTGAGCCAGCAAACCGAGGAGTCCCCTTATTTCTTGCAAACTCATTCCCTTGTAGATGGTGGTATTAACGCGAACTTGGAAGCCAACATCTTTTGCTGCCTTTATACCAGCGATCGCGGTCTCAAAGACGCCGCTGCGTCCAGCAATTTGGTCATGAGTCTCGGCTAAACCGTCGAGATGAAGCACTAAGCAAAGATATGGGCTGGGCTTGAATTTCGTCAGCGAATCCTGCAACAGCAGACCGTTGGTGCAGAGGAAAATGAACCGCTTTCTGGCTGCTATTCCGGCGACTATTTGCTCGATATCAGGGTGGAGCAGTGGCTCGCCCCCGGTCAGCGAGACCACTGGGGCATCTGATTCAGTTACCGCTGCCAGACACTCCCCAACGGAGAGCATTTGGTCAATGACATCTTTATACTCTCTGACACGCCCGCAACCGACACAGGCCAGATTGCAACGAAGTGTAGGCTCCAGCATCAATACCAGAGGGAAACGCTTACTTCTTTGAAGCTTGTTTCGGATTATGTATCTGGATAATGCTGAGGTAAGTTGCCAGGAAAAGATCATCCTCAAACCCTCGACTTTCTTTCCAGGAAGGGTGAATTCTTCAATTCTCTCAAGCTGGCAGCACCGATGCAAAACATTGAGATCCTGAGCCCTTCAATGACCTCTTGCAACGCTGCCATCACGGAAGCTGCTGAGATATTCGCTGCCTTGAGCAGGGGCGTGGCTATACCAGCGGCATCAGCACCCAGTGCGATAGCCTTTGCCACATCTACCCCGGTGCGAATGCCGCCGCTGGCAATCAGTGTCAACGCGGGGGCGCCCTGCTGCGCCATCACAATCGACTCAGCAGTGGATACGCCCCAAGAGGCAAAGGCAGCAGCTATATTATTGCTCGTCTGTGTTTGAGTACGATACCGTTCTATTTCACTCCACGAAGTGCCGCCAGCACCAGCAACGTCGATGCCAGCAACTCCTGCCTTAACCAGCTTTCGGGCCACTGTTTCGGAGATGCCCCAGCCGACCTCCTTTACCATCACCGGAACCGGGAGCTCCGCGCAGACGTGCTCGATCTTGGCCAGAAGTCCAGCGAAGTTGGTATTCCCATCACGTTGCAGTGCCTCTTGAAGCGGATTGAGGTGCAGAATTAGGGCATCGGCGCCGATCATATCTACCGCCCGACGGCACTCGTCGATCCCACAGCCATAGTTCAACTGGATGGCCCCCAAGTTAGCGAAGAGCAGGATGTCAGGCGCTATATCACGCACCTCATAGGTTGAAGTTGTCTCGGGATCATCGATGGCGCACCTCTGTGACCCCACTCCCATGGCTATGCCCATGGCTTGGGCCGCTTGGGCCAGATTTCGGTTGATCTGCCTTGCTGGCTTGATGCCACCGACCATCGGTGAGATAACCAGGGGGGCATTCAATCTTTTCCCAAACAAAGTGGTTGCCAAATCAATGCCCGCCAGATCAAGCTCAGGCAGGGCTTGATGGATAAACCTATAATCGTCCAGGCCGGTGCCCATCTCCTTGAATTCAACACCTTTATTCAAAGCGATCTCCAAGTGCTCGTTCTTGCGCCTGCTATTTGCTTGCCTTATGGCCGAGCCTAACACAGCATCCGACAACTCAGCCCCCTTGCCAGAAAATCTCAGAATTCACGCTCCACCAAGAAATGGGCCATCTCTTCGAGGCTATGACGCGCCCACGGTGAGGACACGATTTTGTCTATCTCCGCCAGGGCTCTATTACAGCACTCCTCAGCCATGCTCTCGGCTTGGCCTTCGGCCTGGACACTGTTGAGGATTCTCAAAACTGCGTCCACCTCATTATCGTCAATGGCTTCGCCCTGATAAATGTTCGCCAGCTCCGCTTTTGCCTCGCCCTCTGCCTTCTGCAAGGCATATATCACAGGGAGTGATTTCTTTTTGCTTCGAATATCGCTGCCTAAAGGTTTGCCTGTCTTGCCCTCGTCGCCCCAGATTCCGAGGACATCGTCTTTGATCTGAAAAGCCAGCCCCAGATCCCTGCCAAAGTTGCGGAAACCTTCGATGACAGACTCATCGTCGCTGCCCAGCAGGGCACCTAGCTCTAGGGAGCACGCTATCAGCGCTGCAGTCTTCTTGTTGATCATCTCCAGGTAATCGGTCACCTCGACATCGAGGCGGCTTTCATAGCTGATGTCGAGACACTGGCCTTCGATCATTCTGAGGCAACTCTCGTCCAGGAGATACTGAGCACGTAGCTGTTTCTGGTTTGGGATACTGTGCTCTTCGAGACGCAATAGGGTAAGGCTGGCAAGAACACGCATCGCCGTTCCAGCGTTTATTGCCTGAGGTTTCCCCCAGATGCTCCAGACCGTGGGGCGATGGCGACGTTCTCTATCATTGTCCTGGATGTCGTCGTGGATCAGGGAGAAGTTGTGCACCAGTTCCACCGCTGCGGCAGCTGGCAGTGCTTTGTGGGAGTCCCCGCCAGTTGCCTCGCAAGCGAGCAGGCACAGAGTTGGACGCAGGGCCTTACCCGCCGGCGCTTGTAGAGAATGTCCCTTCTCATCCATCCAGCCGAGGTGGTACCGCATCATGTCATACATAGGCAATTGACGCTCAGTCAGCGCTGCTCTCAATTCGGCGTCGATCTCGTCGTGATACCTCTCAAAAATGCAAGGCAACTTCATTAGCTTAATGCCTCTCGCTGCTTTACAGATGCCGGAGTGGGAAGTTCCGGGAAAGAGTTCCTGATGCGCCGAGCTATACCCTCGGAATCCAGGTCAAACATGGAACGGAACAGCTCCTGAGGGCCGTGTTCAACAAACTCGTCTGGTAGCCCAATGCACTTTGCCCGCACCTCGACGAGCCCTGAGCTCTCCAGCAGTTGCAGCACTGCGCTGCCAAATCCTCCGGCGATGGCACTCTCTTCCACGGTTAGCAGCCTTTTGGTTCTGGTAGCCAGATTCGAGATGAGCTCTGTGTCTAAGGGCTTGGCAAAGCGGGCATTGGCCACTGTGCACTCGATGCCTTCTGCTGCCAAACCTTCTGCAGCAGCGAGAGCGGGATAGACCGTTGAGCCGAGGGCGAGAATGGCTACATCTTGGCCATCCCTCAATATCTCCCCTTTGCCAATCGGTAATAGCTGTAAGTCTTGCTGCAAGGATGTCCCCTGCCCATTGCCCCTGGGGTAGCGGATTGCCATCGGGCAACCGGCATCGACTGCTGTGAAAAGCAGGTGCTGGAGTTCATCTTCGTCTTTTGGCGCGGCCACAACCAGGTTAGGAATGCCGCGAAGATAGGAGATGTCGAAGGCCCCTTGGTGGGTCTTGCCATCGTCACCCACGATGCCAGCTCGGTCAATGGCGAAGACTACAGGCAGATTCTGGATGCAAACGTCGTGAATGATTTGATCATAGGCACGCTGCAAGAAAGTGGAGTAGATGGCCACAAGGGGGATAAATCCCTGGGTCGCCAGCCCTGCTGCAAGTGTCACTGCGTGTTGCTCGCAAATGCCAACATCGAAAACTCGGTCCGGGAACTCACGAGCAGCAACGGTTAGTCCGGTCCCTTCGAGCATGGCAGCTGTGATGGCCACCACTTTGTTATTGGCCCGCATCAGGCGAAGGGCAGTGTGACCAAAGACCTCGCTATAGGAAGGCGCAGTGCTGGCCTCAATATTGTTAGGTGAGACGCCATGAAACTTGACGGCATCGGCCTCGGCCGGGGGGTAGCCCTTGCCCTTCTCGGTTAGAACGTGAACGAGGGTGGGTTTGGTCTCATAGTCCCGCGCTCTTTTCAGTGCCGACTCAAGTTCTCTGATATTGTGGCCGTCCACAGGCCCCAGGTAGACGAAGCCCAGTTCTTCCCAGAAGGCACCTGGGATAAGCGCTCTCTTAAGGCGGTTCTTGACTCGTTTGCTAAGTGCCCAGGTTGGCCCTCCAAGAGGTAAGCTTGTTACGGTTCTTCTCGCTTCTTTCTTTGCCAGCTCGTATTTGGAGTCTAGTCTGATTAGGTTGAGTAGTCTTGAAAGCGCCCCGATGCTGGGTGAGATGGCCATGCCGTTGTCGTTGAGAACAACGATCAACCTTGTACTGAGGTGACCGGCATGATTGAGGGCCTCAAAAGCCATGCCTCCGGCGACGGCGCCATCGCCGATAATGGCCACAATGTGATAGCTCGCGTTTGCTAAATCTCGGGCAAGCGCCATCCCTAAGGCGGCGGAAACAGAAGTGCTGGCATGTCCAGCACCAAAGGCATCGTATGGGCTTTCCCCGGGATCGGTAAACCCGGAAAGCCCACCATATTGTCGGATGGTAGCAAACCTCTGTCTGCGGCCGGTGAGCAGCTTATGGACGTAGCTTTGATGCCCTACATCCCACACGATCTTATCGCCAGGGCTCTCATAAACTCGATGTAGAGCTATGCTTAGTTCAACCACGCCGAGATTAGAGGCCAGATGACCTCCGTTTAGAGATACTCTGTTGATCAACTCAGCTCGGATTTCACCCGCGATTTGCTCCAGTTCTTGGTATGTCAGTCCCTTCAAATCAGCAGGGGAGTCAATCGTTTCCAGCATCTTTGGCATGGGGCACTCCAGCAATTCTGACTAAAGCCTCGTTATTCGATAGCATAGGCTGTCTATGCATCGTTATGCGATGCTCATGCTACCGCAAAGCGATGCCTTTGTCAAGGGTTCAAAGGTGGTTTTGGAGTGAGATAGAGGAGGAATTCACCTGGGGGCATTCACAGAATAAGGCGGGCATGAGAATTTTACAGGCTATCTCGTAGTTGAATGGTGCTTGATCCAGCCGTTTTCCCACCATAACTCTCCCCTTTGCTCGCCATGCCCTATTTTGGCTTCAAGGAGAGCGGGGCTGAGCAGGAAGAGAAGCAGCAGAAAAGATGTCAGTAACAGGCCGAGGAAACCTTGACTGCCCCAGAGGTTGTGAGCAACCATGGCCATAGCGATCGAGCCTATAGTTAGTAACGCTCCGAACTTTAGCACTCTTTGTCGCAAACGTATGAAGACTGCAGATGTCACTGCCAGCGCGATAAGGGCTAAGGCCATGGGTATATCTGACAGGTGAAGTGCTGTCATGCTTCCTTGAAACAGGCCACCAGCCTGCTCCAAGCTCAAAAGCCATCCCCCCACGACTGGCAGCGGGACGAGCATCAAAGAAGCCAGGACCCAATCTCTTCGCGCCACTCTAATGGTTGTGCGAACAATAACCCAGATTGAAAACACAAACAGAGCGCAGATCAGTAGCAATACCAAGATATTGGGATAGGGTTCGTTTCCCCACAAAATGAAGGATGCAGTCTGTACCACAGTGGTTCGAGAGACATATCCCGCGATCAAAAGGGGAGCGAGGGAATAGCCAACCCAGGGATAAAGCCAACTTGGCTTACCATGCCACCACCCGTACAAAGTCACACAGACAATTGAGGCAAATGCGATTGGTGCCAAGAGGTAATGGTGCCAAAGGTGAGCGAAAAACAGACCAGCAATGATAAGATGGGGCAAGGAGGCTATGGCTGCCTCCGTCCAGCTACCCTTGCTATGTGCCTCGTACATCCGCCGGGCGATCACCCTCGGCCGCCCGCAGGACTCAATGGCAACCTTAGCTGAGTCTTCCTCGGAAAGGCCAGTCTCCTGCAACTCGCCTATCTTTTCTTGGAAATAGCTATATAGGTCTCTTATGATCCACCTTTCAGTAGCTGGATCCAAGTAAAGGTGCGATTTAACATCTTCTAAGTAACTTCTGATCTCAGGCAGCATTATTCTAACCCTGGGGACCTATGCTTTTGTCGGCTTGAAGATGAGATTCACTGCTGTGGAAAAGCCCTGCCAGGCACCCATTTTATCTTTCAGTACTTGCTTGCCTTTTTCCGTTATGCGGTAGTACCGTCTTTCCTGCCCATTTGGGAGCTCTTGCCATTCGCCTTGGATTAGCCCTTCTTTTTCTAATCTATGGAGCGCAGGATAGACCGTGCCCTCCTTAAACTGAAAGTATCCCTCGCTCCTTCTTTCTATCTCCTTTATAAGCCGGTAGCCATAGGTATACTGCTCTTCCATTATCAGGTAAAGCAGTAAGCAATCGGTATTACCGCGGAGTAAGTCTGGTGCGTATTTAGATGAGCTATCAGTCATGACTAATACCTCGCCTTGCTATGCTCAAATATAGCAGTGCATCCTGCTGATGTCAAATCATACGTGACCTATTGTTGTCTTACTCTTGCTCAGGGGCAGCGTGTTTACATAACACTATCTGGAGGGGGCTATCTCACTCAACCAACAGTCCTTCACTTTGTCAGGAATCGTAGAGCCCTCGCAGTAACATTCCGGTGCGGCTATGTCAGGTTGCTGATGAACCGGGGCATGGCCACTACCAGACCGGATAACCGATTTTAGCGAGCCCAAAGGTAGTTGTAGCACATCTTTTGCCGTTTGCTCTTGCCCCTCAGGACTGGAATTTGCCTTTCATCATGTCATCGAGAAGGACCACTGCCTGCTCCGAGAATTCAGGGTCATTGATATGCATATCGAGCTCAATGACCTTGACCTTTGGCTCTATATGCCTCTTTAGCGCTTCGGCAAATGCCTTGCGCCCCTCTGGATTGTAGAACATGTTCCCTGGCCTGTCCCATTCAGAAAAGCCTCTGGTCGGGATCAGCATTGCTGTCGGTCCGGTCATCTTGTTGAGCTTCTGAGCCATAGCCTTGCCCGCTGCAGCCATCTCCTCTTTGCTCGCTCTCGTATTACTTATAGCCGTTCCGGCTGCGGTACGGCGCCAGATGTCTCTATTTTTGAACCTCGGGGGAAGTGGCCCGAGCGATTCCACCCAGGAAATGACCTCGGCAAGCCCAGTGGAAAAGACCTGAGGGACTCCTCTTCTTATTCCCGCGTCGAACATCATCGGCCCATGGTGTCCGCCACATACCGCATTGGTGAAGCAAAAACCTGCGGCAAAATCCAGGGTTCCTGCGATTAGGCCCTGGTCGACAAAATCCTCCGAAGTGGTTCCCATTACCGGCTCGAATACAATAACGTCATACCCTTTTTGCTCTAAAAGTGGCTTAGCCAATACCGCCTGCTTACATACCATCGTGCCGAAAGTAATGATGCTGATCAGAGGTCTCTCAGAAGGCCCTTTCTTTTCATGTGTCTCAACCATCCCGGAAATAGACCCGGCTGCATTCTGGAGTATGGTTTTTGTTACATTATCGACGCCCCAAAGATCGGCCACCGTTGGCATTATGGTCACATCACTGCTTCTCATCTCAGGACCGAAAACGGGAGAGAAAGGGCTAAAACCTATCACAGAAACCATGAGCTTGGGCAGCCAGAGTGGCAAACTCTTCATCGCCGTAAGCCCCAGTGTTGTCCCAGTTACGCCACCGATGGCGATTATGCCATCCAGCTTGCCTTCAGAGTACAGTTGCTGAGCTATTCTCGAGCACCCTTCTGCCATCACCTCTACTGGTTTCATTATATCACCGAGGGCGAGCAGCTCCTTCAGGTTTGTGCCCACAGCTTCCGCTACCTCCTCACGGCTGATATCAGGCTGAAATAGAGGCTCGCCCAACATGCCATTATCAATTATGATTGTCTTGTGTCCTCTTCTTTCTATCAGCTCCTTAACATATTTGCTCTCTTCCCCTTTGGTATCCAAGGTGCCGACAATAACTATGGTCTTGGCCATTTAACCCCCTCAGGACTGGAATTTGCATTTCATCATGTCATCGAGAAGGGCAACCGCCTGCTCCGAGAATTCAGGGTCGTTGATATGCATATCGAGCTCAATGACCTTGACCTTTGGCTCTATATGCTTCTTTAGCGCTTCGGCAAATGCCTTGCGCCCCCCTGGGTTATAGAATATGTTCCCTGGCCTATCCCATTCAGAAAATCCTCTGGTCGGGATCATCATTGCTGTTGGCCCGGTCATCTCGTTGAGCTTCTGAGCCATAGCCTTGCCCGATGTAGCCATTTCCTCTTTGCTTGCTCTTACATCCATGCATGTTGCGACACGACGATATCTCTTTCTATTTGCTAACCTTGAGGGGAGTGGTCCGAGCGAGTCCGACCAGGCAATGAGCTCAGCACCACCTGGGGAGAAGACCTGAGGGATCCCTTTTCTTATTCCCGCCTCGAACATCATCGGCCCATGGTGTCCGCCACATACTTCATTGGTGAAGCAAAAACCTGCCACGAAATCCATGGTTCCTGCAATTAAGCCTTGGTCGACAAGATCCTCAAAAGCGATTTGTGTCGGCTCGAGTATGATAACATCAAACCCTTTTCGCTCTAAAAGTGGCTTAGCCCATAACGCTTGCTTACATATCACTGTGCCGAAAGTAATCATGGCGATAAGCTTTCTCTCGGATGGCCCTTTCTTTTCATGCATCTCAACCATCCCGGTAATAGCCCCGGCTGCATTCTGTAGTATGGTTTTAGTTACGTTATCGATGCCCCAGAAATCGGCCACTGTCGACATTAGGGTCAGGTCTTTGATTCTCATTTCAGGACCGAAAACGGGAGAGAAAGGGCTAAAACCTATCACAGAAACCATGAGCTTGGGCAGCCAGAGCGGCAAACTCTTCATCGCCGTGAGCCCCAGCGTTGTCCCGAATATGCCACCGATGGCGATTATACCATCCATTTTACCCTGCGAGTACAGTTGCTCAACTACACTCGAGCACCCAGCTGCCATCACCGCTACTGGCTTCGCTTCGTCATCTAGCGCTATAACTTCTCTAAAATTTGTTCCAGCAGCTTCCGCCACCTCTTCACGCCTGATATCAGGCTGAAATAGAGGCTCGCCTGAAATGCTACCATCGATGACAATTGTCTTGTGCCCTCTTCCCTGTATCAGTTCCCTGACATATCTAATCTCTTCCCCTTTGGTATCTAAGGTGCCAATAATGACTATCGTCTTCGCCATTTCCGACCTCCGGAACGACATTCTCGATCCAACTTCTCCTCAAACCTATGAGCAACGTTTCAGAGTTACCTATCCAAGCTTAGCCTTAATGCGGGCAGGCGCATTATCTTCTACATGGCGGTGTTTATTGTGATGAGGCACCATGTCTTCCAAACTTCGCTACAATATTTTCAGCAACGTTTAGATCAACATGCTCATTCACTGCAGTCCCGGCGGTGGTGTGGGGGGCGAAAATACAGCAAGAGTCGACCATTCCCTTAACTAACACGTGGGGTAATGTCTTGCAAATCTACTTTCGCCCCTGTGATTACGTCTGTTTTGTATAGCAGAACTCTCCTCAGGCTTCATTGTTACTCTATATCCTACACTCTCCTCGTCTCCGTTGCAATGCACTCTTAGCACTAAAATGTGGGTTGGAGCCTAATCGTATGTCGTCTGTAAGAGACCGAGCCACTGGCATGCCTTAAAGCAAGTCCCGACGGGTGTCCTCGCCTAAGAGTATCAGGCGGCTTTCTCTCACTGAACGGAGAGATTGTTCTGGGCTACCTCGAACTTGGCTATCGACCATCCACTCCTGAGGCAATAATGCCTGTGATCACACCCGCAACTCTAGCTTAAAGGTGGTATAATTGTTCGGGGCAGTCAGAGAAGGTAAAAAGGTATTCGTCGAATAGACCTGCGGCGGTTTATACACCCTAGGAAATCTTTGAGTAAGGAGCACTGAGATGGGATATTTCAGAATACTGGCCGCTATTCCTGGCTTCTTCCTGAGTTCATTTTTCCTGATGCTCCTCTGGGGGGTGATTTCACCTGAATTCGGGATAGTCACCGTCAGTTATACCATGGCTATGCTGATTACCATTACCCTCTGGCTGGCGGTTGCCCCCCTGGCGGCGGTCGGCCGGAGGAATCGTCACTGATGAAGTAAAGACTGTACCCATTCACGTTCCACCCAAAGGGCACAGCCGCCTTCTGCTTCGCTCAGCTGTCCATGGTTTTCACGGATTCTCTTCAGAAACTCAGATTGTAAAGCGTCCTTGAGGGACATATTCCTCAGACTAGAATCAGAATATGGCGCAAAAGGACATGGTTCGACGTCACCTACCGCATTGATATGCACAAAGCCTCGTCCGGCGGACAGGCAACCACCAATTTCTTCTTCATCGCCGGGAATAGCAACAAAGAGCGCCGGGTACCGCGAACGCAGTGAA
Organism: Dehalococcoidia bacterium; assembly: GCA_034414595.1. Taxonomy (GTDB): domain Bacteria; phylum Chloroflexota; class Dehalococcoidia; order SZUA-161; family JAUWZY01; genus DAOULY01. The sequence continues at coordinate 39,542 of DAOULY010000005.1, forward strand.
TTCCTTAAACTTAAGAGACTGCCCCTTTGTTCATCAGTGAGGAGCCAGTCTTCGGTATCCTCCCTAACTGGTGTATATTCGACAAAAAAGAATAGTTTGCACCCCTGACTGATCAAATTCTTGATGAACCGCTCGTCAGTTACCGTAGCGAAGTTTGTCCTTGTTACCGTTAATGACACGCTCCAGAATATGCCCTGGCTCTTCAGCTTTTCGACTATTCTCTGCAGTCTCTGATACACACCTTTACCTCTGCGTTCGTCGGTGTCTGGTTCATAGCCCTCTAGACTGATCACCGGCACAAAATTTCTTTGTTTTTTCAGTCTTTTGACTATTTCTTCATTTATGAGCAAACCGTTGGTAAACACCAGAAAAGTAATCTCAGGAAAACTCTCGGTAATATCCAAAATCTCCGGGCGAACCAACGGCTCACCCCCGGCAATCATCACAAAGGAAATCCCAAGTTCTTTAGCTTCGGTAATGATACTTCTCAGTTTAGTCTCATCCATCTCTGACTGGACTGATGGACGCAGGGCCCAGTGATAACAGCCTTTGCAATGAAGATTACACCTGTTTGTGATACTGAAAATCAGAATTGGTGGCACATGAATCCCTTGCTGCTTCCAGTAAGATCTTATACGAGCTGCCTTCTTCTGCCACTTTATAGTCCTCAAGAAATGATAAGCTTGTGAAGGATTAGTAAGGGCAACTCGCAAAGCATCTTTAAAAAAAACATTGAGGGCTTCATTAAGGACTTTGCGAAAGTCAATACCTTCTTCATATTTCACGGTGCCCATTAATGGCTGCGAAGTCTTACCTGTCATCATTATTCTCACCTGTCCTGCTGACTTTATTATAGCCAAAATTTGTATCGAAAGCTAAATCCTCGGCCACGAAAGGCACACTTGTCAATCCAGACTCTCAATGTTTTCGAGCCCAACCTTCTATATTTTAATGAGGTAACTATCCCAACCAGACAATGTCTTCTTGCTTCCCCGCAGCATAGATTTGCCTTAGCTGGATATGGCAATACAAAATGGGGCAGAAGTCGATGGGCCAGATATGCGATGAGTTCGAACGGGTGGCTATGCTTTTATAACGCGCTATATTCTCATAGGCGACTCGATTACACGTGTATTTGCCAAGGAACATCTCCTACGGGCCATCTGGTGAATGGCAGTCGCTGAGGTTTTTGATTCTGAGGTGTTCGTCAGTCCAGGTGGCTAAATACCCGACTTTGTGGACGACATACAGCTACTTGTTGGGGCTTGTGAACCTGTAACCCACACCTCGTTCGGGGATTAGAATATGTGGGTTGGCGGCGTCGTCGTTTAGCTTTTGCCTTAAGCGAGAGATGTATTTCTTGAGCAGATAAGGGTCACCGGCGTATTCTGAGCCCCACACCCTCTCGATCAGGGCATGATGTGGGACCACTCTGCCTTCGTTTCTTGCCAGATAGGTCAACAGATTATATTCGGTGGGGGTCAGCTTCACGGGCTCTCCACGGATAAACACTTCGCGAGTCGTGAAGTTTATGGTCAGATCGTCGCTAATAAGGGAGGGAAGACGGCCTTCTCTGAGCTCAGACATTCCGGCACGACGGAGCAGTGCCTTCACAGTGGCCAAGAACTCAACGGGGCTGAAGGACTTGTTGATACATTCATCAGCGCCTGTTTCCAGAGCTCTCACTCTGCGCATCAGGTCTTCATCCCCGTTGCTGAGAACTATAATGGGCACATTGGAAAAGAGGCGAATCTGACTCAAAATTTCAAAGGTATCCATGCTGGGCAAATCGAGGTCCAGAATAGCAACATCAGGTGCTTCGGTCTCCACCAGCTCTATCCCCTTGGCGCCCTCAGTGGCGGAAAGCAAATCAGTCTCTGGCCAGCGTAGCTGGAGGGAGAGGGAAATGCTCTCAACTATTTCCTTGCTTTCCGTAACGACTAAAGCCCTCATTTAATCCCCTTGGGTGTATGGTAACTTCCCGCTGTAGCAGGGGATGCTGCCGAAATCTCCTCTCTTCCTTAAGATAAGGCATAGAAGCGCCGCCGAGAATGGTGTCAGTCCTTCTTTGTCCCTCGGGGTTTTTCCTGATTCTCCTATAGGTGCAGCACCGTGTGAGGTAGGCGTGGTAGATTGTGGACAACAGTGCTGGCACCTGATATGATGAAGCGAGCGAGGAGGAGAGGCCCTCTGGACCTGAGCAGGAGACTGCAGCTGTCTCATGACAGGAGAGCGAATATGCAGACAACGAGAGTACTCATAGTGGAGGACGAGGCTCTTTTCAGGGAGTTGTTACGTCGTACTCTGTCCGCAGAATTAGAAATGGAGGTAGTAGCAGTGGCGGAGGACGGTGAGACAGCAGTTCATCTTGCGAGGGAGACAAACCCCGACGTAGTACTAATGGACATCGAACTCCCGGGAGAGTTGGACGGGATCGAGGCAGCGCTCCAGATCAAGAAAGAAAGGCCACAAACGGGCATCGTTATCCTGTCTGCACATAATGACCGGCGCTACGTGACAAGCTTGCCTCTCGAGGATAGCCAGGGGTGGGCTTACCTCCTGAAACAGACGGTGCCAGACTTGGCGGCTGTCGTACGCGCCATCCAGGGGAGCAGGGTGGGCATGTTAGTGCTGGACCCCGCGGTGTTCGCGAACCTGCGTCCCAGGCAAGACTCTGTGGTGGCGCGGCTGACTCCCAGGCAGCGGGAAGTGTTGGAGCTCCTCGCCCAAGGCTACACCAATAGCGCTATAGCCGAGCGGCTGACGCTGTCCGAAAAGTCAGTGGAGACCCACATCAACGCCATCTATCACGAACTACATCTCTCTAGCGAGCCGGACATTCACGCTCGCGTCAGGGCCACTCTCCTCTACCTGGAGAGCTCCAGAACCGCCAGTGATATGTGAGGAGAATTACGGGGTTAGCACTATCGCATTTTCCTTGCTAGCACTGTGGTATCTGCCCTCAAAGGCAGCTACTCTGGTAATTGATGAGGAGATCACGAACCATAGCGAAGTGAAGGTATGCGGCGTGTACCGGGTTATTGTGGCTGATGATGCTCCCGAGTTCCGCAGTTGGGTTCGGTCACTGTTGGAAGGCAGCGAAGAGTTCCAAGTAGTGGGCGAGGCCAGCACCGGCACGGAAGCCATTAGCCTCGTCGTGTCCCTGGTGCCGGACCTGGTGATCACAGACATGTATATGCCCGAGCCGGATGGCCTGGAAGTGGCTCGATATGTTCAGCACCACTTCAGCAGCATCAAAGCAATACTTGTCAGTGTGCATGAGGATAGTGTCTATGAGAGACTGGCCAGGGATGAGGGCGCGCTGGCCTTCATTCCAAAGGCGAGGCTCTCTCTGAATGCTTTGCGCCAGAGCTTGCAAGGGGAACATTAGCTATGACCTCTGTGCCCTTATCTGGAGCACTGCGGATAACGCAAGCACCGCCTGCTGCCTCAGCGTAGTCTTGTATCAGCAGTAGCCCCATCCCACCGGAAGCCATTCCCACGTCGAATCCCTGGCCGTCGTCCCGCACTGTAAGGCACAACCATCCTTCGGAAGACAGCTCCAACCCTACGGTTACGCTGCTGGCCTTTGCATGCTTGACTACGTTGGCCAGGGCTTCTTCGGCGATGCGATATACTGCCAGCCTCGTCTGCTCCGTAGTCAACTCGCGATCGGCCTTCTCGCGCCTTATGAGCTGCTCATCCAGTTCCATCTCAATAACCAGGACCGCTTCAAATTGGTCTCCCAGAGATTGTAGGGCCGGGACGATCCCCCGACGCAGAATAGAGGGATAGAGCCGATGGCTGATGGGGCGTACGTGGCTCTCCAACAACCCGTTTAATTCTTGGCGCAGGTCCCCTAGTTCCGCAGCCAGCTCCCCTGGCAAGGCTGCGTGCTCCAGCTCTGTTAACCGGTGCAGCAGAACAATGAGTCTGTTCTGCACGGACCCGTGGAGCTGCTGTGCGATATCCTTCCGCAGGGACTCTTGTGTGGCTACAATCCGTTGCCGCGACCGTTGCAGCTCCTCCGCTCTCGCCAGAGCCGCTGCTCGCTCAACCAGTGCCTCTTCCGCCCGCTTGCTCTCGGTGATGTCCTTTGAGACACCCATGATCCCGAGGATTTCACCTTTGGAATCTCGTAGTATAGAAGCACTGATAAAACAAGGAAATGTCTCGCCACTCTTCCGTTTGTTTGTGATCTCGCCGGTGAATTGCCCCGCTTTGCTTGCTATTTCATGAACTCTCCAGCCATCTTGTGGATCAGCATACAGCATGTCAACATGATTACCCATGACTTCTGCTCTGGTGTAGCCAAAAGCCTCCTCAGCAGCTTGATTGAACTCGACAATCCTGCGTTTCATGTCGACCGAGATAATCATGTCCAGTGAACTATCAATGAGTCTCCTGGAGTATTCTTCGGATGCCTTCAACCTCTCCTCTGCCTGCTTGCGCTCGGTAGTGTCGCGGTCGATACCTCGGTAACCAAGCCAGTCCCCGTTGGCATTAAAAATAGGCACTCCGCTTGTTTCCAGCATAACTATCCGGCCATCTTTGTGCAGATTAAGATTTTCCAAGTGCGAAAATGGCCTGCGAGCTTCTACAATAGCAGCGAACTCCGCAGCAACACGTTTTGCCTCTTCCGCAGGCATAAAATCAAACGGTGTCTTTCCGATAATCTCATCTGGCTCATATCCCAGCAATTCCTTGACCTTAGGGCTAGCATAAGTGTAGGTACCGTTGGGGTCTACTTCCCAAATCCAATCGCTTGTAGCCTCAACCAGAGAGCGAAAGCGTTCCTCGTCTTCCTGCAGCGCTCCCTCGGCCTGCTGGCGCCCGGTGATATCGCGGTGAACAACAACAACTGCACTTGGTCTGCCCTCGCTATCCTTCAGAACAGAGAGGCTAATGCTTGCCAGGAATTCTGTTCCATCTTTGTGTATAGCCAGATAATCAGAAGCCTTTACAGGTTTACCAGCAGACACTCTTCGCACCGCTTTAAGGAATTTTGGACGATCCTTCTCTGCCATGAATAGTTCTTCCGAGGTTCTTCCAATTGCCTCCTCTTTTTCATAGCCATGCTGTTGGGTCGTTGCTCGATTGATGTCAATGATTCTTCCTTGCAGATCAATAATGGTAACTCCGTCAATCATCGCGTCAATGATTGCTGCTGCTTTTACCTCGCCCTTTTCTGGCTTCAGCCTGTCTCTCGCCATTTTCGCCCCCCGTCCTGATTACAATTTCTATTAAGTCAGCCCATGTTTATCCGACCTATTGAAAAGGCCTCGCTTCTTCACCCCAAAACGCCTCAGCCTTACTCAGGGAAAGCCATCAACCAGCCGACACATTGGCACCCGCAGCCAGGTATGTATGTCGTTTACAAAAACGGGGCATCCTGGCTCCGAAAATAATGCGCACTTCAGAATGTAAGGCCACGTTCCCTGACGGTCCTATTATAGCTTTTTCTCATCCTCAATGTCTTGCTTCATGCATGTATGTCGTCTGCAGAAGCGGGACACGCTGACCCCGGAAACTGTGAATGCTTCAAAAAAACCGATACGCATTTGTGAAGGGCTAACTTGAAAGCTTGGAGTGATTGTCGGATACTATCCCCATGAGGATCTACGAACGCTTGAGCCAAGTATACGACCTTGACTTGGGCAAGTTCTCCCAGCAATATCTAAGTCTAATTAACCGGCTCTTCGAGGAGCGCGGCATTAGGCAAGCAAGGATTCTCGACCTAGCCTGTGGAACAGGCACTTTGGCGATGGATCTTGCCAAGTGTGGCCACTCAGTTCACGGAATAGACATCTCGCCGGAGATGATTGAGATAGCTAAATCGAAATCGATTGGATTGTCGAGCACCTCTTTCGATGTTCAGGATATGACTCAGTTTCGCGCTGGAGGCAAGTTTGACCTGGTTGTGTGCACATTCGATTCTGTCAACTATCTACCGGATAAAGATAGTGTAAGAGCAATGTTCCATCGCGTCGCTGGTGCTCTTCGCGAATCAGGCATATTTGTCTTTGATTCAAATACCAATCGACTGTACGCCAATGCTGGAGAGGGAATACAAGAGCACGAACTCAGTGGAGAGTCTTTTCTCCAAAAGTTCAGCTATGACCCTATTGGTAGGGAAGCCACAATAATATTTGAGTTTTCAGATGGAGCCATAGAAGTCCATAAACAACGTCCTTACGATTTGGCAGAGTTTGAACCTATTCTTGCTGATACGGGTATGCGTCTAGTCCATGCATTTTCGGGATTCGATGAGAGGCCATATAGTTCTGAGAGCGAGAGGCTGATTTGCGTAGCTGAGAGAAGTAGAGAGCAAGGATGAATAACACAAGGGTTGCATTACTATCCGAGGTGTTCTTCACTACACATAAGCGTGGATTGTTGCACCATTCCGACAACCGAGGTATTCACCGGAAGTACCAACTTGGTTAGATTTCCACTACTATCCGTTGGACAGGACCTATGGTCCAATCCTTGGGCGGTCTGATGTCCTCAAGCCTATGCAGTTCACCCCTCTCTGCGAGGCGGTCAATGATGAGTTGCCAGGCACAGTCGATGTCAGGTGAGACTTCACATTCCCCCCCCACGGACCCGCCACAAGGACCATTCAGAAGCTGCTTGGAGCACCTGGTGATAGGGCAAATACCCGCGGTTTCGGCTAAGATACAATCACCACAAGCCTGGCACATCTCACTCCAAGCTCCCAATTCCTGACTGGCACCGATGAACTTGGTGTTCAGGGCAGGAATTATTGTCTTGTGGGGAAAGACCTCGGCCAGTAGCTGGACTCCAGCACCGCAACCCATGGACAAAATAACATCATAGTTATCGACCTGACTTCTCAAAGGCTCGATAAACTCCCGGTCACACTGCCTCTGAATGACGGTCTCACCAACATCTATCTCTTTGCCCTCCTTCCGGAAGGCCATCCTTAACTGGGTGGCGAGGATTTTTACCTCGTCTTCTCCACCTGCCATGCATACGCTGACGCATGTGCCGCAGCCTACGATGAGTATCCTGGACGAACCACCCACCATAGACATTATTTGCGAAAAGGGTTTCCTTTCAGCTACTATCACTTTTTACCTCCGCGCAGAATCCTCTTGTCGACATGACCCGACGTCGGAATTGCTAAAACCCTCATGACGCCACGGGATTGCGTTTTAGCGGGTTAGGGCCTAAAGCTTTCATCTCTTCCGTCATACCGGTTACAATGTCGGCAAACTTTTTGCCTGCCGGACCAGGCACGAAGTTGAACTGTATCCTTTCTTCTTCAAACCCCAGCTCCTTTATCAAGCCTCTGGCCCGCTTCACCTTAGCCTGAGCATGGTCATTGCCGTTCTTGAAATAACATTCGCCCATTTTACACCCGATCACTAAAACGCCATCGGCCCCCAGCTCCAGAGCCTTTAAGAGATGGAGTATCTCCACCTTGCCGGTGCAAAGTACTCTTATCACCCTAATGTTGGGTGGATATTGAAACTCCATTTTGCCGGCCACATCAGCGGCAGCAAGGGCACAGTAGTGGCAGCAAAAAGCTAATATCTTAGGCTCAAAGTCGTCCATTTCTCCCTCCTTGTAATCAACCTGATAACAGCGCTTCAATTTGAGGGATAACGTCGTTATCGGCAAAGGTCTTGAGTTCTATAGCGTCCTTGGGGCATGAACTCACGCATACTCCGCAGCCGCGACATTCATGAGGTAGAATCTGGGCTACCTGCTGCTCGTTGATAAAGGGCACTGTGAAAGGACATGCCCGTACGCAAGTGAGACAAGCCACACACCTGTCAGAGTTCACCTCGGCTACGACTGCCTGCTGCACCAGACGCTCCTTGGAGAGCACAGCCAGAGCCCGCATGGCAGCGGCCTTGGCCTGAGCGGCGCTTTCGTCCAAAGATTTGGGACCATGAGCCAGGCCGCACAGGTATATGCCTTTCTTGGTAAAATCTACCGGGGTGAGAGTCATGTAGTCATCCTCAGCGAAGAACCCGTCTTCTCCCAGAGGGACACCGAGTATAGAAGAGAGGCTTTCATTGTCATCCCCAGCCAGAACGGCGGAGTTCAATACCAGCAGGTCTGGCCGAAGCTCCATCGTCTTGCCCGTATCGACCTTAGTGAAGCTGACCGTTAGGCTGCCACCACGCTTCTTTGAGACGTCTATCCCAGCTTTCTCGTCGTATTTGGTGAAAGCTATACCCCTTTGTTTCGCCTCATGATAAAGAATGTCGTTGAGGAAATAAGTTCGCATATCCCGGTAAAGGTGATGGACAGTGATTTCTGGATTAAGTTCCTTGAGCTTAAGGGAGTTCTTTACCGCCTGAGAGCAACAGATGCGACTGCAATAAGGGCGCTGCTCATCTCTCGACCCCACACAGTGGAGCACAAGCACCGACTTTATGCCCTCCAGCCAGTTGTCACTCCCTGCAAACCTTTCTTCAAGCTCCAACTGGGTGATCACTTCCTTGTTCTTGGCATACAGATATTCCTCGGGCTTATATTCTCTGCCTCCTGTTGCCACGATGATTGCGCCATGCTCTGCTTCGGCCCCAGCTGCTGGAGTCAGTATCTTGGTATGGAACTGGCCTATCCTCCCCGTTATTTCAGTGACCTTAGAACCCAGGAATACCCTTATCAGAGAGCTATCCTCAATTCTCTTATTTAGAGTCCCGATGTACTGCGAGACCTTCCTGCCTGCCGGATCATAACATAGCCGGTTCGCATTGCCACCCAGCCTCTCGCTCTTTTCTACGAGATCAACTGGTATCTCCTGGCTCGCCAGGCTCAGGGCTGCTACCATCCCCGCAACACCGCCACCGATGACCAAGGCTCGTTGCGTAATATCCCTGGCGGCGGGGGGTATAGGCTGCAACTCCCTCACCTTAGCTACTGAACCCCTGATCTCATCCCTCAGTCTCTGCGTGGCCTTGTCACTTTCCTTAAGGTGGACCCAGGCACAGAATTCGCGGGCATTTACCATTTCCACCAGGAATTTGTTGAGCCCTGTATCGGCTACGGTCTTCTGAAACAGAGGAAGAAGACTGCGTGCGCTACAGGCAACGACTACAGCTCGGTTCAAGCCCTTTTCCTTGATGGTCTGTTTAATTTGGGAGATACCCGGAGCAAAGCAGGCATAGTCAAGGACCTGTGATTCTGCCACGCCTTCTAACCCACTGGCATATTCGGCTAGCTCAGCTGTGTTCAGTGTCTTGGAAATCATGCCGCCGCACTGGCAGACAAATACTCCCACTTTGGGGAGAGTGTCGCTCACATGAGATTGGGATGTAGGGGCCTGCGCTGGCTGGCCTACAGTGGTCGCAGCTCCAGCAAGGAACTCAGCGATTTCCAGGGCAGCGGCCTCTGCATTGACCACAGCCTCGGGGGTATCGCTAAGGCTGTGGAAGCTGCCTCCGACGAATACTCCCGGCTTTGCCATAGAGGATTGGTTAGCAGTCTCAGGAAATCCCCAGCGGTCGAAGGGGATACCAAGCGATTTAGCGAGGTTCGTTCCATCCGATGAGGGCGTGAGCCCGAGGGAAAGAACCAGGAGATCGAAGGACTCTTCTGCGGGCTTGCCCCCTTCTGCGGAGATATACTCTACTTTCAGGTCTTTAGTTTGCGGGTCTTCGGTAATGGAGCCAATTTCGCCCCGGGTGTACTTTACACCGAGACTGTCCTTTGCCTGGTTGTAGATCTGTTCATGCCCTTTGGAGTAGGCCATCACATCATTGTGGAATATGACCACTTCGGTCTCGTTTGACTTAGCCTTCAGCGACATAGCTAAGCGAGTGGCATGCATGCAGCAGATTGACGAGCAATAACTCAAGTCCTTGTCGGTTTTCCTGGAGCCTATACACTGGACAATAGCGATCCTCTGGGCTTGTTTGCCATCGGACGGCCTTTGTACTTGGCCCCCGGTAGGCCCGTATATGCTCACCAGTCTATCCATCTGAAAGTTATCGATGACATTGGGCATCTTGCCATAGCCAAGCTTGGCAGCTTCGTCAGAAGCTCGCAGCGGCTCGATGCCAGGAGTGAGCAGGATGGCCCCAACCTGCAACTCCTGAAGCTGCTCTTTCTGCCCCCAGTCTATGGCATCGGTAGGACATACCTCAGCGCACTTATTGCACTCCTCACCCTTCAAGTGCAAGCAGGTCCCGGCGTCAATAAATGGTATGTTAGGCACTGCTCCCGCATAGGCTAAATAAATCGCCTTTCTTGCACCCAACCCAAAGTTGAATTCGCTGACTGCCTGAACCGGACAGCTTCGCCAGCATAGACCGCAGGTGACACATTTGATGCTATTGACGTAGCGCGGAAGTCTTCTGATTTTAGCGGTAAAGTCACCTGCTTCTCCATCCACCCCTTCGAGCTTGGCTAAAGGCATGAATTCTATGTTGGGATTGTTTTTAGCCTCGAGTATCTTTGGGGTAGCTATGCAAATGGCACAGTCGTCCTCGAAGGTTCTGTAAAGCTGCACCATTTTACCCCCGACATGGGGAGCGCTGTCCATCAGATATACCTTTGCCCCAGCACTGCCCAAATCCAAAGCAGCTTGAATACCAGCTATCCCAGCGCCAACCACCAGCACAGCATTTACCTTATTCCTATTGCTCATCGTTGTACTTGCACCTCCTGCTTAAGTCTTGGCGAGGCAAACACACACCGAACAAGAGCAAAATAATGATCCCCATCCGTGCATAGAAGCCACTCATAGAGGATCTGAATCCCGGCTCGGAGAGTCGAACAGGAGAGTTCCACCTCAGAGTTACTATACCCTACAGGGCTACCGTAGTCAAATCGAACCCACGTCTAAAAAGATGACCATTGGGGAACCAAACCGTCACTTTTGCATAACGCAACTGGTACCAAATTCCCACTAAAATACGACTGCCACTGTCTTATCTGGGTGTATGTCTGACGTTACAATAAGAGGCGCATAGTTTGCGTTAACAGAGAATATAAATATAAGCATGGTGTAATCGAGTAACCCGTGGAGGAGGTGATCAATGAAGGTGCTGGTAATTGGAGGTGGGGAAATGGTGAGGAATATCTCCTTCATTCTCCAACTACGATGGCGAGACGCTGTTATCGTCTCCGCTGCTGAGGGGGCGAAGGGGATAGAGCTGGTGGAGACCGAGGCACCCGACTTGGTGATAGTGGACTTTCCTTTGCCGGACATGAACGGTGTGGACTTAGCGGGTCAAATTCGCAGGTTTTCCGATGTCCCTCTGATCATTACCGGGGAGGCTTGTGAGATGCAGAGGGCCAGAGTTCTGGAGGAAGGAGCGGACGATTATATCATCGGACCGTTCGATCCCATCGATGTCATGGCTAAGGTAATGGCATTACTCCGTCGCGCACACGCGGTCGGCTTCCAGCGGAATCACATTCCCCTCGTCAGCGGGGAGTTGATGATCAATTCATCCGCACACGAAGTGTTCCTCTCAGGCAAGCCCTTACAGTTGACCCCCCATGAGTACGAGTTGCTCCTTCAACTGGTTAGAAACGAGGGCAGGGTGCTCACCCATCGCAACCTTCTCGAGAAGGTATGGGGCCCGGAATATGCCGCCGATTTAAGCTTTTTGAAGAAGTACATCTACCGCCTGCGTCAAAAGCTCCATGATGATGCCCACAACCCCCAGATGATCCTCACTGAGCGAGGGGTAGGCTACAAGTTTATTAGACGTGCCTGATTCACCCCGCAGAAACCGACCATAGGCCGGGGGCAGGCATTTTGCCTGCCCTTCGTTCTTCTCCCCGATTTTCAACCAAGTTTGTACTGAAATAGCACCAATTTCCACCATTCTGGGCACCCTGGTGACCTGGATTTGCACCTTCCTGTGCTACTTTCTGAACTGTCAGAGAGAGTGGATCAGGGTGTGAAACTGGGTCTGTCGGGAGGTGACCCATTAAACGGCCACGGATTCTGGTCATCGATGGCGATAGAGAACTGAGGTCACAGATTGTTTCGGCTTTGCAGGAAGCGGGGTTTCAGGTGACCGATGTGGCCGATGGTTATCAAGGGCTGAGGAGCCTTTATGAAAGCTGCCCTGACTTGGTGATCATGGCTCAGCATCTCTCGGCGCTAAACGCCAAGGAGCTGTGCGCACGGCTGCGGCAGGTGTCCTACCTTCCTATCATCGTCCTCGGTAACGGAGAGAAGAAAGGGACCGAGGGGAGCGAGATGCTGGAGCTGGGGGCTGATGCGTATATGTCCACGCCTCCGGACCTTACCGAGCTCATTGCCCGGGTGGGCTCCTTGCTCCGCCGCCGGAGGGGACTGGTAACCGATTCCCCGGAAGGTGACTCAGGCACTGTGCTTGAGCCCCCCACCTTCAGAGGAAACAGCCACGGCGACCTGACATCCACTGAGTTCCGCCTCCTCTCCTGCCTCATGCTGAACGAAGGCAGGCTGGTCTCTCACTCCCAGCTTGTCTCTGAGGTATGGGGCGGGAAGCCGGTGAGCAAGGATTGCCTCAAGTTCTATGTGCGCCGCCTGAGACAGAAGCCGGGCCAGGCCTGTACCAGCCCTAGCTACATCCTGAACCAGAGAGGGATGGGCTACCGCTTTTGCAGAACGAATTAAGGAAATTTAAGGAGGTGATAGCTATCGAAAGATGACGGGAAGAATGTGAGGAGGGACAGGGAGATAAATACCCAATAAATCGAAGGGAAAGGAGGTGATTGAGAGATGAAAAATCATAAGAAGCTACTGGTCATCGCTCTGGTGCTGGCGATAACAATGGCCGGCCTGGGTGTTGGCTTCGCCATGTGGTCGGAGACACTGACCATCGACGGCACGGTGGGCACTGGCAAGGTGGACGCTGTTTTCAGCACCGCAGAGTGCAATGATGAAGGCAATGACCCTGTGGTCGCTATAAGCACAATACTGAAGGCGGCGGACCACCTGGCGGCTAATCAAAACGTTGATGGCGGCTTTGCCTGGATACTGACTGATCCTGCGGGCTCTTCTACTACCAATACCCTGGGCATAACTGCCATGGCTATCCTCGAGGCTCATGAGCTCCAGGACAAAGCCAGCTATGAGACAGCCCTGGCAAAGGCTTACAAGTATGCCAATGATAACCCGCCCACCTATACCTGGGATGGCAGCAAGTATAACGAGACCACCTCGGGCGTTGACAGCAATCCCGACATCACTTTTCTGATTGGGCTTGCCCAAGCGGCAGCCAGTGATGCCAGCTTGCTTACCGCTATACGGACTGAAATGGGTGACAATACTATTGTGCCTGGTGATATTGCCGACCTAGCCCAGGACAGGTGGGACGACAGGGTTTTGTATATTGGTGCCACAGCAACACCACCCAATGGCACAGCCACCACCTATGCCGAGAGGATAAGGGATGACCGGTACGCCGCGGGTTACTATGACTTGATCCCGTGGGACAACGAAGCCGGAGTGAAGGCAGCCCTGGCTCTGCATGGCTACTATCCGGGACAGGGTTATGACCAGCAGGCAAAGGATATCGCCGAAGTCATCTATGACGCCATGTATGGCACGACGGTCTACTTCGACCCCACAGTCTCAAACCAGGATGGATACATCCTTGGTCTCACCGGAGCCATAGAAGCCTTCACTGAGGCAGGGGTCCATGCTGATAAGGCAACCGAGTTGAAGGTGACGCTGACAGGTGAGCAGCACGCCGACGGCTGGTGGTACTTTTACGTTAAAGACGACACCGACATAGAAAAGAGCGTGCAGAACACGGCTTATGCTGTAATGGCTCTGCGTGCTCAGGGCGACGCCGATGGTAGAGCTTCGGCGATAAAAGGCGCTGGCTGGCTGGTATCAGCCCAGAAAGCCGATGGTGGCTGGTATGCCGAAGCTGGAACCGGTGACGAGTGCCTGGAGGTAGACTCGGAGGCAGCCTGGGCGCTGGTGTTCCCGCAATCGGTCATTAGCGATAAGGACGTAGCCACGCAAACGGTGAGCGGAACAGGCACAAAGACGCTTATCATCACCATCACCAACGGCTATCCCTGCTACTGTCCGACGATTGACTTCACCATTGACAACATAGGTACCATCCCGGTCAAGGTGGAGAGCATCAAGCTGGTAAAGATCAGCAAGGGTATTTATGAGAAAACCGTGGATGTTGACCTGGTTGCCTGCCAGCCCAAGTACGTGGACTTCGAAGGTGGCACTGTTGATGACAGGCTGGACCCGACGAAGCACGATTTCGCGCTCCATCTGAGCAAGCTGGCAGTGGGTCAGCAGATAGAGCCGTATGGGCAGACTGGTGATGCTATTCCTGGTGACCTTACCATCCATGTGGAGCAGGCTGCTGAGGAGGAGATTGCCAGCTACGACTTCACCATTGAGATTGTGGTGGCCCAGTGGAATGAGGTACCGTAAGGAATGGAAAGGGTGCGAGGGCTTAAGAGCCCTCGCACCCCGACTACATCCTGAACTAGGGAGGGGCAGGCTACCGCTTTTGCAGAACGGCGGAACGATTTAAAGGAGGTGACAGTTATCGAGGAAGTGAAGAATGCTAGGATTTGCTTCTATGCCCCGGGTCGAGAGGGGCGAAAAGGCAATAAATACCCCGAAAATTTGCGATTTTGCGGGGTGAGGGGAGAGGAGGTGACTGAGAGGTGAAGAACCATAAGAAGCTACTGATCATAGTTCTGGCGCTGGTGATAGCACTGGCAGGCCTGGGTGTTGGTCTTGCCAAGTGGTCGGAGACGCTGACCATTACCAGCACGGTGAACACAGGTGAGGTCGCCGTCGAGATTCAAGAGGCTTTCACCGATGACGATAATATTGTAAATGACGTGACAAAAGACGAATTGGATGATGGTACTTATGGCGACCCAAAAGCCTCTGAGCCTAATGCACCAAGGGGCGACAAGAACGTTGGTAGATCCTATGCCGAAGTCGTCGACGAGCTAACTGGGAGAGTTACGATCGACGAAGGCTACCCCTGCTACTATACCACGGCGTACTTCTTGATACACAATAGTGGCAGTATACCGGTGAAGATCCAGGGCGTCTGGGAGCATTGCAACGTTGACCATTGGGTAAGCTGGGACGGTGGTGCCACTTGGGTACGCATGCCGGCATCTACTTGGTATCCCGTAGTGCCATGCACAATCAAGCTCATTGACTTCGGGTATACAGATGATACAGGGGTGCTCCGGCGTGATGGCGTCGCTGACTTATCTGTGCATATCACTGGCATTGAGTTCGGTAAGCAGTTGGAGTATTGCGAAACAGTTTTGATGGACGTGGACATCCACGTTGAGCAGGGTGCTGCGGAAAAAGCCACCTATTCATTCGACGAACAGGTCGAGTTTGTCCAGTGGAACGAGTATGAACCACCTACAACGTAGACCCAGGCCAAACTGTGAGTCATCGAGTGGGGGCTGCGAGGGCAAGCCCCTCGC
>DAOULY010000006.1:0-36169 GCA_034414595.1 Dehalococcoidia bacterium
TCCTCGCCGGGAAGCTCAGGGTACCACCAGCCATGCTCTGGGTACACCACCCTGGGATCGGTGCCGTCAAACAGCTCGCAGACCTGTCTGATCTTGCCCCTGGGGCTCTCGATCCAGACCCAGTCACCGCTCTTAATGCCGTACTTCGCCGCTGTCTCCGGGTGAATTTGCACGTGTGCATAAGGCCGCCTCTTGCGTATGGAATCGATGTGGCGCTGCTCGGTGTGGAAGTAGGGGAGGAAGCGGCTTCCGGTGACGCAATACAGCGGATACTCCTCAGCTACCTCTGGCGCACTAATGGGGTTCTCAAAGCTTTCCTCATAATGCGGCAGTGGGTCAAAGCCAAGCTGCTCGAAGATCGTGGAACAGAGCTCGACTTTCCCGGTAGGGGTTGCGAACCCGAGCTTCTCATACTTCTTGTATTCAGGCGGATCCTTCTGAAAACCTCCGTCGGCTATGAACTGCTTGTATGTAATGCCGCGGGGACTGAGCTGATAGTCATATGTTTGCTCCAGATTCTCCCAGGGCCAGTGCTCAGCCCAGCCCAGGCGGATCGCCAGGGCACGGAAGATATCGTAGTCCGTCTTGCGGTCGTACTCCCCAGGCATAACCGCCGGTACCGCTTGCTCACCACCAAATAAGACGGTCTCCATACCGCCAAAGGAGAAGAAGAAGGGCCTTTCCAACCATGAGGCCACCGGCAACTTATAGTCAGCAAGGCAAGCACCAGGGGTCTCAAAGTACTCACACGCTATATAGAGGTCCAGGCTCTTCAACGCCTTATACCACATCTTGGTGTTGCCCCCGCTGACCATAGGATTATTGGCGCTGGCTATCATCGCTTTTACTGGATAGGGCTCCCCGGTGATTGCAGCTCGAAGTATAGTCGGAATGTGACCTTGGCACAGAGACGATACCACATAGGGCGTATGACCCCATACGCGCAGCACATGTGGCGTCACCGCGTCATAGCCGGGGTAACTCAAAAGCGGGAACCGCTCAGCCCCTAACTGCTTCTTCTTTAGCTCTGGCGTCAGGAATTCCCTACCCTCTAAATCCGACTCTGTTATAATGTTCTTAGGCGGTCCCGACATATAATGGCCCCCCTCAACATCGACGTTGCCCGTTATCGCGGCTAAGGTATACTTGGCTTGAAGGGCCTCAATGTGATTGGGGTAATGTTCAATGCCCATCCCGCTCCAACTGACGGAGGGTCGGGTTGTGGCATACATCCGGGCTGCTTCCCTGATTTTCTCTGCCGGCACCCAGCTTATTTCGGCCGCCTTCTCCGGTGGAAACTCCCGCGCTCGCTCCGCGACTTTATCGAAGCCATGGCACCATTTCTCAACGAATTCCTTGTCGTAGAGCCCCTCCTCGATGATGACGTTGACCATGGACATGAGCACAACGACATCCGTGGACGGCCTCAATTGTAGATGTATATCAGCCAGCTCCGCTGTTTGAGTCTTTCTCGGATCGAGGACGATAAGCTTCGTGCCCAATTTCTTTCCGTCGCCTAAAGATTTCCACACATGATGGAAAGACTGGGATGGGTCGATCCCGCTCAGCATAACGCATTTGGTCACCCCTGTCACACGCGCATCACCTACTCCTTCGTGTGGGAAAAACGCGTATACCCGGTGTGGCCAGCCAAACATGGAAATACAGGTCATGAGATTGGGATCATGGCAGATCCTGCCTGCGCCACCGTAGTTTGTGCTGCCGAACAGATGCATAAAACGAGCCCGAAACTGGCTGTGGGTACGCAAGGTACCTTGAGTTATGGCTAAGGTCTCCCCTCCGTATTTATCCTTTAAGTTCTGCAGCTTCTCAGCGATCTCATCGAAAGCCTGCTCCCACGTGATGCGCTGCCATTTTCCCGATCCCCTTTCCCCCACTCTCTTCTCCGGGAAGCTGAGACGATCGGGGTGTTCCATGAACTCTTGAATTGAGCGCGCTCTCATACATGCCGAGACCGGGGGGACGACACCACGCAATGGACTGGTTGGGTCTTCTTCAGCGGCACCTACCACTCGCCCATTCTCCGTATGAACCAATACCCTACAGCGATCGTGACAGAAATGACATATCGCCTTCTTTGTCTCTTTAGCCATTTATCTCCTTTCTTTTCTATAGTCTGGAACTAGTTGTTGATGGGGCTTTTCTCTTGGCGGAATACTCAGGTCCGCCCCTTTAGCCCAAAATATAGACACAACAGTTGTCGCCGTCTACCCTTATCCTGTCACCGGTTTTTATTGTTCGGGTTCCCTCCATGGTTCCGGCGACCACAGGCAAGCCGAATTCCCGCCCTACTATTATCGCATGCGTCAAGGCGCCGCCCGCATCTGTGACCACACCTTCTACCATGCCAAAAAGAGGCGTCCAGATCGGGCTTGTTGTTACCGTAACAAGGATCTCCCCAGGCTGAACCAGATGAAACTCATCAGGGCCCTCGATCACACGTGCCGGACCCTCGGCAATCCCAGGTGCCGAGGTGGAACCATAAAGGTTAGCCTTTAGCTCGGGCTTGACAAGAGGGACGCCGTGTATGTCGCTTAGCAGCAAGGCCTCATCTGCTATTACCTCCGGCACTTTGCTAACATCCCCGATGAACATGGGCGGCTGGGCCTTCAGATTCTGCTGATACTGCTCTTTCCTTATCTCCACCAGTTTGCGTGGACTGAACTGGCCATAAGCTGCACACCCTATATGGTGCATTATCTCCTCTGGGACAAGGAAAAGGATATCCTCAGGCTCATCAATGACTCCTGTGCGGGTAAACCTCTTCCCAATTTCCATGAGCACGTGGCGACCAAGTCCATTGACATAATGCTCGCAGTAATAGATATGCTCCTCTGAATACACACCGAGCCATTGAGCAGCCCTCAGCAGCTTCTCAAACATCTCCCTCTTTTCTGCGGGCACCCGAGAGAGGACATCCTTTTCCACCTCCTCCCTTTGCCTGGCTAGGCGCTTCTGCTCCTCATCCAAAGCGAAGACACCTCCTTTAGCTATTGAGACCCTGATGGCGGTCAAGGCTAGGCTTGGCTTCTCCACCCAAGTAGGGTACGACACGTCAAACACTCGTGCCGTCCGCCAGCCGTTTTCATCGAGGAACTGGCGGAACTCATCAAGCCATTTCCTCCCTTCCTGACTCTTCTCAAGCTCCGAGAGCAGCTTCTCATCATCCTTGATGGACTCGAAAAGCGTGCCCAGCCGCAGTTCAAGAGCATGGCTCCCGAGCCGATATAGCTCTCGATCTACCTGGAATATCCTGTTGTCGAAGCCCGACATCATTGCCTTGAGTTGAGGATGCTGAATATCCATCCCCAGCATCTCGTTAATAACATCCAGAAATACCCTATGGATGTTCGATCTGGCATAATGATTAAGGTGGTGAACATCCCAGTTCCTAGATGCATATGAAACCCAGTTTTGAAAATGCACGCGGAGCTCTGGGTCGCTCAGCTTCGTCACATCGACTTTCTTCAGGCGCTGAAAGCCGCCTTCAAGCTCGGGCACAGATTTTCCTCTCCACTGCGCACCAAAGTCCTCAATCCAGGGGGCTATGTTTTCCCTAAAAATCGGTTCGCGCCGTCTTCTCTCTTCCTGGGATAAGTTTATCCTCGATATATATGCAAACCCGTCTTTGGTCCTCCAATCTAGCACCCCCATAGGTGAGGAGATTGTCTGACTGCCATAGAACGTAGCACGATGTGCTCCGACCGCCAACAGATAAAAATCCATCGGGACGAGTGCCGGAACACAATCCTTAGCTTGAAGACACCATACTCCATAATCTTCAAGGTCCCTCGACTCATCAAGCTCCAAAAACTCGAAACTACTGTACGTTGGCATTCAGCTCCTTCCCTTCAGTTTAATTCTGTGATCCGGAATTTCCCATTCCAAGTCGCACAACCAGCAAGGCCATTATCCCGTGACAAGAAGATGTAGCTTTTATTGCATTACCTCACCTCCATTGGGTATGCTCTGTTCTTCTTATAATATCATCCTGGATTGACCTACTTAGCTGAGTGAAGTAGGCACTGTATCCGGCTACTTTGATCAGAAGGTCCGGGTATTTTTCCGGATGAGCTTGAGCATCTCGCAGGGTCTCAGTGCTTACCACATTAAACTGTATGTGAAAGCATTGTAAATCACACCAAGCCCTGAGAAATGCTGACACATTATTTAACCCCTTTTCACCTTGCAGTATTACTGGACTAAACCTCATATTTTGTAGCAGCGTCATGGGCACTCCGTGTTCAAGGGTCACCCGATTCAACTTTCCGATGGTCTTGATTACCGCTGTCGGTCCATTTGTATCATAACCATGGGCAGGAGCGCCGGCATCAGCTAAAGCAGTCCATGCTTCCCTTCCCGATGGTAACGCCCCAATTCGCTCGCCATGGGAAAGGTTTTGAGTAAGAGAAAGCACGCGGGGAACCCAATATCCCCCAAGCCAATTCCTGTATTTATACACTTCTCCACAGGCCATGCAATAGACCTCTTTGGCAATGGAGTCTACATAATCGTCGTCATTTCCATACTTTGGAGCATTATTTATCAGCATCTGCCGTAGGTCTTCCCTGCCCTCAAAGTCATTATCTAATGCATCGATGAGTTCGGGCATAGAGATAACCTTATCATCAAAAACAAGCTTCTTGATCGCAGCTAATGAATCTACTGTCTCAGGCAGGCCTGTGCCTATAGTTAAGTGCCAAAACTGAAAATCAGCGGGTAAGCCGCCGCCTCGATATAGGTCTATACCATTTTCTATACATACTGGATGCATTGCCGATATAAATGGAGTAGCTACCGTGCTATTGAGCGCTGCCGCAGCAGCAAAGTTCTCCAATTCTGTATAAGTCCTTATTGCATGAGCATATTGTCTGCGAAGTGCTTCCACTACCTCTTCGTAACTGCTGAATTCCCTGGGGTCACCGGTTTCAACTCCGATCCTCTTCCCATTGATCCTGGCTACCCCGTTGGTGAATACATACTCTAAAGGAGCTGCGGAAGTGAAGCCCATGAAGGTAAGAAGAAATGCCGGGACACAAGGCTCGTCTAACCTGATTTCCACACAGCCGGAATTATAGCAATCCCGCGCTTGTTCCAAAGATATTGCCCCGTTTGTTAAGTGCATAATGATCGGTATTAACTGCTCATCATTGTAGAACTTTGGATTTCCTATGCCCAGTCTTAACACTTCACAAGCCTTCTGTAAAAAGTCGTCCGGGGTTCCTTTATGCAGTTTTATTGCTAAGTCGGGCAAATGTAAGCCCAAATCGACCACTGCTTGCAAAATCAAATACGATAGCTCATTAGTGGCATCTTTGCCATCTCGGGTCAAACCACCTAAGTTGGTGGTAAACCAATTAGCATAACCACCAAAGCGCGCCGCTTGGCCATATGGTCTGGCCTGCCATACATCACACACCTTGATAAAAAAGCATTCAAGCAACTCCAATGCTTCGTCTCTGGTAAGTCTTCCCTCTTCAACATCCTTTCTGTAGAAAGGATATAGCCACTGGTCAACTCTTCCCGGCAGATAAGTGTGTGCCCAAGCTTCCAATCTGTCGATGACATTAACAAACAACGTAAGCTGTAGTGCTTCGTAGAAAGTCCTCGGTGGGTTCTCCGATATCCACTCACATATCTCAGCTATTCTTGCCAACTCGTTTTTTCTATCGGTATTTGCTTCCCTTTCTCCGAGTTCCCTGGCCAATGCCGCATACCTCTTGATGAAAGCCATGGCCCCATCGCACACAATCTTCACCGCATTGAGGAGGGGCAGCTTATTGACATCATTAAATGTGGTTAGGTCTAGTCTCTCAATTCTGCGCTCAGCTTTCTTCTTCAGTCCCTTAAACCCTAAGCCTAGAAGCCCATTTGGGGTAAATGTGAATAAAGACGTTTGCACTATAGATTGAAATGGAATCTGAGATGCATAATGTCTGGTTGAAAGAGCCTCTTTTAGATAGTCGGGTAGCACTTCATCAAATATGTCCTGTACCGTTTTCCCTTCCCAATATGGGATGATCTCCTTCCTGACTATCTCCTTATCCTTCTCATTTATCATAAGTGGGTCGAATTCTCTTGTAGATAGTGTATCTAATTCCTCCTTGAGCCAGGCAACCGATAGCTCCGGATAAAAATGCACGCCCCGGGGCTTAGTTGTCATTCCACCGACAATTAGCTCGTCAGCGCCAATGACGATGCTCAACTCCTCTAGAATCTGTGCTAAGGCTTTTGCCCTCCTTATCTCTTTGGGTTCTCCCTCTGTTTTCTTGAATGAATTTGTTAGGAAAAGGCATCTTTCGACCGAAACGTAAGGCTGCGAGTAGATATGTTGCTCCCTCAGCCTTTCAACCCTTGGCGTGACATCCTTCTCTATTTCCAATAATCGCATGCTGCTTTTCATGCTTCCTCCCCCTTGAGTACTTCTATCTCACTCAGTGATTAACTTGTGGTCGACCCAGTAGCCCAGTAGCGCTGCCACTCTTGTGTGCTTGCGTGTTGACACAGCGTATCACATTTCAGGCATGACAACAATTGACAAGGATCAACGATTGCTGAAGGCTCATCGTTGACATCGCTTGAAAAAGTTGATAGTCTACTGCTATCTAGTGAAAAAATGTCTGGCGATTGTGTCAAGACTCGTCAAATGGCGTATTTGACGCCATGGCGGGGAGGCAGGCCGATGGGGGACGAGGGCGCGAAATGAATAGCCAAACCATACGGGAGAGATTTGGCAATTTGTATCGTGCGTTTTATAGCAAATGTCATACAGTTTGCAGCGCACCGACGTGTTTCTTCTGGGCTGGTGATAGTCTAGTCCAATACGGAATCCCTGCGCTGGTTCAGAAGTTGCCACTGAGGGTATATGTAGGTTTCGAAAGCTCGGACGAACCAGGACTGAATTGGGGGACTTTCCAAACGTATGACCAGCGGAAAGGGCTGTTCATCGACTTCGATTGTTTGCAGCCAGCTATGCAACGGGTGACTAACTGGCTCAATAGCATGCAGAGACAATCATTCCCCTATCTACCTGCTGGCGTCAAGATCCACGGTTTATCCGAGCTGGCGTGGGGTGCTCCTCACGCTGGTACAGGGACGGGCGCACTGATGGCCTCCTTGGCAGCATGCCTGACGCTTCATGGGTTGAGGTTCAAAGCGGAACAAGTGTCAGATGCCTGCCAGAACCGAGGGTCGTTATTTGAAGCGCTCTTTCGGTTGGGTTGGAAATTGCACCTGGAGCTTGAAGGTGGTTACTCGCTGTGGAATGGTGCTGATGTCTTTTGCGCGCTCGTTCCGTCTGCTTACCCGGTGTTCTATATTAGCGAACCTCGCTTCATGGCTGCCGATCACTGTGCTGATGTGGATACCACTCTATATTCGTCGGGTTACGACGATATTAAAAGAGCGGGTTATTGTGGCTTGACTGTTGCTGACATAGCTGAGTCGGGTCCGCCATGGCATTGGCCTTTCGATTTCGGTCTCCTTGATACGGGTTTGCCGAAGGGGAGCATGGATGCTGCTAGCGCAAACGTGACTCTGCACCTGAAGATGGAAGATTTCGCTAAATGGTGTCAACTAAAGGTGGCCCCTTTTCTTCTCGATGACCAGCGACTCCCAATCTCCCCAACTTACGTATCTGGATCGAGCACCAAGGTTTGGCACAAACAGATAAAGCCAGCCGAGATATGGTCACTCTATATGCTCTTCAGTATAGTGAACATGTTTGACCGGGGTTTTCATGAAGATAGAATACGATCCTTCGTGGACGCTGTAAACAGCTATCATCACCACCTACAGTCATTGGGCCTCTGCGATGCGGAAATCGATGACATTCGAAATCTATTCATTAAGGTAACTCCTCGATTTCTCCGAGGTAGAGTTGGGATCAAATTGTCTGGTGCCGGAAAAGGCGGTGGATTGGTTTTCGTCAGCCCGAGCGGTGCTTTGCGTGACCTATTAGAGCCATTGATGGAAAGGTTGGAATCTGAAGGCTGGCATTCGGCCAGAGTGGAATACGCCTCCTGGCTTGATGGGTATGAGAACAGTGGACTGAGAGTGGAGCAATGTGCAAGAGAGCATTTGTTCAATGCAGCCCTAGGGCAGGAGCATGCCGTGGCAGTGATTTGGGACGGAGTCGGAAAGACTACAACAAGATTGATTTCGGAACAAGACATACCTCAACTCATTGAATCGTATGATGTGGTCGCTTTCAACAAGGAGAAGGCGATCTATGTTGCCGGCGAGCGACTCAGAGGTAAGGACGGGCTGCACAGTGCTACCTATTCAACCAAGCTACTCTATTCGCTGTTAAGCAACCCTCGGCTCAGACTCACGTCCCGACAGATGCCAAAGGGCTACTGCTATAGCAGCGAAAGGTGGGAGTTACAGGGCAAGATAGTTGGTCCACTCAAGCGAGTCATACAACAGAGAACAGGCAAGCAGCTCCACCTTGAGGTCCTCGTTGTCCAGGGAAGGCTCCAGCTGCAGCTGTCTCCCTCTGCTCTGACGATTTGCGCCGTCCGTAGTTGATACAACAGTCTTGCCGAGCCAGGCCTAGGTGGTGCCCATTTTGCCGCCGGTACTAGTCATACCGTCCGATTTGCAACTGGAGTATAGCCCGCGAGTTATCTTGCGCGTCCCCTCGGCGATGTCCTAGGTGAGGCTGTTGCTGA
Organism: Dehalococcoidia bacterium; assembly: GCA_034414595.1. Classification (GTDB taxonomy): domain Bacteria; phylum Chloroflexota; class Dehalococcoidia; order SZUA-161; family JAUWZY01; genus DAOULY01. Next base: position 8,694 of record DAOULY010000006.1, read on the forward strand.
ACCATTCCTGAAGGCCAAGCGGAATTTGCACCAGACAAGACATCGATAGGCAGGGCTCATCTTTTCTCTGGGGCGGGGGGGCTTTGCTCTCGGCTAATCGCTTCAGGTTCTGAACAGTGGCTGTGAGCACCTCATGAATGGTTACCATATCCAACCATCGGCATATGGCTCGGTTTCAGGTGGAGCAGCTTTCGGCTTGGGCCACCCTCCGTTCTCCACCTTCTTCTGCATCCCCTTCTTGACTTCGATGGCAAGGTTCTTGGAGTCCCAGGTGCTGATGACCTGCATCATGCGGCGGCTATGGTTGCCATGTTTCGCCCTTGATCAAAGAACTCAGTATGGGCGTCCCTTCTCCTTCCAGATCTTCCTGAGCCCGAGGTCCTCGGCGATCACTTTGTAGCAGATGTAGCCGGGGCCGCCGCGGACGCCAACTCCTGGGTGCATCGCTGCAGAGGCGAGATACATGTTCTTCACCGGTGCCCGGTAGTTGGAAAGCTCAGGGATGGGCCTGAACCTTCCCTGTTGCCAGGGGACCATGGAGCCCATCCCGCAATGTCCCTGAACCATGGCCTTGTCCCTCAATGCGGTGTCATAGGGAGTATGACTGTAGAAGCCAATGATGTTGTCCCGGGTCATGTTAGGGGCATACAATTGCCACTGCTTTATGGATTCATCTGCCAGCGTGGTCTTCATCTGTAGCCATTCTCGCTCCGAGAGGAATCTGAGCGGGGCCAGGTATTCCTCCCAGACCGCCTCGTGCTTGCCTTCCGGGGCCCTATTTCGGGCAAACTGGCTATCATTCCAAATCTGAGCTACCATTTTAGAAGGAATTCCGTTGGCGAAGATCTCGGCTTTGAATTTCGTGGCCACATAATCCGGCTCCTTGGGTGTCAGCACCTTGGTGGGTAGCCAGGCGCTATCCGGGTCATAGTCAACAGATTTATATCGCGGCGGCTCATGGAGAGCAACATGAACATAAGAGGCCATAGCGTCGTCATAATTAATGTTTTTTATCCTTTTGGCTATCTTGGGGCTCACATAATCAGGGCCAAGGAGCCTGTTCATGCTCTGGTCCGTGTCCAGATTGCTGACCACCAACTTCTTGGCCTTAATCTCGGTGCCATCTGCCAGGCGAATGCCTCTGGCTGTGCCATTCTCCACCAGCACCTTGTCCACCTCATGATGGACGAAGAACTTGCCGCCCAGCTCGCTGAGGGCCTTTTGCAAAGCATGGACTACGGCGTGCGTGCCACCATAGGGGATGAAAGAGGCAGAGATAGTGAACACCACTACCAGGGCTTCCAGGCAATTCACCGGGGAGAGCGTTTGGTCGGGGTAGGCTCCGGTGAAGGTCATGAGCCGCCTCATAGCATAGCACTGCATCTCCGGGCTGTCCCACAGGTCATAGGATAGCTGGGCGATGCTCATCACCGCCCACACCGGGTCAAATCCGCTCTCAGGGTCATCGAGCAATATCTCCACAGTGTCTTTCTGGCCCCAGGGCTTGGGCGGGCTATATAACGATTCTCTGAAAGGGCCCAGCCACTTATCGCGGAAGTTTTCCAGCAAAATCCGGGCGGTCTCGGCATCTTTCTCGGAAAGCCTGGCCACCGATCTAAGTGTCTTCTCAACATTAGCTTCTGAATACTCGGCCTTGCCGGTCGATCTGTCAACGACGGGAAAGGCAGGATAAGTCACGATAGCAGTGCCATCGCTGAATATGGCGCCATTGCCGCATTCCGGCCAGTAGGCATCCAAGCCCTTTTCTGCCAATTTAAGGTCGGCATAGGCGGGATGGCTATGGAAGCGTGTGGATTGGGCACAGAGGTTACTTACGAATCCGGGCAAGGGAACTTCTTCAGAGCAAGCACCACCACCTATCTCGTGCTCCTTCTCAAAGACAGCCACGGACATCCCATTCATGGCTAGGTAGCCGGCGGTTATCAGTCCGTTATGGCCACCGCCAATCACCACTGCATCGTAACTCGCATCAGCCACTTCTTGCTCCTTTCATCTATGCTTGCTTATACGTAAACCACCCCCTTCCGTATCAACCCCGGCCCTCATATCTGTTGGGCATCTAAAGTGTAGTTTTGAGGCCTACTCTAAAATATATACGCAGCAATTGTCGCCGTCAACCTTGATCTTGTCTCCGGTCTTGATTTTCCTGGTGCCCTCCATAGTGCCGGCAACAACAGGCAGACCGAATTCCCGCCCCACTATTATAGCATGGGTTAAGCCGCCGCCAGTATCGGTGACCACGCCTTTTACTATTGCAAAAAGGGGTGTCCAGATCGGGCTCGTGCTCACAGTCACCAATATCTCCCCCGGCTGGACCAGGTGGAACTCCTCATGGCTCATGATAACACGGGCTGAACCCTCGCCGACCCCGGGGGTCGAGTTCGAGCCATAGATGTCGGCCTTGAGCTCAGGCTTGACTACAGGGACACCGGCGACCACACGCAACAGGATGGCTTCATCGCTGATCACCTCTCCCAATTTACTCATATCCCCGATGGCGAAAGGCGGCTCGGTCTTCAGGTTTTCCTGGTATTGCCCTTTCCTTATCTGGACCAACTTGCGGGCATTGAACTTACCGAAGCCAGCTGGTACCATGCGCAGTGTGATCTCCTCTGGGAAAAGGAAAAAGATATCCTGAGCTTCTTCGATGACTCCTTTCTCAGCAAACCTCCTGCCGATTTCCATGAGGATATGGTGCCCCAACCCATTGGCATAATGCTCACAGTAGAAGATGTGCTCCTCGGCCCATCTGCCGACCCACTTGACAGCCTTCAGCAGCTTTTCGAACATCTCCTTATTGGCTGCGGGCACACGGGCCAGCACCTCCTTCTCCACCTCCTCCCTTTGTTTGGCCAAACGCTCCCGTTCCTGGTCCAGGATAAAGAGGCCGCCTCTGCCTATTGCTGTCCTTATGTTCGGCAATGCCAGGCTTGGCTTCTCCACCCAGGTAGGGGAAGGGACATCGAATGTTCGCGGGCTCCGCCAGCCATTTTCATTGAGGAATGCATGTAGCTCCTCGAGCCACTTCCTTCCTGGATCGCTTTTCTCAAGCTCCGAGAGGAGCTTTTCATCATCGGGGAGGGCCTCGAAGGTCTCCTTGAGCCCGAGTTCGATTGCCCTGCTACCAAGATGATATAGTCCTCGATCCACCTGGAATATCCTGTTATCGAAGCCCGACATCAAGGCCTTGAATTGGGGGTGCTGTTCGTCCATGCTCAGCAGTGCCTTGCATAGATCCTCAAACAGCCCGTAGATATGCCATGCGGCATAGAGGCAATGCATATGCACATACCAGCTCAATACGTTGTAGGAAATCCAGTCCTCAAAGTGCACCCGGAGGTCGATGTCGCCCAGCTTCCCCATATCGACTTTCTTCAGCCGTTGGAAGCCCTCCTCAAGCTGGGGAATGAATTTCCCCCGCCACTGTGCCTCAAAGTCCTCGACCCAGGGCGCAATCCTCTCTCTGAATATGGGCTCGCGCCGTTTCTTCTCTTCCTCGGATAGCTTCACCCTCGACAGATAGTTGAAGCCATCTTTGCTTCTCCAATCTGGTATGCCCATAGGCGCGGAGATGACCTCGCTCCCGTACTGCATGGCAAGGTGTCCAGCAACGGAGTGAATGTACATCTCAAACGGGGTCAGTGCAGGGTAACAATCCTTGGCATCGAGGACCCACACTTCAGAATCTTTGAGATCACGCTCTTCGTCGAAATCCCATACCGTCCAACCATAGTATGCAGGCATTTCCTCCTCCTTTCACGTTTTTATTTGATAATAACCTGCTTTCGACCACAGATCTCAACAGATCTCAGCTCATCTCTCCTCCTTTATATGGGTATAAGCCTGTTTCACCGTACTTGTTTCTTGGGACTGAGCCAATTTGCTACGGCAGCGAGGGCTTGGATGTTCACTTAGGACGTATTGACCGATAGTTCCCATTCCAACTATCAATAGGTCAACTCTCATGCCTCTCTCGGCTCCGAGACGAAATTGCAGAGAAGCGCAAAGCTTCTCTGTTCCCCGTCATCAACCTCACTGCCTCCTCGCTCTTACATGTTAAGCCCCCGTCTTGCCTGACATCTCTTCCGGCATCACAGATGTCAATCGACTGCAACTTCACCGATGATGCACCATCTATACACCATTTCCAGCTGGTTGTCAACTCCCTATCCCCGCTTATTACAGGCGTCAAATAACTGACGGCGCGCGGGAGCGGGGTCATTAGCTTGCTGCAAGCAGCGACCTCCTCATTGCCTCGTGGGATACCACCATGCTCCTTTCTTATAATGACTGACTGGACTATTTGCGCTCGCTCTTCATGTATCTGTGCAGCAGCTTAATCCCGTCTACCTCCCACAGAGCGTTCTGTTATCTCAGTTGAGCTGTATTGTTGTTTGAAACGGTCCGTTCGGGCGATTGACAACCTATGCACGATAGTATACGGTGTGAATGGTTGTTGACCCACGGGGGGTCTTACTTGTTAGAAGGAGCCGTGCGTCAAATGGCGGTTCGGGAAGTGGTTGAATGTAGGGGCCAGAATAGCTCGTTGGTATGATCTGGTTTAGACGGCTATTAGCCATTCCAATCATCATTATCTTCATAGTCCTCTTTATTGCCGTACTTGTTGTTACACAGATTAACGGCACTGTGGGCAATCCCGCGTTTTATAACGACCAGTTGCGGCGGGCGGACATGTACAACTTCATCTACGACGAGGCTATGCCCGCGGCTCTCGACGAGATGGAAGAGGCTGATCCGATGGGTTTCCCCATCCGTATATCCCTAATTAGGGACGACGTGATCTCCGCTACCAAGGAAGCACTGCCGCCGGAGTGGCTCCAGGCACAGACTGAAGCAATAATCAACGCGATGATACCCTACATTGTGGGCGACAGCGATAGCTTCACGAACACCATAGTGATCACAGACAGGGTGGAGGCAGCTGCTGAGGCAATCAAGGACGACATATTGCATGGCGATGCGAGTACAAGCATCTACGACGATCTGATATCGTCCCTGGCTGACGGCATGGTCGAAACTTTGAATAACCTGCCATTTTCCTTGTCGCTCACCAAGACAGAGGTGCAAGATTCCCTCGTTACAGCGCTGCCCAAGGACTGGATAGTCCAGCAAGTCGAGGGAGGCATCGATTCCCTGACATCCTACCTGACTGGCGATTCAGACCATTTCACGATCGCAATCCAGGTAGTGGACCGGGTTGATCCGTTTGCAACGGCTGTCTTCAACCTCCTCAACAAGCAGGAGACCCATGACTTCCTGCTCGATGAGTTGATAACGCCTACAATCGAGGCCAACCTCGGCATAGATACTGACCTCCCGTTCGACGTCACCCTAAGCCAGGCAGAGGTCACTTCTGCTATCAAGCAAGCGTTGCCGCAGTCCTGGGTGGAGGAGCGCCTTGAAGATGTTATCAATGGCATCGCCGACTACATTGCGGGACGAGCCGACGATATAAGTGTAACGGTCGACCTTGCTGATAAGAAGGCGGTTGCTCTTGCTGCCCTGACGGATCTGGCTGATCAGAAGCTGGAGGCCGTGTTCTACACTTTGCCAGAGGTTAGTATGGCGGAATTCCTGCTGGCTATTCAGGGCCTACCCCCAGGAGAAATCCCCAACTGCCGTGCAGCGGGCCAATCGTATGAGGACTTTAAAACAGCGGTCGGCCTCGACGTGGCCAGCTGGGTTGATCAGGAGATAGGAGCCCAGATACCAAACCAGTGGGTCTACACCGATGCTGACCTGAGACAGTCGCTGGGCCAAGACTTAGGCGACTTCTTGGACGGAGCACGTGATTGGGTCTCTGAGGGCTGGGCGTACTCCGATACCGATCTTGCGGACAGAATAGGCAGCGAAGATATGCAGAGGCTCGATGAGGCAAGAACGAACGGCTACACCATAACCGAGACCGACTTGAGGGACATGATTGGTGATGAGGAAGGCCTCGACACCATGGACACCGTTCGCCACTGGTCTGGTGTCGCTAGAACTTGGCTATGGGCCCTCTGGCTACTGCCCTTCTTGTTCCTCGGCTTCATCGGTCTTTTGGGAGGTCGAAGCTGGATGAGCAAGCTATGCTGGGCGCTTGCTGTGCTATTTGTTGTCTCGCTTGCTCTCTACATTGCTATCGGACCGGTCTACGCCAGTGCCGGTGGGCCGAGGATAGAAGAGGCAATGCCTTCTCCAACGGAATATGAGGGTGTCGGAGCAGTATTGGCTGAGAAGGGCAACGAGGTGATCGACAACGTTGCCAGCAGCTTCGTCGCCGGGCTGGAGGGCAAGACACTCTATACAACGATAGGCTCCGGTGTGGCCCTTCTGGCGGTCGTCGCCTGGATCATTTTCGGCCCAAGAATAGGGCCTATGCTAAAGCTAAAGCGAGAAGGGCTAGCGCGGAAGCAAAAAGAGCCAGCTAAAATCGCGGACCCCTGGAGATACTGGCTGGATCAGCAGTATTCAAGACCGGCACAGGATGAGGATACAGAGTCTCGGCATTCACCTTGGGACCATTGGTCCGCATAGATTCGATACGCGCTTCTTCTCGCTTGATCTCTTTCTGGCTCGGCGCTGCTGCTATCCTGTTTGCCCATTCATATTATGTGGTAGTATATTACGTGGTAGTATGCGACAGACGATTCTGTTAGGCCAAGGGGGATGAGGTAACTACATCCCTTTTGATAAATAAACTTCATGTCCCTCATACACCTCCAGAGTTGGTGTCCCGGCCGCGCTTGATTGAGCAGCTAAAAGCAGGGCTCCGTCGCAAGCTGACTGAGGAGCGATAGCCATGAACACGCTGGCAATAAATACCCGTGACTACCGGCGACGGTGGTGGACGCTTGTAGTAATAGCTATAAGCGTCCTCATTGTGGTAATTGACTCCACAATAGTCAACATTGCACTGCCAACTTTGCAGCGTGAGCTTAACACCACCCTTTCTCAACTTCAATGGATCATCAATGCCTATATCATGGTATTCGCTGCACTGATGCTGACGATGGGTGCACTTGGTGATCTTATTGGACGAGCTAAGATGTTGCAGGCAGGAATTGTTGTATTCGCTGGTGCAAGCTTAGCAGCAGCATTCGCCAGCAGCGGAGGCCAGTTGATCCTCTGGCGTAGCATCATGGGCATCGGCGGTGCCATGATTTTGCCCGCGACTCTGGCGATTATCACCAACGTCTTCCCTCGTGAAGAGCGTGGCAAGGCAATAGGCGTTTGGGCTGGATTGAATGGTATCGGCGTAGCCCTCGGCCCCATCATCGGCGGTTTAATCATTGAGAATTTCCAATGGCACTGGATATTTCTAATAAATATACCGATAGCTGCGGTGGCATTAATCGCTGGATGGTTCCTGGTACCGGATAGCCGTGATCCGAGTCCCAAGCGCCCCGACCTTCCGGGGACTATACTCTCTGCAGCAGCACTCTCAAGCCTGGTATTTGGCCTTATCCAGGGCGGTAATTGGGGCTGGACAAATCCAGCAGTTATTGGTTCGCTATCTGGGTCTGTTGTTATAATTATTCTTTTTATCCTCTGGGAACGCCATACAAACCAGCCGATGCTGGAAATAGGGTTCTTCCGCAGCGCTCGCTTCTCTGCCGGTGTCGGCGCTGTCAGCATAATGTCGCTTGCCTTGATCGGCATAACCTTCGCACTGACGCTATATATGCAATTTGTAAATGGTTATGACGCACTTGAAACGGGAATACGTTTTCTGCCGCTCGCGCTCGGCATTTTCATCGGGGCAGGCTCAGCCGACAAAATTGTTTCACGCCTTGGGACTACACGCGTGATGGTTTTGGGTTTTATTGGTACCGCAATCATCGGTGCCCTGGCCTCGTTCTGGCAGGTAGAGACCGCCTACTGGCAACTCGGCTTGATGTTCTTTGGCTTGGGCTTTTTCTTGGGATATATCGCAGCACCAGCAACTGAGGCGGTCATGGGTGCTTTGCCTGAGGCTCGTGCTGGGATAGGCTCGGCCATGAACACCGTATCACGCTTGGTTGCCGGCTCTATCGGTGTAGCCGCCCTCGGTTCAGCGCTAAGCACTATATACTCATCAAGCTTTGCGAAAGCAGCAGCCACAATTGCCGGTCTTCCCGCGGAGATCGCCGAGGCGGCAAGCGAATCAGTCGGTGCTGCGGTAACCATTGCTGAAACGCTGCCGCCAGGAGTAGGCGATGCCCTTGCACAGGCCGCTAAGGAGAGCTTCATGGATGGATGGCAAGTGATGGCATTCGTCACCTGCGGTGTTAGCGCGATCGGGGCGATCGTTGTCCTGAAGTCCATGCCTCCGCGACATGAGCCCCTGCCCGAGGAGCAGCCTGCTTTAGACGAGGTGCAACCGAGCAAACCGGTTTCAGTGGAGGAACGTGCTGATTAGGGGACACTAACATAGTGATTTGACCACATTGGATGCCTTAACCTTCCAGACTGCACGGATTCCATTCGTTGGACACATCTCCATTTCTTTGAGGAAGAGAGAATAAGTTCGCCAAGGACGCATGAGAGGAGATAACATGGCTGGCGATGCGATTGTTGCTGAAGAACTGACCTACTGGTATGGGGACTTGGTCGCCGTGGACCACATCAATTTCAGCGTGGCTGAGGGCGAGATTATAGGGTTCCTTGGCCCCAATGGTGCCGGCAAGACGACCGCAGTTAAGATGTTGACAGGACTGCTCAAACCCAAAGCTGGAAAGGCAACACTGCTCGGTATGGACGTTGCTAAAAATGTTGAGAAGGTGCAGGGGGAGATTGGCGTTTGCTTTGAGTCCACAAATCTTTATGAAAAAATGGGTGCTGTAGAAAATCTGAGATTGTTCGCACGTCTTTTTGGTATCGGTCGATTCGATGCCGATGCCCTGCTGAGGCGGGTTGGTCTGGCAGGTCGGGAGAGGGATAGAGTGGAGAGCTATTCGAAGGGTATGAAGCAACGCCTCATGGTGGCACGCTCAATCGTGAACCGGCCCCGTGTCATATTCCTCGACGAGCCTACTGCCGGGCTTGACCCGACATCTGCCGAGTCCATCCGGAGCATCATCCTTGAAGAGCGCGAGCGGGGGGCTACAGTCTTTCTCACCACACACGACATGATGGAGGCGGATAAGCTTTCTGATCGGGTCGCCTTTATGAATCAAGGGAAGATCGTTGCTCTGGATACACCCCATAACCTCAAACAGCAATATGGCAAGCGAGCGCTCAAGGCCAAAGTCTCGACCCATAGTGGCGGACTTGAGGGTCGTGAGATCGCCTTAGACACTCCGGAGACGCCAAACGCCATTCAGGAACTCTTTGCTCAGGAGAGAGTGGTCACTATCCACAGCGAGGAGGCCAGCCTGGAGGACATCTTCATCCGGATCACTGGACGGGGGCTCATCGGATGAAATTGCGCGTTATTGGTGCCCTCATCTCTAAGGATTTCTCCCTGTTCTTCAGAAATCGGCTTTTTGCCCTTGTGACCGCTCTTGGCATTATCACCTACTTGGTCATCTATTTTGTGATGCCGAGTTCGGTCAACGAGAGTCTGAAGATCGGACTTTATGCGCCAGTGGTGCCCCCAGGCTTCGAGCAACTGCAAGAAGAAGGCCTGGAAATCGAGATGGTTGAATCTGACGAGGCACTAAGGGAGGCCGTGACCGAGGGCCGATATGTGACGGGAGTGGCGCTCCCGGCTGACCTAGTTGAGAAGCTTATGTCGGGGCAGAAACCCCGGGTCACTGTCTATTTCGCTTCGGATACACCTGAGGAGAGCAGAGAAGCTGTTAGAGTTCTGATCGAAGATTTGGCTTACCTACAGAGTGGACAACCACTGGCTATCGAGGTGTCGGAGGAAATTCTGGGTCCAGACATGGTAGGCATGCAGATACCGCCGCGAGACCGCTTGCGTCCTCTCTTTGCCGTTTTGCTGATCATGACTGAAACTTTTGGCTTGGCTACCCTGATCAGCGAGGAAGTCGAGCGGCGCACTATTCAGGCCCTACTGGTCACCCCGATGACGATCAAGGACCTATTTACTGCCAAGGGAATTACTGGCATAAGCTTAGCCTTCGGCCAGGCTATATTATTCATGGCAATCGTCGGCGGCGTGAGCAAGCAGCCACTGATAATCTTGGCCGTGCTGCTGCTTGGGGCGGTGTTGGTCACAGGAGTTGGCTTTCTCATAGCATCACTGGCTAAAGACATGATGTCGGTGATGGCCTGGGGTGTTATTGCCTTCATCATCTTGATCATCCCTTCGTTCAGCATTATGTTCCCTGGCACTATTACAGGCTGGGTCGAGGTTATCCCCTCACACTATCTGGTCGATACAATACATCGGGCTGCGAACTTTGGGGCTGGCTGGGGCGATGTTTGGCATAATTTGCTGATACTCTTGGGATTCAACTTGGTCATTTTCTGGATTGGCATTGTGGCACTGGGGAGGAAATTACGATGAGCCTCAAGCGTGTGGGCATTCTGCTGCGTAAAGAGTTCCTACAAGGTCCCAAGAGCTTCTTCTTCATTTGGGCCGTTGTCGCTCCAGTTGTCATCTCACTCGTATTTTCGCTGGTCTTCGGCACGCTGTTCTCAGAGAAGCCCAAGCTGGGGATAGTGGATGAGGGCAGCTCTCAGCTGGTCGCCATGAGCAGAGAAGTCATTGCGGTGAACGTCAAAGAGTATGGCACGGTCTCTGAGATTAGGGAGGCGGCTGAGCGTGGTGCCGTAGATATGGGCATAGTTCTCCCCCAGGATTTTGATAGCTCCGTTACACAAGGAGAGGAGGTAGAGATTACGGCTTACATCTGGGGCGAGAGTCTGGCAAAGAATCGCACCATCCTGGGGGCGACCATATCCAATTTGGTAAGAGAGCTGGCTGGCCAGGAAAGTCCTGTTGAAGTCGAAAACATCACATTGGGCGATAAGGCGAATATCCCCTGGAACGATCGCCTGCTTCCATTTGTCGTGCTAATTGCCGTGTTTGTGGGTGGGCTCTTTTTGCCTGCGACCTCGGTGGTGGATGAGAAGGAGAGGAAGACACTCGAGGCGCTGGTCATAACCCCCACAACTATAGGAGATGTTTTCGTGGCGAAGGGACTCCTCGGCGTTATTCTCAGTCTGTTTATGGGCATTGTGATCCTGATTTTGAACCAGGCCTTCGGCACCGAGCCAACATTGCTGGTTTTGATGCTGGCACTTGGCGCGATAATGGCAGCGGAGATCGGGCTGTTAGTTGGGGCTTTGGTTAAGGATATTACAACCCTGTTCGCCCTTTGGAAGTTCGGAGGTATTCTGCTATTCGCCCCTGCCCTTATCTATCTCTTTCCCCAAATTCCCGAGTGGGTCGCTAAGATCTTCCCGACCTACTATTTCATTCAACCAATCGTTGAGCTAAGTCAGCGGGGTGGTAGCTGGCCCGACATCGCAACAAACGTTTTCATTCTCGTTGGGATAGATGTCATTCTGATTGGTGTCGTGGCGCTTGCACTAAGGCGGATCAAGCAGTATGCAGTCTAAGGCACTGAAAAGTTAAGGATGCCTCCTGAGTTCCTGTCAACATCATAGGTGCCAATCTGCTACCACTGCACTGCGACCGCCCCACATATATATCGTTTCCAGCGTAGTGGGCGGCTATGAGCAGCAGTGATGTACTCCTAATTCTGGTAGCTTTTGTTAAAAGTAGGGCATTTTAGCCTGAGTAATAGCTGGTGCTCTGGAATCCAAAGTCCAGTCGCCGTGACGGTGCTATGTAGCAATTGGACAGGTTTCGCTCACCCCGCAGCTAGCTATGCAACACCATTCGCGCTCATTTGGCTTCTGACTTCGGTGCGTCTACTGAAATTCATGAGTTCTCTACCAGATTGCGCTCACATGATTGATGAAGTATATTTACACTACGGGGATGGTTTCGGAGTTTATGAAATAAATGAACAAACGCCCAGATTGGCTATACAATGAGCTAAAGCAGGCCGGTACAGACTACTCTAAGCGTAACCAGGCAGAGGCCTACGATTCACGGATTCAGCAGATAGAGAATGTTGAGGAAGAGAACGAGGGGATTATCAGAAAAATCAACCTTATCTGTGACCAATCAATTATTGATTTAGGTGCTGGCACTGGGACATTTGCGATACAAGCAGCCAAGCATTGTCAATGGGTCTATGCTGTGGATGTCTCTGATGCTATGCTAAAAATTGCCCGCCGGAAGGCACGAGAGCAGAGCGTAACGCACATCAGCTTCCACGTTGGAGGTTTTCTGACTTATGAACATGTTGGCAAACCGGCGGACGCTGTTGTTTCCAAGATTGCTCTACATCACCTGCCCGATTTATGGAAGCTGATTGCTCTATATCGTGTAGCTAATATGTTAAAGGACGGTGGCAAGTTCTATCTAAAGGATGTAGTATTCTCATTCGATCCTGATAATTATCAAAGTTTCTTCAGTGAATTGGTCCGTAGTGTACCTGCTGCACTGGCTGATGGCTTCAGAACGCATATTCGTGAAGAATACAGCACATTCGACTGGATCATGGAAGGGCTTTTAAAAAGAGCGGGCTTTGTTATCGACGAGGTTGAGTATCGCCATAGGTTCATGGCACATTATCTCTGTTCAAAAGTAGCTACCTGACAAAAAAGTCAACAATAGCTTCATTTGTTGAATGAGGAAGCAAAGCCACTGTCGTTTGCAGTCCAAAAAGTACAAAGTGTCGCTGCTCCAGGTGTTTCCTTCTTAGTCACTGCTATTGCACTGGTAACCACACCTATAACCCATAGAGTGTTGGCCGGGTATTGGCTTGGGACTGACAACACTTGCTATAATAAGTCAGGAATTCCCCAAATGGCCGAGATGGCACACATCAGATGGGACACATCAGATGGGACCGCTGGCAAAGGGAGAGGAGAAAGGAATGCAAAAGACTATAGTTCTGTTGGGAACGCTGGACACCAAGGGTATAGAATTTGGGTATGTTAAGGAGAAGATTATCGAGCAAGGCTGCCGGGTCATCATGGTGGACGTCGGGATGCTCGGAGAGCCTTCATTGGAGACGGACATCACCAGCGAGCAGGTGGCCCAGGCCGGCGGCAGCTCGAAGGAAGAGATCGTTTGCCTAGAGGAGGGTCAAGCTACAGAGATAATGGGTAAAGGCGCGGCCAAGATAGTTCAGGAACTCTACCGCTCGGGCAAGCTGGATGGCATCCTGTCCCTGGGCGGCTCTATGGGCACCGCTTTGGCAACAGCGGCCATGAGGTCTTTGCCTTTTGGCGTGCCCAAGGTGATGGTGTCCACGATGGCTGCTTCAGATACTCGCCCCTATTTGGGTACTAAAGATATAACGATGATTCCATCCGTTGTCGACATATTGGGCCTGAATCGGGCGACGAGGAGGATACTGGCAATAGCTGCGAGTGCTGTCGCAGGCATGGTCAGTGGAGACCCCGGGCACATTGTCTCAGACAAGCGTCTTATCGGCCTTACTACGCGTGGTGATTTGATGCCCTGCGTCTATGCCTGCAAGGACATTTTGGAGCAAAATGGGTATGAAGTGGTCATGTTCCATGCTGTGGGCAGCGGGGGGCGGGCTCTTGAAGAATGGATTGGGGATGGGCTAATTGAAGGTGTATTTGATCTTGTACTTGGGGAAGTGACCGAACACTTGTTTGGGGGCATTCTCGATGCTGGGCCCAATCGGCTAGAAGCAGCAGGCAGACAGGGCATTCCTTGTTTGGCAACTCCTGGTAACGCGCAATGGATTACTTTTAGGGGAGCGCAGAATATACCTCAACATCTGGTAGGTCGAAAGACGTGGTTTCATAACCCGGCTATAGCGGGTGTCCGGGCCAGCAAAGACGAGATGGCTCTTGTCGGGAAGGTCATCGCGGAAAAGTTGAATAAGGGTAATGGCCCCACGGCGGTGCTATTTCCCAAGAGAGGCTTCGCGCGAGCCCGGGAGGGCGAGGAATTATATAATCAGGAGGAGGACTCAGCATTGTTTGAGGCGCTGAGAAGCCATCTCAGGCCGGGAATCGATTTTGTCGAGGTAGACGCTCATATTAATGACAGGTTGTTCGCCGAAACGGCGGCGAATTTGCTCAATGAATTGATACACAGGGCTAGTTGAATCGGCATCCGTCATGTTATAAAATGCAAACCAAAGAGGGGATAGCCGAGTCAGGCTTCTTGCGCTAACGAGGGGATGGCTGCTGCCATGTTCGGCTAGCAACATCGACGGCTGCTGGCCCTTGAAGACGGCGCTATGCAAGGTCTACAAGTGTAAGCAGCATTGACGTCAGGGGATGTAAGCACTGGATGCCACACGATTGAATAGGGGTGAGGAGGTGGCAGAGTTGGTGACGAGTATTGGAGATGAAAGTCAGGCTCTTGGGAGTCCATCATTCCGAATCGGTAACTACCAGGATGGTTTCCTTCGTCGTGGACGATATCCTGGCCATAGACGCAGGCAGCTTGACCTCGGGTCTTTCTTTGCCTGAGCAGGCTAAGATCGCCTCCATTTTGCTGACACACCACCATTATGACCATATCAGGGACATCCCGACCTTTGCCCTGAACAATTACCTTCGCACCACAAACGTCTACGGCACTGCTCCCACTATTGACATTCTCTCATCCTATCTCCTCGATGGCGCTATCTACCCAAAGTTCACTGAAAAGCCATACCCAGAGAGCCCGGCGCTGAGGCTACACACCTTGGAGCCGTATAAAGAGGAGACCATAGAAGGCTACAAGGTACTGGCTCTCCCTGTTTACCACTCTATCCCCGCTGTCGGCTACCAGATCACCTCTGCTGAGGGCAAGAGCCTCTTCTATAGCAGTGACACCGGAGGCGATCTCTCTGCCTGCTGGAATCACATCTCAGCGCAGCTTCTGATCATAAACTTGACCCTGCCCGACAGGTTTGAAAGCATGGCGATAGAGACCGCACATCTGACCCCTAGACTACTCAAGGAGGAGCTATTGCAGTTTCGCCAGAGCGAAGGGTATCTGCCCCCAGTGGTGTTGCTCCACGCTGATCCACATTTTGAGGCCGAGATCAGGGGTGAGGTGGCTCGGTTGGCGTGGGAACTGGAGGCCGAGATCACTCTGGGCTACGAGGGTATGGAGGTTTTTATGTAGCATTGGTGAGGTTTCACCAATATTCACCGATATTTCACAATTGATGATATGTGATGTGATATAATACACGCAAGGGAATGCCTACGTAGCTATCATACGGAAGCTCAAGACACAACAAAAAAGGAAAAGCGTGTCTGCTTAGACAGAGCATGCAATGATTGAAGCTCCATTTGAGAGATTTATGCAGTTCTATACCAAGGATGATGTTGTGTTCCCCGAGAGGAGCACCGGGAAAGAGATGTTCATCGTCTATTCAGGGAGGGTAGACCTGTACAAAGAACGGCGAGATAAACACGTCCACCTCGCCAGTGTTTGCCCTGGGGAGTTTTTCGGAGAGATGGCTATTGTTGATGGTAGTCCCCGCTCTGCAACTGCTATAGCCGCCGAGGACACTCAACTTATTGTCCTCGATGAACCCAAGTTTCTTTATCTTCTCCGCCATCAGCCACATTTCGCCCTCATCGTGATGCGGAAGCTGTGTGAGATGCTGCGGCGGACCACGGAGGGATGGGCCGATGAAAGATGAAAAGGACTCATCGTTTCCGGTAGAGCTGAGACCTGATATATATCAACTTGCTGCTGAAAAACCAGGGAGCCATGCTTACCTCATAAAAGGAAAAACCAAGAACGCACTCATAGATCCCGGGCTGGCAGCGAATTTCCCCCGCCTTGCCAGCCAGTTGGAAAAACTGGGGCTAAGTGCCAAGGACATCCATTTTGTCATCCTTACTCACGAGCATTTCGACCATATAGAGGCAATTACTTTTTTCGATACGGCGGTGATCGCTGCTCATACCCTCGCCGCAAACAAAATCGAACTTCAAGACGAGTTTGCAATATATACTACTATGAAGGACTACTTAGTTGACCTCTGGCTGGAGGAGGGGGTAGTTATAGATTTGGACAATTACAAACTTGAGATAATTCACGCACCAGGGCACACTTCGGGGTGCATCTGTATTTATGAGCCCAGAGAGAAGGTGCTTTTTGCTGGAGATGCAGTCTTCGCTGGGGGGGTTCTTTCCGAAATCGCTGGCTCGGGTAATATCAGCGACTACGTAAGCTCGCTACACCGACTGAGCACTTTCAAGGTAGAGTCTCTTTACCCAGGGCATGGGCTAATCTCGGTTACTCCTGAGGAAGACATACATCGGGGTGTGGAGAATGCCCGAGCCGTGATGGAGGAATCAAAACTGCTTTTTGGAGCCTTGGCCAGGAGCGAGTCCCGGGATAAGATCTTGAAACGAGTGGAGAAAGCCCCTTTTAGTGGAATGTCACGCCCCACTAAGAAGTCTGAAAGCGAAAGCAACTCATGAGAACGTGGATATTCGCGATAGCCATTATTGGTTCGTTGGCATTATTTCTGTTTTCCGTTTATCTATTCCTGCCCTCCTTTGCCTCTCCTGCTCTCTCCTTCTCCCCTTCAACTACACTCAATGTGGTCTCAGATGATGTATTTGTAAAAGTGGAAGGTTCGGACAATTGGGAAAATGTTGAAGGACAAGTAAGCCTGAAGGCAGGCGATTGGGTAAAGACTTCCTCCCAAGGGCGGGCTGTTATTAAATTCTTCGAGGGTAGCTCTACAGAAATCGAGCCCGACACTATTGTCTGCATTGAGGAATTGCTTGCCACTGTGGAGGGTTCCACAACGATAAGTCTCAATCAGCAGGTGGGTGTGACATGGAGTCACGTGGCGAAGCTTTTTGACCCAGCATCTAGCTTTGAAATAAATACATCAACAGCCGCAGCAGTGGTGCGAGGAACGCTGATCGGAATTGGGATAGACGAGGATGGGACTCTGGATGTCAAGGTTTTCGATGGCGCGGCGAGTGTCGTTGCTCAGGGGCAAGCAGTGCTCGTAAACGCTGGGTATCAAACCACGGTCAAGCAGGGGGAACCGCCACCACCGCCCTTGGAAATTCCTCCTCCTCAAAGCCAGCTCACCGTATCCCTGGCGTCACCGGCCTGGCTGCATGTACTCGACCCTATAGGGAGAAGTGCGGGCATCATTCCTCCGGGGTTTGCTATTAATGAAATACCCTTTTCCACCACTGCCTGGACTGAAGGTGAGGAACAGACTGTGGCTTTGGATGAGCCCATAGGAGGAAGGTACTATCTCATCATCTATGCCTACGAAACTGGTCCAGTAACCTTAACCGTCGCGGGCAATTCGCAGGACGGATTTGATCAGCAAGAGACTCGTGTATTCAATGTTGAAAAAGGCAAGGATTACTACCTTCGGCTTGATCTTGGGGTCCAACAGAAACTGATACAATCCCTGTTACTTGGTGATCTTGTAGTTGTGGATGCGCTGGCTGGTTTCAATGCTGACAAGACCGAAGCTGCCGTAGGCGAGGCCGTTCAGCTCACAGACCTCTCAAGAGGAGAGATCGCAAGCTGGCAGTGGAATTTCGGCGATGGCGCTACAAGCACGGAGCAAAACCCTTCCCATACTTATGCTGAACCCGGTATCTACACTGTGACGCTGAATGTCTCTACCCCTGCCGGCTCAGACACCGAGGTCAAAAACAGCTACGTCAAGGTATATCAGGCACCACAGGCTGACTTCACTGCCGACAAGACCGTAGCTGCCGTAAGCGGAGGCATTCAGTTCACAGATACCTCCAGCGGAGAGCCCACCAGCTGGCAATGGGACTTTGGCGACGGCGCCACCAGCACGGAGCAGAACCCCTCCCATGCCTACACCAACCCCGGCGTCTATACTGTGACGCTGGCTGTTTCCAACCCGGCGGGCTCAGACACCGAGGCCAAGAGCGACTACATCACAGTGTATCAGCCGCCACAGGCTGACTTCAGTGCTGATAAGACCGAAGTCGCCGTAGGCGAGACCGTTCAATTCACAGACACGTCCACTGGAGGCCCTACGAGCTGGCAATGGGACTTCGGGGATGGCGCTACAAGCACAGAGCAAAATCCCTCCCACACCTATGCCAACCCCGGCGTCTATACGGTAACACTGACCGTTTCCAACCCGGCGGGCTCAGACACAGAGGCCAAGGCCGACTACATCAGGGTGTATCAGGCACCACAGGCTAGTTTCAGTGCCGACAAGACGGAAGTCGCCGCAGGCGAGGCCGTTCAGTTCACAGACCTATCAACTGGAGGCCCTACAAGCTGGCAGTGGAATTTTGGCGACGGCACCACCAGCACTGAGCGGAACCCGTCCCACACCTATGCCAACTCTGGTGTCTATACGGTGACATTGACCGTTTCCAACCCGGCGGGCTCAGGAACTGAGGCCAAGGCCGACCACATCAGGGTGTATGAGCCGCCACAGGCTGACTTCAGTGCCGACAAGATCGAAGCCACTCTGGGCGAGGTCATCCAGTTCACGGACCTGTCCACTGGAGGGCCCACAAGCTGGCAGTGGAATTTTGGCGATGGTGCTACAAGCACGGAGCAGAACCCATCCCACGCTTATACCAGTCCAGGCGTTTATACCGTGACCCTGACCGTTTCCAACCCGGCGGGCTCAGACACCGAGGCCAAGGCCGACCACGTCAGGGTGTATGAGCCGCCACAGGCTGACTTCAGTGCCGACAAGACGGAAGTCGCCGCAAGCGAGACTGTGAACGTTCAATTCACAGACCTATCCACTGGAGAGCCCACAAGCTGGCAGTGGAATTTCGGTGACGGCGCTGCAAGCACAGAGCAGAACCCGTCCCACGCCTATGCTAATCCAGGCCTCTACACCGTGACGCTCATGGTTTCCAACCCGGCGGGCTCAGACACCGAGCTCAGGGTAGACTACATCAAGGTGTATGAGCCGCCACAGGCTGACTTCACTGCCGACAAGACGGAAGTCGCCGCAGGCGAGGTCATTCAATTTACAGACCTATCCACTGGGGAGCCCACAAGTTGGTACTGGAATTTCTGCGATGGTGCTACAAGCACAGAGCAGAACCCGTCCCACGCCTATGCTAACCCCGGTGTCTACATCGTGGCGCTCTGGATTTCCAACCCGGCGGGCTCGGACATCGAGTTCAGGGTAGGTTACATCAAGGTGTATGAGCCGCCACAGGCTGACTTCACTGTTGATAAGGACGAAGCTGCGGTAGGCGAGGTCATCCAATTCACAGACCTATCAACTGAAGAGCCCACAAGCTGGCAGTGGAATTTCGGCGATGGTGCTGCAAGCACAGAGCAGAACCCGTCCCATGCCTATGCTAATCCCGGTGTCTACAACGTGACGCTCATGGTTTCCAACCCGGCGGGCTCAGACACCGAGGCCAAGAACGATCACGTTAAGGTATATTAGCTGGTCTAATGATGAGCGTTGGGATTGCGCTAATATTGAGTGGCCCTCGGGTGTTGTTTACTCCTCTTCACAGGATTGAACATTGGAAGTAGCAATCTGGCCTTTCTTCGGTGGACATAAAATTTGAAGACAAATGAGAATATTTCCAGCCGTAAGTGTAAGACATCTTTTTGCCCAAGGCACGAGAAAACAAAGGCGGCTGCGAAATCACACCTTGATCCTGTTGGGTGTAGGCGTGGTTTTCGCTCTCATTGTTCTCTTCGTCCAACCCTTCGCCAGCTTCAATTGGCAACTTAAAGACTCCCTCTTCACCACCACAGCCCCATCCCCCAAGATCGTCATTGTCACCATTGACGATGAGACCTTGGCCACCTATGGCAGGCTGAGCGAGTGGTCCCGTTCCCTGCATGCCCAGGCGATAGATAATTTGAGCGCAGCAAACGCAAGTGTAATCGGCTTTGATGTGCTATTTGCCGAGCCAGCGGCGGGTGACGCCGACCTGGCGACGGCGATCTCAGATGCAGGGAATGTGGTACTGGTAACTGTAGGCACCGACCTTGTGTCTTTGGAAGGGGGCACTGTCTTCAGCGATTTCCTCACTCCTACCACAGATCTTGCTGATGCTGCCGCGGCTCTTGGTCATGCCAATGTGCTTGTTGATGGCGATGGCGTGGTGCGCCGCTTTCCTGTCACAGCCAGCGATAACGATGAGGATGCTTATTCGCATCTCGCCGTGGCCATGCTCTCAGTTGCACTGGACGAAGCTCCACAGCATATCCCCGTGGACGGCACGGGAAGCACGCGCATAAACTATGTCGGCGGTCCCGGTTCCTTTCCCCGCATCTCTTATAAGGATGTGATCGCCGGAAATTTTGACCCGGGGTTGGTGTTGGGAAAGATCGTGCTTATCGGTACAACGGCTGCTGGCGAAGGAGACTTATTTCTCACCCCTGCCTCGGGGGGGAGAATGTTCGGTGTAGAAGCACATGCCAACGCCATCGATACCATCCTCACAGGGAGATTCATCACAGATTCTGGAATGGGCGTCACCATGCTTGCCATCCTCCTGCCGACGGTCATATGCGGGTTGCTCCTGCCGCAGTTAGCACTGAAAGAATGTGGTCTCATTGGCATTGCGTTCCTCGGAGCGTTCAGCGGCGTTGTTTTGATCGCCTTTAGCAGAGGCTACATACTGGATGTAATTTATGCTCCGACAGCACTGGTGCTCCTCTTAATAGGCGTAGTCATCTGTCGCATAACCGCTGAAAGAGCCAGCAGGAGCGAGGTAACGAGTCTTTTTGGTAAATACGTTTCCCCACAGGTTGCTCAGGCTATCATTGAGCTGTCTGATCAGGACGCACTGGCACTGAACGGGGAGAACCGTGAGGTAACTGTCTTCTTCGCCGATGTCCGTGGTTTTACCCAGCTTAGCAGTCAACTAAGCCCTCACAATCTCGTTGATGTGCTCAATACATACTTCTCTGCTATTATTGACAGAATCAGCGCCAATGAGGGTATGGTCAATAAGTTCGCCGGTGACAATATCATGGCAGTCTGGAACGCTCCTCAAAGTCAGCCTGAACACGCATTCCTTGCAGTTAAAACAGCGCTTGAGAGCCAAGAAGCTATAGAGGAAATCAACCAAAGGCTAAGCAATCCCTCTCCAGTGCAGTTTGGAATAGGTGTCAACACTGGAGAAACAATTGCCGGGAGTGTGGGCTCCAAAGGAAGGGCAGAATACACCGTGATCGGAGATGCGGTTAACGTTGCATCTCGCATTTGCAGCGCTACGCCAGGAGGGCGAGTCTGGATAGGGTGGCAGACCTTCGAGAAGGTCAAGGAAATGGTAGTAGCAACTGAACTGGAGCCTCAATACTTCAAAGGGAAAGAAGAGGCACTGACGGTTTATGAAGTGAGGGCTCTCCTCTGAGGAGCCATTTCACACACTATGGCGTGGACCATCGAATGGTGAACCGAGACAACGTTCAACACAACAGAATTGAACATGCTAGAGCGCATGCTGGCTGACCTCAGGCTTCTCAGTGTGTTGGATCCCACCTCCATATATGCATAAAAGTCCTTTTCACCCCCCGAGGCATTCACTTGGTGTGGTCTCAACTTGCCAGAGACACGTCCCTATTCCTCGTCACTACCAAAGTGTCACCTAAGGGATGCGAAAGTCATCTTGACTGAGCCGTGAGCCCTGATGATAACATAGAGATAGAAAAACTACATAGTTACAGATTGCGCTACGTTGCGTGATCGAAGTGTCCGGCGAAAGGGCAAACCCATCGAAAGACGGGGGCGCAAAGCCACGGGTCTAACGTCCCCCCAGGGACTATGACAGCCGGGTTGCCGAACCGAGGAAGCAAACGTGTTTCCCGGTGCCCTCCTTAGGGGGAAACACGTTTTTGCATTTGGTCCAAAGGCGTACTTGGGAATTAGCTGCAACTTGAAGTGCTGAATCTGGTAATGGTCAGGGCAAACGAGGAGATGGGAGACAAGTGGGGAGAAGAAGTAAGTGATTAGGAGCTGGATAAAGTGGGCAGTCAGCGCAGTCATGATGCTGGCGACTCTATTCGCACTATTCGTTGGGTTTTCGGCCATCGTGCTTGGATGGCAGTTCAATACTGTCATGAGCGGCAGTATGAGCCCCACATTAGAAGAGGGTGATATCGTAGTAGCCCAGCCGGTCAATCCCGAGGCCATAGAAGTTGGTGACATCATCACCTACTACTCACCACAGCTTGGAAAGACCGTAGTCCACAGGGTGATAGAGAAACACATGGATAGCGAGCTCTATGCATCTCCCGAGCCCGATGCAGGTAGTCAGCTGTGTTTCAGAACTCAAGGGGATGCCAATGAAAATCCCGACAGTCATATAGTCCCCGCCCAAAACGTGGTCGGCAGGGTCAGGTTCGATGTCCCGCTCTTGGGTCATGCGTTGCAATCTCTCAAGACCCCCTTAGGCTCTGTCCTGCTCTTTGGTCTCCCTGGAGCTATGATCATGGCCATGGAACTGAAAAACATCTCGGCCAAACTCTCGAAACTGAGGAATGGTAAAAAGGCAGCGGAGCCTTCCGCAGCCGGACGGTCATGGACTGCGGGGCTAAGAACCGAAGACTGGTTATCTTGATGTCCCGTAGTCGATAGCTATATCTAAAAGTACTATTCCGCCATCATACTTCCTGCTGCCAATATCGCCCAAAATGGCGACCTCCAGAGTAGCATATCCCCCCGTAAGCACGATTGACGAGCTTGATGTCTATTGGTATCATGTTTTAGGGGTAAGATAGGGTAGGTGTAGATATGGGCAAGGGCTCAGGTGGGAAGAAGCCGAGGCCTGAGGAGAAGCAAGCCACAGATCGCCTCACGGAACTGGAGAATCTGGAGCAACAGAGGTCCAGGTTTATCGCCGTCATCATCCACGAACTCAGCAACCCACTGACTGTGATCAAATCGGCGGCGACAGCGCTGCAGGAGAGGCTTGCTTGGGACCCGCGGAGCATTGAGGCCAGGTTGAGTCAGAATCTGCTCAAGGGCGCTGAAACTATGGAAACCACGCTCAATGAGCTAAGAGATGCGATGCTGATGTCAGCGAGAGCTTTCGTGCTACAGTCGGAGCCTTTGAATCCACTGGAAGTGATCGCTGAGGTGCTGGATCAGGTTACCCCTATGTTCGAAGGCAAACGTCAGTTCCTGGGGGTAGACCTGCCTGATTCCTTGCCTGTGGTAACAGCTGACCGACAGAGGCTGAAGCAGATATTACTCAACCTGTTGCTGAACGCCATCAAATTCACCGGCGAGGGTGGTATTATCAGGCTCAAGGCCAGGGGCAATGGCAACGAGGTGGTGATAGAGGTTGAGGACACCGGGGTTGGAATCCCCGCTGAGGAGCAAGCGTACTTATTCGAGCCCTTCTATCGTCCCAGTCATATGGAGCAGCAAACTCGCAAGCCAGGCCTGGGCCTGGGTCTGGCTATAGCCAAGCAATTAGTTGAGCTGCACGGTGGACGGATCTGGCTGGAGAGCGAGCCTGGGAAGGGAAGCACTTTCAGCTTTTCGCTGCCGATTGGGGGGCAAGAGCTTTGAAGATATTAATGATCGAGGACAGTGCGGAGATTGTGGAGAGCGTTTCCATAGCTCTGGAGCTTCGCTGGTCTGGCGCTACTCTGCTATCCACGCCCTCTGGCGAGAAGGGAATAGAGATGGTGCGGACCGAAGTGCCAGACGTGGTCATGTTGGACATCGGCCTGCCCGATATGGATGGGTTTGATGTGTTGCGTGAAATTCGCAAGTTCTCGAATGTGCCGGTGATCGTGCTCACCGTTAGGTCGGATGAGATAGACACGGTGAGAGGTCTGGAGCTGGGAGCCGACGATTATATCACCAAGCCCTTCAGCCATTTGGAGCTCTTGGCTCGGATAAAGACGGCCCTGCGCCATTATAATTCTCAGCAAGCTCCGGCAGAATACGTCACCTTGGGCAACCTGAAGATGGACTTCGCCAACCGTGAGATACTGGTTGATGATGAGCAAGTGAGGCTGACTTCCACTGAATACCGATTGTTGAATCTCCTGGTGAGGGATGCGGGGAGAGTGGTGAGCCATAACAAGCTCATGCGAGAGCTGTGGGGCGATGATCTTGCCGGAGATAGCGAAGCACTACGGACATACATCTATCAACTCCGAAAGAAGTTGAATGACAGCCCACCACGCCTGATCCTAAGTGAGCACGGGTTCGGCTACAAATTCGTCCCCCCAGCATAGAAGCTGCCTCTTCGCAGCCCCGGAAATTGGTCAAAAGGCGATCCCCTGTGCGCCCAGATTAAGCCTCGAGCATGTATGGTCTCCTTTGAGAGAACTCCTAATATCGACCCCAATAAGGTAAAATTGTCTCTCTAATCCCCTTTTGCTGTCACTCTGAGCGAAGCGAAGAGTCTATAAGGGGATTCTTCGCCCAGAAGGCTCAGAATGACAAAATGACTAGGGCTCAGAATGACAAAAAGCCAGGTTGCTAAGCGATCTCTCACAGAGCACCTCCCATCAGTGAGCACAGAGCTGGCTTAACCATAGGCTCGTCAGACGGAAGCCACTTACAGAAACCTGACAAATCCTAACAATTCCCTCACAAATCCTGACCAAAGTCTCTCGAATTTATCATGTACTTTCGTACTATTCCTATGTGGAATCTCACGGTACATCTTTACTATTACTTATAGAGGAACAAATCAGGAAATCCGGAAGGAGGGACAATGTGTAACGGAGAAGCACAAAAACAAGAAGGAAAAAATAAACAAAGAAAGGAGGTGACCAGATGAAAAAGATATTGATGAGTCTGTTAATCATCGGTGCAGTGGCAGCCCTGATCGGCGGTGGCGTCTATGCGGCCTTCAGCGATCCTGAGGGCGCGACGGGCGACGTGTTCACCGCCGGGTCGATTGACCTGAAGGTCAATGATGCTGAATGGACCACAGCCATATCTATCACCGATTGGAAGCCTGGTACTGCTTCGTCTTCGTACGTCTTCAAGAACACCGGCACGCTCGATGGCAACCTGACTTTCACCTGGGGTTCCCTCAGTGAGTCAGATGCGTCAGGCGACGACTCTGATACCTTCGAGTTCGCTGCCAACGCTACCACTCCAAATCCTGATATGGAGATGAGCGCCGAGCAGTACGGCAGGCTGATCTATGTCACCATCACCAATGGCGGTGGTGCAACCAATGTGATAACGGAGAGCAGCCTTACCACAAAGAACGATGATGGCTATATCAGCCTCTACGAGCTGACCCAGTACAGCGGCACCGTGGCCACTCTACCTGCCTACACCAGCAACGAGACTGTGACCATCACGTTCACGCTTGCCGATGCCTTTGATGGTGGCAGCAGCAGCCCGCCCGGCGACTGGACTGACTACATTGGCGGGACTCCTACTTGGGATATCCTGGCCGGTGGCGAAACCTGGAACGTGCCTCAGAAGGATGGTGTCCAGGTCGATATCACTGCAGCTTTGACTCAGACTTAAGCGTAACACCCTGCGGTGGCGGGGCCAAGCCCCGCCACCCGTTTTGGGGTGCCCCGAAAAAAGACTTCGGGGTAGCCCCAAACCGAGAGGAAGGTACGAAAAGCCGTGAAAAAGAAGTTGATAATAAGCATAGCAGCTATCGTGATGGTAGCGACTTTCGTCGGGGGCGGCACCTTTGCGGCCTTCAGCGATACGGAGTCGACTACCAGCAATACCTTCGTCGCGGGCAGTCTGGACCTGAAGACGGATGATGCCGATGGAGTCACTGCTGCCATAAGCTCCACCAACATGAAGCCGGGGGAGAACATCGGGCCAGTGACCATCGTCCTGAAGAACGCCGGCACCGTCAACGGCTCCAGCCTCGATATCGATGTCTCTTATAGTGAGAGCGACAACGAGACGCTGGATACCGACTACGACTTCGAGTTCTCCGCGGTGAACAACTCAGCCTATGAGAAGACCCCCGATGAATTCGCTGACGAGCTGGTGGTGAATACGCTGACCTATGGCGGGGTCGATCTGCTCACACTGGTAACCGATGCTGATGCCGATGGTAAAGACATGAAAGAGGTAGCCGCCGCTGACCTGACAGGGCAATCGGGCCTCAATGCCTCGGCAACCAAGGACTTCGTGATCGAGGTAACGCTGAAGAGCGGCGTGGGCAACGAGTTTCAGGCCGATGGCATCAATGTGACCATCAACTTCACACTGAGTCAATAGAGGTCTGGAGTAGATTATGAGGAGAGTATTTAAACTGAGGCAGGCGTTGGGATACCTGATGGTTGCTCTCCTGGGAGCAGCCATCTTGCTCGGTGTGGCTGTCGTCTTTGCGCCACGCCTGGGATGGCGAGTGGATACTGTCCTCTCCGGGAGCATGAGCCCGGCTCTCGACGTCGGCGGCGCGGTGATCACCCAGCCGGTAGACCCGAACACCATCGAGGTCGGGGATATCATCACCTTTCACTCCCCTATGGACGGCAGGCTGGTGACCCACCGGGTCATTGCTATACAGGAGAAGAGCCCGCGTTACTTCCAGACCAAGGGCGATGCCAATGAGGATGCCGATCCCTATCTGGTAGAGGCCCAAAACGTGGTGGGCAAGGTCAGGCTACATATCCCATTCCTGGGATATGCGGCCAACTTTGTCAAGACTCCCATGGGATTTATTATCACACTGGGCGTGCCGGGGTTGGTCATCATCGGGTTGGAGATGAGGAATATCTGGATTGAGCTGGATAGGGAGGAAAAGGGGAAGAAGGCGAAGGATTGCCAGTGATGTTCAGCAGGGGGAATAAGAAGCGATGGCTGTTCGTGCTGAGTGTTGTCATACTGCTCTGCGTTACTGCCACTACGGGTAACACCAGTAGCATGTTCAATGATCCGGAGCAGTCGACCGACAACATATTGCGTGCCATCGCACCCTGGTATGACCTTGCCTGGCAGTACAGAAAGCCCATCACCATCAACAATACTAGTGGCGGGGGACTGACCGACTATCAGGTGATGGTCACCATCAAAACCCAGGAGCTCATCGGGGCAGGCAAGATGCAGTCCGATGGGGCTGATATCCGCTTCACCCAATTGATTGACGGGACTACACTCTCCTACTGGATCCAGTCGGGGATCAACACTGCCTCCACAATAATCTGGGTCAAGATGCCGACGATTCCCACCGGCTCATCGGACATCTACATCTACTATGGCAACACCGGCGCCAGCGCCGTTAGCTCGCTGGCCAACACTTTCACTAGCGGCTCCTTCACTGACCCCTTCACCGACACGTCCAAGATAAATACCACAGACTCAGTTAATGTGGAGGTGAGTGGTGGTGAGGTGAGGCTGCAGTCCATTACGGATACCGCAACCTATGACTTCAGTTCTGGAGCAGAAACGGATAAATGGGCGTGGGATGTAGAGAGTGATAACGATCCTCCGGAAGCATCTCCTAACAGTGAAACTGCGGCAACATCGGAGCAATATAGCTGGATTGCAACCTCAGACGATGTCAGGTGGCAA
>DAOULY010000007.1:0-47711 GCA_034414595.1 Dehalococcoidia bacterium
GCGGCATACCTCTTGATGAAAGCCGTGGCTGCGTCGCAGGAGATCTGGACGGCTTCGAGGAAGAGCAGTTTGTCCACATCCTCAGCCTTGGTCAGGTCCAGCTCCTCTATTTTGTGCTCAGCCTTCATCTTCAGGCCTTTGATCCCCAGGCTTAGAAACTCCTTGGGGGTGAACCAGGAGGTCTGCTGTATGCTTAAGAATTGCTGGCGAGACGAAACATGACGGGTTGTAATGAAGTCTTTTACCTGACCTTCAGGTATCATCCTGTTGAAGATGTCCATTACTGTTTTGCCTTCCCAATAGGGGATGATTTCTTTCCTGATTATCTCTTTATCCTCTTCGCTTATCGTAACCGGGTCGCATTCCCTTGTAGCGAGCGTATCTAATTCCTCCTTAAGCCATTCGAGCGATATCTCCGGGAAGAGGTGTACACCCCGAGGTTTGGTTGTTATGCCACCGACAATCAGTTCGTCAGGGCCAATGTCGATGCTGAGGTCCTCGAGAATATCCGCCAGGGCCTTGGCCCTTCTGATTTCCTTGGGCTCTCCCTCTGTTTTCTTGAATGAATTCGTCAGCGAAAGGCACCTTTCCACCGAAACATGAGGGGTCGAGTGGATGTGCTGCCCTCTCAACCTTTCAACTCTTGGCGTAATATCCTTCTCCAGCTCTAATACCTGAGTGTTCCTGTTCATCTCCTCTCCTTTCCCACCAAGCGCCCTCAATCATTGCTTACCGGCAAATAAACGAAGTGAGAGCACAGTATTCGGATGCGATATGAGCATTATACTTTTGCTTGGGGGGGTTTGTCAAACCGCCCAGGCAGGAACTCTGTGCAGATGTGAGTCCGATACCCAGCGCACACCGAGTCCTCAATAGATCGATTCTGGGCTAACAAACGACCGCTGACCGCCTTCATGTTAGCCCAGAAACAGAACCAGGCATCAGCTTGATTCTCAATCCTGGTATACCCTCCCCTCCTCCATATATCACACTTATTACCTCTCGTCAAGCCCAACAACACCAGGTTCTGCTCAGACATGGGACATGGTATAATATGCGCACACATTATGAGTCTGTAAGTGAAATTGTCAAAGAAATACCAGGAACTCTTGAGCAGGATACCCGTGGCTTATTTCCTTTATCGCACTGCATCTATGGAAGGGATTATTCAAAGTGGATCAAGAAATATGGGATGTGGCTCTGGCCAGAAGACGACGTAAGAGCTATGTTGAAGGAAGTTGGATTCTCAGAAGTTTCCATCACCTATGCAAAAGGATTCATGATGCCTAAGATGATGATTGCACGCGGGGTCAAGTAATAGCCAGACAGACAAAGTTAGCTGGATACCACAGTAAAGTGATAAGGAGGTAAACAATGAAAGAGAAGACGGAAGAGCCATATTACGGGTATAGAGCAATTACTTATATCAGCATGGGTCTAATTGGAAGTGGAATTGTAGGCATAGCGCTTGGAATCACCTTCACGTTGTTAGCGTATTCAACCTGGCTTTTGGTCCTCTGTTGGGTTTTAGGGGCACTATTGCTCATCGCTGGATTGCTCTGGCATCTTTCTATGTCTCCTATAGCTGACCCTGCGAAGTTGCAAGTTCTTGAGGACAATTTCCTTAATCTGCTGAGAACCGTTTGGGACGGTAAGGGAAAGGCATTGGACATTGGGACGGGGCGTGGTCGGATAGCAGTCTCAATAGCAAGGGGATTCCCTGAAGCTCAGGTGATCGGCGTAGACACATGGGCGGGGATATGGGGCAAGTGGGGACAGACGAAAGAGGGTGCTGAAAGGAATGCAACGATAGCAAAAGTGGACAACCGATGCACATTCCAGCATGGTAATGCACTGGAGCTGCCTTTTGATGATGGAGAATTCCCACTAGTTGTAAGCGCCTTCACCTTTCACGAGATTCGCGTACCCGACCGAACGGTTCTGCTTAAGGAAGTTATTCGAGTCCTAGCACCCGGTGGTAACTTCGCGATATGCGATCTTTTTCCCAAGGGATATGGAGTAAAGCAAGTCCCGGAACTTGTCCAGAAGGTAGAACAGCTCGGCGTCGAGGACGTGAAACACCAAACCTTCCGAGAGGCAGGTATTGAGCTTGGAGGACTCTCCGGCATCTGGGGATTCGGTTATCTCAGCGGGAAAAAGAAGACTCACTAACAATGAGAGCTATGAGGCAGTTACTGAGTGCATGAATAGAACCCCAAAATGGATAGGAATACCGAAATCCGGTAATTAGCGAGACTGAATGTCTTTCTATGTCTAATACGGCTGGTGCGACGTAGAGAACGAAAGCATAGCGGCAAAGAAAGCGAGTCAAATTAGCCCTTAGGATAGCAAGGAAGTGGAAAAGGAAACGGGTGACAGGCCACAGTAGAAGAAAACTTGGAAAGATATTGTGCTGCGTGGTTTGCTATCAATGGAATGACGACAACACTCAGGGAATGCTAAATTATGGATGAAATACAGATAATTGACACTGATGCTGACAACATACATCAATACGGATTCTGTGGTTACAAAGAAAAGATAGGTAGAACGTCATGCTACCTGAAATGAGCGACAAAAACATCAACGTTGGAGGCGTAGCTGAAAAGGCATTGGAGGACACGGAACTACTCTCACAATTATTAGACGGGCTTACATCCAAGAAGGAAACATTTCGGTACAATTGCTTCAAGGTCCTGATGCTTATAAGCCAAGAGCATGGTGAGTTGCTATACCCCAAATGGGATTATTTTGTTGAGCTTCTAAGCAGCGACCACACCTACTGGAAACTAAGTGCGCTGCAAATAATAGCAAACCTCACAAAGGTCGACACGGAAAACAAATTTGAGAGTATATTTGAGAGGTATTACGGGCTACTTGATGACAAGAGCATGATTCCAGCTGCATATGTCGCTGCCAATTCTGGAAAGATAGTCAAAGCGAAACCAGAACTGGAACCCAGCATAACGAACAAGTTGCTGAATATAGATGAGACACATCACGAGGCCGAACGTAAAGACCTGATAAAAGCAGGGGCTATAGAAGCATTCAGCGAATACTTCGAAGAAGCTAAGGATAAAGACAAGATCACCGAATTTGTCAAAGAACAGCTGAATAGCACGAGTCCAAAGACCAGAAAGACAGCGAAGAACTTCTTGCGCATATGGCAGAAATGAAAAGAGAGAAACCACTAAAATGAATACGAGGCAAGAATAGATAATGAAGTAATATGATAGAGGTCTGACATGCCGGAATCAAAATTACTCCAAGAGATTGCTCAAAAAGAGACCAATAAGGAAGAAATCAGGGATAGAGTTATCGAGAAGCCAAGACTGCTCTCAGAGATTATCGAAGGATTAAGCTCCGACAATGCCCGTGTCAAATACGGCTGCGCTAAAATCCTGCGTATGATCAGCGAGAAGGAACCTGAAATACTCTATAGTAGATTCGATTTCTTTGCCAGCCTTATCGATAGCGATAACACATTTCTCAAGTGGGGCGCAATTCATATTCTCGCCAATCTAGCCGCCGTGGACTCAGAAAACAAGTTCGAAAAGATCTTTGACAAGTACTTTGCCCCCATCCCTGGTCCGGTTTTAATTACAGCTGCTAACGTAATTGGAGGGACAGCCAAGATAGCTTTGGCAAAGCCAAAGTTCACCGAGAAGATCGCCAAAGAACTGTTGAAGGTTGAAACGGCGACATACCAGACAACCGAGTGCAGCAACATTGCACTCGGACACACCATAGAGTCTTTTGACAGATTTTTCGATCAGATCAAGGACAAAGAGCCAGTAGTTGCACTCATCAAGAAACAGCTCAGGAATACGAGAAACGCAACCAGGAAAAAAGCCGAGAGATTCTTGAGGAAACATGAGATTCGGAGTTTCTAACACTTCACCAGCATTGACCGAACACCGAGGAAAATATCGAGTCCAGCCGCTGCCCTGTGCGGGAGGTTAGCGCCACGTTGCTGGGCAGCTCTCTTTTTGGAACAAGGCAACGTTTCCTATTTTGACAATCGTTCCCCTTAACGCAATTCTTCCTTAATGATTTCATAGAATTTATCCCTCGCCTCCCTTTCAATCCAGGGCAAATGCCCGCAGTTCTTGAGCAGGATAAATCGAAAGCTTTTTAGAACGGTGGACAGGGGCTTTTGGACCCCTTCAGGCGAATGGGGATCGTAGTCGCCATGGATCGCCACCACCGGGCATTGAATTTGTTTTCCGATTTCCAGAAGGTCTCCACTACTTCTTAGTTTCGTGGCATCGTTCCACACACTTTTATAGATATGGTACTGGACTTCCAGACCCTCGGTGTCGAGGGTCAAGGGGTTGTAGGCATCAGCCTTGGTAAACAGCTTGCCGAGTTGTGCCAGGGGTGCGTTTTTGTCTCTAACGGCAGGATCGTTCAAGGTTTCCATCAAAGAATGGGCTTCCCTCCTTTCCCCCTCACTGAGGCGGCTTAACCGAGTCTCTTGAATTTTGACAGCATATTGTTCTTCGTAAACTCCACTCCCAATGAGGATGAGTTTTTTGACAAATGCAGGATACCGAGCGGCAAAGATAAAACTGAGCATCGCCCCCCAGGACGAACCGATCAAAGTGACAGGTAGGTCTCCGTTCTTTTCTAAAACGGCCCGTAACTCTTGGACCTGTCCTTCAAGGGACGTTGCCGTTTGAAGCGGCTCCAAAACACCCCAAGCAGTTGAGAGTTCCCGCGCCACCGGGGCCATTTGCCCAGGTGCACCAGGACCGCCGTGAATGACGACTACGTTAAATGGTGCCTTTCCATATTTCCTTGGATTTTCCATGGGTGTTCTCAGCTTTGCTCAAACCGCACGCAGGGTATATGTTAGAGGCAGTGTGCATTCTCCAGCCTGCCTTTGCCGCCCAACAAGTAATTATACAAGAAAAGAACTTCTACATATGCAGGTGTGCAGGAATTCCTCTTATGAAATTGCCTTTGCTTAGCCCTATTATGTCATCTTGCCACTGAGTTTAACCAGAACTACGCCTGCGACAAAAGGTATTGCCAATGAAATTCATGCCACCTTTTGCAGATATTTCTTGACAGATCAATAAGACAATGTATAGGATAGGGCATAGTAAAACTTAAGGAGGAGAGATGGCACAGTATGACGGCATAATCATTGGCGCCGGGCCCAATGGACTCACCCTGGGCGCCTACATGGCTAAGGCAGGGCTCAAGGTACTGCTGCTGGAGAAGAGGTTTGAGCTGGGAGGTGGCCTGGCCACCGAGGTGGTAACCATCCCCGGCTTCCTGCACAACACTCACGCCGTATATCATATGATGGTGGACTACTCACCGGTGTTCAAGGACCTCAACCTCGAGGCTGATTACGGCCTGAAGTGGGTCTATCCACCACTGCAGTTCGCCATGCCCTTCTCCGATGGCAGCGCCCTCTGCCTCTACACTGATGTGGAGAAGTCCTGCGCCTCCATCGCCAAGTTCTCCCAGAAGGACGCCGAGGCCTATCGCAACATGTACCACAAGTACAACCAGTATATGGAGGATTTCATCGGACCCGCCACCTACCATGAGGCCATACCAGCCTTCGAGCAGATGGTCAAGCTACAGTCCACAGATGTCGGCAAGGAGATCAGCGAGCTCACCGAGCACACGCCCAA
This sequence comes from Dehalococcoidia bacterium, assembly GCA_034414595.1. Taxonomy (GTDB): domain Bacteria; phylum Chloroflexota; class Dehalococcoidia; order SZUA-161; family JAUWZY01; genus DAOULY01. The sequence goes on from DAOULY010000007.1 coordinate 5,652, forward strand.
GGATATCGTGGACGGGCTCTTCGAGCACGACAAGGTCCGTGCCCTGTTCCTCTATCTCGCCTGCATGTGGGGCCTGGACTACGACCTCGAGGGCCTGGGCTATCTGGTCCCCCTTTATATCAACCGGGCCCCCAATTACCGGCTCACTGTCGGCGGCTCACACCGCCTCGCCCACCTCATGAGCAAGTACATCTACGACCACAGCGGCATGGTCATCGCCAATCAATTGATCAAGAGAATCGTCATCGAGAATGGCGAGGCCAAAGGCGTTGAGCTCGAGGATGGCCGCATCATCGAGGCCAACAGATTCGTCTGCAGCAGCATCGATCCCTACCAGACCTTCGTCAAGCTCGTCGGCGAACAAAATCTGTCCTCCGACTTCGTCACCAGGGTCAAAGACTGGACCTGGGAGTGGGACAGCCTGTTCGATGTCCATCTCGCCCTTGATGCAGCACCCCAATTCACCGCCGCAGCTTCCACCCCCGATATCGGCGAGGCCTTTATCTATCTGCTGGGCTATGAGTCTGAGCAGGACCTGGTGAATCACTGGATGGCAATAAAGAGAGGCGAGCTGGTGGATGGCGGCTTCAACTGTTGCTTCCCCAGCGTCCACGATCCCACTCAGGCGCCTCCGGGAAGGCACACCGGGCTCATCTCCCAGCACGCCCCCTACCAACTCAAGGAGGGAGGGGCTGAGGCCTGGTATAAGATCAGAGAGCAGCACGCCGACCGCTGCGTCGCCACCCTGCGCAAGTATGTGCCCAACATGAACGAAGAAAATATATTATGGCGCTATATCGCCACTCCTCTCGACATCGAGAACAAGTTTGCCGATATGGTCCGAGGCTCATACAAGCAGGGAGCCTACCTGCCCTTGCAGATGGGCTACCTCAGGCCCAACGAGGAGTGCTCCCACCACCACACCCCGATCAAGAATCTTTATCTGTGTGGCTCCAGTACCTTCTCCGGAGGCTGTGTTATCTGGGGCCCGGGCTACAACGCTGCCAACAGAATCGCCGAGGATTTAGGGGTTGCCAAGTGGTGGCCCAAGTTAGAGCTGGTAACAAAGGCCGAAGAAAAGGGCCTGCTATAGTTGCTGGTAATGAGCGATCCACGCAACAGAACAAGGAAGGGCATCTGCAGTTCATCTATTGATGAAAGCGGCAACACCCTTCTCACTTCTCACTGTGGAGCTTAGCTTAGGAGGAAAGGAGTAACGATGGCAGACGCCAGCTACGATGCATTAATAATTGGAGGCGGCCCCAATGGCTTGATAGTTGCTCTATATCTGGCCCGTGCCGGGATGAATGTAGCTGTGTTGGAAAGGCAGCATGAGTTAGGTGGCGGCGGCTGCAGCGAGGAACTACCACTTCCAGGATTCGTTAGCAATCCCTGTGCCCATTTCCATTTCTTCTATCGGGCTCCGGTATGGCAGGACTTCAAGCTATGGGAAAAGGGTGGCGAGTATGTCTTCTCCGATCTTGGCCCGGCCGTGATCTATGATGATGACACATGCTATCAAACATATCCAGGTTCAGTAGTGGCCGATCCCATAACCTATGCCGAACGATACTCGCCAGAGAATTTCGCCAAGACTGTGCGGGAAATCGCCAGGTTCTCCCAGAAGGACGCTGAGACCGCCAATATGATCTTCGAGAGATTTGAACGAAAGTGGGATCGCGCTCTCGCAGAGTGGCGGTTCAATCCACCATTCCTCTGGGGTCAAAAGGACCCACTGGAAATGCTATTTGATGACCCCAAGGATGGCATGGACCCACTTTATCAGGTGATGACTGTTAAGGAAGTTGCTTGGGACCTCTTTGAGAGCGCCGAGTTGAGAAACATGTTTATGAGGTCAGCAATGTCCAGTGCTTGTTGCTTTCCCGGTGATGTGATGCACATAGGCGACGTTATCGACCAAATTAGAGTTGTTCTGGCACTTTTCACTCCAGCTTCCCCTCGAAGTGGCACTCATACTATAATCCATGCCTTACAGCGGGCTCTCAGCGAGATTGGGGGCAAGTTCTTCGTTCACCACGAGGTGGACAAAGTGCTCATTGATAATGGCCGAGCCGTGGGTGTTCGGCTGGCAGACGGGACCGAGATCGAGGCCAAGAAGCTGGTGGTCAGCGATGCCGAGCCCAATCAGACCATGTTCAGATTTGTAGGCGAGGAGTATCTCAGCCCTCAGCTCGCTCGCCGCGTTCAGAACTTCTCCTTTGACAGGGCTAACCTGTTCTGGGTCCATATTGCCTTCCATGAGCTTCCCCAATACAAAGCGGCGGACTATAACCCGGATTGTTTGCGCGCCTACAGATTCTTCTATCTGCCTAAGGACCCGGAAATCCTGGCCTATAAGCACCAGATAGAGCTGTTCACTCGCGGCATCCCAGAGAAGCTATGCCTTCTGGTTGGCATCGACAGCATGCTCGATAAGACCCGGGCACCAGAGGGCCAGCACAACGTCCTTTTCGAACAATTTACCGCCCCAGCACGCTATTTTTCAGAGAGAGAATGGCTGCGCATGAAGAAGGAGATCGTCGATGAACTGGTAAGGCAGTGGCAGTGGTATGCCCCCAATATGACCTGGGACAATATCATTGGGGCTTACGCCAATACCCCACAAGATGTAGCGGACAGGAACATCAACATGCGCGAAGGTAGCTGGTCTGTGGGAGCGATGACTGCCTCTCAAATGGGCAGGAACAGGCCCTGTCCCGAGCTGGCACGATACCGAACGCCGATAAAGGACCTCTATATGTGTGGTGCGGCCATGCACTACGGAGGCGGCTTTCGTGGCCGAAACGGCTACAATTGCTACAAAATCCTAGCCGAGGATTTTGGCCTGCCCAAGGTGTGGGAGGAAAAAGGGCGCCCCTATTGAATAAGGAAAGGAGAACTGTTCTGCCATGAGGCTCGATGACAAAGTAATCATAGTCACCGGGGCAGCAGGGGGATTGGGTAAGGCGTTCTCTTTGAGGTTGGCCCAGGAGGGGGCCAAAATCACAGTCGTCGACATATCAGATGTGGCGGACACCGTAGCCGAAATTGAGGCCCAGGGCGGTATGGCTCTGGGACTCAAAGTGGATATCTCACGAGAAGAAGACACTTTGCGCATAGCCGAGGAAACGGTGACAAGATTCGGAAAAATCGACGTCCTGATCAACAACGCTGCCGTGTTCTCCAGCATAGTTATGAAACCATTCTATGAGATCAATGTCCAGGAATGGGATCAGCTAATGCAGGTCAACTTGAAGGGGGCTTGGCTCTGCGCCAAGGCGGTGTTCCCTCAGATGAAGATGCAAGGGAAGGGCAACATCATTAACGTCTCATCAGGGGCCATCTTCAGTGGCACACCGGGTTTCCTTCACTACCTGGCATCCAAGGCCGCCATCGTGGGCCTGACACGGGGGCTGGCCACCGAGCTCGGTGACTACGGCATTCGTGCCAATGCATTGGCTCCTGGTTATACCCTGACTGAGGCCGGCCAGATAGTGATGTCAGAGGAGCGTCAGATGCGAAGCTCGCAGCATCGCTGCCTCAAGCGCGTGGAACAGCCTGAGGATCTGGTTGGTGCCGTTGTCTTTCTGGCCTCGGATGAGAGTGATTTTGTCACCGGACAAACGCTCCTCGTTGATGGCGGCGCTAGTTTACATTAGAAAGGAGGGTGAGAAAGCATTATAGATATACGCTGAGGCTGAGAAGGAAATCAATGTCCTATAAACTGTGAAGGAGGAAGAAGTTGCCAGATTATTACAACTGGGGCGCGTATGAGTTTGACGAGGCAAGGGATCCACAGCTCTACAAAGTGTGGGTCCTTGATAGGAAAGAGACACTTCGCTCGCTCACGCCGTTTGATTACTGCTGGATGCTGCTTACTATGTATTGCCAACACGCTCTCCAATATGCCCCTGGAATGCTTTCTATCCCCACCTGCAAAGGTTCCGACTGGAGATCGAAGGATGGCTGGTCGTATGTAACCGTGATGGTAACAAGCGAACAAGAGGCAAGAGAGCGCGAGGTTAAGTTCAGAGAGATGATAGCACCCTGGATCGAAGATTTCGGCAAGGAATGGGGGAAGTGTGTAGATGAGTTGGTGGGCCACTACAACCGGCTTAAAGCGGTTGATCTGGAGAAAGTCAGTGATATCGAACTGAAAATGAGCTTCATGGACTGGCTTTATGTGCACCGCAGAGAGGCGGAAATACACATGGTTGCGATGTATGCCTTCTGCAGTGTCTACTCGCTGTTTGAGGACGTGTGCCATGAGCTGCTCGGGATAGATAGGAATGATCTTCTATTCGGAAGGGCAATGGCAGGCTTTGAGAATAAGTTGCTGGACACTGACCGTGGGCTCTGGCAGGTTGCCCAGAGGGCAAGAGAACTGGGCCTGGATCAGGTTTTCCAGGGTATCCCCAATGATGAGGAATTGCTCTTGAAACTTGAGGAGAGCGAAGCAGGCAGAAAGTGGCTTCAGGCTCTCCGTGAATTTGTCAATGAATATGGCTGGCGGACGGTGGAGAACTGGGATGTGTCCAATCCCAGTTGGGTGGAGAAGCCAAGCCTGGCACTACCGAATATCAGACGTAATATGACCAAGGGAGAGGCCTTTATCCGCGATCAAGCGCTGGTACGCTTGAAGAAAGAGAGAGCGGAGGCGGAAAAGGAGATACTCTCCCGTGTCCCCGAGGACAAAAGGGAATGGTTTGAGAAGCTAATGAGGGGATCTCAGTGGGCTGGTATCGTAGCCGAGGAGCATGTTTTCTATACTGAGAACTATCGCAATGCAACAGGCCGGCGCGTGACCAAGGAGATCGGGAAGAGGTTCGCCCAGGCAAAAATCATCGATGACCCCCAGGACATCTACTACCTGCTGCCAGAAGAGATAGAGGTACGAATGATAGCTCAATTCGATGCTCACAAAGAGGTTGAGATAAGGAAAAGGCAGCACGAAGAATTTCGCAAGGCCGAGCCGGCGCCATTTATTGGAGACCCAAGTGCTATACCGGCGGTGATAGGCAGCGATCCTCTGCTACGCTCAACCGCCATTCCTATTCCTCGGGTCAGGCCTGAGCTAAAGGCTGACCTCTACGGCACGGTCTCAGCACCTGGAGTCGTTGAGGGGACAGCCCGTGTGATATTGAGCGAGGCGGAATTCGATCAGGTTCAGCCTGGCGAGATACTGGTGACTCTGGAGACATCAGCAACTTGGACACCTCTGTTTAACCTTGTCCAGGCTGTGGTGACTGATGTTGGTGGTTACTTAACCCATGCCTTCATAGTGGGCAGGGAGTATGGACTGCCTGTTGTCTCCGGTACCGTAGAGGCAACGAAGAAAATCAAGACCGGGATGAAACTGAAGGTCGACGGCGATATCGGCGTTGTCTATATCGTGGGCGAATAGCCCTGAACAGACACGCACTCCGGGACATATGGCGAAGGGTAAGCAAACCTCGCAAACTCGGATATGCTTCGAGTAGCAGGGGCTGCAGGTATCTGGGAGCGAAAGACGGTCCAACATCAGCTTGGGGAATTAGCCAATTGTGGGGTCCCCAAGATATGCTCCTATGATAGACTGGAGCCCGCTGGGAGAGGTCAAGATACAGGTTCATAGAGCTTTGAGCTAAGCAACGGTGGGCGCTGAGATTGTCTCTGACAATGTAGTTTAGATGCCGCGCGTTATGGGCTTCAAGCACTAAGCCTAAGGTAGCGTGCGAATACCTGAACCAAGCAAACCAGCTCTGCTGGAGCCCCTACTGCTTGCTGAGGCTCCGTCTATGACCTGCGGCGTGCCGCTCGATGCCTGTCTTCACTATGGATCGGAGGAAATTTCGGTGCCGGTTATTCCTGATAGGAAGACTAGAGACATTACGGAATCAGTGGAACAAGTACCTCACAAATGTGGAGCATCCTGGTCTCATGATTGGCAAAAGGAGGCTATATAAATGGCTGATGCTATCTACGACGCGGTAGTAATTGGCGGAGGCCATAATGGCTTGGTAACCGCCTGCTACTTGGCCAACGCTGGTATGACTGTGGCTGTCCTGGAGCGTCAACACGAAATAGGTGGCGGTGCTTGCAGTGAAGAACTCCCCATTCCTGGATTTCTGAGCAATCCATGTGCCAATTTCCACACTTTCTATCGCCAACCAGCATGGCAGGACTTCAAACTGTGGGAGAAAGGTGCACGCTATGAGTTCTCTGACATTGGGGCAGCGGCAATCTTTGATGATGGTACATGCCTGCAAGGGTATCCATCGGTGACAGTAGCCGACCCGATAACTTGTGAGGAGAAGACTGTGCCAGGGGGTACTGAAAGGATGCTCAGGGAAATCGCCAGGTTTTCGGAAAGAGATGCCGAGACGGGCAGCATCCTGATAGAAAAGTATCAAAGGAAATGGGGAGCTGCCCTCAACGAGTGGGTGCTTAATCCCCCTCTTCCCTGGGGGGAACGAGATGCTGTTGAAAGGCTATTTGATGACCCAGAAGACGGCATCGATCCGAGGTACCAGTTTATGACCATAAAGGAAGTCGCCTATGACCTATTCGAGAGCAGTGAATTGAGGACCTACTTCATAAGGTCGGCGATGTCAACCAGTGGGTGCTTCCCCAAAGATGTGATCCATGTAGTCGACGCTCTCCATCAGGTTATGGTTGTTCTTTCAATATATACTCCTGCCTCTCCTGTCGGTGGTACCCATGCGTTGGCCCATGCCCTGCAGAAGAACCTCAGCGAGATGGGGGGTAAGTTCTTCGTTCACCACGAGGTTGACAAGGTGCTCATAGATAACGGCGTAGCGAGGGGAGTCCGGCTGACCGATGGAACGGAAATTGGGGCCAGAAAGCTGGTGGTTAGCAATGTAGATGCACATCAGACCCTGCTCAGATTTGTGGGAGAGGATTATATAAGCCCACAGCTTGCTATGAAAGTGAAAAACATCTCATACGATGGCGACCCCATATTCTGGGCACATTTCGCCGTGCATGAGCTGCCTAAATGGAAGGCGGCCGACTTCAACCCGGATTGCCTCCGTGCGGGCAGAGCTGACTTTATGCCTAATGATCCAGAAACTCTGGCCGACAAGCATGAGGCAGAGGCACTCACGCGTGGCATACCTGAGAAGCTTTATGTTCTGGTTGGTATTGACAGCCTGTTGGATAAGACCCGCGCTCCTCAGGGGAAGCATAACATCCTGCTCGAACAGTTTACCGCCCCGCTTCGCTATTTCTCAGAGAGCCAGTGGCTACAGATGAAGAAGGATATAGTACTTGAGATGGTAAGGCAATGGCAGTGGTATGCCCCAAATATGACCTGGGATAATGTCATAGCCGGTTACTGCAATACGCCCAGCGATGTGGTGAAGAGAAACATCAATATGCGGGAGGGATGCACTGTAGGTATAGAGCAGGTCGCCTCTCAAATGGGGAGGTTCAGACCCTGTCCTGAGTTAGCTCGATACCGAACGCCTATAAAGGGCCTCTATATGTGCGGGGCCTCTATGCATTATGGGGGTCGTATTCATGGGCGAAACGGCTATAATTGCTACAAAATCCTAGCCGAGGATTTTGGCTTGCCCAAGGTGTGGGAGGAAAAAGGGCGTCCCTATTGAATAATCTTAGGTAAACAGGTGGCCCCATTTGTCCCGCACCTTTTTTCTCAACTCAGGGCTGGATCTATTCACTGGTGGGAATTCTTTTATCCAGTGATATGGTTTGCAGGCATTCACAATCACCCTGGTCTGTGTGAAGTCCCCTCGACTCCTCTTCTCAGGCGGTATCACCGGATCTATCGGGCTACTCAGAAATCCCCTGACGATGTCTATGGAAGTCTCAGGATCACATCTGGAATAAATAGCCCACATCAACTCTCTCGGATTCGAGGGATCGATGTCGTCGTCAACAACGACGATATACCTGCCCGTACCACCCTCGCCTTGAACCAAGGAGGCAGCCGACGTAGCAATTTGTTTGGCGTGACCAAGATATCTCTGCTGAACCGAGACGACGACCGCTATCCGATTGCTTGTGCCATGTGCCCAGATTCCCTTTATTCCCTGCATCCCTGACTTCTCAAGGGCGCTCCAGAGGGTACTGGCCGTGTGAATAGGTATAGCAAAGGTGCCAGAGCCTCCTGGCTCTGTTGGCGGCACAGCAAGCACGATCGGACTGCTTCTGTGGTATATCGCCTCAATCCGAACAACCGGCTCATTTCTACTTCCGGATGCATAGTATCCTGACCACTCACCAAACGGGCCTTCTTTCCTGCTATCAACTGACGGCGGTGGAGCAAAGCCCTCTATCGCTATCTCGGCTGTGGCTGGTATTGGCAGTCCTGTGACCTCTCCTTTGATTACCTCAATGGGTCTTCCTTTTGCGTGTCCGGCAAAATCAAACTCCGACACACCCCACGGGACATTTGCTGAGGCTGCGGCAAACAGATGTGGCTCCTGGCCAAAGCATATCACCACAGGGCAGCTTTCCCCCTTGGCCCAATACTTTTCCCGCATTACCGCGCCATGCTTGCCCGGAGATATATAAAAGCCCAGAGTCCGTTCGTCTTGAACCATAATCCGGTAGGTCCCAACATTTATCCATCCCTCCTCGGGATCTCGGGTGATGATCGCACTGCCAGTACCAATGTAACGGCCGCCATCCATTTCATGCCATTTAAGCGCAGGGAATTTGAGGATATCGACTTGCTCACCCGTGAGGACATTTTCCGTGACAGGTCCGGACTTTACTTCGATGGGAGGAACAGGATTATATTGTTCACAAATGTTCTTCCAGTACCTTATGACCTCAATACCCGACAGTTCCTCAGGGATGCTCAGGCCAAGGCGCAGCGCCACTCCTGTCTTGAAGATGTTGGTCACGAGTCGGTATCCCGCCGGATAGTCCTTGATATTGTCAAACAGCAATATAGGTTTCTTGTGCTCGACCATCAGTTCAATGATAGTGCCTATTTCCAGATCCCAATCAGCACCATCCACCTTTGTGACCTGCCCCATCTCGTCTAACTTCTGGATGAAACCTCTGAGGTCATCGAACATAGTTCTTTCTCCTTTCTGATGGTCTGTGGTATTGCCGGCAGGAAATTCGATGTGTTTGGGGCCTCTGCCTACTTGCGCGCTGCGATCTCCCGCCCTTGAAACTCACTCCCGCCGGGTTCTCTATATCACTCCTTGCACGCATTTGAAGCAATACGCCTCCATCTCCTTTGACCCGCCTTTTGTTGTGCTTCCCCCCCCCCGAAGATAGCTAATTGTTGAAAGCGTGTCAAGCACAATCGACCAGAACCACGAATGCAGATATGTTGACAAGATTGCGCAATCGTGATAGAATTTTCCCACACAAAGCTCAAGAAGATATGATGGACTGGCCCCGGGCAGTTAGGTCTTCGAGATTTCTATATCTTCTTCCTCAAGATATCTGCCTCCAGATTGTCTACCTGGGTTCGAGTCTCCCGCAAGGTGCCACGGGATCTTCGTTCCCTACGAGGATGCATATGGGAGTAATGGCGTAAATTTCTGCGCACCTTAAGAACAGGCCAGCCAAATTCAGGAAACCGAAGAATAAAGCGAGTCAAAGTAGTGAGTTCCTTCCTCGGTGGCTATGCGCCTGAGGAACTGATCTACGCCTCAGGGACAGTGACGATTGCACTTGTCCGTGGTGGCGACCGCCGACCCGTTGACGCCACCTCGTCTCGTATGTGGCCCGTTTCCAAGGACGGGGTAGAAATAGACGTCCTATCTACTTCGCCGTATCGTTTTGCGCGGATGTCGACTATAATATAAGAACTACAGACAGACCTCCAGTGGATATGTGAGCTCGAATAAATGTGTTGGAGGTGCGCTTCAGGCTTGAGAAAACGATGCCCGTTTGGCAGCAGCAAGATTGGAAAATCAGAACAATAACGAAAGGAGAGGAAAATGCAGGAGTGGAAGTCAGCGCCGGATTATAGTACCTGGACACCTCACGATTTTGACGAAGAGCGAGACCTGAAGGTAATTAAGGTATGGCCCAGGGGAGTGGCATACAGCACGCCACCGTTTAAACCGTTTGTCAAGTGGATTTGGAGAATCGGCTCTGCGCATGCCCAACGCGTAGCCACTGAGGGACTGTGTGTGCCGGGGAGTCACGGTATTAATCTGAGGTTTATCGAGGGCTACATGTATATGAGCCCGGCGGTAATACTCGATGAAAACGAGCGTAAGGCCCGCGAACCTATTTACAGAGATAGAATTGCTCCTTATATTGAGGACTTCGGCAAAGAGTGGGGCAAAGCCAGAGATGCCATGATCGAGAAAAACAAGCGCTTAGAAAAAGCAAAGCCCGCGGAGATGAACAACATAGAGTTGCTTGATCACTTATATGATTGGATGCAACTCCTTCAACAGTCGTGGAATACGCACCATTTGACCATGTATGCCACCAATTCTATCTATCTGTTCTTCACCGACCTGTGCAAGGAGCTACTTGGCATGGACGAACACCAGCCTCAGATCAAGAAGTTGCTTTCAGGGTTTGACAACCTTCTATTTAGGGCTAATGCGGCGTTGTGGCAGCTTGGCATCCGGGCGACCGAGCTTGGCCTGGATCAGCTTTTCTTAGCGACCAAGGATGATGGGCAATTGCTTTCGCAGCTTGAAGAGAGTGAAGCGGGCAAGAGCTGGCTTCAGGAGTTTAATGCATTTCTTTGGGAGCATGGCTGGCGGTGCGGGCGAATCTATGACGCCTCATTGCCCTCCTGGGTTGAGAAGCCCACTCTTGCGATACCTGACGTGAAGAAGGCGATAGTTGCCATAGCCGAAAAAGGAAGCGTTTTCACACTGGATGAGGTACGGCAGAGTTTGGCGAGCGAGAGGGCAGAGGCAGAGAAAGAGGTCCTGTCCCAAGTGCCTGTAGCTCAGAGGGAATGGTTTGGTAAGCTAATGCAGGCTGCTCAGTGGAGCAGTGTTTGGTGCGAGGATCATACTCTCCCGACAGATATGGCCTCGGCTGCGCTAGGTCGCCGGGTAGCTATGGAGTGGGGAAAGAGGTTCACCAAGGCAGGGGTCATCGATGACCCCGAGGATATCTTCTTCCTCACCCCAGATGAGCTAGAGTTGCCATCGACAATTATGGAAAGATGTGTGATGAGCCCCCTGATCGAAAGGCGCAAAAAGAGATATGCGGAGAGTCTTAAGTGGGATTTGCCCATTTTTATAGGTGATCCAAGTGCACTGGCAGAAGGGGCAGCATTTGACCCCATTCTACGGATTATAGCCACTCTTCCGATCGTCAAGCCGGAGCTGAAGGCCGACCTTTATGGCGCTGCTTCAGCTCCTGGGGTGGTAGAGGGAATTGCCCGCGTATTGTTCAGCTTAGAGGAACTAGGCGAGCTTCGGCCTGGTGAGATCCTGGTGGCACCATTCACGCATGCGGCTTGGACCCCTGCTTTCCCTGTAGCCAGCGGCGTGGTAACGGATGCTGGAGGCAGTCTGTCCCATACGGTGATAGTAGCTCGCGAATACTGCCTTCCCTGTGTTGCTGGTTGCATGGAGGCAACGAAGAAAATCAAGACAGGGGATAGATTAAAGGTTGATGGCACTATGGGAGCCGTCTACATCCTTCGCTGAACTGGTTTAGCAATTCGGTCAAGGTAATCCAGCCACGCTCAAATTGAGCGCGGGTAGCAATTTTTGCTCTCGGCAAAAGATCTTCGGAAGTAGCGAGGCGATTCCCGAAGAGGCTCGGGGAAGGGAAGTCTACGCTACTGGCAATGGGCATTTTGGCGGCCAATGCATATGCCAGACTCTGCTGTAAAGCAATTTTGCAGTCAAAATAAAACTAAGGAGGTTGAAAGCCGTGATTTACTTAGAGGCAGTCCTGGACCTGCACCCTGACAAGGTGGGAGTATTTATGGACATCTTTGCCAAAGAGTATATGCCTGCGCTCGTGAGCCTTGGAAGGAAATTCATGGGGCAATGGACATGCCGCATCGGGCCTCGCTGGCATGTTGTCAACCTGTGGGCTCACGAAGACATGGCAGAGCTGCAGAGGTTTTGGCAAGCCCGGGACCAAAGCAAGGAAGTAACAGAAATCATGACCAGGCTTACGCCCTGTATACAAAGCGAAACCGTCAAGCTCCTTATTCCGTCGCCAATCTCTCCTCTCAAGTAGTTGGCAGCTTTGTGTTGGCAAAATGGGGAGTAGCCGAGCCAATAGGTCAGTTTGGGATTGATTGTTCAACTCTATAATAGCAATCCCTGATAAAGAAGAGTAGTAATATTGACTCGATATCGGATATAATTATGAAAGGAGCTAAGTGAAGTCATGGCAAAGAACTATGTTATCCATCCTATCCCACTAATAAAGCTGTTAGGGTTCCTTAAATCCAGACTTATCTATCCCATCTATGCTGGCCTCCGCTTCGATTACGCGGAGACTGCGCCCCTTGTTAACTACATCTGGTATTTAGAAGGCGGGGAGCGTAAGATCATCGTAGATGCCGGTATAACAGCAGAGAGGTTTGCCGCTCGGGGACGTCAGGCAGAGCACATACAAACTCTGGACGAGGGGCTTGGCAAGCTGGGGCTCAAGCCAGACAACATAGATGTTGTCATTCTAACCCACTTAGACCATGACCATATTGCCCTGGCTCACCAATTTACCAAGGCCAAGGTGGTTGTGCAGCGTGCAGAGCTGGACTTCGCCCGCAGCCCGCACCCCTTTTACCGGGACAGAGTAGTCGATCCCCCAGATTATGCGGATCTAATCTCGGGACTTGATTACGAGGTGGTGTCTGGTGATGCCAAGATTGAGGACGGGATAGAAGTCCTGCTCACCCCAGGTCATAGCGCTGGAGGCCAGTCCGTAGCTGTAAACACAGCCAAGGGTACCGTCATCATCGCCGGCTTTTGTTCCATAGAAGAAAACTTTAACCCGCCGCCGGAGCTTCAGAAAAGGGGAGTGTCATTTATGATACCCGGCGTGTACCTGAGCGCGATTGATGCCTACGAGAGCATGGCCCGAATAAAAAGACGTGCCGACATTATATTGCCCTTGCACGAACCTGCGATTCTAAACAAAGCCACGATACCCTAGCACAAGCCTCTTTTTTTCAAGGCAAGCACCGCGTACGGCTACACTATGTTGTGCCTGCTCTCTCCATCATTGACGTTTGGTTACTCATTCGAGAGTACCCTGTGTCATGCAGAACTCGTAGCTTAGGGAATTCAAAACGGAGCAGTGGGTCAAGCAGGACAAGTATGCCCTGAACCAGCGGTATCAAGAAGCTTGACAGCCATTGGGTAGAGTAGTATCATCGAACCAATCACACTCAGACGAAGATGAGGCCGGGCGGCATGACGTGGGCAACAGTCCAAATAGGAAATTCCCCAGCGACTTTCACCTCAAAAGGAGATTCTTATGGCAAGTTCCACTATGACCCACCATGCTAAGGCGAGTTTCGGGTTGAGTACAAGACGAGATTGAAGGAGGCAATAGTATGTTTAGTCAGGATGAATTGGAGAAAATCAAGGCCTTGGAGGAACAGTGGCAGAGAGATTGCTCAGAGACATACGGTGAGAGGGAATTCAAACCAGCAATCGCAAGCCAGTGCATTCCCTTAAAGCCTGTATACAGTCCCATGGATATAGAGGACAGCAACATCGAGGATATCGGATTCCCCGGTGAGTATCCCTATACCAGGGGGCCGAAGCCTCGCGGATATCAAGCTACGCCGTGGGTGATGCGCCAGCCTCTCGGCCATGGCGCAGGGAATGATACCCGAGGCCGATGGGAATACCTGCGCAAGGCAGGATGGAAGCTACATGCAGGCAAGGAAGGGGAGGGAGAACAATTTCCCAGGTTCAGTCTAAATGTCGATCACCCCACACGAGCCGGCTATGATCCTGACGATCCTGAATCTCAAGGCAAAGTTGGTGAGGGTGGGGTCTCTGTTAGCACAGTACAGGATATGGCACTGCTCTTCGATGGTCTTCCCCTGGACCAGATAATCGCCGGCTTCATCCTCTACGATACCGCGCTGGTGATCACTGCTATGTATCTCCTTTATGCAGAACAGCGAGGCTACTCCAAAGAGAAAATGCGCATGGAGTGCTCGAACTTGGTTTACCGCCAGTGGTTTTATGATAGCGCCTGCTTTTCTCCTGAAGCCGCGTTGAAGTTAATAGTGGAGAACATAAACTATCGCATCAAGCACATGCCCATGGCCTATCATACAAATATAACCGGCTACGTTTCCGGGGAAGCCGGGGCCAACCATGTGCAGCAGATAGCCTTCGGCCTGGCCACTGCTATCACCATCACCGAAGAGTGCATCAAAGCAGGGCTCAACCCTGAAGACGTCGCCCCCGGATTCTACCATCAAGCACATGTCGGGCAGGAATTCTTTGAAGACATCGCCAAATATCGGGCCTTCAGGCGAATGTGGGCCAAGACCTTCAAGGAGCGGTTTGGCTGTGAACGCCCTGATGCGCTCAAGATCCTGATAAAGACTCAAACCGGAGGTGTGGGGTTAACGCTCCAGGAGCCCTTAAACAACATAGTCCGCCTTACTTTGGCCACCCTTAGCTCGGTACTGGGCGGCGTAGACGCCATTTGGACAGCCGGCTATGATGAAGCTATATGCATCCCCACGGAGGAGGCAGCGCAGATCGCCTTGAGGACACAGCAGATCATCTACCACGAGACAAACATCCCGGGAGTAGCTGATCCTTTGGGTGGCTCTTATTATGTCGAGTGGCTGACGAACAAGATGGAGGAGGAGGCCTGGAATCTCCTGGATAAGGTTGGACAGCTTGGGGGCTACCTTGACTGCTGGAAGACAGGCTGGCTCAGAGCGGAGCTCGAAAGGTCAGCCTATGAGCATTTTGAGAGCCTGAGGACTGGGGAAAGGGTGCTGGTGGGAGTAAACAAATATCGGCTTGAACAAGAGCCGCAGAAAGTGGGGTTCTTTGAGGTCGACCCCAATATGGAGCCGGAAGCTATTGACAGAGTGAGGAGGTTCAAGGCGGAGCGAGATAACGCGGAGACCCAGCAGGCCTTGGCTCAACTGAAGGCGACCACGGAGACATGGCTAAGGGAGTGGCCCGCCTCCTGCGGCACCCTGATGCCAGCGATCATGGACGCGGTCAAGGCCAACGCCACATTGGGCGAGGCACAAGGCGTATTGCGGGAGGTTTGCGGCTATGGCTACTTCTGAAAAGAAGATAAAGGTGCTTCTGGCCAAGTCAGACCAGGATGCCCACGAGAGGGGGCTCAGATATGTGGCCAGAAAGCTTCGCGATGCTGGCATAGAGGTGATTTTCGTCCGCTATCGGCTGGCCGAGGAAGTGGCAACTGTAGCCTTGCAGGAAGATGTTGATATCGTTGGCATGGGCTTTTATGTCTCGGGGCTGATGCATGATACCTCGGTGGTGATCAGGTTGCTACAAGAGAACAACATGACTGACACAAGGGTCATGGTAGGCGGTATAATACCGGAGAAGACTATTCCCCATTTAATGGAAATGGGAGTGAGAAAGATATTCAGGCCGGGCGACCCAATCGAAGAAGTGATCGACTACGTCACAAAAAGTGCGCCTGCATAGGGAACATTTTCTGCGATTGCGCTATGACTGGCGGCTTCTATGGTTCGCTGACTAATTTCACATCTGAAGGACATTCTTCTATCAAGCTCCTCCCTGGCTCACCCCTACTGTTCCCCCAATACCTTTCTCTGTAGCCTACACTGTAACTCTAGTCCATGTTAAGCATGTTTTAATCCTGATCTCAGCCAGAGGCCTATGCCTTTCTCACCTCTACAAGGCAGGTATTGAATGTGGCATTCTCGCCGTAGGTGGTCAGCGCGTCTCGGGTCAGGGTGTTGGCCATGCCGTGCTCAGGCCAGCCTCCTTCATAGATGCGGACTACCCCCGGTTTGATTTTATCGGCCACAGTGGCCTCGATTTCGATGCTGCCTCTGTCGTTGAACACTATCACCCAGTCGCCGCTCTTGATGCCCCGTTTCTTCGCATCAGCGGGATTCACCAATACATCGGGCTTGAACCTCTTGTGCAGCTCGGTCTGGTTGGCAAAGGATGAATGGGCCCGGCCAAGAGAATGGGGTGAGAGCAGGTTGAGCGGATATTTTTGGTACAAGTCTGGCGTGCTCAGTGGCCCTTCCTCGGGCTCCCGGTAAACAGGCATGGGGTCGTAGCCCTTTTGCAGCAGAGGCTCGCTATAAAGCTCGACCTTTCCTGAAGGCGTTCCCAGGTTGAGCGTGGGCTGTAGTGGGGGCATATCGAGGTCGACTATTCCTTCTCTCTTGAGCTGCTCCACCGTTACCGGCTTCAGCCAGGGGTATTTGGGATCACTTTTAGCCATATTTAGCACTTCTTCAATCCACGCCTCCGCGTTCCGCCAAGGGAAGTACTGGGCATAGCCCATCTTCTTGGCCAGATCACAAACGATTTCAAAGTCGTCCTTGCTTTCCCCTAATGGTGCCACTGCTCTCTCACTGTAGAATAGCTTCGGCTTAGGATTCAGATGAGCGAGGATGCAAAACACCGTGCGGCCGACCTCGGAACCTTCTTCAATGGCAGCCCTTTCCAGAAAGGTGCAGGTAGGGAGCAAAATGTCAGCATATCTGGCGGTTGCCGACATGAAACAATCACATACAGCAATGAAATCCAGCTTTTTGAGCGCCTCTATGGTCCTATTTGAGTTGCCGTGCTGGTTGACCGGGTTCCCCAGCATGACGAACATGGCGCGGATATTTGTGTTATACCTCTCTGGGTTGAGGATGGCCTCGGCGAGATGATTTATCGGGACTCTTTTCTTCACCAGGTTCTCAACCTCCAGCGCTTTTACAGTCTGGGATAGTCCGACCTCTGGGGACGATGTCCTGGGGTAGAAGCGTGAGATGCAGCCACGGTAGTTTCCGGTTATGGCGTTGAGCATGCCAACCGAGTAGACTGCATTCTCGCCCCAGGAGGCTCGATTAAATCCAGGGGTGATGCCCACATGGATTTTGGCTCCCTTGGTTTGGCCAAACTCCCTGGCAATTCTGGCCACGGTTTGGGCAGGGATTGTCGTCACCGCTTCGGCCTGCTGTGGGGTCCATTCGGCGACATTATCCATCAATCGCTGCCATACCGGCTGGCATTCAACTCCACTTATGCGGTAGCTGCCAATGAGCGCTGGGGCTATATTAGGCGAATCATGGGTTTGAGCTTTGCCAGACGCTGCATCCCAGACCATATACTTGTCCGAGCCACCGGCCACGATATCATGTTCCCGCAAAAGCTCCCCGTTGTCACTTCGCACCAGGAACGGGGCATTGGTGTGAGCGCTGACAAAATCCTTGTCGTAAAGCCCTTCGTTGATGATGATGTTCATCATCGCCAGCGCCAAAGCGGTATCGGTGCCCGGCCTGATTGGGAGCCATTCGTCGGCCAGTTCCTCAGCCGAGGGGTTGAACCAGGGGTCTATGAATATGAACTTGGCCCCCCGTTTCTTGGCCTTTCGGAAGGAATAATTAACCCCTCTTACATGTGTCTCCATCGGGTTCGTAGCCCAGACGATGATCAGCTCGCATTCCCTGTCTGGGGTCAAGGCCCAGTTCATGCCTCCGAAAAGATGGTCCGAGGCCGAAATGAATGCCTGGAAGCAAAGACTACCTCTATCATAGGACGGGATGCAGCCGCCCCAGAGATTGAATAGCCTTATTATATTGGCTTTCATGCCACGGAGGCCGCCCGGAAATCCGAAGGAACCCACGTAGTTATACATAACCAAGGCCTCATTTCCATATTTGGCCTTGACTTTGTTTAGTTCTTGGGCTACTGTCTCCAGGGCTTGGTCCCAGGAAATTCTCTCCCATTTGCCTTCGCCTCTTTCCCCAACCCTCTTCATCGGATACTTGATGCGGTCTGGGTGATAGAGTCTTCGAATGTTGGTTCGGCCCTTGGGGCAGGGAGGATAGGTCATCTTGGGGTGAGCCCTGAGCCGTACTGCTTTGCCGTCTCGGACCGTAACCTGAAATTCGCATGGCCCACCAAAGCAATGCGGAGAGCAAAAACTGTTGAATATCTCCTCCCGTACCATATCCATACCCTTTCAATCTGTTGGTGTAAAAACTCGTTTATTGAAGCTCAGCCGCTGGCTATTATTATGGAAAGCACTCCCAGTTCAAATTCGTGTTCTTCCTTAGGCCGTGTATTCTTCTATTGATTCAATATCCATCAGATGAGGAGCTACTATCCATTGCCTATGCTCGTCAGGATATGATGGTAAGATCCTGCCAATCACACTCACTTTACGATTATTAAGCCGTTGTACCTCATCGGACGCAGGGTCATATCCTACAACCACAATTGTATTATCTTGAAGAGTTACTTCCGCAACCCAGCACTGTGGTCTGCCTTTGGAAGCATTCGCGAATCTATAGGTACCGATTAGCCTTACAAGCGAACCGGAATGTCTTTCAATATCTTCTATTGATTGGCAAATAGGATATCTGGTTATGTCTTTCCTCACATGTTTAGGTTAATTCATCATAAGATATTCGTCGATCCAAGTAAAGCACTCTTGACAAAAGTGTATAGCTCGGGCTACTATGCACATCAGACTACAAGCTAAGAGCCTTCAAGTGGTTGCTTCATTTCTGGCTCTCGACAAAATGTGGAGCGGAGCGCAAAGCATAGCAGGAACTTCGTTCACCAATATGCTGGCCATTTCCTTCTACATTGGCACGAGAGCATTTTTCGATATCAAAGTTCAGGGATTGCACAACTTCAGTGCTTCACCGGCGACGATAATTGCCATTTGCCATAAGAGAGATCTGGACGAAATCATCATTCCCTCTACACTCCATTTCAGGAAAACCCTCTTTCGCCCACACCTCAGAATGTGGTTTGCCGCTCGGGATGATGTCTTTGACCCAGGATTTCTGTCTACCCATTTTCAGTTGCCTCACTTCTTGGGACGCCTCCTGTATGCATTCAAGCTGTCAACCGTAATGGCTGCATTTCGTGCTCAGCCGATAAGTCGCCTGACCCGTAGCAGAGTTAGTAGCATTCTTAGAGATGTATACAGATGGGAAGGCAACTCAGCCTTGAAAGATATCTTAGAGGAGCAATGGATAGAAAAATTTGCCAGCCTTTTGCCATCTCCCCTGAATTCAAATCTGGACAACACGCATGTCAGGGATCTCCTGAGCTACGACTACCGTATACTCCATGCACAGGAGGCTCCTTTGCGTATGCTGAAAAGCCACGTGCTGGCAAGAATAAGACCTCCCCTGCTGGATGAGGTGAATAGGCAACTCAATTGCTTCTCAAATATATTAGATGAAGGTGGTATCCTTTTCTTCACACCTGAGGATGAGCACTCCCCTGACGGTCGGTTCGGCCCCATTAGGAGCGGGCTGTATCGTGTCACTCATAGGGCACAAGCTGATGTACGGATTCTACCTGTTAACATCGCCTATGATTTTATGACTATGGGGAGAACAAGAGTCCACCTCACTATAGGGCCTGAGCTCCTAAATCTGAAGGGGCTCACTAAAAGCGAATTTGAAAAGCTTGTGCAAGTTGCGATAACAAAACTTGGAGTTGTTAACATCGGACAATTGGGGAGCTGGTGTTTGCTGCAAATGGCGAAGGGGGATTCTGGGGTGATAACAAAGGACCTGCTTTCTGGGGGGGTTCTATCCCGGGCACAGAAGCTCCGCAGCCTTGGACTCAGCGTCGATGATGCTCTTATAGACCAAGGGGCCTTTATCAAGCGACTGGATAGATTTATCAAATACTGTCTCAGAGGGCACTGGCTCAAACTTGGAACAAATGGGAGTCTGATAGTTAATAGTGAGGCAGTGCTGAATGCTTCGCAAAGCAGTTACCTTGAGCACCCGATAAGATACAGCTACAATGAGCTGATGACCCACATGGGCGCTTATGGAATCGAGGGATCACAGTTTGATCCCTAATCTGCAGTGATTCGCTCGCGGAATGGGCAATAACTACAATCTCCCGACTCTCTTTGCTATCATTTTCTTTATCTTCTCATATGAAGGTGGAGGTCCTGTTCGCACCTCTTTGCCGTCTATGAACAAGGCATCTGCAATTCCCCATTCCAAGAGGACCTCTCTGTCAAAGGTGTCAACCTTCTGAAACACCACCTTATCACCAAACTCTGAGGCAGCCCTCCTCGCCCTTTCGAAAGCCAAGTTCTGGGCCGAACACCATCCGTTCAAGAATGCCGTCACCACTACCTTGCCAGGTATAGTTGCTGGCTTTTTCTTCTGTCTGATCCATTTGGGAGGTATGGCATCGCTGACGAAAGGCTTCCACAGAAGAACCTGAATTCCCTGTCTATCTATCTTACTGTATCCTTGCTTTTTGAACCATGATGCCTTCATCCAGAATGGCAACCACAGCCCCCATGCCACCATCCCCTTAGCACCCATAGCCTTTACATCGTCCTCGGCGGCCTGGAGCAAGGCCTTCCCCAACCCCATTTTTTGGAAGTTCCCTCTTCCCCGTTTATAACCGTGAACCCAGATACAATTCACGAAGTATAAGTCGTTGCCCTCCGCGAATGAGTGCTCTATGGGGGTGTATTGTATCATACCGCCAACTTCTTCACTATCATCCAGTGCCAGCTTTACTCGGAGGCCCTTGTCCCTCATCTTGTTGTACCAGACCTCCTTGTGGTCTCCAGCCTCTTTCATCTCATCGGACCAGTCTTCGAGACATACGAAATACAGTTTTTCATGCTCTTCTGCTATGTCAACCACCTTCATTATGTCAACCTCCTAATGGCGGCAGTTCTTGTGCACTGATGTCGACACACAGTTTCCCTAAAGTGCTCAATCATAATGAGATAGACTCAAGAATTATTCTATCACACCCATACCTTTAGCAAAATATATAACCCCGTATGTAGGAAATGTTAACTTGACGCAAAACCGCCGATACGCTAATATCGGTAAGGTTTCTCAAAAATGGTTGGAGCAGTACACATGGATCAAGTTATTATCAAAGGCACCGGGGTTCAGAAGGTTTACGACACAGGCAAGGTGAAAGTGCATGCCCTCAGGGGTATTGATCTGAACATTGTGCGGGGCGAGATGGTGGCTGTCATGGGGCCTTCTGGCTGCGGCAAAACAACACTCCTTAACGTCCTATCAGGTATAGATGATGTCAGCGAGGGCCAGGTGATAATCGATGGCGCCCCCCTCCATGATATGTCGGACAGGCAGTGTACCCGCTACAGGGCCGAGAAGATGGGCTTCGTCTTCCAGGCCTTCAACCTGCTGCCGGTGCTCAGCGCGGCTGAAAACGTAGAACTCCCCCTCTTGGTGGCCGGGGTGAAGCCTGGCGACGCTCGGCGAAAGGCGCAGGAGGCCCTGGCCCTAGTAGGTCTGGCACGTGAGGAGCACAAGCGCCCTATGGAGATGTCCGGCGGTCAGCAGCAACGGGTGACCATCGCCCGGGCGCTGGTCAACGACCCTGCCATCGTCTGGGCCGACGAGCCCACGGGCAATTTAGACAGCGAGACCTCTGCCGAGGTCATGGACCTGCTGTGTCGGCTGAACAAGGAGAAAGTGCAGACCTTCGTCATCGTCACCCACGACCTGGCCGTGGGCCGCAGGGCGCATCGCATCCTGCGCATGGCTGACGGTGAGATCGTAGAGGAGCTTTACACGGGTAGCGGCTAAATCCCGCCTTGAGGCATGGTTAGCAGTAGATAATGCCAGCAGTAAGGAGGAAAAACATGTACGCTAGGACAACATTGTTTGAAATAGATACCCTCCGGGTCAGCGTGGACGCTGCGCTAGAGCAGTTCAAAGAGCTGGTCGTGCCCGAGGCACGAAAACGGGCAGGATACGAGGGCCTGTACGTGTTGACCACTCCTGAGGGCAAGGGTATGATCCTGAGCCTGTGGGCAAGTGAGGAAGCAGCAGTGGCCGGAGTGGAGAGCGGATACTATGATGAGCAGGTCGCTAAGTTCGTATCCGTGTTTCGCGCGCCGCCCGGGCGTGACCACTACGAGGTGATCTTCTCTGAGACCCCTGGCACGGCGAGGGTGTAGGCTCCCACCGCTGATACAACCAACACGGCTTGCTGAGAATATGCAGGCTGCGCAGGAGTAAAAAGAGAAGTAATGGAAAAGCTATTTGGCATACCGATCAATCTGTTCATGGTGATACTACTGGCCATCTTCGGCACCGGGGTCGCCGTCGTGGTCCTGGTCGCCCTGCGCAACCGGGTGATGTTCAAGCTAGCGCTACGTAATATTCCCCGACGCCCGGCGCAAACAGCCCTCATAGTGATGGGCGTGATGCTGGCCACCGTTCTCTTCTCCGCTTCCTTCGCCATCGGGGATACGATGGCCCATTCCATCCGGGTCCAGGCAGTGCAGTCACTTGGACAGGTGGATGTAGTAGTGAGACAAGAGGCACGAGATGTGTCCGGCGGGCTGGCCTACTTCGACCAAGCTTATTTTGATACAGTCAAGGGGCACCTGTCGAGCGACCCGGAGGTGGATGGTGTGGCACCCCTGATCATAGAAAGCGCGCCGGTGCTGGCACCTGGCACCAGCTTAAGCGAGCCACAGGTCGACATCCTCGGCTATGCCGAGGAGTCAATGGGCGGTTTTGACCGCCTGGTGGACGGAGGGGGAAACATCCTCTCCCTGAGTAACTTGGCCTCCAACCAGGTGTACATCAGCAGTGAGACCGCCCGCAAGCTAGATGTGGGAACAGGAGACACGGTCCAGCTGTTCCTAGGGCCAACTTCCTCACCTTTCGAGGTAGCGGGGATATATGAGAAAGGAGCGCACCCCGCCGATGAGCTTTCGCTGGTGATGCCGCTTTCCCAGCTCCAAACACTGACGGGCAAAACGGGCGAGATAAACTCCATTATTGTCACCAACCGGGGTGATGCCATCGAAGGTGCTGCCCACTCCGGCGCCGTGGTGTCCAGCCTGGAACCAGTGTTGGAGGGGACAGACCTCAAGGCCGACCCGGTGAAGCAAGACACCCTGGATGAGGCCGATATGACGGGGAGCACCTTCTCTACCGTATTTCTCTTGTTCGGGCAATTCTCCATCGCTGCGGGAATTCTGCTCATCTTCCTCATCTTCGTCATGCTGGCTGCGGAGCGGAAACGGGAGCTGGGCATCACCCGGGCTGTAGGCGCACAGCGTGGCCACGTGATCCGTATGTTCGCCTTCGAGGGGGCCGTCTATGCTCTCATCGCCGCTGCCGTGGGCAGCCTGCTTGGAGTGCTGGTGGGGTGGGGGATGGTCCGTATCATCGCGGTCGCCGTTGGCGATGTTGACATTGATCTGACCTTCGCCTTCAACTGGCGCAGCGTGGTCATGGCCTACACCCTAGGGATGGTGCTCACCTTCGCCGTAGTCCTGATTTCCTCGTGGCGGGTGAGCCGCCTGAATATCGTTCGCGCCATCCGGGACATCCCCGAGCCTCGCATAGAACGCAAAAGCCGCAAGATGCTGATTCTGGCCATCCTGCTGCCGCTGGTGGGACTCCTCATGGCCGTTTATGGCATTCAGGGAGAACAGGCAGCTGCCTGGATGCTGGGAACCTCGCTCATCATCATCGGCCTGCCCCTGCTGGCCCGCCGCTTCGGCCTGCGCGATAGGGTCGCCTTTACCGTGGCCGGTCTGGGGCTGGTGGTCTGGTGGCTCCTTCCCGAGAGTGTCCTGGATTCCATCCTGCCGCAGATGCAGCAGGGCATGGAGATGTTCTTCCTCTCCGGCATTATGGTCGTGCTCGGCGCGGTGTGGACCGTTATGTATAATTCTGACCTGCTGCTGGCGGCCATAGTGCGCCTCTTCGGGCGCCTCCGCGGTCTGGCCCCGGTGCTCAAGACCGCAGTGTCGTACCCCATGCAGAACCGGTTCCGCACCGGTATGACTCTAGCCTTATTCTCCCTGGTGATATTCACCCTAATGGTAATGGCCTTCATAAACCAATCCATGAGTGCAGTGTTCGCGAACACCGAACGGATATCCGGCGGCTTCGACATACGGGCCACCACCAGCTATATTAATCCAATCGCCAATATCCAGAACGACTTGCAGGCTAGCGGTGATGTGACCGTGGACGACTTTGAGGCCATCGGCAGCTTCAACGGGGCCCAGGTGAAGGTGAAGCAGGAGGGAACGGCCCAGGAACTCACCGACTTTTATCTTCAGGGAGTAGACAAAGGTTACACCGACAGTGTCAGCTACAAATTCGCTATGATGGCAGAGGGCTACGACTCACCGGGTCAGGTATGGCAGGCCCTCCAGGACGAGCCAGGGACCGCAGTGGTCTCAAACATGCTTGTGCCCTCGAAGGTCAACTACAACGTAGGTGGGCCCGCGCTACCCTTCCGTCTGGAGGGGTTCTTCTTAGAGGACAAAACCATACCAGACAATGTGAACATCCAGGCACAGGATCCCCGCACAAATAACATACAAAGCTTGCGTGTCATCGGTGTGCTGGAGGCGAGCGCCTTCTACGTTGAAGGTGTGCTCACTTCTCAGAGCACGCTGAACACCTTGCTCGGCACAACGGTGCCGCCCCAGGCCTATATGTTCCGTCTCAACGAGGGCGTGAACGCTGCAGACACGGCCAAGGCACTGGAGGCACAGTTCATGGCGCACGGTATGCAGGCAGAGGTGATAGCGGATGAGATCGGAGATTTAAGCAGCATCAACACGATGATGATGAACCTGCTCCAGGGCTTTATGGCCTTGGGTTTGGTGGTGGGCATCGCCGCACTCGGTGTCATCGCCGCCCGCTCCGTGGTGGAGCGGCGACAGCAGATCGGTGTGCTACGAGCCCTGGGCTTCCAGAAGGGAATGGTGCAGCTCTCCTTCCTGCTGGAGTCCTCCTTTGTAGCCTTGCTGGGCATCGCCATCGGTGTTGTTCTGGGTTTTGCCCTCTCCTATAACGTTGTCAGCAGTATGAGCGAGAGCTTCGAGGGTCTCACGTACCATGTCCCCTGGCTTAACATCCTGGTGGTGATCATCATCGCCTATGGTGCTTCACTGGTCACCACCTACCTGCCAGCGCGACAGGCGGCCAAGGTCTACCCCGCGGAGGCACTGCGCTACGAATAGCAGTGCCAGCACGCTGTGGCCATGAGCTTATATTTGGAACCACTTAGTGGGGATAACTGTCATCCGCTCTAGCCCTTTGCAGTCGCCGATCAACCACCCATGCAAGCTACAACTGCCAAAAACTGGTCAACCGCTCAAAATCAACCATTCCACTCTCGGCGATGTTCTCAACCTCGATGCCTGCTTCCATTGCTGTGGCTACCGGGTTCAGGCCGCCGAGCATCACCATGCCAATTCGATTAACGCCTACTGCGAGCTGGCAAACAGCCTCGCTGGTATTGCCCAGGACGTAGACCCCACCAATGCCAGCCTCTTTGAGTCTGGCGATGACCTCCTCGACGATTGACCTCGCCGGTGCAGGTATTTCTCGAAAGTTAGCCAGTATCCTGCCGTTGCCAGTTCTTGCAGCTTCGCCTACACTCGTCATCCTGGCGCGAAGATATTGCTCTGAGGGATCGAGAGATGTGCCCCCGTAGTTGATTATGGCTACGAAGCGCCTTGGCTTCGAATTCCTGATTTCCAGCACCCCACCAAACCGGGATTCTATCGGGACGCCGGCCTTGAGCAAGACCCCATTTATGGTCACGCCACACATTGTGGCAAATCCTACTTTCCCGCTTGGCACGACCAGGTCACCAAGTTTCTCGCCTCCATAGGCTACAGCTACAAGGTCGCTGACACACAGTCCAGCCCTAAATGCCTCTCTCATGTGCTCCAGAGCTGTCTTGAACTCATCTTGCCCGAAGAGCGAGGTGTTGACAGCAACTTGCCCGGTCCGCTCGATGGGATCAAATGTAGTGCGAAAAGCCAGCAGCTCCAACTTCTCCAGAATGAAGCCGATCTGATCAGGTGCGAGCGCTATACGCAATTCCTCGAGCCCCTGCGGTGTGATCATTCTGCCATCTCGGCCCAGTGGTTGAGTATAGCCTCGCTCGTCCGTTATTCTCAGGTGATATCTTACCGCTCTTTCGCTCAAGAAGATGCCATGCCGCTCGAGCTCCCGAGCTATTGTGATCGAGCCAAGCGGCTCAGAAGACTCGCTCAATACCTTGAGAATGGCTATGATCTTCTTTTCCGCATCCGAGGTGGCACCCTGTACCATGAGAGCCTGTCTTACCTCTCTAAGCTGAATTGGCTCCATTATACCACCCCCACACCATAAACTGAACACAGTTTGCCATGTAATAAACAGCATCTTTCACAACCAGGGTACGTAGAAAACTAAGCCTCGGCCATGGCGCCACTTAGGATTACCCCAGGCATTACTCTTGACAGACAAATTTCGTATCCCTAAAGTTGAGAGTGACGCCGGAGATTCCATAATCGCGGTAGAGCAGTAGAAAGGAATCGTTTATGGTTACCGATAGAGATGTCAGAGGGATATTTGAAGGGCTGCCCTATCGACTTGATCTGGAGCCGAAAAGTCTGACTATGGACAAGAAACTGATGATCACCGTGGCCACGACTGGCGGGTTTCTAAAGCGTGAGCAGAATCCCAATCTGCCTTACACACCTGAGGAGGTGGCGAGCCAGACCATCGAAGCCTACAAAGCAGGGGCTGCAGTATGGCATGTGCATGTCCGGGATAAAGACGGGTACCTGATCCATAAAGATCCAGGGCCCATTAAAGAAGCTGTAGATATAGTCAAGTCGGAATGCCCAGATATGCTCATGTCCCAGTCCCGTTTCGTCGACCCTACTAAGCCAGGAGCTGACGGCATAAAACCACTGGTGGAGCCGCTACTTGCAGCGGGTGCTGAATCAGGGCGCAGCTACATCGACACCATGGTCATCATACCGGCGCAAACAGGTGTAACCCGAGTCACTGAACCCATTCTGGTTGATATAGTACAGTATCTACAGAGTAACGGGAT
This sequence comes from Dehalococcoidia bacterium, assembly GCA_034414595.1. Lineage (GTDB taxonomy): Bacteria > Chloroflexota > Dehalococcoidia > SZUA-161 > JAUWZY01 > DAOULY01. The sequence goes on from DAOULY010000007.1 coordinate 32,651, forward strand.
CAAGCCGGAATTCCAGCTGTTCAACTATCTTTGTATAGATAATGTCGTCAGGTGGCTGATACAGCCGGGTATATTAAACGCCCCGTATATAATGAACACAATAAGCGGTGCGCACGCGCACTATTTCGTCGGCCCTACCATGCCCGAAGCTTGGGGCCATATATACCTGATGACAATGATGCAGCAGCTACCTCAGGGCAGTGTCGTTGGGGCTACCATCGGAGGACGAAACTGGCTACCCCTGACCGTAACCACGATAATGCTCGGAGCAGACTGCGTACGGATCGGTATGGAAGATGCGATGTGGATGTATCCGCACAAGGATGAGATGATTGCTAAATCTGCCGATACCATAAAGAAGATAGTGACAATTGCAAGGGAACTCGGTCGTGATATAGCCACACCCGCTGAGGCCAGAAAGATATTAGGATTAGACTAAAAGCAACGAAAGAGAATATGTCGGCCAAGCGAAAGGTTTACGTGCTGAATATATCTCACAGGAGACCTGCGTCTTTGCGGAGGTCCTGCCAGCTAATCTCCGAAGTAGTTATCGTTGACGAAAAGCAACAGATAATTCAGAATAAGACTACTATTACGTCTGGGGAGGAGCCCGAGAATGGTCAAGGAGTATCCAGTCTTCAAAGCAGCAGCAGTGCAGGCGGGACCTGTATATAAGAACAAGCCGGTATATTTTGACTCGGACGCGACCTTAGCCAAAGCTGTTGAGCTCATTGCAGAGGCTGGAGGCAATGGGGCAAAACTGATAGTCTTCCCCGAGACTTTCCTTCCTGGATATACATACTGGTCACGAGACATGAAAAAAGGAGGGGAATTTGCCGTTATCTGGAGGGAATATCTCAGACACGCTATAGAGGTGCCCAGCAAGGAAACAGATGCGCTATGCCAGGCGGCAAAAGAGGCAGATGCCTATGTGGCGATGGGGATGTGTGAGAGAGACAGACAATATGAAGGGAGGATGTATAATTCCACCCTATTCATCAGCCGCAGCGGCGAGATTATGGGGACCCATAGAAAGCCAAACCCGACTTCACAAGAGCTCTTCTTTCATACGCGAGGTGACGGTGGGGATAATCTTCAGGTATATGAAACTGACCTGGGCAAAGTTTCGGGGCTGATCTGCGGCGAGCACTATCAGCCGACCTTGGTCCAGAACCTGATCATACAAGGAGCTCAAGTCAACTGCTCACTGTGGCCGGGGCACCGTGGCACAGCTACTCCGCTTCTGGAGATAGCACTGATAATGACCCAGTCAGTTTGCATATCTGGGGGACTTTGGGCTGTGCTCGCTGCCGCCTATATTCCGCAGGATCAAGTTCCCACAGACTTCTATGGCAACAGCGCATTTGACAATACCGCCGGTGGTAGCTGTATCATAAATCCCTACGGTGAGATTGTTGCCGGCCCAGCATATGACGAAGAAGCAATAGTATATCACGAGATCAATTTAGGGTTAAACCCGATAGCCAAGTCTACAATCAACCTCACTGGGATCTACAGTAGATGGGACATCTTGAGCCTCGGTGTTCGCCAAAAACAGTATCAGCCTTACTTCCCAATAGAGGACATTGAAACTGCGTCTGCAGCCGGTGATGAAATTGCAGAGCTGAGAGCAAAGATCAAAGCGTTGGAGGATAAGCTCAGGCTCATTGAAGGGGAAACTGCCGAGAAGGAAGAGTAATATCGTCACTCCTACAGTTGGCTTCTACAATCGAGGCCCTGTGACAGCGTTCAAACTGAGAAACCCGCAGGTATACGATGGCCACAGACATATATCTCAGCGACAGATCATCAAGGGATGGCTACTGGACCAGTTTTGAAACCGACCCATACCTTACTATCATCAAGAGGACTATCCGCTACAGGTGCATCCCTTGCATTGAGAATCTCCATGATCAATTAGTCGCTGGAAGCAAGGAGATACAGTTAGATCAGGCATTCGATTGCTGGAAGGTTGTGGTTGTCTTGAACGATGAAGATGAATGTCTGCAAGTCTTGGAGCGATACCAGGAGAGGTTCCTCCCCGGACGCTATATTCGCGGCAGATTCGGCAGCAAAGAGAAGTTTGGAACAAAGGCCATTGTGGTTAATGCAGACAGCGAACAGGAACGAGATACTCTTGTTTTAGAATTAGGCCGGTGTGGCAGGGAAGTCAACCCGAATTGCCAGATATTCTATTCAAAGGCATGTGCATATCTATATGAGGAAATCCTGGGCGATTGGAGATATTGGGAGAAGGTAAGCCCAATAAAACATCCCGAGAATGTGGGAAAAATTGTGCAACGGATAAAGGATTTGCTAACTCAATGAGTGGGGCGGGACAATGCCCAGCCTGAGAGCTTTTTTCACCAACATGTCGGTCCCAATGCCTCTTCACCGAAAGCTGTATCTCGTATTCCGCAACAATCTAACCAAAGCCTGGAAGAGGCAAAGTTGCTGTGGCCATCCCGGAGAACCTGGATGCTGACAGACAGTGGAATCACCTCCTGGTCGAGGAGGGGTACGGAGCACCGATTAAACAGATGCATCCTCTCACCGCTTCCCCAAGAAAGCCTTGCACTTCTGCTCGATAGTCGCTAGCAGGGAGTCTAAGGAAGCAGCAAAAGCGGCCACCCCATCCCTCTGCAGTGTGGCATGCACCTCATCCATATTTATGCCCAAGTCTTCCAGCTGTTCCAGCGTGCCCTTAGCCTCTGACAAATCCTGACCCAAGGTCTGGCGGAGAGTGCCGTGGTCCAAGAAGGCGCTCCATGTCTCTGGGGGCACTGTATTCACCGTGCCCGGACCAATCAGATCGTCCACGTACTTAACATCGCTGTAAGCAGGGTTCTTGGTGCTGGTACTGCCCCACAGCAAGCGCTGGGGCTTGGCTCCTTTTGCCTCCAGGGCCCTGAAGTCGGCAGCAGCAAAGCGCTGTCGGTATAGCTGATAAATAACCTGTGAGTTTGCTACGGCCGCCCGGCCACGCAGCCCCTCCAGCTCCTGTTTCCGCACTGAGTCTGTCTCCGTGGCAATAAGCTCCTCCAGCCGCTTATCCACAGTAGTATCTATGCGGCTGACAAAGACGCTAGCCACCGATGCCACCCGGCTGAGCTCGCCTCCCTGCTGGGCCAGGTCGCGAAGGCCATCGATATAGGCCTGGGCCACCATGGCATAGTTGTGGGGAGAGAAGAGAAGAGTGACATTGATGTTTATCCCGGAGGCGATAAGGCGGCGCAGGGCCACCATCCCCTCAAGGGTACCGGGCACTTTGATCATGACATTGGGGGCGTTTACAAGGCGGAAGAGTCGGGTAACCTCAGCCAGGGTCTTCTCCAGATCATAGGCGTACTGAGCTGGGGGCTCGAGGCTGATATAACCATCTAGACCCCCGCTCCGCTCATACACGGGACGGAAGGCAGCAGCAGCCTCCTGAATATCAGCGATGGCAAGTGCCTCATAGATTTCAAAGGGGCTCTTGCCTTCAGCAGCCATGCGTTGTATATCGGGCTCGTAGTCCTTGCCATGACTGATGGACTTGTCAAAGATAGTAGGGTTGGAGGTCATCCCGCTGAGTCCCTCCTCCTCTATCATGCGGCGGAGCTCCCCAGACCGAGTGTGGCCCCTTTCAATCATGTCCAGCCAGGGGCTCTGCCCCAATTTGAGAAGCTCTACAGTCTTCACGGCGCCTCCTTGATCTTGCTGGTCAGCGGCACAAGCTTTCTCTCTCACCAGCCACGCAGTATGCCCTGCCACAACTGGCCAAAGCTAATTATCGGCCTGCACCGTCTGCGATGTCAAGATGTCCCCTATGGCCATAATATCGCCATCTTGACAGATTTTATGAAAGCTCCCTAATATCTTAGTAGGGCGTGCCCGCTGGGCATTTGATCACACGCGCCCAAGGGCTTCGAGCAGGCCGGAGAGAGGGGCCTGCCTGATAAGGGGGTGAGACAGGAACGGGAGTAGGAGGTGAATTAGGCACACATGAAGCTTCAGCGTCGGGGTTGGGAGGTGATGTTGTATAGGATCAAGAAAAGGAAAAATGCGTTGATTCTAGATAGGAAAAGTCATTTCAGAGAGGAGGAGGTTGATGGCTAAAGTAGCACGAGAAATGGTGGAGCTGACAGGGGTCAATCTTGATGAACTGCTGGAATTGCTGGTCTCGAATGCGGCCGCTGAGCTCACCACCTACTATTACTACACAATCCTACGGGTGAACCTGATTGGACTGGACGGGGAGACTATCAAGGAAATCGCGGAGACGGCCCGCATAGAGGACCGCAATCACTTCGAGGCGCTGGTCCCCCGCATCTATGAACTCGGTGGCAAGCTGCCGCAGGATATGAAGGAATTCCATGACATCTCAGCCTGTCGGGCCGCCTTGCTGCCACAGGACCCAAGCGACATTAAGGCCATGTTGACAGTGCTGGTGGAGGCGGAGAGATGCGCAGTGCGGGGTTACACCCACGTCTGCAACGTGACCGCAGGCAAGGACCATCGAACCTACGATTTGTCCCTGTCGATCCTCAATGAGGAAATAGAGCATGAATCATGGTTCTCCGAATTCCTCGGCGAGGGTCCCTCCGGCCACTTCCTGCGTCGTGGTGACACTTCACCCTTCGTGTCCAAATTCCTAAAGTAACTGTAAAACAGGCGGGGGAGGTCCGAACCTGCCTCGGGCCTCCCCGACGCCAATGAGCAGAAGTCGTAACCAGAAGTCTATGACGAAGCGAAGATTCACCCGGGAAGAACTGACCCAATACAACGGTAAAAATGGAGCACCGGCATTCATCGCCTACAAGGGCAAAGTGTACGATGTATCCAGTAGTCCGCTCTGGCGGAATGGGAGGCATCAAGCTCGTCACCAAGCTGGCTCAGATTTGACCAAAGGGCTGGAACAAGCTCCACACAGTGCCGACCTGCTGGAGAAGTTTCCCATAGTTGGAACTATAGAAGATGACTGAGTAAGAGTATGACAGGTTTCCTACAAAACCTTCATCCGGTAATACAGGCTCTTCTAGCAACATGTTTCACCTACGCCATGACTGCTCTCGGCGCCGCCCCGGTATTTTTTGCCCGGGATATGAGCAGGAAGCTACTCGACGGGATGCTTGGTTTTGCCGCAGGAGTCATGATCGCCGCCAGCTTCTGGTCGCTGCTTGCTCCAGCACTTGAGATGGCAGAAGGCCAGAGTGTCCCCGCTTGGTTTCCAGCCCTGGGAGGTTTCCTGCTGGGAGGCATCTTCTTGCGGGGTGCTGATAGAATACTTCCCCATCTCCACATCGGCTTTCCTATAGAGGAAGCTGAAGGAATTAAGACGACCTGGCGGCGGAGCACCCTGCTCATTCTGGCGATAACTTTGCACAACATCCCCGAAGGCCTTGCTGTGGGAGTGGCCTTTGGGGCGGCTGCCGCCGGTTATCCTGCTGCCACTTTAGCAGGAGCCATCGCCCTAGCTATAGGCATCGGCATCCAGAATTTCCCCGAAGGGCTTGCAGTCTCCATGCCTCTTCGCCGTGAGGGCATGTCGCGGCGGAGAAGCTTTTGGTATGGGCAATTATCGGGAGTAGTCGAACCTATCGCCGGCGTCGTCGGAGCAGCAGCCGTTATTCTGGCCCGTCCCATCCTGCCATATGCTCTGGGTTTCGCCGCAGGAGCGATGATCTTCGTCGTGGTCGAGGAGCTGGTCCCAGAATCTCAGCGTGGCGGCAATACCGATATAGCCACCATGGGCGCGATGATAGGTTTTGCGCTAATGATGCTACTGGATGTGGCATTCGGCTAGTGATAGTAAGCTGATCTCAACTCAGGAGGGAGAGAATGGAACTTCAGATCACCACTTTGAGCGAAAATAGCGCAAACTACGGCTTCATCGCCGAGTGGGGGCTCAGCATCCTGGTGGATGTGGACGGAGTGAGAATTCTTTTGGACACCGCGTTGAGCTTTACGGCAGTGCATAATGCCCAGCTACTTGGAATCGACCTTAATACAATTGACCGGATAGTCCTGAGCCACGGTCACGCCGACCACACCGGAGGGCTCCGCGATGTGCTGAGGAGGACGGGAGAGGTGCCGGTAATCGCGCACCCTGATGTGTGGGCTATCAAGTATGTCCAGCGTGACCAAGAGAAGAAGCACATCGGGATACCATTCTCACTGGAGGAGATGGAAAACCTGGGTGCCCGCTTCGTTTTAAGAACAGAACCGACCTATCTCACTGACCGGGTTATGACCACCGGCGAGATACCGATGGCCAGCGGCTATGAGGAGATCGATGAAAACCTGTTCATCAAAGAGAACGGCATGCTCCTGCCAGATAAACTGGCTGATGACCTGGCCTTGATTATCAATACCGACTTCGGTTTGGTCGTCATCCTCGGCTGTGCTCACCGGGGCATAATCAATACCCTGCGCCATGCTCAAAATCTAACTGGCAAGGAACAAGTTTATGCCGCCATTGGGGGCACCCACCTCTTTCGAGCTTCACAGGAGCAGGTAGAGCAAACAATAGCGGCCCTCAAGGATATGGGTGTCCAGAAGCTGGGCGTATCCCATTGCACAGGTTTTCATGCCGCCGCACGACTGGCTCAAGAGTTTGGGGACATTTTCTTCCTGAACAATGCCGGCACTCAGTTCACTTTGCCTTAGGAGTTATCGTAACGTTCAGAATAGAGATTGGACCGAATTTTGCCAGTTGCCTCAAGACGAAGTTAGGAACACACAGAGGCAACAAAAGAGAAAAGCAGGATGAATCAAAACTTACACCCTGCTTTTCTTATGTGCAAATAGCGCGGTTACCCTTGTGGCTCTTGAGCTATATTCAAAGTAGCGCGATAGCCAACGCAGCTACCAAGGTAGTCAGAAACAGCAGATCAAAGAGAGTCAGCACGAGTTTCTTAAGTTAGCTACCCAATTGGCATGCTGAATCTCCCAGCGCACATTGCTATCAGCAATTTCTTTGCCATATAGCCCCTGTAGCGCATTAGGAGCGTTACTAATTCTTCCTACAGCTGTAGCGGCATTTTCAGCCACTCGCGCATCCTTATCGCCAATCGCTTCAATTAATGGTCGAACAGCTCGATCATCTCCAATCCGCCCTAGTGCCTCAGCAGCTTGGGCGCGCACAAAGCCCTCACCATCATCCAGTGCCACTATCAGTGGCTCAACAGACCGGTTATCACCAATCCGCCCTAACGCTTGAGCTGCCTGGGCACGCACCAAGACATCACTATTCGTAAGCGCCTGGATCAGCGGCTCAACACACCGATTATCACCAATCCGCCCCAGCGCCTCGGCTGCACATAGCTGCTTGTACGCATCGCCATTGTCGAGTGCCTTAATCAGCGGCTCAACGGTAGGCTCACCCATCTCCTTCAATGCCATAATAGCATTCATCCACACAGCATAGTTGCCAGCGGCTGCTTCCAGCAGTGGTTTGATAGCCAGATTGTTGCCGAGCTGCCCCAGAGCTTTGGCGGCACATGCACGCACATATGCATCACTATCGCCGAGTGCTTCAATCAGCGGCTCAACAGCAGGCTCACCCATTCCCCTAAACGCTTCAGCAGCAGCCAACCATAGAGAATGGCTGCCGGCAACTGCTTTGAGCATTGGCCGGATGGCAGGCTGACCAATCTCACTCAGCGCCTGAATAGCATGGATACAAATGTTTTCGTCAGGGAGTAGACTGATAAGCGGCTCAACAGCTCGACTATCACGAATACTGCCCAGTGCCTGGGCAGCACGACCGCGCACAAGGTCATCGCTGTCGGTGAGCGCCTTGACTATTAGCTGCTCAGCAGCACGGTTATCGCCAATTCTCCCCAGCGCCTGGGCTGCCTGAGCACGCACCAGAACCTCGCTATCGCCGAGCGACTGGATTAGCGGCTCAACAGCACGGTTATCGCCAATCCTCCCCAATGCTTGAGCTGCTTGGGCACGTACAAGACTGCTATCATCACCGAGTGCCTTCACTAACAACTCGATACACCCATTACTGCCAACTACCCCCAAGGCCTGAGCAGCATCACAGCGTATAATCCAGTTACCGTCCTCAAGCGCTACTACCAACCCTCCTATATCTTGCCTTTTCTCCAGTTCCCGAACATTTGGTGACCAGTCTTCCATAGCTACCTCCCCTCTCTTTATTTCTCTCTCACTCTCAGTCCACTCAATCCACATCTGACCAATCCTTACATTAACTATATTGTTCCCATAGCAGGCATTATGCAATAGTACACAGGTATCATCCCAGGAGATAAAAAGGGCCACACTGGTGAGCCTAAAGGGTCATTCCAATTCTAACCTGGTTTTTGAGGTACACCCGGCTGTGGCTTTTGTACTATTGCGCACCCTTCTTCAAGAGGGAACAAACAATCTGGGGCAAAAGAGATGCTACAAAATGATGCGGTTCTCTGCGGTCATAGCTTCCCTCAGAGCGCCTTCACATTGACTTCCAGGCTTTCCACCCTATCCACCCCTTTTAATGATGAGACCAAGCCAATAAGTGTGTTGGCGATGATGTCGCTGGGGAAAGGGCTGAGAGCGAGCTCAGTCTCATTGACAACGACCCTGACCTCGCCCTGCTCGAGATAAAGCTCCAAGCTGTTTATTTCCTCAGCCCCTTTTAATGTGGAAACGGCACTGACCACGGTCTTGGCTAAGAATTCCGCGGGGAACTCGGTAAGCTCAATCGGAGTCCTATTCACCAAAAGTCTTGTCTCCCACTTTTCCTTCACTTTTTGCCTCCCATTCTCTCACCTTCGCGATATCTCATGCCACTTTTCGACCACAAGTCTATTCTATAGGACTGCGAGAACTGAGGTCAATTGCCAAGGTAGCAAATGGGAAAGATGAACTTCCACCTGAACAACTGGTATGTAGACCGACCATAAGAGGTATATCAGAGAGGTCGAGGGTATAACTCGCTGCGCCCTAGTCCTTGTCGATGGGCAATGAAAAGCTGAAAGTGCTTCCCTGCCCTGACTTGCTCTCCAACCATAGCCTACCACCGTGCCGCTGAACCAAGTGCCTGACTATGGTCAGCTTCAGTCTTTCTCCCGGGAAGCGCTGCCTGGCAGCATCGGCGAAGGTATAGGGCAACATCATTTCCTTCTGGTCCTTCTTGGAGAAACCGGAGCCTGAGTCTTGCACCGCCACCACCACCTCGTCCTTGTTGCCGCTTGCTCGCAGCTCTATCTTTCCTCCCTCCGGGCTGAAGCCGCTGGCGACAGCCAGCAGAGTAAGGAGCGCCTGAGTCAGGTATTCTTTGTCGGCTTTTACCATTGGCAGGGAGCGCAAGAGGTTCAGATCTAACGATTGCCCTTTACGCTCAAGGTAACTGGCAAACCGAGCAACCGCATCTTCAACTACAGAGCTGATGTCCAGTTTCACCAATTTCAATTTGAAGTCCGGCCCCTCGATCCGAGCCAATTCCAGCAGTTCAGTGAGCTTACTATCTAGGCTACGAGCGCCATGAGAGATGCTTTCGGCCAGTCTCGCCTCGGGGCTCGTTGGCTCTTTTTCCAGTTCCGCAGCGAGCAAGTCGCTGCCCGAGATAACAGGAGTAAGCGGAGTCTTGAGCTCATGTTTGAGGGCAGCGATAAAATCAACTTGCCATTGCACTTCCACGGATGTCCTGAAGCCTTCGATAGCCATAGCCAGCTGAGTGGTGGCATACTTCAAGAGCTTCAGCTCTCTCTCACCATAAGCATCTGGCTCGTGGCTGCCCACGATAAGACTGCCAAAGACCTCGCGGCGGGAAAACAACGGCATGTACACCGCTGATCTTATTTTCTGCTTGATGAAAGCGGTGCCAGTGGGAAACTGGCTCTTTCGCTTGAGATCGGGCTCCACCATAGCTTGCTGATTCTCAGCTACCCAAGCAACAGGAGAGCCCAACAAAGGCATAGTATCGCCAGATTTCCAGGTCGAACTTATGGCTGAGGACAGAGGGGAAAGCCGCACTGTAGCTGTACTTCCCTCTATGAGTGCAATAGCGCCCCAGTCAATAGACATGAGATCCTTTATCTCGTCAGCAAAGCTCTTGCATAGATCGCTGAGGTTCGCGCTGGAGGCGATTATCTGGCTGAGCCTGTTGGCCAGAGCCAGTTGCTCCTCCCTTTCTTGCAGCTCTTGCTCTCGTCTGCCTTTGTCGCTCCGAAATAGTGACCTAAGCCCCATGTTGACACCCGCCTACTGAAGCCAGTCCCCTTTCTTTAATCCTGTGCTCCATCTTGCCCTTCGTCTGATGTTCTCCTCATGAACGCCGGAGAACATCTCTCTCATCTGCTTCATTCCTCATCACCTATCAGCGTCACCGCTGGCTCCGGTGAGGTATATTCCCGGTAGTAGTAGGTTATGGTCCAGTCCTGAATGCCCGGCACCGATGTGCTATACGTGCTCGAGAGATTGGCCCTCAGCCTGATTTGCCCATAGTCGATTATCAACGAAGAGACATCCACCGGAGAGCTATCAAAGCCAGTGGAGTTGCCCGCCAAATCCCCGTCAGGGATCAGTGCCCAGGACCCATCGTAATATTCAAGCTGATACTTTATATCCGTGTTCGCCGGCTCGGTGTCATTCCAGGAAAGCTCAATGCCCACAGCGAGCCGCGTGGCAGAATCTGTGGGAATGGTCACCGACCGCAACGTCCCCGAAGCCGATACCGCCTGGTCCACCTCAACGTAGCCCTTGAAATAGAGGTCGTAGTCGGCGGCGGTTGTCCAGTTGCTGCCGCCGTCGGTGGAGGAGGACTGGTTGCCGTTGGCATATCCATCAGTGTTTAGATAAGCCACATTGTAGTAGTTGGCAGCATCTCCGCCGGTGGTCTTGAACACGATGGTATAACGGGTGCCACTGGTGATAGTATAAGGCGTGGAGAAGAAGAACTCAAAGTCCTTAGCTGAGGAGCCGACGTCGCTCCTGCTGGCCGAGGCATACACCGTACCCCCGGGCAGGTATTCCCCTGTGGCTACGCTCAGGTAGGTCTTGAAATAGAGGTCGGAGGTGGCGAGGGGCGTCCAGCTGCCGCCGCCATTGCTGGAGGAAACTTCTTTACCCAGGCTATAAGCATCGGAGTTCTGATAGGCAATATTGTAGCGGTTGAATGAACTCCCGCCGCTGGTATAGATGACGATAGCGTAGTTGGTCTCCGCGGTGATGCTGGGCGGGGAGGCAAAGACGAAGTCATAGTCCCCGACAGCGCCGATATCGCCAGGGGATTTGCTGGCGCTGGCATAAACAGTGCTGCCCGGCTGGTCGCCCACCTGCACCGTTACATAGGTCCTGAAGTAGAGGTCGCTGTCGGAGCTTCCTGTCCAGTCCGTTCCGCCATTGGTAGAAGAGCACTCCCTGCCATCGGCATAGGCATCGGAGTCCTCATAGCTCACTCCGTAGTAGTTGCTGGCATCGCCGCCGCTGGTGTAGATGACCAGGGCATATTTTGTGCCTGAACTAATGCTGTACGGCGAGCCGAAGGTGAATTCGTATTCCCCGGCGGCGCCGATATCGCCAGGGGCTTTGCTGGTGCTGGCATACACGGTGCTGCCCGGAATGTAATCGGTTATGGTCACGTAGGTTCGGAAAGCAGCGTCTATAGTACTATACCCGGTCCAGGAACTACCACCAGTGGTACTAAAAGAAGCCCTACCATCAGCATAGACATCGGTATTTTGATAGGCGATGTCATACCTGTTGCTGCTATCGCCACTGTCTGTCCTGACCACGATGGCATACTTGACTCCGGCAACGACATCGGCCGGCGAGGAAAAGGTGAAGTCGTAGGCGGCAAGCGAAGTGTCGATATCGCTTCTGCTCGCAGTGGCATATACAGTGGTACCGGGTAGATCTTCTCCGGTCGCATTTCTGATTTCTACAGTGAGGGCATTCGGTGGGCTGCCAACTTTTTGGGCTCCTATGGTCACCTTGGTCAGTTCGCCGCTGATCCCCGCCTGGAATGTCTGCCCTAAATAGCGCGTGCCATATACATCTATCAAAGCAGCGCTGGCTGTCTGGCTCTGGTCCAGGTTCTCCTCGGCAGCCTCTACTGCATTCCTCAGCTCCACGATGAGGTTAGTGGCCGGGCTCCCCGTCTTGGAGGCCCACAGCGTTATCTTGCTCAGGTCGCCGCTCATCCCCGCCTGGAATACCTGCGCCCACCAGTTGCTGCCATACGCCTGGTGCTCACCGCCAGTATACAGGGTCTGGCTCTGGTCCTCGCTTTCCTGAGATCCCGTAGTCACATCCCGCAGCTCCACGATGAGGTCAGTGGCCGGGCTCCCCGTCTTGGAGGCCCTCAGCGTTATCTTGCTCAGGTCGCCGGATGACCCGGCGCGGAAGGTCTGCGCCCGCCAGTTGTTACCATATATAGAGCGATTCCCTATATATAAGGTCTGGCTCTGGTCCATGACCTCCTCGATATACTCCTCAGCGTCCTGCACCTCCACCGTCAGCGCATTGGGCGGGGTGCCGCTGGCAGAAGCCATGATGACCACCATGGTCAGGTCGCCGCTCATCCCCGCCAGGAAAGACTGGGCCACCAGGTTATCACCGTAGACCTGCCAGTCGACATTGCTGACCGTCTGGCTCTGGTCCAGGTCCGAGGCCGTGGTGATATAGGTATTGAAATACAGGTCTACAGCGTACCCGGTCCAGGAGTCGCCGCTGCTGGTGGAGAGGCATCCCCTGCCATTGTCATAGACGTCGGCATTTCGATAGCGGAAGGTGTAGTTGTTAGAAGCGTCACCACCCTCCGTCTTGATCACGATGGCATACTTGGTGCCTGCAGTTACAGCAGCAGCAGCACCGAAGGTGAAATCGTAGTTTGCCACCGATGACCCAATATCATCCCTGCTGCCGGAGGCGTAGATAGTATCGCCAGGCAAATCGCCTCCAGTAGCATTCCTGATCTGCACCTCCAGCGAGTTGGGGGGAGTGCCCACCGCGTAGACTCTTATAGTGACCTTGGTCAGGAAGCCGTCGAAGTCGGCGCTAAAGGTCTGGCCGGCCCACACGTTATCGTAGATCGAATACCCGTTATCATTTAAAACCTGACTCTCGTCCAACACCTCAGTGTCGGCCACTATCAACTGGGTCTCACCAGTGGTCACGGTCACGCCCGAGGAGTCATCCCCGTCCACCTTGGAGACATCGCCGAACAGGTCTGCAAAACTGGTGTTGGGAAAGGTGTTCGACAGCGAGCTAACGGCGCTGGCGCCGGAGTTGCCATAGTAGATATAGATGTCCGATGAGCCGGTGGGAATCGTCGGCACCTTGACCCAGATCTCTGTGGAATCAGTGTTGATCCCCGACTGTATCCAGTAGGAGAGTGTAGTACCGTCAATCAATTGGGTGAAGCGGATATCAGCCCCATTGGACTGCATCTTGCCTTCACCGATCGGCGTCTCGGTGTCAATGGTGACCTGCACCTGGTAGTCGGTCAAGGCCCCTCCACTGCTGTTGTTGATGGTGATCGGCTTCCTGTACTGCCAGGCGAAGTCATACCAGGGTGCGATGGCACGCAAAACATTGTCAGTCGACTGCTCCGGGTCGTTAAAGAAGCCAGTGGTGCTGCCTGTAGTGGCAGTGACACAGAGCAGTATGACAACACTCAGCACGAAAAGCCATCGCTTTCTATTCTCTCCGCTGAACATTACTGGCGATCCTCACCTTCTTCTCTCCCCGTCTCCTAAAGCCAGTCTTTTTTCTTCAATCCTGTGCTCCATCTTGCCCTTCGTCTGATCTTCTCCTCATGAACGCCGGAGAACATCTCTCTCATTTGCACTGCGGTGAGGGCAAGCCCCGGGAACCCGATTAGCGCCATGAAGCCCAGGGGGGTCTTGACAAAACTGACTAAATGGCCCAGTCCGGGAATAGTGAGCCCGGCAAACCCGATGACATTTTCAGCAGGGACCAGATAAGGGTCCGGTTGCTCATTACCGTCTCCCTGGGTGCGAAACACTGGCTGGTCATCAAGCATGTGCACCCTGATCACTCTATGTGCCGTTATCGTTCCATTCAAAGGTGAGTGGTAGATTATGGTATCATCCACTGCAATGTCTTTGGGGTCAACGTCGGTGACTATTACCAAGTCTCCACTATCGAGGGCTGCACCCATGCCGCTGCCATAGACCGGGTTGATCTCCCAGCCGAGAATAAAATGGGTAACTACAAACAATAGCCCCACTACCAATGCGCCATATATCAACACATCGCCAAAACCGTCCAACACGCGCTCTATGATCTTAGGCCGCCTGTTCATTCTTCGTTCCCTACTCCGGACCAATAGTAATAGCTCGCCGTCCAATCCTGAATACTTGGGGTCGCCAGACCATCGGAGCTGGTGAGGTTTGCCCTCAGCCTAATTCGAGCATAATTACTGCCCACAGAGGAAATGTCTACTGGTGAAGTATCAAAGCCAGCTGAGTTGCCCGCTAAATCTGCATCAGGAATCAATTGCCACTCCGTGCCAGTGTAGTATTCCAGCTGATATGTGATGTCCGTATTAGCTGGCTCGGTATCATTCCAAGAAAGTTCAACCCCCGCAGCAAAGCTGTTGGAGGTATCCACGGGAATGCCCACGGAGTAAAGGGTTCCCGCTGTGTATCCTGTGAAGGTAACATCAGCCTTGACATAGTCAACATAAAGATAGTCACTATCGTCTGCCAAGCCAAAAGCCCAAATTAAAGAGCCATCGACATCTATGTAATTGCTGAAACCGGTGGTGATCGAACCGGTGATCGTGGCGTCGGGAGCTGCATTGGGGACAGTTCCTGAACCCACTAAATCCCAATTGGAGGTCGATATGTTATAGGCGTATATTTTTGCCGTAGCTGAAACACTTCCATAGGCTTCACCGCTGAAATCGATTCTGGTAATTATGGAAACGTCCTCATTAATGGTCATTTCACTTTTAACCCACTCGTAGTCCCTGAATCCGGGATCGGGTAGTTGCCACCTGACATCGTCTGAGGTTGCAATCCAGCTATATTGCTCCGATGTTGCCGCAGTTTCACTGTTAGGAGATGCTTCCGGAGGATCGTTATCACTCTCTACATCCCAC
>DAOULY010000008.1:0-60970 GCA_034414595.1 Dehalococcoidia bacterium
AAGGACCTCTTTGCAACTGGCCATATTTCATCTCGTCAGCCATTCTATACTATAGCGCAGACCTCCTGGTTCACCCCAAAGGAGCTTCTACCCTTAGGGTTTAGAGGACTGAAGATGAAGGCTGAGCGCAGAATAGAGGAGCTAGACCTGACAAAAATTGAGGATGTCGATAAACTGCCCTTCCTCGAAGCCGTCAAGATCACCTGCGATGCGGCCACGGCTTTCATCAAGAGGTATGCCGCATTGGCCAGGGAACTTGGAGAGAGTGAAGCGAATACCGATAGAAAAAGCGAATTGGAAATAATAGCCGAGACCTGTGAATGGATATCAGAGAATCCACCTCGAACTCTCCGCGAGGTACTTCAGTTCTCCTTGTTTGTTTACGTGATCGAGAGACTAGAAGCTTCAGCGAATAGTTTCATGATCCCGGGCAGATTTGACCAGTGGCTTTATCCTTATTACAAAAAGGATATCGATGAAGGAAGGCTTACCAGGAGTCAAGCGTTGGAGCTGCTTGAATGCTTTTTTATCAAATTGTGCGACGTATGGGTTGCGAGACCAAAGCAAATAGCGATGCAATATGGTGGCTATACTATATGGGCTACTACCAACATAGGTGGTGTGAGCCGGGATGGCGGAGATGCCACCAATGAGCTCTCATATATGGTTTTACAGGCAGTAGTGGACCTGAAGCTACATCTGCCTGATATAGCACTAAGATTGCACAAAGAGACCCCGGACGACTTCCTCATGAAGGCTTGTGAGGTGTTGAGGCTGGGTATAGGGAATCCGAAGTTTTATAACGACGAGCAAATAGTCCCGCTCATGATGAAGATAACAAACGGGGCTATATCTTTGGAGCAGGCGCGGGACTATTACAATTCGGGTTGTGTAGAACTCAGGCTGGAGGACCCTTTTGCACCTGGATTCCATCTTATTTATGTGACCACGTCTATGGCAACTCCTTTGGAGTATGTCTTCACTAACGGGATAGCCAGGATAAGTGGAAAGAGGACCGGCGCTGAGACAGGCGATCCGCGGAAGTTTGGAAGTTACGAAGAAGTGGTGGAAGCGTTTAAAAAACAACATGCACACCTTTTCCGGCTTTGGCAAGAAGCTCAGAACTTTGCTGTGGCTGCAACTCTCAATAGCACGGTAGCTATGCCGTTTGCATCGGCAATGCATCCAGTGTGCATTGAAAATGGAGTGGACTTGCTTAAGGGTGCTGGCTTACCCCCAGACCTTCAGTTCTGGTTTTCTCAGAGTCCGCATACGGGTTTGGCTGAGGCAGCAGATTCATTAGCTGCGATCAAAAAACTGGTATTTGAGGACAAGGTTATCTCCATGCCCGAGCTCATCGATGCATTGGATAACGACTTCGAGGGCAGGGAAGATTTACGGCAAATGCTGATAAATAGTGCACCCAAGTATGGGAACGACGATGACTATGCAGACTCCGTTGCAACGGAAGTATATTCCATGATGGCTGATGAACATTATAAGTACAGAAACTGCTTGGGGGGATATTGGGTTCCCTATATACTCACTCTTACAAGCAACATTTGGTTCGGCCAGAGGATTGGGGCATTGCCAAATGGAAGGAAGGCCTGGACTCCCATGGCTGACTCATCTGGCCCAACCTATGGCTACGACAGGAGTGGACCAACAGCGGTAATCAAGAGCTGCGGGAAGATAAATCGGGCGACTCTTGAGCAAGGGACGCCGATAACGGCTCTACTCAACATGAGGGTTAGCCCGGTGATGCTTGAAGGTGAGAAGGGATTAAAGAATATGTCTGCATTCCTCAGGGCATTCTGTGAGCTGGGAGTCTTTCATGTGCAATTCAACGTAGTAAGCAGTGAAACCCTACGGGATGCTCAAGCACACCCGGAGAAATACCCCGATCTTCTGATAAAAGTGGCAGGGTACAGCGCATACTTCACGCAGCTAAGTACTGCAATTCAGGATAATATCATACAGAGAACCGAACACTGCAAATGGTGATAGGCGTGCAAAAGGGCGCGTGTTAATTAGAGGAACTCTCAGGAGATAGGGAGAGGGTCTATCGCCTGTAGGTGCTCCCTGGGGGCAGGCTTCTGGTACGGGATGCCAAGCAGGTAGCCAAGGGACGGTTGTTGTTGCGGCGGTATGCATGCCAGGGTTGTGATGGCTGCCCATTGAGAGCACGCTGTCTTCGGCCTGACGAGAATAGACGGACTTTGCTGGTGAAGAAGAAACAGCTCATAAGAGGGAAGATGCGGTTCAGGCTGAAGGCCCCGGAGAAGCAAGCTATCTACCAGAAGCGAAAGTGGGTAGCGGAGCAGAACATCGGACAGGTGAAGGAAGGACTGGGATTTAGAGGGATCACTGTACGGGGGAAGAAGTTTGCCCGTGCCCAATGGCTCTTCGTGTTGGGCGTACACAATGTGTTAAAGGCAGTGAGGTTCATCGCTGGCTTGAGAAGGGGCGAAGCGGTCCCAGCAATGAACTAGTAAGGGTAGAACGGAGCCCTGTACAGCCTGGCGGAGACCCCATTTTCCTCCCCATAGAGCGATAAGGGTCGCCCTGCCTCACCGGGAGGATGATGAATCGCCAGCGTAGCCAGTTCAAGAGCAGTGGTGACACAAGCTGCCAGGGGAAGTGGGGGCGGGAATTCGGTCTGCTTGTTGTTGCCGGCACCATGGAGGGCACCAGGAAAATCAAGACCGGAGACAAGATCAAGGTTGACGGCGACACTGCTGCGTATATATTTTAGAGTAGGTCTCAAAACTACACTTCAGATGCCCAACAGATATGAGGGCCGGGGTTGATATGGAAGGAGGTGGTTTGCGTACAAGAAAGCATAGATGAAAGGAGCAAGAAGTGGCTGATGCAAGTTATGATGCAGTGGTGATTGGCGGTGGCCATAATGGGCTGATAACCGCCGGCTACCTTGCGATGAATGGGATGTCCGTGGCTGTCTTCGAGAAGGAGCACGAGATAGGTGGTGGTGCTTGTTCTGATGAAGTCCCCTTGCCAGGGTTCGTCAGCAACCTTTGTGCCCAATCTACCCGTTTCTATAGTCATCCCGCCTATGCCGACCTTAAATTGGCAGAAAAGGGCTTGGATGCCTACTGGCCGGAATGTGGTAACGGGGCCATATTCAGCGATGGCACCGCCATTGTGACTTACCCTGTCTTTCCCGTTGCTGACAAATTGACCGGCAAGACCGAGTATTCAGAAGCTAATGTTGAGAAGACACTTAGATCGGTGGCCAGGTTTTCCGAGAAGGATGCCGAGACCGCTCGTTTGCTGCTCGACAATTTCCGCACCAAATGGCTGGGCCCTTTCAGAGAAGCATTATATAGTCCACCCAAGCCCTGGGGCCAGAAAGACACTGTGGAGAGATTGATGGATGACCCTGACAGCGGCTTTGACCCGGTGTGGTCGGTGATGAGCATCGCCCAGCTAGCCTATGACCTGTGGGAAAGCCCGGAGATGCAGTGCTATGCCATGAGGCGGCTCATGACCTTCACCGGCGCCTATCCCGATCAAACGCTCTCCCCGGTGAATTGCCTGGAGGCCCTGGTGGTGGTGTTCACTATCTCTGCCTCTTTCATCCCCTTTGGTGGCACGCACGCTGTAGTCCACGCTTTGCAAAAGGCCCTCAGCGAGCTGGGCGGCAAGTTCTTCGTCCATCATGAGGTGGACAAGGTGCTGGTGGAAAATGGCATTGCCAAGGGCGTTCGCCTTGCAGATGGGACCGAGATCGAGGCCAAGAAGTTGGTGGTCAGCAATCTGGACATGGACCAGAGCATGAACAGGTTTCTCGGGCCCGACTATGTGAGCCCCAAGATAACGAAAAGGATCAAACACATCAATTATGACGATGCTATGGCCTCTTATGTTCATGTTGCTCTCCATGAGCCGCCACGGTACAAATCTGTTGACTATGACCCGGATAGCGCCTGGCTCCCCACCAAGGTGCTGACGCCCAAGGACCCGGATTATGTGGCCACGAAACTCAAAGCTGAGATCTTCGCCAATGGAATTCCTTCTAAAATGGTAGCTCAGATTTGGAATGATAGCCTGTTTGCCCCGAACAGAGTTCCAGAAGGCAAGCATGAGGCGGTCTGGGAGGAGTATCTCTGCCCGCTCAGATTCCTCTCGGAGCGAGAATGGCTACAGATGAAGACCACGCTGGCAGATGAATCCATAAAGCAGTGGCAGTGGTATGCACCCAATGTGACGGAAGACAATATCATCGGCGTCTACATTCATACTCCCTATGACACCGCATTAAGGGACAAGGCCATGGTTCAGGGACATGTGGGGATGGGCTCTATGGTCCCCTGGCAACAGGGAAGGTTCAGGCCCATCCCTGAGCTTTCCAACTACCGGGCACCGGTGAAGAACATGTATCTCGCTTCCGCGGCGATGCACCCAGGAGCTGGCGTCCGCGGCGGCCCGGGCTATATCTGCTATAAGGTAATCGCCGAGGACCACGGGCTCAGGAAGATCTGGGAGGAGAAGGGACGCCCATACTGAATTCTTCTATCAAGGGCGAAACATGGTAACCATTGCCCATAGAGTATTTTATTAGCTCTTATCCGCAGTCTTTCCTGAGGGATGCCACGCCTTTCCGCATACGTGATATACATGGCAATGCATGATATCGTTGACTCATAGGCCACGAAAAGGGTCTCTACTTCGTCGACAGGCACCCCATCGAATATCGCCTCAAGGTCTTTGATAGTGGAAATGGAGATGCCCTCACGTCCGACCCTCCCTTGGGCTTCAGGTTCGTCAGGGTCATACCCTCCATAAGTAGGAATATCCAGAACTAGGATATGCTTGCGAGGTCGATCCGTGCCCACACTCTCCGACATGCCAAGCATTTGCAGAAACTCTCCCCGTCTTCGTCCCTCGTCGCCGTGCCATAGCCCATGCGCATGGCCCAGGGTTCAACCTGATACTGTAGCGGGCTATGCCCACTAGTAAATGGGTACTGGCCAGACAATCCGATATCGCCGTATGCCATTCCAGCGATGTCCCTCGGGGTGTATACCAGCTTTACTTCGATGCCTGAGTCGGTTGTTGCCTTAAAATCCCGCTCACCATATAACTGTGTGCAACGCCTCTGCCACTTCTCCTCCATAGATTTGACTTCATTTTGTAGGGCTCTTTGCTAAACATATTTCAACCCCCTCATCTCCTCTCTCGGTCAAACTCAACACGCGCCGAAGGTAAACCTTACAACTTACAATGCTAGCCAGAAGGGCTGTTCTTGTTCGTCTAACAATCACCCCGAGGTTATGCACTCAACGACCTCACCTATCGGCCTTCCAGGGCCGAAGACCTCCTCAACCCCCATCTGTTTTACCTCAGCTACATCCTCTTCAGGGAGTACCCCGCCAACTACAACCTGAATATCATCCAGATGCTGCTCCTTGAGCATCTTCATCACCACCGAGGTGTCGTATACAGCGCCAGCGCTATAGAAGCTCAGGCCAATGACATCGACACCTTCTTGCATGGCTACCTGAACTACCTCCTCCGGGATGCGATACCTGACGAAAATAACCTCCATTCCGGCATCTCTGAGCACTTGGGCCACATATCTCACGCCCCGGTCGTGGGTATCCATGTCCGACTTGGTCAGGAGCACCTTCTTCTTTTCAGTAGACATAGCCGTAGCCGAACACCTCCCTCATAACTTGTTGCACCTCTCCCAGGGTAGCATCGGCGCGGAACGCGTCGATGATGGCAGGCATCAGACAGCCGCAGGAGCCTGGCCATCCCTCGTTGAGCTTGTGTGCTGCTGCTCTCAGCTCAGCCAAGGCTGGAGGGAGTTTACTGCTGTCACGGTCGGCTTTGAATTTCCTGACCCGAGCTATGAGTTCCTCCTCTATCTTGGTGTCGAACTTGAAGGTCTCGATTTTGGGCTGTTCCGGCAATCTGTATTTATTCACGCCGACAACCACTCTCTCGCCACTTACCATCTTCCGCTCCCGCTCAAAAGCTGAAATTTCCAATTCCCTCCGGAACCAGCCTTCCTCCCAGCTTTTGATATAGCCGCCCAAATCCTCTATTTTTTGAAGCAGCTTATAGGCCTCGTCCTCTATCTTGTTCGTCAGCCACTCTACATAGTAGGACCCCCCCAGGGGATCGGTGATGCTGGGGATATTGGTCTCGTGGTAAATGACCTGCTGGGTCCTTGCCTGAATCAAGGCCGATTGATCCGTGGGGATGCCATGTCCTTCATCGTAGTGAGTAGTCCATATGGCATCGACGCCAGCCAGTACGCCAGCCAGCGTCATCAGGGTGGCGCGAATTATGTTGTTGAAAGGTTCCTGAGCCGTCAACAGTGAGCCACCTGTTTGTGGTATATAGGTTAGGATCAGCGATTCTGGCTTCTGGCAGCCGAACCTCTCCTTGAAGATCTTAGCCCACATCCGGCGCTTGGCCCGAAACTTGGCTATGGCTTCGAAGAAATCCATGTTTATGTGGTCATGGCTGTAGAGTCTGGGGACCACATCATCTGGATCAAGGCCAGCTTTGATGCACTCATCTGTGATGGCTATAGCTGTTGCCAAGGTGAATGCCACTTCCTGGACAGCAGTGCCTCCAGCTTCGCCTACGTTATAGCCGATGATAGCTTGAGGCATCATCAGAGGCATGTGCTGGATGGAGTACTTGATGAGCTCCACCATCAATTTCATGGCGCTCTTGGGGGGATAGCCGACTTGGTCCCCCCACCATCTATAGATAGGGTGGCAGCCCTTCATCCGCAGCTTATTTGGGGGCACGCCTTGTCTCTCAGCGTATACTATGTACATGGCGATACAGGCCATGGAAGTGTCATGGGCGATGAACATGGTGAACACTTCGTCAAGGGGCACCCCCTCAAACAATGCCTCGAGATCCCTGATGGTGGAGATAGACATGCCATCGCGGCCCACCCGGCCCCGGGCCACAGGGTCATCGGCGTCATAACCACGCTGGGTGGGCAGATCGAGGGCCATAGTGAAGTGAGTGGGCCGGTCCACGGAAGCACCCTCGGTGACGCCGATCATGGCTAGAAACTCTCTTCTGCACCGACTCTCCTCTCCCGTGCCATAGCCGTAGCCAGTACGCAACATCCACGGTTCCACCTGATACATCAGTGGCCTCGGTCCCCGGGTGAGTGGATACTCGCCAGGAAGTCCGATGTCTTTATATTCCATCCTCTCGATGTCGGCAGGAGTATAGAGTGGCTTTATCTCAATGCCCGAGTCTGTAGCCGCATTGAACTCCCTATCACCGTATAGCTCATTGCAGCGTTTGCGCCAGATCTCCAGCAGCGCTTTGTCCTCAGCCAGCACCGAGTCATTGAACATAATCCACCTCACCTATGGACTATAAAACCATTGGCGGCTAGCCACCAGCCCCAGCCGGTTAAGTTCTCCGTCCGACCTTCACAATGAACCTCTAAGAGCCTCTTCGGGCCAGTAGCTTGGCATAATCACACTGCGAGGAACTCTATAGTCCCTCGCATGCTAGTGATGTCCTTTTTGCTTATCGACTTTCTGACTCCCTCTGAACTATGGAATGGGTTTGAAATGAGATATGTCTGTTATCTTTCCCTCCCTTGAGTCACGGAAAACCGCCTGCACGCGCATCCCATTTTTAACCTGCTCGGGCTCGATTTCCTCTATGTAGTGCCAGAGCGAGGTATCCGCCCCGTCGAGCTGGATTAGGCCAACAACGTAAGGGATTTTCCCTTCATATTGCGGCGGGGGCAGGTGGCATATGGTGTAAGAGAGCAGAGTGCCCTCTCCGCTTAACCCGACCCACTCTGTAGGGCAATAGCATATGGCGCAATCAGATGTCGGCGGGCAGTAGACCACTCCGCACTGGGGGCATTTAGTGCCGTATATCTTGCAATTATCTCTGAGCTCACGGAAGAATCGCGATATCCGTCCATAGGGGAGAATATAGTTGATCTCTATCCTCTCTGGTACCTTGATGATTTCTTCTTGCTGTTCCATATAATTTACCTCCGCCAAATCGTTACTCCGGCGACACTGAGAGCGGGACCGCCCATGGTCTCCACAAGCCCTGTCTTGGGTAATGGGTCCACTTGATAATCGCCACATTCGCCGCGCAATTGCCTTACAAGAGAGCTAGTTTGAAGCAGGCCGACGCCGCCGATGGGATGCCCGTGGCCCATACAGCCTCCCGAGGTGTTGACTGGCAACTCCCCGCGGAGCCCGGTGACTCCGGACTCGATGAACCTTCCACCTTGTCCTTCTTCGCAGAAGCCAAGCATCTCGTAGGTGAGGAGCTCGAGCATGCTATAGGCGTCCTGAATTTCCACCACGTCTATTTCCTTCCTCGGGTTGGTGATGCCGGCCATCTTGTAGGCCTTTTGCGCTGATGTAATCACCGTCTGGGGGGCGTGGAACTTAGCCCCGGGGCTCATTACCTCACGCCAGCCGAATTTCTGAACATCGACAGCATAGCTATAGCCGTCGAGCCAGACAGGAGGTTTCCTCAGCTTCTTGGCCCTCTCCTCCGAGGCCAAGACAAGGGCCACCCAGGCGTCGGTGACCACGCAGCAATCGAGGAACTTTGTGGGATAGGCTATCATAGGAGACTTCATCACATCCTCAACTGTGAACTTCCGTGGCGATTGCGCCTTGGGATTCAGCATGGCATTGCCATGATTCTTCACTGGCACAAGCGCTGCCTGCTCCTCAGTTATGCCGAACTTCGACATATAGAACTGGAGCGGAATGGCAAAAATGGAGATGGCCATGAAGCCCAAAGGGAAGTCCCAGATGTAGTCATTTGCGTGTGTGATGATAGCCTGAAAGCCAGGCAAACCGGGGACATCGGCTATCGAGGGGTCCTCTCCGGCGATGACCAGGACCAAGTCGGCATCGCCCACCATTATCTCGCGGGCTCCGGCCATGATGGCCACGGGGGTGCTTCCGCCCATGTTCTGGTTGACGCAGAGAGGCTTCTGGGAGAGTCCGATCGCTTCAGCGAAGTAGCTCGGGGGTAGTATCTGCCTGTTGAACAGGTCATTGGCAGTGCCAACATGGACAGAATCGATGTCCTTTATCGTGACCCCGGCATCCTCCAGCGCCTCTTTGGCCGCGTCATAGATCATCTGGAAGAAAGTGGCATCCTCGCGTTTTCTGACGCATAGCGGGTCGCTAACGCCGACCGCCGCTACTCTTCTTGTCATCGTTTAACACCTCCTTGCCCTTCTTTAAGAATTAAGTGGCAAATCCAGCATTGAAACACCCCATCCATGCTGTTGTGATGCCACCTTATGCATTATAATATATTATAATTACGTTGTGTAGCTACTTAAGTGCCTTTTGGAGGGGCAGTGCTGAGGGAACCGATTGAAAATGGCCGAGTCGATAGCATCATCGTCGAGTATTTTTGCCCGGTGTGCAAAGTGACCCCGAATTGTTGCTTCATAGTTCAGCAGACTCTGGACTAGTCGGAGGAGTTCCGAGAAAGGAGAAGGGAGAGGATGGCTAAGACGATTGGCATCGTGGGGACATTGGACACCAAAGAAGAGGAAATCAAATATCTCAAGGAGCTAATTGAGAAAATAGGTCATAAGACCTTGGTGATTGATGTCGGCGTCCTAGGCGAGCCGCAGTTGCAACCTGACATCGATCACCGGGAAGTGGCTCGTGCCGGTGGGGCGACTCTAGAGGAGCTTGCGAACCAGGGCGATGAGGGCAAGGCAATAGCAGTGATGGCAGAGGGCGCGGGCAAGATAGCTCGCGAGCTATACTCCAGTGGCAAAATAGACGGAGTGGTTAGTATAGGTGGCACCATGGGCACATCTGTAGGGGTCGCAGTGATGAATGCTTTGCCATTGATGACACCCAAGCTCATGGTGTCCATAATAGCTTTTACCCCCTACTTGTCTGCCGGAGCGAGCATGGATCTCACCGTGATGCCAGCAATCGCTGATATCTTTGGTCTTAATCATGTAACCAAACAAGTGCTCCACAATGCTGCTGGGGCTATTGCGGGGATGGTGGAGAACTACGAAAAAGTAGAGGCGCCAAAGAAGCCTGTAGCCGCCATAACTGGATTGGGAACCATAGCCAAGTCAGTGTCGCGGGCTAAGTCACTCTTAGAGGAGAAAGGATATGAGGTAATGGTATTCAGCGCCAGCGGACCAGGTAGCAGGGCTTTTGAAAACCTGATAGAGGAAGGCGCTATCGGCGGGGCTTTGGACTTGAGCACTCATGACCTGATCTGCCACTTCTGTGATGGCGATTGTGACCCGGGGCAGACCAGGCTGGAAGCCGCTGGGAAAAAGGGAATTCCTCAGGTCGTCGCTCCAGGCAATATCGACTTCTTTGGCTGGCCTCGGTCTGCGGAAGCATTGCCACCTCAGCGGGCAAGTCGCCCAATGCACCGCCATAACCCTCTGGTTCTACAGGTAAGAACTGGGAAAGAAGAGCTGGCCGCTATTGGTGAGATGATGGCTCAAAAGCTGAACAGGGCAGTTGGGCCAACAGCGATGCTGATCCCGACTCGAGGCTTTTCTCCATCTAGTGCCCCGGGAAGCGCTTTCTACGATCCCGAGTGCGATAAGGCATTTGTTGCGGCGCTAAGAAGGCACCTGAAGCCGGAGATCGAAGTCATAGAGCTTGATATGAACATCAACGACCCCGAATTCGTAGAGCAGGCAGTGACCATACTCGACGGCATGATGAAAGGCAGGTGTTGAAATGGTCAAGACCGTGGCTATCGTGGCCACCCTAGACACCAAAGGGGAAGAGTCTGCATATATCAAAAAAGCGATACAGGGCAAAGGGCTGGGAACCGTCGTGATCGACACCGGCATCTTGGAGAAGCCACCATTTCCCCCTGACATCAGCCGTGATGAGGTAGTGAGGGCCGCGGGCAGAAGGCTGGAGGAGATAATCGCGGTCGGCGACGAATCGAAGTCAGTAGCCGTCATGGTAGAGGGGGCAATGAAGATAGTTCAGCAGCTGTACTCTGAGGGTCGCATAGACGGCATCATATCCTTAGGCGGTACCATAGGCACAGCTATGGGGTTGGGGATAATGAAGGCGCTGCCAGTGGGCGTGCCCAAGCTCATGGTATCCACGATAGCATTTACTCCATTGGTTACTGGAGAGGAAGTGAGCACAGACCAGACAATGATGCAGTGCGTGGTTGACATGTGGGGCCTTGATAGGCTGAGCACTAGGACGCTCAAGAGTGCGGCGCTGGCAATCGCTGCTATGACCGAGGCATATGAAAGGGAGCCCCTCCCTGAAAAGCCTCTAATTGGCATTACTACTTTGGGTACTCGTGCTTGTAAGTATGTGTTGCATGCCAAACCTCTTTTGGAGCAGAAGGGATACGAGATCGCCGTATTCCACGCCACTGGGATGGGAGGGCGAGCATTTGAGCAGTTGATAGAGGAAGGAGTGATCGCTGGCGTTCTGGATCTAAGTCCCCAGGAGCTTATCTCGCGCATATCTGGCGGTTACTGTGACGCTGGCCCGAAAAGACTGGAGACGGCTGGGGAAAAGGGGATTCCCCAGGTTGTTGGACCTGGGAATATTGATTTCGTCTGCTGTGCGCACTCCTTGGAAACACTACCGCCCCAGTTCCGAGGACGAAAGGTACATGTGCACCATGCCAAAGATACAGCGCCGCAAGCCACCGTAGAGGAGATGGTGACCACCGCTGAGTTGATCGCGGAAAAACTGAGCAAAGCCACCGGGCCCGCTGCTGTGTTAATTCCAAAGCGGGGTTTTTCCGAGTTTGACAAACTTGGGGGATTGTTTTATAACCCTAAGGGGCGCAAAGCCTTTGCCGAAGCATTGAAGAAGCACATAGCACCTAAGATCAGCGTCATTGAACTCGATGTCCATATTAATGACCCCGAATTTGCAGAGCAGGCGGTGGCCATACTCGACGACATGATGAAAGGCAAATTCGGATCCTGAGAACAGGAGCAAATCGCCAGAACAATAGTCTTTGCGAGCATCGCAGAGATACTAGAGGAGGGAAGCCATGTTCGATGAAAAGGTGTTAGACAAAGTCAAAGCCTTGGAGGAGCAGTGGCAAAAAGATTGCTTGCATGCCTACCATGAGATAGAGTCCAAGCAGGCAACCACAAGCTCGGGCATCCCGCTGAAGCCGGTGTATACTCCCCGGGACATCGAGGAGATTGACATCGAGGACACCGGACTCCCTGGGGAATACCCCTATACGAGAGGCACAAAGCTACAGGGGTATAGAGCTGAGCCCTGGATGATGCGCTTAGGTTTAGGCTTCGGCTCAGGGGCCGATACCCGCGGCCGCTGGGATCACCTGCGTAAGCTGGGAATGAGACTGCATGTAGGAAGGGATGAGGATGATGAGCAGTTCCCCAGGATGAATATGCTCATTGACTTGCCGTCGTTTCAGGGCTATGATCCAGACCATCCCAAAGCCAGGGGCCGGGTTGGGGAGTGTGGCGTCTCGGTGAGCACCATAGAGGATATGAAGCTGCTCTTCGACGGGCTGCCGTTAGATAAGATACAGGCCACTTTTATCCTACAGGAGCCGACCCTGGCTGCCACTGCGATGTATGTGGTCTACGCCGAAAGCCGCGGCTACCGCTCGGAGCAATTGCCCCTGATCTCGGCCAACTTGCTTTACCAACCCTGGTTCTTCGACTTAGCCTCATTTCGCCCGCCCCATGCCTTGAAGATACTGGTAGAAAACATAAACTACCGTGTCAAGCACATGCCTCTGGGAACTCATACCAACATCACAGGCTACAATCCCGGCGAGGCCGGTGCTACACCGATCCAGGAAGTGGCATTTACCCTTGCCACCGCGATGTGCATCGTCGCGGAATGTGTCAGGGCGGGGATCGATGCTGACGACGTAGTCCCAAGATTCTACTATCACCCCCGTGTGAGCCTCGATTTCTTCGAGGAGATCGCCAAGGTCCGAGCTTATCGCCGGATGTGGGCCAAGATCTTCAAGGAGAAGTTCGGCTGCAAGAACCCGCGCTCACTCAAGGTTGTGATGCAGGCTCAGACCGCCGGCTTAGACCTGCCTGCACAAGAGCCGCTGAACAACATCATCCGCGCTGCTATTAATACCCTGGCTACTGTCCTGGCCGGTGCCGATGCGGTCTGGACCTCTGCTTACGACGAGGCCTTGGGCATTCCTACAGAGGAAGCAGCGCAAATCGCCTTGAGGACACAGCAGATCATCTATCATGAGACCAACATCACCAATGTAGCCGATCCACTCGGCGGCTCCTACTACGTGGAGTGGCTGACCAACAAGATAGAGGAGGAGGCATGGAAACTGATAGGGGAAATAGAGGAGCTCGGCGGCTACCTCAGGGCGTGGGAATCGGGATGGATCAGGGCTCAAATAGAGAAATCGGCCAACGAATGGCATGAAAGCTTCAGGCGCGGCGACAGGATCAAGGTCGGGGTCAATAAATATTGCATCGAAGAGCCGCAGAAGATCAGAGTATTCGAGGTCGACCCCAGGGTGGAGCAGGAGGCAATTGAGAGGGTAACCAAGTTCAAAGCCAGTCGGGACAGCGCCAAAACACAGCATGCCTTGGCTCACTTAAAGAAGACGACGGAGAGTTTTGTGGCGGAGTGGCCTGGATCCTGCGGCACACTGATGCCAGCGATCTTTGATGCCGTGAGAGCCAATGCCACCCTTGGTGAAATACAGGGCGTGCTAAAGGAGGTCTGTGGCTGTGGTTACACGTTCTGAAGGGAAAAAGAGTATAAGAGTCCTTCTTGCCAAGTCGGATATAGATGCCCATGACCGTGGAGTGAGGTACGTGGCTAGTGCGCTTCGCAATGCCGGGATGGAGGTCATATTCATCCGCTATGGAACTATTGAAGAGGTCATAAGTGTAGCAGCACAAGAAGATGTCAATGTCATCGGGTTGAGTTTCTATGGCTCCGGGCTAATGTATGACACGTCCGAGGTGATCAGGCAGCTGAAAGAGAACAATATGGACGACAAGATGGTCATCGTCGGTGGCACCATACCGGAGAGAGCCATTCCCAAGCTGTCTGACATAGGTGTGAGAGGAATATTCAGCCCTGGTATCCCTATAGAAGAAGTGATTGAATGCATCGTTGAAAATGTAACAAAATAGGCGGTACTACCGCAGGCTGGTCCCGCTGCTACCAGAGCTATCCCACTGGCTCATGGTATGCACCACACAAGTTGGCCAACTGACGGAGGTCTCGGCCCTGATGCTGCTTAATAGGGCCGGACCAGACCGAAGGCTGAAGTCTGTGTCTTGTTCCAGAAGGGGAAAAGGGGGACAACAGAGAAATCCGAGATCACCAGCTTCTACTATGAATCGGCAAAACCCACCTTCCACCTCTCGACGAAGTCACGCCCATACGCCTTAATAAAGGCATCAAGCATTTCATCCAGCGGCACATCATCAAAAGACCCATGCTGGCAAACATATTCGATGTGTAGTTTTCCATCGCGATTGTGAGAGTGCAACATGGCATGGTTTTTGCCATCGAACTCCACTGGAATGATTCGGTTCTCATGGCACATTCGCAGATCGAAGGTAGGGGTAGCCTTGATCCACTCCGCCTCGATATACAATTCGGCATAACCGTGGTAAAGAAACAGATCGGCTCCCACTAGTCTCGCAAGCTTCTCCGAGATAATATGGTTGCGGATGTCAGCGAATCCTAGGCGGGATGGAATCCTTATCGCCCGACATAATGCAACCAACAGAATCGCTTTCTGAACACAGAAGCCGTTACCTCTCTCCAATGTAGCACTTGCTTGCAAGGGGAAAAGTGGTGAATAGGGGTTATATCTGATTTCATCTCTGACAAAATAGAAAAGACGCTGAGCCCTCTCTGCCGTCCGTTCTATTCCTTGAGTTAACGATTGGGCAGTTTCTTGTATAAAGCTGGTTCCACAGTCGATTGCCGGCGTTGGTCTTAAATACTTCTCCATTGGCCAGACTACACGTTCTACCGTAAACAGTTTAGGTTATGTATAATATACACCTTCGCCTTATTGCGAGTAAATGTGTGGCACCGCCTAATTCCTACAACGATATCCGAATCACTTCCCTGGAGTATTCGGTACACATATCCTAGTTTAGCATGTCTGTCCATAATGGTGAATATTCCATATTCTTCTCCTTATTAGGTGATGTAGCACTGTCCGCGATCACTCAGGTGCTGTTGTATTGACAAACTTAGAAACTCTGATATAATTTCTGCTGGTGAGACTAATTCTGCTATTGTAATTATTTGTGTCGTCCTTAATACAAGGCGGGAGGAGAGTATGTCTGGTGAAGAACGGCAGCACCTCGTTGAGCATATTCTGGATATAGACAAGCGGTTGGACGATGTCCCGGGGCCGGTAACAACAGAGCAATGGCTCAATATCGACTTGACTATGCCACAGTTGAAAATCCTTTTCTTGCTGTACACCCGTGGTGCCCAGTCAATGGGGCAACTCGCCAAGCCTCTGAGCGTAAAACTCTCGACCGTTACCGGGATCGTCGATCGCTTGATTGAGCGGCAGTTGGTAACAAGGGAAGAGGACCCGCACGACCGCCGAATGGTAGTAACGCGGCTCACCGACAAGGGTCACCAGATAGTAGACACCCTGTATCAGGCCGGACGGATACACATGGCCAACATCCTTGATCGCTTGACGCTGGATGAACTCCGAATAGTAGCTCAAGCCCTAGATATTATCCAGACTGCTGCCTTGGCTGATCCGCAGGCTAGAAACTCTATGACCCAAGGTGAGCCATCTGCCGGGATATTAACTGGGCCAAATAAAGGGGATCAGGTATGAGCTGGCTTACCAGAATCGCCTTGAACAAGCGATGGCTGACCCTATTGATAGCAGCCCTGGTCACCGGCGGTTCCATCTACGCCATCTTCAACCTCAAAACAGAGCTAATACCGGACATCGAGTTCCCCATGACCACAGTGATGGCCTCCTATCCTGGGGCCTCTCCCCAAGAGGTCAATGATCAGGTCACCGAGCCCATCGAAACAGAGATTTTGCAGATGGGGGGCATAAAGCATGTCACCTCTACCTCAGCCAATAGCCTCTCCTTTATCTTCGCCCAGTTTGAATATGGCACTGATATGGATCAGGTGAATAGCACTATCGGGCAGAAGCTCGACGAGATAGAACTCCCCGACCTGCCTCTTCCCCCCAATATGGCACAAAACCCCGTGGTTATCCCTCTTGACCTGAGCATGATGCCTGTGGTCATGCTCAGCTTGGTTGGCAGTGTTGACCAAGAAACGCAAAACGGGATTGCGGATCGCTTCGAGGCCATCGCTGGCGTCAAGATGGTTGAGGTAGAGGGTAACAGCCCCGATGTGGTCACCCGCACCAATGGCCAGCCCAGCCTAGGCATCATGGTGTTCAAGGACCCCGAGGCCAATACCGTTGATACGGCTAATGCTGTGGTTAATGAGGCTGGGAAAATCAATGAAGAGCTGGCAGCGCAGTTTGGAGGCAGCCCTGAGCTCCTCACCACGTTTGACCAGTCGGAATACATTGAGCGCGGCATAAGCGACCTCACGCGCGATGCCCTAATCGGGGGTGCCCTCGCTATCCTCGTCATCTTCCTGTTCTTGATGACCTGGCGTGCTTCCTTTGTCACCGCCATTTCCATCCCCTTGAGCATCTTAATCGGCTTCCTCATCATGTATTTCTGGGGCATAACTATTAACTTGCTGACCTTGAGCGCTATGGCCATAGCTGTGGGGCGTGTCATCGACGACAGCATTGTCCTTCTGGAGGTCATCTATCGCCGCCGGCAGCAAGGTGAGGGCTTTAAGGAGGCAGCTATCAATGGCGCCAGAGAGGTGGCTACTCCCATAACCTCAGCTACTATCGCCACCGTGGCTATCTTCATCCCGTTGATATTTGTCGGCGGCATAGTGGGCCAGCTATTCATTCCCTTCGCCCTGACCATAACCTTCGCCATGCTCGCCTCGCTTCTGGTAGCGCTCACGGTGGTGCCGGCCCTCTCCAGATTTATCACCGTGAACAAGCCTAAAAAGACCGTGAGCAACCCGGGCAGAGAGCCCTGGTATCAGCGGCTTTACACCCCTGTGCTGAAATGGGCACTAACTCATCGCGCCTGGACTTTGGTCATAGCCGCAGTGCTTTTCTTCGGCAGCTTCGCCCTTTTGCCCATTATCGGCACCAGCTTCCTCCCCGAGATGTCGGAGAAAATGCTCACAGTGGAGATCGAGATGCCACTGGGGACTCCGCTTGCCGATACTGATAACATAGCAAAGCAGGTAGAGGGACACATCGAAGGGCTCGATGATGTTAAAATCTACCAGAGCACAGTGGGCGCCTCGGCCCAATCCCTGACTGGTGCTTTTAGCATTGTCGATGCCGGTGACCCCAACACCATCGCCACCATAACGGTCTCGCTGGACCCAGATGCCGATTTAGAAGGAGCGGCAGCCGCTCTACGCAGTGCCTCTAACACAATAGCTCTACCGTCGGGGAGCAGCATCACTATTAGCACAGGGCAGGAGGCAATGGCACAGGAAATGGGGTCGAGCTCACTAGAGATTTCCATCAGCGGTACAGATTATGGAGATATTAAAGCCACTGCCACTGAGCTTATCGGCCAGCTTACAGGCATGGGTACCCTGGAGAATATCGAGAGCGATGCCGCCAAAGAAATCGG
Organism: Dehalococcoidia bacterium; assembly: GCA_034414595.1. GTDB lineage: Bacteria > Chloroflexota > Dehalococcoidia > SZUA-161 > JAUWZY01 > DAOULY01. The sequence goes on from DAOULY010000008.1 coordinate 17,711, forward strand.
AGGAGTGCCTCTCTTTATTCGCCATTACGATGGCCAGCGCTCGGTGCGGGTTATGGCCATCATAGAAGCCTCTGATGTGGGAGCGGTCAACCGACAGGTGCAAGGCATGATCGATAACCTCACCCCCCGCTCAGGTGTCAATGAGGTAGAGATGGGAGGCGTGGCTGAGAGCATGAGGGAGGGTTTCTCCGGGATGTATATCGCCATCGGGCTCGCCATCGTCATCTCCTACGCTGTAATAGTGTTCTTCATGCGTTCATTCATCAATCCACTGATCATCATGTTCAGCCTGCCCTTGGCATCCATTGGCGTGCTCCTCGGCCTACTTATTACCGGCAGACCGCTGGGCATATCGGCTATGATGGGCATATTGATGCTGGTGGGTATTGTTCTCACCAATGCCATCGTGCTCATCGCTGTGGTAGAGCAGTTGCGTAAGGGAGGGATGAGCACCTTTGACGCCCTTGTTGAGGGAGGACGCACCAGATTGCGTCCTATCCTGATGACGGCACTGACCACGATGCTCGCTCTATTTCCCCTAGCTCTGGGTCTGGCGGAAAGCACTCTCTTGGCTGCCGAGCTGGGAACGGTAGTCATCGGCGGGCTTTTCACTTCAACACTCTTGACCTTGCTGGTTATCCCTGTCATCTATAGCCTTGTCGAAGGGCTACGCCGCCGCTTGGCAAGACATAGTACCAGCTAAGTAATAGTTGCCCACAATGTGCAGCCGAGGTAACAAAAGCTTCCTTTGTTAAGCCTGAAGCAAGAAATCATAAAGCAGTTACCCTGCTCAGATTCCTGGAGCGGGGGATGGGAGTCGAACCCACGACAACCTGCTTAGAAAGTATATCGCTCTGAGCGCTTTGGCACAGATACGGCTAAGCCGAGCGAAACTTGTCCAGTTATCATCTGGAAAATATGCCTTCTCCGAGTGCTGTATCCCTAGTTCTCAATAGTCTTGACAACCGACTAGAAACGATGTATAAGTAGGCCAGTCTCAGCAGATTTCAGGCTGATTGACATATTCCCTGCAGAAGAGACTTCAGAGTGGGTAGACGGCATAGTTAGGTAAGGGCAGGAAATGTAAACGCTAGGCACTGTATGATCAGATAGACTGTGAGTAGGTATAATAGTATGGTGATTTTGGGGCAGAGACAGGTAAGCTTCTCTGCCCCTTTGTTTTCGAGATGGGAGACGTTTAAGCCATACCTGGTCACCTAGACTGCGAGTTAGAAGAACAATGACTGATTTTGATGTCCTGATAATCGGCGGTGGTCCTGCGGGATCAGCAGCGGCCAAGAAATGTGCTGAGGGCGGCTTGAAGGCACTGATTTTAGAAAGGAAAAAACTGCCTCGCGAAAAGCCCTGCACAGGGATGATAATGAAGCCCTGGGGCCAGAGCATTATCCCTCAGGAGTTTGGAGAAATTCCCAATGAGGTTCTCGTCGATCCCTGTTACCTTTCCGGCTATATCCTCTACATGCCCGGGGTGGAGCCTAGAAGGCTGGTGGTTCGCACACCTCTCACTTGGAGGATTGATCTCGATGGCTGGCTGAGTAGGAAGGCAAGGGAGAAGGGAGCTGAGCTCTGGGATGAGGCAAAGGCGATTGCGGTCACCGAGGAAGCTGGGGGCTACTCTATCGTAGTGGAGAAGGAGGGAAAGAGGAAGCTCAGCGCGAAATTCGTCATTGGTGCCGATGGGGGCAATTCTCTGGTGAGGAGGACTCTTTTCCCCAGATTGCGGCAACGCACTGTAGCCACCTACAGGGAGTGTTATCGCGGAAGGCTGGGCTTGGAAAGGGATTGGACCCACTGGTTCCATCCCCTCCACCGGCTCAGCCCTCGATTCGATATCATTCATAAAGGCGACTTTTTTCTTCTCGAAGGTTCGTCGATAAGGCAGTTCAGGGAGGAAATTAACAGGATCCTTATCCCATATGGCTTCGATCCCAGTCAAAAGCCAATATGGAAAGATGGCTGCCTCAACAGAATGTTCTATGATGAATTACTTTCTGGCTCCTTCATTCCTGGCAGAGGCAATGTGCTCTTGGTGGGTGACGCCGCTGGCCTCGGGACTCCCTTCAGCGATGGGATAGGGGCTGCCCTGGAGAGTGGACTTTGTGCCGCCAGCTCAGTTATTAGGGCGATCGGGGAAGGGAAGGAAGCCATCGACATCTATGCAGCTGGGCTGGAGCCTCTCATCGCCTGGTTTAGAAAGCTGCACTCACTGGTCGAAGGGTTCACAGAAGAAGCGGCGAAGGGACCCCAGGCTGCCATGGATGCGCTGATGGAAGTTTGGGGATGGTCCCAGCTGTCCTCCTAAAGAGAAAGAAGTAACCGGACGCTAAGAGAGCTTGACAAACACAGTTCATTTATTGAAGTGCCTTCGGCATGGTCAAAGGAGTGGTAATAAACGTCGGCAGTGGCCTTACTCATGCTGCAATAGTGGGTCGTGAATATGGAATTCCTGTTGTAGTCGGTACGATAGAGGCAACCGCGAAAAGTAGTACAGGGCAGAAGATAAGAGTCAAAGGAAGGGTGAAACACGATTAAATAGATTTGGCGATGAGTATGGGGAGGTAATATGTTTAGTGAAGAGACGCTAGAGCAAAACAAAGCTATGGAGAGAGAGTGGCAGAAAAAGTGCGCTACTTTGTACGGCGAAAAGGAGTTCAATGCGACTACTTACTCTGATATTCCGGTAAAGCCTGTATACACTCCGGCGGACATTGAGAGTATGAAATATGATGCTATAGCGCTTCCCGGAGAATTCCCTTATACCCGAGGGCTTAGTCCCTTGGGATACCAGGTCGAACCCTGGGCAATGTTGACATCCTTTGGCTATGGAGGTGCGAAAGAGTCACGTGAGAGGTGGGAGTTTCTGAGAAGCATAGGAGCATGTGGCCGAGTAGGACGGGAAGCTGAAGAAGTAACCCCTATACGGCTGACTACTGATCTGCCAACGCAGAGAGGCTACGATCCAGATGAGCCAGAGGCCCGTGGCAGGGTTGGAAGTTGTGGGCTTTCAATCAGCACTATTAAGGATATGGAGACACTCTTCGATGGCGTACAACTTGATAACGTGTCTATACAGTTCATTCCATATGAGGCCTCCTTGGCGGTTTTAGCCCTATTTGTTGTTTACGCTGAAAGAAGGGGGATACCAACCGAAAGACTGTTTCTGAGAGCCAATAATTTTCTTTACCGAGGATGGCATGCCGATAACATTGGCTTTCCGCCTAAATATGCTCTTAGATTGATGGTCGAGCAGATTACCTATTGTATTCGTCATTTACCGCGTGTACATCATACAAGTGTTAGCGGGTATCAGGTGGCAGAAGCGGGAGGGAACGCAATCCAAGAAGTAGCCCTCAGTCTAGCAACAGCTATAGCCGTTACCGAGGAATGTATAAAAGTTGGGCTCAATGCTGATGATGTCGTGCCTGGGTATTATGGTCATGATTGGTTCGGTCTCGATCTGCTTGAGGGCGTAGCTAAAATCCGAGCTAAGAGGAGACTGTGGGCCAAAATTTTCAGTGAGAGGTTTGGCTGTAAGAAACCTGAGTCCCTTCGCTGCAAAATAGTACCCCAAATCGGTGGTTCTATGTCAGTTGCCCCGGAACCTTTAAATAACATTGTGCGTGCTGCTCTCATGACTTTGGGCTGTGCATTGGCCGGTGTGGATGGCATCTTCACCACATCTTACGATGAACCCTTCTCCATTCCTACCGATGAGGCAGTGAGAATCGCTGTCAGGACCCAGCAGATCGTATATCACGAAACAAACATACCAAATGTCATCGATCCCTTGGGCGGTTCCTACTATTTGGAGTGGCTAACAAACAAGATAGAAGAAGAAGTCATTCAGTATCTGCAGAGAATAGAAGAGTTGGGCGGCTATCTTAAGTGTTGGGAATCAGGCTGGATAAGGGGTGATATCATAAGGTGCGCCAATGACCGCCAGCAGAAGATAGATAATGAAGAGATTGTAATAGTAGGGCAAAACAAATATAGACTGCCAGATGAGCTACAACAAAAGGTGCCGATATTCCCGCTCCACGACCCAAGGGCTGAACAAGAGGCAATAGATCGAGTAAAGAAGTTTAGAGCAGAGCGCAACGGCGAGAGGACTGTGGCCAGCTTAGCCAAATTGAGGGAAACAGCCAAAGCACTAGTTGAGGAATGGCCTGATTGTTGCGGTGCTTTAATGCCTGCGATCATCGAAGCTTACAAGGCTGACGCTACACTGGGAGAAATACAACACACGCTACAAGAGGTGCTGGGTTATGTCTACACTTGGTAACCAAAGAGATATAGCAGCAGAGCACGCTAAAGTACTCTTAGCTAAGTCAGATATGGATTCTCATGATAAGGGTATTATATATATAGCAAAGGTGCTTCGGGACTTCGGCATGGAGGTGATCTTCATCAGATATCGGATAGCAGAGGAAGCAGTAGAAGTAGCCCTGCAAGAAGATGTAGATGTTATCGGCCTATCGTTTTACGGCTCTGGTATGATACATGATACTTCAACGGTGATGAAATTGCTGGAAAAAGAAGGCAGGGATGATATAATGGTTATCCTTGGTGGCACAATCCCAGATGAGTATGTACCCGAACTACTGAAAATGGGAGTCAGTGGCGTGTTTAGACCAGGGAGCCCAACAAAGGATGTCGTCCAATGCATAACGTCCTGGGTACTGGGCAAGAACAAGAGCAAATGAGAGGAAAGTGGCTTGACTGTTTTTCCGTATGCCAGCAGGCTATAGTACAGGGCAGAAAGGTTCAGGCAACGAAAACTTAAATTGTTGCGCCGACTCCTCGGTTCGGAACGGCCTCTCGGCCGGGGGCTAAACGTCTTGAGTTATTGTGAAGCGCGACGCGACCAAGCGAACTAAGCCAGCCGACCGCTGTGCAGCGTCTTGCCTGGCCTCCGGCATTTCCTCAAGGCGTCTATTAATTGTGGTAGCGGCTCAGCCATACGGCTTTGTGCATACGGTAGAGAATCTTTCAAATCTCTCAAGATTCGTATCGTTGTGTCACCTTATTAGGTTATTTCCCTAAGTTTTCTAGCAACAGGTTGGCTGCTTTGGTGGCAAACTCCTCATCATTGATGTCAGTATCCATCTCAATGAGTTTTACCCTATCGCTCAGATTCCGCTTGAGGCTCCTCAGAAAGGCATCATCCGCTTCGGCATCGTAGAGGGGCTGTCCTTCAGTGTCAATGAGAGATACACCCTTCTTAGGCATCATGAAGGTAGTTGGGCCTTTGGCTCTATTCAGCTTCTCTGCGATTATCTTGCCCAGCTGTGCGCTTTCTTCTACAGTTGTCCTCACCACGGTTGCCGTGGGATTATGCTGATAGAGTTTACGGTTTCTAAATACCGCTGGCACTGTATCAGGGGGACCAAAGGTAACCACATCTATAGCACCTGGGCAAACAACCTGCGGTATCCCTGCTTCACCAGCTGCTTCCAGTCGGTGAGGCCCAGCGCTGAAGATTCCGCCCACCAGCTCATCGGTAAGCTCAGTAGTCGTTATATCCAGGACACCTTTGATGAATCCCCCCCTTATCAAGTCCTCCATACTGCGACCGCCAACACCGGTGCAGTGGAAGACTAATACCTCATATCCTGCCGATTCCAATATCTCTTTTGCTTTGGTAACGCATGGCGTAGTTACTCCAAACATAGTAGCGCCAATCAGAGGCTTCTCTTCATCTAGGTTTTTTGTTTGCACCTTAACCATTCCCGCTATAGCACCGGCGGCATTAGACAAGATCTTCACTGAGATCCTGTTGAGTCCAGCTACATCGACAACCGACGGCATCATGGTGATATCTTTTGCTCCCACATAGGGGCGGGTATCACCTGAAGCCACCGTTGAAACCATTAGCTTTGGGACACCTGTTGGCAAAGTCTGCATTGCAGCCGTGCCAATGGTAGTGCCTGACGTCCCCCCCAGAGATATAATACCTTGAAACTTGCCTCCATCATATAGATCCTTGATAATGGCTGCCGCCCCTTTACTCATAGCGGCCACAGCCCGACCGCGGTCTCTCTCCTTGATGAGAACATTCAGATCTTCACCAGCAGCCTTGGCTACTTCCGAGGCAGATATGTCGGGGGAGAAAGCGGGCTCACCGAGTATGCCAGTATTGACTACCAGAGTTGAGACACCCTCGGCCTCTATACGATCCTTCAAGAAGCCATATTCTACCCCCTTTGTGTCCAGGGTACCTAATATGGCAACAGTCTTCTGCATCTTCCTGCCTCCTTATCGACTTCTCACCGTCCCAACCTATTCTGCAGCTCCCTTTGCGCGACACACTCCGGAGCTCACTAACATTCCTCTGTTGTGCAATACTACTCCTCAAGTAGGGTCTTGGTCAATCATCTTCAGTATTACCAAGTGCGGTGTTCCAGGGAACCACTGTCTCCTTGAGAGTGCCACGAGTGCTGGTGAACAAAACCGAGTAAAGTTTAACCAATCTCCAGGTACTCGTCTGGTTCGGGCCATGGGGACGTCGAGCTGGCGAAAAAAGCGGCTTATCTTAATTACGTATGCGAAAATGCAAAGGGTCACGGTCAATTACCTGAAAAGTATCTTGGTGAGACGTGGTATGATTCCCAGTTGACCGATTCCGAGGAATTCGTCGACGAATCCCTTCAGTTGAGGACGCGTCCATGCATTGACTGTTTCATGTTCGGCGCGCCGCCTAGCATTTCGAAGTTTTTTGAGCCTTTCGGGCAACTGCTGAACGACCCATTGTCGTTCTGTTTCGGTAACTCCTTTGTGTTTTAAGAACGCGCCTGCGACCGTCGTTTCGCACAGCCGTTCGTGGTGGCTAAGGTCAGGCGCCAACCTTTTCTTTGCCAGATCTGCTTTCAGGTTAAGAAAAGCCTGTCTATCATTGCGTTTCCGTCCTGGACCGGCGATCCACTGATCCAGTGGTTCCCATAGCCCGTGGAGCAATATCTCCTCGGCAGCAATCTTAAGCTCGTTCAGAAGCGCCTCGGATCTTGCATTTGCTCCGCTGAACCAGTCGCGGTCGGCGTTCACGAGGCTGGACCTTGCCCGTTCCGAAAGCGCTCCCCATGTTTCGTCGTCAAAGAAATACGCCGCCAGGCGCCGCTCTGCCGCCTGATCCTCTCGGTCCATATGCCACTGCTGTAATTCTGACTGATCTAATTGTGACTCCGCCCACCAATTGGCTCGTTGCCAGAACAGCGTTGGCTCCCAGTATTTTCCTTCGCCGTCCCGAAGCTCCTCTATTTGCCTCTGCGTCTGCCACGAAGCATTCCAATCTATTGGCTGAAAAGAAAACGGCTGTTGCATCTTTGACTGTAGGGCATCCCAGACGCCGAGTTCCTGCTTCGGTTTCAGCCACGGTGTCTCAGTGGAGAAATTGAGTAGACGCTGGCATGTTGACACAAACTGTCGCCTGTCCTTTATTCTTCCTCCGCTTCGTACGAATTCAAAGCAGTCCGCAACCGCCTGGGCATCGAGTGAGTCCATCCATGGTGCCGATTGCTGTAAGCGTCCGATGACTGTATATAACAATACCTCTTCATACGTGCTGGCCCACTTGCCCCGATGTGGGAGCAGTAGGATGCGAGTTTCCTGAAACTGCTCGATACTTTTGGCAACTGAGACAAGCGCTTCTTCGTACTCCCCTTCAGACTTCTGAATGTGAAACCGCGTAGCGTTGAGAAATGAGCCTATGGCCTTGAGTGACGGCGAATAGATTGCAGGCCAAGGAGCGCTTTTGTAGTCGCCTAGGGCTTTTTCGCAGCGGGATTGCATTTCCGCCGCCAAACCGAGGGCAGCTTTGCTTTCGTTCGATAAGCCATGCCAGTTGAGCAATCTAACGAGCCTGGCCGACTCTAGGTGGGCAGACACGTAAAGTGCTGGCAGGTCTTCGGCGTGGCCCTCCAGATACGGTACTCTCTTGTCCTCACACAGCGCGTCCAGTCTGGCTATCACGCCCTGCACGATTCCCTCAGTGTCTCGCAATGCGCTTTCCATAATCCCCTCAATTTCGGGGTCAATGAACAAAGGCGACCCTCGTCTAGTGAGTTCTTCACTCACCGCGTTAAGGTAGTTGTCGAATTCTTCCCGATTCAGACTCGAATCACAGAATGTCCAGAACAAGTCGAACGCGCTCTGAATAGGATTTTCGCCAGCTTCAAAGCGTTTTAGCGTGACTAGTAATCCTGGAAGAGAAGGAAACCAACCCACGATTACCTCCGACTATACGAGTGCGTTCCGTAGAGTTATAGTTTAGCGCCTGGGAAATAAATCATCAAGAGGCATCCGTTATGCTTAGGCATAACGGATGCCGACTCGCAACAAGCCACATCGTGGACACGGCTGAGATAGTCATCAACCCCGGCAGATTGCTTCACTGACTTGCCGTCTGCACAAAAGTCAGGAATGTTTAACTCAGCATCTAAAGTTCGTAGATGCTCTAACGTTAGACAGGGCAATTAAGATTATGCTATCCAGTGACCTTCGCCCATTTACCGAGTACCAAGCTTGCTCATGAAGAAACACAGGGCGATTGACTTCCGAAATTTTAGCGTGCTACCATTGCGGTAGGCAAAGCCAGTATACGCAAATATGTTCCAGGTTGGGACAGCGGTTGGCCAAGCAAGTGGTTGCTAGCTTTTCCCTGAGTTCCAAGTAAAAGGGACGCCCGCTATTATAGGATGGATACCGGCCATAAATAAGAAGGTGGTAAGCTATGACAGTGCCTGAGCCAGAGCGCGAGCAGCTTAAAGTTCAACTATTCCAAGAGCGCGGGGAGACCTCCCGGTTTATCGATGCCGAAATCAACGACGATGGCAATCTCGTCGTTTCAGGACAGGATGTGGGCGAAGCTCCGCTTCACTGGTGGGGCGACTCGGACTACGAGTTTTGGGTTACCGTTGCAAGCCAGCACAAGGATAGAGTCCTTCTGGCTCTGCTGGAGCAACTCTATGGTGGTCATTTTTCAGCCGTAGACGAATTTCGGAGCTTTCTGCAATCAAAAGGAATCCCTTTTGGATGGATGACGTGGACATGAGAGAAGGCACCAAAGCCCTGTCTAGTTGCAATGGAGATCGTCCGCGGCGGCGGGCACTTTGCGAAGGGGCTCAACAATTGGGCGGATTGTTAATTCACAGTGCATGCCAATCAGAACCCCCTTTTTCAGATGATAACTGGACATCGGCCCCCTCAAAAATTTGCCACACAGCGCTTGCTTCCGTTTGCCCTGCAAAATTAGAGCAGAACTTCGTTTGCTGTCTTCTATCTCTACTTGATCAAATGCTTCCCAATCATATCGGGCGCATGGAACCTGCGGCAACGAAAGGCTAACCCAGCTAGAGCTCCGTAACTATCATCACCCAGAGGTTATGCACTCAACAACCTCCGGTATCGGGCTGCCCAGGGCCGAAAACTGCCTTGATGCCCAGTTTCCTTACTTCAGCCGTGTCCTCGCCATGAATTTTGGGTACATATAGCCTAGCACAGCTGCTGCTGAATCTCCCGGGACTACCTTTCATTCACTGATCGCTTATTTCTCAGCGTTGATGGCCTAATCCCACCCTCCAAGTACTCTTAGCCAGGCTAATAAAAAGCTGGCAGGCACTATCACGTTACGATCACGGTACCATCACTCGTCAAAAACATAGACCCTGAGCCAATTGCCGTCCCCATAATCGGAGCTGAAGCCAAGAGAATGCTATTTAGCCCACGACGACTTGCCCCTCGTCATCATTGCTCGAGGACATAGACACAACAGTTGTCGCCGTCAACCCTTATCCTGTCACCGCTGTTTATCTTTCGGGTGCTCTCCATGGTTCCAGCGACCACAGGTAAACCGAATTCCCGCCCTACTATAATAGCATGAGTCAAACCGCCGCCCGAGTCAGTGACCACGCCTTTTACTATGCCAAAAAGAGGCGTCCAGATCGGGCTTGTGGTTACCGTAACCAGTATCTCCCCAGGCTGAACCAAATTAAACTCCTCAGGGCCCATGATCACACGTGCCGGACCCTCGACAACCCCAGGGGCCGAGCTGGAACCATAAAAGTCGGCCTTTAGCTCCGGTTTGACAATAGGGACCCCGGCTACGTCGCTTAGCAGCATGGCCTCATCTGATATCACCTCCGGTACTTTGCTCATATCCCCGATGAATATAGGCGGCTGGGCCTTCAGGTTCTGCTGATACTGCTCTTTCCTTGTCTGCACCAGTTTGCGTGGACTGAACGTGCCATGACCTGCAGGCACTATATGGTATATTATCTCCTCTGGGACAAGGAAAAGGATATCCTCAGCCTGTTCAATGACTCCTGTTCGGGCAAACCTCCCGCCAATCTCCATGAACAGGCGGCGACCAAGTCCATTGACATAGTGCTCGCAGTAAAAGAGATGCTCCTCCGAATACCGGCCGAGCCATTGAGCAGCCTTCAGCAGCTTCTCAAACATCTCCTTCTTGTCTCCAGGTACACGGGAGAGGACATCTTTCTCCACTTCTTCCCTTTGCCTGGCCAGGCGCTTCCGCTCCTCATCCAAAGCGAAGACACCTCCTTTAGCTATCGAGAGCCTGATGTTAGGCAAGGCCAGACTTGGCTTCTCCACCCAGGTAGGGTGCGAGACGTCAGGCACTCGTGTCGTCCGCCAGCCGTTTTCATCGAGGAACTGGCGGAACTCATCAAGCCACTTTCTCCCTGGCTCGCTATTCTCGAGCTCCGCGAGCAGCTTCTCATCATCCCCTACGGCCTCGAAAAGCGTGCCCAGCCCCAATTCCACCGCACGGCTCCCGAGCCGGTATTGATCTCGATCCACCTGAAATATCCTGTTGTCGAAGCCCGACATCAACGCCTTGTATTGAGGATGCTGAATATCCATCCCCAGCAGCTCGTTTATGACTACCAGAAATATCCTGTAGATGTTCGATCTGGCATTATGATTAAGCATATGAATATCCCAGTTCCTCCATGTATACAAAAGCCAGTCTTGAAGGTGTACGCGGAGCTCTGGATCACTCAGCTTCCCAACATCGACTTTTTTCAGGTGCTGGAAGCCCTCCTCAAGCTCGGGCATAAATTTCCCTCTCCACTGCGCCCCAAAATCCTCAATCCAGGGGGCTATCCTTTCCCTAAAAACAGGTTCACGCCGCCTTCTTTCCTCCCCGGATATATTTATCCTTGACAGATATTGAAATCCGTCTTTGGCCCTCCAATCTGGCACCCCCATAGGTGATGAGAGCATCTGACTGCCATATTGCATAGCACGATGTCCCCCGATCGACAACAGATAGAAATCCACCGGAACGAGTGCCGGAACACAATCCTTAGCATCAATACACCATACCCCATGTTCCTCATCGAGATCCCTTTCCTCATCAAGCTCCCAAAACTCGAAATAACTGTATGTTGGCATTTGACATCCTCCTCTTCTCAGTTTTTAGCCTTATGTGGTAGGAGCGCATCATTCACGGATATGTATCAATACATTCCCACCCCCTTTGTCAGTCTACTTTGCTTAACTCCTGAATCCGGGATGTAGATAATTAGAGCAGATTCTGAACATATCGACTGGAATTTCCCATTTCAACTCGCAACGGGGAAATCCTCAAACCTATTTTCGACTATGAAACAAAAGGGCAGAGAAGCCTTTCGCATCTCTGCCCTCAGCACCAACCTTGCCGCTTCCCCGCAGTCCTCCTCGTCATCCTTGCTACCTCCTCTCCATCTAACCAGCTACGCAATGCATATCGCCAACATGGTCTGCCTTCTTTTACTGTGTCCGCCTATCTTCTCTAAAGCCCCTCCAGCATCGGATATTTCAATTAGGTAGACTCTACCAATAATGCTCTATATATATACCATTCTTAGCGCCGTGTCAAGATGTTGCCCTCAGAACTAGCGGCCAAAGCTGCTATGGGCTTCAGGCTGATCACTGAACAAAGTGTCATTCTGTGCAAATAGGTGTCTACGATTCTAACTCGTTCGGCCCATAATCCTGAAGGGCGTTGGTTCAAACCCACTCCCCGCTACCAAGCAATAATTGAGAGAAGATAAGCGGGCCAATCAGCGAGACCGGGCTCGTTTTCTTGGTCGCTGCGCTGCGAGCATCTGCCACTTGTGTCTTACAAAAGCTATTTTCATCAAATTCTGTTTCTGAATGGCCTTCGCCAATCGCTTCAAACAAATCTGAGTTTTGCAAGATTAGGCATCTGGATTGAGCGAGGGACAATGGAATGACGATGGAATTCTTAGGATTGCATCTCGACATCCCACTAGGCACGTTTGCGTCCCAGTCAAGAATGATAGCTCACTCACATAGCCTCCTATTGTTGGGGGTTGACACTGAATAAGAAGGGCGCTACACTCGTGCTACTATGGAGTGATCTGTGAGGAGGGAATTCGATGTTCGACGAGAAAACCTTGAAAAAAGTCAAGGACTTGTCCGAAGAATGGGACGAAGAATGTTCAAAATCATACGGCGACAGAGAATTCAACGAGGCTACCACAGGTTCAGGAATCAAGCTGAAGCCAGTGTATACGCCCGTCGACATCAATGATGTCGACTTCGCAGAAATCGGCCTTCCCGGTGTCTATCCCTATACAAGAGGGCCAGAACTCCGAGGCTACCAAGCTCAACCCTGGATGATGCGCCTCGGCTTTGGCTTCGGCACCGGAAAGGAGACTCACCAGCGGTGGGAGCATTTGCGCAAGATAGGTATGCGCAAGCACGTCGGCATGGATGAGGAGGAGGAACTGTTCCCCTACTTCAATATGCTCATCGATCTTCCTACCCAACATGGCTACGACGCCGATGATCCTGAAGCACGGGGCAAGGTCGGCGAATTGGGGGTCTCGTTTAGCACCGTAGAGGACATGGGATTGCTGTTTGATGGACTGCCTCTGGATAAAATAGGCATGACATTCATCCTGAACGACCCGGCGCTGGTTACCACCGCTCTCTACGTCACCTATGCGGAGCGCAGGGGCTACGCCCCGGAAGTGCTGCGCATGAATGCCTCACATGTTATGTACCGGCAATGGTTCTGGGATGAGCGCGCCTTCCCTCCCGAAAATGCGCATAAGCTGATGGTGGAGAATATCAATTATCGCATCAAGCACATACCACAGCATTGGCATACAAACATCAGCGGCTACAATCCAGGTGAAGCCGGAGCGACCCCTGTCCAGGAGGTGGCCTTCGATTTGGCCTGCGCTAGGGCCATCGTCGCCGACTGCGTCAAGGCCGGGCTTGACTCCAATGATGTGGCCCGCGGGTTTTACTATCATTCCCATGTCGGGCTCGATCTCTTCGAGGAAGTGGCCAAAATTAGAGCCTTCAGGAGGATGTGGGCTAAGATATTCAAAGAGCAATTCGGCTGCACCGACCCGCGAGCACTTGGAGTAACGGTATTCCCCCAGACCGCGGGCCTGGCCCTGACACGCCAGGAGCCACTGAACAATATCATTCGAGCTACTATCGCCACCCTGGCTACGGTTCTGGCCGGCGTTGATTCCGTGTGGACCTCTTCCTACGACGAGGCCTACTGCATTCCCACCGAGGAGGCGGCACAAATAGCTGTCAGGACGCATCAGATCATCTATCACGAGACCAATATCCCCAATGTCGTTGATCCCCTGGGAGGCTCATACTACCTTGAGTGGCTGACGAATAAGATCGAAGAGGAGGCATGGAAGCTACTGGACAAGGTGGAAGAGCTCGGCGGCTACATCCAGTGCTGGAAGACAGGGTGGATGAGGGCAGAGATTATAAGGTCAGCCAATGAATATCAGTCAGCCATCGACCGCAGCGAGAAGGTAATAGTTGGGGTAAACAAATACCGCCTGGAGGAGCCCCAGAGGATTCAAGTGTTCGAGGTCGACCCCGGGGTGGAACAGGAGGCAATTGAGAGAATAAAGGAGTTTAAGGCCAAGCGGGATAATGCCAAAACACAGCAGGCCCTGGCTCATTTGAGGGAGACGACGGGGAGGTTTCTCAAAGACTGGCCTGGCTCCTGCGGCACGTTAATGCCGGCCATTCTCGATGCAGTGAGGGCCGATGCTACCCTGGGAGAAGTGCAACGCGTACTACGTGAGGTTTGCGGCCATGTCTATACCTACTGAAAAGAAGGTCAAAGTGCTGCTCGCAAAGTCGGACCAGGATGCCCACGATAGAGGCGTGAGGTATTTGGCGAAGGTACTTCGGGATGCCGGAATGGAGGTGATCATCATCCGCTACCGCATAGCCGACGAGGTAGTGCCCGTGGCCATGCAGGAAGACGTGGATGTCATCGGCCTGAGCTTCTACGGTTCAGGGCTGATGTATGATACGTCAACGGTGATAACACAGCTCAAGGAGAATGACGTGGAGGACAAAGTGGTGCTCGTCGGCGGGACGATACCTGAGAAGGCGATGCCAAAGTTATCCCAGATGGGAGTGCGAGGAGTATTTGGACCCGGCGACCCGGTAAGGGAGGTGGTGGACTGCATATCCAAGAACATAGCCCACTAAACGGTGGGCCCAACACAAGAAGCACAGTATGTACCCAGACCGTCCAGAAAGGAGGTAACGTTGCAAGAGGTTGGTTACGAATATTCACCTATTGTTAATAGGGACGTGCTCAAGTGGCCGGGGAATGCGCGTTTGGCTGTATGGGTAGGTGTCGCTATTGAACATTACGAGTTCAATCTGCCCTCAATTAGTGGTGTGGGACAGGCAGTAGGCCATGCCCCGGATGTGGTGAACTACTCGGTGCGGGACTACGGCCTTAGGGTCGGCATTTGGCGGATTATGGAGGTGCTGGATCGTTACAAGATTAAGGGTACTGCCTTGCTAAATTCCGCAGCCTGCGAACACTATCCGATTATCATTGAGGAAGCCAATAAACGAGGCTGGGAGTTCATGGCGCATGGCATTACGAACTCTAAGCTCCTGTTGGACTTACCAGAAGATGAAGAGCGGGGCATAATCAAAACCTCAATTCAGCAGATCGAAAAGGCTGTGGGTAAGCGTCCAGAAGGGTGGATCGGCCCAGCACTTATAGAGACCTTCAACACGCGGAATATCCTTGCTGAGGAGGGCATCAGGTACTTATGTGATTGGTGCAATGATGACCAGCCTTACCTTATGAAGGTTCGAACCGGTACGCTAGTGGCGATCCCTTACTCCTACGTACTTAACGATTCCCCTGCATTCAGTCGCTATAACTTGACGCCCAAAGAGTATTACGAAATTGTCAGAGATGAATTTGATGTCCTTTATGAGGAGGGTGCTGCCAGCGGTAGGGTAATGAGTATCTCTTTGCATCCCTTCATCATAGGACTCCCTTTCCGAATAAAGTACCTGGACAAAGTGCTACGGTATGTGGCGAGTCATGAAGATGTATGGTTTACTACGCCCGCAGAGATTGTGAACTGGTGTTATGAACACTTCTTCGGGCTCTAGCACACCTCGCCCATTCCGCTTTATAGGCTTGCTCTGCCTACTGCCTAAGTCAAGACGTGGACACAGTAGTTGTCGCCGTCAGCTCTGATCCTCTGCCCGTCTTTGATCCTTCTGGTGCCTTCCATCATGCCAACGGCCACAGGCAAACCGAATTCTCGACCCACTATTAAGACACGGGTTAAGCCGCCACCAGTATCGGCGACTACACCTTTAACTATGGCAAAAAGAGGCGTCCAGATCGGGCTCGTGGTCACAGAGACAAGTATCTTTCCTCCTGACCCAAGGGGAATTCATCGACGCTGGGGAGATGACCCGGGCCGGGATCTAGGTCAAAGCAGCCTCGTCCTACATGGCCTGACGGGGTATTGCTAACGCTTGCTATGTTCGTGCAGATCCTTTAAGACCGAGTTCGGTAACCCCGACGGTCGCTGACGTATTGCGCCCTTAACAGAAGGCTGTTTTGTTACCTGCCCCCGAACAGAACCTTTTGACGCAACGTTCCTGACGATTGTTGTTAAATCCATACCGTTCAACTGAGTGACGTCGCAGCTATGGCCATTCTCTTAAAGACTTCGGGGGATTCTTGTCTACTGGAAGATATAAAGCTGCCGGGTTATAATGACAACACGAACTAAGACAAGGCTACCAAATCCACACACGGAGGTGCCCAAATGACAGAGTCCAAGCCCCTTAATTGGCAGGCTATTCTGGAAAAACATGCTCCGGAATTGCTGAGGGACACTACGAGATTACGAGAGTCGGTGCTGACGGACGGTGCCCTTTCCCTCAAGACGAAGACATTGATGATGATGCTTTGCGATGCCTTGCTGACCCATTTTGATGGGGTAGCCAACATTGCCAAGCGCGCCAGGGCTCTAGGAGCTAGTGAGGCTGAGATCGCCGAGACCATAGGAGTGGCCTTTTTAATGGGAGGATTGCCCGGCTTGGTCACAGGCGCCGAGGCATTTCGGGATTAAGTAGAAGAACCTGAAGTCGATTGAACAAACGAGGATTGTTCAATCCCTCTGCATCCTACAGAAAGTCATTTGTTGACATCAAGAGAACTGGTTTTACTTTCACAACCCCTCCGAACGATGTGGCTCTCATTATCCCTATATGAAGCAGAGGGAATATGGTAGAAATCTTCCTACCAACTTCTATATCCCGACTCTAGCAATCTCCATTATATTGAATAGCCAGATTGCCGGTCTTGCTATTGACTACCCTCTAAAAAGGGGTTATTATATGACTATATGTATTATTTTGGTCATAGAGTCATACTCTAATGGCAAGAGCATTTACACAGTCGAATAAAGACCAGATAAGGCATACTTTGCTTCAAAAGGGCAGGGAGTATTTCATAAAATATGGCCTTAAAAAGACCAGCGTCGACGAACTGGCTAAAGCGGCTGGGATAGCCAAGGGTTCCTTTTACAAGTTCTTTGATTCCAAGGAAGCCCTTTTCATGGCTATCCACGAAGAGTCCGAGAGGAAACTGCGAACGGCCTTGATGCAAAAATTGGAGGGCGCTAGAGAGCCTGCTGATAAACTGCGTCTCTTCCTTGAGAACTCTTTTCTCATCTTAGAAGAGGACCCCCTGCTACGAGTGGTTTTTGGTAAAGGAGAATTTGAAAACCTGTCCGGCCTTATGACTTCGGAACAATACAAAGAACACTACCGCCACGGCATCGTGTTTATGGGAGAGCTTATCAGACAGTGGCAGGAGGAGGGCATTATCAGACAGCTCGATGCCGAAGTCGCCGGTAACATGATAGCTTCGGTCTTTTATATCTTTCTTCAGAAGGAAACCATCGGCGAAGAAATGTATGCCAGAGTAACGGATATGCTGGTTGAATGCCTGGTTAATTACCTGAGTGGGACAAAGAAAGAAGATGGTCATCAATAAAGGCAGTATGGATGCAGCTATTACTGTCTCCGGGCTAACCAAACGCTACGGAGACCTAGTCGCAGTGGACAACTTGTCGCTGCACATCGAGCCCGGAGAGATTTATGGATTTCTGGGTCTGAACGGTGCTGGCAAGACGACGACCATTCGCATGCTGCTGGGAATGATTAGGCCGAGCACTGGGGCAGTCTCACTCTTTGGAACTAAGGTGCAGCCTGGGCAAATGTCAATCTGGGAACACGTTGGTTACATGGTCGATACTCCTCACGCTTACCCCGATCTAACCGTTCGGGAAAATTTAGAGATTATTCGACGCTTACGTAAGCTGAATAATACTGATGCTGTCGAAGAGGTTATCGAGCAATTGAAACTGACACGTGATGCGAACCGGCGTGCCAGGACGCTTTCGCACGGCAATGCACAGCGGCTGGGACTGGCCAAAGCGCTTATCCACCGTCCGGATTTGCTCATCCTGGATGAGCCGGCAAACGGCCTGGATCCTGCTGGCATAGTCGAGATCAGGAATCTCTTGCGTGACCTTGCCGATAAACACGGCGTTACTATTTTCATGTCCAGTCACATCCTGAGCGAGGTGAATCGCCTGGCAACACGAATAGGCGTGATTCATGAGGGACGCTTGTTGAAGGAATTTGATGCCAGTGAGCTTACCGAACAAGAACAACAACGTCTGGTGGTAGATGTTGGTGACACGAGTACTGCCATATCGGCATTAAGGAACGCTGGTATCGTTGCGAGGACGGATAACAAGAACTCACTAGTCATTACGGACAAGGAGACCATGCAACATCCGGACGAAGTCGCAACTCTATTGGTCCAAGCGGATTGTCCGCCTACCAGACTGCTAGTCGAGCAGGGCGACCTCGAATCATACTTCCTCAAGCTGGTTGGCCTGAAAGAGTAGAAAAAGTGATGAATACAATAGTTAAAGCACGATGGCCAATGGCCAGTGGAATAACCGCAGCACTATGGGTTGAACTACGGAAGGTTCGTCGCTCGAAGACACTCTGGATAACCGCCCTTTCGTTCTCACTATTAACTTTTATTGGGGGTCTTTTCATGTTTATCTTGAAGGACCCGGAACTGGCGCGCCGTCTCGGGCTCATTGGGGCCAAGGCGGAGATATTCGGAGGCTCGGCTGACTGGCCAAGCTTCTTCAACCTAGTTTTACTCATGGTAAGTGTTGGCGGCTTGGTTATTTTTGGTTTTATTTTCGTCTGGGTCTTCGGTCGGGAATTCGGAGATAAGACTGTCTATGACATTTTATCACTGCCTACTTCTCGGGTAACAATCGTCGTCGCCAAGATCATTACTGCGGCGTATTGGTCGGTGGCGCTCATTTTGCTGGTATTTGTCCTCATGTTGGGCATCGGGGCAGTATTGCAACTGCCAGGCTGGTCGGCAGCAACTGTCCTGAACGGATTGGAACAAATGGTGGTCACAGGTTTATTGGCCACGCTCCTTGCTATACCATTCTCCCTAGTCGCTAGTGTAACCCGCAGCTACCTACCGGCCGTGGGATGCATTTTCCTGGTTTTACTCTTCGGGCAGGTTTTTAATACGCTTGGCTACGGTCAATATTTTCCGTGGGATATTCCGGCGTTGTACAGCGGTGCAGCTGAGGCACTAACTGGGGAAGCAGCTACATCACCTGGCCTTATCAGTTATATCCTGGTGGGCTTGGTTAGCGTTTTCAGTCTCGTCACTACCGGCGTATGGTGGCGGTACGCAGACCAGACTTAGCGTGTCAGACCGTACTGAAGCTCAAGTTTTAGGAAGAGTCATGAAATAACCGCATTATAGCTTTTTCTGGCGCCTAATGTCCTGCTCTTTATCTCCTTTCTGCGTTGAAGTATCTCTGTGTACTGCCCTATGTAGACATCATATGGGATGACATCGCTGAGGCCTTCATGACAGCGCCTGAACAATTGGGCGGAATGTGCAATGGCCAGCCTGCAGGCCACACCGCGCTTGCCCCCTAACTGTGAGGACAACACCTTGACAATAAGCTGCAAACAGTGTATATAGGGACTGGGTGAGAGTGGAGGTCTTTAACGGGATAAGAGAGTGGCAGAGATGCAAGAAGCTTCTCCGCCCTTTTGTTTTTGGAGACGAGACCAATGAGGAACGAAATTTCACCATCGTGACTTGAAATGGGGGATACAGGTGAAGTGTGGTCATTTGAAGAGGGGGTGAGAGCTGGCAGTTTACGAAATTGATTAAAGTCTCGATCATAATAAAATAAATAAAAGGAGCAGATATGGGAGGATACTATAACTGGCCGACCACTTTCCAATTCGACCCGGAGAGAGACCTCAACGAATACTACACATCCTGGATGCTCATGGGGACATTCACCCCGACTCCAGTGAAACCCCTACAGCTGTGGGCCGACTGCAAGTGGCTCGAGGTCGACTATGCGGCGCTTTACGAGAGGATGTCTGTGCCTGCCAGTATGGGCTGGACGCATCTCGCCAATGACGGTTGCTGGTACATCTCGGTGATAGATATACCCCAGGAGGAGTGGCAGCAACGTGAGCCTATATTTAGGCAGAAGATGACTCCATGGATAGAGGACTGCGGGCGGGAATGGAGGGGCAAGATGATCCCCGAAATCGAGGCATATTGGGAGCGGCTGAAGAAGGTCGACGTGGAGAAGCTAAGTAATTTTGAACTTTTGGATCATTTCGATGATTGGGTTCGATCCCACCACAAAATGTGGGAAGTGCATATGGAATCCATGGTCCCTATCTATTATATATACGGGCTCTTTGAGGATATGTGCCGCGAGTTACTCGGCATAGACGGCAGCCATCCCCAGTTCAAGACGCTCATGAGCGGCTTTGACAACAAGATGCAGGAAATAGAGCGGAGAACATGGCAGTTGGCTGACAAGGCTAAGGAGCTGGGGCTGGAGCCGACTTTCCAGGCAATCTCAAACGACGAGGAGCTCCTGTCTGAGCTGGAGAAAAGCGAATCCGGCCAGAAATGGCTTCGCGAGCTTCGCGAATTTGTTAACTTATACGGTTGGCGGACGGAACACTGCATGCGGATCGATGTGCCAAGTTGGATGGAGATGCCGAGCAAGGCGCTGCCGGATATTAGGAGAGCCATGGCAGAAGAGTCGGTTTTTGGCCTCGATCGGCAGCGCGAGGGTTTGGTGAAGGAACGGGAAGAAGCTGAGAGGGATATCCTGTCCAGAGTACCTGCTGAAAAAAGAGCGGTGTTTGAGAAGCTGATGCGCTCCGCTCAGTGGTGCACAATTTATAGCGAGGAACACGTCTTTTACACCGAGTTTCCATTTCCTGCCGTGGGGCATCGTGTCCTAAAAGAAATAGCAAAAAGGTTCGTTAGGGCCAAGGTTATTGATGAGCCCGATGATATCAATTTCCTCTTGCCCGATGAGATAAGAAGACCGCTCATAGTTATGCAGAGATGCCCCATGCAGAAGATTGTTCAGATAAGAAAACAGGAATGGCAGGAATTCCTGAAGAAAGAGCCTATTCCTTTCATCGGCGACCCCAGCGTTTTCGGCAAGCACGCGGCGATTAATCCCGTATTGCGTATAATTGCCCCGCACCCCTTGGTGAAGCCGGAATTGAAAGCCGACCTCTATGGCACGGGCTCCGCACCGGGTGTTGTGGAAGGAATAGCCAAAGTGATCATGGACGAGAGCCAGTTCTCTGAATTCCAGCCTGGTGAGGTCTTGGTGGCGCCGTTCACCTATTCGTCTTGGACATCGCTCTTCTGGATGGCTGCGGGCGTAGTTACCAACTTTGGGGGCGCTCTGGCCCATGCCGTGATTGTGGGTCGGGAATACGGAATACCTTGTGTCGCCGGTACTTTAGAAGCCCTCGCTAAGATCAAGACCGGGGACAGATTAAGAGTCGACGGCGATAATTGCTGTGTCTACATCTTGAAATGAATGTGGGCATAGCTAGGATGGTTGTGAGTAGGGAACGAGAGGGCGTGGTTTAAAGGGTCCGCCGTCTTGGGATCGGCCGGGGAAGCTGGAAATCCAGCCGAAAGGCTCTTTGGGGGAGGTATAGCTTCCTAGTTAAGTAACTGCACTGACCAAAATGCCCGGAGGATAGAAAGCACTCCGTGAGGTGGATAAGAAAATTATCATACAAGGTTAACGGACAGAAAAGGAGTAGGCGTATTGATTAGAACAGCGGTGAATTTGGTCGTGGGTGGCAAGTAAGCAAAGCAGCCACCCGCGAGATGTGATTAAAATTGACGAAAGGAGTACAGATGTTTGATGACCTTAGAGGCTTCCTCGAAGCTCTCGACGAAAGGGGCTTGCTAAGAAAGATAGAAGGCGCCGATTGGGATCTGGAAATAGGCGTTATCAGCGAGTTAGAGGCTGAGAGTCAGAAACATGCGTTATTATTTGATAAGATTAAGGGCCACCCGGACGGGTATCGAGTTGCCAATAATTTGTATCTTACGCCAACAGCTCAGAAGATCGGTTCTGGTATCCCTGAGGAGTTATCAAACGTAGAGGCTGTCAGATATTGGAAGGATAAATGGAATGAATTCGAGCCCCTCCCCCCAGTGGAGGTTGAATCCGGGCCTGTTTTACAAAACATCCTGACAGACAACCAAGTGGATGTACTTAAATTCCCTACACCCAAATGGCAGGAACTGGATGGAGGGCGTTATATTGGCACGGGCGACCAAATCATCATGAGGGATCCTGATGATGGGTGGATAAATATAGGAACCTATCGAGTGATGGTTCAAGATAGCGAGACTGTGACCCTTTATATATCACCTGGAAAGCATTGCGACTTAATCCGTAGGAAATATTGGGAAAGGGGAGAGAGCTGTCCTGTTGTGATGTGCTTTGGTGGGGATCTAGCTCTGTTTGCTGTATCATCGATGCTGCTACGGTGGGGGTTTTCGGAGTTTGATGCGGCGGGATATTGGAAGGGTAAGCCCATGGAGTACGTTAAAGGCCGCCTTACTGGCCTACCGATACCTGCCACATCGGAGATTGTAATGGAAGGCTTTCACCCGCCGCCGTCTGTGGATGCCAGGCAAGAAGGCCCATTTGGCGAGTGGACCGGATATTATGCCTCTGGGAGCAGAACTTGCCCTGTTGTCCAGGTAAAGACAATCTACCACAGAGACGATCCCATAATTCACGGCCATGTACAAAGGTGGCCACTTGGTTCTGCTCCTGGTGCTGGTCCTATACGTGTAATGATAGGTGCGCCCCTCTGGCACGGATTGGAGAGGGCAGGGATGCCGGGGATAAAGGGTGTCTACATTCATGGCCAATATGGCATAATGATAGCCGCTATATCGCTCGAGCAGCAATATCCCGGTCACGCCAAGCAGGTTTTAACTCAGGCTGCCGCAATATTGTCGGGAGGTAATTTACGTGGCAGATACATCATTACGGTGGACGATGATATAGACGTTGGAAATTGGGATGAGGTGGTATGGGCAATATGCACGAGGTGTGATCCTGAGACTTCGATTGATATAGTCAGGGGATTTCTAACCAGCGCACTCGAGCCCCAATTATCGCCTGAGAAAAGAGAGAAAAGGGATTTCACTTCCGCTAAGGTCTTAATAAACGCCTGCAGACCATACCACTGGAGGGATAAATTCCCGCCAGTGAACAAGGCAAGCGATCAATTGAGGAAAAAAGTGCTGGACAAATGGGGCCATTTATTCGTGTAAACCCACTGGGAGCTGGCTTTGTTCATGCTGGCCAGCGAGGTGGCAGCACGGATGTGATGCCATAGCTTTGGAGAAGGTGCCTGGCGAGAGGCCCAGGAGATCGTTAGGGATAACGGCTCTCGGTTTGTGGCTAAGGATAGGATGTCAGAATATGTGACAAAAATGAGGAGATTAGCTAATTTGAAGGCGGAGGACTTTTTGAGAGAACTATATCATATAAGGAGGAAATGGTGACACTAAAGGATAAAGTTGCAATCATTACCGGTGGGGCGCAAGGTCTCGGTTATGCTTATGCGATTGGGTTTGTTGATGAGGGTGCCAAGGTGGCTATCGCCGATATAAACGTGGAAGCAGCGAATCAAGCTGCGGAGAATCTTGAGAAAAAGGGTGGAGAAGTATTAGCCATTAAAACAGATGTCTCTGATTTAGAGAGTGTTCGAGAGATGGCAAGAAAGACAGCTGAACGTTTCGGAGGGGTCGACATTCTGGTTAACAATGCTGCTATGCTTGGTAGAGTCGCGGTATCTAGGAACAAATCTTTTTATGAACTCGATTTGGATGAGTGGGACCGGGTGATGGCTGTAAATGTTAAGGGGACTTTTCTCTGTGCACGGGAAGTCTTCCCATACATGAAAGAGCGGGGAGGAGGGAAAATTATTAATATCGCATCAACTCAATTTTTCCACCCCAGCGGCGGTAGAGGTAGGGGACCAAGGTATGTGCATTACATAGCTAGCAAGGGTGCTGTTGTTGGTATAACTAGGGCCTTAGCGCGAGAAATGGGGGAATATAATATAAATGTTAATTGCATTGCGTTAGGTTCTACCCTTAGCGAAGACCCTTCAGATCAAGCTGCTATTGAACTTCGTAAGGGGTCAATAGCAAGTCGTGCCATACAACGTATGGAGTACCCTGAGGATGTAGTAGGTACTGCAATATTCCTGGCTTCGTCAAGTAGTGACTTTATTACCGGTCAAATCATCGTGGTTGATGGCGGTGGCACTATGCGATAATTTATACGAAGGGGAGATAGAGGTTAATATGGAAAATGCTTACAAAATTTATTCTATACTCACATGCAAATTAATACTTGATAAAATGGTAAAGAGGCGTCGGTTCCTGTTTACGCTTGGTTAATAATGGGGATAGAGTAGTAATAGCCGGGCTCTGCTCTTTGGATGACAACATTAGCGATGAAGGAAATGCAATCCCCAGAATCCCTGCAGATCCTCTTAAGGCATACGATAACACGGTTAAAATCAGGAAGGTGGCTAATATCATAATTTCATGTACATAGCGAGCGCATGCTAAATGTCAAGTCTATTCCGCAATTGAGGGGTGTTAAATGAGTATGCACCAGGAAAGCTCGAAAAGGGAAGGATGGGGCATTGAAAATCTGCCCTTCCCGGGAGGTATAGCATATATACGTCCTCGGTGGGATCTCTGTATCGGGTGTGGGATGTGTGAAATTGCTTGTTCAATTTACCATTACGGAGTCATAAATAGAGAACTTTCCCGGATAAGGATTTACCGTTATCTCACACCAATTCCTAAAGCTGTTCAAAATGTTTGTGTTCAATGCCGAAAAGAAGAGCGAGAATGTGAGAAGGCATGTCCCTTGGATCCTCCAGCTATTTATTACGATGAAAAAGTGTATCACATGAAGGTTGATATAGATAGATGCTTAGGCCATAAGTGTGCTAAGTGTCGAGAGGCATGCACCGCAGACGTGCCTAGCTTTTATGCGGATGAATGCAACTATCCTCTAGTGTGTGATTTGTGTGAGAAGGATGGAGAAAGGAGGCCTCAATGTGTGGAAGTCTGCCCTTCTTATGCTCTGGAATTCCTAGGGCCTCTATTTCCGCAACATCTTGAACGAATACATCCAGACGAAAAGGCTGAGTGCCTTTCTAAGAGGCTTTATCCGCTAGCGAAGGACAAGATTCAGAGACCACCGGAAGAAATTTGGGAGTATTAAGAGATGAGTCAAATGAAGTTTAAGTTGCTGGAAGTAGACTTGACCGAAGAGAAGATAGAAGTCCTCGATGTAACCGAGCAAGTTCGCGAATATTTGGGTGGAAGGGGATTAGGGGCGAAACTTTTATGGGATATGGTCCCACAAGGAGCAGATCCACTGGGTGTAGAAAATATATTATACCTTGGCGTGGGTCCGATCACTGGCCTTTTTGCGTCTGTGGTCAATGTAAGTGCTAAATCGCCATTGACCGGGTTACGCGGGCAATCCAATATGAATGGCTGCTTCGGCAACGAATTGGTTTATGCCGGATATAACGCGGGTGTTCTTCTTAAGGGTAAAGCTAATAAGCCGGTATATCTTTATATTAAGGATGATGATGTAGAGATAAGAGATGCGTCCCACTTATGGGGTAAATTGAATCTTGAAACTCAATATGCCTTAAGAAAAGAATTAAAAAAAGAGCTAGCTGACCAGAATTTTAGGATAGCTTCAATAGGGCCGGCAGGCGAGCATTTGGTCAGGGACGCATGTATAGCCCATGATTTTTATCATGCTGCTGCTAGACTTGGGATGGGTGCAGTAATGGGCTCTAAAAACGTTAAAGCTATAGCGGTGCGGGGAACAAGACCTCCTCAATATTCCCGTCCAGATATGCTTTTCCAAATGATGAAAAAGTTCTTCAACGAAGCTCACCTGTTTAAAGCACAGGAGCGCCGTTGGGGCCATACCTGGTCAATACCGGATCGCTATTATGAAACAACAGAGGGCATTAAGAACAAGCAACTGGGTTGGCACGAAATCTGTGATTTGAGCAACCCAATACGTTTGGAACAGCAATATAAGCTATGGAATGATAGTTGTGTAACATGTCCTGCTGGCTGCAAGGTCCCATATATGAGGAGGGAGCCACCACTTGGGCCATGTGCAGGGGAAATACGCCATGATAGTGCTGGTGGATGGAGTGCAAACGTACTATTGCCAGGTTACGATACTCAAATATACCTGACGCCCCTGATTGACAATCTGGGATTAGACAGTGAGGATGTTTCCGGAGTAGTTGCCTGGATGATGGAATGTTACCAAAGAGGTTTGATCACGAAAGACGATTTGGATGGCATTGACCTTCAATGGGGTGATCTAAAAGCTATTTGCGAGCTTGTTAAAAAAATAGCATATAGAGAAGGAATAGGAGATATTTTAGCGGAAGGTCTCAAATTTGCCCCCGCTAAAATTGGCAGGGGTTCGGAGAAATACGCGATGACCCATAAGGGTGCTGCTATAACATCTTACGAACTGCGGGGAAGTATGCGAGATGCTATTCAAATGGCTGTAAGCCCAATTGGTGAACTCCATGCAGGGAAAGGTTGTATTCCGTGGAAGGTGGCGGTTGATTCATTGACTGGTTGTGCTTTCCAAGTATCACTCCCCCGTGCAGCTCCTGTCATTAAGGAGGTATTCGGGTCGGTTGACAATTGGGCAATTGAGATGTTAAAGGCTGCATGTGGATGGGAACTAAGCAGGGAGGAGTGGGATAAGATTGTTCACAGGATCACAATACTTGAGAGATGTTACTCCATAAGGGAAGGTCATGTCCCAAGTAGAGATGATACAATACCTGATCGGTTTTTTGATGAAGTCATTTATAATAAATATGGTGTGCCAAAGGTATTAGATAGAAATGAATTTTCTAATGAGCGCAAAAAATGGTACTCAACTGTTGGGTTAAGCGAGGAGGGTATCCCCTCGCGGAAGTATCTTGAAGAACTTGGCATTGGATTCGTAATTCCTGTGCTGGAGAAAATTGTACCATTGTAAAAGTCAATTGGATATAAATTATAATCCTGGAAGGAGGCAACTGAAGTAATGGCAAGGAATTATGTGATCCATCCTATTCCGCTGGTAAAGCTGTTGGAGTACTCAAAACTTAAGATGGTCTACCCCATTTATGCTGGCCTCAAGGTCGACTACGGCCAGATTATACCCATGGTTATCTACATGTGGTATTTAGAAGGCGGGGGGCAGAATATCATTGTGGATGCTGCCGTAACCGCAGAGAAGTTTGCCGCCCGGGGACATAAGGTGGAGCAACTACAGACTTTAGACGAGGGGCTTAACAAGCTGGGGCTCAAACCCGGCGACATAGATGTCCTCATTCTGACTCACCTACACTTTGACCATATTACTTTGGCTCAGGAATTTCCCAAGGCCAAGGTCGTTGTTCAGCAGGCCGAACTCGAGTTCGCTCGCAACCCGCACCCTTTTAATGTTGAAAGTCTACGCCAACCAGCAGATTCTATGAAGGTGCTCGAGGGGCTTGATTACCAGGTGGTTTCGGGGGATACCCAGATTGACGATGGAATAGAAGTTCTACTTACCCCGGGCCACAGTCCTGGAGGTCAGTCTGTTGCTGTGAGAACAGCCGAGGGCACCGCCATCATCGCTGGCTTTTGCTGCATACAAGAGAATTTTAACCCACCGCCGGAGCTTCAGGAAAAGGGAGTGTCATTCATGTTACCCGGCATGCACCTGAACGCGTTGGAGATTTACGATAGCATGGCTCGAATAAAGAAGTTGGCTGACTTGATAATACCACTACATGAAGCTGACCTAGTATCCAGACTCACGATACCCTAGATGGCCAAGATAAGAAATCCGTGCCATTTGGAGCCCCAGTGAGAGGGACCCCACTCTTTGCAGCCGCTTATGATGAGGTAGTGGCTCAGTCAACCGCCTAGTTCCCAGCTCAAGATCGAGGTATGGTGGTGCTCAGAACCTTTTGCCGCCTATGCTAAGTTAAAAATCCGGGCAGCGTTTTCACCCAAGATCTTGTCTGTGGCCTCCTGGGAAAGCCCCAGGTCTTTTATGCAGGCAACCGCCTGTTCCGGATGTCCAGACCTGTGGGCGTAGTCGGTCCCTAGACAGATATGCTCTATCCCCATCCAGTCCAGGCAGCATCGCAATGCCGGCAGGTGGTAGTTGACCGAGTCTACGTAGACCTGCTCCCGGTAATATTGGGATGGTGCCCTGCCGAGCTCAATGCCCCATTCCCCAGCATAACCGCGGAAGGAATCATCTATTCTCTCCGCCAGATAGGGGACGACTCCACCGAGATGGGATTGGACGATATTCAGCTTGGGGTATCTTTCCAATGCCCCCTGGAAGATCAAGCTGACAACGGCTATGGTTGTATCCAGCGTGAAACCGAAGAGCTGAAGTGGCAGCCCGACTTTTATCATGGCATCGGCGGTTAGGGGTATGGTTGGATGAAGTAGGATGGGCAGCTGGTATTCGTTTGCCTGGGCAAAGATTGGCTCAAATTCGGGTGAGGTGAGAGACTTACCGTTGATGTTGGAGAACATCATTATTCCTTTAGTGCCGAGGTCTTTATAAGCTCGCTCCAGTTCCTTCATTGCCTCTTCCATATTTTGATAGGGCAAAGCAGCGACGGCGAAAAAGCGCCCGGGGTACTTTTGGCAGACCTCTGCGAAGTAATCGTTGATTTTTTTGGCCCAGGTGACACCTTCGACTGCGGGCAACAGCTCCACACCCGGGTAAGCCAAGCTGAGTATCTGGACATCGATGCCGTATCTATCCATGTCCTCTATCCTCGGCTCGACATCATAGTGGCCAGCTCTATCGATGTGTCCAGTAATGGTACCCTTTGAGTAGAAGACCAGAGAGCTGGAGCCAGTCCATTTCAGCATTGGCCGTTGCGTCTCCTGTGCCAGATAGTCCAGCCAGATCCTGGGATAAAGGTGATTGTGAACATCTATTATTCTTACCATTCCACCCCTTGACAACAATGTGCTTTATTAATATGGGATATGCAAAAGTCACAGAACTTGTGTATAGCATTCTCGGACTCTGCCACCATACTACCACTTTAAACTGATACGTCAATCCTATGTATAGCAGTCGTATGACGTGACGACGCCTCTTTTCTCCTGACGGAAGGCCCTCCGTAGGTCACATGATGATTGAGACCATCGAATGGTGAGCTGATATGCTGCTCAATACAGTAAAGGTGACACATTCTGGCCCCCGAAATAATGGATGCCTTAGAACTTAAGGCCATACTCCGTGATATCCCTCAGTGCCCCTATTCAGGCTTGATAAAAGGACGAACCGTGCACAATAGACAACAGCTCGTTTTGTTGGGTGAGCAACAATTGTCCAGTTTGTGCCATTGTTCTGCACTTGACTTGTATATACTAAATACAATATAAAATATAATTGTATACTTATTCCTATCAGACGAAACAGGCCATGTCTCGGCCCCAGGCGCCGGGTTACCAGGTAGGAGGCTGAAATGTCATATACCTTAACAACTTGGAACGACTTCAAGAATTACCAGAGTAACCACTATAGGAACTACCTATACGCTTCTGAAGGCCTTCGCTGCATTGGCTCTACTTGGAGTGTGTTGTCTCCCCTTAAAGGGCTAGGTGAGGATGTATACCTGTTGGGTGGCGAGCCACACGCCGCGTCAACGGCGGGGACATTCCCTGAAGAGGGCCGTGAGGATATTTCAGCTGCTGAAACCGCAGGTTTAGGCTTTCACTCGTGCAGTTACCTGAAACTGTTCGTAGGGGAAGTGGTCCGCGATAAAATTGGTATTCCAGGTGGAACAATCAAGGAGGGATATCCCAAACCTGATTTGATCTGGACTATCCATTTGTGTAATCAGCATTCAAGATGGTACCAGGAAGTTTCAAGGCGTCTAGGTGGCATACCTTTGTACCCAATAGACATGATCGGCGGCGGGAATGCGGAGAAGGACCCTAAAATTGTAAAATATGTGTGCGACCAGCTGGAGGAGGGAATACGTTGGCTCGAGAGAGTGACTGGTAGGGAGTTCTCAGATGAATTGTTCATCAAGGCGGCTAGAAACGAGATCAAGGTGCTTGTTCTATGGGGTAATATATGTGCACTAAACATGCATGCTCCTGCGCCGTTGGATGAGCGTCGACTTATAGCTCTATTCCCGCCAGCCATGGTGGACAGGACAACTGATGAAACTGTGCGGCTATATGAGGCATTACTTAAAGAAGTGCAATACATGGTTGAGACCGGGCAGAGTGTGGCTCCAGAAGAACGCTTCAGAATAGTATATTTTGGAATTGCACATACTTATGGACATCCAGAAATTGCGAGAATCCTTAGAGACGTCGGAGCTGAGATTGTAGCCTCAATCTATACTTTTGGCACAACTGGCAATTTCAGGGGATTAACGAATGGAGAATGGTCATGGGAACCCATCGACCCTGCATGGGTAGACGAACTAGATTTGTCCAGCAGAAGAGATGCCATATCTGCGTTGGCTAAAATAGTTTTGGGTTGGCCTACTTGGCAAGGGGTAAGATCCTGGTGGGCACTAGAACAAATGGCTAGGGCAATGGTAAAACAATATAAAGCAGACGGGCTTTTGTTAGCGCCTAGCCGTAGTTGTGAAACTGACTTTAGGAACGGTTACATAGCAATGCAGCGCATTTTTAGAAACGAAATTCCGACCATAGAATACGATACCGACCAGGCAGATGTCCGGCAAATGGATTTACCAGGCGCCAAACGGAAAACAGAGTTATTCGTACATCTTATGGAAGCGCGCAAGAAAGGAGGTGCGTGAGAAATGACGAAGAATGGTTCTGACGCAATAATCGAACGTTTTCGTCACATAACTGAGGATACACATGAATACGCCAAATCCCTTCAAGGGAAAGGGAAGCTCTTATGTGGATATTTGTGCACTCATGTTCCCGAGGAAATTCTATATGCAGCCGGAATTGTACCAGTGAGAATTTTTAGCTCCCATGTTTCACAAGCAATGACAAGGGGCTATATACATGAAACATACTGCTCTTTTTCACATGATTGCGCATACCAGGCATTGCAACACAATTATGATTACTTAGACCTGATCGTGACGTGTAGTAGTTGCATACATATGGGCGAAGCGTTTAATGTTTGGGCTATGTTTGCAGGATTTCAGCAAAAAAGTTTTCTCATACCGTACCCTCATACCATACAAACTAAACCTGCGCGTGGATTTATGGTAGAGTCTTTTGGAGAGTTCAAACAGTTCATTGAGAAGCTTGCGAAAAAATCTATAACAGATGATGACCTCGAGAGGGCGATTAAGGTTTATAATCACACCAGAAAACTCCTTAAACAACTTTGGGAGTTCCTAAAGCGTGATAATCCACCTATAACGGGAGCGGAAGTAGCGACTGTGACTTTGGCTTCCCAAGTTATGGACAAGCAAGAATGTAATCAAATGATGGAGCAACTTATTCAGGAATTACAAGCTGAGCCTGGCAAAGCGCCGCCAGGGGTAAGGCTGATGGTATCGGGAGGGGCTTGTGACGACATGCGGATTTTCGATTTAATCGAATATCTGAACTACGGCACAAACCTGATTTTCGTTGATACGTGTACCGCAGCTAGGTACTTCTGGTTTGAGGTACCGGAGGACAGACCTGATAAGCTTGAAGCGATCGCTGAGGGATACATCAATAAAATTCCGTGTCCTGCAAAAGACAATGTTCCTGGTACTGGGGAGAAGAAAAGGTTTAGGTTCATTCAACAGTTCATCGAGGACTTCAAGCCAGATGGAATTGTATTTATCTATCAGAGATTTTGCAGCCCTCAGCCGCACGACATTGTGGCACTGAAGCCTATCTTGAATAAGCTGGGAATTCCATCGGTTGAGCTTGAACTTGATACAACCGTACCAGTCATTCAATTTGGGACACAACTAGAAGCCCTTGTAGAAATAATAGAGCGGGTGGCGCCATGAGTAAGGAAAAAATCCTGGCTGGACTAGATGCAGGCCATATTAATACGAAGGCCATAATAATGAGGGGACAGGAAATCCTTGGGTATTGCACAGTACCCACAGGATTTGATGTAGTCGATGCGGTTCAAAAAGCACTAAATGATGCTTTGGGCAATGTCGGGATCTCACGCGGTGAACTAGGCGGAATCGTAGCTACTGGAATCTTTAGAGATATGACTAAGGTACCGCCACTGAACGTGACTATAACTGTACCCGAATATATGGCGGATGCTAAAGGGGCCTTATTCTTTAATGAGAATTCCAGAACAGTTATCGACATCGGTGGGAATATACAGAAAGCTATCCGTTATGACCAAAACGGGAATCTCCTAGATGTTATTCAAAATGACAAATGTGCTGATGGTCTGGGTATTTTTTACACTACCATAGCCAAAGCTATAGGATTAAGTGAGCAGGAAATGTCCGAATTAGCACTTAGATCCACCAAGAATCTATCTATTGCCATCCAATGCGCCTTATCCGCTGAATCAGAAGCAATTGATTTGATGTGTCAAGGCGGGGACATCGCAGATGTAGCAGATGCTATCTCGAGATTCATTGCTGAACGCGTTGCTGGTATGTGCACTTCTATATCTCTCACAGAAGAGATCGTGGTAGCTGGAGGATTAGCCAAATCTCAAGCGATTATTAAGCACCTTGCGAGTTTAATAGAACAGGACGTAAGCGTATTGAAGTTTCCTGAACATGTAGGTGCAATAGGTGCGGTGATTAATTATGAGGATGGAAAATGAACGAATACGCTTCAATCAACGAACATCTGGATTGGACAAGGGCTAAGATGATAGTAGCTGGAGTAGATAGTGGAGCAGTAAGTTCCAAAGCTGTGATACTGCTGGATGGACAACCATATGCATTCTCTCAAGTTAGAACCCGAACGCCCGAAGAAGCTGCTTTCAGTGCTATAAACGCGGCCTTAGCTAAAACCCATCTAAAATTAGAGAATATCCATTACATAGTGGCGACCGGTCGTGGGAGGAAGCAGGTTCCATTTGCGCGTAAAACTATAACTGAAATTGCGTGCGGCGCTGCAGGGGCGGTACACATTTGGGGCCCATCTGTGCGTACAGTACTAGATGCTGGAGGTGAAAGTTGCAAGGTAATTCACTGCACTGAAAAAGGCAGGGCAACCGCTTTCCTTTGGAACGATAAATGTGCTGCGGGTATTGGACGCTATATGGAAGCATTTGCTGATTTGGTCAAGAAAGAAGTAACTGAGATTGGAAACATCGCCCTTCAATCTGAGCAGTTCCCTAAGCTAAGTGACTTTTGCGCGGTGTATGCTCAATCGGAAGCTCTAGATTTAATTCGAAGCAAAGTACCGCCAGAACAAGTAATAGCAGCTTACCACTATGCTATGGCCAAGAGAATCAGTACATTAGTAGCTAGATTAGGTGTAAAAAGAGATTTAGTAATCATTGGAGGACTGACCAGGAATCCAGGAATAATACATTGGGTGGAAAGTATCCTTAAGGTTAGCAGGTTAGCTCCTAAACCTGAATGGGATCCTACATTAACAGTAGCTCTGGGTGCAGCTATATTTGCGGATTCTTTCTACAGGCGACAACAATCCGACACTTAAACCACAGCAGGCGACCGGCCCCCAATAATGACACCACTTGTTAAGTTAGAGTTGTCATAGATAGAGCTGGGTGTAGATACCCTAAGGAGCTATGGGTGCGGATCTCATTGTACTCTCTACGCCAGCCCTCGATCAGCACCTTCGCTTCCAGCAAGGTGGAACTGCGATCTGTCGAAAACATCACAGTCGGCATGCTTGCCGATATTATCCAAGGGGCGCCTCCTCCCATATCAATGGATGACTTTGCAGATTGGCCACTCTAATCTTGCTTGCCACCACCCTCTGTTTACTGCTAGATATAAATTGAACAACAATTGCTTCCTTTGTTAAGCCTGCGGAGGCTATTCCATGCGCTCGCTGGACTAATTCATCGTGTATATACCAACTATACCAATAGTATTTCGATATATCGAAAGAATGCCCAAAACGTTGCGCTATCGTCGGGCTATACTGATCACAAATATCAGGAGAGAGCGTAATCGATGAACCCAAGAGGCAAGAAATCACAAAGCAGTTACCCTGCTCAGATTCATGGAGCGGGAGATGGGAGTCGAACCCACGACAACCTGCTTGGAAGGTATATCGCTCTGAGCGCTGTGGCACAGATAGGGCTAAGGGCAGCGAAACTTGTCCAGTTATCATCTGGAAAACACAAGCTTCCCCGAGTGCTGTATCCCTCTATTAACCCCCAGCAACTCTTAACCTAATAAGTGGTACAATAACCGGGGCAGGTCAACTGGGAGGCACAACATGGGAAATGATGAAGATAAGACAAGAGAGCGGCTCATGAAGGAATTGGCAGAGATGCGCCGGCGAATTGCTGAGTTGGAAGAATCAGAAGCCGAGCACAAGCGGGCTGAGGAGACGCTGCAGAAGAGCGAAAAGGCATTCAAAGAGCTGACTGATTTACTACCGCAAACCGTTTTTGAAATTGATCTAGAAGGCAATTTCTTATACGCCAACCGCTATGGACTTGAATCTTATGGTTATACCCAAGAGGATCTTGATAAAGGTTTGAACGCCCTCCAGATGTTTATTCCCGAGGACACGGATAGAGTTAGAGAGAATATTCAGGGAAGATTGCAAGGAGAGGAATTAGGCGGCAAGGAATATACGGCACTGAGGAAAGACGGCAGCACATTCCCTGTTATCACATATTCCAGTCCGATCATTCATGAGAACAAACCTGTGGGTTTGAGGGGGATTGTCATAGACATCACCGAGCGCAAGCAGATGGAGGAGAAGCTGCAGGAAAGTGAGGAGCGGTACCGCGACCTGTTTGATAACGCTAATGACCTTATACAGAGCGTCACGCCCGATGGTCATTTTTTATATGTTAACCGTGCCTGGCGCGAAACCCTTGGGTATACCCAGGAGGAAATCGGTGGGCTTTCGCTGTTTGACATTATCCATCCTGAGAGTCAGGCACACTGCACGGAGGTATTTCAGCATGTAATATCCAGGGGGACTGTTGACAGGGTTGAAGCCTCATTCATCACCAAAGACGGCAAGAAGATCATAGTTGAGGGAAGTGCCAACTGTAGATTTGTAGATGGTAAGCCAGTTACTACTAGGGCTATCTTCCGCGACGTCACCGAGCGCAAGCGGGCAGAGGTCGAACTGCGATTCCGGAAGACCCTTTTGGAAGCCCAGCACGAGGCATCCATCGATGGGATCCTGGTGGTGAACAGCGAAGGCAAGATGATCTCCTTCAACCGACGCTTCGTCGAGATGTGGGGGATCCCCCAAGACGTGGTCGAGGCAGGATCAGACGAGGCCGCGCTGCAGTCGGTGTTGCACAAACTGGTAGACCCAGACGAGTTCCTGGCCAAGGTCCGCTATCTCTACGAGCACAGGGACGAGGAGAGCCGCGATGAGATTATGTTGAAAGACGGCCGCGAGTTCGACCGCTACAGCGCACCGGTCATGAGTGCTGATGGGGTCTACTATGGCCGAATCTGGTTTTTCCGCGATATCACCGAGCGCAGGCAGGCGGAGGAGGCGCTGCGGGAACTCCATGCACAGACAGTCAGCGAGAAGGCCCGCTTCGAGATGGTACTGAACTCCGTGGCCGACGGCGTGTATGTCACCGACCTGAACTTGAATATCACCATGTGGAACCCTGCGGCGGAGAGAATTACCGGCATCCACGCCTCAGAGATCGTGGGCAAGCCTTGTGCCGACTTCTTGCACCACAAGGACGAGCAGGGCAATGTTATCTGCCGCACGCCTCGGTGTCCGCTGGAGTCAGCGATGAGCAGTGGCGTACCTGTAGGCCCCGTGCGGGTGACATTTCAGGCTGCCGATGGCCGAGTTACCTACTTCTCGGTGAGCGCTGCCCCGATGACAGACGAGGAGGGCAATGTCACCGGGATGGTGGAGGTATTCCGCGACATCTCCGGCGAAGCGGAGGTGGACCGGCTGAAGAGTCAGCTTCTGTCGGCTGTCTCGCACGAGCTGCGCACACCGCTGGCCAGCATCAAGGGCTACTCGACCATGCTCTTGGACTATGACCGGAGGCTGCGACGAGATGAGAAACGGGAGTATCTGGAGTCCATTGATAATGCCACCGACAGGCTGACCGAACTCATTGACCACCTGCTGGATATGTCTCGGCTGGAGGCCGGGTTGTTTCGACTGGATATAGCACCTACCAGAATAGCCAACCTGCTCCACGATGCCACGGCAGAGGCAGAGTTGAGATCACCTGAGCATCGTGTCAGGGCTGAGTTGAAGAGGGAACTGCCCACATTGATGGTGGATGGCAGGCGCATCCGCCAGGTGCTGGACAACCTCTTGGACAACGCCACCAAGTATTCGCAGAAGGGAACTGAGATTGTGGTTGGGACGGAGGCGAAGGCTCAGGAGTTGGAGATAAGCGTCTCCGACCAGGGGATAGGCATACCTGCCACCGAGATAGATAAGGTGTTCGACCGCATGTACCGTATCGAGCAGAGACTGTCGCAGGATCCGGGTGGGGTGGGCCTGGGCCTGGCTCTGTGCAAGGCGCTGGTGGAGGCGCATGGTGGCCGTATCTGGGTGGAGAGCACGGTGGGGAAAGGAAGCACTTTTTACTTCACTCTACCAATAGAAGATATGACTAAAGGAAGCAACGATGGCGAAGAGGCGTAGGGCAAAGACGGTCCTGGTCATAGAAGACGAGGCGGATGTTCGGAAGTTCGTCTCCCGGGTGCTGGAGCTGGAAGGTTACCATGTTCTTGAGGCTGGGGATGCTGATGAGGGCCTGAGATTGGCCAGAGAGAATCAGCCCGCTCTGGTGTTGCTGGACTTGGGGCTGCCCGGGCGTGACGGCTGGTCGGTGCTCGAGGAGATGAAGATCGAGCCCGAGATCTCGCCGATTCCCGTGCTCGTGTTCAGCGCCTATGCTGATGCACACTCCCGAGATAGAGCTTTCAGCTTGGGTGCCATAGACTTCTTGACAAAGCCACTTGCTGCAGCTAACCTGAGGGAGGGTGTGGCCGGCACCCTGCGTCACAAGAGGTGATACTGGCATGCCAGCAAGAAAAGCTTCAATCTTGGTAGTTGATGATGACGCTGGCATGCTGCGCATGATGCAGCGTGCTTTAGAGCTTGAGGACTACCAAGTGTTCACGGCCCTCAATGGTGAAACCGCCCTGGTCGTGTTTGACCAGGAGATGCCAGACCTGATGCTGTTGGATGTCACCATGCCCGGTATGAGCGGCTATGCCGTGTGTCGGCGCATTCGCGAGTCCTCAAAGATACCGATAATTATGGTCACTGGGAGGAACAGCGAAGAGGAGAAGGTGGCCGGGCTCAATGCCGGTGCCGACGACTATGTGACCAAGCCCTTCTCCACTCGCGAGCTGGTAGCCCGAGTGGAGGCAGTGCTGCGCCGATCCAAACTATGGGATGAGCGCCCCGGGCCTGCATACCGTTCCGATGACCTGGTAGTTGACTTTGCCCGGCACAATGTTACCGTGGGCGGCGAGGAGATAGACCTGACAGCCACAGAGTACCGACTGTTGTCCTACTTGGCCCGCAACGCTGGCCGGGATCTCACGCCTGAGCAGATATTGGAGGCAGTGTGGGGGAAAGACTACGCCGGTGAGCGGCCTTTCCTCAGAGTCAACATGGATAGGCTGCGGCGCAAGCTGGGGGCCCTGAGGACGAGCTGGCCCACCGGACTCAGACCTGAGGATTGGAAGGCAAAGTAGACTCTCGCCTATCCAGGAATCAAGACGCAGCTAGCCCTTCCGGTGAAGGGAGACTTAGTGATGCCACTGCGGAAGACCTCCGTGCTGGTGGTTGATGACGATGTTCGCATCTTGCGTATGGTGCAGCGGCTTTTGGAGCTTGCGGGCTACCGGGTGTTCACGGCCCTCAATGGTGAAATAGCCCTTGACACATTTGACCAGGAAACTCCAGACTTAATGTTGCTCGACGTCAGGATGCCCGGTATGGACGGATATACCGTGTGTCGGCGCATTCGCGAGTTCTCAAAGATACCGATAATTATGGTCACTGCCAAGGACAGTGAGGAGGAGAAAGTCGAAGGGCTGGAGGCCGGCGCCGACGACTATGTGACCAAGCCCTTCTCCTCCCGCGAGTTGATGGCTCGGGTGAAAGCAGTACTGCGCCGCACCACACTGTGGGATGAGCGTCCTAAGCCTGCGTTGCACTTCCACGATTTAGTAATCGACTTTGCCCGACACCAGGTCACCTTAGGCGGCGAGGAGGTAAATCTAACTGCCACAGAGTACCGACTGCTGTCCTATTTGGCGCGCTACACCGGCCGGGTGGTCACCCCTGATCAGCTACTGGAGGCCGTATGGGGAGAGGAGTACATCGGCGAGAGCCATATCGTCCGAGTGAGTATGTCAAGGCTAAGGCAGAAGCTCAGAGAGGATCCAAAGAAGCCGAGGTTCATCGCTACCAAGGTTAACATCGGGTATATGTTCCTGAAGCCCGGATAGCTGCCGGGGCTGGTGCGTTACAATGAAGCCTTCCCATGGGAAGGCTTCATTTATTTTGCATCCCTATCCCCTCTATTCGTCTTCCCCATAGCGTCCATTTTGTGATGCCGATGTTATACCGCATGCCGTGCCTGTGACGTTGCTGCGTCGTCGCCCTGCTACTTTAGAACTGGAGAAGTGAAGGAGGGCCAGCAATGACGAGGATCTCACTAAGATTGGCAATCAGCACAGCCCTGATGTTGGTGACTCTATTTGCACTATTCGTTGGGTTTTCCTCCATCGTGCTTGGATGGCAGTTCAATACTGTAATGAGCGGCAGTATGGACCCCACTTTGAAGGTGGGCGATATAATAGTATCCCAGCCAGCAAATCCTGAGGCCATAGAGGTTGGCGACATCATCACCTACTACTCACCACAACTCGGAAAGACCATAGTCCACAGGGTGATAGAGAAACACGTGGGTAGCGAGGTCTACGCATCGAGCCGGCCCAATGGAGATAGTCAGCTATATCTAAAGACCCAGGGGGATGCCAACGAAAATCCTGACCCTGAAGTGGTCCCGGCGCAAAACGTGGTGGGCAAGGTCGGGTTCCATGTCCCCTTCTTAGGCCATGTGTTGCAATCTCTCAAAACCCCCTTGGGCACTGTCCTGCTCTTTGCTGTCCCTGGGGTCGCGATTATCGGCATGGAGATCAAGAACATCAGGTTCCAGCTTTCAAAGTTGCGGAATGGCAGATATGCGGTAGCGAATGCAGAGATCCCCGCAACAAAGCGGTGGACTGCGGGGCTGCGGACAGAAGACTGGATCGCTCCAAGGGAAGTAGCCAATAGCTTGTATGTCTTCAGCGAAAGTGGGGCGCTTCGGCCGCTTGCTTTTGCCCCTAGGGCGCTGGTGTAAGCCAATGAGCAGCCCTACCCGAACAGGTTCAAGAAGCGGTGGTAAAAAGTATGCGGGATAATTTACTTGCACAGCGCAAGTGGGCTTTTGTGAACAATTTGAAGCTGAATTAAGTGGAGCGGGAGATGGGAGTCGAACCCACGACAACCTGCTTGGAAGGCAGGAGCTCTACCGCTGAGCTACTCCCGCAAAATCGTATCCATTTTAGCCCGAAATCTCCCTTCTGTCAAAAGAGAGGATGTAACCACAACCCACGTTGCTGAGATAGAACCTTTATCTCCAATGCTGAAGTCGACTTGTATAGTCAGAACAAGCCACTTCAGACTGCAGGAGCTTATCCCTTTCTCATTATGTCATTAAGGATGGCCACCGCTTCCTGAGCGAACTCCGGGTCATCGATGTGGGCATCGAGTTCAATAACCTCGATCCTCGGCTCGAGATGGCTCTTGAGTGCATCAATGAGCACCGCGTTGGCCTCCGGATCATAGAACGGCCCTCCTGGCCTATCTCTCTCGGAAAAGCCCCGAGTTGGTATCAAAACAACCGTAGTCCCTAGGAACTTATTCAGCTTGCGTGCCACGACCGCGCCTATTGTTGCCATTTCCTCTTTGGTAGCTTTTAACTCCAGGGCCTGCGGATTGTGCATATTCGTCTTACGACCACTTAACCGAGGCGGCAGAGCTTTCTCAGCACCACCCCAAGTAAGCCACTGCAGGGCACCGGGAGCTATGACTTGGGGTATTTGCCTCTTGGCTGCGGCCTCCAGCCGATTTGCAGCAAAGTGGACATCGTGAGTGAAGTTCATCAGCTCGATCAGGGATAGATCCAGGGCTCCGGCGAGCAGTCCTTGCTCTACAAATTGCTCAAACACAAGACCCCCCACGCCATTGGTATGAAATACCATCACCTCATATCCCTTTTCCTCGAGAAGCGGCTTGACCTGTGGCGCATATTTCAAGGCCGCGCTGCCTAAAGTGGTGACACCTAATAAAGGCTTGGGGGCAATCTCCTCTTTGTGGGCCTCAACCATGCCGATGATGGCGCCGGCGGCATGCTCAAGGACTCTTTTAGTTATACGGTTCAGACCCCATAAGTCAGTCACCGTGGGCATCACAGTGAGGTCCTTGCTCACGGACTCGGGCTGGAATATTGGGGTAAAGGCAACTGTGGACACCATGAGTTTGGGCATGACCAAAGGCAAAGCGTTCATAACCGCTACCCCGACGGTTGTTCCCATGGAGCCACCAAGGGCGATAACGCCGTCCATGGCGCCAGAGGTGTGTAGCTCTTTGGCAATATGGGCAGCTCCTCGGGCCATGCAAGCGATTGCCCCACCCTCACCGAGAGCAATGACCTGTCCCCGATTTAAGCCTGCAGCTTGGGCTACTTGCTCCGGGGTGATATCAGGGGAAAAAGGAGCCTGACCGAGGATGCTGGCATCGATGATAGTGGTATTATGGCCTTTTTGCTCTATCAGCTCCTTAACATACCTGATCTCCTCCGCTTTTGTATCCAAGGTGCCAACTATTACTATGGTCTTAGCCATTCCAGTCTCCCTCATCAAGATTTCGACCTTGGTAGACACAGGCCTTACCCAAACTAATATAACATCTATGCATCAATTCATCGAGTAATACACCCTCGTTTCGGTGGATGATCTGTCATTGACATAGGCCTCAACCTTAGCAATAGCTCAATCCTACGTGGTCGAGGGCTTGACATTTGCACCTTAAAATGATAAACTCAGCGCCAAAGTTGAGAGAAGCAAAGCAAAAGGAGGAAATTATAGAAAATAGGCGCTGACATTCCGTCATGTCCAATCTGTAGTTGCGGGATAGATTAGGAATCTGGAGGTAATGGATGTAGTATGTGAGTTCCTGTATGTCAGGTACGGCATATGACCACAGTAATATGGTGCGGATTCTGCAACGGAAGCGTGAGGCGAAGGGAGGTCATCGATGGGTATCTTGGACAGGCTATTCGGCAGTAAGAAAGAGGAAAGGAAAGGAGGACCGGAGAGAACTATGACAGCGCCTGGAAGAACATGGCAAGAAATTTTGGAACAAGAGAGACGATTCCCCAGCCCTTTTGAGATTGGGGATGTCCCCGGCACTGAGGGCTGGCAGCGGATGTACTCTTACCACTTTATCTTCAGCGAAGAGAGAAGGGAGTTTGAAGACAAGCAGTTCTGGTTTCAGGATAAGATGCACTGGCCGGACGCGTGTTATCCCTTTGAGACGTTCCAACCTATCGCCGCCTTCGTCAGCCTTTCCGGCTATACCTCTCGAGTGTTCTGCATCCCCCCGGCCAACGGACTCCCCATCCGCATCCTGAATGGTTATGTCTACGCAAGCCCCCAGGCAGTTACTGACCCGGAGATAATAGGCGAGAAAGCTCCGCTGTTCGGGAAGAGGGCCTTCTTCTACTTCGAGAACTGGAACGAGCTCTACGAACAGTGGGAGCCCAAGATGCGGGCTTGTATCGAGGAGCTAAGACAGCTACAGTTCAAAGACCTGCCCAAGTTCGAACCGGAGTCTACTGTCCTGGAGCACAAGGGACTACAAAGCTCATACCACCTTCTGGAGAACTTCACCAAATTGGTCCCGAGCATGCACAAAGCCTGGCAGTACCACTTCGAGTTCCTGAACCTGGTGTACGTGACCTATCTAATGTTCTACGACTTCTGCAAGAAAGCATTCCCCGACATAGCGGACAACAGCATAGCCAAGATGATTGCGGGCGTGCCAGGATTGATGATGTTCCAGCCCGACGAGGAGATGCGCAAGCTGTCCAGGCTGGCCATCTATCTGGGAGTGGGCGATGTATTCACCAAGGGGCTGTCACCCGAGGAGACCATCGCCGAACTCGACAAGACGGACCAGGGCAAGAGATGGCTCGAGTCCATGGAGAAGACCAAGGAGCCCTGGTTCTGGACCTCCACGGGCACCGGGTTCTATCACACCCACCGCGCTTGGATTGATGACCTGTCCGTTCCCTTCAGCCACATCAGGGGCTATGTGGAAAAGATACAGCGGGGAGAGAGCGTCGAGAGGCCAGTAGATGCCATAATCGCCGAGCGGGACCGCTTACACAAGGAGTATCGTGACCTGCTGCCAACAGATGAGGACAGGCAAGCATTCGACCAGAGCTATGGCGCACTGGCCACGACCTATCCCTATGCCGAAAACCACATATTCTACGTTGAGAACTGGTACCAATGCACCTTCTGGAACAAGGTTAGGGAGGTAGGCCAAGTTCTGACCAACGCGGGCTTCTTCAAGGAGGCAGAGGACATATTCTACTTCTACCATACCGAAGTATACCAGATGATTGAAGACTTGGTGTACACCTGGTCTCAGGGGCCTGGTAT
Organism: Dehalococcoidia bacterium; assembly: GCA_034414595.1. GTDB lineage: Bacteria > Chloroflexota > Dehalococcoidia > SZUA-161 > JAUWZY01 > DAOULY01. Next base: position 60,425 of record DAOULY010000008.1, read on the forward strand.
CCCCGCTCGAGGTCCTAACTACTGGGCCAGGGAAACAGAATGGCGCAAAGGGGCACACCAGAAACTCACGGAATGGACGCCACCGCCGGCATTGGGTCAGCCGCCTGAGCTCATCACCGATGCCTTCACCATTCAGCTCTGGGGCATCACCAAGGATACAGTGGATTCCTGGCTGGCGCCGAGGCCCAAGGCCGAGGATGTCACCGAACTCAAGGGCTTCGCCGCCTCCACCGGCGTCGCAGAGGGCACGGCCCGGGTGATAACAAGAGTGGAAAATCTTGACCAGCTACAAGCCGGCGAGATCCTGGTCTGCCAGGTCACCTCGCCCAGCTGGGCGCCAGCCTTTCTCAAGATCAAGGCCATAGTTACCGACCTTGGCGGCATGTCCAGTCACGCCGCTATCGTCTGCCGCGAGTATGGCCTGCCCTCAGTTGTGGGCACTGGCTATGCCACCACCACCATCAAGACCGGCGACAAGCTGAAGGTAGACGGGGGCCTTGGTACAGTAACGATCGAGAGATGATAAACACGGCCGGGGTGGGGGGG
>DAOULY010000009.1:0-70005 GCA_034414595.1 Dehalococcoidia bacterium
CTTCAGGCATATAGCCTCCGGGGAAATAACCGATAATCCTGTGCCCTTCAGCCTTCGATCTTTGCAGTTCTGTGGCCCTGTCTCTCAGGTGCGCATCCAAGGACTCCAAGGCTTTCATAAATCCTCCCTTCGTACCAAGTTTATCGGTTTCTATGCCATTTGGCTATTACTCCACAGATAGCCAAAGCTGAGATCAGACTCTGACAATCTCTTTGACCTTCTTGGCATCAGGCCAGGAGCCGTAGTGCTTGAGAGCGGCCTCAGCCGGTCTCTTCTTCAACCACTTTTTCTCAAACTCCTGGTATCGCTGACCTCGGGTCTTTCTCCGCTCACGTTCCTTTCGCCGCAGCTTCTCCGTCCCCTTCAAGTCCACTTCAAGGGTCTCAGGGTCATAGGCCACATGATACACATGCTCCACAGTCCGGGGCGATATGATCTGCCGTTTCAGGTCATCGACCACTTTTTCAGGGTCTCGCTCCAGGGCATCACCGTAGCCGGCACCACCACCGCTCATCAAGACAAAGATATCGCCATTGCGGACAACACGCTGCGAGCGCGTATTGTGCTCCACGGTATAATCTCCCTTTATGGTCCTGCCCAGCATCAACTCTTCCTCGTTCTTGGGCAAGTCCTTTTCTCCCCGGCGCATCTTTTCCCAGAGGTCGTTGTTGCGAACCTCAAAGCCGAACTTCACCCCCCCAGGATAGCCACCGAAGATGCCCTGAGCAATGCGCAGCTTGCTATCACGGCCCGTGCTGCTGAAGTTCATCTGGGGCACGTGATGGATAGCAAAGGCTGAAATCGTGCCAGTGCCGCCACGATATTTGCCAAAGCCGCAGCTATCGCGGCGCTGCTTCTGAAACAAGTGCAGCAGGGGAGCATGAGTCTCCACATCCTCGGCATCAGGCGCTCTCCCCGTAGGAGCCATGACGAAGCCATAGGCATCCATACCATCTCTGTCCACCCTGCCACCCTGGCCCTCGGTATTTAACGGGTGTGACAACAGCTCGGTGATGCGGACACCAAATTGATCGACCCCGCTCAGGGCGCTGCCAGAGCCACCACCGATCCCTCCGGCGATGCCAACGCGCTCGGGGCTATCGAAGACCAGTTTGCTGAAGATTTGATTTGCCAGCGAGATGACACCGCAGCCTACCGAGGGGGCATTGGAGATCGCAGCATCATCGCCGGCGTTGAGGACACAGCCCTGAGGCACAATCCAGTCCATAGGAGCAAAGGCACCGGCAGTAGGGGGCAGGTCGGGGAACAGGTGGTGGAAGAAGTAAATGCAAAAATTGGTGGGCACGTGATGGGCTAAGGTGTGATGGGAGCCGGCATCATGCTCGGGTGAAGTGCCGGTGAAGTCGAAGAGCATCCGGTCCCCCTTTTTATGCAGGGTGACGTAGAAACGGAGGATGGTCGCATCCATACCCGTGGTGTCGTAGAAGACCAGTGTCCTATAGGTGCCGTCATTCCAGCCCCTGATCCGCTGTCTTACTGCCTCTTCCGTTTGCTGGAGCATGGCCCGGAACAGCCCCAAGAGGAACCCCTTTCCCTTCCCTTGTACCAATTCCTGGACCCTGACCCGCAGGCGGTCGCAGGCGGTGACACGAGCCCTGACATCCCCCTCCTGCATCCGCGGCGCCCGGGAGATGAAGTTGGTGAACATCTCCAGCATGTCGTTGCGTATCTGATAGTTCTCACCGATCTTTATCGGCGGCAGCCTCATCCCCTCCCAGTATTTGGTCCTGGCGATGGGTGACATGCCGCCTGGATGTGCCCCTCCGGTCTCCGGCTGGTGGGCAGCGGCAGAGGTCCATGCGATAAGCTCGCCGTTGTGAAATACGGGCATAACCGCAACCTGATCGGGGTTGTGTATCCCACCATAGAGGGCCTCATTGGCATAGAAGACATCCCCTTCCTTAACACCCACCGTGGCATCATTGAGCCAGGTTTTGGCTACGAACTTCACCGGAAGCTGGCTGACGGGAAGATGGATGAACGTGCCGGTGCTGGCACAGACTAAGTCCCCGGCCGGAGTATAGATGGCAGCAATCAAGTCGCCAGCACGAATCGTACTTGCAATCCCGGTCCTAATGAATACCTCTTTGGCCTCGAACAGAATGCTATCGAGCTTGTTGCTGTAGATCTCCAGGTCTCCAGGCCTGAGCAGCTTCATTTGTTTCAGTTCGTCAGGGCTTGGCTTTTCCGGTTTGATCCAGTCGAGTAACGTTTTGCGATCAGGAAGCATTATTCCTCCGTTTTTCTACAGTCTCCGAAGTCTAAGGTGAGAAATAAGTGGGACTTCCAATTATTACGAGCACTCTGTTCCTTGTATGAAACCATCACACACTGACCATCTGGCTGCGTGAAGTACCCACTGTACCAGCCGCCCTCCTCGTTTCTTTAAATTAGTGAAGCGATCAACGCGTTTCGAGAATCCTCGATCTAGTACTGCTTGGCCTTGTAAACCCGGCACAGGCCCCATTTGAGGGGCCAACCTCCGCCCATTTTGTCGCAGACATCGGGATCGTCATCCGTGAGCACATTTATATTGGACTCCCAGACACCATGCAACCACGGTTCTTCTCCGGGGAGCTCAGGGAACCACCAACCATGCTCGCAATGGACCACCCTGGGGTCTATTCCCTTGAACAGTTTACATTTCATCCTTATCCTGCCCCGTGGGGACTCAATCCAGACCCAATCGCCGTCTTCTATACCCAGTTCGGCTGCTTTTTCCGGGTGAATCTGCACCAGGGGATGGGGGTACCTGCGGCGTATGGAATCGATCTGGCGCTGCTCAGAGTGGAAATAGACCCGGATTCTGCCCCCTGTGTTCAGCATCAGCGGATATTCCTTGGCCAGCTCTGGCTTGCTGACCGGGTTTTCATGAGGCTCCTCATAGCTGGGCAGGGGGTCATATCCCAGCTGCTCCAGGATGGTGGAACTTAGCTCAGCCTTGCCGGTGGGAGTGCCGAAGCCCATCTGTTCGTACTTGTGGTATCGCCGTGGTGGAGCTTCATATCCTCCCTGGGCCATGAACTCCTTAAATGTTAGCCCCAGTGGCTCGAGCATATAATCATGGACCTGTTCCAGGTCTTCCCAGGGCCAGTGCTTTTCCTGTCCGAGCCTGATGCCGAGCCCGCGCATGATCTCATAGTCGGTTTTGCGGTCATATTCACCGGGTATCATCGATGGTAGCGCTTTTTCCCCGCCCAGAATGGTGTCCAGGCTGCCCAGTCCGGCGGCGAGGTAAGGTCTCTCCAGCCATGAGGCCACCGGGAGGACATAATCGGCAAGCTCGGCAGATGGAGTCAGCCAGTAGTCCTGAACCATATAGAGGTCCAGGTTCTTCAACGCCTTATAGACCAGCTTGATATTGGGCTGGGTGATCATGGGGTTGCTGGCGATGCCGATCATGGCCCTGACCGGGTAGGGCTCACCGCTGAGTATGGCCCGATATAAGGTGGGATGGTGAGCTGCGGCCATGGCATGTTGCGCTGAGACTGGTTTGCCCCATACTTTAAGTACGTGGGGCATGATCGCATCATGTCCCGGCCAGCCAATAAATCTAAAGCGGTCCGTTCCTATTTGCTTCTTCTTTTGCTCCGGCGGTTGCATCTCGCGGAGTTCCAGTTCGGGCTCGGTTATGCATCTTGCCGGCCCAGGTATATAGTCGCCGCCGGGAACATCGATGCTCCCCGTGATCAGGCTCAGGATGAACTTGGCCTGGATGCCGGCGATGGCGCTGCTCTGTTGCTCCAGCCCCATACCGTTGGTGGTGATTGTGGGAGCATTCTGGGCATACATCCTGGCGGCTTCCCTGATTTGCTCCGCCGGGAGCCAGGTGAGCTCGGCCACCTTCTCCGGGGGGTACTCTCTGGCTCTCTCCCTTAGCTCGGCGAAGCCATGGCACCATTTCTCCACGAATTCCTTATTGTAGAGCCCCTCCTCGATGATCACATTTATCATGGACATGAGTAGCGCAGTGTCGGTGCCTGGCCTGAGCTGGAGCCAGATGTCGGCCAGCTCCGCAGTCTCTGTTTTCCTGGGATCAAGGACGATGAGTTTAGTCCCCAGCTCTTTGGCGTCGCGTACCGATTTCCACATATGGGGCCTGCTCTCGGGAGGGTTGATCCCGATGAGCATAACGCATCCGGTGGCCATCTTCCCTTGGTCATCTTTCTCAAACCTGAGGAAGGTTCGGTGAACGGGAGGCCAGCCCATCATCGCGGTGCCTATATTAATACACGGTGCGTGGCAAACATTGGCGGAGCTTACATTATTTGGGGTGCCGAACAGGTTCTGGAATCGAGGCTCGACCCACATCGTCGTCCTCAGAGTGCCACCGTGAAAGGCCAGTGTTTCGGCTCCATACTTTTCCCTCAACTCTCCCAGCTTGTCGGCGATCTCGTCGAAGGCCTGCTCCCATGAGATGCGCTGCCACTTTCCCTCCCCCCTGTCCCCGGCCCTCTTAAGGGGGAAACTGAGGCGGTCGGGGTGGTACATGAACTCTGCCGTCCCGCGGAACCTGGGGCAAGCCTCGGTCGGCGGCCAGACGGTAGCTGACCGGGGATGAGACTTGTCCTCCTCCATCTTTACCATCTTCCCGTTCTCGCTATACACCAAAATTCGGCAGCGGGGATTGCAAAACTCACATACTGCGCTCTTCACTTCTTGGGCCATAATAATAACCTCCTCTTCGCTTGTTATTATAACAGGACTCGTTCATCACTTCTCAAGTCTCTAAATAGGTTTGGGATATTCCTTATCTTTGTGCTTTGTGAGACAGCCGTTATAATGGCCGGCCCTTTTCCTCCCAAATCTTGCGTAGCCCCAGGTCCTCGGCAATTATCTTGTAGCAAATATAGCCGCTGCCCCTGCCAATGGAGACCGAGGGATGAGCTGCGGAGGAGCAGAGATAAACGTTCTTTATCGGCATTCTATATCCCGAGAGCTCAGGAGTTGGTCTCAACCGGCCCCATTGCGAGGCAGTCATTGAGCCCATGCTGGTACTGCCTTCGATCATGTTTATGTTTCTGGTAACGACCTCGAACGGCGTGCTTATAGCAAAGCCGATGACGTTGTCCATGGTCATATTAGGTGCGTAATCCTGCCATTGCCGTACTCTCTCTTTAGCGAAGTCCTTCCCGATCTGGAGCCACTGCCTGTCAGTGAAGTACCTATTAGGGCACGCAATGTCCTCAAAAATGAGGACGTGCTTTCCCTGAGGAGTGCGAGTCGGATCCCAGTGGGAGTGGGGACAAGCCGTTATCGTCAACCTTTTGGCAAGACCCTGCTCAAATACCTCTCGCATATGCTCGTGCGCATAATAATCGAGATCTTTAGGCATCATCATGAGTCGGGGTACTTCCTGGCAGTCCGGGTTGTGCTGGGACGCTTTGTATTGAGGTAGCTCATGTAAAGCGAGATGGCCCCACATGGCACATCCCCGGTCATAATCGATGTTGCGCACCCTGCGTGCGACTTGAGGGCTGACGTGTTCTTCGCCGATGAACCTGAAGATGAGCTGATTGGCATCGACATCCGCGACGACAACCTTTCTGGCCTCGATCTCAGTGCCATCGACGAGACGAATGCCCTTTGCAGCGCCATTATCGATGACTATCTTATCCACTTCGTGGTGGACAAAGAACTTGCCTCCCATTTCGCTGAAAGCGCGCTGTAAGGCGTGGGTTACAGCATGAGACCCCGACATGACAAACGAGGCCGGAGACCAGGACATCATCGTCGCAAGACTGTGGAGCATGGAGTAGACGGAGAGCACGTCCTCAGGGTAGCACTCAGTGTTTATCGTCGCGGTCTTCATGAAGAAGATCCTCATCTCAACGCTTTCAAAGAGGTCCAGAGCACGCTGAAATGTGCTCATGAATTGATATGCTGGATCGATGCCGTCTACAGAGTCATCGAGCAATCTCTCAATGGGGTCCTTTACCCCCCATGGGGGCGGAGCAGTAAATAGATGTTCTCGCCAGGCAGCCTGCCATTTATTGCGCCAGCGATCGAGCAGGACCATATATGTCTCGGCATCTCGTTCTGAGAACTTTGCTATTTCCTTGTAGGCCTTGTCCACATTTTCCGGCGCTGGCGTGACCTCTCCTGTTAGCTTATCTGCGACCTTAAACGCTGGGTAGGTGATTAAGGACGTCTCATCATCGAATATAATTCCTGCGCTCAGTTCAGGTATGACGTGGTTAATACCTTTCTCCCACAATTTGAAGTCGCCGTATGCCGGGTGGCCATAGAAACGCACGATGCTGGCACAGGGGTCGGTGAGAAACCCGGGAAGGATTTGCTCATCACCACAGGCTCCGCCGCCAAGCTCATGCTGTCGCTCAAAGATGGCGGTTTCGAGCCCTGCCCATTGAAGATAACAGGCAATTACTGTGCCATGATGCCCACCCCCGATTATCACTGCATCATAGCTCTTGTCAGCCATTTGTCAGCTCTCCTTTTCCTGACTGTCTTTCTTTTACATTCATACCTGAGGGCAATGCGTCAACCAACTTTTTCATAAGACAGCTGTCATACGGACTTCAGTACGGGCGGCCCTTTTCCTCCCAAATCTTGCGTAGTCCCAGGTCCTCGGCGATTACCTTATAGCAAATATAGCCGCTGCCCCTGCCGATAGCGACCGAGGGATGTGTTGATGAGGAGCAGAGATAGACATTCTTTACCGGCATTCTGTATCCCGAGAGCTCAGGAGTTGGTCTCAAACGGCCCCATTGCGAGGCCGCCATTGAGCCCATGCTAGTACTACCTTCGAGCATATTTATGTTTCTGGTAACAACCTCGAACGGCGTGCTCACGACAGAGCCGATGACGTTGTCCATGGTCATATTAGGTGCGTAATCCTGCCATTGCCTTATTGCTTCGTTGGCGAAGTCCTTTCCGATCTGGAGCCATTGCCTCTCGGTGAAATACCTGGCGGGGCATGCTGCTTCGCCGAAAAGAGCGACGTGCTTTCCCTCAGGAGTGCGAGTCGGATCCCATCTGGTGTGGGGACAAATAGTCAGCGTTACCTTGTCAGCATACCCTCGAGTGAAGACCTGACGGTCATGCTCGAATATGTAGTAATCGAGATCCTTGGGCATGAGTTCGAGTCGGGGTACTTCCTGGCAGTCCGGGTTGTGCTGGGACGCCTTGTATTGAGGTAGTTCGTGCATGGCAACATGGCCCCACATGACTTGTCCCCGGTCATAGTCGATGTTGCGCACCCGTTCTGCTACTTTAGGGCTGACATGCTCTTCACCGATGAGCCTGAAAATGAGCTGATTAGTATCGACATCGGCGACGACCACCTTTCTGGCCTCGATCTCAGTGCCATCGGCGAGACGAATGCCCTTTGCAGCACCATTATCGATGATTATCTTATCCACCTCGTGGTGGACAAAGAACTTGCCTCCCATTTCGCTGAAAGCGCGCTGTAAGGCGTGGGTTACAGCGTGAGACCCCGACATGACAAACGAGGTCGGAGACCAGGACATCATCGTCCCAAGACTGTGAAGCATGGAGTAGACGGAGAGCACGTCATCGTGGCGGCACTCAGTGTTCGCCGCCGTGGTCTTCAGGAAGAAGAGTCTCATCTCAACGCTTTCAAAGAGGTCCAGAGCACGTTGGGCTGTGCTCATGAATTGATATGCTGGATCGATCCCGTCTACAGGATCATCGAACAATCTCTCGATGGGGTCCTGCACCTCCCATGGGGGCGGAGCAGTAAATAGATGCTCTCGCCAGGCAGCCTGCCACTTATTGCGGTACTTCGCAAGCAGGACCATATATGTCTCAGCATCCCTCTCTGAGAACTTTGCTATTTCCTTGTAGGCCTTGTCCACATTTTCCGGCGCTGGAGTGACTTCCCCTGTTAGCTTATCTGCGACCTTAAACGCTGGGTAGGTGATTAAGGATGTCTCATCATCGAATACAATTCCTGCGCTCAGTTCAGGTATGACGTGGTTAATGCCTTTCTCCCACAATTTGAAGTCGCTGTATGCAGGGTGACCATAGAAACGCACCATGCTGGCACAGGGATCGGAGATAAATCCGGGAATGATTTGCTCATCGCCACAGGCGCCGCCGCCAAGCTCGTGCTGTCGCTCAAAGATGGCGGTTTCGAGCCCTGCCCATTGAAGATAACAGGCAATTATTGTGCCATGATGCCCACCCCCGATTATCACTGCATCATAGCTCTTGTCGGCCATTTGTCAGCTCTCCTTAACGTCGTTAAATCCAACCCTGATCCTGTGCTTACTAAGCCATACACCCAAAGTGGCATAGTACACCACAGCCATTTGCGCTGTTGCTGCCTACACCATGGATCAGCAATCACACTAGCCGAGTATTTACGATTCTTGGCCGATCATCGGTAGTGAGATTAGGTGGGGCGCTCTTCATACAGTTTTCTGACTAGCTTCCCTTTATACTCATACCGAGGCAATGATTCAACCAACTCTACAGCGGCGCGAAAGACCAGCTTCTCTCGAAGCAACCGCTCTATGTCTGTTTTCAATTGGGCCAGGTCGCCAGGTTGCTCGCCTAATTCAATTTTGATCTTCATTGGCGGTTCTACCTGGGGACCTGGGGATTCCAGCTGGATCTCGATTTCACCACTGACCCTGGGGCTCATGGTGGATACCACATCTTTTACGGCTACGGGATAGACATTAACCCCAAGCACGGTCAGCATATCGTCAGTCCTTCCGAGCACATTAATACGGAATCCAGTCCTGCCGCAGTCACATTTTGATGCTGACACAACTTCGATATGATCTCGGCTCCGATAGCGCAGCAAAGGCATGCACTGACGCTCCAGCCCTGTATATACGATTTCGCCGCGAGTCCCGTCCTTTATTTCTAGCTGCTCGCCGGTATCGGGATCGATGATCTCAACGTGAACCAGGCCCTGCCCTAAGTAGTGCATTCCCTCCTTCTTTTGATAACATTCACCCCAAACAGCGCCTGATATTTCGCCTATGCCCATTCCCTGACACATCGAGGCACCAAAACTCTCTTCAATGCGAGCGCGGACCGTGCCTGTTCCTCCCTCGCCCCCGACAAATAAGGTTCTCAGGCCAAGCTCCTTAGGCTCAATTCCTCTCCTTTGGACTTCATTGACAAGGAACGATGCATAGGAAACGGTAGACTGCAGGGCATTAGCCCCCTGGAACTGAAAGGCGGCAATAACCCGGTCGGTATGGAACCCCGTAGGGATGTGGAGAGACCCTATCTTTTCAATGGCATCACCAATGAGATCAGCAATAAAGGGTGCGGTTGGTATGTTCGCTACTACGCTATCTGGGCGAAAGCCAGCAGCCCAAAGAGCTCTGGCGATGACTTCTACATTTGTCTCTATATCCTGCTGGGTAAGCCCGAGGTAGGTGGGGATCCCCGTAGTACCGCTTGAGGAATAAAGGCGGACGACATCAGAAATCGCGCATGCTCGATGCTTCCCCACCGGAGGTTGGATCAATTGAGCCTCTCTGAGCTCCCTTTTCTCAGTGAAAGGCAACTTCGTTATATCCTCAAGCTTGCCTATATCTCCGAGCTCCAACCCGGCCTGTTTATATTTGTCCCTATAGAAATCGGAGTTTTCGTAGACATATTTGAATTGCTTGAGGAACTTCTGTTGATGCAATGAATGGAATTCATCCTGAGAGATGGTTTCCATGCTTTCGTCCCAGAAATCAGAATACTTCTCAGCCATGTCTACCTCCAAACATTCGCCCGTGCATCACATAGCGATTACGAGCTTATTATCTTCCCAGCCTTTAATGCTGGGGATATATAGACATTCGTGCTTGTCATGCTATCTACTCACTTGCCTTTGCTTTATTTACCTTAGATAGTCTGGAACTGGTTGTTGCTTCTCTGAAATTGGCTGTTATCTCATTCCATAAATCACCTTCCAATTGCCTTCTTCTCTCCGTTCTTACTGGTGCCGTCAATTATAGCCTATGTATCTGAAGTTTGAGCAAGATATTCGGATACGACTATGGAATTATACTTCTATTTATGGCCTTTTGTCAAGCCTTTGAGGCAGAACATGTTGCTCAAGAAAGCATCAATTATCCGATAGTGAGAAAAACCAGAAATAGTCTACATTATCCCATCGGCCAGAAGGTATCTGGTCATAGGGTCAAGGGCCAAGTTAAAGATGTGGTAAAGATTCGCAGACATTGCCGCTACCTTAGGGGTCTTGTCGGAAAGGAATCTCCTGCCCGACCATTGCTCAATGAAACATGGTCAAGCGCGACTAAACAATAATTGGGCGTTGTCCATTTCGGGAAGGGAAAACTGGTATACTAGGGATAGGGTAATTGGTACCGCATTCCAAGTTCTGCAGTGGCGTTGTCGCGCACGGTCCTCAGATATGCAATGAGGCTGGCGTTATCTTTCTGGGATAAGCAAGACAGGATCTTGTGTATGACCTTAGTGTCCCTTGATTGCTGATAAGCTTTCTTACCTTCCTCCGTCAGTACCACTCTTATCAGGTTCTTTCTTTCTAAGTCCTTTACCTTTACTATAAGGCCTTTCTGCTCCATGCGATCCAGTAGCCCGGACACTGTGTGGGGCTCTCGAAACAGCCATCGCGATATCTCAGCAGGGGTGGGTTGCACCTTGAGGGCTTGTAGAACAAACAGGACGGAAGCCTGCGGTCTTGTAATGCCGACCTGTCTTAGTTCATTTTGTCTTGCTCTGGCTATTGCGTTATGAGCCTGCTGCAACAGCACCCATAGGTCTCGGTCTTTGTCTGCGCCTGTAAGATCTTCCATATGTTGTACTCCTAATTATAGAGCAGTTGATAAAGTATACCACAGACTAATGGATTTGACTACAGTGCTGACTGACTTCAGCCGAGGTTTCTTGGTCTGCTGCTTGCGACCAACAGCACGCATTCATATCTGGTTGCATCGTGGGCCGAATTAGGGACTCGAATCTTATGCCTACTTGGGGACTATGTCATGTAGTCTAACTTAAGGGCTATTGGGGAGCTTCGTGACAGAAGTGTAGCTGATGCTGTTTTTGAAAGCCTCTTTAATGAGTTCAACGAATGCGTCTGTCCTCGAGTGCGGGCAAATATCTGTAGGAATCAGAACGTCGGCTGTGCCCTCAATATAATCAGCAAAGGGAAGTATCCTAAGCCTATCGCCTATAATGTCCTCGCATATCAGTATCTCAGGGAGTATCCCTATAGCTCTTCCGTTCTCGGCGAATCTCCTTAGGCATTCTAAATACTCTGTCTGCACTACTATCGGATGTTTTAACTCCAGTCCCTCAGCCTTAAGCTTCCTCATCAGAAGCTCGCGCAGTGCCGATCCCTGAGGCGGGATAAGGACTGGGAATTCACATAGATTCGACAGGGACAATCTGTCGGTGTCGGGGATAGCTGTGGAGCAGCCAGCAACTATTACCCATTTTTGCATACCTAATACCCTAACGGCCTTGAGGTTAGAAGTTCCATAGTCCATGCTTGCAACAAGCACCAAGTCATGTTGCAAGTCTAAGAGTTCTGCGACCATTGCATAGGAGGGCCCATATCTTATGTGCAGCCTTATATCTGGGAAGAGGCTCTCGAATCGAGCCGCTGCCCGGGCAACAGCAGTCGAAAACCACGAAGATGCGCCAACCCGGAAGCTATTGACCTTTGCGTTCTCCAACAGCCTTTCTGCACTCTTCGTTTGCCTGTAGATTTGCTCAGCATAGCCGAAAAGATTTTCCCCGACTTCAGTTAGGGAGACCTTTTTCCTTCTCACATTGAAGAGCTTTACCCCGCTGAAGCTTTCCAAAGCCCTAATGTGCTGAGTCACCGCTGGCTGAGTCAAGAATAGCTTGCGGGCCGCCTCGCTGAAGCTCCTCTCTTTAGCTACAACATAGAAAGTGATCAGATGATGAAAATTTATCCCTACAGGCGATATCACATTCTCGCGCTCACAATAGGGCAAGGAACCTTTTTGGGGCGAGCAAGGACCGAGCGTATACCCCTTATTTCGATCAGAATTCATACTCAGAATCTCAATATTATAATAAGCATGTTTGGTTACAATAGCAAGAATCTATGTTGACGGTGTTAAAAATGATAACATCATAAGCAAATTTGTGAAAACCGCATATCTGCAAGCGATATAAAGGATCTTGATTTTTGAGGTAGTCAGGCTTATTATAAAAAGCAAGTACATTACATAAATGGGGAGGTAGCCATGAGCGCTCAGGCGATAATAGAGAGGGAGATTAAAAGGGAGCCGTCCACTGCCAGAACTAAGAAACTCAAGGCAATGTACAACGACGCCACGCTATCTTTGGACATTGAACGTGCCCGGTATTTCACGGAATCCTGGAAGAAAACGGATGGCCAGCCCATAGAAATCAGAAGGGCCTTGGGGCTAAAACATGTGCTGGAAAACCTAACTCCGACCATATTTGAAGACGAGTTGTTAGTTGGTCACTTAACAAGATACGTCCGAGGTGCTCAAGTCTTTCCAGAGTATGGAGCACAGTGGATTCTGAACGAAGCAGAAAAGGCAAAGACAGCAGAGGATCAATACTACGAAATAGGGAGAATGCCAGAACGAGTGGACAATTTCGTTGTCTTTGAGGTATCCAAAGAAGAACGAGCAGAATTAGTAGAAATAGCCACTTATTGGGTGGATAAGTCGCTCACCGAGCTATCTCACGAGGCTCACAAAAGCAACAACCCTGAAAGTTATGAAAGTTTCATGCGTCTTGTTTCAGAGGTCGCTTGTACTCCCATTCAGTCTACTCATATAGATGCCGCAGCGGCACCAGACCATGAGACGCTAATGAAAAAGGGGTTCAGCAAAATCATTGAGGAAATAGACGACAGAATCGGGCAACTCGATGTGAGGAAAATCGATCATTTCAAGAGCCTTATCTTCTATCGTGCGGCCAAAATTGTTTGCGAGGCGACGATAACATTTGCCAGAAGGTATGCAAATGAAGCGCGAAGGTTAGCTCAAGAGGCTAGCCCTGATAGAGCAAAAGAGTTAAATGAAATAGCGCAAATATGTGAATGGGTACCTGCAAACCCACCCAGGACTTTTCGCGAAGCCCTACAGTTCATGTGGTTTAGTCACCTCATCAGAAGACTGGAGGGCGAGTGGACTCTATCTGTAGGAAGGTTTGACCAATATATGTACCCTTACTATAAGAAGGGCGTGGAAGAAGATAGCGAAGTAATAGAACTAATAGAGATCCTGCGACTCAAATGTACCGAAGCAGAAAACTTTTTGCCACGTGCCTGGGAGGCTTTTTACTCGGGAAACCAATTCCAGCATATTACTATTGGCGGTTGTACAAGGGATGGGGAGGATGCGTCTAATGAACTCTCTCATTTGGTTTTAGAAGCAACTATGAATATGCAAACCGTTCAGCCGACCGTAACTTTGAGGCTGAATACCAAGACGAGTGACGAGCTCTTATTAAAGGCGATTGAGTGTATAAAAACCGGGGTGGGAATGCCGGCAATTGTTAGCGATAGTGTTGCTATAAATCATTTTCTCTCCCGTACAGAGCCAGTATCCATTGAAGAAGCAAGGGATTGGTGCCTTTGTGGGTGCCTGGGGAGAGGATTGTCTCCTTCCCAATATAGAATCTACGGGGGCTGTTGTAACGAGGCCAAGATTTTGGAGTTAGCCCTGAACAATGGTGTTAATCCCGTGACCGGGAATCAAATAGGGCTTGCAACCGGTAGCGTTGAAAGTATGAGCTACGAAGAGATCTACGATGCATTCGCAAAACAACTACGGTATGTTTGCGATTTAAGCTTTGAGGCGCATGCCTATGTAGTTGGCCTGCACGCAATGCTGACGCCGCCAGTATGGAATTCTGTGGCTACAAGGGATTGCTTGGAAAGGGGGATGGGTCTACCATGGGGTGCGAGACATCTTTCGGAGTTGTCTTTTTTATCTGTTGGGATGATCGATGTAGCTAATTCCCTTGCGGCTATCAAATATAATGCCTTTGATCGAAAACTGCTCACTATGAAGGAGCTGATGGAGGCATTGGCGGCCAATTTTGAGGGGTATGAGGAAATTCAGAGGCTATGCCGTGAGGCTCCAAAATATGGCAATGGTGATGAATATGTGGATTCAATAGCGGCCGAGTTATATCGAACTTTCGCCGAGACTGTAGGTTCTTATATCTCGCCTTATGGGACCCCCTATTTACCACTCGCGCAGTCTTTCAGCACTCACCCTCCTTTCGGAGCTGCTTGTGGTGCTTTGCCATCAAGTCGTGTGGCAGGTCGCACACTATGTGACGGGTCAAAATCAGCTTTTCCGGGAGACGACGTTAATGGTCCGACAGCGCTTATTGCATCCGTTACCAGGATAGACCATACACCTTTTTATGCCACGCAACTCAATATGAAGTTCCATCCATCTGCTTTAACAGGTGCTGAGGGTGCAAGAAAGCTGGCAGCCTTAGTCAGAACATTTACGGAAAGAGGCGGCTACCACGTGCAATTCAATGTGATAAGTAAAGAAATGCTAATAGACGCACAGCAGCATCCTGAGAAATACAAAGATTTACTTGTGAGAGTCGCTGGTTTCAGTGCACGTTGGATTGAACTTGCCAAGCCAGTCCAGGATGAGATTATAAGAAGGACGGAATACGGAGCCATGTAAGGCTATCGGCCCGCTTTGGCATTGTCTCCTTTTCGGCGCTCAGGACACTATTTGGTTATCGGTTAGAGTCAGCTTCGTGCAGATAGTCTTAGGATTAATTGAGAAGAGAGATTTACTATCTCTCCCGGAGCGTCTTTTGATTGCCACTTTCCGGTTGTACTGGGTTTCGAGATAACTTCGCTCATGATGTATGAACCAAGTTCTACAGAAGTTACGGGATCGATATTTAATGTGCAAGGATATTCAATTCATGATGGTCCTGGTATTCGCACCACTGTATTCATGAAGAAATGCCCGCTGCGGTGTCTATGGTGTTCTAACCCTGAGTCCATTAATGCTCGCCCCGAGGTCATGTTCTTCAGGGAATTATGCGTTAAAAAAGACTATCGTTGTTTACATGCATGCCCAGGTGGAGCGATAACGCTGTCCACGGATGAAGAGCTGATGATCGACAGGAAAATATGTGTAAATTGTACTGAATATTCATGTGTGAAAGCATGCTTTCATGAGGCGATAAAGGTCTCAGGAAAATATGTGACCGTTGACGACGTCTGGAAAGAAATCAAGCGTGATATTCCGTATTATCTTAGATCAGGTGGTGGCGTTACTCTCTCCGGCGGGGAGCCAACGAGTCAGCCTGAATTTGCTTTAGAGCTGTTGAAGAGGTGCAAAGAAAACGGTCTGCATACTGCCCTGGATACATGCGGGTATGTGGATTGGCAAACCATGAAGAGAATCTTAGACTATGTGGATCTCGTCCTCTATGACATTAAGCATATGGACCCGGCAAAACATAAGATGTATACAGGTGTTTCTAACGAGTTGATACACAAGAATGCTGAGTTGATGGCTTCATTATATGACAACGTGAGCATGATGATACGGTTTCCAATCATAAAAGGATATAATGATTCGGAGGAAAACGTCACAGACACCGCAAGATTCGTTGCAAAAATAGGGCTGGATAAGATTGAGCTTTTGCCTTATCACAAATTTGGAATAGGGAAGTATGAAAAGTTGGGGAGGCAGTACGAACTCGAAGAAGCAAGCTCACTAAATGACGAGGAGCTATTGATTATCGAGGGCATTTTTGAATCCTATGGGTTAGACTGTTCAGTATCAGGCAGGTGATAAACATAGCTTGTTGCGAAGCGGAACTGGCAGGAGCCTTGCCAAAGAAAGGCTGCGATTTATCCGGAGGTACCTGGCGCTTCGATTCTGCCTTTGATCATGTCATCGAGGATAGCAACTGCCTGTTCTGCGAACTCTGGGTCATTGATATGTAGATCGAAGTCCACAACATGCACTCTCGCACCAGCACTCCTCTTGAAAGCCTCGATGAATGCCTCGCGACCCTCTGGGTCGTAGAACGGTTCGCCTGGCCTATCATGCTCAGAAAAGCCTCTGGTCGGGAGCAGCATTGCCGTCGTCCCGATCATCTCGCTTAGCTCTTCAGCCATACTCTCGGCAGCAGCAATCATCTCCTCCTTGCTCGCTTTGATCCCGCCAGCAAATATGTTGTGGTAACGAGTTGTCCGCCCTTCAAACTTAGGTGGAATAGATTCAAAAGTACCGGTCCAAATGATAGCCTCGGCAAGAGCAGGGGCAAAGACTTGAACGATGTCCATTTTCTTTAATGCCTCAAACCTGTTGGGCCCGGCCGTACTGATACCACCAGCAATCCTATTCAGCAGTTCGAAACAGGCCGTGAAGTCCAATGTCCCGGCGAAGAAGCCACGCTCGGCGAACTCCTCAAAAGCGGTTCCATAGCCAGTGAACACAGCGACATTGTACCCTTTTTGCTCGAGGAGCGGCTTGGCCCATAATGCATATCGCAGACTAGCTGTGCCCATGGTAGTCATACCAATGACAGGCTTTTCCGAAATGCCTCGCTTCTCCCGCGTCTCAACCATTCCCGCGATAGCCCCAGCGGCATTTTCCAGTATCGCTCGAGTTATCTCGTCACAGCCCCAGAGATCAACCACCGTGGGCATAAGAGTAAGGTCCTTGCTGACCAACTTGGGGTCGAAGAACTGGGAAAACCCTGCCACCGAAACCATGAGCTTCGGCAGCCACAATGGCAATTCCTTCATTGCTGTCGTCCCTAATGTTGTGCCCATTGAGCCACCGATGCTGATTATTCCATCCAACCTGTCTTCGGAGAACAACCTTTGAACTATCTGTGCTGCTCCATTTCCCATTATCCCTATCGCCTTGCCCTCATTTCTGAGGGCAAGTATGTCCTCCACTCTCGTCCCGGCGGCCGAGGCAACCTCTTCCCGGGTGATGTCAGGCTGAAAGGATGGCCGCCCCAGGAGCCCACCGTCGATCATAATGGTCCTATGGCCCCTTTTTTCTATCAGCTCTTTGATGTATTTGATCTCTTCCCCTTTGGTGTCTAAGGTGCCAACGATGACTATGGTCTTGGCCATTGTACTTCTCCTTGTGGCAAGTATGGGACGAACACTATTGTATCAGTGCTTGTCCCTGAGGTAAAGCAAGGAAAGGCAACAAATCCTTTTCGGCTTTTAACAAATTCATTTTTTGAAATTAGTGTTACATTGCTTCATAGATATATTTTAAGCCTTGAGACTTCGGCATCAGCGACAAGCGCCTGCAAGAGATAGAGGGGGAGAAAAGGGGGATGGGTTAGTGGTGGAGCTTCAAGATGTCAAAGCGCAAGATTTACATGGTAAAAAACGAGAGCGCCGTTAGTATTACTTGGACTGTTGATAAAACGAGCGTTGCTGTCAATATGAACAGTGAGATCGGTATTTTGAATTCGGTTCTACCCTTCGCGATGAAGAACATATGTATGGTGAAAGCAAAGACACCAGCTAGACCTAACGCCAGCGAGATCACTAGGCCAGCGAAATAATGCTGATGGACCCAAACCAGCCCTAAAAGCACGAGGAATAGTAGCGGGAGGTGCATTATGAGGAATATGGTGAGACCACCCGGCACTCTGAACAGGTCCCACTCCTTCCAGTAGGCTGAGTCGATCTCGTGGGTTATCAACAGGACCGAATTTGCTAAATAGACCCAGAATAAGAAGTCCCAGATACTCGTCCCACTTTCCTTTTCAAGCTTCTGTTACCCGTATCTAATGTAGTTCTACAGACTGTAGCTTGTATGTCACCGCTTTCAACAAGTTGCACAATAGCTGTTTACACAGAGAGAACTCTTCTTAACCAGACCAGTACCGCTTTAGCACTGCTTTCGCCTGCTCGGCACCCTCCCATTCTTCCACATGGGTCTCTTTGCCTTCCAGCACTTTGTATGTGTTAAAAAAGTTCTCGATCTCCACCAGCCAGTGCTTCTGAATTTGAGCGATGTCTTCTATACCCTCGAACCTGGGATCGGCCACGGGAACACCCAGGATCTTCTCATCCACACCCTGCTCGTCTCGCATAAGCAGGACACCTATGGGCCTGACTTTGACCCGGCAACCTGGAAAAGTTGGCTCTTCTACTATGATCATGACATCCAGCGGGTCTCCATCGGCTGACTTCGTCCCGGGTATGAAGCCATAGTCGGCAGGATAGTGGACTGATGAAAAGAGCACCCGGTCAAGGCGGATTGCGCCGGTGGCATGGTCAATTTCGTATTTATTCCGGCTTCCCTTAGGAATCTCTACTACTGCCTCAACCTCAGCAAAGGCCTCTTCCATTGTCCTCCTCTCTCACGTTCCCAGCCAAGGCCTGGGCTATTATTGCTTATGAGTATAACATAGGATCGAGGCATCTTCAGCCTGATAGTTGCCTCTGCCAGCTTCAGACTGGCCATTTGTCTCGCCTACATATCCACATCTACAAGCGTGTTACAGCTCCATAGTACACACCTACATCCAGGAGTCAACCTATTATCCCCACAGATTTTGATGAGAGACGACCAGTGGCGACCAAACCGTCACTTAGGCACGACCAAGGCACCACGAAATTACCACCAAATTGTCACTGTCGCTGGTCTATCCTGGGTAGCTGTTTGGCGCTAAGATAGATATGCTGAGCAGTGTTTTGTGCACAACGCTGTTGTCTGCTTTCACTTGTAAAGATACTTACCAATCAAGCGGGAGGAATATAGCATGTCAGCGAATGTCAAATCCGTATATGATTTGGAGTTTGTACCCCAAAGAGAAGTTTTCCCATCTCCGAGTGACTGGAGAGACCAGTTCATATATTTTCTTCTGGTCGACCGTTTTGACAACAATCAGCCCGATATACCGGCCTATGAACCGACCTCGACTACACGCGGCCGTGACCCGGTGCAAGGCCGTTCGTTCCAGTACGGGAATCTCAAAGGTATCATCCGCCGGATGGACTATATCAAGAACCTTGGCTGCACTGCTATCTGGCTAAGCCCGATATTTAAGAACCGCCAGGAGAAAAAAGACACCTATCACGGGTATGGGATTCAGAATTTTCTGGAGGTGGACAAGAGGTTCGGAACCAGAGAGGACTTGCAGGAGCTGGTAAGGCAGGCCCATGCCAGGAATATGTATGTCATCCTGGATATCATCATCAACCACACCGGGGACAACTGGGCATACCCCGGAGATTACCCCTACTACTACTGGGGTGGGGCACCGGGACCTTTTGACTTTGGTTTTTGGCGGGAGGTAGATCCAGCGCCGGGATTTCAGGAAGATGATGCTTGCTGGCCCATCGAGCTTCAGAATCCAGACTGCTATAAAAGAAGAGGGCAGATCAGGAATTGGGGCTGCCGCGACGAGGCCATCAACGGTGACTTCCTCACCCTGAAAGAACTGGATATTACCAAACCGAAGGTACTGGACACTCTCATCAAGGCATACAAATACTGGATTGCCGCTGCTGATATCGATGGCTTCCGCATGGATACAGTAAAACACATGGAAGATACGGCCACGGCTATCTTCTGCAATGCGGTACGCGAATTCGCCAAACGCATTGGCAAGCACAATTTCTTCATTTTCGGTGAGGTGGTGGGGGATGATTTAACCTTGCAGCAATACATCGGTCGCAACAGCCGCATGGCTGAAACCAATGAGAGGTTTCCTTCACTTGATGCTTGTCTGGATTTTCCTCTCTATGACATTCTGGAAGAGACCATCAAAGGTTTTAACAGTCCGCAGCACCTGCGTGAGCGTTATGAGCGATTCAAGACTCTCTATGCCGACCATGGAGCAGCCAGCCGCTACTTCGTCACCTTCGTCGACAATCACGACCAGATGTACCGGCCCTTCCGGCGCTTTATGAACAAAAATTCTCATCGAGAACAGGCAGTACTTGCCATTGGCTATCTTCTCACCAGTCAGGGCATACCGTGCATTTACTACGGTACCGAGCAAGGATTTGATGGTGGGGGGGACAACGACTGCTATGTCAGGGAATGCATGTTTGGTGGTAGATGGGGGGCTTTTGATACCACCGGAGCTCACTTTTTCAACGAGCAGCATCAGATTTATCAGGGCATCAAGTCCATCGCCAGGATAAGGGCTCAGGAGCCTGCGCTGAGGTATGGACGACAGTATTTTCGGGAGATATCGGAAGATGGCAGTTCGTTTGCATACCCTGCTCACGGGCAATGCACTCTTGCTTTTTCAAGAATCCTCGATACAACGGAAGTCCTTGTTGCTATAAACCTTGCCCCCTGGAGGAGACAGGACTACATAACTGTTGACCGTAACCTTACTCCACCGGAAAGCAAGATGGTCGACCTGCTAAAGGAGGGCCCGCCCCTGAAAGTTAGAGGAACGAACCAGCGCGCGAATGTACAGGTTGAGCTTGACCGCTATCAAATGGCAATCCTTTTAAGAAAATAACGGTACAGCAACTGGCAAAGTGAGATAACGCTATGAATCAGAAGAGCACTTTGAGTAAGATGGCGACTCTGGCAGGCCTAAGTGGGCGGTATCAAGAACTTTCAGGCTGGTATTCAGTCTCAGTAATTGCTCTCCCGCCCAGGCGAACATATCATATCACTGAGGGGCTGTGAAAGCCCCACCTGCTTGGTGTTTACAGTTAATTAAATAATAGTGTATTTACAATATCCTGAATGACCGTATTAATACACACAACGCTAGACAAGCTAATTTGAGATGCAGCATCAGACATACAAAACCATAATTGAAGCAGGCGGTCTGGTTCAAAAGACAACTGACTATGGCACTCAAATCGCTATAGTGCATCGACAGCGCTACAACGATTGGGTATTGCCTAAAGGCCATGTCGAGAACAACGAGAGTTGGGAGCAAGCAGCCGTCAGAGAGGTGGAGGAGGAAACCGGCTGCAAGGCTCGCATAATTGAAATTGCCACGCCGATTAGCTACTTCACTGAAGATAAAGACACTAAAGAGTCACTCCTCAAGGTAATAGTCTTCTTCCGTATGACCCTAGAGGAGGAAGGGCCCGCCCCGAAGTCGGGGGAAGTTGATAAAGTTTATTGGCTCGCCCCGCATGATGCTGTCAGGCTGCTCACTTATACTGAGCAGCAGCATCTTATTGAGCAAAGCTACGCAGAAAGTGAAAGGCCTATTAAGCATAGTTGGCTACGCCGCCTATTTAAGCGATCGCGAACGGCTCGACTTCAACGTCTTGAGGCGGCAATAAGTGTATATAGCAGCGAGCTCTCGACACTTATTGAATGTCAAGGGGGAGGTAAGTACAGGGAGCACGCATTGGATCTATTGCAACAAGCCCGTCGTGCTTTAGAAGAAGGCAAGGACGATAAGGGTTGGCGTAGTTTGCACGCAGCTCGTCGTATTGAGATATTAGACATGGATAGCGATGAACTGTGGGTAGAAGCTCATGCAATCCGCACGGAAGCTAATGAGAAGCTAAAGAATTGGCGTAAAGAGGCTGTAAATAACATCTTAGATTTCAAATCTGACCAATCACAGACTCTGACTCATGCTCAGGTCTATCGTGCCAGAATGATTCTGGGCGAACACTTCGATAATGTCTACCATAAGCTTGCCCTATTCGCAAGCAAGATGACGTTCTTATCAATTTTACTATTTATTGCCATCGCAGCCCTTATTGTTGTAGTGTGGCTGGATCTCCCAAGTGCCGATCCAGCGTCTGCTCTGGGTGACTGGAAAAAGCTCATAGTAATCGTCATGCTGGGTGTACTAGGTGCGACACTTAGTGTCACGTTAACTGTTGTTCGTGAGACAGGCCGGATCCCTCAGGTAATCCACCATGAAGTGGAGGCTCTTGTACGTCCACTGGTGGGAGCGGCTAGTGCAGCCATTGTGGTAATAGTCCTCGAATCAGGAATAATAGGGATCACCGTATTATCTGGGGCCTATGCGTATCCATTTGCTATAGCCGCAGGCTTCACGGAACGATTAGTGACACGAGTAATGAAGGGAATTGAGTCAGCTGCCGAGAAATAAGACTCGATGTCGTCTCCTAGAGAATAAATTCTGCCTCTCTCTCCATAGTTTTTTCGGACTTGTGCTTAATGCTCTAAAGCCAAGGAACTTATCCACAAGCTTTCCGTGTAACTCTCATAAACAATGTAAAACTGGATATGTGGCATCCTCGCCGAGAGTCGGACTTTCTTTTAATTCGTCAACATCATTGTTAAAGAACCCAGCCAAGAGATAGGCAGACGGGGCCGTAAGTGATGGGAAA
Organism: Dehalococcoidia bacterium; assembly: GCA_034414595.1. Lineage (GTDB taxonomy): Bacteria > Chloroflexota > Dehalococcoidia > SZUA-161 > JAUWZY01 > DAOULY01. Next base: position 22,286 of record DAOULY010000009.1, read on the forward strand.
ATGCTAAATTATATATTCTGACGGAATATTTCATCAGGCGGCTCATTATTGAATAGTGAATAGGGAAAGCAGACAACTAATATTTGTAAATCGCTGCAAGTATTTTTGGTGCGAAAACCTGTAAACTAGTGCAAGCAGTTGGTGGGCCTAAGTGGGCGATAGGAAGTACTTTTACTCTATCATTCAGTCTCGCCATCCTTGAGTTCTGCGGGGCCCGCTAACCGCTATCACCAACCCGGATCTTACCCCAGATAGCAACAGCTCGCGCCAGGGAATCGATGTCGCCAGACTCCGCTTCAACGTCTTTACGGAAGCAAAGTGTCATATAGTTGTTCAGCACCAGCGCTCCGACACTCTCAATAGCGGACCGGACTGCAGCCAGTTGTGTTACGATGCTCTCGCAATCGCGATCGCCCTCGATCATTTTCTCGATGCCACGGACCTGACCCTCGATCCTCTTCAGTCGCTTTAACAGTACCCCCTTGGAGACCGCTTCTTTAGCCATCATATCCTCCGTACCCGCATTTTTCAGAGGCCTTGACATACCATACCCCCATAGGGTACAATAGCCGCTGGTTATTATTCATGAATACATTCTACCACTTATTGGCCTACATGTCAGCTCATAACTTATAAGGAGGGCAGTCCATGGAACTCACCCGAAGGGATTTCCTGAAGGCATCTGGGGCTGGGATTGGTGCCGCGGTTCTCTTCGGAGCCGCAGGATCGATAGGTGGTTCCGCAGCTGCAGGGACACACACGCTCCACAAGCAAATCGGGGAAAAGACGACTACATGTCCCTACTGTGGAGTAGGCTGTGGCGCTATCATGGCGGTACAGGATGGAAAACTCGTAAGCATTGAGGGTGATCCTGATCATCCAGTAAATGAGGGCTCTCTTTGCCCCAAAGGTGCTTCCCTATACCAGATAGCTAATAACGAGCAACGTGTGACCAAGGTGCTCTACCGGAGTGCGGGAGGATCGAGCTGGGAGGAGAAGACCTGGGATTGGGCTCTCGGCGAGATTGCCAGTAGAATTAAGCAGACTCGCGATGATAGCTGGGTGAGCACTGATGGGGACGGTTATTTGGTGAATCGCACTGAGGCTATAGCTTCAGTGGGCAGCGTATTCCCGAATAGCGAAGAAGCTTATCTCATGACCAAGATGCAGCGGGCTCTGGGTCTGGTCTACATCGAGAATGAAGCGAGGGTGTGTGTCTCCTCGGCCGTGGCTGCCAACGATGAGACGCTGGGCAGGGGCCCGATGACCAATCACTGGATTGACCTGGGCAATAGCGACTGCGTTATGGTCATCGGCGGCAATGTCGCTGAGTCCTTCCCAATCGCCTTCAAATGGGTAACTCGGGCCAAGGAGAAGGGTGCCAAGCTCATTCATGTTGATCCCCGCTTCACTCGCACCTCGGCCATGGCCGACATTTACGCTAGGATGAGGACAGGCACTGATGTTGCTTTCGTTGGGGGCATCATCAAGTATGTGCTCGACGATATTGAGCGTTTCGGGGACTATAAATACAACATGGACTATATTAAGAATTACACCAACGCCCCACTGCTCATTAATTCCGCTATGAGGGGCCCGCAAGACTCTCGGATGGAGGTTGGCGGGTTGCAATCTGGGGACGGTCTGTTTAGCTGGTATGATCCCGCCACAGGGAGCTACGATAAGTCGACCTGGCAGTACCAGGTGGATGGGAGCGGCGTGCCGCTGAAGGATGACACGCTTGCTCACTCCAATTGTGTGTTCCAGATCATGAAGAAGCACTTCGCACGTTACGATGTGGATACAGTATGCCAGATTACAGGTACTAACAAAGAGACCTACCTTGAGGTTTGTCAGACTTACGCCGCTACCGGGGCAAAGGGAAAAGCAGGGGCTATCATCTTTTCCTCCGGCGCCTGTGAGCACAGCCATGGCACTCAGAACGTTCGAGCCTATGGCATACTGCAGCTCCTTCTGGGCAACATAGGAGTCTCCGGTGGCGGGCTAAATGGTATTGCCGGCGCATCGAACGGGCTCGGTGCTTCTCTTCAGGGCCGTCTCTTCCACTGGCTGCCAGGGGCTCTTCCACCGCCCATGGCGCAGTATCAGACTCTGAATGCCTACACCACCGGTGTTACCGCAGCGGCCTCGCCAGTGCCGAAGACACTCAGCGGTTGGACCGGCCGCCCCAAGCATATCGTCAGCCTGCTCAAGGCATGGTATGGGACTAATGCTACTGCTGGCAACGACTTCGGCTATCACTATCTGGGCAAGAGAGGTGGCAGCTACACCTTAATGCACCTGTTTGAGGCGGTGAACGCCGGGACAATAGAAGGCCTTATCTGCTGGGGGATGAATCCCGCGGTAAGTGCACCAAACAGTGGCTTCACCAGAGATGCCCTGGCAAAGCTGAAATGGATGGTTGTCATCGACCTCTTTGAGACAGAGACGGCAGCTTTTTGGAACAGATCCGGGGTCAGTCCTGCAGACATCGACACCGAGGTATTCTTCCTGCCTGCAGCCTGCTCGCTGGAGAAGGAAGGCAGCGTTACCAGCAGCGCCCGCTGGATGCAGTGGCGCAACAAGGGGCCTGAGCCGCCAGGGGATGCCAAGCCAGACATGGACATCATAAACGACCTAATGATCAAGACCAAGGAGCTATACCAGGCTGATGCCTCTGCTCCAAACCGCGATGCCATTGTGAATCTGGCCTGGAATTATGGAGGCTACGGCGCTGCAGTGGATGCCCAGGCGGTGGCCAAGGAAATAAACGGCTACGCCGTGGAAGCCTTTACTACAGGCACGCGAACATATGCGGCCGGTGAACTCCTGGACTCTCTATCACATCTCCAGCAGGATGGCAAGACCAGTTGCGGAAACTGGCTCTATTGCGGCAGCTATACCGAGGCGGGGAATATGGCTGCTCGGCGCGATGCTAATGATACCACAGGCATTGGCCTCTACCCCAACTGGGCGTGGGCCTGGCCAGTGAATCGGCGCATCTGGTGGAATCGTGCCTCTGTGGACGAAGATGGCGTTCCCTGGGACACGCAACATCCTGTCATCCAGTGGAGAAACAACACCTGGCTGGGTGACGTCGCCGATGGCGGCGGGAACCCCCTATCCGACGCAGCGGGTTACTATCCGTTCATCATGAACTGGGAAGGACGCGGTCGGCTATTTGGGCCCGGCCGGGCCGATGGACCTCTGCCAGAGCATTACGAGCCCTGGGAAAGTCCAGTAGTAAATGCTATGTCCTCCCAACAAGACGATCCCGCTCTTAAGGTCTGGGAAAGCAATGGCAAGGGCACAGTGGAGGAATATCCTATTCTGGCCACCACCTTTCGCCTCGTCGAGCACTTGCATACAGGGTCTTTTACCAGGAACTTGCCCCAGCTGCTGGAGCTACAACCAGCCATGTTCGTGGATATCAGCGAGGAACTGGCAGAAGAGAAGGGCATTAGCAGCGGGGACAAGGTAGTCATCAAATGCGCTCGCGGTCAGATAGAAGCTGTCGCCGTAGTCACTAAGCGACTCAGGCCCTTCTATGTCGATGGGCAGGCAGTGCATGAGATTGCATTACCCTGGCACTGGGGGTATATGGGGATGTCCTCCGGGGACAGCGCTAATAGCCTTACCCCACGCGTAAGCGATATCAACACCATGATCCCGGAGTATAGAGCATTCCTGTGCAGCATTCGGAAAGCTTAGTGGACCATGAGAAGCGGGCGGTTTTCAAGAGGGCAACTGGTTTGCTCTAGACGCTTGGCGCTCTCACCCCGGACAGCCAGAGGAAATTTGCAGATTCTTAGGCATTATGGTGGGAGATTCTCGCCCATACGAATCCTAACGCCCAAATTTTGCCAATTTTAGGCCCACTCCTGCTACCCGTCTGGCCTATAATGGGAGCCCAACTAGGCATGGGCAAAGTGCATAAACCCACTATCACCATTTAGCCTTACACTCCAGGCTACTATGGCGTTGAGATTGGGCCACAAGACCCACCTTATATGTTAGCGCTCAATCACGGAGCAGGCGGAGTGTACTCGTTGTACTGCACCGCAGTAACCTCGCCGGTGAAGGTGATTACGCTAGACTGGGCTACGCTGTTATCCAGGTGGACATGTAGTAGACCTAGAGCCCAAGCGTCTGGATCACCGAAGTCGCCCGGATGTATCTGTGTCCCCTCAGCGATCTGGTTACCTGTACCGTTGGGGAGCATCTCCACTAATACTCCGGGAGGCGCATTGAATTGGAGCCCGGTGAGGATCACCGGTACGGTCCCTACGTTGTGAACGTCCACAGCACAGTAGTAGTCGATGCACGGGTAGGCATTGTACAGCGTTACATAAAGGATGTCCTCAATGGTGTCGGTGCCATAGACCTCCATCCAGCTAACATCCTTCCCAGCCGGCTCCGTATCATATGGTGCGCTCCAGCTCCACTGTACGTCGACATTACCGGTGTTCACAGTGCCGTTGATGGTCAGGGTGTCAGACCACAGGGCATAGCCAACACCAAGTGCACTCAGCGCAATCGTCAGGACGAGGCCCAGCACCAATATTTTCTTCTTCATCTATCAATCACCTCCTTTCTATTCAGGATTGCCTACGGTTCTGTAAGACTACTTTGAGATTAGCAGGCACAGGTGACTAAAACGGTGAAAATCGGTGAACAAGTGGTGAACAGGAGAGAGGTAATCGGTGAGAAAAGGCAGCTAATGATGTCCAAAGTGGTGACTCTAAAAACGGAGAAGGCAAGGCCATTAGAGTACTTGAGAATCAAAGAAGAAAGGAGACCTGTCCGTCCACAGATGTAACCTGGACCCCTGTTTTCGCCCTGTTGAAGGGCGTGGTCGCTGACATGGGGGGTGGCCTGTGCCATGCTGCGATTTGCTCTCGGGAGTATGGCATACCCTGTGTCCTCAATACCTTTACCGGCACCAGTGCGATCAAGATCGGTCAAAGGATAAGGATTGATGGCAACACCGGGGCGGTTTATATCCTCGAGGGGTAATAAGGAGACCAGCACTGTCTGTTGCGTTCTTGTTGCTGCAAGTTCTTAATTGATGATAATATTAACTGTGACGTTAGATGGTAAAGTGGCTATTGTCACCAGTGCAGCACATGGATTGGGCCGTTCCCATGCTTTGGCTAGGGCAAAAGCCGATGCTGCTCATGCTTGCGGGCCTGCTAGGAATGGCTAGCCGCTCACTTTCCAAAACTGTAAACCGCCAGTATAATCGAGAGAAGAGCGAGCTACAGATCGTCCCACAGTCGGATCCATCATAAAGTTGAGAGGGGTAGACAAACATGACTCAAGAAGTGAAGAGCGCCGTATGCATGTGGTGTCAGGCCAGATGCCGAATCTTGGTCCACAGTGAGAATGGCAGGCTGGTCAAAGTTGAGCCGGACCCCTCCTATCCCATGGTGGACACCATATTCCCACCAACGAGGGCATGCCTGAGATTGCGTGGCATCAAGGAGTTCATTGAGCACCCGGGCCGGGTCCACTTCCCGCTGAAGCGAGCTGGAGAAAGGGGAGGGGGGAAGTGGCAAACGATATCCTGGGAGCAGGCCCTTGACGAGATCGCCGCGAAGTTGGCCGAGTTGAAAGATAAATACGGGGCGGAGACGCTGGCTGCGCAAACCGGCACCGGCAGAACCATGGAGTGGGTCATCGCCCGGTTTTTCCATCTCTTTGGCACCCCCAATTACATGGGGGCCGCAACCATCTGCCATAACCCGTGTGTTAACGCCGGCGCAGCACTGCTGGGCTGGCCGCCTCGCCACAGGACACAGCTTTTCATTGAATCTGGGGCTAAAGGGCCGAAGACGAAATGTCTCTTCCTCATCGGAATCAATCCCCGGCATGCCAGGCTGAGGATGTGGAAGACGATGCAGGATGCCAAGAGGGTAGGGGTTAAGATCATCGTCGTCGACCCGAGGAAGACGGAATCAGCGGAGATGGCTGACATCTGGCTTCAGCTCAGGCCAGCCAGTGATACCGCGCTGCTGATGTCCATGATAAATGTGATCATCGAGGAGGGGCTATATAACAAGGAATTTGTGGAGAAGTGGTGCCATGGCTTCGCCGAACTCAGAGAGAGGGCCAGGGAGTATCCCCCGGAGAAGATGGCTGAGGTCACCTGGATCCCCGCAGACAAGATCAGGGAAACCGCCAGAATATATGCTCAGAATAGCCCCGCGGTGACCGTAAACGGCATGGGGACAGAGGAACTGGAAAATGCCATCGAGGCCATTCACGCCAAGTTCATCCTGAGCATGCTCACAGGGAGCATTGACGTTGATGGCGGCGACTATATGCCCGGGCCTGCCCGCTGCCGCCTCGAGTCCGAGCTCGACCTCAGCGAGGCACTGTCGCCGGAGCAAAAGAAGAAGCAGATCGGCATCGACCGCTTCAAGTTGATCAGCTGGCCGGGACGAGATGCAACGATGCCCCATGTATTGAGAGTCTGGGGCAAACAATTCTCCATCGCACGCGCTGCGGCAGGGGCCCATGCTCCCAGCGTCTATCGGGCCATGATCGACGGCGAGCCCTACCCGGTCAAGGCGCTGATACACCTGGCGAGCAATGCCATGGTCACAGCAGGCAACATAAAGCTTATTTACAAGGCATTGAAGAGTGTAGAGTTCCACGTGGTTCTGGACCACTGGCTGACACCATCTGCTGATCTTGCTGACTATGTGCTTCCGGTCACGCCGTGGTTCGAACGGCCCTACCTCAGCACCTGGAACTCGACCGACAACACAATAAGAGGTGGGGAGAGGGCATTGCCTCCGGCAATACCTGGAGAACATGACCACAAAACTGATTATGACATTATGCGGGGCATTGGGCTGCGGCTGGGGCAAGGAGAATACTGGCCCTGGGAAACCCTGGAGGAAGTCTACGACTACCAGCTCGAGCCTTTAGGGCTCACCTTCAAGGAGTTTATGGCGCAGGGTGGCTTTGAAGACCCGCCCAAGGAGTTCAAGAAATACGAAAGGCAAGGTTTTGGCACACCTACGGGAAAGGCTGAGCTATACTCGACCATCTTTGAGCAGCTGGGATACGATCCGCTGCCCTGCTACGAGGAGTCCCACGAAAATCCGCTGACCAGGCCGGACCTGGCCCAGGACTATCCGCTGATGCTGATCACCGGCGGCAGAATCCAGCCCTACTTCCACTCTGAGCATCGCCAGATCGACTCCATAAGGCGCAAGCGCCCCCACCCCATCGTGCAAATCCACCCGGATACGGCAGCCAAGTTGGGGATAGGGAGCGACGATTGGGTCTGGATTGAGTCCCCGCGGGGCAGAATAAGAATGAAATGCGAGCTGTTCCCGGGAATAGACCCCCGTGTGGTGCACGCTGAGCACGGCTGGTGGTTCCCGGAGCTTCCCGGGGAGGAGCCCTGGCTCCATGGGGTCTGGGAGTCCAATATAAACGTGCTCACCGATGACGATCCCGATGTCTGCAACAAAATCGGCGGGGGCTGGCCGCTGAAGACGGCGCTGTGCAAAATTTACAAGGTTAAGGAATATTAAATATCTGGGCTAGCCAACTTCCTCGCGTATAATAGGGCGTAAAGACGGGCGAACACCACTGAAAGCCATTCACATGGCTTAACTTAATAAGGAATAAGTTATGGAAAACAGACTTGCCATCTTCATAGACGGAAGCAATCTGTATCATGCTCTAAGAAGTAACTTTGGACGTAACGACCTCAACTTTGCTGAGTTTGCCAATAAGCTATGTGGCTCGAGACGTTTGTTCAGAACATACTACTACAATATCTTGCAAGATCCTGTTCAACGGCCTGAGGGATATAGAGAACAGCAGGAATTCCTTGATGTTCTGCGCAAGACACCATACTTAGAGGTTCGCCTAGGGAGCACCAAGGTGGCACAGGGCGTCTCTGTTGAGAAAGGCGTAGATGTTATGTTGGCCACAGACCTGCTATATTTTGCTTGGAACAACTTTTACGATGTGGCAGTGCTTGTGAGCGGTGACTCTGATTTTGCTTATGCCCTTCAAGCTGTAAAGAACATGGGCAAGCATGTTGAGGTAGCCTACTTCGAGGGCGGAGTATCCAAGGACCTCTTGGGTGTAGCCGATAATCGGCATCTACTCGACCGGAGCTTTTTCAGTGGTTTGTGGGCAGGTAGACTTCATACCAAACGTAAAAGAGTAAGTGGAGAAGCTAACAAGAGGAAGGCTAGTCGTGATAGCATTTGAGCTGATATTTGCAGTCAATGAATCCCTGAGACGAGCTGTCATTTCAATAGTGGGGGAAGCAAGCGCTCTCAGCCTTTTGGCACGGATTCAGCTACGATGGTGGGCGGTACTGGACTCGAACCAGTGACCTCTTGCGTGTGAAGCAAGCGCTCTCACCACTGAGCTAACCGCCCTAAATCGTATCTATTTTACCCCCAAAACTCAGCTTTGTAAAGATAGACCTCTTGCTTTGTCTAGATCTCGCTATGCAATATGACAGAGTGGTAAAATAATCTGAGACATGCATGATATCGACGAGAAAATCTATCAACTGGCAAAGCCCTACTTGACCGCGAGACACAACGATATACATACCCAAATTGCACTGGATTTTGCCGTGCGATTGCTCGAAGGCGGGAAGGGTGATCGGCGTGTTGTTGTTCCGGCAATTATCTTGCATGATGTTGGATATAGTAGATTTTCAGACGAGATGCTGTCAATGGCTTTCGGACCCAGGGCTGATAGGAGCCTGAGCAGGATGCACGAAGAAGAGGGTGTGAGAATCGCGAAAAGGGTCTTGGCGGAGGTTGACTATCCTAGCCAATATGTCGATGAAATCCTGCAAATCATAGGCGGCCACGATACCAGGGCAAATGCCATATCGATTAACGATGAGATCTTGAGGGATGCAGACAGGCTGTCACGATACTCAAAAAGCGCCTTTTGGTCCTTTGTTGAACGGTTTCAGATCCAACCCGAGGAGATATGCCAAGCGCTGGAATTCTTCGTGGAACAGTGGTTCTATATGGCTGCGGCTAAGGAGATGGCGAGAGAAGAGCTCAAACAAAGGCGTCAGGAACTCCAGGCATTGCGATTGCTGACGAATGCCCTTCCGCCACCGGGAACGGGAGAGCAGGCTCCGTGAGCGTCGGGTATTAGCTTTCGAGATAATTCCAAGGGCGGAAAGCTGTGTATAGGCTAATTGACACCCATGTCCATTTGGATGAAATTCAAGATGTAGAGAAAGCCATTGCCGAGGCCAAGTCGGCCGGTATTGTGGCGATAATAGTGGTTGGTTCTGACTACGAGTCCAATCAGAAAGTATTAGATCTAGCCCGGGTCCACAAGCAGTTCGTCTATCCCGCACTGGGCTTGCATCCCTGGAATTTAAAAGGCTCGGAGATGGGGCGCAATCTAGAATTTATTGAGGCTAACATAGATAAGGCTGTAGGAATGGGCGAAATAGGACTCGATTACGATAAAAGGGTAAGGGCGGTAGCAGAAAAGGACTTGCAAAAGTCTGTGCTTAAGGAGATTTTGAAAATAGCGAAAACATGCCAAAAGCCGGTGATAATCCACTCCAGGTATGCGTGGAAAGATGCCCTAAACTTAGTTGAAGACGCACAGCTTGAAAAGGTGGTGTTTCACTGGTATACGGGGACTTCGAGTGTACTGAGGGACATAGTCAGTCAGGGCTACTTCATTTCTGCGACCCCAGCTGTGGAATACCACGAGGAACACAGGAGGGCGGTGAAGGAAATCCCGCTGGAAAGATTGCTACTTGAGACGGATTCCCCAGTGGTGTATAGAAGGGGAACTGAATTTGAGTATGAATCCAGGCCTGCCGATACTATAAGGGTTTTAAGGGGTGTGGCAGGGTTGAGAGGCATGAGCGAAGCTCAAATTGCTCGAGTGACTACAGATAATGCTTTGAAACTCTTCGGCTTACAAGACTGAAGGGACTGCAACTTCCTTCTATGACCATCTGGTGCCTTTCTGCACCAGATTACTACATGACAAAGGGTCATGGCTTGCGCACTTGCGATGGTAGAGCGGGAGCCTTTCGTATTTAAAAAACCGGTATCCTCTTCTCATGGCAACCACGTCTAGGAGATACCTCAATCACGGACAGCTTGACATCTCACGACTTCACTTGGGTATAATACGTGCAAGCGAACGGAGTAGCTCCCTGGAGTACAGGGTGAAATGACTGTGCGAGTGATGCTGGAGACCAATTTCAATATTATGGGCGTATTCAATAGGGAGCAAGTGGAGCTACAGCTTCCAGATGTCACCTTGCGTGTCCTGCTTAAGGATCTAAGTCGTAGGTGGGAGCGAAGCTATGATTTCATCGACCCCGAGACCGGTGAGCTCGACCCTGAGGAGTATGAAGTGCTGATCAATGGCACTGCCTACAAATTTCTCCCCGATGGGCTGGAGACCAGGCTCAAGGACGAGGATAGCATAACGATAATCAAGTGGATGGAGGCCCTATCGGGTGGCTAAGGGACAAGGGCCCTGCGATTGAAAAAGCCAGGAGAGAGGTGGGTATGTTCTACTCAACAAGATTACCCAGATTCGAATACTTGGCACCAAAGAGCATTGAGGAGACGCTATTCCTGCTATGGCAGCATGGAAAGGAAGCCAAAGTCATCGCCGGAGGTACAGATTTGCTGCCTCAAATGAAGAGGAGAGAGTTGGCTCCGCGCTATCTCATCGGGCTTAAGAATATAGAGGGTCTCGATTACATCAAGTATAACAAGGCGCAGGGATTGCGAATTGGCCCTCTGACCACAATTCATGCCGTGGCGACATCTCTGGTGGTCAAGGAGAGGTTCCCTGCTTTGGCCCAGGCCGCTCAGAGCATGGCTTCGGCTCAGATTCGCAACATAGGCACGGTGGTGGGCAACATCTGCAATGCTGTTCCCTCGGCCGATACTGCCCCAGCCCTACTCGTTCTTGGGGCTAAGATAAGGGCAGCAAGCCATAGGGAGGGCGAGCGCTCGATCCCGGCGGAGGGATTCTTCACTGGCCCTTCACAGACCGTGCTTCACGATGATGAGCTGGTGCTCGAGATTCAGGTTCCCTCTCCTGTGCCTCACAGCAGCTCGGTCTATCTCAAGCAAATGGTGAGGTCGGCGATGGACCTGGCTATCGTCGGCGTAGCCGCGGCTGTCGCTGCTGTGGATGGAAAATGTGGAAATGTCCGGATTGGCCTCGGCGCTGTTGCCCCAACGCCGTTGCGGGCGAAGAAGGCTGAGAGGATGCTCAAAGGCAGTGTATTCGATGACCGCTTGGTGGAACAAGCTGCTGAGGCGGCAGCGGCGGAATCACGTCCCATCACTGATGTCAGAGCCTCGCTGGAATACAGAAGAGATATAGTCAGAGTCTTGACCCGCAGGGCGTTGAACCAGAGTTGGTCTGAAGCCAGAGGCGAAGGAGGACTGCAGTGAAGCAGATTACAGTACTAAATGTAAACGATGCCTTCTATGAGGTGGAAGTTTTGCCTAATAGGACACTGCTTGAGGTTCTGCGCGACGACTTGGGCCTGACTGGAACCAAGAAGGGCTGCGACACCGGCGAATGTGGTGCCTGCACTGTGATCATGGATGGCAAAGCGGTGCCCTCCTGCTTATTGCTCGCGGTGGAAGCCCAGGGCAAGAGGATAACCACCATCGAGGGCTTGGCCCAGGATACCCAACTTCACCCGTTGCAGCAATCCTTCATCGACCATGGAGCTGTGCAATGCGGTTTCTGTACCGCGGGCATAATCCTCTCAGCTAAGGCTTTGCTGGATAAAAATCCCAAGCCCACAGAGGCTGAGGTCAGGGAGGCAATTGCCGGCAACCTCTGTCGCTGCACTGGCTATGTCAAGATTGTGGAGGCGATAATGGCGGCAAGTGAAAAGTCGGTGGGCAAGGAGGTAGCGCAATGAAAGACCATTATATGGTAGGTAAAAGAGTGCGGCGAACGGATTCTCTGGTCAAGGTTACTGGCGCTGCCAAGTATACTGTGGATTTGGTGCTGCCGGGCATGCTCTATGGCAAAGTCCTGCGCAGCCCCCACGCCCACGCCAGAATTCTGAACATCGATACCAGCAAGGCGGAGAGGCTACCCGGCGTCAAAGCGGTGGTAACGGGTAAGGACACACTGGGATGGAAGTGGGGGGCGTTTCGTATCAGCAGAGACATGCCTTTCTTAGCTATAGATAAGGTTCGCTACTTGGGGGAGGACGTGGCGGCAGTGGCCGCTATTGATGAAGACATCGCTGAAGAGGCCCTGAGCCTGATCACCGTGGAATACGAACCCCTGCCTGTGATTCTGGATCCTGTGGAGGCCATGAAGGAGGGGGCTGTTAAGATTCATGACCATGTGGAGAGAAACTGCTACAAAGCTGCCTTTGAGTTTGGAAATGTGGATGATGGCTTTGCCGACTCTGACCTAGTCCGGGAAGATGAATTCGTTAGTGGCAAAATCTCCCATTCCCAGATGGAGCCTTATGGCGCTTTAGCCAGCTATGACCCGTTTTCAGGAAAGCTCGATATATGGATGCCCAATCAATCGCCCTTTGTCAAGCGAAGGGCCCTTTCCAATGCGCTGGGCATGCCCTTGGGCAAGATAAGGGTGCATCACTGCACTATCGGCGGTGCCTTTGGCGGTAGGACCGACACCATGCCTGCCGAGTTCATTACCTCCCTGCTCGCCATCAAGTCGCAAAGACCGGTGCGAATTATATATACCCGAGAGGAAACGATGGTGGCCACCCGGCAGAAGCACCCGATTATCCTGGACCTGAAAACCGGTGTCAAGAGGAATGGCACGATAATGGCCCGGAGCATGAAGGTCGTTGAGGATGGTGGTGCCTATGCCAGCAGTGGGCTTGTCGCTATCAATATCACTTGGGTGATGTCAGAACATGTATATCGGACTCCTAACTTGAAGTATGAAGGTTATTTGGTCTATACTAACAAGACTCCCTGTTCCATGATGCGACTGCAACCCCAAGAAGTGCACTTCGCTGAGGATTCTCAACTGGATACGATCGCCGAGGAGCTGGGAATAGACCCAGTGGAGATCAGGCTCAAGAATGCGATAAAGCCGGGGGAGGTGCTCCCCAGCAAGTCAGTGGTCACAAGCTGTGCTTTCAGTGAGACCATTGAAAAAGCAGTTGCCGAATCAGGCTATAGAGAGAAGCGGGGAAAGATGGGGATTGGCCGAGGGATCGGTATTGGTTGCGCTGGCGGCATTGCTGGCTTCAACTTGGGCATCAGATCGATCTCATCGGCCTTCATCAAGTTCGATGAAGATGGTGGCTGTAGCCTTATCACTGGCTTAGTGGACAATGGGCAGGGCAACGAGAGTATGGTGGTCCAGGTTGCCGCTGAGGAACTGGGCATTCCCATGGAGGATATCCAACTGGTTAACGGCGACACCGAGATCACCCCTCAGGACCCAGGGACCTATCCCATGACTGCCTGTTTCGTCTCGGCAAATGCGGTCAGGCTTGCTGCTTCCGATGCCCGGCGTCAGATTTTAAGCATAGCCTCTGAAAGGCTGAATGCGGACCCTGAAGAGCTGGATATCAGGGACCGCAGGGTCTATGTTAAGAAAAGTCCAGAGAAGATGATGCCCATTGACAGTGTTGTCAGGCTATCCTTCTTGAGGGGGACGCCGATTTCGGGTAGGGGAGAGAGCTTGTTAAAAGCTCACAGCAAGCAGGGCTGGTCCTATTGGGGGGAGCTGAAGTTTGAGGGCCAACAAGGAGGCACCTACACCTTTGGTACGGTGATCGCCGAGGTTGAAGTGGATAAGGAAACAGGAAAAGTCAAGGTAGCCGATATGTGGGTGGCTACGGATTGCGGCTTTGCTATAAACCCAACGGCAGTGGAGGGTCAGTGGGAGGGTGGCACAGCCCAATGCTTGGGTCTTGCTCTTTATGAGAAACATCGCTGGGATGAGCAAGGGAAGCTGTTGACTGACTCCTTCTTGGATTACAGGTTGCCTACATCACTCGATGTACCTAACATAAAATGTTTTATCCTCGAGTCCATGGACCCCGATGGTCCCTATGGGGGTAAGGAGGTGGGATTGGGGAGCACACTAGCTCCAGGCGGAGCCATTGCCAATGCCATATATGACGCCATCGGGGCCAGAGTGAAGGAATTACCGATAACACCAGAGGTTGTACTCAAATCGTTGAGGGAAAAAGAAAGCGGAAAGTGACCTTAGGCAAAACAGGTCAGCCGAAGCTATTTTGCCTAGGCTAAGTTGAGAATTCGAGCTGCGTTGCCACCGAGGATGTTATTGGTATCCTCAGCGGAAAGCCCCAGGTCTTTTATACGGGCCACCGCTTTTTCTGGATAAGCTATCCTCTGTGGGTAATCGGTTCCCAAACAGATATGCTCCGCTCCCATCCAGTCCAGGCAGCATCGCAATGCCGGCAGGTGGTAGTTGACCGAGTCTACGTAAACCTGCTCCAGATAGTATTGGGATGGTGCTTTGCCGAGCTCAATGCCCCACTCCCCAGCATAACCTCGGAAGGAATCATCTATTCTCTCAGCCAGATAGGGGACGACGCCACCGAGATGGGATTGGATGATAGTCAGCTTGGGGTACTTCTCCAAGACCCCTTGGAATATCAAGCTGACTACGGCTATGGTTGTATCCAGCGTGAAACCGAAGAGCTGGAGTGGCAGCCCGACTTTTATCATGGCATCGGCAGTGAGGGGTGTGGTTGGATGGAGTAGGATGGGCAGCTGGTATTCGCTTGCCTGGGCAAAGATTGGCTCAAATTCGGGTGAGCTGAGAGACTTACCGTTGATATTGGAGAACAGCATTATCCCCTTGATGCCGAGGTCTTTATAAGCTCGTTCCAGTTCCTTCATTGCCTCTTCCATATTTTGATAGGGCAAAGCAGCGACGGCGAAAAAGCGCCCGGGGTACTTTTGACAGACCTCTGCGAAGTAATCGTTGATTTTTTTGGCCCAGGTGACACCTTCGACTGCGGGCAACAGCTCCACGCCCGGGTAGGTCAGGCTGAGTATCTGGACATCGATGCCGTATCTATCCATGTCCTCTATCCTCGGCTCGACATCATAATGGCCGGCCCTATCGATGTGTCCAGTAATGGTACCCTTTGAGTAGAAGACCAGAGAGTTGGGACCGGTCCATTTCAGCATTGGCCACTGCGTCCTCTGCTCCAGGTAATCCAGCCATATTCTGGGATGGAGGTGATTGTGAACATCGGTCGTTCTTACCATGAAGCTACAGTTATCTTTCTATCGCCTGTTTGTTCCCTGTCAGTTGCATTTCATCTGAATTTCGGGCAAATGTCAAGGCCTGTTCCATCCTGCACTGTTGTGGCTCCAAGCTGGCAGCTGATGGCACCTATTTGACTTCATCCCAGCTCGATTGTAGAATAGTGCTGACCTCAGCTGGGTAGAAGGGAGGAATGGATGAAACCGACTCGATATACGCCAGAAATGATCGCTGAATATACCAAGAATGGGTACTGGGATCCTGATATTACCTTCTCCAAAGTCTGGGATCGAAACGCGGAGCAATTTCCCGACGACGAGGCGATATTTGATGGAAAAACAAGGCTCACTTGGTGGCAGGCAAAAGAGCAGATCGATAGAATTGCCCTCAGTCTCACCGAGCTCGGCCTCGAACGCGACCAGATACTCGTCGTCGAGCTGCCCAATTGTGTGGAGCTGGTGCTGCTCCTAATTGCCTGTGAGAAAGCCGGCATTATCAATTTAACCGTGATCAGGACCATGCGCCACAGGGAGTTGGAGCATGTGCTCAAGTTCACAGAGGCGCCCGCAGTTGTCATCCCCTGGCTATTTCGAGATTTTGACTACTGGGACATGGTCCAGAGCATTAGTCCCAATTTGCCTCATCTAAAGCATGTCATCGTCACTGGCGAGGAAGTGCCCGAGGGAGCTCTCTCCCTCAACGATATGATCCATCGGCGACCGCTGGAGGGGAAGTTTTCCCCAGAGCATCTCAAAGAGAGAAGCTTCCAGCCTTTTGAAGTCTCTCGAATTCGACACACCACGGGAACCACCGGCTTCCCGAAATTGATAGAAGAGACTCCATGTAACCGCATTTACCTGGCGAAGGAACTGAGCAGACTGTACAAGTTCACCAAGCAGGATGTCATCGGTGGCTTTGTACAGCTTACTGGAGGAGGTGGTTCTTACGCCCTGCTCGCTGCACCCTGGGTGGCAGCTAAAAGTGTGATCATGGACCGTTTCGATGTCGAGGAAGCTTTCAAGCTGATCGAGAAGGAGAAGATAACCGCAACTGGTGTGGTCCCGGCGATATTAATCATGATGCTGCAGCATCCCAGCTTCAGCAAGTATGATCTCAGTTCGCTGCGCGTCATTAGTAGTCATGGTGCTCCACTGCCCCTTAACGTGGCCCAGGAAGCCGAAGAAAAACTGGGCTGTGTGCTGCTAAACCGCTATGGCATGGCTGACGGTGGTTCGATGTCCGTGGCCTCTGTGGATGATCCTGCTCCCCTGCGGTATGTCTCGGTGGGCAAACCTCTCTTCGGCAATGAATTCAAGCTGGTCGATGCGTCTGGGAACGAGGTGCCTGAGGGAGGCGAGGGAGAGATACTGTTCCGCGGGCCGGGCTCTCACCCTGGCTTCTATAAAGACCCTGAGCGAACTAAGCAAACCTATGACAAGGATGGCTGGTTCAGGACGGGAGACCTGGGCCACTTCGATGAGCAGGGCAACCTATTTATTGTGGGCCGGGCGAAGGACCTCATCATCCGCGCTGGTGAGAATATCTATCCTGCGGAGGTTGAGGAGCTACTTGTGACCCACCCCAAGATAGCGAACGCAGCCCTGGTGGGCATGCCCGATCCGGTGATGGGCGAGAGGGCTTGTGCCTATGTCGTCCTCACTCCCGGAGAGCAGCTGAAGTTTGAGGAGATGGTCGCATTCCTCAGGGAGAAAGGGCTGGCGCCGTTCAAGCTGCCGGAGAGGCTTGAGATCGTAGACCAGTTCGAGTTGGTCTCGGACCAGAAGGTGGACAAGAAGTTACTGCGACAGGATATAATCGAGAAGCTTAAAAAAGAAGGCAAGAGCCAGGGTTAAAACTAAGTGCCCTTGGCGTATTCTTAAACAAAGATCGCCTCGGTCTATTGACCAGTGATCAGCTATGGCACGCACTGCATACCGACCCCATAGAATTCCTCTACATAACATAAACCTGACACAAATTGCCATCAACCTTGATCTTCTCGGTTGCATCCATGCAGCCGACGATAGCAGGTATGCCGTATTCACGACAGACTATAACAGGGTGCGATTGTAATCGAATTCCTCTCTGTTCCTTTTCAGCGCTGTCTTTATCGGGGCGGCATTGTATCTTCTCTGTGTCAAGTGAGAAGGAACCACATCCCCCATGCTATAATGATGTCAGAAAGGGGCGATATCGAAATGGCACAGACGATAGTTATCGTGGCCACCTTGGATACCAAGGGCGGACAGGTCAGTATCCTCAAAGGGCACATCGAGCAAAGAGGACATAGGACGGTGGTTGTCGACGTGGGCACGGGGGGCACGCCCTTGATTGAGGGGGATATCAAGCGTGAGGAGGTTGCCAAAGCTGGGGGGGCAAGCATGGAGGAGGTGAGGGCCTCCAACGATAGGTACAAGGCGAACCAAGTAATGATAAAAGGGGCTGTTGGGAGGCTTAAGGAGCTATATGCCACCGGCAGATTGGATGGGATCGTCTCCATAGGTGGTGCCAGTGCTAGTTTTATCGCTACGAGCGTTATGCAAGCGTTGCCCTTTGGTGTGCCCAAGTTCATGGTCTCGGCTAATGCAGCGCAACGAGGCTTTGCCAGCAGGTATTTTGGCACCAGAGACATAACCATGATGCACTCCGTTGT
The DNA here is from genome assembly GCA_034414595.1 of Dehalococcoidia bacterium. Lineage (GTDB taxonomy): Bacteria > Chloroflexota > Dehalococcoidia > SZUA-161 > JAUWZY01 > DAOULY01. The sequence goes on from DAOULY010000009.1 coordinate 40,197, forward strand.
GGATATCGCGGGCCGCAATGATTTGATTGAGGACATATTGGCCCAATCAGCTGGAGCCATATGCGGCATGGTTGAAGCTCGGGCTGCTCGAGCTTCAACTGCAGCCTCCTCCAGGCCGATGGTCGCAGTCACCGAGATGGGTGTCTGTGAAAAATGCTCTACCTATCTTCGGGAATTTTTGGATCAACGGGGCTATCAGGTGGTGACATTCTCTGCCCAAGGGGCCGGTGATAGTGCTATGGAAGAGTTAATTGATGAAGGGCTGTTTAAGGGCGTGATAGACCTTTCTCCGGGCGGGATAATAGATGGCTTATGCGAGGGCACACGAGCAGGCACCCCGCGTAGGCTGGAAACCGCTGGGGAGCGTGGTCTCCCTCAGATCATCGCCCCATGCGGCCTTGACTTCATAACTCCACGCATATCTAGGTATAAACCAGAGTATCATACCAGGAAGAAACACCAGATCGATGAGTATAGAGTAATGCTGAGGGCGAGTCCTGAGGAGTTGCTCCCGGCAGCAGAGATCATAGCGGGCAAACTGAACAAGGCAAAAGGTCCGGTCAAATTCTTGATACCACTGCGAGGGTGGTCTGCTGAGGATGGAGAGGGGAGACCTCTTGATGATCCTCAATCAGATGCAGCATTTGTTGCCGAGCTGAGAAAACACCTCAAGCCCGAGATCGAGATTCGGGAAGTCGATGCCTGGATGGAGGATCAGGATTTTGCCCTTGCCGTGGTCGCAGCTTTTGACGAGGTGATGGCTCAGTCAAAAACATAGTTCCTGACTCACGATGGCGGCGTGGTCAAGATATCCCCAAAGAGCCTGCGGCGACTGGTCTTTTATCGCATCTACCGGCTAGAATAGCATGAGGTATACGTGACTCAATCCTACCGTGAGATTACCCCCGACTTAGCGCGCCAGCTAAAGCTGGTGATGACCGATGTCGATGGCACGTTGACTGTGGGGGGTGATTCGTTGAGTCCTGTGGTCTTGGAAGCGGTTCGTCGTCTTGAGCATGAGGGTATCATGGTGGGTCTTGTCTCAGGACGGACGCTTCCCAGGCTGGAATCCTTGGCTCAGGATTTGAACATCAGTGGTGCCATAATCGCCGAAAATGGTGGTGTTGCCAAGTTAAAGGCAAACGGTGGGCTTGTGGATTTGGGCTATTCGCGCGAGCCTGCTCTTAAAGCCTTGAGAAAGCTGGAAATGCTGTTCCCTGACGCTATAAAAGGGAGGGAAGACAATAAAGACCGCCTGATCGATATCGTCATCTGGAGCTACGGGGTGGGAACAGAAGAGTTGAGGAGGCACCTGGAGGATGCCCAACTCCTTGACTCCGGGTACATACTACATCTGATGCAGAAAGGGGTTAGTAAAGGAAGAACGCTCATGCGGTTGCTTGGTGAGATGGGCGATGGAAAACTGTCCCCGGCAGAGGTAATGGTATTCGGCGATTCCCCCACCGATAATTCTCTATTCGAGCTATTCCCGCATAGCGTACTCATAACTAACCCAAGGCTTCCAGTTGAACAGAGGCAGGCGCTGCAGAAGCTTGCCAGATATGCCGGCGAACTCCCCTTTGGGGAGGGTTTTGCTGAGGTGGTCTTCCATATTTTGAATACTCGCCATAGTCCGGATTTGAGAAAGATGGGTTGATGAGAAATGCGTGGGGCAGAGGCAAAAAGGGCGAAAGCCAATCCCGTAGTGGTCGAGGATTCGAACCTCTGACCTTCTGTGTAAATTGGAACTGGAATATGAGAATCTAGGCTATAGATTGCCTAATTCATCCAACATCTTGACTACTCTCAAGGACTCAGCAATGCCGGTAGTACCACTCATGCCTATTGCTACCGACAGAACCTCCAGTATTTCATCTCTGGTGGCTCCTGCTTCTAGTGAGCGCATAGTCTGATTAATAACACAGTTAATGACACAACCCCTCAATGCTATCCCCAGCGCTATTAGCCGTTTGACCTTGGTGCTAAGTGCCCCGTCACTATATACTGCATTACTGACAGCAGATTCGGCGGCCATCACAGCGGGTAGCGCTTGCCTGAGCTTATCCACTAGCTCCTTACGCTCATTGTTCAGTTCTATTTGGCTTTCCATAATCGCAACCTCCTTGTTTAGTGTTTGTAATGCATCAGCGATGGCGAAACACTACCATATCCTTATCCAGACCGCAACTAGCTCTCTCCACTTGTAGCACGCACATAGGAGTTTTAGTGACTTTGACGAGGGCTTTTTCAATTGGTTTCCCCCAGGAAGCAGTTAGCAGTTGCTGTTGTTCTTGGCAACTGCCGCTGATAAACGCTAATACATATCGGATAGTGCCAGAGAGGCAATGGAAGAAGGTTCATGGCAGTAAAGGAGCTATCGTTAACGCTCAAGCACAGTTCCCTCACTGGTCGAAACTACAGATGACTAACATCATACCGGATCGTGGAAGGCATAGGCATCCAATCTACCAGTTTGGTTCAGGGGAGCCCCACTGGGATTTTTACGGTGACGATACCCAAAATCGCAATATCTGAACCTAGACCAGGCGCCTGCGGAACAGTATAGTTGCAATCCCCATCATAACTAAGGCAACTCCGCCGAGGACGAGGAATGACTTGCCGAGCACAACGCCATCGAATCCAGTGTTCATCAGAGTTCGGATGCCATCAGCGGCATAGCTAATCGGGTTGTACTTGGCAACCGTCTGTAGCCAGCTCGGCAGCATCTCCATAGGCATCATGGCACTGCTCATAAACATCAAGGGCAGGGTGAGGAAGTTGATCACCATGATGAACAGTTGGTGGTCTCTGACGCGTAGGGCTACGATGTTGGAAAGCCCGGCAAAACCGATTACCATTAAGGCAACAATGGTGATGGCGGTGAGGAATCCAGGGATGCCAGTGGTGAACCCTACCCCCATTATTAGCGCAATAAGCACGATTATGATAGTTTGAGCGACTATCCGGACGACGTCGCCACCCATTCTCCCTAACATGATGGCATTTCGGTTCACCGGAGCCACCAGCATTTTGTCAAGGTAGCCCAAGTCTATGTCCACCAGTGTGCCCATCCCGGAGAAGGTTGCGCCAAAGAGTGCGGTCATCACAATAATCCCGGGAGCAAGGAAGGCCAGATAACTATCTGCAGGGAAGCCAGGAATATTCACTATATTTTTGAACAACTGCCCGAACAGAAGCAGCCAGATGATGGGTTGGACTAAAGACATAGCCCAGATCATGGGCACGCGCGAGGTATTGCGCAAATTCCGTATAAATAGATACCAAGTATCAAGAACGGCATTCATCTATTGCCTCCTTCCTCTCATTCTCTTAAAGAACTCACGGAACTGCTCGGCAGAACTTGCCTCTCTGTCACGGATAGTGGAACCTGTGTGCTTTATGAAGACGTCCTGAAGAGAGGGGCGCGACAGCGTGATTGTCTTCACGGTAATTCCTTCCCCTCTCAGAAGCTCTATTATCCGGGGCAGGATTTCCTCCCCCTTGTCCACATATACCGCAAGGCTATCCGCTACAGTCTCAATGCGCTGGATGTAGGGCTGGCCCTGAAGTGCTCGGAAGGCGCTATTTACGAGGGTGTCTTCCCCGATGAGGCGCTCCTCAGAGAAGCCTATGTTGATGCAGTCACCACCTATCTCATCCTTAAGCTCCTTAGGGGGGCCCAGAGCCTTAATTTCCCCATGGTCGATTATGGCCACACGGTGGCAGAGCTCATCAGCCTCCTCCATATAATGGGTGGTGAGGAATAGGGTTATTCCCTCCTTTTGGTTTAGCTCACGAAGGTAGCTCCATACTCTGGCTCGAGTCTGTGGGTCCAGCCCCAGGGTGGGCTCATCCAAGAACAGCACCTTCGGTCTGTGAACGAGTCCAGCGATCAGGTCAAGCCTCTTGCGCATCCCTCCGGAATAGGTTTCAGTTAATCGGTTGGCGTCTGCCGTGAGATCCACCAACTCCAATAGCTCATCCACTCTCTGGTGCAGAAGGTTGCTGTCCATGTGATGGAAGCGACCCTGGAGCATCAAGTTCTCTCGCCCCGTACCCTTGTCATCAAGGCTGATGTCTTGGGCAACATACCCGATGACATTGCGCACCTTGTCCGGTTCCTTTAGCACATCATAGCCTGCGACCATTGCTCTACCGCTGGTAGGCTTAAGCAGGGTGGTGAGGATCTTTATCGTAGTCGTCTTGCCGGCGCCATTGGGTCCGAGAAAGCCAAAAAGTTCTCCTTCATCTATCTCAAAAGATACCCTGTTCACTGCGGTGAGGGAATTGAATTGTTTTACCAGTTCCTCAACTCTGATCATCATCTTCTCCTGTTCCAGCTTTCGGATAGCCGCTATAATTGCATTTGATGAATATTAAGTTTGGGAGATATCTTTGCAGGAGATTCACGTTTCAGTCTCTTTCAAAGAGGTCGCTACTTTATGCAAGAGAGCGATCAGGATACCCTGTTCCTCGGGTGTCAGGCACGCCATAATTCTTTGGATTTTCTGTGCAAAGTGAGCCTCAATAGCCTCGTGGAATCGCAGGCCATCATCCGTCAGGGCTACTCTGACTATCCTCCGGTCCTCGGGATCGGACAGCCTCTGAGCCAGTCCAGTTGCCACTAACGAATCTACCATTCGCGTTGCAGTGTATAGTGGAACCGAAAGGGCCTGGCTCAATGCTCCCATTGTTGAGTCGGGATTTCGATGAAGGACACTTATCATGCGGTGAAAGACAACGGGGTTGGGGATGAGCTGCGATTTGTCTTTGGACGGGGCACTGTTAAGCCGGCTTATCAGTTGGAGCACTTCAGCAGGCGGATGCGGCGCGACCTTAGCCAGTAACTCCCTCAGCCCTTCAATAAACTGGGTTGCTTGTCCAGTTTGAGATTGTCTTTCAGGGTCGCCAGCTTTATTTGCATCATGCAAATATTGCATATTGCAATTATATCGGCCATGTCAACTCTTTGTCAATACCCCTGCCATTCCCACAAGATTGATGTCATTGATGTCCAGGATATTCTCGTCTACTGTTAAAACAATCCTTTCCCCACACTCAGCCTCACAGCCATCTTTATTGCCTCTTCAAGGCTTTTAGGGTTGGCAATGCCCTTACCCGCGATGTCGAATGCTGTACCATGGTCCACCGAAGTTCGCACCAGGGGCAATCCCAAGGCAATACTCACGCTTCTATCGAAGCCATATACCTTCACTGGAATATGTCCTTGATCGTGATACATGGCCAACACTACATCAAACTCCCCGCCAATGGCCCGGTTGAAGATAGAATCGGCCGGGAAAGGACCGCTGGCATCTATAGCCAAACCATTGGCTTCCTCAATCGCTGGCTCAATCTGCTCGATTTCCTCAGAACCGAATGAGCCTCGCTCACCGGCATGAGGATTAAGGGCTGCCACACCGATGCGTGGATGTTCGATTCCCCATCTTTGAAAAGACTCGTGGGTTAGTTTTAGCTTGGCCAGGATTCGCTCCTTGGTCACTAGGTCGCATGCATGTTTCAGGGAATGATGAGTAGTGAGGTGAACAACACGGAGGGAACCCGTAATTAGCATGGTAGCGCATTCAGTGGCGCCAGTAAGATGGGCAAGAAATTCCAGATGTCCAGCCTCCCCGTATCCTGCTTGTCTGGTAGCTTCCTTGTTGATGGGTGCCGTTACCACAGCTTCGACCTCACCAGCTAAAGCCAGCCGTGCAGCTTCCATAACGTATTCCATTGCTGCTTTGCCACAAGCTCCACATACTTGACCGACGGTGACATCAGCTCGGTCGAAATTATGCAAGTCTAAGAGATCGATTACGCCCAAGCGACCCTCAACTTCGGTTGCTGCGTTTACGGGGTGGAGCTTCAGTGGCCTCTCCGCGAATCTAGTCGCCTCCCCTATAATGACGCCCTCGCCCACTACTAACGGGCGGCAAATACTATAGACATACTTTGATACGAGAGCTTTCACAATAACCTCAGGTCCGATGCCGGCGGCGTCACCCATAGTGATAGCTATGATCGGTCTCTCTTTAGCAGTCATGTTGCTCCCTTCCTGTCCGTCGCAACGATGTTCTGCGATACAATGCACCATCACGATGCTCCCACTGTGTGGAAAAGTCAAGGCAGTCACACTCAGGCCACTATTTTCAGGGACACCGACATCCTCAAATCGGTGAATGCGACTCATCAGCCGAGTCCTGGGGAAGCAGGTCAGGTGGCAGAAACACTGCTGTTTGTGCTAAACTCAAACATCTCGCTGTTGATAACCAATTAAGGAGGATAGGATGCCTGATGAGACTGGACTACTGGTTCGCGTAGACACTCTAACAGACTTCTGCGTTCGGGTGTTCCAGAACATGGGCGTTCCAGAGGAAGACGCTCGTATCACGGCTGACGTACTGGTGTTGGCCGACCTGCGAGGAATTGAAAGCCACGGCGTAGCTCGTCTGCGGAGATATGTGGACGGCCTGCGGGGTGGTGTAATGATCGCCAAACCAGAAGTCAAAGTGGTAAGAGAGACCCCAGCTACGGCGCTGATTGATGCGGGAGCAGGGTTAGGTCAGCCTGTTTCTCACTGGGCAATGGAGAAAGCAATCCAAAAAGCAAAGGAAGTAGGCGCTGGCTTCGTGACAGTAAGCAATTCCAACCACTACGGCATCGCCGGCTACTACGCTATGATGGCACTGCAACACGACTGCATCGGCATATCAATGACCAACGCAGACGTCCTGGTCGTGCCTACCTTTGGACGGAATGCAATGCTGGGCACCAATCCCATCGCGGTCGCTGCCCCAGCAAACAAGGAGCGACCCTTTGTGATGGACATGGCCACCAGCACCGTACCGCGAGGCAAATTAGAAGTGTACGAGCGGCAGGGCAAGCCTCTTCCTATGGGCTGGGCCACTGACGAGCGTGGTGTAGGAACAGATGATGCACACCGTGTGTTGGAAAACTTTACGAAGCGGGCTGGCGGCGGCCTGTTGCCCCTGGGCGGTGAGGGTGAACTGCTAAGTGGCTACAAGGGCTATGGCTTGGCTTTGTGGGTAGATGTGTTTTGCGCTGTCCTCTCGGGTGCAGCTTTTGCTGCTCTGGTCTATCCCAAGACTGCTGACGGCAAGCCGCTGCCGGCTGACCTTGGCCACTTCTTTGGCGCGTGGCGTATTGACGGTTTCCGTCCAATCGAGGAATTCAAGGCGGCGATGGATGACCTCCAGCAGCAGCTTAAGAACGCGCCCAAGGCTGAGGGCCAGGACCGCATCTATATCCACGGCGAGAAGGAGTACGAGAAGACAGAACTCTATACCCGACAGGGCATCCCTCTCAGTGCCAAGGTTGCAGAGGGCCTAAAAACGATTGCCCAAGAGGTTGGGGTAAAATACGACTTATCTGATTGAGTTTTCTTATGCTTTTCATCGCTTAACTGAATAGGTCTGGCGTTTAGCGCACAAAACGCCCAAATGTTCTTTCACGGTGCATGTTGGGAGGGTTTGATTAGGGATTCGCGATCTGCTTTCTTGGGAGTTAATTAGTCCTTTTTTGGTTCTCTTCCTGTTCTTGTAGGGTGACATCCTCAACTGGATTGACGACCGCCCTGTCGTCTGTGATACGAAAGCCCCCTCGAGTTACCTCCAAGCAGGTAGTATGACTGGCTTTAGAACCAGTGGCAGGATTAGGAAACTTAGTATCTGCGAGGTAACACTAACGGGGGATACCCGGTGGCTAAGTCGCACTTTTTACCTACTTTAGACTCATTCCCATAATAGTCCAATCTTAGCGGAAATGAGCGATTGAAAGAAGTTATAGTTGGTTTATATTGTATATATGAGGGGGTAAATCAGGAAGGTGCAAAAGAGCAGCGACTTGATTCAGTCGGGAGTTGATTCAACGGTGGGAAGACCAACCAGTCGATTTGCCACAAGAATGGGAAAGAGCGGGAAACAATACAGATACTTGCAGCGTGAGAGGTAGGCTGCTTGTTCACCACAATATGTGCCCAAATGTGAATTAAGGGGGACAGAGATGAGAGTTTTGGTCATCGAGAACAGCAGAGAGATAGTCCAAAGCATTGCCGTGGCCCTTCAACTGCGCTGGCCACAGGCTGAGTTGATTTCAGTTGCTGAGGGCATGAAGGGGATAGATGTGGTAGAGACAGAGTCACCGGACATTATTATCCTAGACCTCGATTTACCCGGCACGGATGCTTTTGAAGTGTTGAGCCTGATTCGCCTCTTCTCCAATGTGCCCACCATTGTCCTCACTAATGGGGATGATGACAGAAGGCTCATGGTTAAGGCCCTGGAAAAGGGTGCCAATGGTAGTATCAGCAAGCCCTTCAGACCCATTGAACTCCTGGCCAGTATGAAGGCGATGCTCCGTCACGCTGGAAAGTCTGGGCTCAAGGACAGCCCTCACTCTATCTTTGCTCGCTATATGCCTCCCATCGGTGATGTCCAGGTTAAGGATAGCTTGAGGAGTTGAGCCATCTGAAACATATATCGTGCCTCGAACCTTGCTGGACTGGTAGAGTCACCATAATGTGTATTGGTGGCTCTTGTTTTTCCCTTCGACTACCGCTCTATCGTTAAAGCGCGAGGCTTAGCACAACCGGAGTGATCGCTCTCCCCACGTCTCAGCGGTTTGGAAATCCTGCCCAAACACGAATTGACTGAGTGCAGGATTGAACTGGCAGGCGAACAATTGTGCTTTTATAAAGGATACCAGTTCAGATTCCTGAGTTAAGAGGCCCAAAATGGCGGAATCCCTTCAGGCCTGCGCAGTCTAAGGACATTGACCGAAAACGGGCCACGGAGTAGTATATAGTCGATGGGTGCAGGTAACTTTGGGACACGGTGGGTATTGCATCGGTAAGATGACCAATTCAACATGCTTCGTCGCAGCCCCGGTCAATGAGAATCCTGAGGCAGAATGTGGATTTGTTTGTTCCAGCAACCATCACCTGCGTTTAGGAAGCCAGAGGGGCGCTGTCTGCCCATATGTGGAAGGTGTCTAGTAGAATTGAAGAAATCCCTTTTGAAGATGTCCAGAGATCTCTTGCTCTCTGCAAGCATTGAAGGTACAACTGAATCCATATAATGAGTTTAGACCACATTAGACAAGCTCTGAGCAGCGTTATTGTTCCCGGGTTGAACCGTAGCATAACGCAGCTCAATCTGGTTCGCGACATAGATATTCCTGCGGGCTACAGAAGGCCGAAAATCACCTTGGCCTCTACAGCCCTTGATGTTGCTGCCCAGCACTGGATTCGTGACCAAGTATCCAGCACCATCGAAGCGATTCCTGAGGTTGGCAAGGTAATAGTGGAGTTTGTGGAAGTCCCACCACGAGACTTAAATCAGATTAGGCATATCATTGCAGTCGTCAGCGGCAAGGGAGGCGTCGGCAAGTCACTGGTGACGGGTCTCTTGGCCGTGGCTCTCAAACGTGAAGGCTATGGAGTAGGTATCCTAGACGCTGATATCACTGGGCCCAGCATCCCCAAGATGTTTGGCCTCTCAGCTCGCCCCACTGGCAGCGAGACGGGGATCCTGCCTGTGCCTTCAAGGTCAGGGATCGAAATCATTTCCATCAACTTACTCCTACCCCATGAAGACGACGCTTTAGTGTGGAGAGGTTCTCATGTTGGCAAGACAATCGAGCAATTCTGGCACGAGGTAGTCTGGGGCCAGCTCGACTACCTCGTGGTCGATCTGCCGCCGGGCACTGCGGATGCTCCGCTGACCGTGATGGAGTCATTTCCCCTGTCCGGTGTCATCGTGTCCTTTACCCCTCAGAACCTGACTTCGATGGTGGCCAGGAAGGCAGTGAAGATGGCACAGATAATGAAAGTGCCTGTTCTCGGGGTAGTGGAAAATATGAGCTACTTTATCGTGCCCGGGACGGGGGAGAGGATCGAGATCTTCGGCAAGAGCAAAGGTGATGAGATGGCCAAGGCAGCCGGTGCACCGCTCCTGGGGCGACTGCCTCTGGACCCTGAACTGGCCAGGTCATGTGATGAAGGGGATATCGAGCACTACGATTCGGACGCTTTTGTTGCATTTGCCCAAGCCTCTCTTCAATTACTGCGGACACTGTGGAGGGTGGCGAAATGATCTACTACGCACGGATTGCATAATTCGATGAACTTTGTAGCGATTGAAGCAACCCGCCAGCCATGCTATATTTGCATTGGACCGGTGTGTGAAGAGCTGTCCCACACATCCAAGTGCTGTACCGGGGGTTCCACTCGGTTAGGAATTAATGCCACCAGAGGGCCTAATACGTGAAAAGGGGCTCTCAGCGCTGCAAACAAATTAGGAGGAAGGAAGTAATGAAAATCGTTGCCATCGTAGGCAGTCCCAGGCTTGACGGTAACACTAACTACCTGGTTGACCAGGCCCTTGATGAAGCAAAGAAACGCGGCATAGACACGGAGAAAATTATATTGAATCGCTTGAGGATGGGCCCTTGCCAAGCTCATGAAGAATGTACATCAGCGCCTTCCTGCTTGTTGAAAGATGATGGAGATAAAGTCATAAACAGTTTCGTTTCTGCTGACGGGATTATCCTGGCGAGCCCTGTATACTTCGAAGATGTCTCAGCGCAGATGAAGATATTCATAGACCGAAATCGCTTTCTTCGGCGCCACAGTATGAAGCCCAAGGCCAAGTCTGTGGGCCTGATCGCGGTAGCGACAAGCAGCGGAACAGATGAGACAATAGCAACCTTTCAGCGTTTCCTGGCTTCGGTTATTGACCTGAGCTCAGACAAAGTGCTTAGTATGGCTGGCTATGCCAAGGCTGCTGGACAGATTAAGGACAACGAACTCGCAGTCAATCAAGCACGCGAGCTTGGGGCAAAGATGGCACAGCAACTCTTGAGTTAGGCAAGCCCTGGCAGTGAATGAGCGCGCGTGCGGCTGCGCTTAGGAACTGGCATGGGAATTTCCAAGTATCAGGTCGTCGTTGTTGAGGGAGAAACTGTGCTCTGGTATGATCATGGGCCAACGGGCCAAGACACTCATTGAGCAGGAGTTCGGCCAAATACCTCGGGGAATTCTGACTCAGTCCTACTCTCTAACCGGGTATGTTCCATGTGCCAGGGGCTGAGCCGCAAACAGTGGACAACACAGCACCGGTCGCCTAGCGAAGAGATTTAGACCTTTCTGACTCTCAGCATCTCAGCGAATGTTTCCACTCTGGTTCTCAGGGCAGCCGCACTATAACTTCTGCTGTCATACAGATCCATCTCTAAGGATAGCACAGGTATCTCGGTTTCCTTCTCAACAAATTGCCTAATCAGGTGAGAGGTCAGAGCGAACGGACGGCAATTATAGAGGTAATTCCAGATGATACCATCCGTATTAAACAGTCGAGCAGCCTCAGCAGCCTGTTTGATTTCGCCAAACGCGCTATGAAACGGACCGCGCTCCAGCTGCTCTTTGGCCAATATTTCACCCGATATGAAAGGTGTGCTCTTGAAAATCCTTGACGCTAGCACAGTATGAAGCGTTGTTGGGATGGACAGACCGCAGTCCTCCATCATGTGCATTGTGCTGGGATCGGAGAAATGCGCCATAAGAATCATCACCTTGGGTGCTCCCTTTTCCACCACCCCGACTCCCCTGTCTATCCTCTCCTTAACCTCCCGATTCAGAGTCGCAATAATACCGGGCCCCTCAGTGAGAAATCTCCTGTTAGCTGAACCGCTGGTCAAACGCCTCGCTACCTCCACGTCTACTATGCTGATGGGCTGAGGATCGGCCCTCTGCATCAGCTCCACAAGTTCCCTCAAAGCCCCAGCGAGTTCACGGTTGCGAGATGCGCCTTCAGACCGGACCTCTGATGTTACCTCTATTCCCAGCAGTTCCTTGGCTTCATCAAAGACCCTTTCCAACTGTCCACCGAGATAGATTGCCCTCTCGGGCAAGAAGTCAGGGAATTCACCCCATCTTGAGTCCATGGAGCCATCAACATATATTGCCGGATGACCGTATTTTTGATGCAACAGCTCATCCGTCTTGGACCCCATGTCGCAATTGTAACTGGAGGTGATGACCATGTCCGGCACGGGAATGATTCCTTTAGACATGCCGCCAACCCTGATTTGTTGAAGTGAGCAGAGGGAATGCCCTGGCGGCAAACCGTTTTCTTCCCCTGCCTCAAGAATAGGGGATAGCTTATTGAAGATCTGCCCCATGGTGTAGCACAACACTACATCAGGGCATGCGCTGTAGACATACTCAGAGGCTGCTGCTATTGCCGAGGCCGGCCCGGCGATGGTGGGGAAGCCATAGTAGAGAAGCTTCTTCCCTTCATCCTTAGCCAGAACCAGGTCGATGAGTTCCTCAAGCCATATCCATAGTAACTTCCTCACACCCATAAGCTCCACATCGTGATTCTGTCTGACCCAGTTCTCGGCCGTCTTTATATCATCAGGTCCCAGTTCCAGTCTCTGAAATGCCTTCTCGATTCTCGGCCTTTCTTTCTCTATCTCATGGTCTTCAAACCCACAAAGCTTCAGGAGCTCATCGTAATAGTCGGCCACGCCTAACCTCCGTATCGCCTCGATGCGTTTTCGCAATGGTTCCCAATCAGCTAGACCCTCCACAAGGTCGACATCAGTTTCACGCTCTGCTTTAATTCACCTTTCATCTTTCTTCCCGGTTAGAGTCATGAAACATAGGCCAACGCTTTCTATACCTTGGCAGACGCCTTTCTGGCTCTCAGCATCTCAGCGAATGTTTCCACTCTGGTTCTCAGGGCGGCTGCACTATAACTCCTGCTATCATACATATCCATCTCTAAGGATAGCACGGGTATCCCGGTTTCCTTCTCTAAAAATTGCTTAAGCGTGTGAGACATCTGAGCGAACGGACGGCAACTGTAGAGATAGTTCCAGATGACACCATCCACATCGATCTGCCGAACAGCCTCAACAGCACGTTTGATTGCGCCATAGGAGCTATGATACATGCCACTCTCCTCCAGCTGGTCTTTGGCCAATATATCGCCCGATATGAAAGGTGCGGTCTTAAGTGTCGCTGACGACATCAAGTCAATATTCGTTGCCGGAATGGACAGGCCGCAGCTCTCCATCATGCGCATTATGCTGGGGTCTGAGAGGTGCGCAACGAGGATTGTCACTCTGGGCGCCCCCTTTTCTATCACACCGATTCCCCTGTCTATCTTCTCCTTGATCTCCTGATTCAGAATAGCGATGACGCCAGGCCCCTCAGTGAGGAATCTCTTGCTGGCTGAACCACTGGTCAGGCGCCTCGCTATCTCTACGTCCACTATACTGACGGGCTGAGGGTCAGCGCTCATCATCAGCTGCCCGAGTTCTCTGCGAGCTCCGTATAATTCTCGGCTGCGAGTTGCGCCTTCAGAGCGAACCTCTGCTGTTATCTCCACTCCCAACACTTCACTGGCCGTATCAAAGACCCTCTCCAGCTGCCCGCCTAAATAGACCGCCCTCTCGGGCAAGTGATTGGGAAACTCACCCCATCTGGAATCCATGGAGCCATCGACATATACAGCGGGATGGCCGTATTTTTGATGCAGCAGCTCATCCGCCTTGGACCCCATGTCGCAGAAGTAGCTGGAAGCGATGATCATATCCGGCGCGGGGACTATTCCTTTGGCCATGCCACCAACCCTGATTTGCCATAGTGAGCACATGGAATGCCCTGCCGGCAAACCATTCTCTTCCCCTGCCTCAAGGATAGGGGTTAGCTTGTTGAAAATCTGCCCCATGGTGTAGCACAATACCACGTCGGGACATGTGCAATGGACTTCCGCCGAGGCTGCTGCTATCACCGAGGCTGGCCCGGCGATGGTGGGGAAGCCATAGTAGACGAGCTTCTTCCCTTCCTCCTTAGCCAAGACCAGGTCGACAAGCTCTTTCAGCCATAGCCCCAGTATTTTCCTCACGCCCATGAGTTCCACATCATGGTTCTGCCTGACCCAGTTCTCAGCTGTCTTCATATCCTCAGGCCCCAGCTCCAGTTTCTGGAATGCTTTCTCAATCCTCGGTCTTTCCTTCTCTATCTCATCATCTGCAAACTCAAAAAGCCTTAGCAGGTCATCGTAATACTCAGCCATTCCTCACCTCCGTATCGTTTCGACAAAGGTCTCAATGCGTGTTCGCAATGGTCCTATCTCAGTCAGGTCATAATCAGACTCTATTGTAAGCATGGGTAAACCGGTCTCCTTCTTCAGTATATCGGGAAAATAATATGATTCCGTCTTATATGACTCCCGATACATCAACTGATACCAGATAACCCCGGATACGCTGAAGTCCCTGACCAGCTTGATTAAGAAATCGAGTCTCTCTTTGTCTGGTCTGAACCAGGCAGGAGGCACCCTGCGCATGAAATAGCAATCAGCTATGGCACCCATGAGATCGCCATCAGGTTTCACGCTCTCCCAATAGGGCCTTATACCCTCGGCGAACTCCTCAATGACGATAACCCCACCAGCCTCCTCGGCTAAGTCGAGGACTTTGCTATCGCCCAGAGCGAGGGTCGAGCCGGTTAACAGCACCCTGGGACCCTCTTCAGATGGTAGAGCTTGCTCCTTCAGCTCCTTATACACCGACTCAAGAATGGCCACCATGACTTCTTTATCAGCAAGGAAGGAGCCGTGATTGAGAGTCACGAAGTCTCTGCTGCTTATAGGTGCTGGCCGGGATTTTCGCATCAAGCTTATCTCTCTCAAGAGCTGCCTTTCCCTATTGCATAGATCGATTGACTCTCTAAGCTTTGGCTCTGTGATTTCAACGCCGGTCAGCTGCTCAAGCTTTGTCTTAAGCCTGGTTATCCCGTGGAGATAATAATCGAGGGCAAGGCTATCCTTGGCATGAGGTACACCGAAGGGGAATATCTCCAGATCTGTATTATAGTCCAACACATCCATAATGGCGCGGATATGGTTATCGGTCATGGGCACTACGAGAAGGTCCACAGTGTTATAGAAAGGGTCTTCTCCCGATACCCCGTAGCCAATCTGCGCGCGGCAAAATGTATCTATCCAGCGGCAGATGTAGGCACCGGCGAGTTCTACCATAGAGTGATCCCCACCCTGAATAAGACCTATAGGAACTGCCCCGCTGGCCAACACAAGCTCTTCTGGTAGATATCCCCCAGGAGTATACCCAACAATTCTGCGTCCTCCTTCCTTGGCTTTGCGCAAATCAAGCAGCCGGGTCTTCAAGTGGGCTGATAGTTCATGTATTGCTTCCATACGTTACCTCCCTACCCTATATATTAAACGAGACCGTTTTGTTAGTATACCAAATATTAATCAAAAATGTCTGCATCTAAGCTGCAATCAGCTCTGAAGCAGCGTGAATTCCTAGTCTGGTTATTGTACCTCTGTCTTATGCATCACCACAACGGTCTCGAACTCGTGGATATAATGCAAGATTCAAATATGTAAGCAAGTTTGTATCTTGGAAAAGGTATGCACGTGGCCGTAATTGTCGTTCTAAACGCAGAGGACTATTTGATGATGTAGCAGGGCAGGCCATGTTCGCCTTTGCTCAGATCAACCCCGGTTCGGCGTTGCGATCGTGTGTTGTGTTCATGCCGCAGTCGCAACTCGAATTTATAAAAGGGGATCAGAGCAGCACAGGCTGCATGTCTCCCGGACGGACATTCAGTCCGCTCAGCTGTTGTGACCCTCCCACCGAATCCTTTAACCCAGCACCTAAGCTGTTCCGAGGCAAGGAGCAGAAAGTGAACTTCGCTCTTCGCTGCAATCACAACTTTGGGATCGTCGGGATCACGCTCACTGCGGTCTAGCGAGGAGTTCGACTCTCCTTTTTTCCAACTCATCGAGGCGACGGTCTATTTCATCAAGCTCCAGACGCAAGGTCCGTGCCTTGGCCCTGAGCTCCTCTATCTCTGGCGATGCCGTTGATATCATAATCCCTGATCCCACGCGGATGGTCGGTTGTCCCCCTATCTTGGGTGCTTTGAAGCCCCCCTGCAAATACCTTCTCACCGCTTCCTCGACCGTGCCATCGGCATTGGTGATCACCTCAATACCTGCTGAGGCGAGAACCTGAGCAGCTTCAGCACCGCACCATCTGGTGATAACGGCCTGTGCCCCTGCATCGATAACCAACTGTGCTGTTTTTGCCCCACTATCTCCTACCCCGACAAGGTTGGGGTTCTCCATAGATTCAAATTGCATGGTTTGAGGATCGACAAAGAGGAGATAGTGGCATTTCCCAAAGCGGCGGTCGATCTCAGAGTTTAAGCTGGGTCCAATTGCTGAGACCATAACCTTCATTTGATACCTCCACTACTTCGGAAAGTTTATACCAGATTTTGATGGGAGTCAAATCCCTACTGGTTGACTGATAGAGCTGGGCCGCAGTGAGTCTGACTTCTCGGGTAGTACAATAGCCGGTGGCCTAGTAAGGGTAGTGGGTTTTGATTGATCCATCGGGCATGGTCACATTGATGAAGTTGGCCCCGGTCAGGTTGGCCCCAGTCAGGTTCGCTCCGGTCAGGTTGACTCCGTTCAGCTTGGTCCCGGTCAGGTCGGCCCCGCTAAGATTGACCCCATCCAGACTGGCCCTGCGCAGTTGGGCGTTAGTCAGGATGGCGTTTGTCAGGTTAGCGCCGTTTAGGTTAACATCGGTCAGGTTAGCACTGCTCAGTTTGGTCCCGGTCAGTTTGATCCCTTGCAGCTGGAACCCTTCCAGATTGGTCCCGCTCAGGTTGACCCCGCTCATGTTGATCCCTTGCAGCTGGGACTCTTCCAGGATGGCCCCGGTCAGGTTAGCCCCTTGCTTCTGGAGCCATGTCAGATAGGCCCCTTCTAGCTTAGCTCCGGTCAGGTTGGCCACAGTCAGGTTGGCATTCATCAGGTAGGCCCCATTCAGGTTGGCGTTGGTCAGGTTGGCCCCCCTCAGGTTGGACTCTTGCAGCGTGGTTTTGGTTAGGTTGGCCCCTTGCAGGTTGGCCCCGGTCAGGTCGGCCTTCCATAAGATAGTAGGCTTGTTAGTACGGCGAAGGTTGGCGTTGGTCAGGTTGGCATTGGTCAGGTTGGCGCTTCTTATGGTTGGCCCCATCTAACATGGCCCCGCTCAGGTTGGCGTTGGTCAGGTTAGCCCCTTGCAGGTTGGTCACTCGCATATCCGCCCCTTTTAAATCGGCTCCGCTAAGGTTGGCCCCTCTTAGGTCGGTCCCTCTCAGGTCAGCCCGTCTCAGGTTGGCTCCTCTCAGATCACCACCAGGGCACTTTTTGGTTGACAAGAGCCTGGCGACATCCGATGCTGAGGAATCGATGAAAAGGCTGGCATGGCCAAAGCTCGTAGGCATCGCCTCCGGCTCATCCTTTCGCAGGTTGAACACCGCCAGCTCGCCAGCAACTTCGCTCAGGACCTTTGCCTCATAGCTCAGGCGAGCCGCTCCCTCGTCGTATGCCGGCTGGGAAAGCTGCGCCACCAGCACATCACCGTCTTCATCCCCTTCCAGTATGTCCAGGGCGGCGTTGGGCGGCGAGGCAGCAAAGCTGTTCTGCCCCGTGCCCCAGTTGTCGATGAACAGCTGGGTGAGCTCGTTACCGGCGGCGAAGGCAGGGCGGTCGGCGAACCACAGGGTGCTGTGGCTTATTCCCTCTAGGGTTAGGGTGAAGGTATCCTCTTCTCCTGCCACCGGGGTCAGAGTGCCCGACGTGGCGTTCTGGACGAAAAGGATGCCTTCATCAGTTTGTTTCCCCTCGTAGATATAGATGAAGACCGCAGTAACAGCAGTCGCCAGCACTGCCGCCAGCACAACGGTGGTCACAGCCTTGAGCCACTTGCTCATCTGACTCTTCTATTCAGTTAGGCCTATAATGACGAGAAAAACTAAGGATGCTTATGTCTCCGGGAAGATTAAACGTCGTAAAAATGATAGGTGATGTATACGATGGTGTCAATAACTTGGCTATGCATGTAATGGGGAAGCAATTGTAGCCTTTAGACTGATACACTATGTGTAAAGCAGACGCTCTGAGCGCTGTGGCACAGATACGGCTAAGGGGAGCGACAGTTGTCCAGTTATCATCTGAAAAACGGGGATTCCTTGAACGCTGGGACAAGGGGACTTATGCTATATATATCCTATGCCTCTATCAGGGAAATCCACATCTGACTTTACTAAGAAGACTCTGATTCCATTTCGTCATACACTGCTGACCTTAGGTATACACATAGCCAAAAACCTCCTGCAGTACCTTCTGTATCTCCCCCAAAGTAGCATCAGCTCTGACTGCTTCGAGAATTGCAGGCATCAAGATACCACAGGAATCAGGCCATGCCTCAGCTATAGCTATCGCTGCTTGTTGTAACCGGTCCAAGCTATCTTTAGCCCTATTGCTATCCCGTTCTCCTCTGAATTTCCGCATCTTCTGGATTGCCTCTTCCTCGGCCTGCGCATCGTGTAAAGGAAACAGAGGTACACTTGGCTGCTCCTCATCTGGCAGCCTGTACTTGTTTTGGCCCACAATCACTGTATCACCGCTGTCGATCTTTTGCTGGCACTCGTTAGCTGATTTTTCAAGTTCTTTTCTTATCCAACCTGACTCCCAGCATTTAAGATAGCCGCCGAGGTCATCCATCTTATGCAGATATCTGACTACCTCTTCCTCTATCCTATTCGTCAGCCATTCCACGTAGTAGGAACCACCCAACGGATCAGTTACATAGGATACATTCGATTCATGATATATGATCTGCTGTGTTCTGATAGCTATTCTAACTGCCTCCTCCGTTGGAATGCAGAGTGGCTCATCATAGGAAGTGGTGAATATCCCGTCTACACCCGCCAACACGCAGCCCAAGGTCATGAGGGTAGCACGTATGATATTGTTTAGGGGTTCTTGAGCTATTGATTGAGTCCCACCGGTCTGGGGCAGTATCCTGCACAGAAGAGATTCTGGATTCCTGCAGCCGAATCTCTCTTTGAATATCTTGGCCCAGAGTCTTCTTTTGGCGCGTATTTTAGCTATGTTCTCAAAGAAATCCATGCCAAACCACTCATGATGATAGTATCCAGGCACAACATCATCGGGGTGAAGCCCGGCCTTTATGCACTCTTCAGTAACGGCTATGGCCGTAGCTAAGGTGAGAGCTACCTCCTGCACAGGAGTGGCCCCAGCTTCTCCTATTTGATATCCGTCAAGACTCGTATGCTGAACTCGTGGCATGTGTTTGACGCAATGATTGATCTGCTCCACCATCAACCTGGTTGCGTATTTAGGGGGGAACGAAATAGTATCGAAATGCCACTGACGATATAAGATATTATTGGCTCTTAGAAATAGCTTTTCCTGGGGGATACCTCTTCTCTCAGCATGAACAACGTACATAGCCAAGGCCGTCAAGCTAGAATCAAATGCTATGAATTGTACGCAGATATCCTCCAGTGACACACCACTGAAGAGCATTTCTATATCTTTGAGGGTGCTCAGCGAGACACCGCATCCCCCAACTCTGCCGCGAGCCTCTGGCTCATCAGGATCATAACCTCTTTGTGTTGGCAGATCGATAAGGAGACGAAAAGAAGTGGCTTCGCCGATGTCCTGCCCCACCCGACCGTATGCTCCAAGATTTCTTAGGTACTCCCACCTGTCATGGGTATCGCTTCCGCTGCCGTAGCCAAATCCAGTGAACATCGCCCAGGGCTCGGCTCGATAACCCAAGGGCTCCAATCCTCGAGTATACGGGTATTGCCCAGGCAGTGGGGTTGCATTATAGTCCATATCTCCGATATCTGCTGGAGTATACACTGGTTTAAGAGGTATCCCGGAGGAAGTAGCTGCCCTAAACTCATCTTCGCCGTACATCTGAGCGCATTTCTTCTGCCATTCCTCCTCTAAAAGCTTGTTTTGCACCAATGTATCCTTGCTGAACATCTCGATGCTCCTCGACTATCGCTTGCACTACTTATTCTTGGCTTCTATACTTGCCTGTTTCACCCGAAGGCCCTTCCCCAGCATGACATATACACCGTCTCCAGCGTGTTGTCAAGATATTGCCCCAGCCTGACTCATGGTTTTGGCAAATTTTTTTGGCATTCCGAAGTGAGTCAGGAGGTGATCTGCTTAGTGAATTTGCTTCTGCCCACAGTATGCCGATGGTATAGAAGCTCTGGGCGCTGTGGCAAGTTCTTAAAGGGATCGGTGTCCAGTTATGGTGTTGCTTCGGATATAAAAGTGGGCGATAGAGGATTCGAACCTCTGGCCTTCTGCGTGTAAAGCAGACGCTCTAACCAACTGAGCTAATCGCCCATGGCGCGCTTGGCGGGACTTGAACCCGCGGCCTTAGCCTCCGCAGGGCTACGCTCTATCCATGCTGAGCTACAAGCGCTTTTCTCAATCTATTTGTTTAGTGGGAGCATCTATCCCAAGGCAGCCTATTGCTAACCTCGCCTTATATCTCGCGTCAGATTGAAAAAGTGCCGAAGGGGAGATTTGAACTCCCACGCCCTTGCGGGCACTGCGCCCTGAACGCAGCGCGTCTGCCATTCCGCCACTTCGGCATTCGGTTCATCGGGCTAGAACTACGACCCGTGGAGTAAATTATAAGTGGCTCAGCTGGTGATGTCAACGATGTACTAATCATGACGATATTTGCAGAATGTTCGAAAAATGCCTGGAGGTGAGTTGACAACGCAAGCGGCAAGGTGTGATAAATTAAGGTGAAGGCTGGGTGCCATGTAGAGAGGGAAGGGGCGTCCCTATTAAACGGTGGAGGGTAGTGATATGAGACTCGAAGGCAAAGTGGCCATCGTCACCGGTGGCGGGAGAGGACTTGGTAGGGCCTATTGCTTGAGGTTGGCCCGGGAGGGGGCCAAGGTTGCCGTTGTTGATGTCATCGATACCTCAGTCACGGTACAGGAGATCGAGGAGCAGGGTGGCATTGCCATCGGCCTCAACGCCGATGTCTCCAGTGAACGGGATACCCTGCGCATGGCTGAGGAGACCATATCCAGATTTGGTCGCATCGATATCCTGGTGAACAACGCTGCTATCATATATGGACTGGAGCGCACACCGTTTGAGGATATCGCCCCCGATTTCTGGGATAAGGTGATGGCGGTTAATGTGAAGGGATGCTGGCTCTGTGCCCGTGCGGTGGTGCCCCAAATGAAGAAGCAAGGGAAGGGTAAGATCATCAATATTGCGTCTGTTATCGCTTTCCAGGGCCGGCCCGGCTTGATGCACTACGCTACGTCGAAAGGGGCGGTTATCAGCATTACCTATTGTATGGCCGCAGAGCTTGGCGATTATAATATATGCGTTAACTCAGTGGCGCCGGGCCACGTACAATCCGAAGCAGGTTTATCCCTACACCCTATGGAGCAGGCGGAAGAAACAGCTAAAACCAGACAGGATATCAAGCGCGTCCTATATCCTGATGATATCACTGGTACCATTGCCTTTCTCGCCTCCGACGATGCCGATGCGATAACCGGTCAGACAATCGTCGTCGATGCAGGTATGATAAGGCATTGACAAATCGGGGAATCGTGCTAAACACCAACAAGATTACGGGCTGAGAAAGATCTGGGAGGAGATGGGGCGCCTCTATTAAGCAGTGGAGGGTAGTAACATGAGACTCGAAGGCAAAGTGGCCATCGTCACCGGTGGCGGGAGAGGACTTGGCAAGGCCTATTGCTTGAGGCTGGCCCGGGAGGGGGCCAAGGTTGCTGTTGTTGATGTCATCGATACCTCGGGCACGGTGCGGGAGATCGAGGGGCATGGTAGCACAGCCATCGGCCTCAACGTTGATGTCTCCAGCGAACGGGATACCTTACGCATGGCTGAGGAGACCATATCCAGATTTGGCCGGATCGATATCCTGGTGAACAACGCTGCTATCTTATATGGACTGGAGCGCACACCGCTTGAGGATATCGACCCCGATTTCTGGGACAAGGTAATGGCGGTCAATGTGAAGGGATGCTGGCTCTGTGCCCGTGCGGTGGTACCCCAAATGAAGAAGCAAGGGAATGGTAAGATCATCAATATTGCGTCTGTCGTCGCTTTCCAGGGCCGGCCTGGCTTGATGCACTACGTTGTGTCGAAAGGCGCAGTTATCAGCATTACCTATTCCATGGCCGCTGAGCTTGGCGATTATAATATATGCGTTAACTCAGTAGCACCAGGCTACATACAATCCGAAGCAAGTTTGCTCCTCCACCCTATGGAGCAAGCAGAAGAAACAGCTAAGACTAGACAAGATATCAAGCGCATCCTATATCCTGATGATCTCACTGGTACCATTGCCTTTCTCGCCTCCGACGATGCCGATGCGATAACCGGTCAGACAATCGTCGTCGATGCAGGTATGGTAAAGCATTGACGGCTCAGGTAGTGCCCTCTGCCTTGAGTTTTGCGGCTATGTCTTGGCGCAGTGTCTTTTTGTCTGGTTTCTGGTCGGCCACCAGTGGGATTTTGTCTAAGATCTCCAGCCTTTGCGGCAATTTGTAGGCTGCGATGCTCTTATCTTTAAGGTAAACGGTGATTTCCTCGAGGGTGAGCTGCTCCCCTGGCTTGGGAACTACGTAGGCGCAAGCTTTCTCGCCCATGACTGGGTCTGGCATACCGACAATGGCCACATCCACTATTTGGGGGTGGGTCATGAGTATGCTTTCGATCTCTGCCGGATAGATATTCTGGCCGCCGCGGATGATGACATCCTTGCGCCGGCCCACTATCATCAAGTTGCCCTGCTCATCGAGCTTGCCCAGATCCCCTGTAGGATACCAGCCATCCTCGTCCCATAGTTCCCAAGTGCCCTCGGGGTTTCTGAATAAACCAGGGTGAGAGGTTGGCCCGCGGAAAATTATCTCCCCCACCTCTCCCCAGGGGAGTTCCTTGCCAGTCTCATCCACCAGCTTGACTTCGTTGCCTGTATACGGCTGGCCCACTGTCAGGTGGCGGATATCGATGGGATCGCCGATGGCAGCAGTGCTGATGGGACCACCATCTGCGGTGCCGTAGCGGTTTACCACCAGACACCCTATTCTCTCTTCCACGTCCCGTGCCAATTTGGGCGGCAGGGGCGAGCCGCCAACGATGAACACCCGCAGCGAGCTGAGGTCATATTGCCCCAGACTGGGGTGTTCCAGCATCATCACTAGCATGGTGGGCACAATTCCGACTATGGTGATCCTTTCCCTTTCAATCAGCTTGAATGCTTCCTCGGCATCGAAGTGTTCCATGAGAACGATTTTAGCCCGTGCTACTGGTGAGCAGAGGAAGGCAGGGCTGCCACCTCCACCAGTGAGCGGGGTAAATACCCCAAAGACATCCTCACTGGTGATGCCAAAGCACCTGATCAGCTCCTTGGCCACATGCACGCGATCACATATCGTCTCCTCCACCAATTTGGGGAAACCGGTGGTTCCGGTGGAGTGCCGAATTCGAGCGACCTCTGTAGCCTCAAACGCCCTTTCTTGGAGAAGCGTCAAGGGGTACCTATTCTCCAACGGTTGCTGCATCATCTCGGTGATGGAGGTAGCTCCATCAGGCACCTGGTCACCAACGACGAGAATATGCTCCAAGTGAGGCAACTGGGGATGGAGCCCCTGGATCATATTGTAGTAATCAAAATCCCGGAACCGCCACGGGATAATGACCCCGGGAGCCTCAGTATAAGCCAAGATATACTCCATCTCCTTGTGGCGCATGGTTCTCAATATAGAGAGATTGACAATGCCGGCTTTCTCACAGGCGATGGAGATCAGGACCTGTTCCACGCAGTTGGGTAGCTGAACCACCAGCACCCTGTCTCTCGCGATCCCCAGCTCCATGAGGCCGAGAGCAATTCTATCTATGTACAGTTTGGCCTCAGCCCAGGTAAGCCTTGTCCTCGAGTCCACAACTGCTTCTTTTCCCGGATATTGCTCTGCGTTTCGATCCCATATTTCATAAAATGTCGTGGTCTCCCAGTATCCTTTACGCCTATATTCGTCGATCAGCTCCGGTGTATATCGGGTCGGTTTCACTTCTCGGCACCTCCAGCAGCGTCATCTCAGCCCGGTGGTAGTCGGTGAAGGCGAATATCCTGCCTCAGAAACCTGGATGAGTGTGCAAGTTAAATCTCACCTCTGCAGCTCGGAAAGCATGCTTCTTAGCTTCGATTTTAGTTCATCTGGTATGACTTTTTCGCCGTTGCTCAGGGTTCTGGTTATGACTACGGCGTATGCTTTTCCAATGTCCTTTTTGACGCTTTCGGGCAATTTGTGGTACATCTCGTCTATATTGTTCACCCAGTTGGCAAGGGGCTCTGTTTTCTCCCTCTCAAACAGATATCCTTCCAGCGCCCCGGCCTTGGCGGCGAAGTTGAAGAGCTGTTCGAATTCCATCATCCCTCCTTGGGGTTGTTTTCATCATTTTAGGGCAGAGTAGGTGCCAGAATCAAGTCAGTTGAAATCTGAGGTCGGTCCTAGTCCGCAGTTGAGGGGCAAGCGTGGTGTCGATAACAGGCCATTGCGATGGGATGCTGCCTCAGCAGAAAAATGTTGCCCGACCAATTCTGGTTGTATTAGTATAGGTGTTGGAAGTAAGGCTGGGAGAGGCTTCCGCCCATGTTGTTTTCTTCTGCCCCATCGGCAACATCCGCTTAGATGAACTACAACCTCGTTGGCTCTACTCTATCTCCGACTCGGGCGAATAGAGCCGTTGTTTCCAGCGCACTCCGGCACCGGTGAAGCGCCTCAAAGATCCATAGAGACCAGAGAGCAACACAAAGGATATGCCCACAGGATGGGAGAGGGAGTAGACTCTGGGGTAGTGAAAGCGATGGTCAACCAGGGCACGCATCAGCATGATGATCACCAGTTGGAGAACGATGACTATGAACCAATCGTAGGCAGTTGGCATCGGCAGAAAGTGCCATGCTGCCCAGAGGAAGGGGGCGATAAAGAAGCCGAATCCTCCCAACATCATAAAGCCCAGCATCCAGGGAGAAAGGGAACTCACGGAATAGGTCCACTTGGTAAATCCCTCCCACAGGTCACCTACCCCTTCGTACATCCGGCAAGCAACTACCGGAGAGAGGTCAACAGTGGCCTGCCGCTTGCCATGGCGTGCCATTTTGAATCCCAACCAGACATCCTCCAGTATGCGTGATTTCACTGCCTCGTGCCCGCCTATATCATGATAGTCCTGGGCGGAGACGAAAAGGAACTGGCCAATGGCGAGGCCAGGCTTGGGCTTGGCGGAGCCCTGAAGCCACCACAAAGGGAACCAGCTGAGAATGATGAAGTACATCATAGGGATGACGATTCTCTGAGAGAGGGAAACAGTATGTTGAAAGGGGAAGCCAGAGAGCAGTGAAAGCCTGTGATCATGGGCATAGCCCAGAGCGCTCCGCAGCATCGTCGGCGCATGTATGGTGTCGGCATCGGTAAAGAGCAACCAGGAACCTCTGGCCGCGGAAGCAAGCTGGTGGCAGGCGAAGGGCTTTCCTGCCCACCCTGGGGGTAGAGGCTTCCCATCTATCAGCTTTACCCTGGGGTCTATAGCTGTTATCTGTTTCACCACGGCCGCTGTGTTGTCACTGGAGTTATCATCCAGGACCAGGATCTCGAAGTCGGGGTAATCCTGCCTCCGCAGGGACTCCAGACAGTTGGCTATATTCGATTCTTCATCTCGGGCTGGAACAAGGATAGAGATGAGGGGCAGAGGCTCAGGCAGTTTCCTCTTTTCATTGCCCAGCTTATGGAGCGCCCTCAGATTTAGAATGAGATTCACCATGAAGATGATAAGGCAGATGGCGATTATAGCTTGATATAACATGCTACAGGCCCTTTAGCTTTACCGGCTATAAGTTCCCCAAGCTTGCGACTGTATGATGTCGTCGCTCTCCGGACGGTGCTTTATTAAGAACAAAACACAAAACACCGCTCCGGTGATAGTATACCCCCAGGAGTGTTCCCCCAGACCGAACATGGCAGGGTTAAACAGGTTAGCCAGCATCAACATAGGAGGTGTTATCAAGTGGAAAATTTGATTACTAAGGTGAAGGCGCTTGGTTATGAAGAAAGTGAGTAGGAAACATAGCCCTGCCAACATAAAGGGAATAGGACACAGGACCAGAAAACCTGTAACGAAGATAGTTTGTGCTCTGCCCCCGGCTCCCTTTAACCAGATGCTCCATATTTCTCCCACGGCAGCGGAAACGAGCACTATCAGGTACGCCCAAAGCTCGCCAACGAGAAGATAGGCGACAAAGAGACAGAGGAAGGTCTTGAATACTTCGCCGAGAAGAGAAAGTATACCGGGAAGTCTCCCCGCGTGGATGGCAACGGCGGTAGAGGTCACGTTACCGGTACCCAATTTACGTAGGTCCTGCCCTTTGAATAGGCGCATCATTATATATGCGGTAGGGATACTGCCTATGAGGTAGCCTATGGCTACTATGCCGATAAGCAAGAGCACGCTAATCATATCAACTTCAGCAGAGCCTGTTGAGCATCGTTATCCGAGGTATATATTATAGAGGAAATCGGGCTCTTGTCAATGGGTAGAGGCTCTTTGACCTGTTCGTTAAACCTTGGAAAGACTTGACACCATGCTGAAAAAGATGTATACCTAACGGCGGGAAGGTAATGCTGGACATTGTGATCTGTGAAACCGGAAGGCATTCGCAGAAGCAAGGCCAGCATATTTTATCTTCGAGCCAATAGGTCAATCAAACATCTGAAAGGAGATGAACCATCATGGTAAAATTCGAAATAGACCCCCAAAAGACCGCTTTGATCGTATTTGATATGCATAACCAGCTTGTCAGGCCGCAGGACTTCGATCCGATAGCAGCTGAGTCACCTCAGACTGTTAAGGCACTTGCTCATATTGAAAAAGAATTGATTCCTCAAGTAAAGAAATTGATCGCACACTGCCGCTCTAAGGGTATTCCCCTCGTCTACACCTACCACGCCTGCAGGGAGGACGGAAGCGATATGGGGCTTGTGGGCGAAATCATTCAAGGGGTGAAGGAGAAAAAGAGATTTATCAGGGGCATGAAGGGGATAGAGATTTATGGGGAGATCGCGCCCCAAAAGGGAGATATTGTTGTCGAGAAGCACAGGTATAGCGCCTTTTATGGCAGTGACCTCGAACTCGTTCTTAGAGGAATCGGTAAGGACACCTTGGTATTCACCGGTGCTGTGCTGGATCTGGGTATGGAGTCAACGATACGAGATGCAGTGGATAGGGATTTCAAAGTAGTTCTGCCCCGCGATGGTGTTGCCTCCAAAGATATTGCAGATCAAGGATGGGGACCTCTATCTCATGACGAAGTGGAAAGGGTTGTGCTTTCCAGCTTGGCAAATCGCTTTGCCATGATATTAACTACCGAAGAAGTGATAGAGCGACTTCGGTAAATATATAAATCAAAAAAGGAGGATAAAAATGGGAGGTTACTACAACTGGCCGATCTATGACTTCGATGAGGAGTTGGATCTTGAACCGTATTACAAGGTGTGGGTGTTATATGCTACCTTCTGTGTTCCCGCATTGAAGCCTTTCGAACTCTGCTATGTCATAGCACATTGCCAGCGTAATATATCAACAGCCCTTGAAAGGATATCCATGCCTTTCCCTATGCCCCGTGACCACAGGCTTAAGGATGGCTATTGGTATTTCTCGCCGGTGGAGCTGCCCGAAGAGGAGATGAAAAGGCGGGAACCCATCTTCAGGGAGAAGATCGCCCCTTGGATCGAGAACCCCGATGCCATCTGGCGGGGGAAAATGATCCCCGAGCTGATGGGGCATTATGAGCGCCTGAGACAGGTTGATGTGCAGAAGGTCAGCAACTCTGAGCTCTTGGAGCACTTTGAAGACTGGTGGAGGGTAACACATCGGATGTGGGAAATACACTTTGATACCATGTTCCCAGGGTATTCACTCTATGGGCTGTTTGTAGACCTGTGTCAGGAGCGGTTCGGAATGGATGACAAAGACCCTAAGTTCAAGGCATTGATGAGCGGCTTTGAAAATGAGGAGATTGTGATCAGTCGAGCACTGTGGAAGCTCAGTGATAGGGCGAGAGAATTGGGACTGGAGCAGCTTTTCCTGAGCACTCCGGATGATGAAGAGGTACTGTCTAAGCTCGGGGGGAGCGATGCGGGAAAGAAGTGGCTTGGGGAATTACAGGAGTTTCTCTCCAAATATGGTGCCCGTGTCCCTAACGTTTGGACGCCGAGTATGCCATCCTGGATGACGAAGCCGAGCTTGGCGATCCCGGACATAAGGCGGGCTATAGCTACGGGAGGTGTCTTTGCCGCGGACGAGGCTCGCAAGCGCGCGGTTGTGGAAAGGGAGGAAGTGGAGAAGGAGCTCCTCTCCGGTGTATCCTACGAGCAGAGAGGGTGGTTTGAGAAGTTGATGCGGGGGGCACAGTGGCTACAAATGTTTGAGGAAGACCACGTTTTCTTCTGTGAATGCGGTACTACAGCATACGGCGAGCGTGTAACTACGGAGATCGGGAAAAGATTTGCCCAGATTGGCATCATCGACGAGCCTGGGGATGTCTATTACTTATTGCCTGATGAAATAAGAGTGACAATCAATGGCATGTTCAACAGGCGTCCTCAGCAGAAGACGGCCGGGACACGGAAGGAGCAACACCAGCAGTTCCTGCAAATTGAGCCGCCCTTTTTCCTCGGCGACCCCAGTGTGCTGCCGGGGATGTTGGCAAAGAGTCCTTTCATGCGCTTGCTCACGGCAATGCCCATAGTCAGGCCTGAGCTGAAGGCCGATCTCTACGGCTCAGGGTCGGCACCTGGAGTTGCTGAAGGAATAGCCCGCGTGGTGTTCAGCGGTGCCGAGATGCATAAGGTTCAGCCCGGTGAGATATTGGTGGCACCGGTAACCCAACCCCAGTGGACGCCTCTATTCGGCATCGTCAAAGCTGTGGTCACCAACGCCGGTGGTGCTCTGGCCCACGCAGTAATATGCGGACGTGAATACGGCATACCTGCTGTGGCTGGTTGCATGGAAGCAACTAAGAAGATAAAGACCGGGGACCTGATAAGGGTTGACGGCGACAACAACTGCGTCTACATTCTTAGCAAACAAGAATAAGATTGACTCAACAAAGCATAGGCAGCTATAATAACAGTAGATGTGGCTGAGGCCATACTGCTGGTTAGTAAGTGCTGTCTATATATGCTCATACTGCTTCGGATAGCGGGCCCCGATTTCAGTGCTGTGGTTCCCGGGATTGGGAGTGTCCTCTGAGACATGGTGGTATCACAGGCTATTGTGCCGAATGGCTCTATGTGCCTGCTGAGTATTCGAGCCCCGAGACAGGATATAGTTAAAGAACGTTAAGGAGGAGCGCCACATGGAATCTATGGAAAAGCTGTCCGCATATCTTAGAGAGAGACCGGACCAGCTGAGGGAATTCAGGGAAAAAGGTGGCAAGGTTATAGGCACCTTCGTCGGCGATTTCGTGCCTGAGGAGATGATCTATGCCGCAGGGGCGGTACCGTTGTGTCTGTCACACGGTGGAGACCGCATGGCAGTCGATGCCACCATGGGCAAGTCATGGCGTTTTCTCTGTGCTTTCGCCAAGGAGCAGTTTGGGGAGAGGTTGCTGGGAGAGCAGCCATATTACAATATGGTTGACATGCTGGTGGTGCCGATAAGCTGTCAGAACCTGCGTCGGGCAGCGGATATGTGGGGATATTATACAGATGTGCCCATGTTCCGGGTCGGTATACCCCACGACAACAAGGTTGAACGCTCGCTGGAATACTATATTGATCGTCTACGCACTCTGAAGAGCAAGT
>DAOULY010000010.1:0-2317 GCA_034414595.1 Dehalococcoidia bacterium
TCCTCATGGATAATGTTTTCGCACCACGGCTTCATAAGCAGGCCTGAGCAGTGCTTATCGCGAGGCAACTTCCACCTCTCGAGCATCAGTACTTTCAAGCCATGATCAGCGCACTTCTTTGCCGCCATCGAGCCTCCAGGCCCAGCGCCGACAACGATCGCATCGAAAGTCGCCTTTTGTGCCATTTCTTCCTCCTTTTCAACTATCAAACCATTCGCACTCCTATAGAGTAATTCTTACCTCCTAGGGGCTTCAACAACCCCACTCTAGGAGCTGCTATATATGCTCTCCCCCAGCGCTATTTATCTAGGATATAGACGGCGAGCATATCAGCATCAACCCTGATCCTCATTCCGGTCTTGATCTTTTGCGTTGCCTCCATGGTGCCGACAATGACAGGGAGGCCAAACTCTCGGCCCACGATTACGGCATGGGCCAGGCTGCCTCCCATATCGCAGACCACGGCGCTGGCGACATTAAAAGCAGTGACCCAGGCGGGAGATGTCGCCAGTGCGATCATAATTTCCCCAGGTTGAAGTTCTTTCAGCTGGTCTGCACTTGCGATGACGCGGGCAGTCCCTTCCACAGTCCCCCAGGTTGAAGCGCTGCCATATAGGTCAGCCTTGAGCTCCGGCCTAACCTTCGGTATACCCATGGCTACTCGGGCAATCGGATCCTTCATTATCATTGGACCAAGTAGCTCCACTTGGCCTAGGAAAGGTGGTGGTGTGATCTCAAACGCTTTTTGCCACTGCTCCTTGCGCCACTTGGCCAGCCGTTTGTAGTTCGCCTGCTCCATGGGCACGATGGCGAACAGTATTTCATCGGGGAGAAGCATAAAGATGTCGAACGGCTCATCGATAACCCCAGCTTGAGCGAATCTCTTACCTACCTCCAGAAACACCTTGCGGGGCACTGCAACATCGGGGAAATCCAAATAGACGTTATGGTCCTCGCTCCAGGAGGAGCCTATCTGGGCGACCTTCATCAGCTTGGTGAACCATTCCTTGTGCTCCATAGGGACCTTGGCCAGGACTTCCTTTTCTGCCTTCTCTCTTTCCCTGACCAGGTTTTCCCTTGCTGCATCTACACTATAATCTCCCCCCCTGGCCATTGTTCGCTTGATATCCCCCAGCCCCAGGCTGGGTGTGTCTATCCAACACGGCAGCGAAACGTCATTGACCCCGTAAGACCTCCAGCCATCGACTTTAAGGAATTCCATGTATTCCTCAAGCCACTTACTGCCCGCTGGGCTTTCCTTGAGTTTAGACAAGAGCGCCTCATCTTCGGTGGTGAGGAAAAGCTCGCTCAGCCCCATCTCCCTTGCCTTGTTGCCGAGGAGCCATAGCTCCTTATCGACCTTACAGAGCATGTTGTCGAAGCCGGCTACCAGTCTCCCGTGTATCGGGTCATCAGGCTCGATCCCAATCAGCTCCTGACACATTTCCTTGAACAGGTCGGTGCCACTAAAAAGAGTGTAGAGCCTATGGTGGTGCAACTCCCAAAGCTTCCGCGGAATCTCTATAGCTTCCTGG
Organism: Dehalococcoidia bacterium; assembly: GCA_034414595.1. Classification (GTDB taxonomy): domain Bacteria; phylum Chloroflexota; class Dehalococcoidia; order SZUA-161; family JAUWZY01; genus DAOULY01. The sequence goes on from DAOULY010000010.1 coordinate 1,536, forward strand.
CAGAGTAGTTCCAGCTCAAAGGGGCTCACCTTCTCAATATCTACCTCTTGAATGTGCTTGAATAATGCCTGTGCTTCTTCTTTATCCTTGGCGATTTCCCCTTCAGCGTCCTCTACGACCGGTCTTATCTTCTCCCGAAACAGCTTCGCTCGCTCTGGCACTTCCTCCGGTTTGGGCTCCACTACGGTAAGATAAGCCCAGGCATCCTTGTACTTTATCACCATGCCCTTGCTTTCCGGCACGGATAGCTTCTCACAAGCATAGGTCATGCCATGACTGGCGCTCCAGGAATTCAGATAAAGGGGAAGTGGCGCCAATGGCTGAGGCCAGTGAATCGCGTCCCGAAGCCAGCACGAGTAATTCTTGAGGTCGTTCTCCTCATCGATGGTAAATGCAGTTATCCCATAATCGATCCCCATAACTCTCCTTTCAGATTTTTTGAACTCTGGCTTTGCTCTGGCTTTGCCGGGTAACAGACCTCTTTAAGCGGTGTTATCCAACTACATTTTTAACAATACAATCGATCACCTCCTCTGCTAAAGTGATGGGCCTAAATACTCCCTTCGCCTCGGTAACAGGGAACCCAATTTACGTTCAAACCTCCTGACTTACTTCCCAAGCTTTGCGCAATGCCTCCGCAGTTGCTTGGGGACCGCCCGACTCTGCCGTTTCTTCAATCATTTGGAACTGGGCAAAGATCGTTTTAAGCTTAGCTATGATCGGCTCCAGCTCCTGGAGATAAATCTCAGCGGCGCTCTTGCCGGTCTTACTGGCTTTGACTA
>DAOULY010000011.1:0-211829 GCA_034414595.1 Dehalococcoidia bacterium
ATTCCAGTACTTGCTCACCGTGCTGTCGTAGATATATACCCTGACCGAGGCGACACCGCTGGCGGCATCCGACGCTGTCCCCATGACCGATGACAGTGAGTTCACAAAATCGGAGATGGGATTGATGGTCACTGCAGGTGCCGTGGTGTCGATATAGAATGGGCCAATGGATGCGTAGGTATTGTCCCAGTTGCCAGCATTATCCACGCTCCTGATGTTGAAGTACCAGGTGCTGTCGGAAAGGGATGAGCTAGTAGTGCTGCTCACATTCCCGATGTCCATTACTTGAGAAGGTATGCCGGGGCTGTTTTGACTCCAATAAATGCCATAGCCCGCTACACCGCTGAGATTGTCTGTGGCTTTTGTCCAAGCCACATCTATTGTTGGGTCGTTAGACCAAGTGCTTGTTGAGTGGCTGGTGCTGTCGAGACCGGATACCTCACTCGGGTCTGTGGCATCGATCCAAAATGGCCCCACGTATACATAACTATTATCCCAGTTGCCGGCATTATCCACGCTCCTGATGTTGAAGTACCAGGTGCCGTCGGAAAGGGATGAGCTGGTAGTGCTGCTCACATTCTCGATGTCTTTTGTTGTTGAAGGCATCCCAGGGCTGTCTTTACTCCAATAGATGCCATAGCCATCTACACCGCTGAGATTGTCTGTGGCTTTGGTCCAGCTTACATCTAATGTGGAGTCGTTGGACCAGACGCTCAATGTGTGGCTGGTGCTGTCGAGACCGGATACCTCACTCGGGTCTGTGGCATCGATATAGAATGGGCCAATGGATGCGTAGGTATTGTCCCAGTTGCCGGCATTATCCACGCTCCTGATGTTGAAGTACCAGGTGCCGTCGGAAAGGGATGAGCTGGTAGTGCTGGACACATTCTCGATGTCTTTTGTTGTTGAAGGCATCCCAGGGCTGTCTTTACTCCAATAGATGCCATAGCCATCTATGCCACTGAGATTGTCTGTGGCTTTTGTCCAAGCCACATCTATTGTTGGGTCGTTAGACCAAGTGCTTGTTGAGTGGCTGGTGCTGTCGAGACCGGATACCTCACTCGGGTCTGTGGCGTCTTTGTTTATGCCGTAGTTGTGGTAAATCTGCCATAGAGCCTGAGAGTGCCCATAGCCACGGTCAAACCATTTAGTCCAGATTTCGTGTATACTACCCGGGCGATCGTTGAGCATAATTGTCCATATTTCATCAAACCCCATATTGAGTCCGTCGTCGTTGGCAGGGTCAAAGATGTCCCAAAGAACGCTAGCAAAGGAGCCCTCGATAATATCACCGTCAAGGTCGCCGCTATCCTGCGTATTGTACCAGTCATTAGTCTCGATATTCTGTCCATTACCTTGTAGATTATTGGGGTCATTATCAACCACGCACTGCATGAATTCAGCCCAGCCCTCGATGGTTGCAAAACCTTCGTCTGTTTCTTTGCTGACCCAATGAGAGCCACTATGAGTGGTTGATGGCAGGTTAAAGTGGTTGGTGCCATAGGCTTCTATCATCACAGAGTGTCCATATTCATGATGCACCGTAACATGATCCCATCCTGCAGTGCTTTTGTCAGGTAATTTCATGTACTGAGATGTAATTACACCTGTAGAGGAGTTATAGCTCCAAGAATACACTGGCCAGGTTCCAGAAGGCCATTTAATCGTAATCCGAGACCTAGTCCAACTCACCTGATTATGTATCCAGCGGTATTCACTCAGCGCGGCATCCACTGCCTGCCAAGCCTCGTTGTCCGAAGTGGGAACCAAAGTCCCAAAATCTACAGTCCCATCAGGAACATCGCTCTTTGTTCCGGTTGTCGCTCTATATTGGCTTCCACCATCGTTGGTAGCTTTGGCAGCAGCATTATAAGCCCAAACATGCACGTAGACGTCCCGACCGTCTTGAAGCACCCCATCATCATTGTTGCAAGTGAACGAATAGTCGCCGTTGTCGTCAGTATAATCATAGCCCAGATATTCATCGGTTAGTATTTCCGAATCGTAAAACTTTACCAAAACATTTCGCATGGAGCTGTAGCCGCCATTTTCATTTACATAGACGAATCTGCCCACTATCGTTATGTTCCCCGGGGAATTGACCTCCGCCTGTGAGCTAGCTGAGGAAGTGGAGCTGCGCGCATCAACGCTTTTAGCCGGGGTCGGCATCATTAGAAGAGTCTCTTCAGGTCCGGTAATAGGAGAGGGGTTGATTTTATCCACTGTAGAGACAAGGAAATAGTATGACCTTGATACCTTAATTCCATCAATATATGTTATTGCCTCAGCCTTTATATGTTGCTCAACCTTTTCAGCTACCTTAATAGATATATTGATGGTAAGCTGCTGGTCCTTTTTGAGGTCACCGTACCACTCGAGGTCACCTGCCACCAGCTCTACATCTGGAGGCAAGAAAAACTTGATAGTGCTATTCGGCATATCCTGCTCAGGGCTGACACTGAAGGTAATCTGAGCTACCAGATTCAGGGAAGGAATTTGAGAACCAGCAAAACTTCCTTTAAATGGGTCATCCTGCTTTGTTATCCTTACAGCTACCTGCTCGTCGCCTGGAAGAATGGAGATCATGTTTGCGGTTTGTTCACTGATCCGTCTTGTATCACTCGTTACCCAGTTGCTACATACTCCACTTCCAACGAGAAATACAAGAAGCATAATCAAGACTAACGAGATCGAGAAGCAGCCGCAGGTCAAAGTTCGCATTCGTTTATTTGGCCTGAACCCGAGCATTGCCTTCTTCACCGTTGTTCCTCTTAATTGTACAAACCGGGATTTTCCATTTCAACCTGTCCGGAGACAATCCTCATCTACCTCTCCCAGCTCGAAAACAAAAGGGCAGAGAATTTGTTAACCTCTCTGTCCCTCTCTCACTCCGTTAACGACTTCCTCCTCTTCTCTCCGCTTCGGCTCCTATATACACCTTCTCTAGCTTATTGTCAAGATGTTGTCCCAGCGTTCAGGATAAGGGTGCAATAGTCTTTGTATTGTATTTGCAGAATTGCACATACGCTATTTTGTTATATGAAGCAACGATTCACCGTTTTGTGCTCTCATTCTATCCGCCATCTTTCCTCAACAAGCACTCTTGCATTGGCATACTACGCTGCTTATACTGGAGACAAGGCTCACCAAGACGAGGTAGACCGAAAAAACAGCTACCAGTAACAGAGTATCATGAAAGACAGTGGCTACCGCTGGCAACCCGATAGGTGTGCATTTTGCAAGGGGACAGGCATTGACAGCAGAAATGAGGCCGAGTGTCAGAATTGTCATGGTTTTGGTCGAATCTATGGTGGATACTGCCCTGTGTGCCACGGCCGCGGCTTTTTTGAAAGCGAGCGTTTGTCTCCGTCAGCATGCCCCGTGTGTAAGGGAACAGGGCAAATCGTGCGGGAAGAGCGCAGTGCCATATGCGCCACTTGCCAAGGTACAGGTCACGTTATAGATTTTGACTATCAATGCCCGGATTGCAGTGGCAGCGGGGTTTCTAACTGGAAGGAGCAGAAGTCCTTTTTAGACCTTGGAGATTACTTCGACGAGTTCTTTCATGTAGAGGCAGCTCGAACGCAACTGCCACGATGCGGGACATGTAGGGGCACAGGAACACTTCGCAAGGAAAGTAGACAACCCCAACCATGTCCTTCGTGTTTTGGAACCGGATGGGCCATAACGCCTCGGCAAATTCAATCTGTGTGAACCTATCTGTGATGCTTGTTTGTTAGCTGACACGGCGAGAGTAGAATTAACAATCAGTGAGATTGTATATGCAGTGTCTCGCTGGAAACAATACTTTTGATGAAGGGCTCAACATGCGAAGGTATTGTTGGATTCTAAGCAATTTGGACGTTTGAGCAACGCAAGGATAAAGTCGCACTTCAAGCCGCTTCTCACTCCTCGACGCTCACATCATCTTATCAAAAAGGGCCATCACTGTCTCAGAAAATGCGGGGTCATTAATGTGCGCATCTATCTCCACAACCTCGACCTTTGGCGAAATATGTTGCTTAAGGGACTCCACCAAAGCCTTGCGCCCCTCTGGGTCGTAAAATAGGCCACCTGGCTCATCAAGTCGAGAGAAACTGCGGAGAGGGAGAACTACCGCTACCGGTCCGGTGGCCCGATTCAACTTATGTGCCATCAGCTTCCCTATTTCAGCCTTTTCCTCCTTGCTTAGCATCATCCCCGTAGTGTTTGGGTTGTGCCTACGCATGGTGCGTGTTTTGAATTGAGATGGCACTTCTTCAGGTGGCATCGGCCAGGCGACGTTGTCCGTGTTCCCAGGAGCCACAATTAGAGGGATTCCCTTTCTTGCTGCGGCTTCCAGTCTGCTTGGTCCCACGCCAAACGTTGAGCCAGTTACCTGCAAGCCCAGATCATGGAGACACAGGTCCAAGGCTGCAGCGATCAGGCCTTCCTCGATAAGCCGTTCCAGAGTCATGCCTCCCAAGCCACATGTATGAAACACAGCGACCTCATATCCCCTCGCCTCGAGTTGTGGTCTGATCTGGGAGACATATCTGAAGCTGACCGAACCCAGAGTAGTAATGCCAACTATGGGCTTTTCCAAGTTTATTTCCCTCGTTGTCTCTATCATCCCTGTAATCGCCCCTACCGCAGTATCGAGCACCGCTTTGCTTATCACATTGAGCCCCCATAACCCAGCAACACACTCGGCCATCATCTGGCCCTTTCCCACCATTTCTGCGGTGACAAAGGGGGTGAACGCCACAGTGGACAGCATGAGCTTGGGCACACTGAGCGGCAAGGTCCTCATCACTCCCAGCCCGAGCCAGGTGCCCATGGTGCCACCTAAGGCGATAACGCCATGCAATTTGCCAGAGGAGTATAGCTCCTGAGCAATCTTTGCTGCACCTCTCTCCATCATGGCGATCCCCTTGTCTTCATCACCGAGGGCAATAACTCCGTTCAGGCTCGTCCCTGCGGCCTCGGCTACTTGCTCACGGTTGATGTCGGGTGGGAACAGGGGCTCGCCCAGAATGCCACCATCTATGACCAGAGCTTTATGTCCCCTGCTCTCTATACCCTCCTTAATATGCCTGATTTCCTCCCCTTTGGTGTCCAGAGTACCTACAATAGCTATAGTCTTCGCCATTGGAGCTCGCCTCCTTCTCGACTCATCATATCACCAAATGATGGTTGCTGATTCTGCGGGAAATTTCGGGTCATTGACCCGAAATTTCCCGCATCAACTGCTGTGGCTATGTGAAAACCCTTGGTCGCGGTAGTGGAAAAACGTCACGAAGTCAGCAATCCAGGTTCTTCAAAGGCAACTTGGGAGGCCGCCTTTCTTCTCCTACTCCATCTGTATCTTATCCGGCCAAGTACCAATGGCATATCACAACTGAGTTTGATTGTTCTACTGAATGGGAAAAGCCAGCGGCCTTTTCGAATGATATTTGTTCTTGCCGAAATATCTGGCTGGCCAAGCTCAACCTCTTCTGACCTGCCCCCAAAAGTTGTACCACCTTTTAAGTTAGAGTTGCGGGTGCGATCACAGGCGCAGTATTGCCCCTAAATAGCCCGAAAGCGGTCCTAGTCATGCTGAGGGCCAAGACAACATCCCTTGGCCCAGAATAGGGCTATTTGGAGGCAGTGCCGCCGGTGATAATCATCTTACCCATCTCCCTATTCAACTATGTTTGTGACACAAGATGGCTTTTCGTGCAGCAAAAGTAGATGAACTGTTGCGTCCGGTTTTCGGATAAATTCGGTTAAAGTGACTTGACGCTAGGCTAGAGACAGTGTATATCTATTGCTGGGAAAAGCTCGAGAGAGATAAGCGAGCATAGTGAGCAAGAGCGGAGCATATAAGCAATAGTTGTTGCATGATCAAGTAGGCAGTGAGGAGGCAACAAGGTCCGTATTGAGGGGCAGAGATACATAAAGCTTCTCTGCACTTTTATTTTCGAGCCCGGAGCTTGGCGTGAGAACGGCATAATGTGGTACTGGAGAAGAAAGGTGGCAGCGCTGGCTCTTGTCGTGGCCGTTTTAGCTCTTATCTTTCTCCTATCCCAGCCGGTGTCTGCCGCTCCCACTGTCAGTCAAGATGGTTGGGGATGGCAGAACCCCCTACCACAAGGGAACGACCTTCGTGGTATCTATTATGGTTCCTCCTCCGATGTCTTTGCCGTGGGAGAAGATGGCACAATCCTGCACTATGATGGCAGCACCTGGAGTTCGATGATCAGTGGCACCTCAAGTGACCTTCTGAATGTTTGGGGCAGCTCTTCTTCTCATGTCTTTGCTGTAGGAGAGGATGGCACCATCTTGCACTACGATGGCAGCACCTGGTCCGAGATGGGCAGCGGCACCACGAATAGCCTTTATGGAGTTTGGGGCAGTTCCTCCTCTGATGTCTTTGCCGTGGGGGTGAGCGGATCCATCCTGCACTATGATGGTAGCTCATGGAGCCTGATGACCAGCGGCACCTCGAACCACCTTCATGGTGTCTGGGGCAGCTCCTCCTCTGATGTCTTTACCGTGGGGGGATCGGGCAAAATCTTCCATTATGATGGCAGCACATGGAGTTCGATGATCAGCGGCACCTCTAGTACCCTTAATAGCGTCTGGGGCAGCTCCTCATTCGATGTCTTTGTGGTAGGGGAATGGGGCACCATCCTCCACTACGATGGCAGCACCTGGAGCTCGATGAGCAGCGGCACTTCGAGCCACCTTGATGGTGTCTGGGGTAGCTCTTCCTCTGATGTCTTTGCTGTAGGGGAAGGGGGCACTATCCTGCACTATGATGGCAGCACTTGGAGTGATATGAGCAGTGACACCTCGAGTGACCTTGAGGATGTCTATGGTGGTTCCTCATCGGACGTCTTTGCTGTGGGATATGCGGGCACCATCCTACACTATGGTGGCAGTACTTGGAGTGATATGAGCAGCGTCACTAAAAGGAGCCTTTATAGTGTCTGGGGTAGCTCATCGTCTGATGTCTTTGCCGTAGGAGACTTTGGCACTATCCTTCACTATGATGGCAGCACCTGGAGCTCGATGAGCAGCGGCACATACGCCGATCTACAGTGTGTCTGGGGTAGCTCCTCCTCTGATGTCTATGCCGTAGAGGATCACCGCATCCACCACTACGATGGTAGCACGTGGAACGCAACCTGGTTCACCTCCGGGTTCACTGGGTGGGAGAGTATCTGGGGCAGCTCCTCTTCCGATGTCTTCGTCGTGGGGGAATATGGCAAAATCTTGCATTATGATGGTAGCACCTGGAGCTCGATGAGCAGTGGCACCACAGAATGGCTTATGAGTGTTTGGGGTAGCTCCTCTTCCGATGTTTTCGCTGTGGGAGATTGGGGCACTATTCTACATTACGACGGCAGCACGTGGAGTAAGATGAGCAGCCCTGCCACATATCACCTTTGGAGTATCTGGGGCAGCTCCTCCTCTGATGTCTTTACCGTGGGGGGATCGGGCAAAATCTTCCATTATGATGGCAGCTCATGGAGCTCGATGAGCAGCGGCACCTCGTGGTGGCTTAATAGTGTATGGGGCAGCTCCTCTTCCGATGTTTTCGCTGTGGGAGATTGGGGCACTATTCTACATTACGACGGCAGCACGTGGAGTAAGATGACGAGCGGCAGCACAGATCTCCTTGAAAGTATCTGGGGCAGTTCCTCCTCTGATATTTTTACCGTAGGGTGGGATGGCACCATCCTGCACTATCCAGAACTAACAATAGCCTCGATCAATCCTTATAAGGGCAATCAAGGTGAGTCCATGGATGTCACAATCACGGGTCACCAGTTTGCTGGAGCAACAAATGTGAGCTTTGGGTCAGGGATAACAGTCAACAGCTTTACTGTGGACAGCCAAACACAGATAATCGCTAGTATCACAATTGATGCCGCTGCTACAACGGGGACAAGGGATGTCTCGGTTACCACCCCGGAGGGCACCTCTACTCTGGCAGGTGGCTTTTCCGTGCCATTAACCATAGCCTCAATTGCCCCTAACCAAGGCAATCAGGGTGAAACACTGAATGTTACCGTGACAGGCACCAACTTCACTGGAGCCACAGCGATAAGTTTTGGGTCAGGGATAACAGTCAACAGCCTCAATGTGGATAGCTCAACTCAGATAACAGCCAACATCACCATTGATGCCACCGCCACAACGGGGGCAAGGAATGTCTCGGTCACCACTCCAGAGGGCACCTCTACGCTGGTAGATGGCTTCTCCATACCTTTAACCATAACTTCAATTGCCCCTAACAATGGTAAGCAAGGAGAGACCCTCAATGTCAACATTACAGGCAGCAATTTCACTGGAGTTACAGCAACCAGTTTTGGGACAGGGATAACAGTCAACAGCTTCATTGTAGATAGCTCAACCCAGATAACTGCCAATATCACCATTGATGCCGCTGCTACAACGGGAGCAAGGAATGTCTCGGTTACTTCCCCCGGGGGCACCGTTGCCTTGGCAGATAGCTTCACGGTGAAACAAGCACCACCGACCATAACCTCGGTGAATCCCAACTCGGGCAAGCAGGGTGAAACACTGAATATTACCATTACAGGCACCAACTTCACTGGAGCCACAGCGGTCAGCTTTGATGCCGGGATAACCGTGAACAGCTTCACTGTGGATAGCTCAACTCAGATAACCGCTAGTATCACAATTGATGCCGCTGCTACAACGGGGGCAAGGGATGTCTCGGTTACAAACCCAGGAGGTATGGGAACGCTACCCGGCAGTTTCATGGTAACAGACATCGGCTATGCCATAATTGTGGCTGGCTATTCTGGCGATTTTGGTCAATGGACTATAAGCGCTGATGCAAATAGGGTATACAAGGCTCTAAAGGGTCTGGGGTTCGACGACGAGCACATCTTCTACCTGAACGCTGACCGTCCTCAGGATGCCGATCTAGATGGAAATAACACGGATGTTGATAGACCGTCATCGGAGGGAAACCTGGAGTATGCTATAACAAGCTGGGCTAGAGAGAGAGTAGGTACATATAGTCCTCTAATTCTATATCTTAGTGGTCACGGTTATAAGGAAGATTTCGAGGTAAACCGTCAAGCAAATGAAGTTGTGTCATCTAAAGAGTTGGACAGCTGGCTTGACATGCTCCCAAACGGAACTGAAATGCTTATTTTTATGGATGCTTGCTATTCAGGCAGCTTTATTACCGAAACCTCTAGTGGCGATACTATATCAGGTGAAAATAGAATAATAATAACCTCTACTGATGACTCTCAGGAGGGATTTTATACTTACTTCTTTACTTCACCATTCATATCTGAGTTCTGGCAGCAAATAGAGAAGGGCAGTAATGTAAGAGAGGCTTTCACTAGCGGTACACAAAAGGCAAACAATAATATAGTTACTTGGCTAGACTATCATTTCTACAATGGCTGGCTTGATGACAACGGGGATAGACAGGGTCATACTCTGGATAATTTGGATGAAGAGGGGAACCTCTCTCGTGACTGGATTGTCGGTATACCAGTAGATCAAGACGATTGTCCAACCTGGGAGGAGTGGACGCTGCAAAGTGTAGGTACAACGAGTATTAACATATGCATGTTAGGTAGCCCGGGCGAACTGAGAGTCTATGATTTACAGGAGCGAGTGACCGGCCTAGTCAATGGTGTCGTGAGGGAAGATATTCCAGATTCTGGCTACTATGACAATACTATAGTCATCTTGGGTGGGGCTGGTCCTTACAGCTGGGAGGTGGTGGGTACATCCGAAGGGTCATACAGATTGGTACTCGTTGAGGTCACAGAGCAAAGAACCACAACATTTTCCGCTGATGACATTAGCATAACAGCTAGTGCAATAAATCGTTATACCGTTGATTGGGAGAGCCTTTCCCGGGGTGAGGACGGGGTAACTGTCGAAATAGATTCTGATGGTGACGGAACCTTTGAGAAGATTGTTAAATGTGGTAGTGAACTCACCCAGGAAGCTCTCGATTCGCTAATGGGCGGAAATGGCATACGAGGGTGGATCTGGATCATTGCCGTAGCAGCGATCGCGCTACTCATGGGTATAGCCCTCGGGGTTCGACTTGTTAGGAAAAAGAAGTAGGTATGTTGGCTTCTCGAACTGAGGTGACAGGGCTGGATAATATTTGCTCGGGAAAGAGACGATTACCATGAAGTGCAAATTTGTGGCAGCGCTGGCTCTGGTGCTGGGCGTTTTGGTTCTTGTCTTTCCTCTATCACAGCCGGTGGCTGCCGCTCCTGTGGTCAGTCCCGATGGCTGGGGATGGCAGAACCCCCTGCCCCAGGGAAATCGCCTTTGTTCCGTTTGGGGCAGCTCTTCTTCAGATGTCTTTGCCGTAGGATCGCATGGCACCATCATGCACTACGATGGCAGTTCCTGGAGCATCATGAGCAGCAGCCCTACTGATAGTTATAGTTTCCTTGGTGTCTGGGGTAGCTCACCCTCCGATGTCTTCGCCGTAGGTAGTAGTAATATCCTGCACTATGACGGCAGTTCCTGGAGCTCGATGACCAGTGGAACCTCAATTACCCTTGAAAGTGTCTGGGGTAGCTCTTCCTCCGATGTCTTCGCCGTGGGGTGGGGAGGCACCATTCTGCATTATGACGGCAGCTCTTGGAGCTCGATGACCAGTGGAACCTCAATTACCCTTGAAAGTGTCTGGGGTAGCTCTTCCTCCGATGTCTTCGCCGTGAGTTCATCGGGTACTATACTGCACTATGACGGCAGCTCCTGGAGCACTATGACCAGCGGTATCGGAAGTTTGCTTCAAGGTGTCTGGGGCAGCTCTTCTTCAGATGTCTTTGCCGTAGGATCGCATGGCACTATCATGCATTATGACGGCGGCTCCTGGAGCACCATGATCAGCGGCACAATCTTCCTTGAAAGTGTCTGGGGCAGCTCTTCTTCAGATGTCTTCGCCGTAGGTAGTAGTAATATCCTGCACTATGACGGCAGCTCTTGGAGCTATATGATCAGCGGCGGACCTGATTATTTTAGTGGGGTCTGGGGCAGCTCCTCATCTGATGTCTTCGCCGTGGCATGGTCAGGCAACATAATGCATTATAATGGCAGCTCGTGGAGCACTATGATCAGCGGCACCCTTGGTTTTGTTAATGGTGTCTGGGGTAGCTCACCCTCCGATGTCTTCGCCGTCGGGCTTTATGGCAACATAGTGCATTATGATGGCAGCTCTTGGAGCGAGGTGAGCAGCGGCACCTTAAATGACCTTCAAAGTGTCTGGGGCAGCTCGCCCTCAGATGTCTTTGCCGTGGGCGAGGCTGGCACTATCCTGCATTATGATGGCAGCATCTGGAGTTCGATGACCAGTGGAACCTCAAAATACCTTTATGGTATCTGGGGCAACTCGTCATCTGATGTTTTTGCAGTGAGCTGGGATGGCACAATCCTGCACTATGATGGTAGCACCTGGAGCTCAATGAGTAGCGGCACCTCAAACAGCCTTCGAGGTGTCTGGGGTAGCTCACCCTCAGATGTCTTTGCCGTGGGATATGGTGGTACCATCCTGCATTATGACGGCAGCTCCTGGAGTTCGATGAACAGCGGCACCTCAAACCACCTTCATGGTGTCTGGGGCAGCTCTTCCTCAGATGTCTTCGCCGTGGCATGGTCGGGCGAAATCCTGCACTACGATGGCAGCACCTGGAGTTCGATGATCAGCGGCACCTCAAGTACCCTTAATAGCGTCTGGGGCAGCTCCTCATCTGATGTCTTTGTCGTGGGGGAATGGGGCACCATCCTCCACTATGATGGCAGCACCTGGAGTTCGATGATCAGCGGCACCTCAAATCACCTTGAAAGTGTCTGGGGCAGCTCTTCCTCCGACGTCTTTACCGTGGGACCTCAATGTACCATACTACATTATCCAGAATTAACAATAGCCTCGGTCAGCCCTGATCAGGTCGGTCAAGGTGAGACTATTGATATCACAATCACAGGCCACCAGTTTGCTGGGGCTAATGTGGTGAGCTTCGGTTCCGGGATAACAGTCAACAGCTTCACTGTTGATAGCTCAATCCAGATAACCGCTAACATCACTATTGCTTCTGATGCCACTCCGGGGACAAGAGATGTCTCGGTTACCACCCCTGCAGGCACCACGACGCTGACTGCTAACTTTCTCATCGACACCACAAATCCTACAGTTACACTGAACAACATTCCCGACTTCGTGAACTCGCTGGCCTCAATAAGCGGCACCGCAGCCGACACCTCGCCGGGGGAGCTGGATAAGGTCCAGGTCCAGATCAAGAACACCACCGACAGCACCTACTGGAATGGGAGCTCCTGGGTAGCGGGAGAGACCTGGCTCGATGCCACGGGGACAACCTCATGGAGCTACACTATGCCCACGCTCACCGATGGCAAGGCATATACGGTGAAGGCGAGGTCGATAGATAAGGCAGGGAATACTTCTGCTCTAAGTTTTGACTCTTTCACCTTCGAAGAGACTCCTCTCGGGTTACCGCCATGGGTCTGGGGTGCCATCGTGGGTGGTAGCGTCCTTTTATTTATCGTAATACTCTTTAGCTTGACCAGGAAAGGCTAGGATTTGAGTGAGGGATTATTGCAGCTGAGGGCAAAGCTACACTTTGAAACGCTTCCAAGATCTGGACACTGTAAGTCGTCAGCATAAATGGGACACTTTTGGGACAGAAGTTAATGGACGCCTTAGGGCTTGCTCCTGCTCCGTGGAAGAAGTAGAGTATCGTTTAAAGAAGGGGGCAAGCCATGATTAAAGAGATGTTGAAGTGGTAATGATATTACCAGCTTGAGATTCAGAAAATGGAAACATCCCAGACCCTGTAGGATAAATCGAGGCTAATTTAGGGTAATATCATTACCAATGGTACACCATTGTGGACAGCTCCCGAACTCTTCTTTGAGAAGAAGCAGCTGATTCCAGCTTTGCAGGGGTTGCTTCTCTCTTATCCACGGCTCACGCAGTGACTTCACTGTTTTCAGCAGGGCTTGTCAACTTTTGGCGCTATGTTGCATCAGAACCTGCAGGGTGATCATCTTGACTTCCGGGAGGCCCCTTGTTATAATGACGCTGAACTTCCCCTGTCGCTTCGGTGGCAGGGTCGAGGCCGCCGAAAGGCGGTCTCTGTTCTTGTGTGGTGAAAACGAACGTCTACATTGACGGCTTCAACCTGTACTATCGTGCAGTACGAGGCACCCCTTACAGATGGCTGGACCTTTCGCAGCTATGCGGAAAACTTCTCCCGTCTCATGAAGTTAACCGCATCCGGTATTTCACAGCGGCTGCTCAGCCGCTCCCACATGACCCTGGCGCGCCGGCCCGGCAGCAAATCTACATCCGGGCCCTGAAGACCATTCCCAACCTCACCGTCCACCTGGGTCAATTCAGGCCGCGCCAGAGAAGGCTTCCCCTTGTCGTTCCCTTCCCTGGCCTTCCCGGTACCGTTGAAGTCAAATACTTCGAAGAGAAGGGGACCGATGTCAACCTCGCTACCTATCTCCTCATTGATGGGTTCGAGGGAGACTATGAACAAGCCGTCGTCATTTCCAACGATTCAGACCTCGCGCTGCCCATCACCATGGTGCGACAGAGACTTGGCAGACCGGTGGGCGTGGTAAATCCCAATACAGACCCCAAAGCGGTCGCTCCCGCTGAGCTCACGGCAGCCGCAACCTTCACGAGGCGCATTCGGCGGGCCACGTTGGGCCTTTGTCAGTTCCCTCCTACCCTCACTGACCCCGTAGGCACCATTCACAAACCCCCGACCTGGTAGCACCCAGACCTTTGCCTGTGCGGGATGCGGGCGCGATGCGTGACCTCTGTCATGCGGCTCTGGCGCACCGAGCTCGAATACACGGATTTGACGAAGTGTGATCCAAGAAGTCGAGCTCTTGTTAGCCTCGATTAAACGATCTGGACTTTGCGTAGTACACGGCTGTGAGCGGTATGGCACAGGTACGAAAACCTTGAGTGAAACTTGTCCAGTTATCATCTGAAAATGGGTTCTCATTAGCTCTCGCAAGACCCGGACTATTGGTAGCTCGGCTATTCACGCCTATCATGATCCTATCATGATAAGGACCCTGCACCTCTGTCTCGTCTCCCTACGATACTGGCAGCCTGATGGTCACAGCTGTCCCATATCCCAATTGACTCTGGACCTCGATTGTGCCTTGATGGGCTTCAACAATTGACTTCGAGATGGTCAACCCGAGGCCGACTCCCGGAGCTTTGGTGGTGAACAGAGGTTCAAAGACCTTGCCCAGGTCCTCCTCGGCGATGCCGCTGCCGTTATCTTGGACTTTAACGATCACCAAATTGTCATCTACATCGCCGGTGATGACCAGCTGACCGCCATCAGGCATGGCTTTAGAGGCATTAGCGATGATGTTCAAGAACACCTGCTCAAGCTTCCCTGAATCGGCAATTATTGCCGGCACCCCCTCGAGTTCGGTGGCCACTTCCACCCCCTGGGGCAGTTGAGATCGGGACAAGGCCTGCTCGATAACAGAATTTAGCTTGACTGGTGCCAGGTGCAGCTTCTTGAGTTTGACGGCATCGAGGAGGTCCGAGATGATCTCGTCCGCGATGGCCACTTCCTTTTCCATGATGTCGAGGTGCTTTTTGACCTTTTTGTCGGCATTCGGCAGCTGCATCTTGAGAAAGTAGACGGAGTTGTTGATCACAGCTAGAGGCTGGCGCAGCTCATGGGCCACGCTTGATGCCACCTGTCCAATAGAGGCCATCTTCTCAGCGTGAATCATCCTCTCCTTGCTGGCTTCAAGTTCGGCAACAAGGCTTTTCACTTGGCGCATGTCGCGAGCCACAGCAATGGCCCCGATAACTCTCCCTTTACCGTCGCGCAGAGGGGCATTGTGGAGCTGCACCGGGATTTCCATCCCACTTCTTGTCTGCCATGACCCCTCATAGACAAGGTCAATACCCTTGGCAATGACTTGTTTGGTTCTATTTCCATAGGTGGAACGCATCTCGAGTGGTATGTAGACATCGATGTAATTATGCCCGATGAGTTCGTTCTCTGTGTAGCCCAGTAGCTTGGTCATGGCCTTGTTCACGGCGATGATGACCTTATCAGGGTTGACTACAACAATAGGGTCAGCGATGGCATTGAACACGCTCTCGATGAATGCCCGGGATTCCCCGAACTTGGCGGCTTCTTGCTTGGCCCTCCGCTCGGCTTTTCGCTTCTTCTCTGCTTCCCGCCTGACCTCCTCCTGCAGCCAGGCGCGCTCTACCGCAATTCCCGCCTGATTGATGAAGTTCACCAGCACTTGTAAATCGGCCTCGGTTATTTCCTCCCGAGGTGTGGTCACCAGGATAGTGCCGATAACTCCCTCAGACCCTGGCATGGGGATAATGGCCACCGTTCTCGCTTTCGCCTGCTGTTGCATGGCATAGCATACGAGCCTGTTAACAGGAGGCGATATCAGATCGCTGAGGCTGTGTGTGACATATATCTTGCCCTCAAGCAGTTTCCTTGCTGCTTCACTGTAGTCCCTTTTTGCCGGCATTTCGAAGTCGACAAACCTCTTCCCAATCATTGCCTCGAGCTTGGCCACAACACCTTTGCCAAGATTGACGTGAATCGCAGCCGCTTTTAAAACCTTCCTATTCTTGTCCAGCAACGATATCACCGAGTTGCCATATCCGAGGACCTCAACAGCCTTAGATACTTGCTGCAGTACCTTCTTGAGTTCCGAGGTGCCGTGCATCGTAGTGATTATCTCTTGCAGGGCGAGGAATTCGCGCTGCAAGGGGTGCCCCGCATCCAGTCCTCCCTTGGTTCCCTTTGACTCCATCTCTCCCACCTTGTCAAATAGAAAAAGCCTGCGGATGAGCTACCGCAGACTTTCCTCGTCTATCTTCGGCGGCAACCCAGCCGTCATGGTTCAAACGAACTTTAGACCCGTGGCTTTGCGCCCCCTGGTTTCCCAAGGTTTGCCTTTTTTCGCCTGGTTATTCGGTTTGCCCCAATATTCTAATCGTGTGGTTTAGTTGCTGTCAATCCCTCAATTGGGAGGGATAGCTATCTGCTTGGTGACGCCGCTCGTTCAGTATGAGACAAGCAAGTAGATACCACTCATAGCCGCCACTAATGTGGCTACTACGAACATGAATGCCTGTGGAGCGTTGTTACTAAGCCCACCCCAGGCAAGGCTGTTTATCCCCGTATAAGCTAGCATACCGCTGGCTATTAGCGCTACAGGAAGCCCCCACCGAAAACCCAGTACCAACGCCAATCCGCCAAGTGTGCATAGGATACCGGTGACGATTTCTGCGGTGATATGAAAGACTATGTATCCGTTTGATTCTAGGGTGCGAATGCCCTGTGGTAGGGGATACGAAAGTACTAATCCAAGCAGTTCGAAAGTAATATTGACGACTCCCTATACCCGCATGTCATTGTAAAAGGGGATTTTGCATCGTAGGCGCTATCAGCACATTTCGTCTGGTTTGAATGCAGCCGGTCACAAGGTGTAACTATGGGAAATGCAATCGGATCCAGAGTAGGACACATATGGAGCGCGGTCTGTAGCGGCCTTAGCTCCAAGCTAGCCCAAAAGGGGGTCGCACATGGGAACCTGCACCGACTCACGAAAGAGAAGGACAGGCTGGAGAAAGCGCAGGTACGCCTGGAGCAGAAGCAGAGGCGCGTGCTGAAGCGTATGACAGAAGTCGAGCAGGCTATCGAGGATATCATAGAGTCCCAAGAGGAAACGCAATGGGAACATTCCACATCAGGAGTATTGGATGGCGAGAGATTTCCTTGTGCCTTTTGCAAGGGAAAGGGCACCTTGGAGATGACAATGTCGCGCTGTCCCGTGTGTCGAGGCCAGGGTGATGTAAAGGCTATCCCTCCCGTCATCAGGTGCGCCCATTGCCAAGGCCAGGGCGAGTTCCCTGTTGGTTCCAATTTCGCCTGCACCATATGCGGCGGCAAAGGTGTTGTCAGCGTGTCTCAGTCAGTTGAGATATGCTGGCACTGCCGAGGAACGGGAGCTGGGCCCGAAAACGGTATTCCCTGCATGGTGTGCTCGGGTAAGGGCGTCGTCACTGCTGCCTCTGTACCAAAGTCCGAGAATAAGGCGGACGAGAGCAGGTGATACAGTGCTTGATGTTGAAACCACTCTCTGCTGACGTCGCACTGGTCAACATCCCTTGCGCACCACTCCGGCGGGCAACCCGCACGGGATGTCCACGAGAGCTGCTCAGCAAACGTTTGTCAAGGCGTACGAGCAACTATTGTACGGATGGGGGATTGATAGAGAGGAATCAAGGGAGTAGAATACGCAGGCTGAACAAAAGGCGAAAAAGGCAAACCTTGAGAGATCAGGCGGCGCAAAGCCACGGGTCTAAATCTTGTCCTCGAGCAATGATGGCCGGGTTGCCGCCTAGTGAAACTGCTATGCTACGTGAGTGACAACCCGAGGAGTACATATATTTTCTGTGGATTCAGGGAGGTGGTATGTTAGCCGAGACGGTCGTTCAGGCATCACAGGTTTCTATTCGCAGCTCGCTGAAGGCGTTCCTCCACACAACTATGCAAGCAGTCGCGGCGAGCCGTGGCGCAGTGGCATTGGCGAATGGAGACCTAATAGCCACTGGGCCATTTCCAAACGGCAAAGAGATGACCGTTGTTCACCAGGTGATGACCGAGGGGAAGGCCTTGGTACTGAGAAGCCCTGAGCAGACCTCACAGTTCCCTGACCTCATTGTCGATCAGGAAGAGCTATTGCCGCTCATCAGTGTTCCCATTCACAGCCAGGGTAAAGCAGTTGGTGCGCTGCAGGTGCATATTCCCTTCCTTGTCGATGATGAAGATATCTGCCAGAAGCTTGACACACTCCAGATAGCCGCGGAGTTAATGGGTTGTCTTCTTAAGAATGCTGGGCTACAGCGCGAGCTCCAAAGGAAGGAAATGTATGTGATGAGGCTGGTTAAGGCCACCCTCGATGGCCAGGAGGCAGAACGGGAGCGGGTCTGCCTAGAGGTGCATGATGGCATTACCCAAACCCTAGCATCTGCTTTCCAATACCTTCAAGCCCTGGAAACCACTCTGCCATCTCAGGAGACAGAGGCAAGGCATTTGCTCAATAGAACAGAAGCTCTAGTAAGACAAGCAATCCAGGAGGCAAGGTGGATCATTAATAGCATCACTCCAGCTACTCTTAGTGACCTTGGTTTAATGCCCACATTGCGGCAGGAGCTCAAACAGTTCGAAAAAGATACGGGGTGCAAGGTTGAATTGGAGAGCAACTGGCTGAGACTTGCCCCACAGACGGAGATCGCTCTCTTTAGAATCATACACGAAGCAATCACCAATGTAAGGAAGCACGCAAAATCTCCAAAGATGCGCATCGAGTTGAGCCGCCTGCCGGGCCGACTCGTAGCCCTGATAAGAGACTGGGGGGTCGGCTTCGACAACGGCAAGCAGGAGCCGGTTCCTACGAAGAACGGCTTTGGGCTATTCAGCATGCGTAAGAGAGCCGAGCTGCTGGGAGGCACCTGCGAGGTGCGCAGCGCCCTAGGACAGGGCACCGAAGTCAGGGTAGAGGTGCCTATCGCCGAATAGAGGGGGACCCGTGGGACAGATAAGAGTGCTGATCGTGGATGACCACCCGGTGGCCCGCGAGGGGTTTCGCACCATGCTGTCAACTGACCCAGGTGTAGAAGTGGTGGGTGAGGCCAGCGACGGTCTGGAGGCAGTGGCAGTGGCAGCAGAAAAGGAGCCGGATGTGGTGCTAATGGATATCCGTATGCCTAACATGGATGGCATAGAGGCCACACGGCACATTAAAGCTCAACGCCCGTCCATAGCAATCATCGTGCTCACCATATACGATAACGATGCCTACGTTGTCGATGCCGTGCAAGCAGGGGCCAGTGGATATTTGTTGAAGGACGCTTCCCGGGACCTGCTGACTCACACTATCCGAGCGGTGAATAGCGGTGGGACTCTGATAAAGACGAGTCTTTTGTACGAGGCTATCTGCGGGCTCATTGGTTCTGCTGCCAAACGCGGCAGGAGAGGATCGAATGGAGCCACCCCCTTAGACCAATTGACCGCCAGGGAGCAGGAGGTGCTGCAGCTTGTGGCAAATGGAGGCACCAATAGGGATATCGCCGGTGAGCTTGGTGTTGCTGAAGACACCGTCAAGAAGCACGTGCAAAACATCATCTCCAAGCTCGGTGCCGCTGACCGCACCGAGGCCGCAGCCAAGGCAATGCGTGCCGGGCTCATCCAATAGGTAGCTGCTTCTGTCGCTTATCTTTCCCCGGGCAGTCATCAATCTGTCACATGCAGAAGCATGTGACAGTGTAAGAACAGTCCAGTATTATAGTACCAGAACCTTATTGCCATTACTTTATTACTAACATAGCCCCCGACTCAAAATGACTTTCTTACCAGTACTATAGTGGCAGGCCTTGCTACCATGAGAGTAATACTCATCTGGGGAGTAAAGAATACCACTAACAGGGCTTGCAGACCGCCTGAATGGCTCTGATAGAATGGGGTTGCAGTAGATTTTGTCTCCTTCTCACAAAGGGAGAGGCGATAAAGGCAAACCTATCGAAAGATAGGGGCGCAAAGCCACAAGTCTAAGGTCCCAAAGGAACTATGATGGTTGGGCTGCCGCTAATGAACGAATTCAGTGAACGTGCTTTCTGGAGTGCTTCTCTCGGAAAGCACGTTCCTTTTCCTTCTCGGACCCTCAGAAATAGGAAGGTTGCCTTGTCGATACTGCAAGAGTATTCCTATGTGCATGACGACCCTAGTGCTATGGCTCGGGGTGTGAGCAAGGGAGCCGCTCACGACCGTGCCCTTGACACCGGTTTACCTGTTACAAAAGAAAGGAGGGGAGTGAATGGCTGTTGAGAAGGCAGTTGCATCGTCCAGCCTCGCGGAAATTATTGACCGCATTCTGGACAAGGGCATCGTCATAGATGCCTGGGTGCGCGTCAGCCTGGTCGGAATCGAGATACTGGCCCTTGAGGGCAGAGTCACAGTCGCTGGCGTTGACACCTTCTTGAAGTATGCTGAGGCCGTGGGGCTGACGGCGGCCGCAGCCTAGACGTAGACCAAGATCACATGGAGCGTCTCGGGGTGACCACGCCTAAGCCCGACACGTGCAGCGGGCTCCCCCTGTCGGGTAAATCCGAGAAGACCTCTGTAACGTCCTGTCAAGGCGGAGGCGTGGTTGCCTGTTCTGGTGTGGTCACCCCAAGCGCAGAAGGGAGAACGATATGCCAACAAGGCAAGAAATGCGAAGTCTAGCTGAGGACATTGTCCACTCCTACGAGGATAGGATCGGCGAGATAGCACAGCTCAAAGAAACGGTGCAAACGCTCCGACAGATGGCTCACACGCTCCGAGAGGCAGCTAGCACAGAGATGAAGCAACTCCGAAGCTCCCGGCTGACCACGGCTAGGAAGCTGCGGTCTGATCTGTCCAAGAGCGCCGCTGAGATGAAGACCGCTGTGGGCACTCAGCTAAGGGAGCTGGATACTGCCCACCAGGCAATGGCTAGGCGACAGCGTGCTGACCTGGCTAAAGGCCACTCTGACCTGGCTAAAGGACACTCCGACCTGAGGAGCAATGTGGCCAGCCTATTGAGGGAAGTACATGCTGCCCACCAGACCATGGCCAAGCGACAGCGGACTGACCTAGCTAAAGTGCACTCCGATCTTAAGCAGGATGTAGGCACCATGCTCAAGGGCTTCGACGCGGAACTCAAAGGGGTGCACGCTGCACACGCCGGCGCCCGGGATGAGTGGCGAAAAATGACCGCCACCATGCAGGCCAAAAGAGAGACAGCGGTGGCAGTAGCGCCTCCACCACCTACGGAGATAGCTGAGGAGGGGTCTGCACTTGGCAGTATGGTCTTTAAACACCTGGCAGACCATCCCGACGGCACCAGACTGGTGGAACTCGAACAGAGGTTTGGAGTAGCCCGCATTCAGATGGCAAGGATATTGAAGAGCTTGATGGGCGAAAACAGGGTGGAAAAGCAGGACCTTCTTTACTTCGCCGCATAGAAGTATAGTCAGCTCTAAGGCCAGTACGCAGGTGCAAGCTGAGTTGCTAGGTCACCGCGTTGCGAGCAGAAAGTGAGGCAAGTCATATGGTAATCGAAGAGGTGGCTACCTTATTAGAGCCGCGCCCTCTGTCCAATTTCGTGGAGACCCCGTTTGTCAGGGGAATCGTGGAACGAGCCTTGGCTTACATTGCCTCCGGGTTTCCCGTCCACTTCAGGGGGACGTCGGGCACGGGTAAGACGACACTAGCCTTTCATGTCGCCAGCAAACTCGGCCGCCCGGTGGTCATGATCCACGGGGACGAGGAGTTCAGCACCTCGGACTTGGTAGGCAACGAGTATGGCTACCGCATGAACAAGGTAATCGACAACTTCATTCACTCGGTGCTCAAAACCGAGGAAGACATGAGCAAGAGATGGGTGGACAACCGCCTCACCGTGGCCTGCAAGTACGGGTTCACTCTGATCTACGATGAGTTCACCCGGTCCCGCCCCGAGGCTAACAACTCGCTCCTCTCAGTGCTCCAAGAGAAAATGCTGGACATGCCAGCGGCCAGGAATGGGGATGGCTACCTCAGTGTCCACCCTGACTTCACTGCCATCTTTACCAGCAACCCGGAAGAGTATGCCGGGGTCTACCGCAGCCAGGATGCCCTGCGCGACAGGATGGTGACCCTGGACCTGGATCACTTTGACGAGGAGACCGAGGTAGCCATAACCAAGACCAAGTCCGGGCTTGACCGTAGCGATGCAGAGAAGATCGTGCGCGTCGTCCGGGGCCTGAGAGAGGCCGGAGTGTGTGAGTTTGCCCCGACTATACGTGGCTGCATCATGGTGGGCAAGGTGTTGAAGATGCAGGATGGCTCGGTGAATGCCACAAACGACTTCTTCAGGCAGCTATGCCTGGACATACTCACTTCGGAATCCACCAGAGTGGGGAGCAGGGCTCAGACCAACAAAGTGAAGAAAGTAGTGAGCCAGCTCTTAGACCGATATTGTGGAGGGGGGATCGAGAATGTTGCGCGAAATGCAGGAAACAAGAGCAAGAGAATGCCAGTGCCAGCTGTGCGGTAGACTCTTTACTAACTTGGCGCAGCTCCACCATCATCTGGCTGCTGAGCATTCTTTGAGGATGTCTCGGGACATTCGTACCATGTGCGTCATCCCGCAAAGTAAGCCAAGCAACACTTGGCATCGCCATTGGTACTGGGCTGAGAGGAGATGCCGATGAAAGATGTTACCAGAGCCAAGGGCCTGGGTGACCTGAGAACGGTCACAACTCATCATATCCCTTCCAAGCAACCACGGAAAGGAACCACGTACCTTGATCTTTTTGCACTCAGTATGGAGCGGCAGAGGCTGGAACAGGAGCTGGCTGGCATTGAGCGCCGGAGACAACGCATCCTCGATCGCCTGTCAGAAGCCCAGAAGGATATGGATGAGCTGCTGAGTACAGCACAGCAGGAAAGGGAGGCGCAGAGTTCCTCTGTCAATCCCAGCCCAGGCCACTGCCAGAGAAAAGCAGGCAAGCAGGCAGGCCAACAATGGAAGAAGATAGCTGTCGGGTACTAGGTGATGTTGCAAGGCCTTGACATCACTTGAGGTGAGGATAGAAAGCGAGACATGTGAGCAGAACAGTGAACCGACCGGAAGGCAGCGAAGTGAGACAAGCCAGTAGGGCAGTTACTGCTGCAGCAAGAGAGGCCGTGGCCGAGGAAAAGGTCAGGATCGCCTGGAAGGGGGCTATGCAACCCTCTGTACTTGAGCTGGCAGCACAAGCAACCAAGGAGAGGAACGCTGTGGGGGAGCTTGGAATCTCACGCCAAGTGGACACATGTACCTTTCCCTTCCAGCAGGTGCGGCTCGGCGACGACGGCGCGGAAGTAGAGTCTGAGCTGTGCTGGAAGCACTGTAACCCACTGCCAGACAGGAGAACGGCAACAGTCGTGACAGGAAAAGCCAACACGGTAGGGGTATGCGCATTATCGCGGCGCCTGATGGCGATGGAGCGGGCAAGGGCGCTGGGCGAGAAACCGATGGACCTTCAGTCCTGGGCCCTTGAACTGGAAGCAAGACGATGGAGGGAAGAAAGAGCCGGGCGAAAGTAGAGAGCTTGGCATCTCCTAATACCTAATAATAGCTTACTCACACTGGAAGGACTCTCAGAAAGTTGAAGATGGCGAGGCGAGAAACACTAGCCCTTGGGTTTTTGCTCAGGAGAGGGCAGTCATGGCAGCATGCCAACAACATGCATCAAGCCATAGCTACGTACTTCATGCTGATGGAGTACTATCCCAAGGCCGCCGAAGGGCGCAGGGCTCAAGAACAGTTGCTCGGCTTGGCCCAGCACCTTGAAGCATAGGGAAAAGAGCACATGGCAACATATATCTACAACCGTTTGACAGCGCTGTTGCAGCCGATGTAGCTGGGAACCAAATACTAGAAGTGGCAGGTGAGTTATGGATGGAAAGTATCTCTACGGAATCATAAAAAACGGTGAGAATGCCACCCTGGACATCACTGGACTTGGTCGCTCCAGTCCGGTGCGCATGATGGCCTATCGGGGTCTCGACTGCGTGCTTAGCGATTACTCAGGCGGGGAATTCAGCTCAATGCCAAAAGAGGAGGTGGTCCGGTGCCTGCTGGCCCACCAGGTAGTGGTGGAGCATGTTATGAGGAAGCACACAGTGCTTCCGGTGAAGTTCGGGACGGTGCTGGCCACCAGCGACGAAGTGCAAGAGCTTCTTTCCCAGGGTCGTCAGCAATTCGCTGGTGCCTTAACTTGGATAGCGGATAAAGTTGAGGTAGAGGTGGCTGCTACTTGGGACATAGCAAAGGTGATACGGGAGATCAGCACCGAGCCGGACATCGTGTGTGCCAGGGAAGCAATCATCAACGGGGCGGGGCAGCAGACCATCGAAGAGCGCATCCATTTGGGACAGATGGTGAAAGCAGCGATGGATAAGCGTCGGGACAGTTACCGGGAGCAAATGATAAGCTTCCTCCAGCCTGTAGCTGTTGATGTGCAACCTAACGTCCTGGCCTCCGATCAGATGGTAATGAACGTAGCCTTCCTGGTGGAGAAGGCGGGGCAAAAAGAGTTCGACAGTCGCGTGCGGCAGCTGAATGACCTTTTCCATGACCGGATCGACTTCCGCATTGTTGGACCTCTGCCACCCTATAGCTTCGCTACAGTGGAAGTAGCGAGGTTGAGCCTGGAGAAAATCAAAGAGGCAAAGCATCTACTTCACCTGGGCAACGTTATATCAGAGCCTGAGGTCAGGAAGGGATACCGTCACACGGCGGCCGAAATCCACCCGGATCGCAATCCTGGTAACGAGCTGGCGAAGATGCAGTTCGCTAAAGTTCGCCAGGCAGCGGATCTGCTTATCAGTTATTGCCGGGGGCGTGCAGAATCAGGCGGCAATTTCTTTATTAACATAAGGCGGCAGAGAACTGAAGAGGTGCAGCATTTCCATCGTGCAGAATTCGTTGCAGTGTAGCGGAGAACAGATGGCTGAACTTGGGAAATACCTTTATTGCATCATCTGCTGCCCGGAGGATCGCACCTTTGACGAGGTGGGGATAGGCGACGAGGCTGGCATGGTGCACACAGTGGCCGAGAAAGGACTTGCCCTAGTGGTCAGTGACTCACCAGCGCAGCAGTATGAGAGCACCCGCCAGAATATGATGGCCCATGAGAGGGTCCTGGAGAGAGTCATGAGGGAATTCACCATACTGCCGGTGAGATTCGGCACCGTTGCCGACTCCGGCTCTCCCTCGGAAGACATTCGAAATCTGTTGACGAACAGATTTGACGAGTTTCACAGGCTGCTGGAGGAACTGGAGGGCAGGGCCGAGTTGGGCCTCAAGGCTTTCTGGCGCGATGAAAAGGCTGTATTCGAGGAAATCGTGGCTGAGAACCCGGAGATAAGAAGGCTTCGCAATTCCCTCTCTGGGAAATCCCCTGGGGTGACCCAATTTGACAGAATACGTCTTGGGGAGATGGTCAAAGAAGCACTGAATCGCAAGAGAGCCAGGGAGGCAGCTAAGATAATGCTGCCACTTCGCCGTGTTGCCCACAACATCCGAGAAAACGCCGTGTTGCTGGACAGGATGGTATTAAATGCAGCCTTCCTGGTCGACAGGGAGAAAGAGCCAGATTTTGATCAGGCTGTGAGCGAACTGGATGAAGAAATGGTTGAGCGGATAGCCTTCAAGTACGTCGGGCCGGCACCTCCGTGTAACTTCGTAAACATCGTGGTGAACTGGAAAGAACTAAGGTAAGGGAGAAACATGGGCTTGGTTTTTGATCTGCTGACAGCCCCTGTTTTAGGCCCGATAAGGGGTGTCCACTGGCTGGCCGAAAGAATGGATGAGGCAGCCATGAGCGAGATGCTGGACGAGGATCGGGTTCGGGGTGAACTGCTGGAGCTTCAAGTTTGCTACGACCTCGGTGAGGTCAGTGAGGAGGAGTACGATGGGCAAGAAAGGGCTCTGATGGAACGTCTGAATGTCATCCGGAAAGCCAAGGCCGAGCGTGGTGACACATGACAAAGCTCGGTAAGGCAAAGGTACGAGAACCCAAAGGAGGGCGATCTATGGATATGACAGGATTAGCTGAACGGGCTAAGAGCCAGATGGCAGGGCTCACAGGGCTAAAGCCGATAGCAGTGACGGGAGCTTTCAGGGACGAGCAGGGGTGGCATATTGGCCTGGACATGCTGGAGATGTCCAGGATCCCTTCTGCCACCGATGTCCTGGGCGACTATGAGGTGCTAATGGATGAAAATGGCAATATTACGAGGTTTGAACGGAAGAGGACCCGCCTTCGCGGCAAGCCCATGGAGCAACAAGAGACCCAATAAGGAGGGCTTGAGCCTCTGCCGAAGACGGCCTCGTCGGCATAGTGATCGAGGAGTTGCAACTCGCGGAGGCAGATTGTGAAAGGGGGAACTGGCTATGGCGTTGCAAGCAGAGAAGGATACCAGCGGCACGCTGGCTGATGTAATCGACAGGATACTCGACAAAGGTCTGGTGATCAACGCAGACATCGCCGTCTCGGTGGCTGGCGTCGAGCTTCTCGGCATAAAGATAAGAGCCGCCCTGGCATCATTTGAAACTGCGGCCAAATATGGCTTGGAGTTTCCATCAGGAGTTGGAATGGAAACACCCGCATGGCAGGAGGCGATGGTGGGCAAGGAGACCTGCCCCCAGTGTGCTAAGCGCGTGCCAGTAGAGGAGCTAATGGAAGAAGGCTGCCCCTGGTGCGGCTGGATAAGTGCCAAAGCGAAGAGGGCAGGTGCAAGTCCATCCGGCAATGGGCACCGCCAGGGAGAGACATCCTGGGTGGAGGCAATTTAGGAGGCTCCATGAAGAAAGATCACCCAAAGGCCGACCTATCCGATGTCATTGGCGGCACGCTCGACATCCTCGGCCTCAAGATAGACCTGGCGGAATTGCTCTCTTCCCCGGAGAACGCAAGGGGCCGACTGGAGGAGCTCAGGGAAAAGCTGAAGAAGGCTGGCGGTAGAGAGGTGCTGAGCGATGAGGAATGGGGAAGGGGAGAGACGAGGATCAGCGGACACCTCAGCACTCGTGGCATCCTGGGCGAAAGGGAGTACCACATAGGCACCACTGAGCCATCAACCAGATGGAGGGATCAGGAAAGTGTATGGAAGCCAACCGAAGTCGTGGAACCCCCGGTTGACGTTTTCCACGAGGCTGAAGAGATTGTGATTATAGCCGAGGTCCCGGGAGTAGACCTGGGAGAACTGGATCTGGAAGTCGATGGAGACGTCTTCTCCTTCTCCACAAAGCCGGCAGCCCGCAGGGGGTACCGCAAGAAGATTGAACTGGGTGCCCCGGTACAGGTGGACAGTTTGAAGGCGACCTGCCGAAACGGGATTCTAGAAGTTCACCTGCAGAAGAGGACGCCTTAGAGGGAGGCATGGCGGTATGGTACTCGATATCGATGAGAGGAGTCTGAAGCACGGCCTGCTTGGGCTGGTGATCGCCCTCGTTGAGATCATACGGGACGCTCTCAAGCTCCAGGCGATGAAGCGCATGGAAAGCGGGCGGCTGGCTGAGGAGGAAGTGGAAAGGTTGGGGGAGGCACTCATGGACCTCGACGCGGCTATCGAGGAGATGAAAGAGGAGCAGGGGGTCTTCGAGTCTGTGAAATCGATAAGAGATGGCCTTGATGAATACGTCGACGCTGTCCTCGACGAGATGATAAACCCTGAACGTTGGAAAGAGAAGGCCGAGCAAAGGGGTTAAAGATGCGATACAGTAACAAGATCGAGATTGCGCCGGTTGAAACCGTTGTCAAAGAGGAGGCAAGATACCTCTATTGCATTGCCGATGCCACGGAAAGTGTGAGCCTGGGGAAAATCGGTATAGAGGGTAGGGAAGTCTACACCATCCCTTACAAGGATATCTGCGCTGTGATGCACGACTCCCCTGCGCAGCCTTACCAATCGGGTGATGAGGGAATGGTGAAGGCGTGGGTAATGACTCATCAGCAGGTGGTTGATGCTGCCTGGGAGAGGTGGGGCACTGTGCTCCCCGCGACCTTTGATACCATAATTAGTGCAGGAGCGAAGGGCAGCGCTGAGCAAAACATGCTGGATTGGCTCGAGCAGGAGCATGAAGAGCTCAAAACAAAAATTGAAAGGGTGAGGGACAAGGCAGAGTATGGGGTGCAGGTCTTTTGGGATCCCAAACTCGTGGCCCAAAATTTGTCGAAGACAAGCCTGGAAATAAGAAACCTGGAAGAGGAGATCAAGAGCAAGCCTAGAGGCCTAGCCTATATGTACCGGCAGAGACTTGAGAACCTGATACAGCGCGAGATGCAATCCGCAGCCGACAAGTACTTCAAAGACTTTTATCACCGCATCCGAATACACGCCGATGATATCCGTGTCGAAAAGACGAAGAAGGCAGAGCAGGGCTTGCAGATGCTCCTGAATCTGTCATGCTTAGTTGACAGGTACAGGTACATGCTTCTCGGGGCGGAATTGGACAAAATCAACGAGATGAAGGGGTTTTCCGTGCGCTTTACCGGACCATGGCCCCCTTATAGCTTTGTCGGTGGTTTTTGACTGAGGAGTCTATGGAGCCAACGCGCAACTCACACGCTACCCTAGTCGACCTCTTGGATCGGGTCCTAGATCGTGGACTTGTAATCTATGCCGACATCATAATCTCAGTCGCCGGCGTACCCCTCATCGGGGTCAACCTGAGGGCTGCCCTGGCCGGGATGGAGACCATGCTCGAGTATGGGATGATGAAGGAGTGGGACGAGCGCACCCGTGCCTGGGAGAATGAGCGGCACAGGAAAAGAGAAGTATCCCCGTTATTTGGAGAGGAGCTCGCCCCGGAGATGAAAGGAATACCAAGCTGCGTGACATGACTAGAGCTGTAGGCATCGACCTGGGGACAACTTACACTGTCGTGGCTGCCATAGACGATGGGCGGCCAAGGATCATACCGAACGCTGAGGGTCAACGGCTCACGCCCTCGGTCGTTTCTTTTACCAAGGAGGGCAGGACCCTGGTAGGTGGGATGGCCAGGAGGCAGGCTATCGCAAACCCGGAGAGGACGGTGGCCTCGGTCAAGAGGCGCATGGGCTCCAATTATAGGGTCAACGTCGATGGCCGAGAGTACACCCCCCAAGAGATATCCGGCGCGATCTTGCGCAAGGTCAAGGCGGATGCAGAAGACCACCTGGGAGAGAAAGTGGAACGAGCCGTGATCACCGTGCCCGCCTATTTCAACGATCAACAACGCCAGGCGACGAAGGAGGCGGGCATCATCGCCGGCTTGGATGTGATCAGGATTATTAGTGAGCCCACTGCTGCTGCCTTGGCCTACGGCCTCGACCGGGAGGATGTGCATACCGCATTGGTCTGGGATCTAGGCGGCGGCACCTTCGATGTTTCCATCTTGGAGCTTGAGCAGGGCATCTTTGAGGTCAGGGCTGTCAGTGGCGATACCTGGCTCGGCGGCGACGACTATGACCAGACAGTGATGGATTATCTGTCGAGGCAGTACCAAGAGAACTACGGGATTGCCTTACCCGGAGACGGAAGGGCACGGCAAAGGCTGAGGGAGGCTGCGGAAAAAGCCAAAATCGATCTTTCACTGAAAACATCAACCGACATTCACCTGCCGTTTGTTGGCGGGGACTACGGTGCACCGACACACTGGAGGACCACCCTGAGCAGAGAGAAGTTCCAGGAACTGACCAGACATCTACTGGAGAGGATAATTTCCCCTACCCGCCAGGCACTTGCCGACGCGGGACTGGAACCCAGGGATATCGATCGAGTGATCCTGGTGGGAGGGGCGACGAGGATGCCCGCCCTGTGGGAACTGGCTCGGCAATGGCTGGGGAAAGAGCCCTATCAGAGCATCAATCCCGATGAGGTCGTGGCCTTGGGGGCCGCCATCCATGCGGGAATGCTGGTTGGGGCGATTGATAAGGTAGTTCTCCTCGACGTTCTCCCCCTCTCTCTCGGCATTCAAACTCAGGGTGGGCTTTTCACCAGAATTATTCCCAGGAATACTCCCCTGCCTGCCTCGGAGGCGCGGGTCTTCACCACAGCTGCGGATTGTCAGACCTCGGTCGACATCCAGGTATGGCAAGGGGAGCGAGAGCTTGTCTTGGACAACCTCCCCCTGGGGCAGTTTCAACTCGAGGGCATCCCACCACTTCCCAGAGGAACTCCTAAGATCGAGGTTGCCTTCGATGTAGATGTAGATGGGATTATGCACGTATCTGCCAAAGACCTGCTCAGTGAAAATGAGACAAGGGTGAAGATTGTTTCCTCAAAAGGGCTTCGTCAAGAGGACATCGATCGCCTGATCGCGGTGGCAGAATCACGTGCTGACGAGGATCGGGAGAAGCAGCAGAAGATAGCGGCCGGTATCCAAGCGGAAAACGCCATCGCTGCTTCACAGATTGCCTTGGAAGAGTTCTGTGACCCAGGGATGGAACTAAAGGCAGGGGAAATCGAGAAAGCCGTGCTCAAAGTCGAAAAGGCATTGGCCAGTGGCCGGAGTGACGAGATAAGACACCGAAGCGCTGAGCTGAGAGAACTGCTGGGCGTGTCCCAAAGGGATGTGCGAAACGGCGCCGCACAAAGAGCTTAGCTCAGCCTTCAACATGGGACTAATGTTGAGATTAACAGATGACCTTATCTCACCCCCGCCAAGCAGCCAGCTGATACTGAGGCCAAAGTATTGACATATGATTATACATGTGTTATAATACGTGGCGAGTGTTAGAGGGTCGGTGGCTATGGAAGGCAAGAGGATCAAGAAGCTGCGACTGGAGTTCGGTCTATCCCAAGAGAGGTTTGCCCATCTTCTCGGCGTCTCGCTGCAGACTGTGAGGCGCTGGGAGAGCGGATTGACCAAGCCGCTACCTATCATCAGCCTCAAGTTGGAGGAACTACGGCGACAAACAAGGGACGCTCAGCAAGGTAGAGGAGGAGTTTCAATGAGTGAGAAAAGCAAGAGGTCCAAAGAGGGAGTCGACCTTGGCGGCTTGTTCAAAGGGATCGGAAATCTGTTTGACTTCGTCTCCAAGATGGCCGAGGAGGGCGAAGGGGAATACAGTCGGCGCGGCGAAATAGAGGCTCTGGGCGGCAAGGCTAAGGGTGTGTTCGGCTTCAGCGTAAGGATGGGATTGGGGGGCAAGCCAGTGGTAGAGCAGTTCGGCAACATCAGGGCCACAGAAGAGGGCACAGTGGTAGCGGAGGTCCGCGAACCGCTGGTTGATGTGCTCGATGAAGGTGATAGGCTTGTGGTCATCGCTGAGCTTCCTGGTATCGAGGCCGAGAATATCCATATCGAGGTCGATGAGGACATCCTGGAACTGACGGCTGAGGCCAAGGATAGGAAATACAGCAAGGAGCTACTACTGCCCTCAGCGGTCGAAGCCGATTCCATGGAATCCTCCTATAGGAATGGAATCCTCGAGATAAGACTTAAGAAAAAGAAATAGAAGAGAAAAGATAATGCAGGAAGAGAGCGATGTTCTAAGCTTGAAGGTAGCCGAGGCTCCGGCCAAGGATGTGGGAAGAGCCATAGCCAGACTTGACCCCGATGATATGGCAAAGATAGGGGCTGAGGTGGGAGACATCGTCCTGATCACAGGCAAGCGGGCTGCTGTGGCCAAGGTCATGCCAGCCTATCCTCAGTACCGCGGCCAGGGAACCATCCAGATAGACGGCATCACCCGCGAGAATGCACAAACCGGACTGGGAGAGAAGGTTAACCTCCAGAAGGCAGAGTATGAGAGTGCCAATACTGTAGTCCTCGCCTCCATAAGCTCTTCCCGGGCTTTTGTCGCCGAGAAGGACAGGAAATACTTGGGAAGGCTCCTCGAGGGGCTGCCAGTGACCGCCGGGGACAAGGTAAGGGTCACCTTTTTGGGCAGCCGTTACCAGGAGTTCTCGGTGGTGGATACCAGCCCCAAGGGTGCCGTAATAATCGGCCCCCTGACCACCATAAAAGTAAAAGGGGAGGCCACGGTTGGCAAGGAAAAGACCGGTGTCACTTACGAAGACATCGGTGGGCTGCAGAAGGAGATTCAGCGCATAAGGGAGATGATCGAGCTCCCGCTAAAACATCCCGAGGTGTTTGAGAGGCTGGGAATCGAGGCCCCTAAAGGTGTACTGTTGCACGGCCCACCGGGGTGTGGTAAGACCTTGATCGCCAGAGCGGTAGCAAATGAGACCGATGCCTATTTTGTCCACATAAGCGGCCCGGAGGTGATCCACAAGTTCTACGGTGAAAGCGAAGCGCATCTCAGGGCCATTTTCGAGAAGGCGGGACAACAAGCGCCGGCTATAGTCTTTCTCGATGAGATTGACGCCATAGCTGCTAAGAGGGAGGATATCAGGGGCGATCAGCAGGTAGAACGGAGGGTGGTGGCGCAGCTTCTGGCCCTGATGGACGGCCTTAAATCCAGGGGACAGGTGATCGTCATCGGGGCTACCAATATACCCAATGTGCTCGATCCTGCCCTGAGGAGGCCAGGTCGCTTCGACCGCGAGATCTCCATAAGCATTCCCGACAAAAATGGCAGGCTGGAGATACTTCACATCCATACCAGAGGAATGCCTCTGGCTGCCGACGTTAACTTGGAGAGGATAGCGGAGATCACTCATGGCTTTGTCGGGGCGGATCTGGAAGCGCTCAGCCGCGAGGCAGCAATGGTGACCCTGAGGAAGATCATGCCCAAGATCGAGTTTGAAGCCGACTATATACCCTACGAGCTCCTCTTGGAATTAGAGGTTACCATGAACGATTTCATTGAGGCGCTAAAGGAAGTGGAGCCTTCAGCAATAAGGGAGGTTTTCACTGAGATCCCCGATGTGAAGTGGAGTGACGTCGGCGGGCTGGAAGAGGCCAAGAGGGTGCTCATGGAGACCATCGAGTGGCCACTCAGGTACCCGCAGCTATTCGAACATGCCAATACCAACCCGGCGAAGGGCATCCTGCTCACCGGGCCTCCGGGCACGGGCAAGACCCTCCTTGCTAAGGCAGTGGCCAGCGAGAGCGAGGTGAATTTTATCTCGGTCAAGGGGCCAGAGCTCCTTTCCAAATGGGTAGGTGAGTCCGAGAAAGGCGTTAGGGAGGTGTTCAAAAAGGGAAAGCAGGCCAGCCCCTGTATTATCTTCTTCGATGAGATTGACGCCATCGCCCCCCTCCGAGGGTCCAGTGCTGATTCTCACGTCACCGAGCGGGTGATCAGTCAGTTCCTGACCGAACTCGATGGCGTAGAGGAACTAAAGGGTGTTGTAGTTCTGGCTGCTACTAATAGGCCCGATATTGTCGACCCCGCTCTGCTCAGAGCCGGTAGATTCGACTTTCGGCTGGAGCTACCTGCCCCAGATGAGAAAGCTCGGCTTCAAATATTTCAAATTCATACTAGAGGTAAGCCATTGGCTGAGGATGTGGTTCTTGAGTCTTTGGCAAAGGACACCGAGGGTCTGGTGGGTTCAGACGTAGAGGGCATTTGCCGGAGCGCATCTATGCTGGCGATAAGGGAGTTCGTGAACAGCCTCGATTTAAACCCTGTGCCAGCAGAAGTCACCGCCTTTGAAATTGCCGCCAAGCATTTCGAAGAGGCGCTGGCAAAATTCAGAAAATGAGCCATGATGAGAAGTCTCCTCTATTTGCCCATCATTCACACCGAAGCAGACATGGGCAGCATGGCCGCCACCATTGAGAGGGAAAGCGCTTCCCTTTGTGGACAAGAACGCTGGTCCCGGCATCGGGAGACGGTGGCCAAGTTCTGGCAGAGTGTGGTTGATTATCTCCTATCTTGCGATAGCGCCAGCATGAAGATCTATCAGGACGGCCTCGCTGCTGATGGTGAAGTGGGACGGAAGATCATCAAGGAAGCAGCCAGGAGGGGCAGCAGAAATCATCAAGTTGTCCTCGAGCTGATCAAAAAGGGGGCGGAGATAAGAAAGACGGAAGACGCCTCCCTCCTCCTACAGGAATATGAACACATCTACAAGCTTGTCAGTGGCAAGCCGTCTGAAACGGTTTCCAGCGATCGTCTAACCGAACAAAGGGACAGGTTTATAGCCAGTACCATAAATGAAACCCTGAGGGATGGGGAAATCGCCGTTCTCTTTATCGGAGCGTATCACAACGTATTTCCTCTCCTAGCGAGGGACATCGTCGTGAAGCAAATAAAAGATGCCGAGAAGGTGAGAGCTTACTTTCACGAACTTTTCTCTGGGCGTGATGAAACTATGTTTCAGCAATTGGCTCATTACCTCACTGCTCCTATAAGACCTTAGTGGACAATAAAACTTATCCCCCAATTCACAACCGAACAACACCCAATTGTTGACTCCTCAAGGACTTACTGCTTAATATTGCGCTATCAATACAGAGCTCAGGAAGGCACTACTTCCCAGGCGATAGCTAAAATCCACCGCTGTATGGTTTTGCACGCTCACCTACTATAAGCATCGGCGCAATCGAAATAAGCACAGGGAATAAAAGAGGTGACATCTGCATATCGGAGGCGATCTCAAGGGTGCCTTATTCAAACATGGTGATATCTTCGCTACCAAAAGGACATGGATTCCAGGCGGGAGTTCCCGTAACCTTATCATCACTCGGATTGATAGTTAATAACTCGACATCATCGCCGATCATATTAAGCGGTTTTGGACGTGTTAACTCACGTCTTTTCGTACCTTATTTGCCCTTATTAGAGCCTTGATCGCTAATCTAGCATGAGCTTATCATAAATACAACAGTCCATCATGGAAATGCCTGCTAAGGAGGTGAATTTTTTGGCTCTTTTAGTGTGATGAACCTTTGTCTGGCTCCCATCCTATGCCGTCCGTAAGACACAAGCGGCTCATACTTTACTAGCCCCCGCATACTATACTAGACTTCTGGGAATTGGATAAGATAGTGTGGTTAAAGAGATGTTGAAGTGGTAATGATATTACCAGCTTGAGATTCAGAAAATGGAAACATCCCAGACCCTGTAGGATAAATCGAGGCTAATTTAGGGTAATATCATTACCAATTGTACACCATTGTGGACAGCTCCCGAACTCTTCTTTGAGAAGAAGCAGTTGATTCCAGCTTTGCAGGGATTGCTTCTCTCTTATCTACGGCTCACGCAGTGACTTTATTGTTTTCAGCAGGGCTTGTCACTTTTCTGGCTTTTTGTGTACCTGCCCCCACTAGTGGTACCACTAGTGGGGGCAGGGCACCACCAGTGTTAGCATTCACACAACATTTCGCATGATCCTACTTAGCACTTCACCGAAGACCGAGTCTTCTCTCAGATGATAACTGGACAACTTTCGCTCCCCTTAGCCATATCTGTGCCACAGCGCTCAGAGCGATATACTTTACACAAAGCAGGAACTCACCAAACTCTTCAACGACAATGTGGGAATAGAGGCGCACAAGATGATCCACGAAGCCAAGAAACGGGGTGGCCACATCACTGGCCAAAAAGACGGAGAGAGGAAACCTTGAATGACGAAGGAGAGCCAAGGATGAGGCAATTGATGCTTTCATAGAGGACTACGGGAGAGATATCTATGATCGCACGAGGGAGACTTTCAACAAGGAAAAGCTCAGAGAGGGGCTTGACCCAGAGGCGAATTCTAGTCAGTAACTTCTTGTAGATACCAGATAACTATGGGTGCCAGGGCTGGGAGTGGTAGTCCCCTGGCCATTAACAGCTATGGTGAGGGTATAGGTGGTTGATCCCTAGGGCAGGTTGTACGTTTCCCCGTCAGTGGTTACTACGATGGTTCCATAGGTGTCAGTCCCGTAGATGGTCGCCCCGATATTCTGTAGGCGCGTGATTGTCTCGGGTGCAGGGTGCCCATAGGAATTCCCCACTCCAGCGGAATAGATGGCTATTTCGGGCTGAGCAACGGCTAGAAAGCTTGCTGTTGAGGAATATTTGGATCCATGATGAGCTACCTTCAGAATCTCAATGTCATGAATGAGGCCAGCTGATACCATACTGGCCTCCCCTCCACTCTCTACATCTCCAGTGAAAAGGAAGTCCACTTGTCCAAAGGACAGCCCCAGCACTATCGAGTTCTCGTTTATATCAGAGTCCAATGGCAATGCGGGATGTAGAACATCAAATGTTAACGTACTGAGGCTGATTTGGTCTCCCCTTTGTGCCTGATGCACCTGTGCACCCTCGGCATTCACCTTGGCCATGAAGTTACTATAGGTCTGGGTAGTAGCTGTATCGCCATTGAGCCAAATGTGTTCAACGATAAAGGCATCCAGCACATCAATAAGACCCCCTATATGGTCTGCATCAGGATGAGTAGCTACCATAACTTCAATAGCGCCGTCAACATAGCTCGCTATATATGCCGCGCAGGCACCATATCTACCTCCATCAATTAACATCTCATAGGTGCCATAGTCAACCAGGATAGCATCTCCTTGCCCCACGTCAATGAAATGAACCATGAGCTGGCCACTGACGCTGCTGGCAGTAGTAAAACTATAATCGCCAGAAATTGCTTCGTTCCCTGAACTGTCTTGCGATCTCACCCGCAGGTGATAGGTTGTGCCAGAATCAAGTCCACTCAGAACAACAGTATGGCTAGTGGTCAAGGTGAAATTTAGAGGAGTGGCAGAGCCATAGGAATCATTCAAGCCATATTCCACCTGGCTGGTAGCTGGCTCATCTGTAGTCCAGGTAATTGTTGCCCCGTCGAACCCAATGTTAGAAATAGTGACAGCGGAAATGGATGGAAGGGGAGTATCTCCGTTATTGCCATCTGGTGCAAGATTTCCATTGCTGTCAATGAAAGAGAAGACCAGCCAAATACCTAGGCCACCGAGGCCTATGAGTAGCAAGCCCGTTACTATCCTCTTGAACAACCCGATCACCTCTCTGGCTTTGTAGCACTAACTGCCATAGGCATATTAGCCCCTTGCCCGGTGGTCGTCAAGGCACTCAGACAATTTACCCCCAGAATGGCGCTGACGGCTTGTGTAGCTTATGGTAACTTGATATAATTCTGCTACCAAAACACGAGCTACTGGCTAGCCCTTAAGAACTTGCCCAGCCCCCAATAGCGATACCACTTGTTAAAGTCATAACCATACTTAATAGGCCTGTCCCTGTTTTAGGGCCAGTTGAACAATCTGACGGATTGTTCAGCAAGGATCGCGACCCCGAAGGGGGGTCGGGGCATCCAATCCCTATGTGAGAGACTAGCCTAGCTCACACAAGAGTGGCTGATTGTTGCCAGACGATGAGAACTGCCCGTAGCATTATACGAACAATGGCTTTATCCCTAAAGGATGAGATTGACTCTTAGCATGCCCTTGCAATACACTATCTGTGACGTTCTTTATAGAGGTATTCGTGTGAGTTTAGTTGATGAGTACGATGAAGAGCTAAAGGAAGATATTGCGAAACTTGAGCAAGCTGTAGCCGAAGGTGAAGACTTGGCACGTGCCATGATGCGCTCTTATGGTACTGAAGACGATGAAGTCGAGAAAGTGATAGAAGAGGGACGGAGAAGAGGACGACCGGTTCACTGGGAATACGGTTCTAGCAGGCATATACTGGACTTGATGGAATGGTTGAAAAGTATGCAGCCTGTATATCAATCTTTCCCTTTCAGAATTAGCATGTCTGCATTCAATCCTCTTGATTGTAAAGTGGCTTTGGAGAACTCCCGCCATTCTATTAACCAAGAAGTTCTGACGTTAAAAGAAGCTGAAGTGCTGTTGAGACTTGTTCATGAAGTCATACATATCAATCGTTGGGGGGCAGAAACTGCGTATATACACACATGGTACCCCACTTCTAATCTGATGAGCTTTGTTGCAAATCTAATAATAAAATACAACCCGGATGACCTTCTGAAATTTTTCAAAGAAGACGATGAAACCAATAAGGCTGAATGGTGGCAATCGCTGAAAGAACAGATGGTCAAAAAATGCAATATTCCACGTTTAGAGTACATGATTGAGCAGATGCATTTACCGGAAGTGGATGTAGAATCAGTAGTATCGAGCAGGAATATTGACGGTTTGATAGAAGCTCTAGACTATACCGTATATTCGGTTAGAGATAATGTGATGCAAACACTTGTCGAAATAGGTAAATCAGCAGTACAACCCCTGTTATTAGCTTTGAAGGATACCAGAAGCAATGTAAGAGAGGCAGCAACTGAGACTCTGGGAAGGATAAAAGACCCAGTTTCCATAGAACCGCTCGTTCAACTTCTTCAAGATGATGACCTACGTATTGTTGCAGAAATGGCTCTTGCTATGTTCGGCAATCTTGCTGTACAGCCTTTGATTCAAATGCTAGGTAACAACAGAAGCAATGTAAGAGAGGCAGCAACTGAGACTCTGGGAAGGATAAAAGACCCAGTTTCCATAGAACCGCTCGTTCAACTTCTTCAAGATGATGACCTCGCTGTTAGATTTGCGGCACAGAATTCAATTCGCAAGTTCGGGGAACTGGCGGTACCTCCTCTTCTCGAGTCATTGAATAGCGAAGATGGTACCCTTCGAAGGGGAGCTGCTAATGTTCTTGGGTATATAGGAGATAAGAGGGCAACGAGCCTTCTCCTCCAACTGTTGAGAAGCAAGCATACCGGTGACCGTATCAGTGCATTAGAAGCGCTCGGAAAAATTGGAGACCCAATATCTGCGGGCCGTATCATTGATTCGTTAAAAGACAAGGACAAGGATATTCGGCGACTATCAGCGAAGGCTCTGGGCAGGATTGGAGATGTCAGAGCCCTAATGTCTCTTATAAAGATGTTGAAGAAGGATAAAGATGTTGGGCAGGATGTATATGAAGCTATTGTAGATATATTCAGGACGAGTATAACAAAGGATTCAGAAGAAATCGCAGAATCAGCAGTGCGAGAGTTGACAAATATGTTGGGAGATGATCATGCCTGGTCGTATGCATCTGCGATATTAACTAACACGAATTACCCCGTTGCAGACTCCCTTATCAGAGTGCTCCACAGCAGCAAGAACTGGCGTATTAGGAAACGGCTCCCGCAAACCCTTGCTAACAAAGCCACGAGAGAAAGTGAGCACTACAACGAAATACTGACCGTGCTATGCCAAGCGTTAGAGGACAGGGACAAACAAGTAAAGATAAGTGCTGCTTTCGCACTTGAGAACTTACAAGATCCAGGTGCCGTAGAGGCACTTACTAGAGCCTTAGATGATAAGGATGTTCGATTTGCTGCCGAGCTAGCCCTGAACAAGATCCAACAAAACAGGCGATAAATTATTTGTATGCGATTGTGACATAAAGACTCAATATGCTCATCGGACAATTTGTTAAACAAACTGACAGAATGTATAGCAAAGTTGGGCAATTCTACAAGCTTACCGTAACAGGTCTTATTTGTATTTTCGATTTGATAGGGTGAAGGAATCCGAAGATTTCCAGAGGTATATCCTTGCCATCAAACTCCCGAAAGATAATTGCATCATGTCCAGTATTAGTCATGGTATTGCCGTGTACCCGAGGCATGTGGTCTAATCCCAGGCTAACAAGTATTCTCGTAGTACCAACATCACCCTCAAGTAAAACGCAACCAGCTTCGTTAACATATTTTATTGGATCACTGCTATCCCGGAATTGAGGTGCATCAAATCTGTACCTTGATTGGACAAAGATACCAGAATTGTTTTTAATAACGTGAGCAGCAGCTTCAGTAATATCATCGATAAGTTGATGGTTTTTCATCAGGTGACTCTTTAATTCAGACAATTTGTGTTCTTCACTTATTTCATATTGTTCTTTAATACCCGATTCTTTGACCCCACCGGCTTTTGCACCTAGCCCCGGTATACCTGCTGATAATCCG
This sequence comes from Dehalococcoidia bacterium, assembly GCA_034414595.1. Taxonomy (GTDB): domain Bacteria; phylum Chloroflexota; class Dehalococcoidia; order SZUA-161; family JAUWZY01; genus DAOULY01. The sequence goes on from DAOULY010000011.1 coordinate 39,468, forward strand.
CCTTCAATTGCATGGCTGTTGTTTTTTACGCGCTCTGTTGGCACCCAGCCTACGGTTTGAGCATAAAGTTGATTTATCTCGGGCCTATTGAAGTAGATATAGATTTTTGGCATAATATCTTACCCTGTCTTTTTTTGAAGCTTTTTCCTCTCACTACTTGCGGGAGGTTCGCCACTAAGAACGACAACGGTCGTATTTTCCGGTATTTCAGACTGCCTTAGCAGTTGAATCCATTCATTTTCCCGTTTGAACCTTTTTGTCTCATATATTACATAGATAAACCTTTTCCAGTCTCTCGAGCTGTAACCTCGTGTATCAGCTAAGATTTCTTCAGCAATAGTGCCTACATCTTTACTACGTGAAAGGAACTTGTATTCTATAAGAGTCTGAATTGATGGTATCCCGGTATCGGGTTCAAAACTCTTAATTGGCTTTGTTAATGTCGGCTTGTGTTTCAAATCAGGGAAAACGCATTTGAGTATTCCCTCTATACGAATGTGAACTTCTTTTTCACTCTGAGGCACATTTTTAAACAACTCCTTATCCGTAATTGTATAGTGGATGTCACGAATAATTTGGAGCAAGTCTTTAGTAATCCTTGTAGGTTCATCACTTGGATAGAACTGTTCTATTGCACTCAGAAATTGACGTAGCTTTGATAGGATAATTGAAAATGGCTCTCCCTCTGGAGTCACACCACTAGCAAGAAACCCCTTTTCTGTTTCTTTCGTCCTCAAGTATTCAGAGAGAACCATATCATGAAGTTTAGATAGTCCTAATGACTCAATGATGGCAAGAAGTCTAATATAACATATTTCTATAAACCAATCAGGGTTTGCCCATTCATCACCATAGATTATATAGTCATCGAAACGACGGGCAGCATTCTGAATCGAGGTTTTCAAACTATTGATTGCTTCGTGGATATTTTCTCCCTCTATCATGCCAATACGTTCACCCCCGGTTTACTCAATGTATCAGGCCAACTTGCCTCCCGTTATTGAAGGCTCTAGTGCCAGTTTTTGTCTAAGCAAAGCTAGAGGCCCATTCGGAGTCACTAGCTCCGGTGGGAATCCGAGTACTTGCGTGGCCATTCTTACGTCAAGCTCTTGTCGAACGAGATCGTGTTCTATCTCATTGATTGGACGTAATTCGTAGTGTTTCATATCCTCGAAGATAGCGACTGCGTTTGAAAGCATCTCTTCGGATAGCGTTGTCACATCTAGTACCGGGAGCGATTCCAGGGCTGATATGCCGATGGTGCCTCGACCTGCTTGCTGTTTGTTAGCATGCCACCAGTGAAGTAGAAAGCCAAGAGACGAATTTGCCCATACCGTTAATACCTTTTCCTGCTCAGGGGCATTGAGGGCGATTGATGGCCAAGCTCGCCCGCCTATTGTCTGCCTTTTGGTGTACTGCATCGCCGTTGATTGACTGTTGAATTGGAAATCCCTGTTGAAATGACAGTGTGACGCCGTTTCCCAGATTCGGTCGGCCTTATCTCGAACGAACGCGTCTTCTTCAGAGTTGGTTCCTTGGCGTACTATACCCTCACTGTCTGCCTCGAACTCCATGCATCTTTCTCTGTCGGCGTTATGCGACCATAAGACCGGGTAGGTAGGGGCTGTCTTTGTCTTCAGAGGCTCAATCCGGAAGGGACCCCTAATTCCGCCATTCGGAGTATTACCATTGATGTCCATGTGATATGGGCCGACCTGACCTATCTTTGATATGGTCGAGATGGAAACCGGGATGGTACTGTTTTTAGTCATACCTGGTAACCAGATAAGCCCACAGGTGGTCATCTGGTACGCTATCTGGGCCAAAGCGGCGTCCTTAATACGCGCCAAATTCCACGGCCCATCCTCAGGAAGAGCTGCATCGATAGCATAACCGATTAGATCATCGCCAAAATTGAGCAAGCTTCCACCTATTGGTCCGTCTTCCAGCTTGCGGAGCTTTCCTGTTCTAAGACGATTGATCTGAACAGCGGCGCTGGCACCGCTTATTGTGGAAGATGGTCTCTCGTTCAGCACAATAAATGTTGCTCGCTGATTATCATCTTTTCTCTTGCGACCGATAACCAGGCATTCACCCATTCCTGTATCTGCCGAAAAAGAAAGCTCAGTAGCCCGAGCACCGGCAATAGAGATAAGAATGAGTCCGCTATACGATTTTCGTAATAATTGCCGGGACTCTTCCCAGGCATCTCCCGACATCAAGCTGAGAGGCATTACCAGTGCCAGTGTTCCATCGTCTTTCAGCTTACGGTCTGCGAGAGCCAGAAACGCACTCGCTTCGCCAGCATTGCCGTGGTAACACGTGTTCTTGAGAAGGCGTTCTGTAGCGCGCGCCATGGCACGTTGCTGTTCTACTGTAGAACTAAATGCGGCGAACATGGGATTCGGAACGCCGATTTTTTCGCCTTCATGGCCAGTGTCCCGAGTGAAGGGTGGATTCATGATAACCAGGTCGAACGACGCGTGAGGTAATGTGGACCATGCTTCTTTCTCGCTTTCGCCCATTCCTTCAATGGCCTTTGCTGTGATGGCAATAATCTCGAACGCTCTCTGAGGATCCAGCAAATCGAGCGACCCGAGGGCAACACCGCCATCTTCTCGCGCGCCATAGACTACGGTCATGATTGAACTCCGGCTGTATCTAACCGTTGGGTGGGCCCCGGCGAGCATTGAGGCCGTCAGATGGGCTGCAGCTGGCAGTACGTCACAGCCAACAAGTGCAGTAGCCATCATCTCAGGGTGAATCAACTCGGCATCGCCGCCAGCCGATTCATGTAACTGGCTGATCCGACGATATGCCGCGGATAAAAGCGTGCCAGTTCCACAAGCAAAGTCCACGATACGCAAGGCGGTAACATCCTGATCCCGCGACCAGGAGCCATTTCCCGGAGTCCTGTTCCCATTGATGGCGAGGCCGGCTAAAAGAGCCGCTGAGGCTGGATTAGTGTAGTAAGCTGCCAGAAATTTACGGTCTGCTATCAGGCGCTGAAATACAGCTCCTGTTAAATCATGTGAGCGCATGAGGTGGTTTTCTACGAGTTCACCGGCAGTTGTTGCTAATCGATCCAGAAGAGGTCTGGCCGTATCTATCGGAATAACCTCAAGAATACGCCTGGCTATATCGAAGATCGGCCAGTAATTGACCTTCAGTATTTTCCTCCAGTCTTCGAGCATCGCCGTTTTACTGACCACGTTCCTTTTGCCCCTCAATTCGTCAAGCGTTCTTACATCATACAATTCACCGGTTCCCCGAGCTAGACTTTCGTGGAATACTAGCGCGTTGGCTAGGATGGTTGTGGCCATTCTGCGAGTTTGCTCACCATCTTGCTGCCGGAGCTCCTCGCAGATTTTTCGGATTGATCCCGGATGTTCAATCGCCATCTCGGTAAGAAGAGCTGCGGCCTCGCTTACGCCGCTAACCAGTTTGTTTGCCGCCTCTTCTACGACTGTCGGTGGTACAGACGCCGACTGGATGAGAATTGATAAGTCGATGGTATCACCGATTACCCAACCATTTTGGGGCCAGCGCATGTATGTCTCGGGATTTTCTCCCGTATAAAGGGCCATCTCAAAATCCGAAGCCTTAGCAATTTCTTTTTTCAAAGGTTGGCCTGAGTAATCTCGTAACCTTGTCGGTAGTTTAACAGCCAGCGAGGACAATATTCTTCGACCTGAGGGAAGCAGCTGCTCACCGAGCCGTTGTTTTGCATCTACCTCTACTGACGCGGCCGGCATTATTTCCGTCTCAACGACCACTGGAGAAACATTAGGTTCGCTAATTAGAATGTCAGGTCTCTTACCACTACCTTTAAGTACATCGATATTTTCAGACCTGACAACACCCTTTAATCGCCACAAACTACGAGTTTCTACCAAGACTTCAGCCAAGGCATCATTTATGGTATGCTCAGTAGTTGCCATGTTCTCTAGATTCCTGCTTGACTACGCAATATATTTGTATGCCTAATTATACACAGCATAGGGCATACAAACAATGTATAACCCTATCCGGAGTCTAGTATTAAGGGCACGGTGTGATGAACTGGATTTTCTATTGAACAAAACTCGGGTTTGTTCAATCGGTTTTTCCTGGGCACCAACAACTAAAAATCCAAACCGTTCAATGCCTCTCACCAGTATAGGATTGTGCTTCCGCTTCTGGGGTCGATTTGAAATGGTGAGAGGATACGCCTTTCGGTAGGATTTGAAAACCATACTAAGCAAGATGTTCCTTTTGTTCCCGCATGATACTGAATTTGTAAGTCTGACCTATTTCCCAACAATTTTTTACCGCTTCGACGAATCCTTCAAGACAAGCTATTTGTTCATATTCATCTTCTGAGTAATGAAGAAGCACCTCCATTATAGATTCTGGATTCTGAAGAGTAGGTGTACCCTCTTCAAAACTGAGATTGGCGCAATCCAGGAGTCTGTCGGCAATAGCATCAAATAAGTCCTGTCCAAAGTTATCTTCACCGAAAAAGTCCAGATATATTGATGGAAGTGCAAAAAGGCCTTCATCATCACCTGATGGCCGTGGACCAAGGGTCTGGAAATAAAAGTGGATGGTCCAAAGGAAAGGCCGAACATCGTTACCAGCACGCATGACCCCGCGCCCTTCGGCAATCATAAACCGTTTGGTACCTGTCACGAACATGAGCCATGGAGGAGCGGACCTTTGAGCAGTTAGAGTCGCTTCAACTACTATCGCCTTCTGTTTCGTGTCGCTCTGTATTTCCTCAAGAACCTGTTCCCAGTCCACCGGCTTGGTTATTGCAGCGGCTTCCTTTAGTCCTTCTATCGGGAACCCAGCACACAAATGACAGGGAACCCCCTGCATTTGAACGGCGTTGGAGAGGTTCCATTCCCCAGTTATTAGGGTTACGGGGGTAGATTTAAATAGTTGGTGACATTCTCTGGTAAGCAGCAACAGCTTGGTGTCCGAACGTTTAAATGCTCTCACTATGTCCTCAAGTTGCTCGAGTTCCGGATCGAGTTCATCTTTTTGGGGAGAAGGAACACCTATGACCCAACCAGCCTTCACAGGGCATATATACATAAACAAAAGTAAATAAAGAGAGCATATTTTCAGAAAAGCCATTATTTTTAGGAATATGGTCTGTTTATTCAGGAGTGAATCATACATATTTGGCAAATCATCTTGTCTAAAACCAACCATAATGTTACACTGTAGACAGCAACGCACAATGAGGTAATCCAATGGTGAAACCGAACAGGCTCAATAGGAATACTAAAAGCGAAATAGATCAGCTCTCCCAATTGGCAAGAGAAGCATGGCAACAAGCTGTGAGATCAGAAGCGGGCTTGCGACTGAAAGAAATCCTAGGTGCCGATAAAATTGAACGGATGCGCTCGCACATTGAACTCTGGTTGCAGTCGGATGTATTGACGGAGTTCTTCGGTCTCGAGAATGAGACATTTAGAATTGCGCTGAGTAAGCACTTACAGAGCGAGAGAATCGAGGCAGTATTTTTCATCGACATCCTAGGTGCCCACGCATGGTCAAATCTTCTCTTCCATCGATATTTCTACGAGCAAATTGCGACATATGTAAAAAGAAACTTTGACGGCGTGTGGAATCTTGGTATCGTCGATGAGAGGATAAAGAAGAAAATCGATGAGAGATTAGCAAGATACATAGATGTCGATGAGGTGATGCCTGACTATAATTGTGGACGAACGGTCAACCTGCACGTTGCAAGGATATTAGCATGGAGCGATGAGGATATGAAGAGCGATATGGCACAGGAACTTATCGACTTGCATAGAGTATTTAACATACCACTTTTCTACTACCCACTTCAGAACCTACAAATGCTATTTATGAGAGAGACTGTCGAATTTCATGTGGCTGTAGACAGAAATGGCAAAGTGCCTTTGGATCCCGAAGGGTGTTGGGTATACTACGAAAGACATGCCCCCGGGGAAGAGGTTAAAAGAGACAGGGTGCCCTATAGTCAGTATGAGCCACAGCTTCCTTATCACCCCTTGCAGTACATTCATAGGATTCTTGAAGACCGAGAGTGTCAATTCGCCATCGAAAAGCGACAGATACTGCTAGGGCAAGCTGATGACAAGAAGAGAGTTCTATTCGTGAATACTCCAACGATGGACAAGGGGGGATTCAAGGGTTCCCCAACAGGCTTGCTTTACGCTATCGGGCCTCTTGTTGAGAGAATAAAGGCGAAGCCACCTAAAGAGACGATAAAAATAGCGGGTTTCTCACAACTTAACATCTTTGACCCTACTTACTATACAGGTAATATCGATGATGAATTTGAAAAGAGGTTAGAACTAATTGATCCACATATCGTGGGGATAAGTTGCACCTCTGACTGTGTTCATATAGCCAACCGTATGATGTCGCAAGTCAAGAACCGCAACGACAAAACGGTAACAATAGTTGGCGGGCCCCATTCTGACGAGGTAGATTTTTCGTCAGAGCGCAATCCGAACAATCCTTTGACAAGAAGATGCTTTGACTTTGCTATAGCTGGAGATGGGGAGTATATGCTCCCACACTTGATAAGGGTGATCATAGATGCTATGGACAATGGAAAAACAGACCTTGCTGGAATAAAAGAGCACGTGTTGCAGAATAGGCACAGCTTCGATGCTATACCTGGAACAGCAAATCTGTGTTTCAACCTCGATGGGAAACCGTCTACTATTCCTACCGCCAGGGCAGAGCTCAACTTGGATGAACTCCCTTCGCTGAGGTACGAGTATCTGAGGAATAGTCACCTGGAGGACTTTGATATTTTCAAACGGGGCGAAAGCATTATGAAGTGCGTCCAAGTCATGACACATCGGGGTTGTCGGGCAGGCTGCAATTTCTGCTCAGAGAGAATAATCTCTTATCCTGAACCAATTAAGTACAAAGCAAAGAAGGTTGAAACAATAATTGAAGAGCTCTGGCATTACGTTCACAAATTTGGTGTGGAAGCCGTCTTCTTCGATGACAGCACATTCATAGAGGACGAGAGCTTTGTGAAAGAGTTGTGTGTGCAACTCCGAAATTCCGGTTTGTCGACTAGAGTCAAATGGGGATGCTTAAACAGGTTTGATAGGGTTACAGACGCGGAACTGATTCAGGAGATGGCTAGCTCGGGGATGGTCTACATGTATCTGGGCCTCGAGCTTTTTGATGATGAAGCATTGCGGCGTATGATAAAGTTTGGCAATTCGCGGATGAAAATGACCGAAGCCATCAAGAGCGCGCTTGATACACTCAAAGCGAATGAAGTAATGGTCGGCGTGTCAATCCTATTTGGACTTCCTACCGAGTCAGAAGAGGTGGAACGTCGAACCATAGAATTTGTGGGGAGAATGGTAGATGATGAGAAGATTCACCTAGTCTCCCTCAGTCTTCTGAATTATCATCTATCATCTGCTTTAACGGGGTCGTCATATAAGCAAGAGAACTTCAACTACCTTCAGCCGCCGACCGAGATTCTTGCTCGCCAGAATATGTGCCCGTGGAATAGTTTCGAAGAGGGTGGATGGTTCCACTCGCCTACGAGGGGAATAGATGAAGCTTATCTGGCACGTATACTATGGCATATACAAAAACACATAGGGGACAAGGATGTTCTTGTGAGACAAAAAGAGTTCGAAAAGTTCATTGCATTGTCTTGGGACAGTAAACTAGTCGAGGTACCTGAAGCCTATTCGCTTATTTCAAATCTGAACAATATAGCTCTTTCAGAATACACGATCGTGGACAAGGGAGACAAGTATGTAAGGTATGACGAGAACTTACGCAGAGACTTGAGAAATCTGTGGAAGAGAATCCAATCGAGCTTGACGGCTGGGCAAGAACGACAGCATTTCTTAATTTGCGGACCGTCGGGAGCTGGCAAGACTTCTTTTGTTAAAGAGATTGTTAGGGTAATAGGGGCAAAGCTGCTAGAACTAGACCTTGCCGGAATGACCAAACAAGACTTTGAGTCAAAGCTTGCCAACCTTGAAGGTGAAAGAGCCCCTATACTTATTCTGGTTGATGAAATCCAGGCGAAGTCAGAGGAGAGATGGCCCTATGAGATTCTAAAGTCCCACTTGGATGCTTCTAAAAAAAGAGGCTCCCCAGTGACTTTTGTGCTTGTCGGAAATCGAGAAACTCTTTCAGATATGAAAAACCATATCAATTCGCGACAAATGGGCAAGGACGTGTTAAGAAGAATTCCACTGAAAAACGAATGTGAGATTCCACGAATGAGCGTCGGTGATAGGATAGTTATTGCCATTTGCAACATTATAGAGGCGGCGCGCAAGAAAGGAAAAGGAATCAAACAAGTTGAGAAGTCGGCGCTCTTCTTCATGTCACTGGATCCGAGATTAGATAGCGCCGGGAGACTGAGTGATTTTGCTAGCTCCGTAGCACAAGATATAAAGCTGGAGGAAGATATCCTCATGTACGATCATCTATTCACGGCTGGAGAATCGGAGAGGCGAGACTTCTGGAATCGTTATGAACAATACATGAAAGATCTCTCAGGGAAATACGTGGTTGTCTCGGACTAGGTTGTACAAGCCGATAACTGCGTTCAACGCAGAACTGTGCGTAGGTTTGATACCTCATATGTGACGGTGATATTAAGTGAAGTAGCCGCTACATGGAGAGCCCTATTCTCTGTAATAGTAATAACCGCAGATACAGGTCAGTAGAAACAAACTAAAAATCTCGTCGAGAGTCAAACCATTGCACTTTTTAGGTGATTGTGACCCTCTAGACATCTCTATGGATTTACCTGTTGCCAGTTCGTGGCCTTGGGTGCCGCCGCCACTGAGCAAGCACCTCTGCCCGTGAAAGCACAATATTCATAGTCCCAGCTCGCCTGGACATCACGCCCTCCACGAGCAGAACGGGCTCCCGCAGAATGTGCGGGTATCGCTCATACACCCGTGGCCATACAATGAGTGAGTGGGATGTGGCCATGCTCATCCTCCAGGGTGATAAACACGGCCCTGCCGAGGGGCCGCTGACGCCGGATGCCAAGCCTCGCCACGGTAACCTAAGCACCCGTCCTTCATGTTCACCACGTCCCGGCTGTGGCCACCTACGGACTTTTGAGAGCTGCCAACCCTTCGTCCAGCCAGGACTTAACCAGGTCAATAAGAGCCGGTTTACTCCCCAATTTGTCCACCCGCTCGAGCACGTGCTTGAAGAACACCTCATAATCTCTTTTGTACCGCGATGCACGGCCAAGCTCCGTCAGTATTGCTGTGCATTCCTTGATCCATTGGGCCGAGTAGTCTTCCTTGTACCCATAGCCCGCATAGAGATCACTCAGGTATTCAGCAGCGTCCGGGCCCCAACCTACCGCATAACCAGGCACAGCGAAGTCGTGCTCAAAGATTTTCCTCGCATCATCAAGAGAGTAACTTTCGAGGCCTTGGGAGGGGAACCGCAGCTCATAATTCTCTCTGGCCCTGTCCTCTCTGATTAAGTCGCCGAGCCTCTCCGTGAGCATGTCTGGAAAGTGCTGAGGGAGTCTGCCAAACACTATCTGATGTTCGCTTTGATGTAGTTGCTTCACGACATGACTGTGAGTGCCAGGGACTCGCTCCACCAGAACCCGCTTCCTCCTTGAGTATCTTGGCTTCTCTTCAATAGATATGAGCAGGTCCCTCGGGTCCAGCCATTCGACGTGAGCAATGGCCATTCCCACCAGTCGAAGGAGGCAACTCGCAGCATAGAAGTTGCTGTAGTAAAGGGTCACGAATCCCCATGACCTGTACCCACCTCCCATCAGGTGCTTGTAGGCCAGGAAGTTCAGGATGCTCACGGACAGGAAATTCATTGCCTCGCTCAGAAAGACTCCATCGAGATCAAGCCCAAAAGAATCAAGCGTCTCCTTCTTTTTGATCGCAGTTTCTATCTGGTCTCGGCTTACCCGCCCGAGCAACTCACTCAAATACTCGCTATTTGGCCTTACGGCACGGAAGTACTCTGTCAGTGCTTTAAAAAGTTCTTGTGTAGCCATGAATTAGCCGCCTCTTCTTAGAGTGGTGGTTACAGTCATCATACCTGGTCAGGACGTTGCTGGACAGGTTGAGGTCTGGTGAAATCGCCAAAGCGAGGAAGAAACGAATCACCTCTCAATCTGCCAGGCAGCCGAGGCCGATGTTCAGGTAAGGGCCCGGCCTCCTCATCATACCGCAGACCTATCCTTGGGGCAATGCGCATACGTGTAACAATCTCACTTTTTGTTGGGTCCCAACGTGCTCCAGTTGGGCATAGCACCTCATGCAACAATTCTCGCACATGTTGCGTCGGTGGCCTTGCGCGACAAATCGGCGTTTGGTTAGTTAGGATCGAGTGCTGCTGCTTGACAAGGCGGATATGTTTGTAGTATACAGTTTGGGGGATATGAACGGGCCTACAGATCACAGAAACGACTGGAGTCTGTTGCAGTTCCTGTGGGACAAGTGGAAACACTCGAATAGTCTATTGTTTCAACGGCAAGGGACTTGGTGGTTGGCTCAAAGTGCAATACTCGTAACAGTTGCTTTTGTTTGGCAAACGGACCTGAACCTCGGGTGGAAGTATGGAATTTCTGGTGGGCTGCTAATTTTGATCTCAGTGTTCGGTTTTCTAACTGTGAAGATGGTGGATGCTGACATGAGAGTGAGAAATGGGTTTAACCTGAAGATCGTGGAACTACTGCGAACTCTTTCAGTTTCTTTAAGAGGAATAACTGACCTTGATGAGTCGAAGACCCAATGTTGGGACCCCTCCAATACCAAGCATCCGGTTAATCTATGGCACACGGGGGAGCCGTTGCGTGAGGGCAAAGGCACAAGAGCATCTGGATATGCGAAGTTTATTATTTTTATCCTCGCTATAATTGAACTGCTTGCGTCCTTTCCCTTCTTCATTTGGCTCGCGTTCTGGCTATAATGAGCTGTGCCCCTATCATCAGCTAGCCTGAAGCATATGACTTGAACAAGAGTTAGCCACGCCTTCGCAGGACCTTGCTCCTCTCCGTGACGAATGCACCCGTCAGGCTGTTGACCCGTTCATCATTGCCATGTCCTCTCCGCTTTGATTATCTTGCAGGCTGTCATCACCATCTGAAGGAGGCACTCTGTCCCCCACACCCCGCCGATGTCTGGGTGTAGCTTATGGAGCATCTCCTGATGGCGTTTCTTCAGCTCTCCATCACTTGCCGACTCGTCCAGACCCGGTATCCAGTAGGCATCATCCGCTGACATGCCCATCTGGAAGGTAAGGGCCTTTCCCATTCCTACTAGCATCTGAAAAAGCTGGGCGCTCATTTGCTTCTCTTGTTAGCTCGTTGCACAAACTAGCGCTTTGTTGGATCACCACCCGATATCTTGTGCAACTTCTCGTGATTAGCTTTTTACCTCTCCACCTTTGCCTTATATAGCCCTTAACATGAACAACACTACCTATCTTGTTCTGTGTTGTAATGACTGTTGGAAAGTATGCTCTGGAGTTTCTCTTCAGCGTTTGGCTCTATAAGTGAGCGAGTCATCAGTGGTAGAAGACTGTCTTTGTCTTCCCCATCACGCTTAAGCAGCATGAATTGAAGCAATGCCAAACGAGTGTATTCTATTATTTTTTGGAACAGCTCATTCGCTTCAACCCGTTCACTTTGAGTAAGGTGCCCCCCATGAATGAATCTACTTCTTATCTCGTAACTGCGCTTTACATTGCTGTAGACTTCAACGGGTCTCTTGCCGTGATAGTACAGTAACTTGGCAGTGCGTAATGCTAGGCGCTCAGATAGTTCTTCACGTTCCTCTGATTTCAGCAACAAAGGCTCCAAGCCCATTATTATTGTCGCAACTCGCCCTTCAATGACTTGCGAGGATAATAATGAATCATTAAATCTTAGCATTGCATCGGTAACGTAGTCAGTATCTACAGGCGTGCCCGACAGTGCCTCAGCAGGGACTAAAGGCTTGAACGTCGCTACGAATTTGGGAAGAGGACTTACATCTGCTGAAGTAATCGTCGAGGTTATTATCTGCGGGGCCGGAATGATGGGATGCGTTGTCATAGTTCCAACCTGTAGAATCGATTCTGCAGACTCCACCATCATAATTTGAGATATTGAAGCTGGCCTATATAGCCGAAGGGCTTGCATGAGTCGAGTCATCTCGTAGTGAATAGTTAAGTTATTCTTTGCCATCAAGGAGAAAGTAAGTATTGCAGAGGGATAGTCAAATGACGTGGCTCGATCGTGCGGGTATAATGAAAGAACATCTTCAAGGCGTTCCTTAGTCTCTAGATCTCTAGCTTCTGGTTGCCTCAAAATAACGTCCCTTGCTATTTCGATCTGCTCGATTTCCATTCTCAAGCCGCGTAGCCAAACTTGGGCGCTCCACTTTTGCGGCAACTTCTTGAGGTCATTAAGGAAGAGCACTATGAGCCGATTTAACTCCGCCCCCTTGGAGGGCATAGCTGGGTCTGACATCAGACGCAAGACAAACCTAGAGAGCCAGTAACGAGACTGTGGAATACTGTCCCCGGTCTCGGTGGAAATGGCTTTTGCCGCACTGTCAAATTCTGCCAGAGACCCAATGTCTGCCTCGACTAGTTTGTGTCTCGCATGCCAGTCCCACTCCTCTGCCTCTTGAAACTCCGTTCTCCTACTCCACGATCCTTTCGAGTAGTCGAAATTATCCAGCTTTGTGAGAACATACGTCTGCTTGTTCTTGGCAAGATCGCCATTCCGAACAGCGCGTTCCACTATATCCGCGACACGTATACCTAAATCCCAGAGTAATGTGCTGAAATGCTTCTCTTGCTCCATAGCTAGACCTCCAAGGCACTCTATCCATCATGTTTGTCTACAACATCGAGATTATACATCACATTCCTAATGTTGGCATCCAGTCCATAAACGCGCTTCCCTTCAGCCTCTAACTGCCAGGGCCTGTGGTAACTGTCAGCCGTAACAGGAGTCGATTCTGTGTAGCTGGAGTAACAAGAGCTCGTTTCGTTCAATAGGCAAGTGAAAGGCAAGCATAATCCATTTTATATTGACTAACGCGCCCAACGTGGAATATAATTTACTGCGGAAAGGAGGCAAGGGGTTCCCGCCTTTTAAGGTGCCTTCCTCTTAATCAGTAGGTTTGGGGTTCGAGTCCCCGGCGCCCTACCAGGTTCAACAGACGATGCCAAATCAGGGCCCAAAGACCCAATCAGTGTGTCGGTTTTCGGCCCACCCCGCCGTTTTTCGACATACTGATTCTACCCTGGCGGGTTGGAATGTCAAACCAGTGTGGTAGTAGAACTCTCGTTTCCGGCCACCAAGCCTATAAATAGCGCTCAAAATTTTCCCTGGATGCGCTGTCTTATTGAAACCTGATTTGTGTAACCAATTGCAAGAGTGATCTCCAGATAGGGAATTTGACAAAACGTCCTTTTGTAAAGCACAGAAGGAGAAAATCATGAATGCACCATCCATTCCAATCTATTTTGCTGAACATGTGAATCCCTCAGCTATAAAAGGACTTACCATTGCTGTTATCGGGTACGGAAACCAGGGGAAGGCACAGGCCCTGAATCTGCGGGACAGTGGCTGCCAAGTCATTGTGGGCAACCGAGACGATGAATATAAAAAAAGAGCTCTTCAGGACGGTTTCGAGACCTATGATATTGATCAAGCCGTATCCGGAGGGGATATCGTTATGCTCTTGATCCCAGATGAGGAGCTTCCTCAAGTCTTTGCCAAAAATATCTCTCCTTATCTACGTAAAGAAGCCATGGTGGTTTTTGCAAGCGGATATGCGGTGGCATTCGGCCAGATCGAGATTGGCCAAGATAATGATGTATCCCTCTTAGCCCCCCGAATGATCGGGTTAGGGGTTAGAGAGCGGTTTCTTACCGGGGAAGGCTTCTTCTGCATGGTAGGAGTGCACAAGGATTTCACAGGAAAGGCTCGGGATAAGCTCTTGGCCCTTACCAAGGCTGTAAGCGGCCTCCACAAGCCGGCTCTGGAAGTGACCTTTGAACAAGAGGCCATTCTCGACCTTTTCAATGAGCAAGCCTTTGGCCCGGCTTTTGGGCAAGTGCTGATAAATTCCATAAAAGTGCTTCTAGACGAAGGACTTCCTCCTGAAGCGGTGTTGGTAGAGATGTATATGAGCGAGGAGATGTCCTATGTCTACAAAACCATGGCCCAGTCTGGTCTGGTCAGGCAAATTGATTTTCACTCTCAGACTTCTCAGTACGGAGCTATGATCAGGGGTATCCGATTTCTCGATCCCTCCCTTAAGAAAAAGATGGAGAATATATACAAGGAAATCAAGTCTGGGGATTTTGCCAGAGAATGGCAGAGTCCTCTATCCAAGCTGAAGCTCAAAGTCTTGAAGTTCTTGGCCAGAAGACAGAAATTAAACCACATAGAACAGCAGGTCAGAAGGTATCTGGGCCTGCCTTATCAGGATACACCGGAGCCAGGAGGAGTTCCCTCAGAGATAGGAGAAATCCTGCGGAATCCTGAAGTACAGAAGCAGTTACAATCCTTTGTGGACAATACGGAGTTTTCCCTATAAAAATATGGCGGCCCGTTATCACAGGACTTGTGTCAGACTGGAGAGCGTGAACGTCCTTCTTGGTGCAACCTCCAGCTCTAGAGTTGCTCCTTAATTGCCTTAGTCTGCTCAGAGCATGGTTGCACAGGAGCGACCCGCTACACAAGATGGCTAATTGTTGTTCGCTAAACGATTTGGACTTCCGTAAAGTCTGGGTGGGGGCAGCGGGAACCATCACGGAGAACGGTTTCAAATTCTAGGGCGTCTGTTGTTCACAAGACCCAAAGTCCCACTTTTGCAGGCGATTTACAGTTTCTGTCGAATCTACCCAAATGACAGCATTAACATAAGTGGCACAACCCTTCTTTGGCCGGGTCACAGGCACGCTAAGGATCGGGTTTAGACCCTTATCAGCTCTCTGCCATACCTCGTCAACAGTCGAGGATAACCTTCTGTGGTTACTACCGTAGGCCCCATATGTAACCCCCTGTCCCCAATGCACGCCTTTGGCTGGACGGCGAGGACCATATTGGGCTGGACCTTGCGGTTTAGATACTCGATGTTCTTCTTCCAGAGAAACTCAAGCTCTGCCACTAGCTCAGGCGAGGCACCTGGATATTTCACATCGACCTTGGTTCTCTCCGCCCCCGGCGCCGGAAGCAGCGGCGGGTCTGGCATAGTTACTCCTATCCCGTGCACTGCTAAGGGAGTGGCCCACATGCCCGCCTCCCTGACAGGCCTAGCAAAAGCCTCAGCAACGTCCATCCAAGTGTGCTCTGGAGTCATGGCTTTGATTCCTTCTTTGATTGACACTGAGAGAACTTCGTGGCATCTTTCATAGTCTTCATGAACTTTGCCAACGAAGACAGGCTGCTGCGGATGTGATACATAGCCAGCGTATCTGGGGAAGAATTCTGTCAGAATAACATCTCCATTCCTGATCATGTGGTGCTGCTGAACCGAATAACCTTGATAATGCCAGTCTGCTGCAGTCATGAGATGCGCTGATCCCATCCAACCGGTGTCACCACCAAGGCTGATTATGGTGTACATTACTCTGGCCCATAGCTCATGCTCCATGATTCCGGGTTTAGCATACATCACCATTGTTTCGATAGCCCTATCACCTATCTCTGAGGCCTTCTCGATAAGCTTAATTTCCTCTTCGCTCTTTATCGCCTTAATATCTGTCATCATAGTTGTGGCGTTCTCAAATTTAGCCTCGGGCAAGAACCTTTGCAGGTTGGTATACGAAGTATACGGCAACCATCCTTCCATGATTGAATAGTCCGAGAGCCCTCCAATGCCTATGGTCCTCCTCTCATAACCACGATCCTTGACCTGATTTGCCACTGCCCAAGTTTGAACCCCGGGTCCAGCCACTATAATATCGATTCCAGGCCAAATTACCCTCTCTGCAAAGTCTTTGATCGTGTCCCGCCATGGGAAAAGCACGGGTTGCCCCTCTATAGGGAAAAGCACCCAGCCATCGTTGAATGCTTGGCAATTGGTGATATATCGTGCTGCGCCTGAGAGCATGTTGCCCAGAGGGCCATCATAAAGCAACAGGCAATCAAGCCCTAGCTTCTTCATCTCCTCACGAATCTTATCCCATCTTCGGTCCCGTTCTTTCAATGATAGGAACTGACTCGGGTGCTCAAACCTTCCTTCAGGCCAATATCCGTACCTGAACTCTTCTAGCTGCATCTCCCCTCCTTTTTAGCCGCTTCTCTATCTTGGCTCTCGGCTCGGTTTACTTGCTGGCTAAGTCCATAAGGAAATACGTATAAATAGTAGTCAATGCGTGTCCCTGGTGTCTATGCTCACGTGATTGTGAACTTCTTGATATCCTTGACGATTCCTCTCAGCCCCAATTCTTCGAGTCTCCGGGAGGTTGGGATCCCTTGTTTAGTGTAGCCCATGGTATCATAGTATTCGTCAATAAGACCATCAAGATTCCGCACCACCTGTCCCGTAAATGGTCCGGCATTCTCCAACGCTTCACCAGTGAACCGCAAAGGAAGGTTGTCATTATTGCGACTAAATCCTTCCCGAACGTTAAAGGCACGCTCCAGAGTGACAATCCTCTCTGCCGTCTTTTCCAGATAAGCATGGTCGCTAAACTGCTCAAAGCCTGTAGCTGCTGCCAAGAGCCGGTAATTTAGCTCAGGCCCCTGCCCACCAAAGGGCTCAATCCCCGCTTGTGCAAAAGGGCATATCATGGCACAATCCCAAATGACTACCCTCTTTTGTTCTGCAGCGATTACCTGCCCCTTGCCCTCCTCAGTCGTGGGGTCCGTCTCCAAGTTGACCTCTGCGAAGGGTCGAGCGTACATATGGCTGGCCCCAATATTAGAAACAGAGTAGCTGAGCGCATAACCCTTGATAGCACGGGGTTCATAGGCAGCTAGCTCAATGCCCTTTCCGTGCATGGCATATCTTTCGGCCCCCATGCCAATCTGCTCCGCAGCCCGCTTGACCCCTTCTCCAAGCAGCGTACCAAGCCCTTCTCGCCTTCCGATTTTCTGTATAAGAGAGTAGAAGGCAGCATGATTGCCCCAAGTAAGCTCAAGACCATCGCTGTCCTTAGTCGTGATAATTCCCTTCTCAAATAGTTCGCAAGCAAAGGCGATGCAAACACCAGTGCTAATAACATCCAATCCCAAGAGATCACAAAGCCCGTCACCGGCTACCGTAAAGCCGATGTCGGTGTTACCAATCATAGGGCCAAGACAGGCACCGCCCTCAAATTCCGGACCATCACTGATGGCTCCGCTATAAGGGCCCTCAACCACCTTGCGGATTTTGCCGCAGTTCGTCATACAGCCCCAACAACCATAGTTCTTTACTTTGAGTTTGTAGAACTCCGCGGGGAATAGCTTCTCGATTCCCTCTAACGCTCCCTCCCGAAAATTGCGAACTGGGCTCTGATTTCTATCGTAGTAGTGCTTCTTCACAGAGGCGGCAATGCCTTGTTCGGTGAGCGCCATCCGCAATGGATGAGACTTCAGGATTTCGATCTGTTTGCTTACTAGTTCTTTGAAAGCCTCCGGATTATGAAGCATAACTCTTCCAGAGCCATTGACGGCTACGGCCTTCAGATTCTTAGAACCCATCACCGTGCCCACGCCACAGCGAGAGGCAGTGCGTCGTGCGTTGACAATAGCGGCGTAGCGTACAAGCTTCTCTCCAGCAGGTCCGATACAGGCGATTTCCGTCTTCGCCCCATGTTTTTGCCGCAGTCTCTTCTGTGTCTCCTCCGTATCCAATCCCCATAGGTCTCCGGCATCCAAGATATTGACGTCATCATCCTCGACATAGATGTAAGATGGCTTCGCCGCTTTGCCCTCAATAATGATAAAGTCGAACCCAGCGGATTTGAGCCGGGGACCGAAGCCACCGCCTCCTATAGAGCGGGCATAGCCACCAGAGGCAGGGCTTTTGGTCACAGCCATCCACTTAGAGCATCCTTGAGCCGAAGTGCCACAAAGGGGTCCGGTCAGCAGGAGCAATTTGTTGTCCGCGGACAAAGGCTCGATACCAGGGACGAGCTCATCATAGAGGTATTTGATGCCAAAGCCGCGGGCGCCGAGGAAGTCCCTCCGAACCTCCTCTGGGATTGATTCCACTTCGGCTGTGCCACTTGTTAAATTAACACGCAGAAGTCTACCCGTATAACCTGTGCAAGTGAACTCCATGTTTTCCCTTTGACTGGAGAAGACTATGGCCCAAAAAGCAGCATTGAGCTCATCTCAATGCAATATCCACCCTCCATCGACGACAACTGTTTGCCCGGTCATGAGGTCGCTCTCGTCGGAGGCTAAAAATGCCACTATACCAACCAGATCCTCCGGTTGCTCCGGATGCTTAATCAACTGGAATTTCTTGGCGAATTCGATAGCCTCCTCTTCTGTGGTATAAAGCCTTCTGGCTTCGCTCATGAACCTGCCTGGACATACTGCATTAACACATATCTCATATTCTCCCAATGCGCCAGCTAAACCCTTGGTCAGCCCCAGAATCGCTGCCTTGGAAGTCAGATAGTGAAGCAAACCTTCATAGCCCATGAAGGCCACATTAGAGGCTATATTGATGATTTTGCCCTTCCCTTGCTTCTTCATTTGAGGGGCTACTGCTTTGGCACATAGCCACTGACCTTTGACGTTAACTGCCATTACTCTATCCCATTCCTCAGTGCTGATGTCTTGAAAAGACTTTCGCTCTAGGCCATAGAATATGGCAGCATTGTTCACCAGCACATCGATCCTGCTGAACTTGGCTATGGCTTCCTGAGCCATATGCTGAGTATCCTCTTCCTTGGAGACATCGACCTTTAGGCTAAGGACCTCACCGCCTTGACCCTCGATGATCTGGTTTGTTTTAGCGAGGCCTTCCATATCCAAGTCTATAACTACAACTTGTGCTCCCTCCTTGCTTAGCTTCAAGGCACAAGCTCTGCCCAAGCCTTTGGCGGCACCGGTAACTATGGCAACCTTTCCCTTCAGTCTCACCCTCCCCCCTTTTTTGATAGTTAATAAGGGCGCCCTGCCTTTTCCCAGACCTTTTCCAGACCAAAATCCTCAACGAGGATCTTGTAGCAGTTATATCCGGGATCCCCTGTGACGGTACCGTAGGTGTGGCAACACCCTGAAGCCATGTAAAGATTCTTTATCGGCGTTCGATAACGGGATAGCTCTGGAATAGGTCTACTTCTCCCAGCTTGATGAGCGTCCCAGGTTATAAGAGGAACACAGCCTTCACGCATAGCTGAGTTTCTCATCTGAATCTCATAGGGGCTATTAATATGAATCCCAATAATATTATCCCACGTCATATTGGGTGCATACAACTGCCACTGCTTTATCAACTCTTCGATGAATTCGTTTTTCAACCTGAGCCACTCCTTGAGCGTGAAGAAGCTGGCTGGGGCGCTATATTCCTCGAATGCAACTTCGTATTTGCCATTGGGGGCACGGCTTGGGTCAAAGGAGGAATGGTGGTAGGGATGGATATACAGCTTGGAGGGGAAGCCGCGGCTAAATATCTCGGCCTGATACTTGTATCTTTGATAATAGGCATCGTTGGGGCAGAGGTATGACCTGAGTGTTAGCGCGTCCGGCTCGATGTTCTCCACCTTGTATCGAGGCCCCTCATGAAGGGCGAAGCTGCCCCATAATAAGCAACCTGAAGAGCTATCCAAATTCTTGACTTTGTGCCTGATTTCCTCGCTGACATAGTCCTCCCCGATTAGCCTGAAGATCGTCTGATGAGTATCGATATTGCTGACTACCAGCTTTTTAGCCTCGATCTCGGTGCCGTCCACCAGCCTGATGCCCTTCGCCACGCCATTTTCTATGAGCACCTTGTCAACCGGGGACAGCACCCAGAACTCGCCACCGTGCGAGCACAGAAATCTCTGCAAGGCATGGGCTATAGTATGAGTACCACCTACAGTGATTGCAGTAGGGCTTCCCCCTATTATTTGAGAAACACTCAAAACATAGCACAAAAGAGGCATCACATTGGCGGCAAAATTATTGGTCGCACTCGCTGTTGACCTCATGTAATAGACCCTCATCTGGTCGCTTTCAAAGAGGTCATAGGATACCTGACCCACATTGGCAAATATATGCCTGGGATCTATTCCATTGACTGGGTCCTCCAGCAGCTCCTCCAGAGGATCCTCCTCCCCTGGAGGAGGAGGTGGGTTGAGAAGAGAAAAGTTCGCTTTCTCTTTCCAGTGTTTCTCAAACCTCTCATGCAATATCAGCGCCGTCTCAGCATCCCTTTCCGAGTACTTGGCGATCTCTTTATAACTCTTTTCCATGGCACCGGGGATATATGTCATCTCCCCAGCTTTGGCATCAACACTGTAGGCAGGGTACGATACTATATAGTCCTCGTTGTCGAAAATTATACCTCCATTGCGCCAAGGAAAGACGAACCTTAGTCCGTATTCCGCCAAATCGAGATCTTTGAACGGAGGGTGATAGGCAAAGCGGATGCTTGTGGAGCAGGGATCAGAGATGAAGCCGGGAGCCGTATATTCCTCGCTGCACACGCCACCGCCCAATTCCCACTTCTCCTCAAAGACGCCCACCTTCATTCCGTTCAATGCCAGATAGCAGGCGACTACAAGCCCATTGTGCCCTCCACCGATCACTACTGCATCATAGCTTGCATCACTCATTTGTCCTCCTCTACAGCAGGCCTTCCTGCTTTGCCTTAGTTACTATCGCCGGCTCTGGCCACCACTTTTGGATTCCCAGATCCTCGATGATGGCGTTGGCAGCTAAGTATCCGGGGCCATAAATCACCGTGCCACCCGAATAAGAGCTTGCCCCACAAACATAAAGCCCGCCAATCGGAGTTCTATGGTTGGAACAATACTGATTGGGCCTGAAATATCCCATCTGAAGGGTAAGGTATGCTCCTTGCTTGATAGAACCCTCCTTCATGTCTAAGAACTTGTTTTCGATGTCGAGGGGGGTGCAGATATAACTCTCCAATATATTTTCGTCTGTTATATTTGGAGCATAGCGGCGCAAGGTATCCAGGCACTGCCTGGCATGCCCCTGTTTAAATCGATAATCATACCATCTCTCAGCCCCCCCATCCTTGAGCCTATAGGGTGCAAGCTCGGAGATAAGCCCAGTGTGCTTCCCCAGCGGTGCCTCTTTGGGGTCGAGCACACTGGGGAAGCTACAGTTAAAACCAGCTTGGAGCAATTCCCCCCTTTTCACTGCCTCCCAGTGATTGACAAAATCATCCTCGGTCTCATAGCCTACTACATAAATGAAAGCCTCGTTCATCATGGGATCGGAGGATGCCGCTGTGAATTGGGGGACAGCATCGAGAGCCAGATGGAGCACAAAGAGGCTCTCCTGCTCCCATTGCCACCTCTTGGCATCAAAGGCTAATTCAGCGTCCAGATTCTCCTCGCCAATGAGATCGAGAAAGGTTTGTTTTGGGTCCAAGCTACTGGCCACAGACTTGTCAGCCTCTATGATCGTCCCATCCTCAAGCTCTACACCTTTGGCTGCCCCGTCCTGGAGCACGATCCTCTTGATGAATTGGTTGGTTAAAACCATGCCCCCGTTCTCGTATATCACTTTGCTCAGGGCGCTGGCCAGGAAATGCGTGCCCCCGACGCAGAGCCTGTAATTTGAGGCTCGATTAAGGTACAGAGGGATGAGGAAGCCCAGGCCCGTCTGATCATATTCCAACCCCCACATACAGACTGCATATAGCAGCAATGCCCTTACATGTTCATTCTCGAAGAGATCGTCGATCACTTCTTTTGGTGCCCGCTCCGTCAACACATTTATTTCCCTGCCGATATCGGTGGCTTCCAATTTGGCAACTTGGTCTATAGGTTCCATAGCCGGGGAATAAGTGGCGGGGCCTATGAACCTGCGCACATAGTTATCGTATCTGTGATAGACTTCCCGATATGTGTCAGCGTCCTTCTTTGAGAAGTTGCCTATCGACTGGCAGGTCTTGTCCAAGTCCGAGTATAACCCCAAGCTCCTGCCGTCGGAGAGTGGCATTGCCATAACTAAGGGTGGATGGATAAACTTCACCTTGTATCGCTCCCCGAGCTCCAGGTCATCGAAGATGGGGGCGTAATCCACCATCGAATGATATATGCAATGGGTATTATGAAGAAAGCCGGGGAGGGTCACTTGCTCAGTGCAAAGGCCGCCACCGAGCTCAAACCTGCGCTCCAACACTAGGACCTTGAGTCCAGCTTTGGCCAGGTAGGCGCCGGTTACCAATCCATTTGGCCCAGCGCCAATGATAATAACATCCCATTTAGCCATTTTCCCCTTCCATCCTTTAGTCCAAACTTTAGTCCAAAAAGGTATTGAGTGTATTATTATTGCCTCTCGCCTTACGAAGGGGCTGAAAAACGCAGTTTTTCAGCCCCTTCAGCTACCAAGGCAAGTGCTCTCCCTTCTTGATCTTAGCTGTATACACAAATGCACCAGCGTCTGCGGCACCCCCGGCTATAACTGCTACAAGGTGCTCCAGCAGGACTACGAGCTGAGGAAGATCTGAGAGGAGATGGGGCACCTCTCTTAAGACATATTCCCCAGCAAAGACTGTCTCGGTTTGCTGTAGACCGATCAGCTATAGCATGAACTGCAGCCTCCCGACCCCGTAGAATTTTTCAATCGCAGGAATTGCCTCTATAGCACATAGACCCGGCACAAGTCGCCGTCAACCCTGATCTTATCCCCGGTCTTGATCTTCTGTGTAGCATCCATACAACCGGCGACCGCTGGTATGCCGTATTCGCGCCCCACGATTACAGGATGAGACAGCATCCCTCCTTGATCTGTGACCACGGCCTTGACCGTGCTGAAAAGCGGTGTCCAGGTAGCCATGGTCAGCGGAGCGACCAGTATCTCACCTGGTTGAAGTTGGTCCCATTCCGTGTGATCGTGTATCACACGCGCAATCCCTTCGGCGACACCGGGAGAGCCGGCAGCGCCAACACAGGTGGCCCCTACCTCCTCAGGATTGGCTATTTGTGGTGAGATCTGGACATTTAACAGCACGTCTGCCTTCACCACGGTGGGTAGCCAGGAAGGGTCGCCGAGGAACATGGGCACATCATCGCTGGGATAGGGGCGCTTTACATTGATAGCCCATTCCTCCTTGTTCCTCCTTAGACGCGGCTTCACCAGAGCGGCATTGCGCTCCTGACCGGCGGTGCCCAGAACCAAGTCATCAATGAGCAGCATCAGGCCATCCTCTGGCTCCTCTGTAATCCCAGTCTTCATCATCCTCCTGCCCGCTTCCAACGCGGCACGCCTGACCAGTGAGAACGCCTTAAACTCACACCAGTAGTCATGGTCCTCGCAGTAGAACTGGGCTGCCTGGCCGGCCCTCATCGCTATGGTAAACCACTCCCGGTCGGCGGTGGGTATCTTACCCAGCACCTCACTCTCCGCTTCTTCCCTCTCCCGCACCAGCCGCTCCCGCTGCAGGTCGGGGGCGTGAACTGCTCCCACGGCCATCAAGCGCCTGATGTCAGCTATCGGCAGGCTCGGATTCTCAATCCAGGTAGGGGTGATGTACTCGAGCATGCGCTGCATCCTCCAGCCTTGGCCCTGAACATAGAGGAAGTCATTGAATGCCTCAAGCCATTGCTTTCCGGCAGCGCTTTGCTCCATCGCCGGCAGCACCTGTTCATCGGGGAGCTTAAACACATCCTCCAACTTGAGGTCCAGGGCTTTCTGGGCTAGCTGAGCGAGCGCCTTGTTGAGCTGGAACACGGCGTTGTCGAAGCCTGACATCAGCTTGGCATAGAGGGGATCGGTGTACTTCAGACCGAGAAAGTCTGCTGCCATATCGCGGAAGGCCCCGAGCCCGGCACCATATACATGCCAGCCGAGCATGTGGATTTCCCACATCCTGCGGTCGAGCTGCCATATGTCCCAGAGATGGGCAGCAAGCTCCCCATTCCCCAGTTGCTCCAGATTCATTGGGATATACTTGTCGTAGTAGGACTTCAACTCTGGCTTCCAATCTTTCTCCCAGGGGGCCCAGGGGTCCGCGAGAAATTTGGTCATCTTCTCCCTGAATTTGGGCTCCCGCTCTCGAAACTCCTCGTCAGTTGTCATATCCGCTGTGATATAGCAATAGCCCTTATAGGATCTCCACCCCGAACCTCTCTTCCCGGGGTCGCTTATGAGGTCAGCACCGAGATGATAGGGATGCATCCACAGGTGCTGCCCCATCCCCTGGTAATAGAGCGGGCACACTGCAGGAACAAAGTGCGCAGCGTCCAAGATCAAAACCTTGTAGACCTCAATATCTGGCTCGCCCGCAAACTCCAATAGGTCGTAACCGTATGACATCTACCTCCTCCTTTTTTAGTTTTTTTGGCTCAATCTTTGGAGGTCATTCTTATCTTCCTGCCATCAATTACCTCTATCACCCCCTTTCAGCCACTTCTGTTCATGTATGAGACCAATTTAGCATCCTCCGCCGACCAAGAGCCACCTCCCTTCTTAGTGCCTCACCCATCCGCCATCGACGACGATCGTCTGAGCGGTGATCAAATCGGCATCATCCGAAGCGAGAAAGGCAACGAGTCCAGCCACATCCTGAGGGTATATAGCACGCGGGATGAGCTGTCTTTTCTTGGACATCTCTTCCTGCTCCTCAGCTGTCCTCTTGATCAGGTTGGCCTCGGTCACTGCAGACCCTGGTGCTACAGCGTTGACGCAGATGTTGTAAGGCCCCAGTTCTATGGCCAGGGCGTAGGTCATGCTGATGACTGCACCCTTGCAGGTTACATAATCCATTGTCCCCGCCCGGCCAGTGAGCGCCAGATTGGAGCTGATATTGATAATCTTGCCCTTGCCCTGCTTTTTCATGTAAGGGGCGACGGCACGAGCGCAGAACAAAGACCCCTTGGGCTGCACTGCCATCACCCGGTCCCATCTTTGCGGGTCAATCTCCTCAAAGGGTACGTCGTCCAGACCGTAGAGTATGGCTGCGTTATTGACCAGGATATCGATGCGCCCAAATCTGGCCATAGTCTCCTCAACCATACGCTTGGTGTCCTGCTCACTGGTGACGTCGACGTGGAGACCAATAGCAGTGCCACCCTTGCTCTCGATCTCTTGGACTGTGTCCGCGGTGTCGATGATGTCGGCGGCGACAACTTTAACCCCTTCCTCGGCCAGCCTTACACATTCGCCCTTGCCCAAGCCACGCCCGCCACCGGTGACGATGGCCACTTTGTCTTCTAATCCTCTCACGTACCCTCCTCCTGTTGTTTAGTAAGCGCGCCCCTTCTCCTCCCAGATTTTTCTCAAGCCGAAGTCCTGTGCTATCACCTTATAGCAGGAGTAGCCATTGGTGCCGCGACAACCGCCCCCATCATGGCCTCCTGCTGAGGAGTAATACATGTTCTTCACCGGCATCCTGTAGCCAGAAAGCTCGGGGATGGGCCGGAACCGGCCCAACTGGGAGGCGATCTGGTCGCCGGAGTCCCGGCAGCCTTCACGCATATTCAGGTTTCTTTGCTCCACATCGTATGGTGTGTTGTCGAAGACAGCGATGACGTTGTCCCTGGTCATGTTAGGCGCATACCATTGCCACTGCCTTATCATCTCCTCAGACCACTTGACTTTCAGCTCCAGCCATTGCTTGTCGGTGAAGAATCTGGTTGGGCAGGTGTAGTCCTCTGCCATGGTATTGTGTTTTCCTGGTGCCGCTTTTTGCGGCGCCCAGCGGGTGTCCTCCCAAACAACCAAAGCCAGATATTTTGCCATGCCATTGAGCCAGATCTCAGCCTTCCACTTTGATGCATAGTAGTCGGTGTCCTTTATTATCAGCGTCTTGCTGGCTGATAGGCGAAAATCGGGGTCATAGTCATCAGCCGTGTATTTGGGCAACTCATGCACAGCTACATGGGCCCAGTGGAGTTGCCCCCGATCATATTTGACATTAGCTGCCCTTCTCGCAATCTTTGAGCTTACATACTCGGGACCGATAAAGCGGAGAATGGTCTGGGTAGGGTCGACGCCGCTGATGACCATCTTCTTGGCTTCGATCTCTGTGCCATCTACCAGACGGATTCCCCTGGCCGTGCCGTTCTCGATCAACAGCTTGTCAACCTCATGATGGACGAAGAACTGTCCTCCCTGCTCACTGAGGGCTTTCTGCAGGGCGTGTGCGATGGCATGGCTACCACCTATAGGAATCGAGGAGGCGGCTACGGAGAGAACAATGTACAAGGAGCGCAATGCACCATAAGGACCGACTACATCCTCGCCATAGGTGCCCATTTGAGTCGCCAGCCGTCTGATGAAGAAACATTGCATCTCGGTGCTTTCAAATAGGTCGCGAGCCAGCTGCTCTACGGTCATCACCGCATGCACAGGCTCAAAGCCACTCTCGGGGTCATCCATCAACCTCTCGACAGCATCCTTATCACCCCAGGGCTTGGGTGGGTTATATTGCGTCTCGAGAATAGCAGGCATCCATTTGGTGCGAAACTTGTCGAAGATAAAGCGACTCGTTTCGGCATCTTGTTCCGAAATTCTGGCAATCGATCTGAATGTATTTTCTGAATTCTCCTCGGAGAATTCTGTTTTCCCCGTCATCTTATCGACAACAGGCCAGGTAGGGTAGGTTGTGATGCAGGTGCCGTCAGGAAAGCCACAGGAAGCCCCGCACTCGGGGAACACCAAATCCAAGCCCTTCTCCGCCAGGTTAAAGTCATTATAAATCGGGTGACTATGAAAACGAGTGGAATGACAACAGGGATTGCTCACAAACGAGGGCAGAGGGAGTTCCTCGGAACAAGTGCCGCCGCCTATTTCATGTGCTCTCTCAAAAACAGCCACTGAGAGTCCGTTTGCGGCCAGATAGCAGGAGGTAACCAAGGCATTGTGTCCACCACCGATTACCACCACATCGTAGCTGGCGTCGGCCATTGCCAATCCTCCTTTACTTGCTTTACGCTGTGTCGGTTTCAGCTTTCGCTTCTTTGGGCAACTTGCCGGGGCGCGCCATCTTAGGTAGGAAGGGGACAGGTGCACTTAGATAGCCTTTTGGATATCGTGCACAGCTTACTGGCTCCAGCCTGCCATCGGCCTCAACGCAATAATTACAGGCGGTGCATTTTACGATTTCTCTCTCCCTGCCCTCTTTGGCCTTTTTTGCCCAGTCTGGGTCACAGAATATGGCCCGGGATAAGCCTATGATATCGGCTTTGCCCTGCTGCAGGATTTCTTCAGCGAAGCGTGGCGTCCGAATCTTGCCTGCTGTCACAATGGGAGTCTCAAATCCCGCAGCCCGAACATACTTCCTTATGGCTTCCGCTAGGTAAACATTGGCACCATCGGGATGGTACCAGGGTGGACTCATCCGACTGCCACTGTAGCCAGCCATTGAGTCTATGGGGTAGCCTGGTTCTGGTGGTGGAGCGTCCTCGTACTTGTCGCCGGCGGACACGCTGAGGTAGTCAACACCCAGCTCAGCGAGTCTCTTTGCCATCCGCGTGCTCTGCAATAAAGTATTCCCACCCAGCACAAACTCCTCTCCGTCTATCCTGATACCAACTGGGAAGTCCTTTCCCACCGTGTCACGAACTGCCTGGAAGACCTCTGTCGGCAACCTCATCCGTCCTTCAAAGTTACCGCCATATCCATCGGTTCTCTTGTTCAGTAACGACATGGAGGAGCAGCAGGTAGTTATATGTGCCATGTGGAGTTCAAGAAAGTCAAAGCCTGCTGCTAAGACACGCTTGGCAGCGTCGATATGCAGTTGGATCGTGGTCTTGAAGTCATCGAGTGTTAAGTCCTCCCACTTCTGTCTCCAGCCACTTCGGGCAACCTTCAAGAAATGCACAAACTGAACACCGATCTTTAGTTCTGGGTCTTGCTGGCGCATAAGGTCGACCACCTCGCTCAGGCCTGGGATAAAGCGGTCGTCGCTCAGTCGCAGGTTTCTTGTGCTCTTTGATGGTTGAATCACAGCAGGCTCCAGGGCGATAGACCCCAGACCACCCATTGCTTCTCTCTTGTACCGTTCTTTGGTCTCCTCCGTGACCCAGCCATCTTCAGTAGCTAGCCCTGAGACCGCAGGGGTCTTCATCACTCTATTCACGAGTGTCAGACTCCCGATGTTTATCGGAGAAAACAGCTTCTCATATTTCATTTCGATTCTCTCCTGCTCTTCGCTCAGTTACCATAGAAGGATAACAGGAATTTTGTTGCAAAATCAATTGAAAATTTTGCAGAAAAACCGCAAGCACGAGCAATCAGACAAGGCCGACCGCTCAAATATGGGTTCAGGGTGCGATTTGAATCACTTGGAACTGTAGAGGAATTTAGGACAAGAATTGGACAAATCAGGCTCGGCAAAGACCTTGACATGGCTGCTGACCTGTGGAATACTGCTGCTATGTAGGGTTAGGATTATGAATGGCCGAATTCTACACGATAGATTCCCCGAAGTATATGAGGAGCTTTATAGCAAATGTGACGTAGTGTGTAGTGCGCCAACCTGCTTTTTCTGGAGTGGAGACAATGTGGTCCGATATGGAGTCCCTGCAGTTGTGCAAAAGCTGCCCCTCAGAATTTATGTTGGCTTTCAAAGGTCGAGCCGTAGCGAGGTGGACTACGGCTCGTTCATCATGTATTGCCCCAAGAGCGATGCTTTTCTGAACTACGACCTTACCGATCCAGGAACTATGCGGATAGCTGTGTGGCTTGACAAGCTCATGAGACAAAGCCGACCAAATATGGGATGTGGCTTGAAGATTCACGTTTTGTCAGAGACTGTGTTCGGTGCCGGTAGACCCTACGCTGCTACCTCAAGTGGTGCGCTCGCAGCAGCTCTGGCCGCCTGTGCCGCTATTAAGCTTTGGGGCATTGAGGCGCGAGATTTGGAGAGAGCCTGCCAGCATCGCTCTGGGCCAGCCTTTGAAACGTTACTACGCTTTGCGTGGAAAGCAAACTTAGTGTATGCGGGTGGTGATCCCGCCGGGAACGGAGCCGACATTTTCTCCGCCCTCACCTCCTCTCCGTACCCGCAAATGTTTGTTGCTGCACCTTTCCTCGGTGCCCAAGGGCTATTTCAAGAAGTACGGGCTGTAACCGATGTAACAGGTTACAACGAGACTGACGAAGTGTGCTATCGAGGGTTTGATATCGCTGATTTTGCTACCAGCCCTCAGTTATGGTCGTGGCCCTTCGATTTCGGCCTACTTTACAGTGGTTTGCCCAAGAGGAGCCGTGATGCGTTGCATTACGAATCAAGTTGCAAGCGATCGTTTGAGGAGGTTGCTGAATGGTGGGATGATTCTCTGGCACCACGCCTTAGCTCAAAGGAGAAATCTAGGCTCGTGCTGTTGGACACTATCGCTCGTGGAAGCGATAACCTGTGGCAGGCGTACCTGAGACCAGCGGTAATTATCTCACTACGTACGTTCTTGTCATTGGTGAATCTGTTCACGCGTGGTTTCTCGCTGGAGGAGATGGGTTACCTGACCCAGCACATGAATAGCAGCCAGGTCTACCTTCAGTCACTAGGGCTCTCCGATTCTTGGATCGATTACCTGTGTAACCTGCTGATCTACGAGATATTCCGAAGCCATGGTGTGAAAATAGGGGTAAAATTATCAGGTGCGGGTATGGGAGGAGGGCTTGCCTTTGCTGCCGCGAGCGGGACTCTACGAGATGGACTTCCTTCCTTTCTGGAAAAGCTAGGAGCTGAAGGTGTATATGATCTCAGGCTAGAATATGCGTCTTGGGCCGATGGCTATGAAGAAGAGGGGCTAAGGATAGAACAGCACGTGGAGGAGGATATTTTCTCCGCTAGCCGGAGTAAATATCCTCGAGTAACCATATGGGATGGCATTGATAGGCCGCACGACGAACTGTTGCTCGACGGTGGAATAGCTGAGCTGATCCGGCGCTACGATATCGTGGCGTCGATGAAGGAGAAATGCATCTACATTGCCGGACAGCGGATGAGAACTATGCATGGGCTGCATAGCGCCAAGTATACCGTTCAACTGCTATCCCTGCTATTGGCCGAGCCCAGTCTGGAACTCGCTGCAGAGAAAATGCCGGAAGAATCGCAAACCTACAGCTCGAACCGCTGTGAGTTACAGGGGAAGATAGTCGGTCCTTTG
This sequence comes from Dehalococcoidia bacterium, assembly GCA_034414595.1. Lineage (GTDB taxonomy): Bacteria > Chloroflexota > Dehalococcoidia > SZUA-161 > JAUWZY01 > DAOULY01. Next base: position 69,687 of record DAOULY010000011.1, read on the forward strand.
CTGCGTCTTGTCCGTGATAGGACCGGAAAAGAACTGGCATTGAAAGTGCGATCAGAGCACAAGAGGCTGTCCCTGGAGCTGAGTTCCTGTGATGTCAGCATCTGTGTGGTGAGATAGGCAGTTGGACGTTGTCAGTATAAGTTTAATGTTTTAGTCCCGGAGACAACGAATATTTGACCGGTTCACAAGGCAGCGCAATAGTTTCTATTGTTCTCAACTTTTTTAGTATGTTGGAGTTTCAGTTTAGTTCCCCATTGACACGATTGCTAATGCCCTGAATAAGAGGCTTATAGCGGGCTTGAGAATTGTTGCCACAGGTGAACCGGGATTAGATGAGTATTTTGCATGGACTATCTATGCTTATGCTCTGGGCATCTTAGCCAAAAAACTGGGTAGTAAATGCTTATCGCAGCCAAGGCGCGAGAGAGGGCCTATGTCAACTCCGCTAGGGAGACTACACACTAGCTATCGTGAAGTGGGATGACAAAGATGCAGTAGCTTCTGCTCATTGGAAACTGCTACAGAAATACCAGAAATCAGAAGTAATGAGAGAGGTATTGCAATTACAGCGGCAGCTTTGCACAGTGGAGACTTAGGTCTGTAAAGAACTGGATATTATTCAGCAACGGCTCTCCCAGCCATAATTGCCCTTCTCACCGCCTCATGGGATATGCCATATTCCCTGGCCAGGAAGCAGAGGCTCTTGACCTTATGCAAGCTTGTGGTTGGAAGCACACCGAAGACTGGATTGAGACTGAGATCACCATAGGGTGTGGTATATATCTTTCTGTGTAACAATGCTGAGATTTTTAAAAATGTGCAGCATTCTCGAGATAGGGTGTGGTATACTATCACATAATTGGACACTTTGATAACGAGCTCAGCGAAGTCATCCATCGTAACTCGAGACACAGAGTTTAAGGTAAAGCTTATTTGCCTGGCAGGACATTTGATGACAGAAGCTCCACATGAGTAATTCAGGCGATTCTGTGCCAGCCATGGAGTTATATTCTCCAAGGTAGCGCTTTTCGGTCTTTAGCGAGGAGCAAGCCCCGGACTAGGATCTTAAAACGGGTGGGAAAGCTCCTTTTAGCGGAATGACACGACTAACAAAGAAAGCTGAGGGCAAAAGCTGCTCGTGAGAACGTGGAAATTCACGATAGCCATTATTGGTTCGTTGGCATTATTTCTGCTTTCCGTTTATCTATTCCTGCCCTCCTTTGCCTCTCCTGCTCTCTCCTTCTCCCCTTCAACCACACTCACTGTGATCTCAGATGATGTATTTGTGCAAGTGGCAGGTTCGGACAATTGGGAGACTGTTGAAGGGGAAGTAAACCTGAAGGCAGGGGATTGGGTAAAGACTTCCTCCCAGGGGCGAGCTGTCATCAAATTCTTCGAGGGTAGCTCTACGGAAATCGAGCCTGATACCATTGTTTGCATCGAGGAATTGCTCGCCACCGTCGAGGGTTCCACAACAATAAGCCTCAGACAGCAGGTGGGTGTGACATGGAGTCACGTAGCGGAGCTTTTTGACCCAGCATCGAGCTTTGAAATAAAGACATCAACAGCCGCGGCGACAGTTCGAGGAACGCTGATCGGAATTGGGATAGACGAGGATGGAACTCTGGATGTCAAGGTATTCGATGGCGTGGCGAGCGTCGTCGCTCAGGGGCAAGCGGTGCTCGTAAACGCAGGGTATCAAACTACGGTCAAGCAAGGAGAACCACCACCACCGCCCTCGGAGATTCCTCCTCCTCAAAGCCAGCTCACCGTATCCCTGGCATCACCGGCCTGGCTACATGTGCTTGATCCTATAGGGAGGAGCGCGGGCATTATTCCTCCGGGGTTTGCTGTTAACGAAATACCATTTTCCACCACTGCCTGGACTGAAGGTGAGAAACAGACTGTGGAGATAGATGAGCCCATAGGAGGAAGCTACTATCTCATCATCTATGCCTACGAAACTGGTGCAGTCACCTTAACCGTCGCGGGCAATTCTCAGGACGGATTTGATCAGCAAGAAACTCGTGCATTCGATGTTACAACGGGTAAGGATTACTACCTTCGGCTTGATCTTGGGGTCCAACAGAAACTGATACAATCCCTGTTACTTGGTGATCTTGTAGTTGTGGATGCGCTGGCTGGTTTCAGTGTTGACAAGACCGAAGCTGCCGTAGGCGAGGCCGTTCAGCTCACAGACCTCTCAAGAGGAGAGATCGCAAGCTGGCAGTGGAATTTCGGCGATGGCGCTACAAGCACAGAGCAAAACCCGTCCCACGCATATGCCAACCCCGGCATCTATACGGTGACATTGACCGTTTCCAACCCTGCCGGCTTAGACACTGAGTCCAAGACCGACTACATCAGGGTGTATCAGTCGCCACAAGCTGACTTTACTGCCGACAAGACTGAAGTAGCTGTAGGCGAGGCCATCCAGTTCACAGATACCTCAAGTGGAGGGCCTACGAGCTGGCAATGGGACTTCGGGGATGGTGCTACAAGCATGGAGCAAAACCCCTCCCATGCCTATGCCAATCCCGGCGTCTATACTGTGACGCTGGCCGTTTCCAACCCCGCGGGCTCGGACACTGAGGCCAAGACTGACCACATCAGGGTATATCAGGTACCACAGGCTGACTTCAGTGCCAACAAGACTGAAGTAGCCGTAGGTGAGGCCATTCAGTTCACAGACACCTCCAGTGGGGGGCCCACGAGCTGGCAATGGGACTTTGGCGATGGCGCTACAAGCACGGAGCAAAACCCGTCCCACACCTATGCCGACCCTGATGTCTATACGGTGACATTGACCGTTGCCAACCCTGCTGGCTCGGACACCGAGGCCAAGGCCGACTACATCAGTGTGGATGAGAAGGTGTATGAGCCGCCACAGGCTGACTTCACCGTTGACAAGGACGAATCTACTGTAGGCGAAGCCATACAGTTCACAGACCTATCCACCGAAGACCCCACGAGCTGGCAATGGGACTTCGGGGATGGTGCCACGAGCACAGAGCAGAATCCGTCCCACGCCTATACCAGTCCAGGTGTTTATACCGTGATTCTGACAGTATCCAATCCCGCAGGCTCAGACACCGAGGCTAAGAGCGACCACGTTACAGTGTATGCCAGTTGATTTCGCGATTACCAGCCCAGCAGACGGAAGCACAGTGAAGACTGGGTAGAGGCCAAGTGTAAACAAAAAGTCTGAATCAGCGACCCCGAAGAGGGTGTCGGGGCATCCAATACCTATGGGAAAGGCCTGAACTAAGTCTACATTATGACGTGATGTGCCGTCGCTGTAATACCTTGATCTCTCGTGATACGCCTCTATCTTGAGAACCTGCTCCAATGGGGGATATGCTTGCTGAGCTTGGTCAATAGGCAGATGACGGGGTGCTCCACAAGGATTTCTTTTTGGAGCAGCACTATCTTCATGATTTGTGATCCCTTAGTCCGATGGGGGATTCATAACTTTCCTTCTTAAGACCAAAAAGGGTAGGGAAAAAATATAAAAACACACCACAGGGCTGATAAGTAACCGGATCATTCTCAGAACGTCTTCCAAATCCATATATATCTGAGAAGGCCAAGATGATAACATTTTACCGTGAATAACTATTTTGTCCCCCTCCCGTCCCAGAGCCTCCACGCTCATCATGACACTTCCACTTGCACTCTTAAGACATACCTCCTTTACTTTTCCGGGCATTTATCTCCTCCCAAGCTAAAGATGCAGAGCCCTTGACCGCCTACACCTACATTGTGCTTCTCCTACTTGGTCTTCTTACCTTTCCAGTCAGCCAAGGCCACATGGGCTGCATTGTGACCACAGATGCCCCTAACTGCGCCGCTCGGGTGAGTACCTGAGCCACATAGATAGAGATTGACAATAGGCGTGCGATAGTCAGTGTACCCAATCAGCGGCCTGAAAAATAGCATTTGTTCCCAGGTTGTAAGGCACTGGGAGCTATCACCTCTAGGCGCGCCAACTTCTCTCTCCAGATCCAGTGGCGTCCACCCATAGCAGGAAATAAGCGCCTTTCTCACATTAGGAGCATACTTGGCCAGCACATTAATAGCTCGGTCGTAAACTTCCTCTCGCCGCTCATCCCAGTTGCCCTTAGCCAAGTCATATGGCATGGGCCACACATACACATGCGCCGCATGTTTGCCTGATGGAGCAACGGTGTCGTCGAAATAGGAGGAAACTAATCCAAGCAGTAAAGGCTCCTCCGGAATCTCATGGACCGTGTACTCGTACCAAGCTTTCTCAGCATATTGCCATGAAGGACACACAGCGAACCATCCCTTTAGCCTCTGCTCAGGCATGTTGAAATCGGGTAACTTACTAAGAGCAAGGTTTAAAGTTATGCCCGTAGATTGTGCCCTTAGACGCCCAACTCTCTGAAGAAATTTTGCATCCAGATACTCAGTCCCTACCATCTTCTGAAAAGTTTGCTGCGGGCTCACATTGGAGATGACTATCTTAGCTGTAATCTCTTCCCCTGTGGAGAGTCTCACACCTATGGCCTTACCATCCCTAACCAGGATCCTCTCGACCATGGCCCCGGTCCTGACTGTTCCTGCATAATGCTCAACTGCCTTGGCCATAGCCTGAGTGATAGAGCCCATGCCACCCCTGCTGGCACTCCATTGTGGCGCCAAGCCCAAATGATAAATGAACTTTGAAAGGTTCTCTGCAGTAGGACCGAGATGCGACGCATCCATGGACTCTACCATGAGGGTGCACTTCACGTAATCGGACTCGAAGTAATCGTCCAAGAACTTCTTCAAGGTGCCGAACATCATCTCTCGGAATGTATCCAACATATCTGGTGAGGAGGCCATAAGCCCCACAAAGTCAACAATGGAAGGCGGAGGGTTCATTGCAGCCACGCTCATGAAATCCTTTAGCGGCTGCCACCTTTTCATCAACTCAACGTAGGCATCGGCATCCCTAGTCGAAAACCTTGCGAATTCGCGGTGAGAGTCATCGAGGTCATGGTAGATGGTGCAATATCTCCCGTCAGGAAAGATATTGGTGTACATGGCGTTGTGTGGGATAAGCTCAAGGCCAAATCGCTCGAGTTCTAAATCCTTCATCACTTCAGGGCTCAGCCAACTGGCGAAACCCGTGGCAGCCAGGTTGAACTTGAAACCAGGCTCGATCTCCTGTGTGACGCAAAGCCCACCCACTATATCACGCCTTTCGAGTACCAGCGTCTTTAAACCCTCCTTGGCAATATATCCCGCTGCCGTCAACCCATTGTGCCCTGCTCCAATGATTACAGCATCATAATCGTACTCAGCCATTAGGCACCTCCTATTGTATTTTGTTGCGTATCTTTCCTCATTCCTCGACTATGTAAACGACACCTTCATAACCGTCAACCTTCAGCTTCATGCCAGTTTTGATTTTTCTTGTTGCTTTCCATTTCCCCTCCCATGTTTAATTAAGGAATTAGCGTCGAGCATACTCACCCCCCATTCAACGCAGAGTATAAGCAGCCCGGTTGTCGTCGTCAACGCTTATCCCGTAACCGACCTTTGTCTTCCCCGTGCTATCTACAATGCTACTCCGGAGCTGTCATCGAGTGTGCTTCAAAGCCACGTCAAGGAGCTCGCCTGATAGACAATCAGAGAATAACGCTAGACTTTTTCAAAGGCGGACAAGGAAACAGTTGATGGACATAACTAGGATAAGAGGGCATATTGAAAAAGGCGGTCTGTATCCTGAAAAGGTGAACCAATGGCCGGTTCGCTAAAATGTCCTTAACTCTAGCCACATGACTCTTTATTGCATCGGACTAATGCTTGAATTTGGCGCTACTAGCGAATTTGTGGCATTTTAAGGCGATTGTCATGTATCTTACGCCAGAGTTAAAACCTTTGCGTCCTTGCTGTGAGCAAGGCTTGATTGATCAGCAAGTTCCGGGGCAGACTATAACCATCGGGAGACAATTGCTCAGAGATGGCCCCAGACTCTGGCCATAATCTAGCCAATGGAACATCACCGAAACACTGGTCCCGAGCCCGGATTTACTCCATCATAAGCTCAGCTGAACCAGTTGGAATGCTGCTTCTGCTAAGGTGTTGAAAAATCGGGCTTCGTGTGCTATATTGTCTCCACCTTTTCACTCTCACATCATAGTCCGGTCACGCTTTTTTGACCGGGCCAAAAAGGAGGAGCCAATCTCTTAGGGGGTCAAATCCACATAGCTCAACCAGCTTGCCCGTGTGGCGCTATATTTTGAGCCTACAACTGCCAAAAGCTGGTCAACCGCTCAAAATCAACCATTCCACTCTCGGCGATGTTCTCAACCTCGATGCCTGCTTCCATTGCTGTGGCTACCGGGTTCAGGCCACCGAACATCACCATGCCAATGCGATTAACGCCTACTGCAAGCTGGCAAACGGCCTCGCTGGTATTGCCCAGGACGTAGACCCCGCCAATGCCAGCCTCTTTGAGTCTTCCGATGACCTCCTCGACGATCGACCTCGCCGGTGCAGGTATTTCTCGAAAGTTGGCCAGTATCCTGCCGTTGCCAGTTCTTGCAGCTTCGCCTACACTCGTCATCCTGGCGCGAAGATATTGCTCTGAGGGATCGAGAGATGTACCCCCGTAGTTGATTATGGCTACGAAGCGCCTTGGCTTCGAATTCCTGATTTCCAGCACCCCACCAAACCTGGATTCTATCGGGACGCCGGCCTTGAGCAAGACCCCATTTATGGTCACGCCACACATTGTGGCAAATCCTACTTTCCCGCTTGGCACGACCAGGTCACCAAGTTTCTCGCCTCCATGGGCTACAGCTACAAGGTCGCTGACACACAGTCCAGCCTTGAATGCCTCTCTCATGTGCTCCAGAGCCATCTTGAACTCATCTTGCCCGAAGAGCGAGGTATTGATAGCAACTTGCCCGGTCCGCTTGATGGGATCAAATGTAGTGCGAAAAGCCAGTAGCTCCAACTTCTCCAGAATGAAGCCGATCTGATCAGGTGCGAGCGCTATCCGCAATTCCTCGAGCCCCTGCGGTGTGATCATTCTGCCATCTCGGCCCAGTGGCTGAGTATAGCCTCGCTCGTCCGTTATTCTCAGGTGATATCTTACCGCTCTTTCGCTCAAGAAGATGCCATGCCGCTCAAGCTCCCGGGCTATTGTGATCGAGCCAAGCGGCTCAGAAGACTCGCTCAATACCTTGAGAATAGCTATGATCTTCTTTTCCGCATCCGAGGTGGCACCCTGTACCATGAGAGCCTGTCTTACTTCTCTAAGTCGAGTTGGCTCCATTATACCACCCTACACCATAAACTGAACACAGTTTGCCATTTGCCATCCCGCAATTAGCCCCGTGCTCTTTTACTTACAGAATCGGTAAGTATTTCTTTATCTCGTAGTCGGTCACTTGAGCTCGGTACTGGTCCCACTCGATCTTCTTGTTCTCGATGAAAGCATGGAAAACGTGGTCACCGAGGGCTCTTCGCACCAGATCACTCTGCTCCGCCATCTGGATCGCTTCACTCAGGCTGCCAGGCAGGGTCCCTATTCCTCTCCTCATCCTCTCCTCCTCAGTCATATGGTAGACGTTTTCCTCTACAGGCTCTGGCGTATCGTATTCCTGCTCAATTCCCTCCAGCCCCGCAGCCAGCATCACGCTGAAGGCCAGATAGGGGTTGCACGCCGGGTCGGGTGAGCGGAACTCTATCCTGGTGGCGTTTTCCTTGCCTGGCTTATACTCGGGAACTCTGACTAGGTCAGCCCGGTTCCGCCGTGCCCAGGAAAGATACACCGGCGCCTCATAACCGGGGATCAGCCGCTTGTAGGAGTTGACCCACTGGCTGGTGATGGCCGTGATCTCAGGAGCATGCTTCAGTAGCCCAGCTATGTAGTGCTTGGCCACCTTGGACAGATTGTACTGGTCTTCCTTATCAAAGAAGGCATTCCTGTCCCCACTGAACAGCGATTGGTGCACGTGCATGCCGCTGCCATTAATGCCGAAGACTGGTTTGGGCATAAAGGTGGCATATACCCCGTGCTTTATGGCGATCTGCTTCACCACTAGGCGGTAGGTCATCACGTTATCGGCCATGGTCAGGGCATCGGTGTACCTCATGTCGAGCTCGTGCTGGCTGAAAGCAACTTCGTGGTGGGAATACTCCACTCCGACGCCCAGTTCCTCCAGAGCAAGGACGGTTTCTCTTCTCAGGTCAGTGGCCGCATCAGGTGTCATGTCGAAATAGCCGCCCTCATCCAGAAAGTCAGTCCCCTTCGAGTCTCGAAAGTAGAAATACTCCAGCTCCGGCCCCACATAAAAGGTGTAGCCCATGTCCGCTGCCCGTTTCAGGTTCCTCTTAAGCACATACCGGGGATCACCCTCGAAAGGATCGCCGCCGGGCCTGAGGACATCGCAGAACATCCGGGCCACAGCCTGATGCTCCCGGGGCCTCCAGGGCAGCAACTGGAAGGTATCGGGATCGGGCAGGGCCACCATGTCGCTTTCATCGATACGGGCAAAGCCCTCGATGGAGGAGCCATCAAAGCCCATCCCCTCCTCCAGGGCCCCTTCCAACTCCTCCACGGTGATGGCAAAGCTCTTCAAGAAGCCCAGGATATCGGTGAACCACAGCCTGATGAACTTTACATCGTGCTCCTTGGCCATCTTGAGAACATACTGTTTGCTCTCCTCCTTAGTCCTGGTCGCCATTTGCGCCTCCTTTTTTACTTAGATTGCGTTTTCCCCGACATCACCAGTCCTGACTCGTACCGCATCCTCGACGGGCAGGACAAATATCTTCCCATCTCCTCTCTCACCTGTCCTAGCTGTTGTGACAATAGCGTGCAGAACTTTGCCCAAGTCTTCGTCAATAACCACGACTTCGATCTTTATCTTGGGTAAGAACTCTACTATATACTCCCCAACCCTCCATTGCAAGCTGATACCCCTTTGTCGGCCGCGGCCACTCACTTCCGTCACAGTCATTCCCAATATGCCCATTTCAGCCAAGGCAGCTTTGACTGGTTCCAGCTTCTCTGGCCTGATGGTTGCCTCTATCTTCTTCATTGTATTGTGCCTCCATAGGCTCTTTCCCCGTGCTGTGATATATCCAGCCCTACTATTTCTTCATGCTCTTTGACCCTGAGTCCCATGGTTGCATCGACTATCTTGCCCAAAACCCAAGTGGCACCGAAAGCAAAGGCCGCGACAGCAGCAAAGCCAGCAAGCTGCTTGGCAAACTGCAGGGCGTTGCCCCAGAGTAGCCCATCGGCACCGGCCGAATTAACTGCAACGCTGGCGAAAATACCAGCTGCCAAAATACCCCAAATGCCTCCCATGCCATGGACTGCCCATACATCTAACGACTCATCTATACCTTTCCTTAACCTGAGGACTATGCAGTAATAGCAAATCACTGAGGCTATGATACCTATGGGTATTGCAGCAAGGGGATGTACAAAGCCAGCCGCAGGAGTAACTGCTGCTAGTCCAGCAACGGCTCCTGTGGCAGCACCAAGAGCAGAGGGGCGACGATGAATCCAGCTGAGAATGATCCAGGTGAAGGCGGCAGCCGCAGCAGAAGTATTCGTGGCTACAAAAGCACTGGAGGCCAGTCCCCCGGAGGTGAGAGCGCTTCCAGCATTAAATCCAAACCAACCGAACCAAAGAAGGCCAGTACCCAGCATCACCATAGGAATGTTATTCGGCTCCATCGGGTCCCCTTCTTTAAATCCTTTACGGGGACGAAGTAATAGCGCTAAAGCTAACGCCGATAGGCCAGCATTTATATGAACTACAGCGCCGCCGGCGAAATCAAGGAACCCTAGGTTGGCGAGCCAGCCACCACTGCCCCATACCCAGTGGGCTATAGGACAATAGACTACAGTAAACCACAGGACTGAAAGCACCAAGAAGGCACTGAACTTCAGCCGTTCCACCACGGCTCCGGTCCAGAGGGCCACGGTGATAATGGCAAACATAGCCTGGAATATCATGAAGGCGAGGTGGGGCACAGTTGTGGCGTAGGTGTCAGAGGGCTGCTGCCCCACGCCTCTGAGGCCAACCCAATCCAGTTTGCCTATTATACCGCCTATATCAGGACCAAAGCTCAAACTGTAGCCATAGAGCACCCAGAGGATACCGATTAGACCGAGAAGGGCGAAGCTCATCATGATGGTGGACAGCACATTTTTCCGTCTCACCATCCCGCCATAGAATAGAGCTAATCCCGGTATCATTAGCATCACCAGGGCTGCTGATACCAGAATCCAGGCAGTATCACCTGCGTTTTCCATATTCCCAGGACTTCCTTCCTACCTAAGCCTTAGGTTTTTTCTCTGAGAATATGGTAGTCCAATATTGTTTCAAACAGATTACAGCCAGGTTACGTTCATATTGCAGGGTACAAAAAAGGTGGCTGTCTTAGAGCTCGGAGCCTTCTGAGGAAAAACCACCCTTCCACCTGCCCATAGCCTCGATCACTCCATCAGTATTGAAGAAGCTGCGGAATATCCTGAAGTAGTAAAGTTCCTCTTTGGAGGAAATCTGGAAGTTCTCAAGCCTTTTTCTTTCTTGCTCAAATTCAGCGTCGGAGATTTCGTCCTCCAGGAGCTCAGTTAACAACCGCTCCGAGCCACACCCGGCGGCGAATTCCATCTTGGGCCTCCAGATAATGTCGTCGGGGAGATAATCGGTGAAGGCTTGCCTCAAAAGCCACTTCTCAATCCTGTGCTTCTTCCCTGCTAACTTCAGCCTCGGATCGATGGATATGGCATATTCCACAAAGTCTATGTCGAGAAATGGCACTCTTCCCTCTATCGAGTGTGCCATGGTGGCACGGTCAACCCTCTGGAGGTTCATATTGTGAAGGCCGCTAAGTGTTTTTACTGACTCTTGATGCACGTCTTCCTTAGAGCCCAATCGTTTGAAGTAGTGGTAGCCAGCGAACGCTTCATCTGACCCCTCTCCGGTGAGGATAACCTTTACATAATCCCTGGTCAGCCTGGATACGAAGTAACAGGGAATGGCACTCCTTACCAGCGCAGGGTCGAAGGACTCCAGGTGATAGATTATATCAGGCAATGCCTCCATGACCTCATCCTCAGTGTAGACGTATTCATGGTGTTCAGTACCCAGGAAGTGCGCCACCCTCCTCGCAGATATGAGGTCCGGGGCCTCTTTTCCCAACCCGACACAGAAGGTATCCAGGTGGTCAAAGTTTTGCTTCGATATAGCGGCTATCAAGCTGCTATCAATGCCACCGCTGAGGAAGCAGCCCAGTGGCACATCAGACATCCAGCGCTTTTGCACCGCTCGACTTAGTTTTCCTCGCAATGTCTTGCCGATCTCATCAACATTGCCATTCCAGTCAGCAATGTCCGGAAGGTGGTAGTATTGAACTAGCCCCTCTTTGGAGGAATAGTAGTACCCTGGGGGAAATTCTTGAATGCTATCCACTACACCGTCTAACGCCTTGATCTCAGAAGCAAAGAAGAGGCAGCTGTCCTTTTGTCCCTGGTATAGAGGTTTGATCCCCAGCGGGTCTCGGGCGACAAGGATATCCTTGCCATCGTAAAGCACGAAGGCAAACATCCCATCCAATTGGGAGACCGATTCTCCCCCCAATTCTTCAAACAGGTGTAAGATGACCTCGGTATCGGAGTTGGTGCGAAAACGATGTCGGCGCAGTCCATCCCGGAGGATAAGATGGTTGTAAATCTCACCGTTGCAGATAATGCATTGCTGTCCATCTTCGGCGAATATCGGCTGCCGGCCGCTGCTCACATCTATTATGGAAAGCCTCGTTTGCCCCAGCACGATATTGCCACCTACATAGGTGCCTCGGTCATCCGGCCCACGGTGGGATAGCTTGTCCATCATGCCATCCAAATAGGATGCCCATCGAGTGGCATTATGTCCATATACAGCGACAATTCCACACATATGACCCTGCTTCCTTAATCTGACTTAAACCTGTAGCCGATGTTTCTCACAGTCTCGATAAAAGTATGGGTAGGATCCTCGATCTTGCTCCTGAGCCTTCTTATATGCACATCCACCGTCCTGTCACCGCCATAGTAGTCATAGCCCCAGACCCTGTTGAGCAGCATGTCTCTGCTGAACACCTGGCCTGTGTTGCTGGCCAGAAATCGAAGCAGCTCGTATTCCTTAAAAGTCAGCACTACCAACCTGCCCGCGACAGATACCTGACACTGGCCCATATCAATCACTAAGTCGCCACATTGGATTGACTCTCCCCTATCTATGCCGTCTCTGCGCCACAAGATTCTCTGCGCTCTCACCGCGACCTCGTTTGCATCCCAGGGCTCGACCACGAAATCGTCTATACTGATGGTAGAATCCAGACCATCGAGCGCCATCTTTGAAAAGAGGGCAATAACAGGCAGATGCCCTTCCTGCTTGATCCGCCGCGCCACATGCCGCATGCCGGAATCAGCTTGCAGACCATCCATGGCTATGAGCACCAAATCTGGAGCCCGCTCCGCGACCTTTTCCAATGCCTCCTTGGCTGTGGGGGCAACCCAGCAGTTAAAACCTTTTTGGGCAAGCTCCGAGCTCAGTCTCGTTATCTGTCCATTTTCATGGGCTACTATGTCCAAGCTAAACAAGATCGGCCTGCCTCTTGATAAGATTCACAGATCCCAGAAGCTCCTAAGCCTGCGAAAATCGAACACACCGTTCATAGCATGATTAGTCGCCTCTATGCCTGTCTCTGCTGCAGCAGCCACAGGATTGAGCCCGCTCTGAAGTATCATTCCAACTTGACCTTGCCGTACTGGTATTTCGCACATAGGCTCACTCATGTCCCCCAGCATGAGCAGGCCGCCGAGGCCAACCCGCTCGAGTCTTTCAATAATAGACCCCACCACTGGTTTACAAAGAGCAGGGAGTTGGCCAAAGTTGGCCAGTATCTTTCCTTCGCCTCTGCTAACTGCCCTGCCGACGCTGGTCATCTTGCCAGCAATGAATAATTCGCACGGATCCAGGGAGCAACCTGAGTACTCTATCAGTTCGGTAAACCGAAGCGGCTTGTGATCGCGAATCTGGAGTATTCCTCCAAACTGGGTATCCAGCGGGATGCCAGCTTTTAGGAGAACTCCACTTATTGCGATGCTCGACACTGTGGCCAAGCCTACACTGCCCTGCGGCACGGTTACCTCCCCGAGCCTCTCGCCTTCAAAAGCCACATGCACCAGGTCACTGACACCAAGCCCGGCCCGGAAGGTGTCTTTCATCGCTTCCACAGCTTGGGTGAATTCGTTCTTGGGAAACAGGGATATATTGACCGGTATCTCACCAGTAAGCTTGTCTGGGTCGAAGGAGGTCCGATAGGCTAGAATCTCAATCCTGGCAGCTATGGAACCCACCCTGTCACCAACCAAAGCGCTCCCAAGTTCTTCAAGCCCTCTTTGGGTGATCGACCTCCCATCTCTCCTCCCCACTGAGCGGGTAAGCCCTCGTTCATCCATTAGCTTGAGATGGTATCTTACTGCCCTCTCGCTCAATTCGATACCAAAGTCACCCAACCGATTGGCGATCACCCTGCCGCCGAGTGGCTCTGAAGAATCACTTAGAACCTTCAAAATGGCTACGATCTTCCTTTCTACCTCATTAGTCTCTTGACCTATCATGTATCACTCCCTGCCTAATAGGCGTAGAGCCTGCCATAAGGCCTGAGCCATAGTGGTGATAGCTTGGTAAACTTGTGTTTCAATATCTCCTCAGCATCGTAGTCAAAATGAGCTGCAAACTCGCTGACAAATTTTCGAAGGATTTGGTGATCATGCTCCTCCAGTTCGGCAACGCCCACCTCTCTCCCGAGTTGGAAATCATCGACGCTGCCCCTCAAGTAGATGACCCCGCCATGCATTCCCGTGCCGATGAAATTGGCTTTATGGCGCTCCCCTTCCGCCAGATCGAGACCAAGGAGAATCAGGATACCACCGGCCATGTATTCACCGAGAAAGTCCTGAGCTGTGCCACCAATGACGAGCGCAGGCTTCCTATCCTGGTATTCCTTCATGTGGATCCCAGCCCTATAGCCTACGTCTTCTCGGACGAAGATTCTCCCACCCCGGGCTGATAAGCCAATAATATCTCCGGCATGACCATGGATGATTATCTCGCCGCTGTTCATAGTGTTGCCGCAACCATCCTGAGCATTGCCATGAACGATGATCCTGGGCCCATCCATAAACGCCCCCAGGTCATTGCCCGGAGTGCCAAATATCTCAATCTCGACCGGCTTGTCCAAGTCCGTGCCAATATACCTCTGCCCGTAAACATTGCAAAGCTCGATCCTCCGTGTTCCATCGGAGGTCACTTCCCTCAGCCTAGCATTGAGTTCCTTATATAGGACGCCACTGGCATCTATTCTGGCAATCGTGTTGGCTTTGCTCTTGACCATCTCAGCTCCCTGCCATTCTTACTCCTAAGATTTCGAGCTCGGTATCGGTGAGCCCGACTCCCCTCAAGTGCAGGCGATTGCCCCGCAGGCTCTCCAGAGCGTTGATGCCCATGCCACCCAGCATGTCCTTGAGCTCCAGACTCCAGCCGCGCAGCAAATTGACCAGTCTCCTGGCTCCAATGTCGGGGTTGACCCTCTTGGTCAGGGCCAGGTCGGTGGTGCAGATGCCCCAGGCGCATTTTCCGGTATGACATTGCTGACACAGGGTGCACCCCAGTGCTACCAGGGCTGCGGTCCCGATGTAGACAGCATCAGCGCCAAGGGCGACGGCCTTGGCCACATCGCCGCTGTTCCTGATGCCCCCTGAGATCACGACCGAAGCTTGGTTGCGGATGCCTTCCTGTCTCAAACGGGCATCCACTGAGGCCAGTGCCATCTCAATAGGGATGCCCACGTTATCACGGATGACCTTGGGCGCAGCGCCGGTGGCCCCCCGCAGCCCATCGAGGACGATGATGTCGGCCCCGGCCCGCACCATACCGCTGGCGATGGCCGCAGAGTTGTGCACGGCGGCTATCTTCACCGCCACCGGCTTGGTATAGTTTGTGGCCTCCTTCAGGGCGTAGATCAGCTGTGCCAGGTCCTCTATGGAGTAGATATCGTGCTGCGGTGCCGGGGAGAGGGCATCCGTCCCCATGGGAATCATCCGGGTGGCGGAGACATCAGCGCTCACCTTTTCCCCGGGCAAGTGCCCACCAATGCCAGGCTTTGCACCCTGGCCGATCTTGATCTCGACAACTCTGGCCACATCGAGGTAATCAGTATGGACGCCGAAGCGCCCTGATGCCACCTGGACGATGGTATTGTCCCCGTACCCATATAGCTTGGGGTGAAGTCCACCCTCGCCGGTGTTCCACAGGGTCCCGGCTTCAGCAGCTGCCCGAGCCAGGGACTCGTGCACATTGATACTCACCGCACCGTAGCTCATGGCAGAAAACATCACTGGCACCTCTATGCTGACCTGAGGAGCAAGCTCAGTTTTCAAATCCCAAGAATCTGGGGCTATCTCCACTATGTCCGGTTTTCGACCGAGGTAGGTGGTGAGCTCCATCGGCTCACGTAGTGGGTCAATGGAGGGATTAGTCACCTGGCTGGCATTGAGAACCAGGTGGTCCCAGTACACGCGGTATCCCTTATCATTGCCCATGCCGGTGAGCAGCATGCCCCCGGTCTCAGCCTGCTTGATGATGTCTTCAACGACCTCGGGACGCCAGTTATAGTTTTCTCGATAGTCCAAAGGGGTCCTCGTGATGGTCAAAGCGTTAGTGGGACAGAAAAGCACGCAGCGATGGCAGCCGGCGCAGTTCTCTTCCCGACTCCTGACCTCATCATCCTCGGCATCATACCAGTGTGTGTCAAATGTGCACTGATTGACGCACACCTGGCACTGGATGCAGCGCTCAGGGTCTCGCTGTACTAAGAACTTCGACGGCAGGTAGGTCTTCACTGTCATCACCTTCTTATGGGAATCCCTCTTCCCGCCAAGTAGTCCTTGGCCTGGTCAATGGAATAGACTTTATAGTGAAAGATGCTGGCAGCCAGAACAGCATCGGCCTTGCCCTCCTCCAGCGCCTGGTATAGATGCTCCAGATTGCCGGCACCACCGCTGGCGATGAGCGGTACCGGCACTGCCTCACTGATAGCACGGGTCAGTTCCAAGTCGTATCCTGCCCGGTGGCCATCGGCATCCCAACTGGTGAGGAGCAGCTCTCCACCGCCAAGGGCCACTGCCTGCTTGGCCCATTCGACGGCATCAATACCTGTTGGCTTTCGTCCTCCATGGGTAACGACTTCCCACTTGGGCTGATCTGAGCTATTAACTCGCTTGGCATCGATAGCCACCACGATGCACTGGCTGCCAAACTTCTGTGCCCCCTCGGCGATAAGTTGGGGACTCTGCACCGCGGCGGTATTGATGCTTATCTTGTCCGCCCCGGCCTCCAGCATGTGTCGCATGTCGCCAATGCTACGCAGGCCGCCACCAACAGTGAGCGGAATAAAAACCTGCTCTGATACGCGCTGGACCACGTCCACCATGGTGTCACGTCCTTCCGGAGTGGCACCAATATCCAGAAAGACCAACTCATCGGCTCCCTCGTCATAGTAGAAGGCAGCAAGTTCGACAGGGTCACCAGCATCGCGAAGATCAGTGAAGCTGGTGCCTTTAACTACCCGCCCTTGAGTCACATCAAGGCACGGGATGATTCTTTTGGTCAGCATCAGATACGGTCCTTTCCGGCAACAGACACCTCTTGAGATCCAAGAGGTCTGTCCAGACTTCCCACTACGGGCTCGCCTCCCATGGGGATCCAAGCCCGATCGAGGTCAGGGCAAACCAAGCGAATGGCTGATTCTTCAGAAGAGAGATAGAGCACCGAGTCCTTTACACCCGCGGTTAGCGGGCGCAGCCTGATTCTGTCGGTAAACCCAATCATCTCACCGTGATGAGCAATAATAACAGTGAACGGCCCGTTTAGTAGCAGGCTCCCGTATACCTGTCGCAAAGCCCGCAGCAGCTTTTGTTCTTCAGCCGGACGACGTTCTATCTCGCTCCAGAAGGGAGCTGCCAGTATCTTGGCCACTATCTCTATGGGAAGGCCATGTTTTCGCATCAAGAGGTCGATGGTGTAGGCCACCACCTCGGTGTCGGTCTGCATGGTGCAGTGGTAGCCGAATTGCTCCAAATAGCGACGGTTTATGCCATAGGAGGAAATTTCGCCATTGTGCACCACTGTCCAATCCAGTATGTTGAACGGGTGGGCTCCACCCCACCAGCCGGGTGTATTGGTGGGGAACCTGCCGTGGGCTGTCCACAGATAGCCCTGATACTGCTCCAGGCAGAAGTACTCCGCTATCTCCTCGGGATAGCCCACACCTTTGAACACTGCCATATCCTTGCCGCTGGAGAAGACAAAAGCATCTTTAACTCCAGTGTTGATTTCCATGACCCTGTCCACCACATAGTCGTCCGATGACTGCCCATCACATTCCCTCGCGTTCACCTCAAGGAAGTAGCGCCAGACCAAGGGTGGGTTTACAATGGCCTGCGTCGGCCAGGTGGGGACCTCTTCGGCGTGAATCAGATGAAATCTCTGCTTTAAGAATGCCTCGACATCTGACTTGCTCTCCTGATTCAAGTACATTATGTGAAAGGCATAGAAGTCCGCATATTCCGGATACAGCCCGTAGATAGCGAATCCGCCACCCAGGCCATTACCGCGGTCATGCATGTTGGCGATGGCCCTTACCACTGACTCGCCGGAGAAACGCTCCCCAGTGGTGTCCATCATGCCAAATATGGAGCAGGCGTCGATCACCTTATCGTCGCAGTAGGGGTTGCTCACCTTGTCCAAGTACTTCATCCACAGTTCTCCAAAACCAAGCAGTTACTCATCAGCAAAGCTCTCCACAACCTCCAAAGGCATTACTGGTTGGGGAACAAATCCCGGCGGTGGTTCCAGACGCTCCTGCCATAGCTGACGAGGCAGCGAAACCAGGCCGAAATCATCAGCCAGAAGCTCCTGCTTGAAGCTGCCCACATTTACCCGATCTTTCATTAGGCCAAAGACGATGCCCGACTTCTCGATGTCCCCAACAAAGACCAGCCCCATCACCAAATCATCCTTCAGCACTACTTTCTGATAGGTATTATCCTTTTGCTTGCTGAGGACTTCATGGCTGCTGCTATCCGTCAGGGTGACCATACCGGCAGCAACTATGTCCATTCCGAAGTAGTTGAGAGAATTCGCCGCTGTGCCGCCGGGGTATTCAGTCGGGACACCGGCCATGTTGTAGCCAGCAATCCTGCCCCCAAGGTAGGCATTGGGCCAAATGGGGATTACCCTATTTGTGCCATAGACAAAGTCATAGGCCTCGGCGGCGTCCCCGCAAGAATAAACATCAGGATGGCTCGTAGCCATATAGCGATCTACCACTATGCCACGATTTACCTCTATTTTGGTGCCTGCCGCAAGCTCGGTGCGCGGCGACACCCCAATGGCTACCACCACCAAGTCGCAAGCGATTGTCTCTCCATCGTCCAGCACGACGCCGTCGGGCAACGACTGGCCTGGAATCTCGGCTACAGTTTGCCCAGTGATGAGCCTGACGCCATTCTTTTCCAGAGTCTCTTCAGCGATCAAGGAGGCCTGCTCATCGAGAATGGTATTCAGTATTCTTTCCTTCATTTCGATGACGGTCACATCGAGTCCCCTTTTAACCAGGGCTTCAGTTACACTGATTCCGATAAGCCCGCCCCCGATAACTACTGCCCTCCTGGCCTTGCCTAAAAATTCATGAATCGCTTTGGCATCATCGAGGGTAGTGAAGGTGAATACTCCCTTCTTTCCAATTCCCGCTATTTTGGGGACTATGGGCGTTCCTCCAGGGGCAAGCAACAGCTTCTTCCAGACAATCCTCTCGCCACTGTCGAGTTCAGCAACGTGAGATTCCAGCCTCAGCCTGTTGACTTTCTTGCCCAACACAGGGGAGATATTGTTTCGACGGTAGAACTCGGCAGGGCGAAACAGCATCCCTTCGATGCTGCGCTCTCCGGCCAGATACTCGCTGATCAGAGGCCGTGAATAGGTGGGATATGGCTCGTCGGAGACGATGACTATGGGGCCTGCATTATCCACTTCCCGTATCGCTTCAGCAGCCCCGATGCCGCCTGCGGAGTTCCCTATGATCAGGTATCCGGTTCTAATTGTCCTTGTTCTAGCCAACTTAAGCCTGCCTTCCCTCCAGCGCCATCTCGAGGAAGTTAGCGTACATCCTCAAGCCAAGGTCACCGCTCTTTTCAGGGTGAAACTGGGTCGCCACCAAGTTGCCCCTGACCAGGATACTACACATCGACACACCATAGTCTGTGGTACCGGCTACTACCGACGTATCTCTCAGGTCAGCATAATAGCTGTGAACGAAGTAGAAGTTGGCCTGGTCCGGTATGCCATCGAAAACGTGGTGGGCCAATCTCTGCTTGACCTGGTTCCATCCCATGTGGGGAATCTTGAACCCTGACGGCAATCTCTTTACAGTTCCCGGGATCAGCCCTAGGCATTTGTGCCAGCCCCCCTCCTCGGTCCCCGAGAACAGGACCTGCATGCCAACACAGACGGCGAAGAGCGGTCGCTCCTCAGAGACCCGCTGGCGAATAACTTGTGCCATGCCCGATTCTGCCAAGCTATGCATGGTATCTGCGGCAGCGCCAACGCCAGGGAAGATGACAGCAGCAGCATCGAGCACCTCACCGGGATCGCTGGTCACCAGTGACTGGTAACCCACCTTCGCTATTGCATTGGCCACGCTACGTAGATTTCCGGCACCGTAATCGATTATGGCAATCATCCAGGGTCCTTTCCTTCGTGCGCTTACGATGGTTCAGTTCTCGATAGTGATTTCCACTATGTTTTCCCTGGCGATAGCTTTTTGCTCACCGTCCTTCTTGACAAAGACGTGCATTAATCCCAGCACTTCATATTGACCATTTTCCAAACTAGTGGTGTTCCATCTCACCGGGAAGTTTTCGTGTCTATCCTCAGACTCCCCGATCTTAATCCATGTATCCGTATTCTTCTTGCGATAGTACCAAGGGTTGGTTACCCTCACGATAGGTCCTGTGAGAGCCAATTCTTCTAACTCCTTATGCAACAGGTCTTCGTCAAATTTCTCCCGCAACAGAACATTGCCAGAATACTTTTTTAACACCTCTGAAGGAACGATATAATGTGGTCCCCAATTGTACGGCATCGTGCACCCCCATCAAATTTGCCTGATCAATGTTCGCCCATCCTCGGACGGCTTCTTGATTTCCTGGAGCTTTCTCAGCATTGGCTTCCCCTCCTTTTTCCGGTTTCAGCTGCGACTTGAGCTAGTCTCATGGTCGGTGCTCAGCGCCAATGCTTCATTCGGGCAATTGGCTACGCAGACCGGAATCTCCTCTCCGTGACACAGGTCACATTTCAGCATCTTTCCTCGCGTTGTGTCCCGCCTTATCGCACCGAGCGGGCAAAACAACAAGCATGTCCAGCACCCAACACACCTTGCTTCGTCAACTTCGACTACGCCTCTCTCACGGTCATAACTCAAAGCACCCGTAAGACAGGCGTAGACACACGGAGCCTCACTACACTGCTGGCATCGCACTGAGAACGATACGGGGCCTTTTGCTTCCACCCAGGTTCTGGGCAAAGGCCGTGGTAATTCTCTCTTGAACGCCTTGACCAAGTCCTTGGATTGCGAATGTTGTAGCTGACAATACACCTCGCAGAGGTGGCAGCCAATACAGACATCTTCATTAACATAGACTCTGGACATCGGCGTATGACCCCTTGTTGAATTTTTCCCGCTTAATATTAAATGGTAAGCGGCAACCGCCTTCCGCATGCCATATTAGCATATCTTTCCGATGTTGTCAAGACCCCGCTGTACACTTTCTGTTGGACATACGCAGAGTCTGGGGCCATCCATCGATGTTGGGGGATGAAAGGCTGCTGGGTGTCGAGGCAACCGGAGTCGCACAGTTGTGGGGTGTAGAGATGCAGGTGGGCGGATGGGCGAAGGTAAAATAGGGGAGAGCAAACAATGCCTTGAAGACCATATCTGGAGTTCTATCTATTGGATAACGCGGTCAACCCCTCTGTGATCATAGATAACCTCCATCCCGATCCTGTATTCCTCAGACGCCGGTGTAAACGTAGCCGAAGACCTGCTGCAGGACCTTCTGGACTCCTCCCATGTTGGCCTGATTCAGAAATGCGTCGATGACAGCAGGCATCAAGGTGACACAAGATCGAGGCCAGTCTTGGGCAATGGCCTGGGCCGCTTGCTCCACTTTAGCCGGGGCAGCGCGTTCTGATCCCGGGCCCATCATGAATAGCCAATTTCTCTATGCCAAATATCAGTCCTTCTTGCATTGCCGGCTTTCGACTGCCGTGAAAGGGGAAAAGAGGCACAGGCTTTTGTAGCCTTATCACCACCCGCTATGCTCCGTCCTGCTTATGATATCATCCTGTATTGACCTATGTAGCAGGTTGAAGTACGCGCTCCACCCTGCCACTTTGACCAAGAGGTCCGGATATTTTTCGGGGTACACTTGAGCATCCCGCAACATCTCAGAGCTTACCACGTTAAATTGGATCTGATAACACCTAAGTTCACACCATGCCTTAAGGAATGCCGATACGTTCTGTAATCCCTTACCACCTTCCAGTATCACTGGGCTAAATCTCATGTTTTGCAGCACCTTCACGGGCGTTCCTCGTTCAAGAGCAGCCCGATTTACCTTGCCAAGGGTCTTGATTACTGAAGTTGGCCCATTTCTGTCACAGCCATGGACTGGGGCACCTGCATCAGCCAATGGTGTCCACGCTTTCCTCCCCGATGGTAATGCCCCGGTCACCGCGCCATATGTAATATTGGCTGAAAGGGAGAGTACACGAGGAACCCATGTGCCCCCGAAGGAGGTTTTATACTTATATACTTCATCAGCTGCTATGCCATACACTTCTTTTGCAATGGAGTCTACGTAATCATTATCATTCCCATATTTGGGAGCTTTACTTATCAGCATCTGCCGTAAATCTTCCCTGCCCTCAAAGTCGCTGTCTAATGCATCGATGAGCTCGGGCATAGATATAACCTTATCCTCAAATACGAGCTTTTTGATTGCAGCAAATGAATCTATTGCTTCGGGCAAACCCACACCAACGCTTAGAGCCCAGTACTGAAGGTCTGCAGGTAAGCCTCCGCCTTGATGATAGTCCACGCCATTTTCTATGCATACCGTTTGCATTGCCGATATAAATGGTATAGCTACTGTGCTATTGAGAGCTGCAGCCGCAGCAAAATTCGCTAATGACGTAGCAATCCGCACACTATGCGCAACCTGTTTTCTGAATGCTTCTATCACTTCTTCATAACTTCTGAACTTCCTAGGGTCACCTGTCTCAGCTCCAATCTTCTTCCCATTTATCCTTGCTACCCCGTTATTGAGTGCAAACTCTAAAGGAGCTGAGGAACTAGAGCTAATGAAACCGAGATGAAATCCGGGGGCACCGAGATTGCCTAACCTAAACTCGATACAACTTGTATTATAATAATCTCGCGCCTCCTCCAAAGGTACTGTCCCATTTGTGATGTGCATGATAAGCGGGATTATTTGTTCATCATTATAAAACTTCGGGTTTCCCGTACCCAGTCTTAAGACTTCACAGGCCTTCATTAAGAAGTCGTCGGGGGTTCCTTCATGCACTCTCACCCCTACATCAGGCAGATGTAACTTTATGTCCCCTACCGCCTGTAAAACCAAATACGAGAGTTCATTGGTGGCATCTTCGCCATCTGGGGTCATACCACCTATGTTGAGGGTAGCCCACATGGCATAACCACCCATCCGCTCGGCTTGTCCCTTCGGTTTGGCATACCATGTCTCGCACAGTTTAATAAAGAGGCATTCAAGCAGCTCTAACGCTTCATCTCTTGTAAGCGTCCCTTCTTCGATATCCTTTTTGTAAAACGGATACAGCCACTGGTCAAGCCTTCCTGGCGTATAAACTTCCGACTGAGCTTCCAATCGCTCGATCGTATAAACAAATACCGAAAGCTGTAATGCCTCGTGAAAGGTCCTCGGTGGGTTCTCCGATATCCATTCACATATCTCAGCTATTTTCCCTAGCTCATTTTTTCTATTGGCATTTGCTTCCCTCTCTCTGAGTTCCCTGGCTAATGCGGCGTACCTTTTGATGAAAGCCGTGGCCGCATCCAAAGCGATCTTCACTGCATTAAGGAAGGGCAGCTTATTGACATCCTCGAATTTTGTTAGGTCTAGCCTCTTAATTCTGTTGTCAGCCTTCATCTTAAGGCCATTAAACCCCAAGCTTAGAAACTCCTTTGGGGCAAACCAAGGCACCTGGCATATAGTATAATTCCCAATGTGAGATGACCAACAACGGCTCGAAAGTGCCTCCTTTAGATCTTCAGATGTCATTCCATCAAATATGTCTTCCTTCGTTTTCCCTTCCCAATATGGAATAACATCTTTCCTGATTATTTCCTTATCCTCTTCACTCATGACAAGCGGGTCGAATTCCCTGGTAGAGAGAGTGTCTAATTCCTCCTTAAGCCATGTAGCCATTAACTCCGGGAAAAGGTGTACACCCCGAGGCTTGGTTGTTGTGCCACCGATGAGTAGTTCATCAGGGCCAATGTCGATGCCCAAGTTCTCTAGAACCTCTGATAGTGCCTTTGCGCACCTTACCTCCTTAGGCTCGCCTTCTGTTTTCCTAAATGAATTTGTCCAGAGAAGGCATCTTTCAACTGAAACGTAAGGCACTGAATGTATCTGCTGCTCCCTTAACCTTTCAACTCTTGGTGTAATAGGCTTCTCCAGCTCTAGCACTTGAACGCTCCTATCCATCATCCCCCCCTATCTTTAGGGCATATCTTATCATAATTTTTTGTCAAGCACCAAGCATGTTATACTCATGGTCTTTAGAGCACTAATATTGAATCCCTCGCTTTGTGTGTCGTCAGCAAGATTAGCACAACTCAGTAATGGACACTTATGACCTCTGAACTGGTTGTGTGAAGCCCCCTTAGCATCTGGTTATACTCACGTCTTGCTTGCAGCGTTTCCCACTTCATCTCCTTCCTTTGGGCCAGGATGTCATTCTTCCCGCTGACAGAGGTCTCTTATCGATGCTTCGTGCCGGAGCCCTTCCAGCACAATGCGGCTCTGCTCTTCAGAGGGTAAACTTGCGGAGTGTGAGTTCGAGTTACGCTCCCTGAATGATGAACTTGGCCTTGGGGAATCTCAGCATCTCAACACACTCAAAGTAAGCGTGTTGCCACCTCGTAGCACATTTGAGAGCGGTAGAAGATACAGTTGCCACACATGGGGCAATTCAAACAGCGCTTGGCTTCGCTGATGGCCATTTCATCGCTGAAACTCAAGTCAACTTCCTTAAAAGAATGAATTCTCTCAGCAATGGGCAACTTGGGCGACTCGTGGCGGTTTCTTCGTTCCACGAACCTCGGTATCTGGTCCTCTGAGATTGTCATCGTTTCCCTGATAAACCTTTGCCCAAGCTCCGGCTTCCTGAGGTATCTATTGATAGATAGAGCTGCCTTTCTCCCTGCGGCCATGGCCTCGGTCACAGTTCCGCGGGCGCTGACGACATCTCCCCCGGAAAAGACACCAGGCAGGTTTGTGGCCAGGGTGTCTGCGTCGGCGATAATGGCTCCTCTCTGATCTACATTGAGCCCTGGGGCCCCGCTAAGAAATGACATGTCTGGACACTGGCCAATTGCCACAATCACCGTATCGGTATTCAGGACCTGCTCACTGCCGGCAACAATAACAGGCTTGATGTTGCCCCTGGCATCGAATTCTATAGAGCTCACCTGAGCGAAAGTGATCCCGACCACTCGACCTTCGCCACCTAGGATTTTCTGCGGAGCCAGCGAGGGGTGGATTCGGACCCCTTCTTCTTCTGCCTTGGTCACCTCCCAGCTGGACGCTGGCATTTCCTCCCTCGATTCAAGACATGCGATCTGGACTTCTGCTGCGCCCAGGCGAACCGCAGTTCTGGCGGCATCCATGGCCACATTGCCACCGCCGACCACCACGACTTTGCTTCCGGTTTCAACTTTCCTTCCTGAATTCACATCCTCCAGCAACGGCAGGGCATAGAAAATGCCCGCCAAGCTCATCCCTGGGAGATCCAATGGCAAGCTCTTCTGTGTACCCAGGGCAAGAAATATGGCTTTATACCCCAGCTGGAATATATCATCGAGACTTAAGTCCCGTCCGAGAGCTGTGTTGTTCCTGAATTCAATCCCAAGGGCATCCATATAACTGATGCCGTTCTGCAATACCCTTCTGGGCAAAACAAATTCCGGGATACCGAAGGCCAGCATGCCGCCGATAACCGACTGTGCCTCAAAAATGGTAACCCCGTACCCTTGCCTGACCAGATCGTAGGCAGCGATTAAGCCAGCTGGTCCCGAACCTACGATGGCCACGTTCTCCACTTCTGTTCTTGTCCCAGGTGTCGGCTTGGCCAGACCCATATTCAATTCATAGTCAGCAATGAAGCGCTTCAGCGACTGGATAGCAAGCGGCTCGTCTATCTTGGCTCTGATACAGGCCGACTCGCAGGGGTGGTGGCAGACCCAACCACAAATCCCCGGCATCAGGATGCCGGCCTTCTCGATGGCAACGGCTTCCGCAAATTCCCCCCGGGCGATGGCGGTAACAGAGCCGGAGATATCCAGATTCAGAGGGCAAGAATCCTGGCACGGGGCCAGACAAGCAGTCCAAGACCAACACCTTTGCTTCTCAACTTGAACTGGGGACACAAGAGCGGACATACTCTACTCCTCCCTGATGCTCAAGGCGTCAACAGGGCAGTTTTCGACGCAAAGTCGAGTCCAGCGAGATTTGGCCCGGTCTAAGATTTCCTCTTTATCCGTCAGGGGCAAGTTCAAATCAAAGTGATATACACCGCCAAAACAATCGCTGCATTTGTTGCTATCGATTTCTGTATAGCCCCAGGCCTTTATTGCATCACGCGGGCAGAAAGCGACGCACCGACCGCAAGCAACACACCTCGATTCATCAACGATGATCGCCATCACTCTCCTATTCGGGCTAGATCCGCTGTTTTATATCCTCGACCACAATCCACGCGGTCTCAGCCGAGGCCACGGTTCCCAGAAGGACCCCAGGTTTGACGCCATCTCCCACATTATACAGGTTCTCTATGGGTGTCTTCTGAGGGAGATCATAGCCACTCCAAGTGTGATAGGCCGGCCAGTCCCCATGAAAACAGCCAACCCTCAATATTTCGCCATGCCTTTCAAATTGCGGTAGCTCGTGCCTCAGCTGCTCCAGGCATAATTCGACCTCATGAGTGAAATTTATCGGGGGCAATGAAGAGGCTGGAATGGAACCTACTTCGAACAGATGTTTCCCAGCGGGGGCCAGTTCCGGGCAGAGGACGGTGGGGCAGCGAACTGAGTTCAGCCCTTGGCTCCGAGCAATGAACAGTCTTAACCTGTCGCCGATGAGAGGTCGATCAGCAGCGAAGGAGATCCAGATAAAACAAGCAGGCCTGTGGGTTTCCCTGAGCTGTTGCAGGTATCCCTTATCGAAGTTCTCACTCTCCGCCAGCCCCACTGTTTGCTTGGGGCTGGTGTTGCTGATCACAACCTTAGCCCCGATTTCGAGTTCTTCGCCCTGTCTGTCTACCACCACTCCCTTGACCATCCCGTTGGCTGTCAGAATACGCCTTGCTGCACACCTGGTCCAAACCTGCCCTCCGTCCCTTTGTATCGCCTGTGCCAAGGAGTCCATCACCGCTATGTTGCCTCCTGGGGCAAAGCCACGATGCTGAAAAACGAGAGGCTCCCTCAGGTATCTGATGAATACCGAAGCCAGGAGCTCATCGACATTGATGCAGAAATGGTTAGCCACTATGGTCTGAAAGACTCCGAAAACGGTCTCGTTGCTGGTATATTGCGCCAGCCATTCGCGGAGAGAGATCATGCTCAGTGGCTCCTGCCATTTGGTTGCTCGCTCGATGGCGTCTATTATCCTTTGCGCTTCCTCTTCATCTTTACTGGCAAGGGAGATAAGCCCTCTAAATCCCTGCTCCCTGGTGATTTCATAATCCTGGCCTTGAATTCGATAGTGGTTGACCTGGGTGTCCAGAAGATTGGGGCGAACGTCGAATTTGGCTCCGACGTCATCGAAGATTTGTTGCAACGTGCCCCCCATAGGCAGTGATAGCGCACCTGTGGTCAGCTTAAAGCCCTTGTATTCGATAGTGGAACAGCGGCCACCTACCGACGGCAGTTTCTCTACCACCAGAGTTCTGTAGCCGGCATGAGTTAGGAGGGCACCAGCACACAGCCCGCCGATCCCAGCCCCTACCACCACAACATCATAGCTTTCTTGCTTCATCACCTTGTTTGGCTTTTATTCTAAATTCCAATATGATTACTGTCAACAGGATACTCCTATCAGGTTTAACTTTAGAAGTGGTACAATAACTAAGAGCAGGACAAGGACTGCATTCTCTGTGCAGGTATTGTCTGTCCGGGGCATTGGAGGTAGTCCGACAACAGGCTTAGGGAGGAGCGGCAGCGATGGAATATTACGGATTTGCTGGTAAAATTCTCTATGTAGATTTGACCACCGGTAGTATCAAGAAGGAGCCCCTCGACCTCGGAGTAGCCCGAGCATTTCTCGGTGGTGGTGGCATCGACCTCAAATTAGCTTACGGTCTCCTTGCACCCGGCACCGATCCTCTGTCACCAGAGAACCCCCTTATCATTGGGGTAAGTTCCCTAATTGGTACCATTATCCCTTCAGCTGCCAAGGTTACGCTGGTGACGAAACGCCCTAACTACGCTAGCGCTGTTGAGGAAGATAAGCATGCTGTTACCATGGGGAAAGGGGGCACTGCTGAGTTTGGTTTCATGCTGAAGAATGCTGGCTACGATCATGTAGTCATCACCGGGAGAGCCGAAGGCCCTGTCTTCCTGAGGATCGTTAATGACGATGTGGAGATTTGTGACGCCACGGATCTTTGGGGGAAAATGGATGCCTATGAGACCACTAAAGAGTTAAGCAGGCGGTATGGAAGATGTGGGGTATATGCTATAGGTAGAGCTGGGGAGAATTTGGTGAGGTTTGCCACAGGTACGGTTGACGGCAAGGGCAGTTTGGGCAAATCCGGCGGTGGAGCAGTTTTTGGCTCCAAAAACCTCAAAGCCATTGTCGTGTACGGCGACAAAGGAATAAAGGTTTCAGATTCAAAGAGACTGATGGGACTATATGACAAGTCATATAAATATGTGACTGGAAATCTCGGATTCAGAGATGTTGCTAGCTATGGTGTAATCGCCGTCGGTGCTATGGCATATATGCCTGGGCGTGATTGGCGCTCCTTTTGGGGTCAGCACTGGCAGCTCGTTGATAAAACAAGGGTTGCCAATATGTCTTGCACCTCCTGCCTCACCCCGTGCCGGGCTCACATGAAGGTTAGGGACGGTCGGTTTGCCGGCCTGAGTCTCGCAAGACGCAGCTTCCCTTTGAGTACCGCTACTCGTCCCGTGCTTAAAGAACTCGATGATTATGGACCAGGGCTGAAAGTGGAGGATGCGATAGAGAAATTGGGGCTTGACAGGCAATATACGCAGCAAATGGTGGATTTTGTTGACCTACTCTACGAACGAGGAGAGATAACCAAAGAAGACACCGATGGTTTAGTGCTGCGCCGAAGGGGTTTTTGGGACACGGATATCGATAGCACCATCGAGTTGCTGGAAAGAATAGCCAACAGAGAAGGGGAATTTGCCAGATTTCTGGGTGAGGGCTGTTACCCAGTGGCCAAAAGGCTTGGAGTGGATGCCTCGGTGGATATGAGCATATGCAGAGGAGTCCCCACTATTCTTGACGCGCGAAAGGGCCGGTTAGGTCCGGCTCTATTTACAAACATCACATACCCCGGAGTCCAGCATGTACATTGCGCTGCATACTTCCCTGGTGTACCGCTGTCCGAGATAAGAGCCAATTGTGAGAACATCGGCATGTCCGAAGACGAGATCGATAGGGCTTTTACTATGGAAGAGTTTAATATCGGAAGGGTCACAAAGTACGTCGAAGATCATTATGTGCTCCTCAACTCTCTCGGTATTTGTACAATTCCTGCCCAACTCCACGCTGTATTTGACATTAAACTCCTCGCTCAATACTATTCTGCTGTAACGGGCTTTGAGACAAGTGCTGAAGAACTGAAGAAACTCGGGGAGAAGCTATTTAATTTGTACAAACTCCTTAACGTTAGGGAAGGGTTCAGCAGGAGGGATGACATGATCGCATCATGGTGGAAAGCAACAGAAACTCCATACCCAGATGCTACAGGAAGCCTGCTGAAGGATTATTGGGGGAAAGTTGTTACCAGAGATAGACTCGAGAAAATGCTCGATGACTACTATGACGAAAGGGGTTGGGGTATACAGAATGGCATACCCACCAGAGAGAAGCTTGTTGAGTTAGGATTGGAGGACTTCGCGGAAGTTATTCCCAAGTAGTTGCCTTTAGATTTGACCCAGTCCTTTTCGGGGTCGGGGCATCCAATACCTAATGGATGGATTGGCCTAGTTTGCACAGGAAGCTTGCCCCAGCCTAATTGCCGGTTCATATTATATGGTAGTACACCATTTGCTGGTATGAGGCAGATGCCTCCGTATATTGTGGAAAAGGCGAAAAGGGAGTTTTATGATCCAGAAGGCATTTCAGGACTACTATCCAGATCATCTAAGTCATTGTTATGGCTGCGGTCGCCTGAATGAATATGGCCTGCAGATCAAGAGCTATTGGGATGGAGAAGAGGCTGTTTGCATATTCCATCCAAAGCCCTATCACATCGCTGTTCCCGGATATGTGTACGGTGGTCTAATCGCCTCGGTTATCGACTGCCACTGCACTGGCACGGCAGCGGCCGCAGCATATCGTGCTGAGGGACGTGCAATGGACACGCAACCACCATTACGTTTCTTGACGGGCTCATTGCACGTCGATTATTTGCGTCCGACACCATTGGGCCCGCCGTTAGAAGTACGGGCATCTATAGAAGAAATCAAGGGCCGTAAGGTTGTGGTTGCCGCGACACTGCTAGCCGCGGGCGAAGTATGCGCTCGTGGTGAGGTGGTGGCTATTCAGATGCCGGAGCATTTGATACCCAAATAGAGCACCACATTTGGTGTAGAGGGTACGGATCAAAGGGAAGTGTCTTGTCATCTTTAGCTGCTGTGGCCATCCAACAATCGAAGTCATACTGCAGCTTAAATTTGGAAGGTGCATGTCTGCCGGTTTCCCTATCAGCGCGCTAAGATTCTGTACGGCGAATTAAGTCTACACTTGGCCCTCGTTGACAATATTCGCCTTTACCATGTATTCTTCTCATTGGTACACCTATGGTTTGCCAGACAGCGAGGACTATGTGATGTCGAAGAAGCTAACGGTAATTCCGGAGCAATGTTCTGGTTGCGGCATCTGTGAACTTGTATGCGCAATCAAACATTTCGGAGTGAACAATCCCAAGAAGTCTGCGATAAGAGTGGTGATCACATACCCCCATCCGGTCATGAGGATGCCGGTTGTATGCAGCCAGTGTAAGACGCCTGCCTGTGCACAAGTGTGTCCCAGCGATGCCCTGCAGTGGTTCGACGGCGTCGTCCAACTGATCGAGGAGAACTGCATTCTCTGCCACAAATGTGTGGAGGCTTGTCCCTTCGGAGCCTTATATGCACACGAAGATTGTGACGTGCCGATCAAGTGTGACATGTGCGGGGGAGACCCAGAGTGCGTCAAGAAATGTCCCAAGGAAGCACTCAGGCTCATACCGGAAGCTGCAATGGGAGAATCCAGGCGCCTCAACAATGTCCTGAGCTACACTCAGATGAAAGAGATCGAGTTCTATGAGAAGGGTGAAAAGAAGGTCATCCGCTATGCCGAGATAGGTAAGGAAGAGCTATGAGCATCAAGAGCGGATATTTTAAGAGGAACTTGTGTGTAGATCTTACAAAAGGCCATACCGAGCGCATGAATCTATCGGACAACTTTCTCGAAAAGTACATCGGGGGACGTGGCTTTGGTGCTAAGCTGGTCTGGGACAATCTGAAGAAGCATGACTTCAAGATTGATCCTCTTGGTCCGAATAATCTCTTGATCGTTGCACCGGGACCTCTGACCGGGGCTTACTTGCCCTCGTCGGGAAAGAGTTCCTTCATTACCATTTCACCGGCTACTTGTCTCTATGGAGATTCGTCTATAGGCGGTAGATTTGGGGTTGAACTGCGGCAGACTGGAATCGATTTTCTCTCCATTACTGGCAAGGCGCCAGAATTGTCTGTCCTTTTCATTGACAACAGTGAAACAACAATACTCACCATGCCTGAACTGAATGGAAAGAGCTGTCTGGAAGCTGAAGGGATGATTAAGGAACGCCTAGGCACTCATGCTGTCCATGTTGCTACCATCGGCGTGGCTGGCGAGAACATGGTGAAATTTGCCTGTGTCAACACCGACTGGGGCCGCAACGCCGGAAGAACCGGGATAGGTGCGGTCATGGGATCAAAGAATCTCAAGGCTATCGTAGTACGGGGAGGCAATGATATCCCGGTCTATGACTTGACTGGGCTCATGGCTGAGACAGACGAAGCTTGTAAGTACATGCGAGAACACAAGTATTTCAAGATGTGGCAACAGGAAGGCCTGATGAACATTATCGAGTACGCGAACGATAAAGGGATTCTGCCCGCGTACAATTTCAAAGACAGTGTGTTTGCCAAGCACGACCAGATCAACGGCGCTACTATGCTCGCCAGCTACAAGATAGGTGATAGCGCGTGCTTTTCGTGTCCCATGTGTTGCAGCAATATTTGCCTTGTGAAACATGGAAAATACGCGGGCACCGTGGTTGAGGGCCCGGAATATGAGTCGTGTGCCATGCTGGGGTCAAATCTGGGGATCGACAATTTTGCTGCAGTGCTTTCTGTAAATCGATTGTGTGATGAACTTGGAATAGATACGATTTCCACCGGGAACATAATTGGAGCCGTAATAGAGGCATACGAGAAGGGGATATTATCGCTATCCGACCTCGATGGTCGGGAAATCACATGGGGAGATGAGGACGCGATTCTGGAATTGATACAGAAAATCGCTTACCGTCAGGGCATTGGTAACATTCTTGCTGATGGAGCTCGCCGCATTATTGAGAGGTGGCCTGAAATGGGCGAGATCATCCTCCATGTCAAAGGCCTTGAGCAGTCCGCCTACGACAGTCGGCCCAGCATATCAATGGCGTTAGCGTATGCTACCTCGGATATAGGTGCACACCACACGCGGGCATGGACTGTTGCCAGGGAAATGGAACAAGGACAGGACTGGTCTGACGAGGAGAAGGTTGACATAGTAATTTATCACCAGCAAGTGCGCCCATTGTTTGACATGCTCGGCGTTTGCCGTTTGCCCTGGATTGAACTGGGGCTGAGTGAAGTGCACTACCAGAACTTCTACAAATATGTGACTGGAAAGGAAGCGTCTCTGGAAGAGCTTCTGAAGCTCTCAAATGATATCTATGACCTCACGCGCCTGATCAATACCCGTCTTGGCACGAGTCGCAGGGACGATAGCCTTCCCCATAAGGTCTGGGCCAAAGCTCCGCTTACGGGTCCGACTGCAGGCAGGGTGATCGACCAGGAGGATTTCAATAGGCTTCTTTCGCTATACTATCGAAAGCGCGGGTGGGATGAAGACGGCATTCCCCCGGCTGGGCTGGAAAAGAAGTTTGAAGACTAGCTTTAGCGTGGCTATAGTGTGCTGTGATAACTTCTTGGTTCTCTTTCGCTAAGCATCTAACATTTGAGCGTAATGCCTAGCCCCCGATCAAGAAGTTGTTCTGTTAATCCTCGCAGGCAAACCGTGATCGCGCTCGCTGGACGAGATCATCCTGGGTTTGGGCACGAAATAAGTGCATACTTTGATTGACATCCGGTTGCCATTGTATAATATGGTAAATAGGCAATCAGCAATCTGAATATGGAGATTGAAAATGAGCACTGCCGATTTCAGCAAACTGAATAGCATTCTGGATGCCATAGGGAATACTCCTCTCATCAAAATGGACAATGTTTACGCTAAACTAGAAGGGGCTAATCCCAGTGGGAGCATAAAGGACCGGGTTGCTCTGGAGATGATCGAAGCTGCTGAGAGAGAGGGGAGACTGAAGCCGGGCTATACAATCGTCGAGCCGAGTAGTGGCAATACCGGGATTTCTCTGGCGATGGTTGCTGCCATCAAAGGCTATAAAATGATCGTTGTTATGCCGGAGAATATGAGCCAAGAGAGAAGGCAGATGATACACGCTTTTGGGGCTCAAATCGTTCTCACCTCAAAGAGCGGGAGCTTGGCCGAATCGATAGAGAAGGCAGAAGAAATCTCCAAAAGGCCAAAAACATTCATGCCGCAGCAGTTTAACAGTCCTCATAACATAACGGCACAGGAGAAAACCGGCAGGGAAATACTTGAGGAAATCGGTCCAGTAGATGCAATTGTTGCCGGAGTGGGTACAGGCGGAACGTTGATGGGTGTTTCAAATGTGATGAGGGAAGTCAATCCGAACGTGAAAGTCATCGCGATCGAGCCGGAGGAAGCTGCAGTGATGTTCGGGGGTAGCGATGTCAGAATCAGTGAGCATAAAATCCACGGAATTGGCGATGGCTTCATACCACAAATCATCGATATGGATCGAGTCGATGAAGTGATCACTGTTGGGAGTCAAGAAGCTGTCGATATGGCAAGAAAGCTCTCCAGGAAGTACGGATTGCTGGTTGGGATAAGCTCCGGTGCAAATATGCGTGTGGCATTGAAAGTCGCCAAGAGATACGGCAAGGTTGCTACCGTTTTACCCGATAGAGGGGAAAGATACCTGAGTATGGATTTGTTCAAGTATTAATTCCGAATGATGTCCGCTGAGCGCTCATCACCGGCAGTTGTTGTTCCCTTGAGGTAAAAATGAAGTATCTAATTATTTTGGGCGATGGAATGGCTGACAGGCCTATCGCAAGCCTTGGGAATAAAACGCCTCTAATGCTCGCGAACAAACCCCATATAGACAAAATCGCCAGACTTGGAAGGAGTGGAAAGTTAAAAGCAATCCCTGATGATATGCCAACAGGCAGCGCAGTGGCCAACCTGGGTGTTCTCGGATATGACCCTCGTAAGTACTTTGAGGGTAGGGGGGTTCTTGAGGCCGCAAATATGGGCATTGAGTTGGATGACCAGGATATTGCCATGCGTGTAAATCTCCTTTGTATTGAAGATGAGAAAATTAAGAATCACAGCGCCGGTCATATCACTACCGAGGAGTCTTCCGAGCTTATCGCTGCTTTAAACAATGAGATTGCCAGCGAAAATGTTCGTCTTTATCCAGGGCTTTCCTACAGGCATCTGATGGTCATAAAGAATGGTTCCAAGAAAGTAGAATGTTTTCCTCCACATGATTATCCAAATGTACACTTCAGGGAGATTCTCCCAAAAGCTGCGGATAAGGAGGCTGAGTCTACTGTCGAATTGCTTTACGATCTGATCTTCAAGTCACAAAAGATCTTGGAAGATCACCCAGTTAACATAAGACGAAAAAGAGAGGGTAAAGACCCAGCGAACTCCATCTGGCCCTGGTCTCCGGGGATAAAACCCTCAATGCTATCTTTCAAGAAACTGTTTGGATTAGAGGGAGCGGTAATTTCTGCCGTAGACCTTATCAATGGAATAGGCATATATGCTGGAATGGAAATTATCAGAGTAGCTGGAGCAACCGGATTTCACGACACCAATTATGAAGGCAAGGCCGAGGCTGCTGTTGAAGCACTAAAAACTCATGATTTTGTCTACCTGCATGTAGAAGCCTCTGACGAAGCCAGTCATGACGGTAATATCGATCTAAAGATCAGAACCATTGAATATCTGGACCAGAGAGTCACGAGATATATTCTTGAGAATAAAGACAAGGTAGGCGCCCCATTGACTATTGCTGTTTTAACTGATCATGCAACACCTGTTGAATTGCGAATCCATACGAGGGAATCAGTTCCTTTTGCAATCTACAAACCGGGGCAAAACCCAGACGAAGTAGGAAGCTATGATGAAGTTTCAGCGGACAATGGGGCTTATGGAACCATTGAGGGTCCTGAATTCATCAAGGCACTTATTTCATAATCAGAGTTTGTTGTTAATAAAACACCAAGACTAAAAATTGTTCGACCAGCCAGGGTTAGTCCTCGAGCATGCCATCTGGGTCGTGACTCTCTAGGGTTTTCAAGTGTTTGGGAAGAATACGCTCTTTGTAGATATGCTCCAGCTTGTTCAAGAGGCGCTCTGGATCGGCATCGTAGCAGATGATTGCTCCCGTATCCTTCTTCATTATGCTGATTATCTCCCTGAAGTGCTCGGTGATGCCACCAGTGCTTTCCAGAACTCCTATTACCTTTGCCTCATCGTAGGCAATGGCGAATTCTCCCAGTGTTCCGGAGCGGCCGCCAGCGAAAATGACCACGTCACAGCTTCTTATGTTTTCAATCTCACGACCCATAAGGCCGCTTCCAGTGTAGATGATAGCGTCGTAGCCCCGGGTGGGTGAGTGGTACTTCCTCACATGTTCCTCCAAGTTCAGGGCGGGGGATACCCCCACTACAATCCCTCCTTCGTCCCTGGCTCCCTTGACGGCCTCATGCGGTATACCTGGACAGGCTCCTGTTATAAGAAGGTGTCCCCGTCTGGCTATGACACTACCCAAGTGGCGTACCAACTGTAGCGCCCTGTCTCCTGGGTTCCCGCCTGCGGATCCCATTACACCGACGCTCATCCGAGGGAGCAAAGACCCTACGTCCTGATTACCATCCATTATCTCATTTCTCCTCGCCTGGCAATACCATCACGCCTTTTCAGTTATTCAAACTACCATTCGCTAATTCCACACCCCGCTCAAGAAAACTCACTGCCTGCGACCGGTCCTATAGGCAACTCTCAAAATGATAACATTGACATTGGGTAGCCGCAAGCTTCCACCTACCCCAGCCCACGGGGTGCTATCACCAAGCAACATTCCTCGGTTTCGTCCAATCTTGTTCTCTCTGTCTCCATTGCATGTTATACACAAGCCAAGCTTGGGAGCACTAAATAGCAAGGAGGTTTAACATGCGATACCTTGTAACCATGGGACCTCTTTAAGGGCAACGAGATAATCCACACTGCCCGCCCAAGGGGAAGGGGAAGTAGCCTTCTGCTCTACAGCTCGATTAGATTCATGCCTAATGCTTGACTTAGTGCTCTAATGTCTCCAATGTGGTCGCCATACACCATGACATGATGATTGCCGAGAGCCTTCTGGATGAATTCCCTCACATCGCGGATTTTCACAGTGACCGTTGTTCTACAGGACACTGTGTCGCGGCAGTCAACGATTTTTCCCCTAAGCGCGACTATTTTATCTAAGTCTCTTGCTACCCTGGCGATTGTTACCTCCTGCCCCTTATCTAAGTTGACATAAGCAGTGACGCCATATCGCCCATGATAGTCTCGCAATTTGTAAGGCTTAGGAGGCTGAGCTAGGCCCGCCATTTTGGATGGGACAACGCAGTGGGAGATCATCACCACGTTGTTTTCTGGGTCTGCCCGCACAATGTTTCCCATAAAAGCTGGCTTGTCTGCTATGTAACCCAAGATCAGCATTGTCAGCAGGGCGCTAACATCCGCCTCACAAGCTGTTGGGACACCATCATCCCGAAGCTGCGACAGAGGAAAGCAAGGCCTAAAAGAAAAGATCGGCTCGATGCAATTTAATGCCACTGCCTGCGCTCCACTCTGCTTCAAAATCCTGTCCAAAGCCAAGAACATCTTCGCCGCTTCTCTGACCTCAGCTAATGATGGCTCAGCCACTTCTTGAGCATCTTCCATCCACTGCTGGGCTAGAGCTTCCGCCTGAGGCTCTTCTATTCTATCCACTTCCGCTAAGAATTCTCTAATCTCCAGCGGTGTGATCCCCACTCCCAGCTTTTGTCTCATTAGTTCAGGGTCGGGAAGGTGTTGCCAACGGGAATACCAATCCGGGGGGAATCCAATCAGAGCGATTCTGGTATCCTTTAGCCTCTTCCTCACTCCTATAAGCCGAATTTGGTCATCAATGTCCTTGAAATCGAGAGCAATGGTCAGGTTAGTGTGGTAATCCCTCTGGATGGGGAAAGCGTATAACGCCATCATTGGCGTATATTCCCCGCTGAAGGCAATCAGGGGCATCTCCATATCCAAGAGCCTTGCTACAGGCATGGGGCCCAGGAGATAGACGAGCAAGGCATCAGCTTCGAGGGCATTTTTTCTTAATTCAATGAGGTCAGCCTCTTCTTCCACTAAAGTTGGTTCAGTAAGGATTAGGTCGGACTTTAGCTTCTCCCTGAGCTGCTTGGTTAGATCTTCGACTCTGGACTTTATAGCCTCGCTATCAGTGATTCTCTCCAAGAGACCATCCGGCCGGCATAACATTATACGGCCTTTGCCTAGAACGAACACTGGTTTCACTTTAACCTGCATAGCATCCCTCCTCACCATGTCATATCTATTCTACACCGTTTGTCCACATCTGTTTGCGGGGTACAATTTTGACCAAAGAAGATGCTGAGCAGATAGTGGCATTGGCTTCGGTCTATAATCAGTCGCGTTGTTAAAGACAAAGTGGAGGTAAGCGCATGTCGGCGAAATCTTTTGTAAGATCGCGCATCCAGAGGAGATGAGTTTCCTGGACAACCGTATCGAAGCGCTACGACTACTTGCGCAGTAACTTACGGTAATAAGAGTGAGACAGATATAAACCAGCCGCAGGATTATGCCCAAAAACCCTGTCTTTGGCCACTAAAACAGTCGTGGGCGCATGGGCATACTTGAAGAATAGTGAATCGTGGCCGACGCAGAGGCCCACTGCGATGTTGAACTCCGTCCCCTCCTCGTTTAAGATCTCAGCCTGGGTTATTGGGCTGCACATTGTCTCCCAGCTATCAGGGCCGTTTATCTTTTCTTCCTTCTTTATGCCAATTGTCTCCTTGGGTATGCCGCCTGCCTTACAACATACAGAGACAACTTCAAAGCCTCTGTTTTGCAAGATTGTAGTTATCAACTTTGCCTCATTAATTAAGCCAACGCAGAAAGCCAAGCCAAGCTTCTTATATCCCATTTTCTCGGCGAATTGTGCTACCTCCTCTACTCTAGGATTACGCGGAGTCCTGCCCTCTGGCAGATCCATATAGCACTCAAATTCTTGAATGGAAGCTTGCCGGGCAAACTCCTTCACGTCTGAGTTTTCATATTCAGCCATTGCTCGCCGGATAGTATCCTGTCTGCTCTTGGTAGGGCAATTTGAAGGTCCCTTATCGTAGTCTTTGGTGTTGCAAACCACCTTTGTACACTGGGCACACTCGATCTTCTCATTCATAAACTTCGTCCTCTTGAGTCCTATTATTACCCGCTTCGTATAGCAAAACTCTCCCAGGTTCGATCATGAAGATGGGGAAGTGCAATTCACAAATACATATATGACTGTGAGTCGTTTCTTGTTATATAACCTTGTCTACATCGCTTCGCTTTCGCTTGTATCTACGGCCCGCTGCAATTCGGCAGCAAGTATTGGTGGCAGACCCTCGATATCTACTCGAAGGAAGCCTCTGACTATAGTGGCGGTAGCTTCGGTTCGCGTGAGTCCACGCGCCATTAGATACTCTATTTCTTCTTCTGCAATCTTACCTACAGCTGCCTCGTGAGACAGATCAATACCAGCTAATGTCCCTTTGAGTTCAGGTATAGCATGGATCAAGCCTCCCGTTAGAATTAGGCCTCGGCACTCAAGGTGGCCTTTTACTTCGGGAGCATTGCCTTCTATGTATCCACGAGCTATGATGGTTCCTCCCGTCGAGATAGCGCGTGATATTACCTCTGTTCTGGCGCCCTTTCCGTTTAAGATGACCTTGGAACCGACGTCCATCGTTGCTCCTGCTCTGGCAATCAGAACACTGTTGAACCTTGCTGTGGCGTTATCCCCTTCGCATCTAACTAAAGGATAGGTCTGCAAGGAATGCACCGGTTGCATAATGACATAGTTACTCAGGAAAATGCCCTCGTCTTCAATGATCACTCCCGTTCGAGGACGCACTGCTATTTGCGGTGCCCAGTTATGGATCATGGTGAATGTAACTCGAGCCCCCCTCTTTATATAGAATTCAGAAACTCCTAGGTGTAGTCCCTGCTCATTATCTGAGGCCGTGGTGCAGCCGGTGATTATGTGCAATTCTGACCCCTCTTCTGCAATGACAATGTTGTGAACCTTCTGGGCCAGATTGTTCTTCGCAAGGTAAAGACATGCCTGAACTGGATAGACGGTACTATGTCCGGGCAGGGTTCTGATGAAATACCCGTCACCGTCGCCGAGTTCTACTTTGGCGGTGTATTTATCGCTGTCCACAGCTACAGCTCTCCACCAGTAATCCTGTATCCAGTCGTACTTCTCCAGCGCCTGGCTTGTAGCCATGACCTCCACACCTTCCAGTCCTATCGACGTGTGGATTGGGGTATCGTCCATCTGGATAAAGGTGCCTGACCTCTGACTCAAATCATCAACACTAACCCCTGCTCCCAGCATTCTCTCCTTGGCGCTGCGTGGCAGATCAGCGGGACTATTACGATACGGCTCTGCTTCGGCCACGCTGAGGTACGTGTTCAAATCCAAGTCGTCACCGATAGCTGATGGTTTAGTTGTCGCGGCTGTAGCTTTATCCCTTATCGCCTTAGATGATTTCACTTTCGCCACTTGTCACTCTCCTAGCCATACATGTGACACACTCCTGATAGCCTTTCTCTTTCACTGCCTTCAGGATTTCACGTGGGTCACCCTCACAGCCTATTCTGCCATCACACATGATGTAGCCAGTGCGAGCGTTAACATAGTCGAGAATATGACCGGTATGAGTTATGATAAGCCCCATGCATCTCCGGTCAATGATTGGGCAGTCCTTCTCTAACAGTTCGTTTATGAGCCTTCCGATTACAGCTATATTCACCAGGTCAACTCCTGACTCGGGCTCATCCAATAGAACCAATTCCGGCCTTTGCGCCAAAAGCTGCATCAGTTCGGAGCGTTTTATCTCACCTCCGGAAAACCCGTAGTTTACCTCTCTGTCCAAGAAATCGCCCAGGTCTGTCTTCTCTGCCAATAGGCTAATAGTATCCTTGTCTTCTTGTCCCCCAAGACAAGCCGCAACCATATCCCGTGTCTTGACCCCCCGAACGACAGGTGGTCGCTGGAAGGATATGCCAATGCCTAAACGTGCTCTTTCATCCAGTGGTAAGTGGGTTATGTCCTGATCATTAAAGATGATATTGCCTCTGGTCACTCGATACTTGCTAAAACCCATTATGGCCATGAGTAGTGTGGTTTTCCCGCTCCCATTGGGCCCAAACAGTGCATGTGTCTCGCCGGTCTTAATCGTCAGGTTAATATCGTGTATGATCTCTTTGTCTTCAACAGCTACACTCAGATCTCTAATCTCGAGCATCTTGGGCACCTCCCAGAATACATGACTTCTAACTCAAAGGCTTGCGTAAAATGCGCATACTCATAAACAGATCGACCGTATCCGATAATTAAGTATATCACTTTCCAATATCGAGTGTAGTGATGTCTGGTTGTGGAATCCATTCCTACGCGTGTCTTATGTGCTGGTGAGGACGGGTTATTGATGAAAGATACACGATCCAGCAGAATCAGGTAGGATTCATTTCCTTGTTATGCGGCACAACATCGATTTGAAGGCCGGGTAGCCGGAGATGGGATCCAACTCTTCACCACTGGTCAATAGATTGGCATTAGCCTCGTTTCCCCAACCATGAGGTATGCTGATCACCTGGGGATGGATATCAGGAGTGAGCTGGGCCTTCATCTCGACACTACCTCGGCAGGTTTCCACCTTGACCATGACGCCGTCGGCAATATTCAGACCCTGGGCGGTGTCGGGATGGATCTGCACTAACGGCTCAGGGTGGCGTTTTCTCATAACCTCTACATTGCGGAGCTGGGAATGTATGTATACGTCTACCCTGGGGCCGCTAATCAGGATCAGTGGATATTCTTTGGCCAAATCGGGCTTGGAGATAGGGCTTTCTGCGGGCTCATGGTAAGTGGGAAGGGGATCATATCCATACTGCTCCATGAGCTCGGAATATAGCTCTGCCTTCCCTGAGGGGGTGCGGAACCCGCTTGCCAAATATCTACGCTCCTCCCTACCGTGATGGAAGACACCACCGGGACTCTGTTTAAGCTGGTCTACAGTAAGGCCGGTGGGCTCGAGAAGACTGGCATAAAGCTCGTCATCACTATTCCAAGGGAAATATTCTTCAGAGCTCATTCTTCTGCCCAGCTCGCCCCAGAATTTCCAGTCTGGCCAGGAGTCACCCAAGGGCTGGATGGCCTGCTGGGTCAAGACAATCATAGCTAGGCTCGTGGGGGCGTAGTCTTTGAGCACTGTGGATTCAACAAAGCTGGCGGCAGGTAGAAAGACATCGGCCATTTTCGCTGTGTCATTCATGAACATATCCATGACTACCAGGAGTTCCAATTGTTCAAAGGCTTGCCTGACCTTGTTGCTCTCAGGCCAGGTGAGCGCGGCATTGCAGCCACTAATAATCAGGGCTTTAATCGGATAGGGTTTGCCGGTGAGGATGGCATTGGTGACTGAAGCTGACGATGACTCTTCGATAAGTCGGCTGAACAAGGGATAGGTAGCCCCGATCTCGCCGCTGATGCCGTGCTGCACGCGTAGGTTACGTTGCTCAAGGGGCATACTAAAGGTGCTGCCCCCGGGAGTATCGTAGTTGCCACAAATGGCAATGAGACAGCTGAGAGCGCGGCTGGTTTGAATTCCGTTGGTGCAGTGATCCAACGCTACCCCCTGGGTGATGCAGGCAGGCCTATTGGTGGCATAGGTACGCGCAATGTTCCGGATGACATCTGCCGCAACCCAGGTGGTCTCCGCCACCTTCTCCACGGGATACTGCTTCACGTGCTCTGCCAGCTTGTCAAAGCCGTAAGTCCACCTTTCGACGAATTCCTTATCGTAGAGCTGTTCCCCTATGATCACGTTCAACATGCCCAGAGCCAGAGCGGTATCCGTGCCTGGCCTGATCTGGGCGTGGATATCCGCTTGCTTAACTAAAGGAGTCAACCGAGGGTCGATAACGATAAGTTTCGCTCCTTCCTTCTGCGTGTTGTTGATGGCTGTTAGCTGCAAAAT
This sequence comes from Dehalococcoidia bacterium, assembly GCA_034414595.1. GTDB lineage: Bacteria > Chloroflexota > Dehalococcoidia > SZUA-161 > JAUWZY01 > DAOULY01. Next base: position 112,071 of record DAOULY010000011.1, read on the forward strand.
GTTGGACTCAACAGGGTTGACTCCCCAAAGCAGGTTACACCGTGTGCCGCGGTAATAGGGGGACAGAGGTATGGTATTGTGATCAAATGTTATGCTTTGAGCTATCCCCCGTGCCCAATAACAAATGGAGCTGCCGGTGGTGAAGTTGGGTGAGCCATAAACATCGCAGAAGCGCTGGGCCATCTTGGCTACCGATGTATCGATGAAAGGGAACCCAAGGTGCACTACTAACGATCTGGCACCCTCTTTCTCCTTTATGTTCTTCAATTTGTCGGCAATGAATCCCAGGGCCTCATCCCAAGAGGCGCGTAGCCATTTCCCATTTACCTTCATCATGGGGTCGGTAACCCGTTCATCGTTGTAGACCCAATCCTTTATCGCTTGGGCCTTAATGCAGGGCCGTCTCAGGGGATGTTCGGGCATTCCCTCGATTTTTACAATCCTCCCGCTCTGCACATGAATGTTTAAGCCGCAGCGGCTTGGACATAGATTGCAGATAGTCTTCGCTACCCTGGTAGTAGTTGCATCCGCCATTTGCTATTCCTTTCGATTTGAACGTTTCTGGCGCAGTGAGGAGAAATAACTTGAAAGAGCTTTCATCCAATCGGGCAGGTTCACGTTTGAAGGAGCATCGAAAGAGGGAAGGTGCGGCTTTACATCGATCAGCGGGCTTCCATCAACGGCATCCAAGCCTCGTACCCTCAATAGGTTACCATCTCGCTCGAGAAGTTCGACCGTGGTCGTACATATGGGGTTGGGGCGAGCCGGCGAACGTGTTGCAAAGACACCAACTAAAGGGTAGTCTTTCCTGCCACCTGGATGAACCCTGTGCGTATTGCGTCCGTGTTCCGATATCTGATGTGCCCAATACAATACCACAATATGCGAAAATGCTTCTATCCCGTCAAGGCATTCTGTGAACTCGGCATCGAATATGAGTTCAGATACACGCTCGCTATCTGCTTCGGCAAAGGCATCTGGTCTCAGCTCCAGGTCTCCGTTTTGGAAGGCTAAAGGGAGTTCGCGGAGTTCACTTCTTACTATCCCGATAGGTCTCAGCATCATCGGAATCTACCTTAACGTCGAGTGGACTGTCTTACCTCAGCTATTTGCTAACTATCTGCGTCTGATAGCCTTGTGATTGCGGGCACTGGCGCTACCTGCAACCGCATCTTGGGACCACATTTCTGATGAGACAACCTGTCTCACGGGCTCGCGATCTAACCGAGGCTGTTCGGGAGGTGAATTGTGCTTCTCCTTCTTCTCCTCCAGACCTCCCAGGTCTTTACCCCGGTTAGCACTCCCGTCGCCATTAGCCGCGAACAAGCCATGCCAAGTCGTTCACTCAAGTCTATCTACATTCTATACATCAAACAATGGAAAGGCAATTGTAGCTCGTACCTGGTGCTACGGGATCCCGAAGCAATTAGCTTTATACCTTTGTGAGGATATTCCCTGGACTGGGACTAAGGGGAATGGCTGAAAATGAAAGCCCAGCTCGTAGAAGAGCTGATAAGGCAGTGGCAATGGTATGCCCCGAATATGACCAAGGATAACATCCCTGGCATCTACACCAATACTCCAGATGATGTGAAAAAAAGAAATATAAACATGCTAAAAACTAAAGGTCTGCGATTTGAGGGGAAACTAAGCCCGGATTTCCTCGGCATAGGTCGGACTATGTGTCAGCATGAACAAGTCTTTCTAGTTCATCCCTTCCTTCAGGAGTTGTCATAAAAATTAAAGTATTCCCAGGTTTAATAACATATTTGTCAGACGGGTTGTAAATCCAATCTTCATTTGCCTTTACAGCCAGTAGTAATATGTGAGAGTATTCTTTCAGGTTTAGAATAGATATATGTTTCCCAACAAATTGGTTGGGAACCACAACTTCTTCAATGCGCAAGTTTTTCTCTCTGTCCCGCAACATCATCTCTAGGAATGACACTACTGTAGGCCTTACCATCTCGGATGCCATTCTCAGTCCGCTTATTAGACCAGGGGAGACTATGGCATCCGCGCCGACCTTCTTCATCTTTTCGCCGTTTTCCGGTTCATTACAGCGAGCTACCACTCTTAGGTTGGGATTAAGCTGCTTTGCACTTATACTGATCACTAGATTCTGGTTATCATCCCCAGTCACCGCGAAAAGCCCCTTTGCGCTCTCGATCCCGGCTTTCAGTAGGATGTGATTGTCGGTAGCGTCTCCCTCTATGAAGACTTCGTCTTGGAACGATTCCAGGGTCCTTTCAATTCTGTCTCTGTTTATATCCACTATTACATGGGGCCTCTTGGCAGCATGAAGCTCGTTTACTATATGGAACCCTACTGAGCCGAGGCCACATATAATATAATGGTCCTTGGAATTACTGGCCATCTTCTGCATTTTTCTCCTCCTGAAGGACTCTGTGAGATCTCCTTCAACGATGAGTGCCGTGAGGTTCGTAACAAAATATAATACTACTCCGATTCCGGAAATTGCGATGAATATCGTAAATGCCCTTCCGATAGGATTGCCGGTTAGGTCGATCACTTCGCTGAACCCGATTGTTGAAACAGTGATGGCTGTCATGTAGAAAGCATCCATAAATGAGACCTGTCTCCCACTAATCAACCAGTAACCCAATGTTCCTATCAATAGTATGATTAACAGGATTACAGCAGACCATATGAATTTTCTGTAGATTTTTGAAGACATATTCTAAATGTCGTCTGCAGAACTGGGACATTTTAGCCCCGGTATCAGCAGGCCCCTCAAAGTCCCAAAATGCAACACGACGGCCTTATGATAGCACCTTCGTGCCGGAGAATCTATATTAAGTAATGCTCCTCTCGATAGGCATATCGATGGATATTAATAAGGCTGAGCGCTACACAGGGCCGCGATGGCCCAATATGCAAGGTCGGACACGGAGCAAATTAATACGGATGATAAGTATTCGGCACACCATGATGGAGAGTTGCGGCAGATACATGTGGTGTTGTTGCCAATTGAGAGGGCTCAAGGCTCCTCGGTGAGCTTGTAGCCATAGCCCCGCAGGGTGATGATTCGCTGTGGATTGGATGGGTCGGGCTCAATCCGCTTCCTGATTCGGTGGATGGACTGTTCGATCTGTTCGTCGGTGACAAACTCGTCGCTCCAGGCCTTGCATGCTATATCTTCTTTGCTGCAGGCCTTGCCTCGATTTCTGCACAACAGCGCCAGAAGCTCGAAATCCCTCAAGGCTAAGGTCGGTGCAAGCTTCTGGCCGTCGACCCAGATATCCCTTGCCTCCTCATCGACAATAACTCCTCTGGTGGCCATCTTCTGAAGCTTGTCACGGTCGAGCTTGATAGTGCTTTCGGAGTAGCGAAAGCGCAACATGGCGACCCCCTGGGCCAGCTCAATGATGTCGCTGTCCTCCAGCGGGTAGGCTGCCAATTTCCCCAGCTCTTGCCCGTTGACCTTGGTGCCATTGGTACTGCCGAGGTCGCGGAGGACAAAGCAGCCCTCGCTGTAGTTTATCTCTGCGTGCCGCCGTGAGATAAAGGGGTTGGTGAAGGCAATCCTGCCCGGAGCTGGCTCACCCCGTCCGATGACTATGCCTTCCGGGCCCAGATTGAATGTCCTCCCGGTTTCTTCCCCCTCCTCGACAATTAGGATTGCATTCGCCTCGTTCTGCATAGCGTCTTACTACCCCTAGGGGAATCAGCAGCTTTTTGTCAGCAAATCGTAAGCTCCCTGGCAGTTTCTTATAAGCCTGCCATCAGGCAACACAGTGAGAACGGTGTATAATAAGGTAACATAACTGAGGACGGATGACAAGATATGTCGACGGAATCGTATAACAACTCTTCCTGCCCGCCCACCCGCCCATTTCTATGCTTGTGGGGGGCACCCCCACAGCCCCCGTCAAAGGGGCCAGCCCCTTTGAAATCCCCGTTGGATAGAGAACATCGCCGACCATGCAACACGAAGCGAGGAGTTTGAGAGATGGAGATGCCGGTGGAGGTTCTGGAGAGGCTCAGCCATCGCTGCAAGCGGGTTGCTGGTCCTGAGGTCAACCTGGAGCAGCTGCGGCGGGTGGAGCAGAGCACCAGAAGGGAGTGGTGGCAGGAGATAAAGGTCTGCCAGGCAGAGTACGACACCCTGCACTATGACCGCGACAAGTTCCTGGAAGCCAACATTGCCCTGGCCAGGCTGAAGCTGGTGGTCTCCTTCCTGGATAAGAGAGAGGCACCGCCCCCCGACCACGGCTTCAGCCAGCAGGAGATCGACCTGGTCCGGGAGTTCGAGCAATTCATCGTCTACGACAGGCTCTCGCTGGAGGACATCAAGAACTATGTTCGCGGCGGACGGGATGATGAGCAGGGAATCTTCAAACTGGCAAAGCATGCCGCCGTCAATGGCTACGGCCAGATGTACCGCCTCATGGAGCAGAGGAATATCCCCAACGACCTCGCCTTCGCTGTGCAAAGAGTCTACCAGGAGCGGATCAGAAAGGTAGAGGCGGCAGCAGCGGAGATCGGGCAAACTGAGACGTACCAGGGTCTTGAGAGGTCGCAGCGGGGGACTGTTGCGGGAAGGACCAGCGCCGCCGAGGCCAGGAGGATGGAGCAGGCCTATATGGCCGCGGTGGAGGCCAGGCTCGGGGGCAAGGCCAGGGGCACGCAGTGGAAAAACATCGAGAGATTTAACAGTCTGAAGAAGATACACTCAGAGCTGAAGCTCATCAAGCCGACCTCGCTCAAGGTGGTCCGTGAGACGATGCCTCATGGGCTGGGAGTCAGGGCAGTCATCGAGCGACGAAAGTTTCTCATCTTTGTTATGCCGGCACTTCTTCTTGTGCTCAGAGTGCTCAGCGACTACAAGGAGCTCTACGTGACCGGGGCTGATGTGAATCTGTCCCTGGCCGAGGCCATGCCTCACATAGAGGAGGCCATTGCTCAAGCGAGGGGAACAGCCTGCGTCCTCGGGCTGGCGGCAACGGCAGGCTGGGAGCAGAGGGCAATAGACTATGCCCGCCGAGATGCGCTGCCGTCGCCGAAGCTCAGCCTGGTGCTTATTGACCTGAAGGACAGAGCGGTGCACTATAATCCTGGAGATGAGAGGCTCGAGGGGATTGTGGACTATCTGGGGGTGAAGTGATATTCTGCCTGCGAGAAGAGGATGTGGGGCTGAGATGAAGGTGACAAGGATTTTACTCGCAGTTCTTCTGTTAGCGGTGGCGATACTGCCAGTGCTACCGTGGGGCGAACAAGCGCAGGCTGCCACCTGGAACATACAGACTGTGGACAGCGGTGACAATGTGGGCCAGTATAACTCTCTGGCCTTTGACTCCTCGGGCAACCCGGCGATAAGCTATTACGACCTCAGCCATCTTGCTCTCAGGTTCGCTCGCTGGACGGGGACGGAGTGGAGCATCGAGGCTGTGGACAACGCCGGCGATGTGGGCAAGTATGGCTCACTCGCCTTCGACGGGTCGGGCAATCCGACGATCAGCTACTATGACTACACAAATAAGGACCTGAAGTATGCCCGCTGGACGGGGTCAGCCTGGAACATCGAGACTGTGGACAGCGCCGACTGGGTGGGCATGTATACCTCTCTTGCTTTTGACTCCTCAGGTAACCCCGCCATCAGCTACTATGATGAAACCCACGCCGACCTTAAACTCGCTCGCTGGACGGGGACGGCCTGGAGTATCGAGACCGTGGACAGCGATAATGTGGGCCTGTACAACTCTCTGGCCTTCGACTCCTCAGGGAACCCGGCGATAAGCTACTTTTACGACATGGACGGCGACCTTAAGCTTGCCCGCTGGACGGGGACAGCGTGGAGCATCCAGACCGTGGACAGCTTCGACCGGGTTGGCATGTATACCTCACTGGCCTTTGACTCCTCGGGCAACCCGGCCATCAGCTATTTCGACGAATTTTCAAACTATGACCTGAAGTTTGCCCGCTGGACGGGGGGAGGGTGGAACATCGAGACCGTGGACAGCGCAGGCTACGTGGGCATGCATACCTCCCTCGCCTTCGACGGGTTGGGCAACCCGGCGATCAGCTATTTGGGCGGCGGCCTGAAGTATGCGCGCTGGACTGGGACAGCGTGGAGCATCGAGACAGTGGACAGCACAGGTTCGTATAACTCGCTGGCCTTTGATTCATCGGGGAACCCGGCCATTAGCTATTATGACTCCTCCGGTGTGAGCCTCAAGTATGCTTATGCAGCGCAGAACCAGGCACCACCCTACCAGCCCAGCAACACCTCTCCTGCTAACGGGGCCAGCGACGTCAGCCTGACGCCCACTCTTTACTGCTCGGCCTTCTCGGACCCCAATGCCGGCGATACCCATGCTGCCTCGCAGTGGCAGGCGACTGCCACCTCCGGGGACTACTACAGCCCTGTTTTCGACAGGGTGACTGGTGGCGCCAATCTGTACCACACCACCATCTCTTCGGGGACCCTGAATTCTGGCACCACCTACTACTGGCACGTGCGGCACCAGGACAGCAACGGCGCCTGGTCCAACTGGTCAACAGAGACGTCCTTCACTACCATTGCTACTCTCGCCTGGAGTCCAATGAGTAGTGGCACGACGGTGTACCTTAAGGATGTGTGGGGTAGCTCCTCCTCTGATGTATACGCTGTTGAGCTGTTTGGCGGCAAAATCTGGCACTTCAATGGCAGCTCCTGGAGCATCTCGATGAGTAACGGCGCCGGTGCTAATTATTTCGAAGACGTCTGGGGTAGTTCCTCCACCGATGTCTTTGTAGCGGGGGGATATGGTACAGGTGCTGAACGGAACGCCATCTGGCACTATGATGGCAGCACCTGGAGCGTGATGTACTATGGTGCCGAGTTTAGCGGACGACTTCATGGTGTCTGGGGCAGCTCCTCCACCGATGTCTTTGCTGTGGGGGCTGGTGGCATCATTCTCCATTATAATGGCAGCGCGTGGAGCTCGATGAGCAGCGGCACCACAAATAGACTTCTTGGCGTCTGGGGCAGCTCCTCCAACGATATCTTTGCCGTGGGGTATAATGGCATCATCCTGCACTATAATGGCAGCACATGGAGTTCAATGAGCAGCGGCACCTTAAATAGACTTCATGGTGTCTGGGGCAGCTCCTCGTCTGATGTCTTCGCCGTGGGAGAGAATGGCACCATCCTGCACTATAATGGCAGCGCGTGGAGCTCGATGAGCAGCGGCACCACAAATAGTCTTAATGGCGTCTGGGGCAGCTCGGCCTCTGATGTCTTTGCTGTTGGCGACAACGGCACCATACTGCACTATAACGGTAGTGCGTGGAGCCCGATGAGCAGCGGCACCACAGATAGTCTTAATGGCGTCTGGGGCAGCTCGGCCTCCGATGTCTTCGCCGTCAGCGAAAACGGCACCATCCTGCACTATAGCAGCCGACCAAATAAACCCAGCAACACGTCGCCAATTGACGGAGCCACATCTGTCAACCTTGCCCCTGTGCTCCAATCCTCTCCATTTTCTGACCCTGGCGCAGGTACTACTCACCGTGCCTCGCAATGGCAGATAACGGCAACCTCCGGAGATTACACCAGCCCTGTCTTCGACAGTGGCACCGACACCCTGAATCTAACTCAGAGGACAGTCCCTTTGAGTACCCTGACCTACTCAACTACCTACTACTGGCGGGTCAGGTACCAAAACAACTATGAAGCCTGGTCTGATTGGTCAGATGAGACATCCTTCACCACGTTGGCCAGCCAACCTCCTAGCCAACCGAGCAATACATCGCCATCTGATGGGGCCAGCGGCGTCAGCCTGACTCCCACCCTACAGTCCTCGGCCTTCTCCGACCCTGATTTCGGCGATACCCATGGTGCCTCGCAGTGGCAGATCAGCACCACCGCAGGCGACTATTCCAGCCCGGTCTTTGACAGCGGCACTGATACCTCCAACCTGACCGGTATTGATGTTCACTGGGGAAACCTGGAGCCATCGGAAACATACTACTGGAGGGTAAGGCATCAGGACAGTAGTGGAACTTGGTCTGAGTGGTCACCAGAAACATCCTTCATCACAAAGAATATGGCCGTTCCCCAACTGGAGTGGAGCAAGACCTTTGGCGGCGCAGCCAAGGATGAGGGCTGGTCAGTGCAGCAGACGTCTGACGGTGGCTATGTGGTAGTGGGGTATAAAGAAACGTTTGGCAGTCAGGGGTACGAGGTATTGATGATAAAGGCAGACTCTGCCGGTAATGAGCAGTGGAGCAAGACCTTTGGTGGCTCGAACACTGACCGGGGCTATTCTGTGCGGCAGACCTCCGATGGCGGGTACATCATCGTAGGAGAAACACGCTCTTATGGGGCTGGCGATTCTGACGTCTGGCTGATAAAGACGGACTCGGACGGAAATCAGCTTTGGTATAGAACTTTTGGCGGCTCCTTGGAAGACTATGCCCGTTCCGTGCAACAAACATCCGATGGCGGCTATGTCATAGCAGGATATACAAAGTCCTATGGCGCTGGCAAATATGACGTGTGGCTGATAAAGACGGATGCCAACGGAGATTTACAATGGAGCAGGACCTTTGGCGGCTCGTCCTGGGACTATGGCCAGTCTGTGCAGCAGACCTCTGACGGAGGCTATATCATAGCGGGAAAGACTGATTCTTACGGGGCTGGCAGTAATGATGTGTGGCTGATAAAGACGGACTCCAGCGGAAACGAGCAATGGAACAAGACGTTTGGTAGCTCCAACAGTGAAGACGGCTGGTCAGTGCAACAGGCTTCTGATGGAGGCTACATCATAGCGGGACAGACGCTCCCCTCCGGGGCTACTTCCTGGGATGCCTGGCTGATTAAAACAGATTCAAGTGGCAATGAGCAATGGAATAAGACCTTTGGCGGCTCGAGAAGTGAAATTGCACGTTCTGTGCAGCAGACCTCTGATGGTGGCTATATCATTGCAGGACAAACAGGTTCCTATGGGCTTGACAATGACATATGGCTGATAAAGACGGATGCCAACGGTGATGAGCAGTGGAGCAGGCCCTTTGGCGGCTCAAGCTATGACTGGGGCTACTCTGTGCAGCAGACCTCTGACGGAGGCTACATCATCTCAGGAGTGACAACCTCTTATGGCGCTGGCGATTATGACGTATGGCTGATAAAAGTTAGCAATCCTCCCAACCAGCCCAGCAATGCCTCTCCGTCCAATGGTGCCAGCGGCATTAGCCTGATGCCCATCCTCCAGTCGTCAGCGTTTTCCGGTGCTGATCCGGGCGACACTCATGCTGCCTCCCAGTGGCAGATAACCGCTACCGCTGGCAACTACTCCAGCCCTGTGTTCGACAGCGGCACCGATACCTCCAACCTGACCCAGATCAACATCCCTTCAGGGAACCTGGGCGGTAGCACAACCTACTACTGGAGGGTGAGACACCAGGATAACCACGGTGCCTGGTCAAACTGGTCAACAGAGACGTCCTTCACTACTGCTTCGGCACCAAACCAAGCGCCCAAAACGCCGAGTAGTCCCTCTCCAGCGGATGATGCCACCGGAGTATCCGTTAATGCTGATCTTAGCTGGACAGGCGGCGACCCCGATGTTGGAGACACGGTGACCTACGATGTGTACTTCGGCACCAGTACAACTCCGCCACTCGTTTCCAACGATCAATCAGGGACGACATATGATCCGGGCACCATGAGCTATAGCACTCACTACTACTGGAAAATCGTAGCCAGTGATAATCATGGTGCATCTACATCAGGGCCCCTTTGGGACTTCACCACGGGGGCTGCTCCTAATAACTCTCCCAACACGCCCAGCAATCCTTCTCCAGCGGATGATGCCACCGGAGTATCCATTGATGCTGATCTTAGCTGGACAGGCGGCGACCCCGATGCTGGAGACACGTTGACCTACGATGTTTACTTCGGCACCAGCACAACTCCGCCGCTGGTCTCCAATGATCAGTCAGGGACAACATACGATCCGGGCACCATGAGCTACAGCACTCACTACTACTGGAAAATCGTAGCCAGTGATAATCATAGCGCATCTACATCGGGGCCAGTGTGGGAATTTACCACAGGGGCTGATCCCAACCAGCCACCCAACACACCCAGCAATACCGCGCCAGCTAACGGGGCTACCAATGTTAGCCTTACTCCCACGCTACACTGCTCGGGCTTCTCGGACCCTGATGCTGGCGACACCCATGCTGCCTCGCAGTGGCAGGCGACCGCCACATCGGGGGACTACTCCAGCCCTGTTTTCGACAGGGTGACTGGTGGCGACAATCTGAACCACACCACCATCTCTTCGGGTACCCTGAATTACGGCACCACCTACTACTGGCGTGTGAGGCACCAGGACAACCACGGCGCCTGGTCAGCCTGGTCAACGCAGACCTCCTTCACTACCACTTCAGCAGCCAATAACCCACCCAACCAGCCCAGCAACACCTCTCCGTCTAATGGGGCGACTCGCGTCAGCCTGACTCCCACGCTACACTGCTCGGCCTTCTCGGACCCCGATGCTGGGGACACCCATGCCGCCTCGCAATGGCAGGCGACCATCACCTCCGGGGACTACTCCAACCCTGTTTTCGACAGGGTGACTGGTGGCGCCAACCTGGACCACACCACCATCTCTTCAGGGACCCTGAATGCTGGCACCACCTACTACTGGCATGTGAGGCACCAGGACAATAACGGCGCCTGGTCAGGCTGGTCGTCGGAGACCTCGTTTACTATTGCACCTCTGTACATACAGGTCGTGGACGGCAAGGACGATGTGGGCAGGTTCACTTCTCTTGCTTTTGACTCCTCGGGCAATCCGGCGATCAGCTATTATGACGACACCAATGGTAACCTGAAGTATGCCCGCTGGACGGGGACAGTCTGGAGCATCGAGACCGTGGATAGCAGCGCAGTCTATGTCGGCCAGCATACCTCTCTTGCTTTTGACTCCTCGGGCAATCCGGCGATCAGCTATTATGACTGGAGCAACTCGGAACTGAAGTACGCTCACTGGACAGGGTCAGTCTGGAGCATTGAGGTCGTGGACGGCACGTACTGGGCAGGCGCTTATACCTCTCTGGCCTTTGATTCCTCGGGCAACCCCGCCATCAGCTATAATGCTGTTGGTGACCTCAGGTGCGCCCGCTGGACAGGGTCGGCCTGGAGCATACAGACCGTGGACAGCACGGGCAATGTAGGCGCTTATACATCCCTGGCCTTTGACTCCTTGGGCAATCCGGTGATCAGCTATCGTGACATCACCAATGATGACCTGAAGTATGCCCGCTGGACAGGGTCGGCCTGGAGCATACAGACGGTTGACAGCGCAGGCGATGTGGGTGGGTATACCTCTCTTGCTTTCGATCCATCAGGGAACGCGGCTATAAGCTATTTTGACTACGACGACTACGACCTGAAGTTTGCCCGCTGGACAGGGTCGGCCTGGAGCATACAGACGGTTGACAGCACCGGCAATGTGGGCAGGTTCACCTCGCTGGTCTTCGACTCCTGGGGCAACCCGGCGATCAGCTATTATGACGATACCAATGAGGACCTGAAGTTTGCCCGCTGGACCGGGTCGGCCTGGGCTATCCAGACCGTGGACAGCACGGGCCATGTGGGCGAGTATACCTCCATCGCTTTTAACTCATCGGGGAACATTGCGATAAGCTATCAGGACTATACCAACAGGAATCTGAAGTTTACCTTGTTGACTAGCGAAAACATTGCACCCAACACACCCAGCAACACTTCGCCGAGCAACGGGGCCACCGACGTCAGCCTGACGCCCACTCTCTATTGTTCAGCCTTCTCCGACCCTGATGCTGGGGATACCCATGTCGCCTCGCAGTGGCAGGCGACCGCCACCTCCGGGGACTACTCCAGCCCGGTTTTCGATAGGGTGACTGGCGGCGCCAATCTTACACACGCCACCATCTCTTCGGGGATCCTGAATGCTGGCACCACCTACTACTGGCATGTGAGGCACCAGGACAACAATGGCACCTGGTCAGCCTGGTCAACGCAGACCTCCTTCACCACGCTCAACCACGCGCCCAACACGCCGAGCGGTCCTTCTCCTGCGGATGATGCCAACGGTGTATCCACCAATGCTGATCTGAGCTGGACAGGCGGCGACCCCGATGCTGGAGATACAGTGACCTACGATGTTTACTTCGGCACCAGCACCACTCCGCCGCTGGTCTCCAATGATCAAACAGGGACAACATACGATCCAGGCACGATGAGCTACAGCACTCACTATTACTGGAAGATTGTAGCCAGTGATAATCATGGCGCATCCACCACCGGGCCGCTATGGGATTTCACCACAGGGACTACGGCCAATAAACTGCCCAACACACCCAGCAATACTGCGCCAGCTAATGGGGCCACTGGCGTCAGCCTCACGCCCACTCTTTACTGCTCGGCCTTCTCCGACCCGGATGCTGGGGACACCCATGCTGCCTCGCAGTGGCAGGCGACCACCACCTCCGGGGACTACTTAAGTCCTGTTTTCGACAGGGTGACTGGCGGCGCCAATCTGACACACACCACCATCTCTTCGGGGACTCTGAGTTCTGGCACCACCTACTACTGGCATGTGAGGCACCAGGACAACCACGGCGACTGGTCAAACTGGTCAATCGAGACCTCTTTCACTACCATCTCTGGTGCCGGTGATACTACTCCGCCCGCAGCACCGATATTAAGCTCCCCTGGCGACGTTACCGGCACTGATGACATCACTCCCACCCTGGACTGGTCCGATGTCAGCGACCCATCAGGTGTGATCTACACCCTGGAAATAGGTAACAGCGCCGACTTTTCAAGCCTTGCCCTGACCAAGACTGGGCTGACCAGGTCGGAATACACCTTATCATCCGCCGAGGCGCTGACAAAGAGCACTTACCACTGGAGGGTGAAGGCGGTGGACGGCGTAGGCAACGAGAGTGACTGGTCTGATAGATGGTCGTTCGCGGTTTCGCCAGCCACTGCTATTTCCACAACGCTCCTAATCGCTATAGTGCTCGGCGTAGCCGTTGTCATAATCGGCGTCCCGGCAGGCTACTTCGCCTATAAGCGCCATCAGTACCGGCAGGTGCAGCGGATGAGGGCCTACTACCGGGAAAAGGTCGGGGAGTGGGAGGTGGAGGGATATGATGTCTCTGACTTCAAGGACAGGTGGATGAAGTAGCGCGGCCCTGTCTTAGGGAGATACGTATGGCAGAGCGCAAGAGATTGAGGCGGGAATTTGAAGAGCTCCAGCGCAGAGTCGAGCGACTGAAGCAGGTGGAGCAGGAGCTGAACGCGCTCGACCTGCCGGCAGAGGTATTCGGCTGGGACGTACAGTCGCTCCGGGCGAAGTTGAAGTCCCCGCGCCGTGCGGAAGAGGTAGAGCGGGAGCTTCAGAAATTGAAGGAGCGGGCGGAGGAACATCAACGCGCTCGCGAGCGAGAGGAAATGAAAACGCAGATAGCGGCGACGGCTCCTATCATGTTGCCAGAGCTACCTCGCTATACCATTGTGCAACGGATCGGGATCGGTGGCCTCGCCGATGTATATGAGGCGCGAAGGGATGACGGGGCGACTGTGGCGCTCAAAGTGCCGCGGCTGGCCTCGTTTGAAACGCTGAATGCAGAGGAATTTTTGAAAGAGGCCGAGCTATGGATGAAGCTGGACCACCCACACATCGTCAAGCCCTACGAGTATGGGGCCAAGCCCTATCCATGGATTGCCATGGAGCTCATGGAAGGCGGCTCGCTGAGAGCTAAGGTCGGCAGACTACCATTACACCAGTCCCTGAAGATCGGGATAGGTGTGGCTCAGGCGCTCTTCTACGCTCACCACCACGGTGTTGTCCACCGCGACATTAAGCCGGAGAACATCCTCTTCGACCGACAGAACACCCCCAAGATCACTGACTGGGGACTGGCCAAGGCGTTGCTTGAGGAATCGAAGACCTTCAGCGGGTTCAAGGGGACCCTGATTTACTGTGCCCCGGAGCAGGTGTCCAGCTCTGAATTCGGCACCGTTGATTGGAGGACGGACATCTACCAGTTCGGGGTGTTGCTCTGGGAGATGCTCACTGGGCAGAGGCCTTTTGCCAGAATGGAGCCTGGTGCTATCGTGGTACAGATACTCAGTGGGGAGATCAAGCCACCAAGCCAAGCAACACCAGGCATTCCCGAGGAGCTGGATGGCATGGTAGCAAGGGCCATCGCCAGGAAAAAAGGGGACAGATATGATGACATTTCCGTCCTCCAGCGCGGACTTGAGGCGGTTCTGGCAAAGGTTGGAGAGGCCCGGTGATGAAGACGAGGCTGGTGGTTGCTGGGAATGGTGGGCGGACCAGGGAATTCCCGGTAGAGCAACCCGCAGAAATTGGCAGGGCGATGCATGGCGGGGACGTTGTGCTACGGAGGCAGGGTGAAGAGGTGGCTCTGGGGGTCAGGGATGCTATGGTCTCGAGGAGGCATGCCCAGCTGTACTTTGAATCTGGACGGCTGATGATAAGGGATATCGGGAGCACCAATGGCACAATAGTGAACAATCGCCTTCTCCCCAGGTGGCGGCAAAAGATAGGCAGCGATCCGGTAGAAATAGTGGCAGATTCCATAGTGTGGATAGGCAACACGGAGTTGGAGATAAAGGTCGAGGCCTCGCCGCAACGGGAGTCCCTGCCAAGGATGGCCCAGGAGTTGGAGCTTCAGGCATCGCTGACCACGGCTCAAGCGGATGCTAAGAGACTGGTTAATGTACGCAATTTCATACTTGATATCAACAATAATTACTGCAATGCGCGCACACCGGCCAAGGAGCTCTTGAGTCGGCTCAACGCCCTCAGAGGGAGCCTGGGCAAGACCGAATTGGAGGCTCAGGTAGGCGACTTGTGCCGCAGAACCGCTGCCCAACTATTTGAAAACGAGTTCCTGGGTGAGGAGCATATCCAACGTCTTCGGGCTTTCTGCGCCGGGTTGATCGACTCTTTGGCGCTGATGTCCTGAGGAGTAACGCAACCCGGGGGAATCTGTGAGCAGACAGTGAAAGAAAAGCGCAGCACTGGATGACGTTGTTATGACCGTAGGCTATATAGCGATAATGAGAATATGGGACACAGCGCCCAGCATCGGATCATACCGATTTTGAGCTTCTGGTGGCGCTTGATTCATACGCGGGGATAGCTTGTAGATGAGCCCTGACAAGCTCAGGTGGTGCTTTTGATGCTCCTATAGCCTCATTCGTGATCCGACACAATGCCTCAACCAACTCGGGGTCAAATTGTGTACCAGCGCATCGTCTCAGCTCCTCAAGTGCCTCTTGGTGAGAAACGGCGACTCTATATATACGCTGCGTGGTCATGGTGTCTAAGGCATCAGATATGCTTATGATTCTGGCCCCAAGGGGTATTTCTTCCCCCTTCAATCCATCAGGGTATCCCGTGCCATCGTATTTCTCGTGGTGGTGCAGGATCATGGGCACTGCTGTGCCCAGTGCCCTGATGTAGCTAACTATCCTCGCCCCTTCAGTAGAGTGGGTTTTGATGATTTTCCATTCATCTTTTGTTAGCTTCCCGGGCTTGGTCAGGATCGAGTCAGGAACACCCACTTTGCCAATATCGTGTAGTAGCGCGGCGGCATGTAAATCGGCTAATTCCATTGGCGATAGCCCAATTGCTCTGCCAATATTTTCAGATATGGCAGCGACCCTTGTTGAATGACCGTGTGTGTAGGGGTCTCTGGTATCTACCGTAGCTGCCAAAGCATAGACTTGGTCCATCGTTGTTGAGTGCAGGACCTCCGGCGAGAGTTCGCCAAGGTCAGATACCGCCATAGAGTTGTATCCTCCCCGTCTCTTAGCATGGAGAAGCGCAGTATCGGCCAAAAATACCAGGCCATCCGCTGTTTCAGCATTCTCAGGGAACTGAGCAATTCCTGCACTGAACCCCAGAGGACTTTCCAGCGTGGCATATTCCGCCTTAGGTGCCTGTAACCATTTTGCTCTGATACGGTCTGAGATCCTCTTGGCCCTTTCGGCATCTGTTGCTGGTAAGATGACGGTGAACTCATCGCCGCCGTGACGGAAGGCCATGTCAGCCTTCCGTAAGGATGCCTTAAGCATTCGGGCAAGTGATTGCAGGACGCTATCGCCGTTAGTGTGCCCAAATCTATCGTTGTACTCTTTGAATCCATCGAGATCGAGCATTATCAGGGAAAAAGAGCGGCCATAACGCTGTGTGCGAGATATCTCAGCCTCAAGTGCTTCGTAGAAATGGCGGCGGTTGTATAGCCCGGTTAGCACATCGATGATGGAGAGTGAGCGATAACGTTCCTCGCTCTGTCGCAGGGCTTCCTCAGCCCGTCGCTTCTCCTGAACGAGGCGCTGCTTTTCCACGGTGTCTCTCACTCTGTCCAGCAGCCCGTCAATGTTCAATGGCTTGGTGATGTAGGCCGCTGCTCCATCGTTTAGCGCCCGCACCGCGTTCTCCACAGAGGCATAGCCGGTGACCAAAATCACCGCCATGTCAGGATGCATTTCCTTGAACGGTGCTATGAGCTCTATCCCTTCCATGTCAGGCAACTTGATGTCAAGAAGAGCCACGTTGAAGAATCTTTCCCGTGCCTTATCTATGGCCTCTTGTCCTGTACCGACTGTCTCTGTCTCATAGCCCTTCATGCCAAATATGTGCGCCAGAGTCTCACAGGCGCTCACGTCATCATCAATGATAAGGATGCTTTCGTTCTCGTCCATCTATTCCTCTACCAATGCCTCAATCAGCCTACCTTTTGTTTCCTCTTCCGGATCTCGCGGATCAACCGGAGCAACTCTTCTATGTCAAGGGGCTTGTCGAGACAAGCGTAGGCAGCATTGTTCAGGGCCTCTATCACCAAGTTGGCCATCTCCTGCCGGTAGGCGGTCATCATTATGGCCACTGCCTCCGAGTTGATATCTTTGATAGCCAAGTAGGTCTCCAGGCCGTTTATCGCCGGCAGCTTAATATCGATGAATATGATGTCGTAGCTCTCCTTCTGTACTTTGGCGATGGCCTCCTCGCCAGTATGGGCGATGTCCACCTTGCAGCTTTTTCGGGTCAGTATATCCTGCAGGGTGATACAGATCCCTGGGTCATCGTCAACAATCAGTATAAGCGCCTCCTCCTTGGCGCCTTTGGCTTCTTCTATGAGAGCTATCATCTTCTCAATCTCCAGCGGCTTGTAGATGATGCTGTGAGCTCCTTCTCGTAGTGCCTCCTGAACCTGGGCTTCAACTGCGTAGGCGGTCATCATCACTACCATGGCTTCAGGCCTGATCTTCCTGATTCTTTTGTAGGTCTCCACGCCGTCCATGAGGGGCATCTTAATATCCATGAATATGATATCGAAGGGTCTTTCCTCTACCTTGGCAATAGCTTTTAGCCCGTCCTCGGCCGTGGTCACAGCGTAGCCCTTGTGCTCCAGGATGAGCGACGTAGTCTCGCACAGGCTGGTATTGTCATCCACTATAAGGACGCTGGCTTTTTCCTTCATGCTACTTCTTCTCCTTTTGGCTGAGGGGCAGGCTGACAATAAAAGTGCTCCCCTTCCCCACTTCACTCTCGACTTCGATGGTGCCACCGTGTCCCTCGACTATGGTCTTGGTCACCGCCAAGCCAAGCCCAATCCCCTTGGCTTTGGAAGTGAACAGTGGCTCGAAGATCTTGTTCAGATTCTCCTTGGAAATGCCTGTGCCTGTATCGGCGAAGGAGACAGCTATCCACCCTGGACTTGTGACTTGGGACGTGACCACCAACCTTCCGCCCTCGGGCATAGCCTGAATAGCGTTGAGGGTGATGTTTTTGAAGGCTTGACCGAGCTGGTCGGGGTCGGCCAGGATTATTGGCAAAGATTCGTCTAGTTGTCTCACCACCTCAACTTTTTCCGATACGGGGGTGCGAAACAGCGCCTCTTGGGCAACGTCGTTGATATAGACCTTGCGCAGGGCGGGTGGCTTGGGACGAGTGAAGTCGAAGAGGCTGCTGAGGATACTCTCTGAGATGGCCACTTCTTTGTCCAGGATGTCAAGTGTTTCTTTCACCTCCGGCTCGGGCTCTGCCAGGACCATGTTGAGAAAGTAGGTAGCGTTCTTGATGGCCCCCAGTGGGTTGCGGAGCTCGTGTCCCATTCCGGCAGTCAGCTGTCCCAGCAACGCCAGCTTCTCGGAGTACACCAGATGTTCCTGCATCGCCTTGCGACTGGCTTCTATCTCCTCCAACTCAGCGACTCGCTGGCGGAGTTCCACCAATTCATCTATGAGTTGCACTCTTGTCTTCTCCTCATCTCTCATCTTGTTGTACACGAAAACGGGCGATAAGTTCTGGTAACTGGTGTTGGTCCTATTCAAGATTGGAGATGGTGTAGCGACAATCCAGTGTCTTGACCTGCTTGCGCTCAGCTTCTTCCTCTTCCAACTCAGTAATCCGTTGGCGGAGCTCCACCAATTCATCCATGGGTTGCACTCTTGGCTTTTCCTCGTCTCTCATCTTGTTGTACCCCCAAACGGACAGTATTTTAGATAGCCACCGGCGCTCTCATTTTGGAAGAGAGACCATATGCTATACTGAAATTGGTAGAGACTCATCATCCATTCGTCTCTTTTGGCGTTAGCTGTTTAGAGAAGTCCCGAGTCAACTGTTTGAGTACTCCGGGGATCTTTTCGAATTCGCTGGATTTGTCAAAAAAGAAATCCGCGCCCAAATCCGTGCATCTTTTCCGATACTGAGGGTAAGGATAGTTGGTGAGCATTATTACTGTGGGAGACGATTTAGCCTCTTTGATCTTCTGTAATGTCTGAATTCCGTTCCCGTTGGACAGCCGGGTGTCCAATATCACCACATCCGGATTCAGTTTCCGGGTAGATTCTATGGCTTCGACTCCGTCTCGTGCCTCGTCAAGTATTTCTACTTCTGCGAGTTCTCCGAGCAGGGCTTTTAATCGTTCGCGCACCAGGGTTGAATCATCCACCAGCAGAACCTTCACAATGTCCTCCCTCCTTTTGGTAAGAAACTTAACTTCAGCCGTGCGCTGATAGGTTTATTTATGGCCCGCTTAACTCATACTATAGGCATGAGAAGGCAGCGAAGGTATCAGTTGGAATCTGATTTCCTTGTAGGACTGTGGGCCATACTTGGCACTCTTTGTCCTACAAAAGGGCCAGAGGGCTGAGATCAGCACTACGGGTATCTACGCATCGAGCTGTGAACGGATGGCTCGCTGCATAGACCTCAGCATTTGCCACGGAACAAATCGCCTTGCTCGCGATGACAGGAGGGCATTTTGCGATAAAGATGCCGTCCCTACAGGCTGTCTTAATCCAATAGCTGATTTTGTATTGCGTAAGCAATTAGCTCGGCATTGTTCTTCATTTTCATTTTCTCAAGGATGCGGTGGCGATAGGTGCTGACGGTTTTAACGCTCAGAAACAGCTCCTCGGCGATCTCCGTTACTGTCTTGCCCGAGGCTATCATGCGCATCACCTGATACTCACGATCGGATAATACCTCATGGAGTGGTTTTCCGGCACCTGTTGTCAAATCAATGGCTAATCTTTCAGCGAGAGAAGCAGTGATATATTTGCCACCACTTGTTACTTTCCGTATACCAGCGATTAATTCATCTGGCGCGCTTTCTTTGGTCAAATATCCTGAGGCACCAGCCTTCAACACTCGCACCGCATACTGCTCCTCTGGATGCATGGTCAGTACCAGAATGGGAAGTTCAGGTCTTAGGCTTCTTAATTCCTTCAATACATCCAGCCCACTTCTGCCGGGCATGGAAATGTCTAACAAAATCACGTCGTAATCGGTTTTCGATACTTTGTCCAGCACTTCCTGTCCATTGCTCGCTTCATCGGCGACGACCATATCGGGGGTGTCGGCGACAATTTGCTTCAGCCCTTCACGAACAACTGTGTGGTCATCAGCGACAAGTATTCTTGTCATCACGTTTCTCCACTCTTCTTAATCGGAATACTTACTCTTACTGTGGTCCCCTTGTCTGGAACACCGCTTACTTTGAATTTGCCTCCCCAAAAACGGGCGCGCTCTTGCATTCCCATTAGCCCAAATGATTGAGGAGAGCATATCTGCTCCGGTGTAATTCCTCTGCCATTGTCCCTGATTTCCAGTGATAGCTTTGCGTCATTCCCCTTCAGGCTTACCTTAACCTTTGTTGCATTGGCATGGAGAGATACATTGGTCAGTGCCTCCTGGAAAATGCGGAAAATCGCTATGGCGCGCTCATGATCCAGAACAATGTCCTCATGCCCTGAGCTAACGCCGCATTTAATTCCCGTCCGCTTTTGAAATTCCTCCGCCTGCCATTCGATTGCGGCCACAAGACCGAGGTCATCCAATATCCCCGGTCTCAATGCTGAGGAAATCCTTTTGACCGCTTGGATTGTCCCGTCAACGAGTTGTGACATCGCTCGTATCTTCTCAAAAAGTAATGCCTGCTCGTTGGGCAATCTGTTGCCTAACCAGGATAAGTCCATTTTCAAGGCTGTCAATGCCTGGCCCAACTCATCGTGAATTTCGCGTGCGACCGCGGCTCTCTCCACCTCTCGGACTGATTGCAAATGTGCGGAAAGGTCTCGTAGCTGTTTGCGTGACTGTTCCAGTTCCTCCTCCGCCCGCTTGCGCTCGGTGATGTCGCGCGCAATAGCGATGACTCCCACAGCCTTTCCCCGTTTCCTCAAAAGGGAGCCGTGAATTTCAGCATATACTCTCTCACCTGTCTTAGTGTGCGCTTCCACTTCTAAGGGGGGCACTTTTTGACCCGATATTACTTTGGTGAAGGCAGCGAGCCCTTTTGCGATGCTTTCGGGAGAGAACATCTTTAAAAGGCCGATGCGTTTTCCAATAACCTCTTCTTTCCCATATCCTCCGATCTCCACTATTCTTTTATTGATTCTAATAAGCTTACCAGTCAGATCAAACAAAGCTATGCCGTCTTTAACGTCGTTAAAAATCGCTCTCAACTCTTCTTCGGAGTCCTGCAACTTTTCCTCAATTTGCTTCTGCTCGGCTTCTGTTGCTTCCAGTGCGGCAATTCGCTGGCGCATTTCCTCCAATTCTTCTATGAGCTGCTCTCTTGTCTTATCTTCATCTTTTCTCATCACGTCATCCTCATCCCGATAAGTGGTGCAAGCAATCTTGCGCTCAGGGCTCGAAAATAGAAGGACATGGGAACTCTGCGTATCTCTACTCTTCATCACACAACACTTAGCATGCTATCTCGACATCCCTGTTTGTACATGTGGTATTTATCGCTTACATGCCCTAATAGCGTCAATGGTGTTCCCTATCTTAGCACAAATGCGTTCAAGCTGCATAGGCGTTAGTTGACTGAAGAAGTCTGTCTGAGTAATACCTTGTGCAGTTATGGGGTAAAATGGGACGGAGTGGGGCGAATGGATGCTGCTGAGCAAGCGCTTCCTCTCCAAGAAGCGCCATAGACTTTCCATGAGATCGGGGTGAGACCTCTGAGCATTCAGCGGAGTCCTGCGGAAAGCTCCAGATGCCGGAGGCAAGCACAGGACATAGAGGAACTGTTATAATGAGCGGGGGGCGAAACCAAAGGTTAGTTTGATGCTGGAAGAAGTTCTACCAAATATCTACAGAATTGAAATCCCTCTTCCTCAGAATCCTTTGGGAACTTTAAACTCTTATTTAATAAAAGGTCAGGGGCGATTTCTGCTCATTGACACAGGAATGGATCGGAAAGAATGCATGCAGGCAATATCTGTCGGTTTGCAGAGGCTTGGTGTGGACTTGGAAAAAACCGATGTCTTCATTACGCACATGCACATAGACCACATGGGTCTGGTAACGAGTCTCGCCACCAGTAAGTCAGAAGTCTACTGTAGTCAGTGGGAACCATTTCGTAACAACTCCGGAAAGTATGAAGAGCGCTGGCGAGAACTTTGTGCGGTTATGAAGTCACACGGTTTTCCTGAAGACGAGTTGGAGAAAGCACTGGAGAACCACCCTGCCCGTCGCTACATCTTGAATAAGCATATTGACTTCTGCACCTTGATAGAGGGAGACACTGTCGATATCGGAGACTATTCCTTCAGGTGCATTGAGACCCCGGGGCATACTCCAGGCCACATGTGTCTTTATGAGGCTGACAAGAGAATACTTGTATCGGGAGACCATATTCTTTCCGAAGTCACTCCCAACATTGCATTCTGGCTTGAGATGGAGGACTCACTTAAGGAATACCTCGCGAGCTTAGAAAAAGTCTATGGCCTCGATGTTGACACTGTGTTGCCAGGTCACCGGGAGGTTTTCCACAATCATAGAAGGAGAATCAGAGAGTTACAGGAACACCACCGGGTTAGGGCAAACGAGATCATCTCTGCTCTAAGACAGGGGGAGAAAAACGCCTTTCAGATAGCGCCTCATATAACTTGGGATGTAGACTTTAGCTCTTGGCAACTATTTCCTCCCGCACAGAAATGGTTTGCCATGGGAGAGACCATTGCTCACCTGAGATATCTTGAAGGGGAAAGGATGATACATAGGAGATCAACAGAGCAGGCAGAGGGCGCAGGTGTGAGCAACTTGAGATATAGCTTCTACCTAACAGATGACGATCTCGAAATGACTTGACTACAAGCCAGAGACAGGGTGGATATAGATGCCATTACCGGTAGCGAGAAGGATACCACAACTTGTAGTGGCAGGACTGATGTCAGTAAACAGTTGAGGGGCCTTTTGGCTCTCACTCCGGCCGGCAACAAATGCATTTGCTGCTAGTTCAGCTTATTGGGCATAAAAGGAAATGGCAAGGAGCCCCGGGCCAGCATGAATCCCCATACTGGGACTGAACTCGGTAATATGAAGTTCCGCACAGTCGAATCTTGAGCTGATCCTGTCCTTGAGCCTCTCAGCTTCCTCCAATTCGTCAGCATGGTGCACTATGGCATGCACTCTGGAATTGCCTACCCTCTCCGCCATTATCTCTAGTATATGCTCTATGGCCTTTGCTTTAGTTCGAGTGCGTCTCACAGGTGTTGTCTCTCCTATTGCAGGGGAATGCTCCACAATAGGCTTGATATTCAATAGCGATCCAGCCCAGGCTGCTGCTCGGGCAATGCGACCAGTCCGTGCTAAATAGTAAAGGGTGTCTAACATGGCTAAGAAATTCACCCTGCCCATCATGCTTCGTGCCGCCTCGGCCACCTGAGATAGTCCTGCTCCCTCGCCGGCAACACGAGCCGCCTCTAGGACAATAAATCCCAAGGCACCGGCCACAGCCCGGCTATCGATAACCTCGATAGCAATGTTGGGGATCGTTTCTGCGGCCATCTCCTTGGCTATTAGCGCTATGTCGAAGATCTTGGTTTGCTTGCCGGTGACGGTGATGCAAATTATACTCTCAGATTTCTGGCTCGCCCGGCGGTAGGCCTCGAGAAAATCACCTGCCGATGGGGTTGATGTGGTTGGGAAATCCTTTCTGGCACGCATGATCTTATAGACCTCGTTGGGACTCATATCGATTCCGTCGCGGTAGCTTTTACCTTCATGGACTATCAGGAGGGGCACTAAGCAGATATCATATTTCTCCACCATCTCCCGGGGCAGGCAACAGGTGCTGTCGGCGACAATGGCAACTTTTTTCATAATACAGAGTCACCAAATAGGCGCACCTACATAACCTTGCCCTAATATGTAGTGCTTTGTCAAGCGATTTGCTGCCCGACCATGCAGGCGTGGCAATATTGATAGCCCGAGACAGAGGAGCGACGGATGCATCCCTGATCGCCGTATATGCTGCGAACCATCTATTCGGATGGGCGAGCGACCTCTCCCAGCCCCAATACGTTGATCAGCCTCGACTGGTCTGAAACGACGATCTTGGTGTTGTTTGCCAGGGAGTCCTTGGTGACCTCAAGCTGTTTCAGAAGCTGAGCATTGCCCACGAAGAACTTATCCGCTGCCCCGGAGACCTTTTCTATAGCCTCGGCCTCTCCCTCAGCTCTCAGTATCGCTGCCTGCTTATCGCCCTCAGCTCTCAGTATCTCTTTCTGTTTATCACCTTCAGCCACTAGCACCGCGTGCTGCTTATCCCCTTCTGCCTCGAGGATCTGCTTCTCCCTGTATGCCTCAGCGGTCAGGATGGTGGCCCGCTTTTCTCTTTCCGCCTTCATCTGCATGCTCATGGCGTCGGTGATATCGCGGGGTGGCTCGATCTCTTTGACTTCGACCCTGCCTACCTGCACCCCCCATTTGTCGGTCGCCTCATCCAGAGTGGTTCTCAACGCCACATTGATGCGTTCCCTCGATGTAAGCGTCTCATCGAGCGTCATATCTCCGATGAGATTCCTCAGGTTTGTTTGTGCCAGCTTGGTGGTGGCAAGGCGAAAATTGGTGACCGCATATCTGATGCCCTTTGGCTCGATCACACGATAGTAGATGATGGCATCTACGGTTACGGTCACATTGTCCTTGGTGATCACGGCCTGAGGGTCCACGTCGATGACATTCTCCCGCATGTCGACTCTATGTACTGTGTCGATAATGGGAAAGATAGGATTGATCCCCGGCCCTATGGTCCTTCTGTACTTGCCAAATCTCTCAACTATGCCCTGTTGATACTGACGAATTATAGCAGCTGGAAACAGCGCCATGGTTTATACCTCCTCTGCTTCTTATTACTATCGTAGCCCTTTCTGCAACTATGTCAAGCCAACTTCAAAAAGCCCGACATCTCAACTCGCATCGAGGGCACGCCTCCTTTCTCTCCTGGCCCGAAAGAAAAAGGGCAGAGAAACTTTATGCATCTCTGTCCTTAGTCACCGAAATTGCCACTTACTCAACCACTATTCGATCACGCAACTCCTATCGCTTACATTGCCGGCTCTCGCTTACTTGCCCCGAAGGCTCTTCTCCAACCCCACATATACAACTTTTTCGGTGTGGTGTCAAGTAGCATTAGGCTTAGCTATTTGTAATCGTAGAACCCTTTGCCCGTCTTGCGTCCCAGCCAGCCAGCAGCGACCATCTTCTTCAGCAGAGTGGGCGGGGCATATTGAGGGTCTTTGGTCTCCTCATACAGGTCGATGGCGATGGAGAGCTCGGTGTCAAGCCCGATGAAATCCAGCAGGGTCAGCGGCCCCATGGGGTGGTTCAAGGCCAGCCTCATAGAGGTATCGATCTCCTCTTTACTGGCAATGCTGGCTTCCAGCATCCGAATCGCGTTGAGGAAGAAAGGCGTCGCTAGGCGGGTGGTGATAAAGCCTGGGATGTCTGGGGCCACGACCACGGTCTTTCCCAGTGACTTGCCGAATTCCTTGCAGATTTCGATGATCTCTTCACTGGTAGCGATGGTCCTGACGATTTCCAGGAGTTGCATCACTGGCGCTGGATTGTGGAAATGCAATCCGAGCACCTTGTCCAGTCTGTTAGTGGCCTTAGCCATGTTGATTACGGACAGGGTTGAAGTATTGCTGCCCAGGATAGTATGCGCCGGGCAAATCCTGTCCAGCTCGGCGAGTACTCTCTTCTTCAGCTCTAAGTCTTCGTTGACCGCTTCTATTATCAGATCACAGTCAGCGAAGTCCTTGAGGGCGGTGGTGCCATTGATGCGAGCCATGATGGACGCCTTGTCCTCCTCCGACAGCTTGCCCTTTTGCACCCGGCCCGACAGGATGGAGTCGATTGATGCCAGCCCTTTGTGCAGCAGCTCATCGTTTACCTCTGAGGCCACCACCGAATAGCCCGATTGGGCGCAGACCTGAACGATGCCCGAGCCCATCAGCCCGCAGCCGACAACACCAACCTTCTTGATTTCCATGGTACTTCTCCCTTCTTAATAGGATGAAGAGCAACCGCAGGGTAAATCCCTGCTCCTTATTATAACCATATATCGCATAGAGGCAAGGCTGATTCGTGAACAGTGGAGTGGCTATCTGCTATAATAAAAGTTGGATCTCTTGGCTCTTAAGGAGCAAAGTCCGCTACTTCGCTTGAGCATGATCGACAAGACAGGAGCTGTGAAAGGAGCCAGGGTGGAGGTGCGTGGGGTGGTGCAGGGGGTCGGCTTTAGGCCGTTTGTCTACCGGCTGGCCCATAAATATCGACTGGCGGGGTGGGTGCGAAATACCTCGAGCAAAGTGGAAATCGAAGTCGAAGGCCTCTCCGAGGAGATAGAGGGCTTCCTCAGAGACCTTCGAGAGGAGGCACCGCCCCGGTCACGCATTGAGCAGTTCTCGGCCAGCGATCATGAGCCTAAAGGCTATGTCGACTTCAAGATAGAGGGCAGCCTTTCCCGACCCGACGAATACCAGTTGGTGTCTCCTGATATTGCCGTCTGTGAGGACTGTCAGCGCGAGTTTCTCGACCCGGATGATCGCCGTTATCGATACCCCTTCACCAACTGCACAAACTGCGGCCCTCGCTTTACCATCATCGAGGACATTCCCTACGACCGCCCGAAGACGACGATGAAGCACTTCCAGATGTGCCCTCAGTGCCAGGAGGAGTACGATAATCCCCTGGACCGACGCTTTCACGCCCAGCCTAACGCCTGCGCGGTCTGTGGCCCCAGCCTGACCCTGGTCGATGCCGAGGGGAAGGAAGTGCCAGGCGATGAGATCGAGGTCACGGCATCCCTACTGGTGCAGGGTAAGATCGTGGCCATCAAGGGGTTGGGTGGATTTCTACTCGCCTGCGATGCTACCAATAAGGATGCAGTGGCTCTGCTGCGGCAAAGGAAGAGGCGTTCTTTCAAGCCCTTCGCCGTGATGATGACCACTCTCGATGAAGTTAGAGCACATTGCCAGGTGAGTGAACAGGAGGCGGAGCTCCTTTTCTCTCCTCAGAGTCCCATAGTGCTTCTCAGGTGGAAACGCGAACTCTCCTCCGTTACATCGGAGGTAGCCCCCAACCTCGAATACCTCGGTGTCATGCTGCCCTATACTCCGCTGCATCACTTGCTTATGCGCGAAGTAGGCTGTCCCCTGGTGATGACCAGCGGCAATCTAAGCGAAGAGCCTATAGCCAAAGATAACGACGAGGCGATACACCGGCTCAGCGGGATTACAGACTACTTCTTGCTCCACAACCGTGATATATACTCCCGCTATGACGATAGCGTCTTCGTTGTGGAGGATGATATTCCCAGAGCGGTGAGGCGGGCCCGAGGCTATGCTCCCTTCCCTATCCATCTGCCATTTAGCTCACAACAGGTGCTTGCCTGTGGTGCAGAGCAGAAGAACACCTTTTGTCTCACCAAGGAGGGCTATGCCTTCCTCAGTCAGCACATAGGCGATTTGGAGAATGAGCAGACGCTGGACCACTTCCAGGCCACCATCGAACTCTATAAGCAGCTTTTTCGGCTGGAGCCTGAGATCGTGGCCTATGATCTGCATCCCGAGTACTTGAGCACCAAATATGCGCTGGAGCTAAAAGCAGAGCAGGGCGATAGACTGCAGTTTGTCCCTGTTCAACATCACCACGCTCATGTTGCGAGCTGCCTGGTGGAGAATGGCAGGCTTGAACGCGTCATCGGCGTGGTCTTGGACGGCACAGGCTATGGCCCCGACGGTACCATCTGGGGTGGAGAGTTCCTCGAGGCCGATGCTCGAAGCTATCAGAGGCGGGGCCATATAGAGTATGTGCCCATGCCCGGCGGGGCTGCTGCCATACTCAAGCCATACCGCATGGCCCTGGGCTATCTGTTCACCCTGCTCACGGAGCAAGTATCCTTTGAGAGGTTACCCATCATCAGTCGGGTCGGCTCGGAGGAGCTGTCTATCATCCGCCGCCAGATAGAGCGGGGAATCAACACGCCCCTGACCTCAAGCTGTGGGCGCCTGTTTGATGCTGTGGCTGTCATAGCGGGGTTGAGAGGGGAGATCGACTACGATGCTCAGGCTGCCATTGAGCTCGAAATGCTCGCCCCGGAGGGGCTGACGTTGACTTCCTATCCAAGCTATCCTTACCACATTGATGAGCAGGGGCCGGAGAAGATAATAAGGGTGGGCTCGCTCTTGGCTGACGTGGTAAGGGATGTGGAAGATGGAGTGGCAGCCTCCCAGATATCAGCTAAGTTCCACATCACTATGGCGCTGACTATAACGGATATGTGCCGTCTCATTGCCAGAGACACTGGGCTGGGGGTAGTAGCCCTCAGTGGCGGTGTCTTTCAGAATCGTCTGCTATTTAGGCTAGCCGTTGCTGCTCTGGCCGGGGAAGGTTTCGAGGTGCTTACTCACAAGCTGGTGCCGACTAACGATGGCGCCATATCCCTGGGGCAGGCTGCCATCGCCCATTTCCTGACTGCTGAATGAGGACCGCTTAGATGTGCTTAGCTATTCCAGTACAGATCAAGGCCGTGGATGGCAAGGAGGCCACGGTAGAGATAGGAGGTGTAAGCCTCAAGGTGAGTCTGATGCTTACCCCCGAGGCCAAGGAGGGCGACTACGTGCTCCTTCATACCGGCTATGCCATCAGCGTGATCGATGAGGAAGAGGCGCAGGAGACACTAAAGCTCCTAAAGGAGATGGGTGAAGTATCTTGACGAGTTCCGCGACCCGGCCCTGGTCAGGTCACTCGTTCAGCGAATTCAGCAGCGCTCACAGAAGCCGGCTCGGTTAATGGAATTCTGTGGTGGCCATACCGTCGCCATATATAGGAATGGCCTGCGCCAGTTAGTCCCTCCCACGGTGCAGATGCTCTCTGGACCAGGATGCCCGGTCTGTGTCACACCGGTTGGCGACTTGGATAAGGCAATTTTTCTGGCTCATATTCCAGGAGTAATCCTAACCACCTTTGGCGACCTGATGAAGGTCCCAGGAAGCCGCTCCAGTCTGCAGCGGGCCAAGGCCGAAGGTGCCACGGTGCACATCGTCTACTCCGCGCTGGATGCCTTACAGATGGCGAGGGACAATCCAGACAAAGCGGTTGTGCTCATTGGCATTGGCTTCGAGACCACTGCTCCCACCGTGGCTGCCTCCGTGCTTCAGGCGCAGCAGGAGAGTTTGCATAACTATTTCGTGCTCTCCCTGCATAAGCTGACTCCCCCTGTTATCAGGGCCTTGCTCAGCTCTGGCGAGGTGAACTTGGATGGCATAATCTGCCCTGGACATGTGAGCACCATTATCGGCGCCGAGCCCTATGAGCCCATCGTGCGTCAATTTCAGGTCGCCTGTGTCATCTCCGGCTTTGAACCTATAGATATACTTGAAGCAGTCTATAGGCTGGTGGCGCAAATAGAGGAAGGGCAATCCAGGGTGGAGATAGCCTACAGACGCGCGGTACGCCCTCAGGGCAACAGAGAGGCATTGGCGCTCATGGATAAGGTTTTCAGCATTGGGCCCGGAGTGTGGCGAGGGGTGGGCAAGGTAGCCGATAGCGGGCTCAGGCTCAGGGAAGAGTACCGGGATTTCGACGCCGAGGTTAAATTTGACATAACACCTGAGCCCCCTCTGGAGCACGAAGGTTGTCTCTGTGGTGACATTCTGCGCGGCGTCAAGACGCCTGAAGACTGCCAACTCTTTGCCACAGCCTGTACCCCGGAGCACCCTGTCGGCCCCTGCATGGTCTCCTCTGAGGGCAGTTGCTCAGCTGTTTACCATTTTGGAGGTGGTCGTGAGTAGGGAGATCCTGTTGGCTCATGGCAGCGGTGGCAGTATGAGCCATGAGCTGGTGGAGAAGGCCTTTCTCAAATTCTTCCGCAACCCCATCCTGGAGGAGCTGGGGGACTCGGCAGTCTTTGAGCTGGGTGGCCGCTTGGCCTTCACTACCGATGGCTATGTGGTAACTCCACTGTTCTTCCCCGGCGGCGATATAGGGAAGCTTGCTATCTGCGGCACTGTGAACGACCTTGCCATGTCCGGTGCCCTTCCTCTCTACTTGAGCGCTTCCTTCATCATCGAGGAGGGCTTCTCAATCGACGAGTTGGAGCGTATCTCTGCCTCGATGCAGACCACATCTGAGGAGGCCGGCGTCACAGTAGTGGCAGGAGATACCAAGGTGGTGAACCGTGGTTCTGCTGACAAGGTATTCATCACCACCAGCGGTGTCGGTGCCATCGCTCCCGGCGTGGACATTGCTCCGGATAAAGCCAAGCCTGGCAACAAGGTAATCTTGAGTGGCACCATTGGCGACCACGGTATCGCCATCATGAGCCAGCGCGAGGGGCTGAGCTTCTCCGCTGCTCTGGAAAGCGACTGCGCTCCCCTGGGCAAGCTGGTAGCCGCCGTGCTTCAGGAAACTAAAGCCATCAACTGCCTGCGCGATCCCACTCGCGGCGGCATGGCTACCTCTCTCAACGAGATAGCGAAGCAGTCCGGGGTCAGCATCGAGATCGAAGAGGAGCTTATCCCGGTGCGGGACGAAGTTCGCGGCGCCTGTGAACTTTTGGGACTTGATCCCCTCTATGTGGCCAATGAGGGCAAACTGATCGCTGTGGTCGAGGAGAGCGTTGCCGAGGGACTTGTGCAATTTATGCAAAGGCAGCGCTATGGAGAGAGAGCTGCTATCATCGGGCAGGTGGTCGCGGGACACCCGGGCCGTGTGGTGATGAGGACTCCTTTTGGCTCCCGGCGCATCCTGGACATGCTCAGCGGGGAGCTTTTGCCTCGCATCTGCTAAGGGAGGATCGTGACCGGGGGCTGCTGTTATTGTCCTGAAGCACTCAGTGAGAGTGGGATCGAAGTCGTATTGACAGTTGGGCGTCACGGGCGTATTATTCCCGCCAAGAGCGATGAGAATGAGGGTTGCCTTAACTGGGAAAGGTGAAGTATGTCAGAAAGCATGGCAATAATACGTAGAGTCATAGAGGAGCATCAGTCCATTAGAGGGAAAATAAAGCTTGTGGGAGAGTCGCTGAGTGACCAGGAAGCCATAACCAGTTTGAAAAGAGCACGCGTTGACTGGATTCCGGGCCGACTGGAGATTCTGGCCGAGAAGCAGGGGAAGCTGCAACAGACGCTGAACTTTCTTGAGGAGGGTCTGGAAAATCACTTTGCCTTTGAAGAAGAAGCCCTGCCACCATTGTTTGGTGAATTACTTATGCGGGCGCTTCTACTCGACCATCGGGAAATAAGGAAGGAAATCGCTGAAGCCAAATCAATGGCGCCTGACTTAAGCCTTGAGGGCTTGAGTCGTGAGGAGTTAATACTCAAAGAGTCGCAAATACAGGGACTGATTGATGGTATCTGCCGTCTAATTGAAGAACACGCTGCCAGGGAAGAGGTAATCCTGGGGATGCTGCAAAGAGCGCTGCAAGAGGAATAGCAAATCAGAAACAAGCAAAAGTGCACAATTTGGTGCAGGGTTGCCCAGTGGTGAACTGACTGGGAAGTCTTGCTATGACTAAAGTAACCTGTGCTGTTGATCAGATAAGAGCTCTGACTCCTGGCGAAGTCAGAGCCTTGCTGGATAGTGACAGGAAAGGCGAATTTCTTCTTCTCGATGTGAGGCAGCCCGAAGAGCATGAAGCTGGGCATATCCCGGGATCCATGCTAATCCCGCTGGGCGAGCTCGAAGCCAGGCAGGGAGAATTGGACCGCAGTAAGAAAATCATCGCCTATTGCCGCTCCGGACATAGGAGTATGGCGGCAGCTGTAGCACTCTGTGGACTGGGATTTGAAGACGTTCACCACCTGGAGGGTGGTATTCTTGGCTGGCCTTATGAGGCTATCGGCGGAATCCCTGAGCAGAAGCCTGATTTGATAACCGAAGCGGCCGACGTCGGGGACATTCTCATACTGGCTATTAGGCTGGAGAAAGGCTCATGGGATTTCTATATGGCAGCGCGGGATAAGGCCGAGTCGTCCCAGGTGAAAGGAACTTTCCAGGTGCTGGCTGATGCCGAAGATGGACATTTGCAGAGGTTGTACCAGCGCTCTATCGGTCTGCTCGGGGATCGGGCACTTCCGGCTTTGGAGGGACTTAAGCGAGAGATGAAGGTGGCGCATATGGAGGGGGGCATTGAGATCAGTCCGGCTCTAGCCAGAGTAGACGAGAAATTCTCTGATGAGATGGAGGCACTGGAGATAGCATTGGAAAAGGAATATATGTCATACGACTTTTACAAGCGGACTTCGGTCTTGGTGCAGGACCCGGATGCTAAGGCCCTCCTCCATGAGCTGGCAGCGGAGGAGCGAAGCCATGCTGATGTCCTGCTAAAGCGAGTAGGGGAAACCGTCCGGCGGTAATATTTGGTGAGGGTGTTCAGATGATTTTTGAGCGCATAAAGTCCGAGGGAATAGCCCATAATTCTTATTTGATTGGCTCTGGCAGCGATGCTGCCGTTGTTGACCCCCGGCGCGACTGCCAGATTTACATTGACCTGGCCCAGCAGCATGGCCTAAAAATCAGGCATATTTTTGAGACCCACCGCAACGAGGATTATGCCATCGGCTCCATAGAGCTGAATAGCTTTACCGGAGCCGAAATATACCATGGCCCGGGGCTGGACTGGAAATACGGCAATACCTCGAGTGATGGGCAGCAATTCCAAATTGGCGATCTCAGGCTGAACGCTATCCATACCCCGGGGCACACTGACGAGAGCATGTCCTATGCGGTGGCTGACCTTGCCTCTGGTGAGGCCACGGTAATGGTATTCACTGGGGATGCGTTGTTTGTGGATGATGTTGGCCGTACTGACCTCTATGGCCCCGAAGAGGCCCCGAGACTGGCTGTAAATCTCTATGACAGCATCTTCGGCAAGCTACTTCCTCTGGGTGATGGGGTTATTCTGTGCCCGGCCCACGGCGCGGGCTCAGTCTGTGGCCTGAATATCGCTGACAGGGATGAGAGCACCCTTGGTATAGAGAGAGTCCAAAACCCGGTACTGCAAAAGAGCAGAGATGAGTTCATAAAATATAAGATGGCTGAACAACTGGAGAGGCCCTATTACTTCCGCCAGATGGAGAAATATAATCTGGAAGGTCCTCCTCTTCTGGGCTGTATGCCTTTACCGGCTCCACTCACTCCAATCGAGTTCAGGGATGAGATGGAAAGAGGAGCGGTGGTTGTTGACACCAGCGTACCCGCTGCCTTTGGCGGTGCCCATATCAAAGGGTCCTACAGCGTCTGGCTTGAAGGATTGCCCGTCTTCGCTGGCTGGGTGCTTTCCTACGACACACCTATCCTGCTAGTGTTGGAAGACCAGTGTCATCTGGAGAGAGCGGTTCGCTATCTGATACGCGCTGGCTATGACCGGATTGTTGGCTATCTCAAGGATGGTGTTGAGGGCTGGTATAATGCCGGATTTCCCATTGAAAGCCTGCCCTTGCTTTCGGTGCATCAACTTAAGGATAAGATAGCCCGGTGTGAAGAATTGTTAGTCCTGGATACCAGGGGTCAAGACGAATGGGAATCAGGGCACATAAGGGGGGCGCTCCATATCTATGTGGGCTATCTTGAACAGAGACTGGCGGAAGTCCCCAAGGACAATCCTGTGGCGGTGATTTGCAATGTTGGGCACCGTGCCGGGCTTGGTGCCAGTATCCTGCTCCGCGCTGGCTATCGAGAGGTGTACAATGTCCTGGGAAGCGTCAAGGCATGGACTGCTGCTGGTTTTCCCATCACCACTGATTAGCGTCGGCTATTTATGTTGTTTCGGCTCTGTGGTATGCTTGGGGATCACCTGCTGCCTTGCCCACAGTATAGGGGAGGGATGGGGTTGACAGAGCGTAATTTCCTGTGGTAGAATGCGTCACGGTAAGAACGCCCTGTTTTTGTAGCGTATCAGGCTGGTAAAATGCTGGTAGATGGCTTTATTATTTGCGAAAAGTACCTTAGGGCGTCGCCATCAATTTCACCTGTTTTTGACTTTGTGGCATTGGGTCGCACCGGAAGCCTACGTGTAGGCGATTTCGAGTGCGGCCAAATCTTTTATGAAGGAGGTACCCAGTGGAGCTAACCCGCAGAGAGTTCTTCAAGCTCAGTGGGGCTGGAATGGGCGGTGCGGTACTCTTCGGAGCTGCAGGCTCGATAGGTGGTCCTGCTGCTGCCGCTGGCCAGTGGTCCCATCCCATACATAAGAAGATTAAGAACGGCCAAATAGTGAGTGAGTATGCTACCATCTGCCCCTTTGATGCCACCGGCTGTGGCTTCATCGTCGGCACTGAGGGGACTGAGCAAAACAAGGTGGTAAACATCGAAGGGGACCCCGATCATCCCATAAACCGTGGTGGGGCCTGTTCCAAGGGGTCCAGCCTGGCCCAGCACCACACGGTTGACGGCAAGGATAACGAGCGGCGGCTGACCAAGCCGCTGTACCGGGCGGCGGGCAGCTCTTCTTGGCAGGAGAAGACTTGGGACGAGGCCATTAGTGAGATAGCTGCTAAGATCAAGGCCACCCGCGACGCCAACTTCACACAGACCGATGGTGGCAACACGGTGAACCGCACCGAGGCCATCGCCTCCATCGGCGGCTCTGCACTGGACAATGAGGAGTGCTATCTCCTGGCGAAGCTGGGGCGCGCCCTCGGTCTGGTGTATATTGAACACCACGCACGTATATGACACTCTGCCACTGTCGCCAGTTTGGCGGAGACATTCGGCAGAGGAGCGATGACCAATCACTGGATCGACATCGGCAACAGCGATTGCATAATGGCCATCGGATCTAACCCCGCTGAGAACCACCCGGCCTCCTTCGGCTGGGTGCAGGAGGCCATAGATAAGGGCGCCAAGCTCATTTCTGTGGACCCACGCTTCACCCGTACCTCCTCCCGGGCTCATATCTACGCCCCGATAAGGTCGGGCACCGACATTGCCTTTATCGGCGGCATGATACGATATGTGCTCGAGGATATGAGAATCAACCCGGCCAATTACAATACGCAGTACGTCTGCGAATATACCAACGCCGCGCTCATCATCAATTCTGGATACCAGGGCCCTCCTGACCTGGATGGCAAGTTCATCGGTTACGATTCCACTAACAGGAAATACTCTGATAAGTCAAAATGGCAATATGCCAACACCACTGCTCCTACCGTGGAGGCGAAGCTAACGGCCAATAACTGCGACTGGAGCGGCTGGACCGAGTGGACTGATTTGAACCAGTACTGTGTCCTGAGGCTACTATGGGACCATTTTTCACGCTACACCATGGAAAAGGTCAGTCAGATTACGGGATGCCCTGAGGACATCCTGCTCGAGGTCTACAAGACCTATGCCGCTACGGGGCAGACGGGCAAGGCTGGTACCATATGTTATGCCATGGGCACCACGCAGCATACCTATGGCACGCAGAATATTCGCACCTATGCCATATTGCAACTCCTGCTGGGCAACATCGGCGTTTCCGGGGGCGGTATCAACGCCATGAGGGGCGAGGCCAATGTCCAGGGCTCAACAGACCATTGTCTGCTGTGGCATATCCTGCCCGGATACCTCGGAGTGCCCACGGATGCCGATACCAACCTTGCCGCCTATCTTACTCGAGTTACACCGTCGACGGTTACCCCCAACGGGCTCACCGGCGACAAGAGCGCCAACTGGTGGTCGAACTATCAGAAGTACATCGTGAGCCTGCTCAAAGCCTGGTACGGTACTAACGCTACCAGTGGCAATGACTTCATGTTCAGTGCCTTGCCCAAGGTCAAGACAGGTGTGGACTACTCCTGGATATCCCTCTTTGAGGCAATGTATGCTGGAACCATCAAAGGGGCCATGGTCTGGGGCCAGAACCCGGCGGTGTGCGGTCCTAACTCCAACAGGGAGCGAGCGGCACTAGAGAACCTTGAGTGGCTGGTGGTGGTGGACATCTGGGAGACTGAGACCGCTGCCTTCTGGAAGCGCCCAGGCGCTAACTCCTCGGCGATCAATACCGAGGTCTGGCTACTGCCCGCAGCGTTTTCCTATGAGAAACAGGGCAGCGTGACCAACAGCGGGCGCTGGGCACAGTGGCGCTACAAGTGCGTCAACCCGCCAGGGGACGCAAGGGCAGACCTGGATATGCTCAACGACCTGGGGCTCAAGCTCCAGGAGCTATATGGGGCTGATGCCACTGCTCCCAACCGCAATGCCATCGTCAATCTGACCTGGGGTTATGCTACCGCTGGCTATGGTGGCGAAGCAGACGCAGAGACGGTGGCCAAGGAGATCAACGGCTACGCCGTGCAAGGCTTTACCACAGGCACGACCACGTATGTTGCTGGCGATCTTCTCAATTCATTCGGGCATCTACAGACTGATGGCAGTACAAGCAGCGGCAACTGGCTCTACTGTGCCAGCTTTACCAATTCGGGCAACATGATCAAGCGCCGCGACACAACCCCGGACTACTTCAATACCGGTCTGTACCCCAACTGGGGCTGGGCCTGGCCGGTGAACCGCCGCATCATCTATAACCGGGCTTCGGTGGACCTCGACGGCGTTCCCTGGGACAAGGAGCATCCAGTTATCTGGTACATAAATGGCTCTTGGGAAGGTGACGTGGCCGATGGCGGCTGGGCGCCGATAAATGCGGCTGCCGCCGGTTCAAAGTACCTCCCGTTCATTATGAAGCCAGAGGGTGTAGGCCGCATCTTCGGCATGGGCCGGGCCGATGGTCCACTTCCGGAGCATTATGAGCCCTGGGAGAGCCCGATCGAGAATCCTATGTCAGGGACTCAGATTGACCCGGCCGGTATGATCTGGGAAACGGATGGCCCGGACTATGACCGCGATGCCAGGCGTGTCTTGTATCCCATCGTCTGCAGCACCTACAGGATTACGGAGCACTGGCAGTCGGGGCAATTGACCCGGAACATACCCTTCCTGGTGGAGCTACAGCCTGAGATGTTTGTGGAGATGAGCGAGGAGCTGGCCGATGAGAAGGGCATCCGCAATGGGGACAAGGTCAAGGTGAAGACGGCCAGGGGCGAGGTGGAAGGAGTAGCTGTGGTGACCAAGCGATTCCGACCCTTCCAGCTAAATGGCACCAAAGTGCACCAGATCGGTATGCCCTGGCACTGGGGCTATCAAGGAATCTCCACCGGGGACAGTGCCAATTTGTTGACCCCTCATGTCGGTGATGCAAATACTGGAATTCCCGAGTACAAGGCATTCTTGTGCAACATAGAGAAGGCCTGAGGCGGATGTAAAGAACTGGACGCAGGAGGATAAAGATGCCAAAGGCGATGTTGATCGATGTCTCCAAGTGTATGGGCTGCCGCGGGTGTCAGGTTATTTGCAAGGAGTGGAACGACCGTCCCGCGGAAAAGACCGAGAACAAGGGGAGTTATGAGAACCCTCCTGAGCTATCGGCGAGCACGTGGAACAGGGTTGAGTTCTACGAAGGTTACAACGAGTGGACCTTCCGCACTCATCGGTGTTTGCACTGCACCGATGCCAGCTGTGTCAATGTCTGCCCCACGGGCTCGATGCACCATGAAGTTGTCGAAATAACTGGAGGTGGCGGCGAGATCGAGATAGTGCTCAACGACCAGCTATGGTGCATTGGCTGTGGCTACTGTGCCATGGCCTGCCCCTTCGATGCAGTGCACAAGGAGGTTGGCGAGCTCTTGGTGGGCCCTGACCCGGAACTCAATCCCATATATTCGGTTAACGGGTCGGCGCAGAAATGCATATTCTGCATCGACCGGGTGCAAAACGGGTACGAGCCAGCCTGTGCTAAGACATGCCCGCCAGGGGCCATCCAGTTCGGGGAGCGCGCGGAGCTCCTGGCTTCGGCTCGTGACCGTGTGGCCTACCTGAAGTCCAACGGCTTCCCTGAAGCATACATCTATGGGGAAACCGAGCTCGGCGGGCTGGGGCAGATGTACATTCTGACTAAGCGTGCTTCAGAGCTGGGCTTGCCCGATGCACCTGAGGTGGCCACATCGTCGGTGCTCATGCAGTGGCTGAGCGGCCTTATCGCTGCTGGTGCAGTGGCCGCTGTGCCGTTCTGGCTTCTATTCCGACGCCGGAGGCGGCTGGAGGAGGAGCAATCTAAAGTAGGAGGTGAGCAGAGATGACATGGGGACCACTGATCTACCTCTACCTCTGGCTTGCTGGCATGGCAGGCGGTGCCTTCATGGCAGCCTTCTTGGTTGACCGCTTCACCGGCGGGGGCAATAAGCCACTGCTACGGCTGGCGACTTATCTGGGCATCCCACTGGCCGTAATAGGCGTGATACTATTGATCTTCGACCTTGGCCATATTCAACAATTCTGGCACCTGATGGGCAGGTTCTATATAGTGTCGCCCATGTCAATGGGCACCTGGATACTGCTGCTCTGGGTGGGCGCTGCAGTGGTCCTGGTCATCCTGTGGTTGGCTGAGAGCTACGTCAGCAAAGAGACGGCAGCGAGTCTGAAGGGAATAACGGGGCTCGTGTCCTGGGCCGAGCTGGTTCTCTCTGCATTCATTATGTCCTACACTGGCGTGCTCCTGGCGACCAGCAATCAACCCATCTGGTCAGACACGTGGCTTTTGCCCGCGTTGTTCGTGACCTCTGCTGTATCCACCGGCGTTGCCTTGCTTGTGCTGACTTCGCTTGTCACTGAGCGTCGTTACAAGAAGACGGTGGCGTCAGGGCACATACTATCGCGGCTGGCCGAAGCCGATGCCATATTGATCCTTATGGAGCTGGGTGTGTTGGCTTTCCTTGCCGTCTGGATGGGTGCCACGGCCTCGGAGAGCTTGAGGCTTCTTATCATAGGCACACTGGCTGCTCCATTCTGGGTCGGTGTTATCGCCTTTGCCCTGCTCATTCCACTTTGGCTGGAGCTTGCCAACTGGGGCAAGGAATTGACAGCAACAAGGTCTACATTGCGCATGGCTTTGGCTTCTACCACGATTGTGGTATTGGGCGGTCTGGTACTGAGGGCAGTGATAACTATAGGAGGCCAGCTCTAAGCAGAAACACTCAGTTCAGCGGACGATGAGCGGGATGTGAGTTTTTGAGTTCTGTCGGCGAAGGTTAAAGCGTATTGTCGTCTCAAGGTGTTGAAGCCCGAATAATTCAGAAGCTGGCTGAGTGGGAGCGAGAGGGCGAGGAGCTTCCAGGGTTTGTCTCCCTTTACGGCGAGCTGGTTGCCATCCAGCTTAGGGCGAAGGATACTTTTGCCGCCTCACCGCTGAATCCAGTCGCTTGCGGCATTGCTGAGGCTCTCGTTCAGGGGCAATCGGTTCAGGATTCACCTCTTCTTTCCTTCTCCGACCTATCACTCGATTGGGAGCACGTGGGGGCTGTATTCCAGGAGGTGGCGCTGGTGGTGGCCAGGGATGCCTCGGACAGCTCAAGGGAAGTTGAGAGCTTGGGGAAAATCGCCTCTGACACTACCCATCTAAAACATGTGGTCGAGCTTTGGTACCAGGGGGCTTCTTTAGCTCCTGTTGTCGAGGCAAGCGGCATCGACCGCGAAGTTCTCGACTTTGTAGCACATGCTGCTCTCAAGCCCTTTCTGGCACTGCACTCAGAGGCGTTGCTACCCAAAGTCAAGCAGGAATACTGGAGACGCAGGATTTGCCCGGTCTGCGGAGGTAAACCAGACTTCGCTTTCCTGGACAAGGAGAGGGGGTCTCGCTGGCTCCTCTGCTCTCGCTGCGATGCTGAATGGCTCTTCCAGAGATTGGAGTGCCCGTACTGCGGCACTCAGGACCAGGAGGTCCTGTCTTATTTCACCGATGATAAGAGCCTGTACCGTCTCTATGTGTGCCGACAATGTCACACTTATATCAAGGCGATAGATTTGCGTCAGGCAGCCGGAGATGTACTGCTGCCATTGGAACGGGTCTTGACCCTGGACTTGGACGGGCAAGGGCAGGAGGAGGGCTACCGCGCTGGCTGGATAGCCGGCACCTGACCAGTGCCACAGTCGATCCTCCGAGTTAGTTGGCATGGTCAGCAAGGGTATTGACCAGAGCGCTTGCCATTGACGAAATAAAAGTTTAAGATTATGTTGATAAGGAGGTGAGTAAAGATGCCGTTTCGTATTGGCCCCACAGAACTGATCATCATCTTGGTGCTGGTGCTCATCATCTTCGGTGTGGGCAAGTTGCCCCAGGTAGGTAGCGCTATGGGCAGAGGGATACGAGAGTTCCGCAAGGGGCAAAGAGGCGACTTTGATGAGGACACCAAGACGATCTCGGACGAATCCAAGAAAGAGGAGAAGTAAGCCACCAAGAGCGAGGTCAAATCCAAAAGGCTCTGTTCGACACCGATGGCGATAGAACATACTACTAAAGCTATGGGGCACTGAGAGGGACAAGGAGAAGCAGCGATGGAGTTTATGGGCATAGGTCCGCTGGAACTGCTGATGCTCCTTGTCATTGCCTTTATCGTGTTTGGCCCGGGGAGGCTGCCCGAGGTCGCCCGCGGTTTGGGCAAAGGCATCCGTGGCATGAGAAAAGCTTGGTTTGACCTTACCAGAGAGGTCAGCAAGGAGGTACGGAGCATCGAAGCCGAAGCGCAGCCTGCCCAGAGCAGAGAGGTGAGCAAGGAGGTGCAAAGCAGCCAAGCTGATGAGCAGCCTGCCCAGAGCAGAGATCAGGAGGGTTGAGAAAAAGCTGCAAGCCCAACATCGTTCCTCGACGCTGACTCATGAGCGATGACAAGAAGTTGACTGTAACCGGGCACCTGGGTGAGCTGCGGAAACGGCTGCTCAGAGCGATGGTGGTAGTAGGAATTACTACCACTGTTTCTTTTGTTTTTTCCGAGAGGTATTTGTTTCCACTACTGACGCGGCCCACGCCGCCAGGCATAGAGCTCATATTCATCAAACTGACAGAGATGATAGGTACCTACATCAAGTTGTCGCTTGTCGCTGGCCTGGTGCTGGCGCTGCCCTATCTGTTATATGAGTTAGTGATGTTCGTCTCCCCGGCCCTGACCCGCAGGGAGAAGACGTACTTTTATACCTTGTTGCCGGCATCGATCCTGGCATTTGTCGCCGGCGCCGCATTCTGCTACTTCTTTTTCCTGCCCCCGGCACTGAATTTCCTATTCAGCTTTGGCAGCGGTGTTGCTACCCCCCAGATCACCATTGGGAACTACATCGACGTGGTCAGCATGCTGCTCTTCTGGATCGGTATCGCGTTTGAGATCCCGCTGGTGATCTTCTTCCTGTCGAAGATCGGAGTGGTCACGCCCCAGGGGCTTTCCCGAAAACGCCGCTGGGCGGTGCTGGCCGCTTTCATCCTGGGCGCTATCATCACGCCTACCGTGGATCCGGTTAACCAGAGCATCGTTGCCGGGTCCATCATCGTGCTATACGAGGTTGGCATTTTGCTGTCCAGACTGGCGTGGAGAGGGAAGAAACGCTTGGTGACAGCGCCGCTTGAGCAAGATTGAGAAAGCTCTTGGGCAGCTTTTCGCTGCCTATGCTTGGATAGAGTTACGAACCAGGGGTGGCTCCATATCCCCTGATTCGTTTTTTGTTGGGCACCCGGTGAATCTATTTCTATTGGAGGATACGCCCTTTGCCGCCAAAAAAGGGATTACAATATAACAATCGTAAAACAATAGCTTTGGCCTCCAACATTGTCCCAGTGATGCAAGTTTGTTACACTAATTGGAGCGGGAGCGGTTGGGTCCCGGTGGGCCTCGCGGACTTCAAATCCGTTGTGGGGCATGTTGAATGTCCTTGGTGGGTTCGACTCCCATGCGCTCCCGCCAGGCTTATCTCCCCCAAATTGTTAACATTAATGCTATCTAATTTGTTAACAATCTCCCTGGTTGGTTTCCTCTTCCCATTAGCAAGCATCGTAACATAGGCCCTGCTCACTCCCAGTTGCCTCGCTATTTCTGCTTTAGTAATACCTTTCCATTGGCTCATTCTATTTACCTCCCTTACTACCCTTCGGTTTTCTCTTCCTTTTGTAGTCCAAGCTGAGGACTACCCAGTCATGTCCCAACTTCTTGCCCTCTATCTCACCTCTCTCCAGCAACCTTCGGCAATGGCTGTCTGATATCCCCAACTTGTTTGCAGCTTCCCTGACACTATACATCCTACTTCACTCTCAAGTGATTATACACGGTATCGCTCTTACTGTCAAGTCCTTTGCAGAGAGTAACATATAAGAATACTGACAATAGGTTCCAAAGTAACCGAACCGTGGGAGCGACCTCATACTATGCATTAGGATAGCCTCAGAGATTTTTTGAGTAGGCTCTTCTCGCCTCTGGCTAAACAGTAATCGTATCTTTGCTATAATAAGAAAAAAGCCTCGCATAGCTGGGACTATCGAGGCATTGGCACTCAGGTTGTCCACGAGCCCAAGTGCAGATATAGGGTAGCACATTAAGCCTGTCTGGGGCAACCTGGGCAGGCTTTACTTTTTTGGGGGGAGGAGACATAGGGCAAACATGAAAAGGAAGAAGCCAAAGTGGGAGGAACTAGAAGAACTCCATAAGGGGTGTTTTCAAACACCACCAGAACACATGCCTGCCATAGAACAGCCAGAGAGGGAGGATAAGGGTATAGATGTCGAAGAGTTGCTGCGACCGTGGCAAAGCAAGCCACTCAGTGACCTCATAGCCATCTACGCTCCTCTCCTACAGACTTTCCAGCGTATCAGGGATGAGAAGGGGGACACTTGTGCGTTGCAGTCAATAGCAGAATCAGGAGTTGAGAGGCTTCTGAGGTTCTTCTTCAGGTTTTACCTAGAGAATACGCTTGGCTTGGACAAAATAGACCCCGAAGCTTTGGTTGAGCGATGGCAAAACACGAATCTCATCACTCGGCTAATTTTAGACCGTAAATCCCAGACTCTAGAAGAGTATTTGTCTGCCCTATATTGGCTTGAACAATTCAACGTTTGCGCAATCGAGCTTGAAAAGCGTACTGAAATTCGTCCTGAACTGGTGGGGCTACTAATGCACAAAATTTGCCAGGACATCTCCTCTTTCGCCCTTGCCAAGGTATTGGCTCCACCAGACAAAGAACCTGACTCAGGATGGGCCGTAAACCTAATTTTAGGTGCCATCGAAGGAATCAAGGGAGGGATTATTAACTTGCCCAAAGGAGAACTTGCAGCATCCCTTCAAGCTTTGTGGGACGAATCCTTAATAAGACCCTTCCCACTAGTATCGGGGAATTTGCAGAGGGGCATCCACGAAATCAAGGTAGTGAGGATGACAGGGCAGGAAGGCATTGCCGAAGGCATGAAATACTGGTCCGAGAAGGATTACAATGAAATCATTGTAGCTGGCCTGCAACGAAAACTTATCAATTCCCTGAAGCTGGCAGCGAGAAGAAACATCATTGATGAAATTAGGAAGATACCTAAAGTCGAAATAGTAAAAGACGGTCAGACATACAAAGTGCAGACGGAAATTCCAGAGTCTGCACTGGTTACTGAGGATGGTGATATTCAACAATCAGCACTAGAGCTGGTCGCCGCGAAACAGGGGCTGTTCCACCTAGGAGCAGACGAGGAGGCCGAGGCAGCAGAGCCAGTAACGCTCAAAGACCTAGACCTTGACCTAAGTGGCCTTACACCAACTGAGTATCGTGTTTTGGAGGAAGCCCTTCAAGCGCTTCAAGAGGGCTATGACCTCGACTCTAAAAAGGGAAGAAGTCTCAAGCAGTGGTGGGGCAAGGATTATCAGCGAAAGAGGAGAGCTTATGAGAGAGCTATGAATAGGATACTAGAGGATAATAGACCTTAACCTCGCTTTTAGGATAAGAAGAAGCTGGCCGACAATGAAACGGCCAGCTTCTTTGTTTTTCCCCCAAATTGTCGCCATTGCTCCCCTCTCCATCGCATACCTAAAGTAGAGGGGATGAACAAACCAATTCTAGTGCTCCAGTATCCAGACTCTCGACAGGGGAGGACCGTAGCTATTGCAGCTACAAGGAACCCGGAGGCGCTAAGGCTTTTCAAGAGGGTTGTTCTGGAAGAAGCAAGGTTAGCGGTTCTCGACTGGGCTGTTGATGAGGCCCTACATGTCCAAGACCAAATGGAACTGGAGAGGCTGGAGAAGGTGCTCAATCTTCTCATCCCCGAGGAGGGCGATGATGACAGGTAAGGAAGAGCATGTGGTCAAGTTGGGCGATACGGTCATAGGATGGATAGCGGATAGAGTCTTCCACAAATCAGTAGTTGGCTCAAAACACAGGTTGAGGCAGCCGCCAGCTTGGGCAATCCAGGCTGATGCCTTCGATGAACAAGTGAAGCCCTTTGCGACTTGTATTGTTATCTGGGACAAGGAAATCGACACCAGATATCGAATCTCAGTTGAGCATTTCGACCGCCACAAGGGCACGCTTGATAGAGGCTTCGGCGTCCAGTATTTCCTCCCCCTCTCTCACTGGGAGGTTATTGAGGCAAACGGCAACAAGCCACAGCAGCTTAGCCTCTGGGGAAGTTACAATGGATAGCCCATGTAAAGTGGTGGCACCACCAAAAAAGAGAGCCATGACGCTGGAGGAACGCTACAAAGACGACCCTCAACTCTTGGAGTTCTATAAACAGGGTCTTTTGGAACCTGGATGGGCTGGTGAGGTGGATGATGTGGAGGTCGCCTACATCAAATCCCAACTTAAGAAGTCTGGCTGGCTGAAACGCCGCTGGGGCTTCTACGACAGAGCAAAAAGGAT
The DNA here is from genome assembly GCA_034414595.1 of Dehalococcoidia bacterium. Taxonomy (GTDB): domain Bacteria; phylum Chloroflexota; class Dehalococcoidia; order SZUA-161; family JAUWZY01; genus DAOULY01. The sequence goes on from DAOULY010000011.1 coordinate 156,605, forward strand.
ATCCAAGAAACGCATCATAGAGGTGGCAAGAAATGGCCTGTAATGCGTTTTGGGGCTCATTCCCAGATACAACTTTCAGAGAAACAGGTTCTACTCAATGGGCACATCTTGTGAGCTGGTCATCACTAGCACATCAAATACGAAATCGACTGTCAGCAGGGATGAGCTATTAACCTTGAATCACAAAGGTGTTGCGGGGGTGTCTGACAACCATCAGCTTGCCGAAAGGCTGATGGAGCTGTATTTCGTCCCCGGCTCCAGCTACTATGAAGGGCCAGTCAATGTGCCCAACAAGGAATACAGGCACATCAAGCGAGAAATCACCCTTGACCGCATCATTGCCCACCTTGAGGGACAGACGAGCATCGGGGCTCCGTCCTGCAATAAGAACTTGGTTAAATGGATTACTGTGGAATGTGACTGCCTCGACCTGAGTCTTATCGAGAAAGCAAGCTCGCTGCTAAGGGGGAAAGTTTTGCCCTGCTATGTGTCCTTCTCTGGTCAGAAGGGATACCACCTCACAGTGTTTCTCAGTAAACCGACTTCTCTCTACGAAGCCCAGAGAGTTTCGGCTGAAGTGAAGCGCATAGTAGACGGGGCTGGCCTCCCCTACGATAAAATCTCCCCCTCTCCCAATGGCAAAGGCGGAGACTGTATAAAACTACCACTCGGCATACATCCTGAGACTGGGAACCGTTGCTACTTCGTGAACGACACCATGCAACCAGTAGAAGATTCGCTTGGGTTTCTTTCAATAGTCAAAACGGTGGGGTTAGACGGCAAAAGTGGCCCCGTAGCCACTCAGGAATTCGCTCCTGGACGGCATGGACGGCATATTGACACTGATACTGGGGAGATAATACAAGCACCTTTACCCCAGAGTATCTCCCGAAGGCCATGTGTCAACAAGCTGTGGAGAGAGGGCCTTCAGGCCCCAAACACAAGGCACAGCGCCACTTGTGTGATAGCTAACGCCATAGCTCGGTCAACTCTGATACCTCCCCATGAAAAGGAACACGCTCTTATTGACTGGGTAAGTAGGATGTTCCCCAAGGCAAGGGATGCTGGCTACTTGAAGGTGGACTCGAACTTGGATTTTGTAGTCAATGAAGCAAGGAGAATGCTGAGCCGCTATTCTCGGTATGGCAACTATGCCGAACTCTGCGAGAATCAGGTCTTCAAAGCAGCTATGCGCTCTGCGTGTGAGAATGAGTTTGAGTGCAAGCTGGAGCAGAATCACGGCTATGTTAACTTCAAGCTGTTACTACGCTTGGGCGTGTTCAGCGCTCAGAATGCCAAGCCCAAGGGGATAGGGAAAAGCGCTATGGCGATATATTTCGCAATCGAGGATATAGCTCAAGACTACCCTCTCTTTGAGTATGAGGGAATGGAAGTCTTCTCCCTATCCACTCAGCAACTTGTATGCCTTGCAAACTGTAGCAAGCCAACAGTGATAAGACACCGAGATAAACTTGTCGAACTTGGGCTGTTGGTAAAGGTTTCCAATAATGCTGTCCCTACAGAGGTCATGCAAAACATACCGAAGGGCGTGTGGCCCAATTTCTATGCCCTGCCCGAGCTTACCGAGGAGGTTGTCAGGGCCATGCTCAATAAACTGAGAAATAACCCGGGGGGTAAAGTGGCTTTACCCTCTATACAGCGCCCCCCCGTATAGAGGGTTAAAGGGTTTTACCCCTACCTCGGTAACAAACGACAACCTTTTAAGAGAGGATAAGACAGGATGAGTAGAGCCCGTACAAAGGCAATGGCACGCATGTTAGCTCAGCAACTCAATGAGGAGATGAGGTTAGACTTCAGAGGTCGGGGCAATCATAGATACTTCTACAGCGAAGAGCAGAAGCGGTATGCCTTGTCAAAGATAGATGAGTATGGGGTGCGTGCCACAGCCAGAATTCTCCAACTGTCTCGCATAACAATCCAGCGATGGTGTAGGAAACGCAACAAAGCGGTGAAACGCTGTCCAGACTGGGTATATGAATGGTCAGCAAGAAGAAGGAGACGAAGGGAATTCTGGGAAAGGCGAGGCTATATCTACTAACTTGTTGCCACTTGAAAAGTAGTGACGTGAGATGACAAGAACTATTGGCGCTCTCCAATCGATGTAGACATTTACCGAGTTTGTAGACTCCCATAAAAAGGCGGGGCATAGCAGATAGAGTCTTGAGACAGTGTTAACACTTCGAAACTACGGAGTAGGTGCTCTATTCGAACCGAACCCTTTGACGCCCTTCTTAAAGGTTTGAAGATAACCAGAGAGATTTCTTTGAAACAAAAAGGGGCCCCAGTCGTGCCTTCGCTATTTTGGCCACGATTTGTACTGATTCACTGTATCAGAGGATAGCAATTCTGTAACTGTGGATAGAAATCGCTACCGTGACTTCAATTAACAGTGATATAGTCCGACATACTTCCTGTAGATGTTCCACCAGGGCCAGTTACACTCAACTCGACGGTATATATGCCTAGCGTGGTATAAGTATGAGATGGATTCTGCTCGGTGCTATCCACCGTGCCATCATCATCAAAATCCCAAGCCCAGCTGGTAATATCACCTGTGGATTGGTCTGTGAACTGGACAGTAAGCGGGGCATCACCACTTCTAGGACTGGCACTGAATTCAGCATTTGGTGCAAGTGGTGGAAGGATTAAAGGTACTCCATCGGCTGTGACGCCGAAACCCAGTGAAATAGCCGCTCCCAGCTTATTTTTATCATACCAGTCACTTACTATGGACATATTCTTGTTGTAAGTTTCCAATGCACTTGGTGGGGGTTGCGCACCACCAGGCGGGTCCCGCTTAGCGAGCCACTCTTCTATCTCATTCTCTAGCATCGTCTTACCCTGCTCTAAGGTCACTGAGTCTTGATATGGTGTGAGCTCCTCGAGAGCGATATTATATTGCGTAAGAACAGCTGCCCATTCTTGCACAGCTTCATCGTACATTAGCATTGCTTCATAGTATGACGGAGTATATGGGCCTGCCCCACCCAACATGGCCGCACGACTCTTCTCGATTCCGTCAAGCATAAGCTGCACTGACTCTGTCATTGCATTCGGTTGCTGACCGAGAGCCACTATAGCATCACGCCTCTCTTCGAGTCTTAAGGCCCATACTGACGAGCCCAACTGCCAGTTTAAGTTGATAACATAGATTTCGTTCGCTTGGGCTAACAATTGCTGGCTGTATACAAGAATGTCACCTCGTGTATCTAGTTCGTTATCCTCTGTTTGGTCGGTGGGCTGATTTTCAGTTGTCTGCCTCCCCAATAACCATATCGACACCGGCACTGCGATACTCACAACGATTACAGCGATTAGAAATAGGGCAAGCAGCCTGCGCACCACACTCCTCTCTTAACACCCCTTACAGGTTCCGTATCTATGTGGCAGCAGAATTATATCAAGTTACTATAAGCTACACAACTCTTAAAAGACTATCTCACGACAAAGGCGCTTTGTAGAACTTCAAGCTGTCATTGAAATGTGACAGAGCGAGTATAGTTTATTCCAACGCCCTATAGAGCCTGAGACTGTCCTCAAATTTAACTGACCTTGTATATCGTTCAACCATCTGGATAGATTCCCATCTTCCTAGCCTCATGATATGGATGGAGTCTATGCCTCTCTTGGCCAATATGGAAGCGAATGTTCTGCGGAATGTGTGTGCGTTGCACGGCAAGCCTGTTTTTGCTCTGAGTCGCTTCAACATATCCTCGATGCCGTGCTTGTTTATGCCCCAGATGCTACCTCCGTTAGGGCTGTATTCGGATAGCCACGCATTGAGCAGCTTTTGAGTAGTTGTTCCATATACTGCCATTGCCTCCTTCTTGCCCTTGCACCACACTCGGATTAGCCTATTGTCCCAGTCGATGTCGTTAGCCTTGATAGCAGCTAATTCAGTGAGGCGCAGTCCACTATCACCGAACAGGGAGATTATTGCTTTGTCTCTAACACATTCGACTTGCTCTATCAGATATGCAACTTGTTCAGTGGTTAGTGAGGGTAGTATCTTCTTTTCTACCTTAGGAGGGTCTATGAGTAGTATGGGATTGCGTTGAGGGTCAAGTTCGAATCCAGATTTAGGGGAGTATAGCCACCTGTAGAAGGTTCGGAGCACTCTATAGTAGGCATGTTTGCCACCATTACTGCATGGGAGTGAGTTTAGAAATCGCTGAATGTCCTGTCCGGTGACTCCGGTACCTATGACAGACCTTGCTCGATTGATATAGCCTGTATAGCATTCTATCGTACGTGGTGACAGCCCAAGTCTTCTGGATTTGAGGAATTTCGTTAACAAGTCAGCTACGAAATTGAGCTTCAAATCCGTTGTGGGGCATGTTGAATGTCCTTGGTGGGTTCGACTCCCATGCGCTCCCGCCAGCTCTTTGCTTGTCTTTTGCAGCTTCAGGCTACCCTCAAACCTCATTGACCCCGGTGCGGCGTTCTACCAGTAGCGATTCAATACATCATCCCGGCGTGCTATAATTACTGCAAGCTAACGGATTCAATACGAGGCAATGTGCGACTCGTACCATAAGCAAGTTACCGTGGGCACATTATAGGCACAAAGCGACACAAAATCATGAACAGAGATGAGAGTTCTGAGGCTTTGCTTCCAAAGTATGATGTGTCGATTTCGATAAAGAAAGCAAACATAGTCGTTATTTCTACTGTATTCCCAATAGTAGGCATATTCTTTGTCTTGCCTTTTGCTTTGATTTGGGGGCTTGATAGTCTAATGGAGGGAATTGGCAGTTTTGGTGCCCCTTGGAGTATATTCCCCGCATTGATTCTGGGAACTGTGGTCCATGAATTGCTTCACGGAGCTTGTTTTGCTTTTTGGGGAAAGACGACTTTCCGGGTCATAAAGTTTGGAATAAAATGGAAATCGTTGACACCTTATGCCGCCTGCAAGGTACCTATCTCCGCGAGAGCCTATAGAATAGCAGCGTTTACGCCTGGCTTCACAATGGGCATTGTGCCTGCAGTTGTAGCGATCGCTATCGGTAACGGTTGGTTACTATGGTTTGGCACGGTATTCACGGCGGCTGCGGGCGGAGATTTCTTGGCCTTGTGGATGACAAGGAAGGTGGAATGGGAACAACTGGTGGAAGACCATCCTAAGCGGGTGGGTGTCATGTTCACGAAGCCTCTACCTGTGGCTAATTTGCTGACAGCCTTCTTCTAAGAGTCCATAAGCGGAAACGCCCAACGCCAGCTTTAAATCACCAAGTACCCACAGCCGTGCCCCCACAGTTTGATGTAACACCCCCATTTATTCCGATACAGGGTTGTCATACGGTTGAGTACCATATATCTAAAACAATGGAGTGGTGTCATGTTAATCCCAACTTATGGTCGAACCTTAATGGCCCATTTTTATGACCCTTTTAGCCTATGCTTGCCCAACACAAGGTTATATGATGTTTTTTGGGAAGGGGGTGTCAAGTGTTAATGTTGCATTGGCTGGTTTTGGCGGCGACTCTTGTTCTTACGGGGATCTTCTTTGCACTTTGGTGGAAGGGTGGGAAGCAGCTTTACTAATGGCGTCACTTACCTCGGCCACATGAATTCTGCATCCACTTCTCACTTTACGGTCATCGAAAAATAGGATGGACTGGGGCGAAGAACCGCGTACCAAGCTGGCGTTGACAGGTTAGCCCATCACATTATAATAAAGCTGTAGTTTATAGTAGAAAGGGGGTGAAAAGAGATGAAGAAAGTATTAATAGGGCTGCTTATGACGGTTCTGGCGTTAGCCATATCTATACCTGCAGCAATTGCCGCACCGGTAGGCCCCGATCTGGAGCAGGTGGTGACATACTACGCCAAGCCTGACGTGCCGCCAGGGCAAGATAAAAAGCAAGAACCCAAGCAAGTGCCAGATTACTGGGAGCTTATGGGGCCAAGCTGGGATCTCAGCGGATATCCAGCCGGAATAGACTATGTGATCGATCCCGACGGTGCTCCTGCCGGAGCTGTGTCTGAGATAGCGGCTGCCTTCGAGGCCTGGGATGCGGCGACCTCTGCAGAGCTGTTCAACGATGTTTATGACGTAGACAGCACAGTGAATCCATCGCTCGACCTCCCTGATGGCGTGAATACGGTAACGTGGCGCCCAATACAAGAGGAAGGCGTTGTGGCTGTGACGTACGTCTGGTTTCGCGATTGGGACGGCAGCGAAAGTCCATCACCGGGTGATGAGATCGTAGAATTCGAGATGATCTTCAACGACTTGCTCCCGTGGGGCATCGATCCAGATGGTGAGGGCCGGAAAAAGATGAGGAATGCCTACGATGTGCGCAATGTGGGCACACATGAGACGGGCCACGTTGTTGGCTTGGACGACTTGTATCATCCTCTGTACAAAGAGCTCACCATGTACGGATATACCAAGACAGGGGAGACAAAGAAGATCTCTCTGGAAATAGGCGACATCCACGGCTGCCAGGAGCTATACGGCGAATAGTTGGAGAAGTATAGCAGAGAGCTAAGAGAAAGGAGAGGGAATCGTTTCCCTCTCCTTTCCTATTCCTTCACCGCAAATTTATACTCGCTCATGATTATATTCCTCCAATCTGAGTCTGGCGTGTTATAATGTTGCCGAGGATTTGCCCTGTGGGGCTTGATCCCTAGTAGCGTGCAATAGAGACCAGAGAAGAGGAGTCTCACCTATGAGGTTGTTCAGGAAACCGGATGAAGCAGAGCAGCACTTCAAGCAAGCCAGGCGCTACGCAGACCCGGACAGGAAGGAGTTTGACCTGAGGCAGGCAATCGAGGAGTTCAGACAGGCCATCACTCTGAAGCCTGAAGAAGCCGGGTATTATGCTGAATTAGGGCTCACTTATCTGCGAGTCCCTGAACTGGCAGTTATCCGGCAGGTCGATGTCCCGTTCTGGCTTCGTGAATCAGCAAACCGGGCACTTCCTGAACTCGAAAAAGCTGCTGCAATTTCCGAGCATGTGGCGAGAAGAATTGAAGACGAGGTCCTGGGAGCAATAGATTACCAAAGCCTCACACTCACTGAGCAGGAGGAGGTGGCATTGAAGATTGATAACAAGCTCAAAGAGTCTGGCTGGGAACCGTATTCGGGGCTGCCTGCACTCAGTCACCTGTGCCTTGGCGAGCATGAAAAGGCAATCCGGGCGGTCACAGGATTCAAGGAGGGGTGGGAGGAATCACTGCCGAAGGAGAATGTGAGTCTGATCTTCAATGTGATGCAGTTACAGAGTCAATCTGACGGGTGGCGCTCGGTGGATGGAATAGATAAGTATTTTGGAATGCATTTAGGCAGTCTCGGGGTTAGCATTGCCGGAGATGGAGAAGGAGAGCCGGGCGACTTCGCCGAGTTAATAGAAGCGGGCGGTTGGACCGATGCCACGGCTTTGGGTATCCTGGACCAGGAGCAAAGTCCTGAAGAGGCGAGGGAGCATCTTCAGCAGGTGGTTACGTATCGCAACCTCGGCAAGTATAAGGATGCTGATATTGAGCTGCAACAGGCCCGCCAGATTGCTCCTGACTTGGCGTGGTGGTATCGCACCTTGTGTGAGCTGGCGTCATAGGCTTAGCTTCCATCCAAGCTGGGGCTGGGGTGGTGGAATGGGAAGGGAGCTTAAGGTTCTGATGGCAAATCGACGCAAGAAAGCCAAGTCCTTGATAGATTTGGACGATGCAATCAATAATTTGGAACTCGGTGTTAAGGCATTCCATAGCGGACAAACATCAGCATACAGAATCGTAGCGACTCAATTGCGAATCCTGTTATGCGATTCCATTAAAGGTAGGGATAATTCGCTACTGCCCAGAATATTTGGGCATGTTAGACTACACCCAATATTAGCATCCGTCACCCAAGAGCTGGATAGGGAATGGGAAGCGAAATTCGGATATCTGCTTAGTGAGCGTGTGGATTTTCAATTGCCTGGCGTCCTCCGTTTTGATGGAAAAGGCGGCTCAACAATCGAAGAGCTATTCGATGAAAGGAGAGAGCCAATAGATTTGGTTAAATGGCTAGACCAAATGACATTCAGCAAGGAAATCACAATCCGAGAACTAATTAGGTCCGTTGCCAACAAAGAAGCTGCTCATTCAGATGAGGACTATGGAAGAACCTTAAGGAAGACGCAATCAGTCAAACTACCTGACCAAGACATTCATGTCAAGTTCATTGTTGGGATTGGGGAGTACATTTTAAAGGTACTCAAATCTCAAATGACTGAATTGGACACCAAGTACACATGAGATAGCCTGCTTTGTTATTTGACTTTAGCTCAGACTAGGCACTACGAGCGAATTTGGGGCATTTGTGGAGTGATTGTATATTGGCTACTATCGGCCTCGATTGCCTCGATTCTTTTCTGCTGACTGTGGCTGTTAGCAGAACGTTGAACTTGTCGCTTTCTGCCCCGTAGTGAGCCTTGGCATGGCAGTTTGGGCACAATGCTGCCACCCATACAGGGTCATCCGGGCCACCATCCGATAATTTTCTGATATGATGCGGCTCGAGGAACGGTAAACCAGCCGGTGTATTGAATGGTGCGGGCTTGTTGCATCCCTCACAGATTCCATTCGCCCTCCGCAGTACATAGGCTCTTATGGCCTTGCTACGCTCTCTGATAGCCACCTGGCGGGTATTTGTATCAGTCTGTTCTGATGCTTCAGCTAGTGCCTTTTCCCTGAGTTCCTCAAGAGAGGCAGTGAACTCCAATGAAGAAAGTTGTGTATATGGAGGCACTAAAGCTCTCTCCACAGGCAGAAGTTCGAACACGATTACCTTGCGAACGTGACTATTAACATCTGGGCCCTCTTTGACTTGGTAGCCCTGGCAGAGCATTTGGCCAATGTATTCAACCTTCCCCTTCCCAACATATTTAAACAGATGAAGATCCTTACCATGAGATATAGAGTTCCTTATAGCAGCATTCCCCTTCGTGAATTGCATATCTCCTGCCTGACCTTCGCCTGTGTACAGGAAAGTGTCGTCTGGAGTCTCCATGTCGTAGTAGCCGTAACGTTCACCGGTTATACCTGTGAACAGAAAAACGAAGGGCCAATTTCGTGGTGTGCTTATCCCACCTTGGCGTTGTCCCCCAAACTGAGCATGCAGGGCTTTACGTGCGTATATATCACCGATGCGAAATAGGTCGCTCTTCATGTTTTAGGTCTACTCTCCAAAGGCGGATAAATACCAGGGTTGTTTATATATCGTAGCTGCATTATATCAAGTTACCATAAGCTACGCAAACCTAAATTTGCATCCAAGCTGTGCTTGGGGTGTCGTATCTTGCCTGCCACGATGGCCCGTTTTATCGTAATATTTAGCCATTTGGGTCTTGTATAGGACGCTGCAGAATTGCAGAATTAGTTTAACAGTCTGTTGGAGTATTGCATCTGTTACGGCTGGTATTGGCCCTGCTCTGTGAATTAGAAGCGTCATGAGATGCGTTGAGAGGAGCGAAGAATCATGAGAGGCGAATTAGCTATTGCCATAGCCGAATTGAACGAGACTGTCGAGTTATTGAACGAAGCTATTGATTCTATCATCGAGGCACCGAGCTGTAGTCCTGACGAAATCATCGAGAAGGTAGCGGGGAGAAATCCGTCTCTTATTGAGCAAGCTAAGGCAATGCAAGGACCGCCAAAGAACACTCTGGAGTTTTGGATGGAGTTCGGTTTCTGGAATATCTCGAAGCTGCGTGACAGATACGGACATATCTGGCCCAAAGTAGCAAGAGCTTATTGGAATTCAGACCTTATAAAAAGACTGGAGCCGGACCGAACTGAGGACTTGGACACTACAAATCGTGAGGGATACCGAGTTCTGGCAGGACATATGTGAGCACTGTAATTACACTATCGCCCTCTAAAGCTTCGGGCTATCCTCGAACCTCATCCTCACGACAGCGGCGCTTTATAGAACTTCAAGGTGTCATTGAAGGTGATATAACCCATATGGGCTATCTCGAACCACCTCTTTGGTGCATCCGTCAATCCGCCTTTTGCACGATATTCTTCCCAGCTTTGCCACTCTATCATAGACATGAGCAGCAATGAAACACGACAAGGACTCATACAGAGGCAAGGTTATCATCATCAACGATAGGCCTAGTGTAGGCAAGCGCCTGGCTAGACGCCTGACGGAGATGGGGTACCACTATACCTTTGTCCAGACCGTCGATGAGGCAGCTGACCTTCTCGAACATGCAGACTTTGACGTTGTTCTATATACCCCTGAGTTCCCCGTTGTTCACCGGAAGGCCTATATCGCCTCATAAAGTCTCAGGCTATCCTGAAACCTCACCGACCCCGTGTAGCAATCCACCATCCGGATTGATTTCCATCTTCTGAGTCTCATCTCAGGACGCGCTCGTCGCCGACACGGCGGGTGATTTTCTTCTGGTCCAGGTGCTCTAATAGGGCCTGGGCATACTTGCGGCTGGTCTGGAACAGATCGCGCACCTCGGCCAGGGTTATTTTGCCATGTGCTTTTATATGCTCGGTGATCTTCTGCACCATCTCATCGTAGGCCGAGGCGGCGAATACCACGCTATCGCTCACCTTGACCACCCGCTGCTGCTCAATGAGCAGATTCAACAGGTCGGGCCCGGGTATCAGGTCGCTGGATGGGGCGTAGGGATTTTGCGCCAGAGACTTCAAGAAGGCATCGGTCTGCGCTTGCTGCTGCGGCGTAAGCTGGACTCGGTGAGAGGGAAGGCGGACAACAGCGCCTTCTTCAGATAGAACACCGTTCCGGAAAAGCCTGTCCAGGGCGGCAGTAGCGGGGTGGGCTGCCAGCTTGAGCTTGCTGCTGAGTTCTCCCTTGGGCATGCCGGGTCGGGTGGGGAATTTTCGGTGATAGTCCTGCACTATAGCCGCCACTTTTTGCTCCCAGCGTTCCCACCCGGGGGTGGTGAAGAGCAGGCTGTGCTCTCCCGTGCCTATTTTGACTAAATCCTTCTCTTGGATCAGATGCTCTATTGCCGGCTGTGCCTCGCTAGCGGGCAGCTCGCACTGAGCCAGAAGCATCCCCAGCTCCAGAGGCTGTCTTGTTCCCAATATGGCCAGTAAGACCTCCTGTGCTGTGCCCTGTTCCCTGGCCTCCAGGCTTTGGATGATGGCGGGACGGAAGCGGCGCTGACGCCTCTTGGCGTGGGCATCGACGATATGACCACCGCCCAGGGTCTCCTGGGGCGAGCGGATGATGAAGCGGTCTCCCTTGACCACTGCCACTGGCTTGCTCAGTGTCAGCTGAGCCCAGGCGTCCTCACCGGGCTTCAGTTCCTCTTGTTCCAGCAAGCGGACCTTGGCCATGACCTCGCTGGCCCCGGTATGAAAGCTGACGGTGGCATTGTGCTTGAGCGAGCGGTGCAGGTATGGGAGCAGGCGAATCTTAGCGTTCACCATAATGGTGGGGACTAACCACCCGGGATTGGTGAGCACATCTCCACGTTTGAGTTGCCAGATGGCCACGCCGGCCAGATTGGCCGCTATCCGGCTGCCGGGATCGGCGGTGTCAATGCGAGTTTTATGCCTCTGTAGCCCCCTGATACGCGACTTCAGGTCGGCAGGGATGATCTCCACCTCCTCTCCCAGCGAGAGGGAGCCGTCGATAAGCGTTCCCGTGACCACGGTGCCGGAGCCAGCCATGGTGAAGACACGGTCTATGGCAAGCCTCGGTCTGCCGATATCCTGCCTGGGCTCTGCGGCGCTGAGCACGCGTTCCATGGTGGCAATTAAGCCGGGCAGGCCGTCTCCGGTCGCTGCTGAGACTGAGACGATAGGAGCACCGGATAGGATGGTCGGCCCTATCAGCTCCTCTATCTCCAGCGTGACCAGGGCCAGCAGATCGTCATCAACAATGTCCTTCTTGGTGATGACCACAATCCCCTGTTTTACACCAAGCAGGTCGAGGATGGCCAGATGCTCTCTGGTCTGAGGCATCACCCCTTCGTTAGCGGCGACGATGAGCAGGGCTAAGTCGATGCCGCCCACGCCAGCGAGCATATTCTTGACGAAGCGCTCGTGCCCTGGGACATCAACGATGGCCACCTCCTGCCCGCCGGGCAGCTTCAGCCAGGCGAAGCCGAGGTCTATGGTCATGCCCCGCTCTTTTTCCTCGCGCAGTCGGTCGGGGTCTATCCCGGTCAAGGCTTGCACCAAGACCGACTTGCCGTGGTCTACATGACCGGCAGTGCCGACCACAAACACTGTATTCTCCCTATTTGCAGGATGACAAAGTTAGAAGCGACAACTCCGCTATGGCTGCTTTAGATCGGCAATTGCCGCGCGCAGTGCTGGAAGCACACTCTGGTCATCTTCAGGAAGGACAGAGCGTGGATCGAGTAGCAACATGTCCTCATGGATGCGACCGATGAGGGGAGGCTCGTGGCGCCGCAACTTTTGTGCTAAAGCTTGGGCCGTGTTCTTTCTCCTGCCCCCTCCGCCAAGTGCCACCAGCTTGGTGGGGACTGTACCCCCGGGCAGGCTGCCTCCTCCTATCATGGTCTCTCCTGCTATCACCTGAGCTAAGCCATCGAGGGCCTGGGCCCACAGATTGGCCCGTATATGGACGTCATCCAGAGACGCGGCGATCATGCGCCATACTGGGACCTTGGTCACTGCTTCACCCTTCAAGTAATGAAGTAGCGTCGCTGATAGACCAGCGAGCCTTATCTTATCAATTCGTAGAGCCCGTGACAGCGGGTGCTTCTTCAATTTGTCGATTAGGGCCTTCTGGCCGACAATGATCCCCGCTTGTGGTCCTCCCACGAGCTTGTCGCCGGAGAAGAACACCAGGCTGGTGCCGAGAGCTATGCTCTGCTGCACCATGGGCTCTGGGGCCAGGCCGAACTCGGTCGTATCCAGGAAACAGCCGCTGCCCAGGTCATCGAATACGGGAAGGTCGTGTCGCTGGCCCAGTGCCACCAGCTCCTCAAGGGCAACCCAGTGGGTGAAGCCAAGCACCTTGAAGTTGCTGGGATGCACACGCAACAGCGCCGCCGTCCTGGAGGTTATTGCCTCTTCATAGTCAGCGACATAGGTGCAGTTGGTGGTCCCCACCTCCACCAGCTTGGCTCCGCTTTGACGCATCACATCCGGGACGCGAAATCCACCCCCGATCTCCACCGCCTGCCCTCGAGAGACGATTACTTCTTTCCTCCTGGCCAGAGCAGTAAGGGCCAACAGCACCGCAGAGGCGTTGTTGTTCACCACCAGCGCTGCCTCAGCCCCGGTGAGCTGGCATAGGACCTGTTCGATGTGAACCTGGCGGGAGCCTCTTCTCCCGCTGCTAAGGTCGAGCTCCAGGTTGCTGTAGCTCTCTGAGACCTGTCCCATAGCTGCTATGGCCTCTTGGCTCAAAGGCGCCCGGCCCAGATTAGTGTGAAGTATGACCCCGGTGGCATTGATGGCAGAGCTCAGGCTGAGGTGAGTAAGGGCCTGGGCTTGGGCATAGACCGATTCCACTATCTCAGCAAAGGGTGGGCAAGGGTTGCCGCGGCCGATGGAGAGGCGAATTTGGTCAAGATGTTGGCGCGCCAGCTCCACGATTAAGCCGTGAGGGATGGACTGCTCCAGTGATTTCAACCCGGGGTCGGATATCACCTTATCCACGCTGGGAAGCTGCCGCAATTTGCTTTCCATGTTGCCGTCTTATTAATTGTAGCAACATCTATATTGGGCTGCAATGTCACTCCCGTAGAATGCTCAGCGGGTCCAGCACTATAGATAGCAGTGACAATGCTGGCACAATGAAGCTATGATATAATGTGGGCTAGGCTTGGCTTTAGCTGAAGGAGGAACTGAGTGGTGAACAAGGTACCTCGCCGCCTCACCGAAACAGTTCGCGGCGCTGGTTGAGCTTCAAAATTGGGTCCAGGGGACCTGGACCGAGTTTTGTGCGATCTGCCGTTGATATCTGACCCGAATGTGATTCTGGGCATGGAAAGTCTTGATGATGCCGGCGTCTATAAGCTGGCTGAGGATCTGGCTATCATCCAGACTATCGATTTCTTCACCCCGATAGTCGATGACCCGTACCTTTTCGGCCAGATTGCCGTTGCCAATGCCCTAAGCGACGTGTATGCCCTTGGCGGTAAGCCACTGACCGCTCTCAACGTGGTTTGTTTCCCTACCCAGTCCCTGGATATTTCGGTGTTACGGAACGTCCTCAGGGGCGGACAGGATAAGATGCGCGAGGCGGGAGTAATACTGGTCGGCGGACACAGTATCGACGACGCAGAGTTAAAATATGGCCTTTCCGTCACTGGCACTGTTCATCCCCAAAGGCTGGTGACAAACTCCGGGGCCCAAGCTGGAGATAAGCTGATACTGACCAAGCCCTTGGGGACTGGAATCATAAACACAGCTCTTAAGGCGGGGCTGGCTGCTGAGGAGACGGTAACCAAGGTGACAGAGTGCATGTTGACTCTGAATAACAAGGCCTCGGAGCTGATGCAGGAGGTTGGGGTTCATGCCTGCACTGATATAACCGGCTTTGGTCTTCTGGGCCACGCTTGCCACGTAGCTGAGAGAAGCCAGGTAGCCATTGAGATACATCTCGCTTCGATACCATTTTTCCCTGAAGCAGCGGAGTTCGCCAAAGCTGGTTTCTGCCCGGCAGGCTTGCACCGAAATAGAGAGTTCTACTCCAATCGTGTGGAGTTCGCTGCTGAAACGCCTGAGCAGATGCAAGACATCCTCTTCGATCCCCAGACCTCTGGTGGGTTACTCATTGCCTTGAGTGCAGATAAAGCGGAGCGGTTAGTGGGCCAGCTCGGCAAAGCAGGAGTGCCGGAAGCCGCTATTATCGGCGCAGTAATGGAGAAACCGGCGGGGAAAATTGTGGTGAAGTAGGGTGTGAATTGACTGATGTTCCGGTAAGCGGGATACCAGTGTCAACCGGAGTCAGCCCTTCTTAAGCCACTTCCTAACTCTCTTCAATAGCTCCGCAGGGCTAACTGGCTTATCGATATAGTCCTCGGCTTCCAGGGTGAGCCCCCTGCTTACGGCAATCGAAGTCTCCGCCGCTCGCTCTGAGAAACTGGTGAGCATCAAAACGGGGATCCCTGATAGCTTGGGGTCTTGCTTGAGCCGTTCCGCGACCATGAACCCGTCTGTTACTGGCATGATTATGTCCAAGAGTATTAGGTCCGGCCTTTCAGTCCCTGCTTTCTGTAGCCCCTCATCGCCATTGAGTGCTGTGATTACCTCGTAGGCTTCACTTTCCAAGACAAGCTTGGTAGCCTCCAGGAAATCGGGGTCATCGTCCACCAGAAGAATCTTGGCTTTCTTCTCCTCTGCCATCCTGCACCTACCCTAGACGAGGGACTCGGAGCTACCGCTTCCTCGTCTTCAGAAGCTTCTCCAACCGTTGCAGTAGGGTGTAGGGATCAATGGGCTTCTCGACGTAATCATCGACATCCAGCTCCAGGCCGGTCTCCAATTCGTACCGCCGCCGACTGGCGTCTTCTCGTACTGAGGTGAGGATCAGGATCGGCACACCTGCGTACTTGGCCCATCTCGGGTCCTTAAGCTCCTTGCAAACGGCAAATCCATCCATCACTGGCATCAACAGATCCAGGATCATCAGGGCTGGCCTTTCCTCCTTGAGCTTTGCCAGCCCCTCCTCGCCATTCTGGGCGGTGATAATGTGGTACTGGTGGGCCTCCAGAACAGCAGTTATTGCTTCCCGGATATCAGGATCGTCATCGACCAACAAGATTTTCGTCTCTTTCTGCACACTTCCCTCCCATCACTATAATACAGGTCGAGGCATTAGCCCGGCCTCTTCCACGATGGCGGGAACAATCTCTTCCCAGGCAACCGCCATTATGTGAACGCCGTGAACCTCTGGTATATCCTTAAGCTGCTCGATTATCTCCAGGCATATGCGCTTCCCTTCCTCGCGAGCGTCCTTGGCATCTTCCATCCGGGTGACCAACTCATCGGGGAGGGTGACGCCGGAGACGTAATCCCTCATATACCTGGCCATACCCGCTGATTTGATCGGTATCACCCCAGCTATGATGTGGACCTGCTTGTCCAGGCCCTTATCCTTCAATATTTTCATCCATTTGGAGAATTTGTCAACATCAAAGACTGCCTGCGTCTGGATGAAGTCTGCCCCGGCTTTTACCTTCTTGGACAGCCTGATTGCTCGATACTCGAATGGATCGGCGAACGGGTTTTCCGTAGCCCCGATGAACAATGGCACCTCTCCAGATACCTCCTCGCCACATACGAACTTCTTGTCATCACGCATCATCTTCAAAGCTTGGATAAGCTGCATGGAGTCGAGGTCATAGACGCCCTTGGACGTGGGGTGGTTACCGAAGGTCTGATGATCCCCGGATAAGCACAGGACGTTCCCGATGCCCAATGCCACTGCTCCCAGAACATCGCTCTGAATGGCGATCCGGTTTCTGTCTCGGCAGACGACCTGCATTAACGGGTCGGCGCCAAGCTCTTTCAGGATGACACAGCCTGCCAGGCTGGACATCCGCACGATGGCAGTCTGATTGTCGGTCACATTCAGGGCATCGCAGCATGATTTCAGCATCTCACCTTTGCGCTGGACAACCTTAGCTGACGCTCCTTTGGGCGGACCGACCTCAGCGGTTACGGCAAACTTGCCACTCTCCAGGACTTTCTCTAGGTTAGTACCAGCTTTCATGATTAGTACCCTTTCCGTTTTCACTTCTTGGGCAGGGTGAAGGTGAACTTGGTGCCCCTCTCCGATTCTGGATAGGGACTCTCGGCCCAGATCCGCCCCCCATGGCCCTCGACGATCTTCTTGGCTATCGCTAGGCCCAAGCCAGCGCCGCTCTCCGCGGCGCTACCCCGATAGAAGTCATCAAATATCCGAGGTAGCTCTTCCTCTGGGATACCTATGCCGGTATCCATGACCTCCACCAGGAGGTGGGCCTCATTATCCTTGACCCTGAGCGTTACCTTGCCCCCTTTGGGCGTGAACTTGATGGCATTGGCCAGAAGGTTAGTGAACACCTGTTGCAGGCGATCTGAAGCTCCACTGATCGGAGGTAGCAAAGGAGGCAAATCGGCACGTAGTTTCACTCCCCTCTCATTGGCCAGAGGGCGCAAGGTCGCCAGGCAGTGCCGAGCCACCTGTTTCAAGTATAATTTCTCCTTCTTGAATTCCCCGGTATCCATGCGGGATATATCCAGGATGTCGTCGATCAGGTTAAGTAGTTCAGCTATCCTTTCTTTACTCCGGAGCAGCATGTTGCGCTGCTTTTCCGTGATCTCGCCAGCATATCCGTCGAGCATCACATGGTGGTAGCTCTGCACCGCGGCCAGGGGGGCCTTTAGATCGTGTGAGGCTACAGACAGGACGTGTGCCAGGGTCCCTCTCACATGGCTGAGCCGGGAGCGCACGATGTCGAGGAGCTTACGCGTCACCTCATAGGCAATCCGGTAGTCCTCATCAAAGAGATGGCGCAGACCGGCAGTGTCTACAGCAATAACCTTGGTATTCTCCAAGCATCGCGCCGAGCTGGTGAAGGCCTGGCCGTCTACCGCTGACCAGCCAAAGGCCTCGCCCGGAGTCACAATCTCAATGGTGGCCCGCCGCCGCGACTGGGTGCCAAGGCTGAGACCCATATCCAGAACTACCTTACCCTCTTCCACAACATACAGTTCTCGTGCTATATTACCTTCGGAGAAGACTTCTGCGCCGGCCTCATAGACCTCCTGGCGACATACCTTGACTATCTTGTCCAACTCCTCCTCGGTCAGCTCTCCGAAGAACTCAGATTTCCTCAACACCTCTTTGATAGTTGCCATCTCCCAACCCACACCCCCTATTGCTTCGCCATCACCTGACGATATGCGGGCGGCCCGCCAGTGAGGGAGACACTCCAGTCCTTGGGAGGTACAATCCTTTCCAGCTTGTCCAACCTCCCCAGATGTGCCAGTCGCTGGATGATCTCGTCCCAGGCGCAGGGGAGGTCCGGTGAGACCTCGCACTTTCCTTCCACCGAACCACCGCAGGGCCCATTGAGCAACATTTTAGCACATCTGGCAATGGGGCAGATGCCGCCGGTGAACTCCAGGACGCAATCACCACACTCCAGGCAGGGCAGACCCTCATTCCATTCGCTGTGGCGACCGCCCATGGATACGGTATCACAACCAGGATGGATTACCTTATCAACAACAGCAGAAGTTGCCTGAACGCCAGCCCCACAGCACAAGAGCAATATCGAATCAGCAGCCACGATCTTATCCTCATGAGCCCGAAGCGTCAACTTAACTAGGTCCTCATTGCAGACAAAATCGATGAGAGATGTGCCGGTGACCGCTTTGCCCACACCCTCCAGTTGTTGCTTCATGTCCAGAACCTGCTCCTCGCCACCGGTTTCGCAGCCATCGGCGCAACCTTTGCAACCCACTAGGAAGACACTGCTCTCCCCGTCCAGGTATTCAAGGATCTTCTCCAGAGGTTTTTGCTTTGTAGTCAGCATTTTCTTCCCTCACTTGCTGCGGCCGACTTCCTCCAGCACTACTTCAACTATCCGAGGAATTCGCCTTTCCAGCTCTGGAGATAGCTGTGTCCCCCAGTCTATCTCCTTAGGCTCGACACCGATGATGATCGTCTGCTCTGGTTTGTGCCCGCTGAGGCTCATTAGCTTCAGACTCTCAAGCACTCCCAGCTGGTGCAGCGACGTCATCGGCTGTGGCTCTATTTCCTCAGGGGTGAACCGGTAGACTGTTCCCGGCTCATCTTCCCCCTTTGCCGCATCAACTATTATCAACTTGCTCACCGTCTCGGGTAGGTTGAAGGCATCGGGAGAGGTACCACCATCGATGACTTCAACCTCAATCCTCTCAAATGAGGACTTCTCTTGCAGAGCTCGGGCAACATGAACCCCTACCCCTTCGTCGCGCAGCAGTTCGTTGCCGATGCCAAGGACTACAACCCTGGCTTCAGTATTGCCTCCGAGCTTCTCAAGCATCTATACTACCTGCCATTTACCCAGCTTTTGCCCTTTCGGCGTCACTAAATGGACGGCGCAGGCGAGGCACGGGTCGAAGGACCTGACAATGCGCACCACCTCAAAGGGATTTTGGTCATCGGCTATCTTGATCCCGGTGAGCGCCTGTTCCAGGGGGCCGGGTTGGCCCTCATCATCGCGCGGGGACATATTCCAGGTGCTTGGAACCACACACTGGTAGTTTGCGATTTTCTTGTCCTTGATCTCGATCCAGTGCCCTAGGGCACCCCTGGCCGCATCCACCAGCCCCATACCCCTTGATTCCTCGGGAATAGTGTAAGCTGTGTAAACCGGTTCTCCCGGCTTGATCTGAAGTAACCATTCCCCCATCTGGTCGGCCACGAGTTTGGTATATAGGGCCCGAGCCAAGTGGCGTCCCAAAACGGAGAACAGAGCATCGGGGCCAGCTTTTAGTCTGGCCAAGGCTGAATCCACGAGAGACTTGACCTTCGGTTCACCGCTGGCATAGGTGACCGCGATCCGAGCCAGGGGGCCAACCTCGTGAACCTTGCCGTCATAGCGGGGTGATTTCACCCAGGAGTAGGCTCCATCTTTCCTCATCTCGGGCTTGGTCTCTCCCTCAGCTGGCTTCCTGCCGCTGGTGGAGTCTGCATACCATGAGTGCCTTACCTGCTCGGTAATCTTATCCGTATCAAGGCTTTGCCAACGTAGGTCGGCGGAGACGGTGCCTTGCTTAAGCAGCCTTTCTCTCTTGGTCAGATCTGGGTTCTGGCCATCCAGATCGAAGCTCCCGTAGGAGAGCAAATTGCGGCAGCCGACGCCGATCTCAGCATAGTCCCCATATGCCTCAGCGACCATAATGACATCTGGAATATAAACGTTGTCAATGAAATCTCTGAGTTCGTTCAACCTCCACAAAAAGGAAGCTATCTTATCCACGGTGGGGACTTCAGTGACACCTCCAGGGACAACGGCCATGTTATGAGGCATCTTGCCGCCAAAGATGGACAGCATCTCCTGACCCTTGCGGCGCATATTCAGGGCCTCGACATAATGGGCGGCTGCCTGCTGGTTGGCCTCGTCGCTCAGGCGGTAGTCTCCTTCGTAGCGCGGGACAAATGGGGCGAGCTCGCCCCGTTCGATAAAGCTCTTTACGGAATTGAGCACGGGATTCGAACCATCATAATTGGCTACTTTGGCTATGTCTACATAGTCCAGGGCCGTGAGGTGGTAGAAATGGAGTATGTGGTCTGCAATGTGAGCAGCGCCTAAAATCAGGTTGCGGATGAGCCTGCCGTTATCCGGTATCTTGTCGGCTATACCGAAGGCGCTATCCAAATTTAGGGTAGCGGCTATGGAATGACTGGTGGGGCAGACCCCGCAGATGCGCTGGGTTATCCGTTGGGCGTCACGGGGATCCCTCCCCTTCATAATCAACTCCAGGCCTCGGTAGAGGGTGCCCTCGCTCTTGGCCTCCTTGACCTCCCCGTTCTCCACCATGACCTCCACCTTGAGATGGCCTTCGATGCGAGTTATCGGGTCGATCACAATCTTGTGCATCTAATCACCACCTTTGGCTTGCTGAGCGATGTTTGGCAGCTCGGCTGCAGTTGTTTTTTCATAGAAGGGGGCAACCACATCAGGGAAACCGGGGGCAGCGCAGCCGATGCAAAGCCCCCCGCAACCTACGCACCAATTGGTGCCGTTATTCCAAAGCCTGGTGGGGCAATCGGCGTGGGTCACCGGGCCCTTGCACCCAAGTTCATAGAGGCAGCCTGGATCGCTCAGCTTTTTAGCGAACTTTTGCTCATCGTAATAGGCTCGCCGAGGGCAATTCTCGTGGATCAGTTGGCCATAGAAGGCCTTGGGGCGTCCAAATTCGTCTATGTCCTGAGGCTTGGGCAGGCCAAAGAGGATTATACTTGCCACCGTGCCCACAAACCAATCTGGATGAGGGGGACAGCCAGGGACATTTACCACGGGCGTTGCTATGTTGCGGGAGCTGAGGAGCTTGGATACAGGAACACAGCCGGTGGGATTTGGGCTTCCCGCCGGGATGCCGCCGAAGGCAGCACAGCTGCCCAGAGCGATCACCGCCAGCGCATCTCTGCCCAGCGACTCTACCCGAGAAAGCATGGTCACCGGTTTGCCTTCATGTTCTCCGATGGTTCCATAGGCGCCATCTTCCGCCGTAGGTATTGCGCCCTCAACCACCAGGACATAGCCTCCCTTGCTCTCTCGCTGGGTCTGCTCCAGCACCTCTAGCACCGGCTCGCCTGAGCCTGCCATCACCGTGGCGTGAAACCTCAGGTTGACATGGCTGCCGGGTATGACCTCGTCAACCAGCACGTTCTTAATGCTCGGGCTCACTGAGTTTAGCACTGATACCGAGCATCCGGTACAAGCTGCTCCTGCCAACCAGAGCACTGGGTATTCCTTAGCTGCAGAGTTTCCCATAGTTCTCTCCATTACTACAAAATTATACCCTGCTACATCGTATTGTCAGCCAGTGCGATGTGGCACTTTTGGAATCGTATTTATATTTTGCTGCCGCTGATGAGCATAAAAAAGCCCCCTTATTAAAACAAGGAGGCTCCATTAGACACGAGCACCTGCCATGTCAACTCTTAGGATTCCCCGTCTATAACCCTCTCCACGACGCTCTGTTGCCATTATATTGCACCAGAAACTGACTGTCAAGCCCAATTGCATTCTTTCCGGACAATCACTGGTATTCGGGGGTGTGTGCTCGCTGGAGCCCATGATTCCGCGCTCCGATTGAAAAGGAACTCCGCTTCAGCTATAATGGTAAAAGTGAAGACTGCGCTGAGAACCCATAGCTGCGGTGAGCTAACCAGAGAGCACATTGAACGCAGAGTGGCCCTCGCCGGCTGGGTCAACCGCAGGCGGGATCACGGTGGGCTGATCTTCATCGACATCAGAGACCGCAGCGGCCTTGTTCAAGTCGTGTTCAACCCCGAGGTTTCCCCAGCAGGACACGAAGTGGCTGCTGAGATGCGCCAAGAATATGTGATTCGCGTGGTCGGGACTGTGGTGCGGCGCCCTTCCGGGACTGAGAACCCGAAGCTGGCTACAGGTGAAATCGAGGTCATCGCTGATGAGGCGGAGCTGCTCAATCGGTCTAAGCCCGCCCCATTTGACATAAATGAAGAGGTGGAGGTCGATGAGGCAGTGCGCCTCAAGTACCGCTATCTGGACCTGAGGCGGCGCCGGCTGAAGGACAACATGCTCCTGCGGCATCGCGTGATTAAGTTCATCCGCGACTTCCTCGATACCCGAGGCTTTGTAGAGATAGAGACCCCAATCCTGCTCAAGAGTACCCCGGAGGGGGCACGGGACTACTTGGTGCCGAGCAGGCTGCATCCGGGCAGATTCTATGCCTTGCCCCAATCGCCGCAGCAGCTCAAGCAGCTGTTGATGGTTGCTGGCTTTGACAGGTACTTCCAAATCGCCAGGTGCTTCCGCGATGAAGACCTGCGTGCTGACCGCCAGCCTGAGTTTACCCAGTTGGACCTCGAGATGAGCTTCGTCGATGAAGATGATGTGCTAAATCTGATGGAGGAGCTGTTCACCTCATTAGTTGAGGACATAAGGCCAGAGATGAAGATGGTCAAGCCATTTGTTCGCCTTTCTTACCAAGAAGCTATGGAGCGCTATGGCAGCGATAAGCCCGACTTGCGCTTTGCCCTAGAGCTCGCTGATATCTCGGGCATCGTGGCTGGCTCCGATTTCTCCGTCTTCCGTTCGGCGCTCAGCGCCGGCGGACAGGTAAGAGGATTCTGTGCCCCGGGCTGTGCTTCATACTCCAGAAAGCAGCTCGAGGAGCTGGCCGATTTTGTCAGGGCTCGTGGTGCTCAGGGCCTGGTCACATTGGCCCTGCTCGGTGAGCAAGGAACTGAGAGTTTCAATTTAGAACAAGTCCGCTCCGTAGCCGCCAAGTACCTGACCTTGGAGCAGGTGCAGCAGATCGCTCACAGAGTTGGAGCTAAGGTAGGTGATCTGATATTGGTCTGCGCTGACAAATCGAGAGTGGTTGATACGGCGCTATCACAGCTCAGGGTGGAGATAGGTTGCCGACTGGGACTCGCCGACCCCAATCTTTTGGCCTTCGCTTTCATCCAGGACTATCCCCTGCTGGAGTGGAACGAGGAGCAGGGGCGTTGGGAGGCAATGCACCATCCATTCACTGCCCCCCGTGACCAGGACCTGCCGCTGCTTGACCAGGCCCCGGATAAGGTTCGAGCCAAGCACTATGATTTCGTCTGCAATGGCCTCGAGCTCTCCAGCGGCTCGATCAGGATTCACAACCGGGAACTTCAGGAGAAGATATTTCGTCTCTTGGGGTATGACGATGGCGAAATCGAGGCTCGTTTCGGACATCTCCTCGAGGCCCTGGAGTATGGTGCTCCTCCGCACGGCGGCATTGCCCCCGGGATCGACCGGCTGGTAATGATTCTCGCCGGGGAGGAGACTATCAGGGAGGTTATTGCATTTCCCAAGACGCAGAGCGCTGTGGATCTGATGACTGGAGCCCCCGATCTGGTCTCCAGAGAGCAACTCAAGGAATTGCACTTGAATTTGGGAGGATAGATGAAAGCTACAGCGGATAGGATTGAGGGCTGTCAGGTGGTGCTTCAGGTCGAGGTCGAACCCGAGGAGCTGGAGCGCTCTTTGGCTCAGGCCTACCGCCACCTGGTCTCTAGGGCCAAGGTACCTGGCTTTCGCCAGGGGAAAGCACCGCGGCATATCTTAGAACGCTATCTGGGGAAGGAAGCCTTGCTCGATGAGGCTCTGGAGCATTTGATCCCTGAGCTCTACGCTAAAGCTGTTGCCGAGCAGGAAGTTGAGCCTGTAGGCCCGCCTCAGATTGAGCTGGCCCAGCTGGACCCGGTGACATTCAAGGCCACCGTTCCAGTGAGCCCTACCGTGGAACTGGGGGACTATCACAGCCTGGAAATGACCCTGGAGCCGGTGCAGGTCGGCGAAGAGCAGATAGATGAAGTCCTGCAACAACTCCGTCGCATGCATTCTCGCTGGGAGTCTGTGGCTCGTCCGGCCCAGCTCGGCGACGTGGTAGCCATCGATGTCGAGGGCCGTGTTGGCGATAGGACGGTGATCAACGAGAAGAGCCGATGGTATCAACTGTCCCCGGATTCATCTCTGCCTGCACCTGGCTTCGCTGAGGGGCTTCAGGGAATGGAGAAAGGCCAGGAGCGGGAATTCACCTTGGCTATTCCTGATGACTATCCTGCCCCGGAGCTTGTTGGCCAGGAATGCCAGTTCCGGGTTAAGGTGGCCGAGGTCAAGGAGGAGCATCTCCCTGACCTCGATGACGAGCTGGCCAAGAGCCTGGTTCAGGGAGTGGAGGGAGTTGACTCGTTGCGGGAGAAGGTCGCTGCCGACTTGAAGGCCAGCGGGGAAGCCCGAGCGCGCCTCGACCTGGAAGATAGGATCATAGATGCCATAGCTGACATGTCACGCATTGAATACCCCTCTATCTTGGTCCATGATGAGCTGGAACGCTTGATGGCGGCACAGAGGGAGCAGTGGGGTGGCGCCAGCGGTTTCCAGGATCAACTCAAGCTCCGCGGCCAGACCGAGGAAGATTTTGAGAGGGAATTGCATCCTTTAGCTGAGAAGCGTGTCCTTCGCTCCTTGATCTTGGACAAGGTAACTGAGGCCGAGGGCATAGAGGTCAGCGACGCTGAAGTCGATGCCGAGATCGAGCGCCTGGCCTCTGGGGAGGGCGCTGAGAGAATGCGGCGGCTGCTATCCGCATCTCAAGCCCGTGATTCACTGAAAAGAGGGCTCCTTGGCAGGAGGGCGATGGAGCACCTGGTGCAGATTGCCACCCAAGCTTGACACCCAGAATAGCGGTATGATAATATTGATGCCAGCGAGAGCAAGCTTCGGGCTGAAGGCCAGAACTATCGAGGATACAAGCCCCAAAGCGGTAAAAGCTGGACGCGGACGGCCCGAGGTTGGTGCTTAGTAAGGCGGCTGACGATGTTTATGACCTCGTTTCAGATAACCCCAGATTCGACACGCTACTACCTATGGTTATGGAGGGAGGGGAGATAGGATGAGAGCTGAGAACGTTATCCCAATGGTAATAGAGAGCGGCGCCCGGGGTGAGCGAGCCTTTGATATTTACTCGCTTCTGCTCAAGGAGCGTATTGTGTTCCTGGGCATGCCGATTACAGACCAAATCGCAAACCTGATCATCGCCCAGCTTCTGTACTTGGAGCGGGAGGACCCGGACAAGGACATCAGTCTCTATATTCACTGCCCCGGTGGTATCATCAGCGCTGGCCTGGCCATCTATGACACCATGCAACTTATTCGGTGTGATGTTTCCACGATCTGCGTTGGCCTGGCCGCGAGCATGGGCACTTTGCTGCTCTGCGCCGGGGCCAAGGGGAAAAGGTACTGCTTGCCCAATGCCACCATTCACATGCACCAGCCCATAGGCGGTGCTCAGGGTCAGGCGGCGGACATCGAGATCGCGGCACGGGAGATACTCAGGCTGCAAGAGATAATCCGCAATGTCATAGTCAAGCATACGGGGCAGCCGATGGAGAAGGTCGTCCATGATACCGATCGCGATTTCTACCTGAACCCAGAGCAGGCGCTGGAGTATGGATTGGTCGACGAAATCCTGGCCGGGCCTAAAGTAGAGGCCAAAACCTGAGACTAAAAGGAGGTCCATTATGGTTGAGGAAAAGCAAGTCACGCTCAGGTGTCTGAACTGCTTCATCAGGATCAAGGTGCCTCCCAAGGCTGACAAGCTTACATGCCCCAATTGTGGGGTTGAATATGTAATCAGCTGGCGGATACCGCCTGGTGGTGGTGGGTTACAGGCCAAGATAGCAGGTACGCCGAGAAAGTAAGTAAGTAATAAGGAAAGGGAGGCGAAGAATGCCATTAACTCGCAAGATAGCCTATATCGATCTTGGTACGGGGGAGATCAAGAAGGAATCGATCCCGGAGAGAATGCGCCGGCTTTATGTCGGGGGCAGGGGCATAGATGCCTATCTACTGTATAACTATAACGGCCCCGAGACCAATGCTATGGGCCCGGATAACGTGCTCATGGTCAGTGCCGGGCTGCTCAGCGGAACCCCGGCGCCGGGCTCCTCCCGAAGCCATTTCATGGCCAAGTCGCCGGTGACTGGCATCGTGGGCAGCGCCAATATGGGTGGCTTCTTCGGCCCCGAGCTGGCCTTCGCTGGCTTCCACCACCTGGTGATCAAGGGCAAGGCGGCAAAGCCGGTATATCTCTGGATTCACGATGGCGACATCGAGATCCGGGATGCCTCTCATCTCTGGGGCAAGGACAGTATCGAGACCCAGGAGCTGATCCGGGCCGAGCATGGAGATCCCTATATCCATTCGGCCACCATAGGTCAGGGCGGTGAAAACCTGGTGCGCTATGCCAATGTCAGGAATGGCCTAAAGGATTCCGGGGGCCGCACTGGGATGGGCTGTGTTATGGGCGTGAAAAATCTGAAGGCCATCGCCTGTCGGGGCCATATGGACCTGAAATTGGCCTATCCCAAGGAAGCTCTGGAGGTCTGTGAGGCGAGCAGAAAGCACATTATGGGCACCAAGCTGGCCACGGCGTTGAGCTACGATGGGACCATGTATATCTGGAGCGTGAGCAACACCACGGGATATGTCCGGGTGAAGAACTTCCAGACCAACAAGTTGGAGGAGTGGGAAGGGTTAGCGGTGGAGACATTCCATGAGAAATACGAGACCGGGCGTGTGGCCTGCTTCAACTGTCCGATAGGCTGCCGCCATCAATGGCAGATAAAGACAGGTCCCTACGCCGGGATGTCTGGCGAGGGCCCGGAATACAATACTCAGCTGAGCTTGGGCAACAACCTCTATATCAGGGAATGGGAGCCTGTATTGGTGGGACAGAGGCTCACCGACGTCTACGGCATAGATTTCAGCGAGGTGGGGAACCTGTTCGCCATGGCCATGGAGCTCTATCAAAATGGCTTGATTGATAAGAAGGTCACCGGCGGCCTAGACCTCGATTGGGAGAATGCCGGCGAGAATCTGCCCATAATCATCAAGCAAATTGCCTTTAGAGAGGGATTCGGCGGTGAGTACCTGGCCGATGGCGCCTTTGGATTCATTGACAAGCTGGAGAAGCTGGGGCTGGATCGAGATAAGGCTTGGTATTACTTCATCGGCTGCAAGGGTAGCAGCGCGCTCGGTGGGGATGACCGGGGGCCGAAGGCACTTGCCTTCGGTGCTGGTGTTTCCAGCAGAGGCTGGGATCATCTACGCAGCCGACCGGCCATCGACCTCTATCACCTCCCGGAGAAGCTGATGGAGGAGCTGTACGATGGCGGCCCCATGTCATCTGATTACATCTCCTATGTGGGCAAGCCCCGAGAGATCTGGTGGTTTGAACGCCACTATGCCGCTGTCGATGCTGTAGGGACCTGCAAATTCCATACCTGCTTCTTCACTCCCAACGGGTTCAAGTGGGATGATTGGTCCAAGTGGATCTATTACATCACTGGCCTTGAAATCTCGCCACAGGAGATGAGGGACATCGGGGAGCGCATCTACACGCTGGAGAGGATGTTCAACAATAGAGAAGGAAAGGGCAGAAAGGATGACTGGCTCTCCGATCGCTACTATGAGGAGCCCCTGCCTGCTGGGCTACCCTACATCAAAGGTCAGTTGATTGATAGAGATAAGTGGAATGAGATGCTGGATGAGTATTACGCACTGCATGGCTGGGATAATGAAGGAGTGCCTACGCCCGAGTCGTTGCAGAAACTGGGTCTGGATAAGGAGCCCTCGCACATCCTGTGATGTGCCAATAGCTTAGTCAGGAGGTATGTCAATATGGCCAGCATGCTGCTTGTAGACCATGAAAAATGCACCGGGTGTCGCTCCTGCGAACTTGCTTGCGCTGTGGCTAAGGAGGGAGTGGCGAATCCGGCTCGGGGCCGCATCACCGCTGTCAGGTGGGAGGGCGAGGGCATCATGTTCCCCATGATCTGTCAGCAGTGCCAGGAGGCCCCCTGCATTGCTGCTTGTCCGGTAAAAGCCCTGTCTCGGGATGAGACGCTCGGTCGAGTAGCTCTAGACTACGACGTCTGCATCGGTTGCAAGTTCTGCGTTGCCGTTTGTCCCTTCGGGGCCATGGGCGTGGATACCGTGGCCAAGAAGGTGTTTAAGTGCGATCTGTGCGATGGCGACCCGGCCTGTGTCAGGGTATGTGAGCCGAAAGCCATTCAGTTTGTGGATGCCAGCACAGCCAACATGATGAAGAGGTGGGAAGCGGCGGACAGGGTCTCAGAGCTTATAAGAAGGTACGTGTAAGTAGCCGCTGAGGATATTGGCCTATCGATGAGCAGCACACTGCCGATATCGATATTGGAGCCCACAGGGAGGGAGAAGCAACGCCAAGTTGTTGGAGTCGTCGCCAGAAAGGGCAGCAAGCTCAGTTTAGAGGAAATCAAAGCACAGTTAAAAGGGATTCGTGAGCGGTCGCGGGATGCTCAGGAGTCCCTTTTGCATCAGCTTAAAAGCAATCTGGGCAACTATCAGGGGATAAGACTGGCGGTGGCAAAGGACACAGCAGAAGCTGTAGCCTATATCCAAGAGGTTGCCGCCGGAACAAAGCTGATATCGGTTAACAAATCGAGCATAATCACCAATGAGTTGAAGCCAGAGTTGAAGGATTCTGGCTTCGATGTCTATGTGCGCTACTTCAAGGAGTTCGACGAGTTCGAGAAAAAGATAACCGACTACTGGCAGCTCCCCGATTCTCATGAGAAGGGCCTGATTGAGTCCTTCAGTGTCTCGACGACGATGACCGAGCTGCAGTCATCCCAGGTTCGGGATTACTTGGCCTTGTTGAGCGTAAACGCAATCTCGTCTGAGGACTGCTCGGCGTTCTTCTTGCAGCACTTCTCCAACATCGGCAAGGACCTGGAACAGGCTAAGAAGATCATACTTGTTGTCGCCATTGACAAGATAGTGGAGAGCAGAGAGGATGCTGCCTTCCAGACGAGGTGTATGGGTGTCTTCGGTGCCGAAAGTGCCCTCCTTGACCTCAAGCCTAAGGAAGAAGAACGCTACGATTTCGAGGCCTTGCCTGTGCTCCCTGATGGGCAAGATCGGGAGCTCCATGTTCTGCTCTTGGATAATGGCCGTAGCAGCCTGCTGCACAACGGCTTTGAGCAGCTATCCCTGTGTATAAACTGCCGGGCCTGTTCCCGGCAGTGTCCCATTGCCAAGCCTCTGAGCCGTGATGGCGCTGTTTGGAGCCCCAAGAACTATTTATTGATGTTCCTGATGGGTAGGAATCCTTCTACAGAGGCTTGCCTCCACTGTGGTCGCTGCTATGTGGAATGCCCGGTGGAGATCGATACCCCAACTCTGATCTGGAAGGCTCAGCTGGAACACGTAGAGAAGCATGGAAGGCCGTGGCGCAAGCGCTTTCTCGACGACCCGGAGATGATGGCCAAGTTTGGCTCGTTGCTGACGCCGGTTTCCAACGTGGCCAAGGGCAACGGCCTGTTCAAGATGCTGCTGGAGGCAACGGTGGGCATTGACCACGAAGCGCTGCTGCCTTCATTCCACCGCCGGACTTTCAGGAAGTGGTTCCAGAAGGGTGGTCGCACTGAATAGGAAGATAGTCTACTACTCGGGTTGCTTTGCTAACTACTATGCCCCTGAGACTGGAGAGGCTCTAGTCCGGATTATGGAAAGGAATGGCTTTGAGGTTATCCTCCCAGATCAGAAGTGCTGCGGGATGCCAATGATGGCCAACCTGAACAAAAAAGGTGCAGAGCAGAACGCTAAGTATAATGTGAAGTCGCTGGCCGAAGCAGCAGCCGATGGCCTGGATATCATCACCACTTGCCCCAGTTGCCATTTCATGCTGCACAAAGGCTATATCGACTTTTTCGATAGCGACGAAGCCCGATTTGTAGCCCAGCACCTGCATTTCGTCGATAACTACCTGCTGGCGCTGCACCGTGAAGGCCAGCTCAGCACTGATTTCAAGGAGATGCCGCTATCGGTGGTGTATAAAGTCCCCTGCCATCTAAAGGTGCAAAACATAGTCAAGGAGCCGGTGGAGCTGTTGAAACTGATACCAGGGCTCTCGGTGGTGAAAGTAAATGCCACCTGTTGTGGCATGGGCGGCTCCTACGGCATGAAGAAGGTTAACTACGACATGGGCGTGGAGATGGCGGCCAATTTGTGGGAGGAAGTGAAAGAGGCGCAGCCGGATAAGGCGGTAACAGAATGTGGCGGCTGCCGGCTGCAGATAGAAGCCGGCACCGGCGTGGAAACAGTCCATCCCCTCGTGCTCCTCGAGGAAGCATATCGAACCTCTTAGCTCTTGCCTGGGGCAAAACAAGCTCTATCCCGGAAGCATAGCCATGTTGGGGCTAAACATCTTCCGGCTTCACGACGTATCCTTCGGCCTCACCGCCTCGGGAATCTCGAGCAAGCACGAAGTCGAGGTGGTGGAGGATCGCTTCCACAACGGCTATTACAGGTTGGTCGTGGCCAATGGGTTCCTGGTAGGGATGCAAGCGGTCGGTATGACCAGGGGTGTGGGCCACTTTCTCTCTGCTATGGGGCGCCGGGTCAAGTTGGGTGAACTGAGAGAGGAGTTGAACTCGGCGCTGCTGGCCTGCCAGCCACTCTGGCGCTACAAGGTGGGCCTGAAATTAGGCAGGAGCGGCGCGTCTTAGTTGTGCCGCTGTGGGCAGTCCAGCCCGGGCTCCCATCTTGGAGATGGCGAACTGAGCCACGGTTTGACCCAGCAGGCCACACTCTTTTAATGCCTTTTCCTGCAACAGCCCATAGAGAAAGCCGGCGGCGAAGGCATCACCGGCGCCGGTGGTGTCCACCACGGGTTGTTTTCTCTGTTCAGCTTCGATAAAGTACTCCTGCTGGCCATCGCTGAGGTAGCAGACGATTGGCTTCCCCCGCTCAATTCCCGGGCCCAGGGTCACGATCACAATGCGGCAGCCTTGCTCCAAGCACCGCTGAGCCCCTTTTTCAAACCCCTCGCCGGTCAGATCTCGCATCTCCTGCTGATTGAGGAATAGAGCATGAGTCCTTGCCATCAGTGGAGCCAGTGCCTGCCATCCTTTCGCGGCATACAACGCTCCTGGAGCAAAGCTGACCTTTACTGCAGGGGAGAGAGCGCTCAGGACTTTGCGCTGCACATCGAACTGGGCATCGTGGGTGAAGGAGGAAAGGTGCACTATTTTCGCCTGGTTCAAATATTCTAGGGCTATATCTCGCCGACTGAGCAGGACGTTGGCCCCCGGCGAAACGTAGAGCGACCTTTGTCCTTGGTTATCGGTCAGGCACAGCACCGAGCCCGTCTGGGCCTTCCTTTTTATCTTGGTGCCGCTGGTATCGACGCCCACTTCTTGGAAGTCATGGAGCAGCATCCGGCCCTCTTCGTCATCACCCACAGCGCCGACGAAGCCGGTCTTGATGCCGAGCTTGGCCAGGCCGTAGATGGTATTGGCCGCTGAGCCCCCTGGCTGCAGCGCGTGTTCTAATACCGGCGCTTCGCCATCGATCAGAATGCACGGCACCCGATAAAAACGATCGATGTTCATGGCGCCGAAGCCGATAACCTCGGTCATCCCAGTTTCCCTGCCTCCTCTCGCACCAGTCGCCGTATCCTCTTGTGAATTTGTAACGGCTCGGCGATGTCTTGACGACTGCGGAGCCAGTGGAAATGCTCCCGGTCACCCCGGCCGCCGCCTGATTCCTTTCCTCGCACCAAGGTTTCCATAGCCTCTTTGCCATCTTCCCGCCAGGCCTTAAGCACTGGGCCGAGGTCGCTGATGTGGGTTGAAGCAAGCCCGATGGTGGCGTAGGGCAAAGCATACTCGTTGCCGTTGAAGACGATGGCCAGGCCGCCGGCATCGTTGGCTGCCTGGAGCATCTTGAAGTCGGTGATGCTATCGCCAACGACAGCTGTGTTGCCCAGCGGCACATCCTTGGCGCTGACAAAACCCTGGAGTGCTTTTACTTTTCTCCCCCCTCCCATGGGCTTCACCTGTTTCATCGCTGCTCCCAGGACGGTTTCGGGCAGGTCGACCCAGAAGAAGCGGTCCAGCCTTTCTTTGAGCTTTAGGTCATGCACCTCGGGCTGCAGGTGCATAAGGTCGCTCTCCACTTTCTGCACCAGGCTCAGGTCCGCTGGGCCAGCTGAACCCTGGAATTTTGCCAGGGGTAGTGAGGTGCAGGCCAGGTTCTCCAGGGGAATGCCGACGCGGCGGCAGATATGGCTGGCGAACTGTTCATAGCTGGTGCTGATGCAGAATACATTCCAGCCCCAGTTCTTGAGCTCTGAGATTAGTTCGGCAGCACCTGGAACCAAGGCTGCGCTCTGTGCCAGCTCCGTTATTGTTGTCTCCGGAATGCGGTGACAGACCAGGAAGGGGACGATGAGTGCCAAAGTGTCCCCGGGCTCGTAGTCCTCGCGCTCCTCCAGTGTGAGGAGGTCGTCATAGCGGCTGAGTATCTCGAAGATATGGGCGCCATTGGGGATGAGCTTCATCAGCTCGTAGGCGTTGTCCTGAGGAGAGAGAGGCCCCTCCAGGTCAAAGCAGATGAAGTTCACTGTCGATCTCCTCGGTCAGGTTGTAGCCCCTGAGCACCTCACCGCTGGCCGAGACCACTTTGCCGTCCTCGATTCTGACTCGGCCCTCGCTGAAGGCCTTGATGGTGGCCACGATCAGGGGGAACTCCCGCGCCAGGCCATGCTCACGAATGGTGCGAAACAGCGGATTGTTCTCTCCTTCTTTGGCCTTTATCTCAGCCACGGAACGCCCTTTGACATCTTGCCAGTGTAAGTCAAAGGGTTCGTCCCTTATAGAGAAAGTGCAGTAGGTCACCGGAGGTCCCTTGTCCAGCTCCGGTGTCGCCAGGTGCATCATGGCCCCGGTATCCTCGGCCTGGTCTTCGATGAGCTTCCAGATGACCTCCTGCCAGGTCCCCACCGGGCCGCCGGGGGCTGCCGGGTGCAGGTTGATCATATTGTACCTGTGGCACATCTCTGCGCCCACAATCAGCATGTATCCGGCGAGGACGCAAAGGTCAGGCTGGAAGCCTTTTAATAGTCCCATCACCTCCCGGTCATAGCTCAGCCGCCAATCGGTATTGCTTGCATCTTTGAACTTGGTCGAGGAAAGGCAGATCATGGGCAGGTGGTATCCCTGCACCAACTGGAAGAAGAGGTCGCTTTCTTCAGACTCAACCGGCTCGCGGTTGCTGAAGACAAAGGATATCTGGGCCTGGATGTGCCCCTCGTCTATCTGGTGCCGCACGGTCTGCAGCAGGTCGCGGGCTGCCTTGTCCCGTCCAGTGGAAAACCAGCCAATGCTAAACACCTTTGCTCCTCTTCTTTAGCAAGGTAACTAATTTATCCACTGGGCCTTTAAACAGAACCCGAGGATCGCTGAGACTGCTGCGGCCGAAGACCTGCCCCTGGGCTAGCGCCTCCTTGAAATCGTCGCGGCCCTCGAACTCGGGCATTTCCACATAGGCATAGCCGAGCTCAGCTGGCATATGAGCATCGCTGCCGGCGCTGGCGAGGAAGCCGTTGCTCCGGGCAAAGGCGACAGCTCTCTCTGAATCCCGTCGCAGCAATGTGCGGGCGTTGAACACCTCTATAATATCGATGTGGTTCCGCAGCCTGGCCATGTTGGCAGTGCCGATGCCGGAATGGCGGCGGAGCGTGTCGAAGGGATGGGGGATGCACACCAGCCCTCCTTGGGATTTGATCCTGGTCACTGTCTCCTCCGGAGATAGACCGCGTGGTATCTCCTCACTGAGGAACAGCCCCATGATCTCGCCGTCTGTAGTTCTGATTTCCTCGCCGATGATCACGGGGAAAGGTGCTATGCGCTGTAACTCCAGGGCGCCGGCGATGGTATTGTGGTCGGTGATGGCAACGCCGCCAATCCCCAGCTCCTGACAGCGCCGAATGATGCTCTGCAGCGACATGCTGGAATCTCTGGAGTAAGTAGTATGGATATGAAGGTCGAATTTGGGCAATGCCGTCAGCTAACTCTTTCCAGATATTCCCCGCTCCGGGTATCGACTCGGACTGTGTCGCCAATGTCGACGAAGAACGGAACCTGGACGGTGATGCCGGTCTCCAGGGTGGCTGGCTTGCCTCCGGCCTGGGCGGTGTCGCCTTTAAATGAGGGGCCGGTGTCAGTGACCTTGAGGTCCACGGTGATCGGGAGCTCAAGGCCCAAGGGCTGGCCGTCATGGATGGTGATCTGGACCGTCATCCCCTCCTTCAGGTAGTTCAGGGTCGTGCCCAGCTGCTCGGCGTTTAGTGGAATCTGGTCGAAGCTCTCCTGATCCATGAAATAGTAGAGAGCTCCATCCTGGTAGAGGTATTGGGCTGGGCGCTCCTCGAGGCGAACCCGGGGGAACCTGTCTCCGGACTGGAAAGTGCGCTCGATGGTATGCCCTGCGGCGATATCTCTCAACCTGAGCCGGACCTGAGCCGAGCCACGCCCCATCTTGATATGCTGATAGTCGAGAACATAGTAAAGGCGCCCATCCAAGTCGATGACTACGCCCTTTCTGGCCTCAGTGCTATCGATCATCCTGCCTCCGCAGCTCCTTCTGGGCTCGGGTCAGCACCCGAGCCTTACCCTTCTCTAATACTACCATGTCCTCAATCCTGATGCCACCCCAGCCCTTAATGTAAATGCCGGGCTCAATGGTGAACACCATGCCCGGACTCAGGAGCGATATTGAATCGGGGCCTAAGCGCGGCTCCTCATGTGCTGCCAGGCCGATGCCGTGGCCTAACCCGTGGCCAAAGGCATCACCGTAGCCGGCGTCTTCGATTACAGCTCTGGCCCAACGGTCAGCCTGGTGTCCAGTGCTGCCAGACTGAATATGTTCTATGGCGGCGAGTTGTGCCTCAAGGGTTATCTGGTATATT
The DNA here is from genome assembly GCA_034414595.1 of Dehalococcoidia bacterium. Lineage (GTDB taxonomy): Bacteria > Chloroflexota > Dehalococcoidia > SZUA-161 > JAUWZY01 > DAOULY01. The sequence continues at coordinate 191,606 of DAOULY010000011.1, forward strand.
TGGGTCAAGATCTGCTCCGGCTCTCCGAGGCAAATGGTGCGAGATAGATCGCTGCAGTAACCGCCAAGCCGGGCCCCGATGTCCATGATCACAGGCTCAGCAGTGCCGATGCGGCGCTCGCTGGGTTGGGCGTGGGGCAGGGCGGAGTTAGGTCCGGAGGCCACGATGAGCTCAAACGGGAGAGGCTCGCTGCCATTCTCGCGGAGGTATCTCTCCAGCATCCAGGCGGCCTCTATTTCCGTCATCCCGGGCTCCAGCTTGGGCGCTACTTGGTCGACGGCGGCATCGGCCAGTGCTGCTGCTCTCTCGATGAGTGCCATTTCCTCTGGATCTTTGATCGCGCGCAGGGACTCGACCAGCCCCCGGCTCGGGATGAGGTTCGGTCGGTTAGGAGTAGGCAGCTTCTCAATGGAGCTGCTGAGTTCCCGATATCCGATAAAAGAAAGCGCCTGGCTCTCGAACCCCAGCCTGTTCATCCTGAGTTCGGAGGATAGTTGGGGGAACCAGTCCGCCAAGCTGCCTTTGATCTGTAATATCTGGAAGTCCGGTGCTTGCCTCTCCGCTTGCTCGACATAACGAAAGTCGGTGGCTAGGATGGCATCCTGCTGAGAGATGAGAAGATACGCCGCGCTGCCGCTGAACCCGGAGAGATAGCGCCAGTTCTCGGCCTGAGAAATGAGGATGGCGTCGAGCTCTTGCTCTTGCAGCTTTTGCCGCAGCCTTAGCAGGCGCTGGTTCATGCTCCTTCTCTGTGTAGAGCAGCCAATATCTCCAGAGCGGCGATGTATCCCCGCCAGCCCAGCCCGCTGATCTGGCCCTTGGCGATGGGGGCGATCACCGAGCGCTGCCGGAACTCCTCCCGAGCATAGATGTTGGATAGATGGACCTCGATGATGGGCAGCGCGGTATCAGCCAGGGCGTCGCGCAGTGACAGCCCGTAGTGGGTCAGCGCTCCGGGGTTGATCACGATGCCTTGGGCCTGGGGTGATTGGGCTTGGAGGAAGTCGATGAGGGCGCCTTCGCTATTGGACTGGAAGGTCAAGATATCCATGCCGAGCTCTTCGGCTCTTTTCTGAAGCAGCGTGTCGATCTCCGTTAGGGTCTTGGTGCCATAGATGTCTTGGTTCCGCTGCCCCAGCATATTGAGGTTAGGTCCGTGAACGATCAAGACCTTCATCGTTTCGACCCTTCTTTCTAGCCCGGGAGAGACTTGGTGCCCCTGCATTTTGGGAAGCCGCTGCAGGATAGGAATCTACCGCGGCGACCCCATTTAATCACCATGGGCCGTCCGCACTGGTCGCAGATCTCATCGGTGGCCTCATCCTTTAGCTTAGGCATGGTGGCGGCAGCTCTCTCTACGCTCTGGCTAAAGGGCTGGTAAAAATCCTGAAGCACCGGGACCCACTCCCGCTCGCCGCTGGCGATCTCGTCCAGGCTGTTTTCCATCTGCGCCGTGAAGCCGAGGTCCACAATGTCGGCGAAGTGCTCCTTGAGCACATCGGCTACGAGCAGGCCCAGTTCCTGAGGGCGGAGCTGGCCGTTGCTTTTTCTGACGTATCCACGCTGCTGAATGGTGGATAGGGTCGGGGCATAGGTACTGGGGCGCCCAATGCCATTTTGTTCCAGTGCCTTGATCAGGCTGGCCTCGGTGAATCGCGGCGGAGGCTGGGTGAAGTGCTGCTCCGGGAATAGCTCCAGGAGTTCGAGGCGGTCTCCTCCCTTGAGCTCGGGCAGGGATGACCTGTCCTCGTCACCGTCCTCGCTATAGAGACTGAGAAACCCGGGGAATAGCACCGTTGAGCTGGTAGCTCGGAGTTGGTATTCATTTCCACGGGGGGCCTCGGCTTTGATGTCGACAGCGGTGTTCTCTATCTTGGCTGCTGCCATCTGGCTGGCTATCATTCGGCTCCAGATCAGCGTGTATAGCTTGAACTGTTCGGGACTGAGGTATGTCTTGATCATCTTCGGTTCCCGCTCCATTGAGGTGGGGCGAATAGCCTCGTGGGCCTCCTGGGCCCCTTTGACCTTCTTGGCAAACTGGCGCGGCTTTGCCGGGAGGAACTCGGGGCCATATCTCTGGGCGATATAGGTTCGGGCCTGGGCCAGAGCTTGGGCCGAAACCCTGGTGGAGTCAGTTCGCATATAGGTGATGAGTCCCACCGAGCCCTCTTTGCCCAGGGGCAAGCCTTCGTAGAGCTGCTGGGCCACGACCATTGTGCGCTTGGCGCTGAAGCGTAGCCTGCGCCAGGCTTCCTGTTGCAAGGTGCTGGTGATGAACGGCGGCGCCGGCTGGCGAGAAGTGACCTTCTTGGTCACTGCAGATACACGGTATTTGGCCCCCTGGAGCTGATCGCATATTCCCTTGGCTTCTGCTTCATCAACGATATCAACACCGATGAGCTTAGCCCTGAAACTTGCAGTCCTCTTCTTCTGGAGCTGGGCCTCGATGGACCAGTACTCCTCTGGAATGAAGGCCTCGATCTCGCGCTCGCGGTCGGCGATCATCCTCAGCGCCGCTGATTGCACCCTGCCCGCGGAGAGCCCCCGGCTCACATTACGCCACAGGATGGGACTTATCTTATAGCCCACCAGACGGTCCAGTATGCGCCGTGTCTGTTGGGCCTGGAGCAGGAGCATGTCGATGTCACGGGGATGGCGAAAGGAATCCGCGACTGCCTCTTTGGTGATCTCATGGAATACCACTCGTTTCGGCCTCATGGGCTCCAGTTTTGCTGCCTGAACTATGTGCCATGAGATCGCCTCACCTTCGCGGTCTGGGTCTGTGGCCAGATATATTGCCGATGCCTTCTTGGCTGCCTCCTTTATCTCCTTGAGCACCTTCTCTCGGCCCCGAATGACGACATATTTTGGGATAAAGCCATTGTCCACGTCGACACCCAGCCCCTTCTTGGGCAAGTCGCGCACATGCCCCAGGGAAGATTTGACCGTATAGCTTGAGCCCAGGATCTGGCTAATTGTCCTGGCCTTAGCCGGTGACTCAACGATGAGCAGCTTCTTAGTCGGCATAGTTCACCCTGGCCTCCCGAGCCAGTACGTAATTCATCCCACCCAGTTGGCGCACCATCCCTTTGAGCTCCATCAGAGCCAAGGTGCTGCTGACCATGGAGATGGGCAGCTGGGACTGACGGCAGACCTCATCGATGTGGATTGGCTCAGGTCCAAGTTGTCGCAGCAACAATGCCTCGGTCTCATCTGAGGGGATGAGCTCTTTGATCTCAAGCTGCCGTGGCACCATGGACAGGTTCAGTTCCTCCAGGATATCGCCGGCGTCTCGAACCAGCTTAGCCCCGTCCTGGATCAGTCGATTGCTGCCGCGGCTTGCTGGCGAGAGGATGCTGCCGGGAACGGCAAAGACCTCTCGGTTTTGCTCCAGGGCCAGATTGGCTGTGATCAGGGCTCCGCTGGCCTCACCGGCCTCGGTGACCAGTACGCCGAGGCTCAGCCCGCTCATGATTCGGTTCCGTCTGGGGAAGTTCTCGGCCCGCGGTCTGGTGCCCAGGGGATAATCGCTGACCAGAGCTCCGTGCTCGATGATGTCCTGAGCTAACTTCAGGTTCTCGGCGGGGTACACGATATCGAGGCCAGAGGCGAAGACGGCCACGGTCCGTCCCCCGTTGGCTAGGGCGGCACGGTGGGCTACGGAATCAATACCCCGGGCCAGCCCGCTGATAACGGTGATCTTGTTCCGGGCCAGGTCGCTGGCAATGCGCTCGGTTACCTCTCTGCCGTATATAGTGGCGCGGCGGGTGCCCACCACCGCTATGGACCACTCGTCTTCAGGGGTCAAATTGCCTCTAACATAGAGCACCGGTGGCACATCGTAGATTTCCTTGAGCCTGGGGGGGAAGGCGGGATCATTCCAGGTGAGCGCCTGGACATGGTAGCGCTCTAGCTTTTCCATCTCGGCGTCAGGGGAGACCTCAGCTCGCCGGCTGATCACGGTCTGTGCTGACCTCTGGTCAAGCCCCGCAGCCTTGAGTTCAGCGGAGCTGGCATGCCAAGCGGTTTCCATGTTACCGAAGTGGCTCAGCAGTTGGGAGAATTTGGCCCGACCGATGCCCGGTATAAGATTGAAACCAACCCAGTACTTTAGATCCGACATCTCAAAAGCTGAATCATTGTAGCACAGCAAGGGGGAGGGATACAAATCAGTGCTCAAGCGATTGGTTTAGGGCTACTCTCAACTTGCGAAATAGTTCTGACAGCTTGCTGACATCCATTTCGGCCACTTCTGGAGTCAAGGCCAGGATAAAGGTCGCATCACGGGGTTGTGTTTTGTTTCCGGAATTGGCTCGCCGCGGATTGAGCACACCCTTTCTTCCCACGGAGCGAGATGTGGCTCCGGTCTCGGTGTTGAGATCGATCTCGGCGGTGCGACACAGGGTGATGAAGAAGCGGGCAGCCTTGGCTGCCATTTCAGCCCCGAGCTTAGCCTCGGTGATGAAATAATTATAGATATCGTCTTTGCTGGCCTTTTTGATGTCAAGGTGACGAAATAGGTCGCGATAGGCGCTGCGGATGATATCCTGAAGAGCTAGGGTAAAAGTAGAGCCAACGGTCTTCAGCACCCGGCTCTTCTCTGTGGGCCGACCGTCGTCATCGATCAGGCCGAGGAATCTCAGGGCACCGATTACCTTATATTCATTGCCAGGCGCGATCTTGCTGGCGCGCAGGAAGTCCCCATCCACCTTGGCTGGTGTGGCCTTCCTCATAAGCTGCAATGCTTGGATCGTGCCCGCCGTCGGTCCATATGGCGGGACTGTGCTTCTATCAGTGAAGGTCAGTGTCCCTCTCCTATCGCCAATTGCACTCAAGTCCACAATACAATAGCACATAATGGTGGGACTGTCAACAGTCCCGAATGTTGTGAAATGGACTATCGGCAGAGGGAAATTTTAGCTTTGCCCTGGGGTTTAAGTCCCTAAAGTCTCAGTCTATAATGGTGTTGTGACCTGGTGATTCCGGTCTTAGTCCCTGAAGTGATGCGGACTCAGGTCTCGGGGTTGCCAGGATACACGGAATCGTATAGAATGGTGGCAGTGATGGGCCAGCGCAAAGTAAAATGGGATGCTGTGCGAGTTCGGGCACTGCGGCGTCATCTCGGACTGACACAGCAGCAGATGGCCGATGAGTTGGGAACCAGGCAGCAGACGGTCTCAGAATGGGAGACCGGTATGTACAGTCCCCGAGGCGCCTCGGCCAAGCTGCTGACCATCATCGCTGAACGCGCTGACTTTGAATACCGGGTAGAGTTGGCAAAGGAGGAGTGACCCCCCTTGACAGTATACACGGAAACGTGTATAATTGATTGATGATGGAGCAGCCATGGTGGTGGTTAAGGTGGGCTGTTGCGGCTTTGCCCGGGGGGTGAGGCGTTATTTCCCCCAGTTCCAAGTGGTCGAGGTGCAACAGACTTTCTATAAGCCACCTCGGATTGAGACCGCGCTGGGATGGCGGAGACAAGCTCCTCCCAATTTCGAGTTCACCGTCAAAGCGTGGCAGCTGATCACACATCTGCCATCGAGTCCCACCTATAGCAAGGCAGGCATCAAGGTGCCCCCGGGGACGGAAGATCGCTATGGCTTCTTCCGGCCTACAGAGGAGGTGCTGGTGGCCTGGCAGCGGACCAAGGAGTTAGCCCAGGCATTGGAGGCCCGGGTGGTGCTGTTTCAGTGCCCCCCTCGCTTTGGTCAGAACCAGCAGAATATCGGGAATATGAAGGCCTTCTTCGGCTCAATAGATCGGGGAGGGCTCATCCTGGTCTGGGAGCCACGCGGGAACTGGACTGAGGAGGGGATTGTAAGTCTGTGTCAAGAGTTGGCCCTGATCCACTGTGTCGATCCCCTGGAAAGCAGGAGTCTGTACGGCAGGCCGCGCTATTTTCGGCTCCATGGCAGTCCCGGCTACCGCCATGTCTATACCGATGATGAACTCAATTCCCTGGCCGGAATGGGACAGGATGGCGATTACTTTCTGTTCAATAACCTTGCCATGTATGACGATGCCCTGAGGTTCAAAAGGTTGATAAGGGGTGCAGAGTGAGCCAGTGGCGGGGTGTCATCTATACCGTGGGCACGAGCAATCGCGCTCCCGATGAGTTGTTGAGGCTGCTCAAAGCCTTTGACATCCAGGTGGTGGTCGATGTCCGCCGCTTTCCCACCAGCCGCTTTGACCATTTCAAGAAAGATAGTTTGGCCGAGTTGCTTGCGGGGGAGAAGATCGATTACATTCATCTGGGAGCGGAGTTAGGAGGTTATCGCAGAGGCGGATATCGGTCTTTTATGGCCAGCGCTGAGTTCGAGAACGGGCTGCGGCAGCTGGAGCGGATGGCCTTAGCAGGAAAGGTGGTGATCCTCTGCTCGGAGCGACTGCCCTGGCGTTGCCATCGCCGCTTCATCGCTGGGGAGCTGGTGAATCGCGGCTGGCGGGTATGCCATGTCATCGACGCCAATAGAAGCTGGGAGCCAGAGGTGCCAGTTGCCGGGGCCTGATTTTTTTGGCAGTTTTTACACGTAATAGTGTAAGATGAAGGATAGCGTACAGGTCTCCGAGGTCATGGTGGCCCAGATCTGGAAGGGTTTGGGGCAGGGGAGGTTTGTCACCAGTGAAGGGAAGGGGATAGAGGTGCTCTATCCGGGGAGGGAGACCAGGGACTGTGGTCCTGATTTTTGTGACGCCATTGTCGTTGTGGAAGGGGAGCGCATAAACGGGGATATCGAGCTTCATGTGAGAACCAGCGACTGGAGAGCTCACGGGCACCATCGAGATCCGGGGTATAACAGCGTCATCCTTCAGGTGGCGATGTGGAATGACGGGCCGATGGCAATGCTTCAGAATGGGAAAGCGGTGCCCACACTGGCCCTGTGGCCATGGCTTGGGTCACTGGAGGAGGTTCGGCGCTGGGCGGATCGACCCCGGGTGCCGATTGAACCGTGTCGCCAAGCCGCATCCTATCTGGGCGATGCCGCATTAGGGAAGTTGCTGGACGAGGCGGGTGAGTGGCGGTTCCAGTTGAAGGCAGCTCCTTTCCGAGAGGGAATAGCCAGAGGAGAAGCTGACCAAATGCTGTATCAAGGTGTTATGAGGGCCTTGGGCTATGCCAAGAACAAAGAGCGATTTCAGGAGCTGGCATGCCAGCTACCGATATCGGTTATCCAGGACGCGGTCCATGGTGTGTCCTGTGAAAGGCGACCTCTGGTGCTGCAGTCTCTGCTCTTGGGTGCCGCCGGATTGCTCCCTTCACAACGGGGTATTGAGAGCCACGGTGCGGTGGCCGAGTTGGAGCAGCACTGGCGTTCTCTTGCCGACGTCATCATGACCAGTGATAGGAAGTGGCGTCTGTTTCGGATCCGCCCTGCGAATCACCCCACCCGCCGGCTGGTCGCAGCCAGCTACTTACTCTGTCGCTTTCTGGAGGAGGGGTTGCCCCGGAGTATGCTCCGACTTGTTTGGGGTGGGCTTCACAGACTGGAACGGGGTTTTATCGTTCCTGCCAGGGGCTATTGGGCCGAGCATTTCGACTTCGGGTACAGGATGAGGAATCCCAGCCTCATCGGGCGGGGTCGAGCCGGCACCATCGTGGTCAATGTTGTTTTGCCTTTCGCCCGGGCCTGGGCTCAAGCGAACCGGGAACCGGAACTGGGAAAGCACGTCCTTGAGCTCTATCGTTGCTATCCCAGGCTCGATGGAAATGAGATAACGAGGAGGATGGCAGTGTTGCTTTTTGGGAGTTCGGGCCACAGGGTGGTGAACTCAGCACGGCGGCAGCAGGGGCTACTTCATCTCTTTCACTCCTTTTGCCGAGAAAGAAACTGCGGTCGGTGCCCGGTGACTATTGAACTCAACCCAATTTGAGGTTGGGCCTGACATCGAGGCTCCAGGGATCGGTCTGGCCCGGGGTCAAGCGAAAATGGCCGCAGGCGGCGACCATGGCCGCATTATCGGTGCACAGGATGGGACTGGGGTGGAGAACGGGAATCGGTGAGCGCTGGACCATGGTCTCCCTCAGGGCTCGATTGGCGGCCACGCCACCAGCGAGCAGGATGCAGCGTACCCGGTGTCTCTTAGCAGCCTCTACTGTCTTGGTCACCAGGACATCGACTACTGCTTCCTGAAAGCTGGCGGCGATATCAGCAACCGTGGAGCAGTCCGTTTCACCCAGCTCCTGAACCAGGCGCAGAACCGCTGTTTTGAGACCGCTGAAGCTGAAGTCGTCGCTGTCCTTAAGCCAAGCTCGAGGCAGTTGGTGGCGAGCCGTTCCCTCTCGGGATGCCTGCTCGATGGCTGGCCCTCCCGGGTAGCCCAGTCCTAGGATCCTGGCTACTTTATCGAAGGCCTCGCCGGCGGCATCATCTCGCGTCTGGCCCAGCCTGAGGTAGTTGCCATGTCCTGTCATCAGAACCAAGTCGCTGTGCCCCCCGGAGACGATGAGGCACAGTGCGGGGAACGGGGGCTCTTTCCCTTCCAGCCAGTTGGCATAGATATGGGCTTCGAGATGATTGACTCCGATAAGGGGCAACCTTTGCGCCAGGGCGATGGCCTTGGCTACATTGGCCCCGATCAGTAGCGAGCCGGCGAGTCCGGGTCCTACGGTCACAGCTACTGCGGAGAGGTCATGCCAGTGGGCCCGGGCCTGGGTCAGAGCTTGTGCCATGACGGGAATCGCTGCCAGGAGATGTTGACGTGAGGCGACCTCAGGTACGACACCACCATAGCGACTATGAAGCTCAACCTGTGAAGCGACAATGTTGGACAGTACCTCGGTTCCGCCAGCTACTACTGCTGCTGAGGTCTCGTCACAGGAGGACTCGACACCAAACACTATGGACATCTGCGCTATCCATTATATCAATTGTGCTATAATTCAGCGAGAGAATCCAGTGGAGGTGCCACTATGGTAGTGACCAAAAGGATTGGCCTCCAAACCAAGGGATACTGTGACCTTATCGATATCACCCATCAGGTGGCCGAACAGGTGGCTGGCTCGGGGGTCAACAGTGGCACTGTGACCCTGTTCGTCTCCGGCTCCACGGCAGGGGTTTCCACTATCGAGTTTGAGCCTGGCCTTATCTCCGATTTTCAGAGTGTGTGGGAGCGAACAGTGCCCCGGGATATTCCCTATAAACACGACCTGCGCTGGGGCGATGGCAATGGATTCTCTCATGTCCGGGCCTCGCTGCTGGGTGCATCTTTGGTCGTGCCCTTCGCGAACAAGAGGCTAATGTTGGGAACCTGGCAACAGATCATTGTCGCCGACTTCGACAATCGCTCTCGGTCCAGGGAGATCATTTTGCAGATTATGGGTGAGTAGGACAATACTTTCGGGGTATTGCTTTTGCTGCTCTCAATGGGTATAATATGCGCTAAGAAATTCAGGGTACAGACGAAGTGTTGGACTTGACTAATGTCTGGTTCCTGAATATTATTATAGGCAAGTAGTGGGGTGAGATGACATCACAAGGCAGCCGAAGCACTGTGTTATCTTTGATAGTGCCCACCTACAATGAGCGGGAAAACTTGGTGCCCCTATTTGAGAGCATACAGCGGGCTCTGTCTGACCTATCCAATTTGGTCTATGAGCTAATTGTGGTCGATGATGACAGCCCCGATGGCACTGCTGATCTGGCAGAGAGTTTGGCCGAGATATATCCGGTGAAGGTCATCAGGCGCATAAACGAGAGGGGCTTGGCTACAGCTGTGGTCGAGGGGTTCAAGCAGGCGGTGGGCGATGTCTTGGGAGTGATCGATGCCGATCTACAGCACCCTCCTGATGTTATTCCTAATCTCCTACGTGAGATCTGGAATGGGGCTGATGTTGCTGTGGCCACGAGGTATATTGAGGGCGGGGGTACCAAGGGCTGGAGCTTTAGTCGTAAGATGGTGTCCAAGGGTGCCACATTTTTGTCTCACCTGCTCCTGCCCGTGACTCGGAATGTAAAAGACCCCATGTCTGGCTTCTTTTTGCTGAGAAGAGATGTCTTAGATGGGGTGAAACTGATGCCCATAGGCTATAAGATCCTGCTCGAGGTGCTGGCCAAAGGCCGTGCTGATAGCGTGGTCGCTGTCCCTTATGTTTTCACCGAGAGGGTGGCGGGGAAGACCAAATTCAATTTGAGGGAACAACTGAACTACCTCAAGCACCTGTACCACCTCAGTCAGGTGGACAAGGAAATAAGAAGGTTTTTCAAGTTCTGCTTGGTGGGCACGAGCGGGGTTTTCGTCAATATGGGCTTGTTATGGCTGCTCACCGAAACTGCCGGCTTTTATTACCTCATCTCTGCCATCTTTGCCATAGAGGCCTCGATTATATCCAACTTCACCTTGAATGAACTGTGGACGTTCCGGGACCGCAGGGGGGGCACGGCAAGGTCGGTCTTGGCGCGGGCATTGAAGTTCAATTTGGTCAGCGCGGCGGGCGTTGGCATTAACCTAACGATACTGTATGGCCTTACTGAGGCATTCGGGCTCTACTATCTTGCATCCAACTTGATTGGCATCGCTGCTGCCACATTGTGGAATTTTGGACTGAGCTACTTATGGACTTGGCACAGAAAGTGATGCTTGATGACCTCCAAAGCAACTTCTTTGGGCCCGCTGGGCTTCTCTTATGTGCTGGGCCGATTGCTTCGCTTCTCGGCAAAGCATAGACACTACATCATCTCCTTTGTTCTACAGATAGCATTAGCCGGATTCTTTATCCACTACTGGGATGGTTTTGTCTTCATCACCTCAGCGAGTCAGTTCCTCCAGGGTGACACTCCTTATCAAGTAGCAGCGCAGGCACCGCCCTATACCTTTAGCAATATGATACAGTCTTGGTATGCCTATCCCCCGTTACCGTTGCTCATGTTCTCCGCAAGCTATGCTCCCTATTTCTTCTTCCTAAGCCCCAACCCGATCCTGAGCCGGATTTTCATCAAGCTGACCTTTATCCTAGGGAATCTGGTCTGCGCCTACCTTGTCCACAAGTTTGTCGCTGGGGTCAGCACTGAGAAAATTGCGGCCAAAGCGGAGAAGATGGTCCTCTATAATCCATTCCTCATCGTCATTGCAGCGGTGCATGGCATGTTCGATATCTGGATTGTGAACTTCCTGCTCCTGACACTGCTCAGTATGCGCCGCCAAAACTTTGGCAGAGCAGGGATTTATTTTGGGCTGTGCCTTTTGGTCAAGCCGATTCCAGCTGTTATGGCCCCAATTCTGCTGGCTCATATTTGGAGCAAGGCCAGGACCATCAGCAAACCTATCATCTTCGGCTCCACGGCAGTGGTCACCTTTGTTCTGGTCTCTCTACCCTTCTTTGTCACCAGTCCCCAAGGATTCTTCACTCAGGTTGTGGGAACACATCTTGCCCGTCCAGTGGGGGGATGGACCCCGCTTTCCGTTCTCAGCGGTCTGGCCATTGGTGGTGAAGTGGACATGTTTGGCTTCCCCCTGTCCTCGGCTGCCGTCTCAACTCTGTCTCTGGCGATGTTGGCCTTATTCAGCTTAGCTATTTTCGGGTACTATCTCCTGGTCAGGGAGAGGGACGAGGGGCAACTCTTGGCCTCGCTCTTCTTAGCAATGTTGGTCTTCACCCTGTTCAGCAAAGTGGTTAGTATTCAATTCTTCGTCATCCCGCTGGTCTTGGCAATCCTTGTTCTCATGTCGTATCACCAGTATAAGTTAATTGACATAAAGTATTGCAGGCTATATTACAAGTTCTTGGTTATTCCCTTCTTCCTGGTGGCGTTGATAATTGACTTCCATTTTCTGACCTTCATTCCTTCAGATATCGCTTTAAGCCTATTTGGAATGCCTGTAAACGAGATAAACTCGCAGATCGCAGCCAGCCTGCCCATCTCGCCAAATGTGTACCAGATCACTCCCTGGATTGCTGCGGGAGTGCTCAGCGCCCCAGCGGTACTCATGGCCATAATCATCACCTATAAGGCGTTCCATCGGATCATTCCCGCCATCTCCAAAGTGGCCTCAGCATTTGTGCTTGTTAGAATAAAACGAGCACCAAGGGTGATATTTGCGGAAAGGGCGCTGACGGCTTTCCTTGTAGTTCTTCTCGTGGGCATCCCGCCTGCTGCCACCGTGGCGTCGCAAAACCTGGCTGGCGAAGAGTACATCCCACCGCCACCACCCGTGGGCGATAGGCTCGTTGGCGTCTTCTACTACTGGTGGGACAATCCTTCCTATGATCCTGAGAACCAGTATGGCGACTGGATCGAAGTCAGTCTTACTCCAGAGGACGGATATTATGGCAGTACGCTTGGCTATGTAAGAGGGGACATCCAGCAGATGAGGGATGCTGGTATAGATTTTGCAATTGTGCCCGTGCCCAAGTATGTGGAGAGGTATTTTGTCTTCACCCAGGAGGCAGAGAGCGCTGGGTTTCGCTTCGCCCCCATGGTTGAATTAGCAGGCCTTGACACCAAGGACAAAATCAACAGTATGGTGAATGAAGCCCTGCTGATGAAAGATTCCCCCACTTTCTTGAAATATGAAGGCAAACCGGTCATCTTTATCAAGGACGACGATGGCTCTCTCCCCGAATTTTGGCCAGATGTTAAGGCTGAAGTGGAGGAAAAGCATGGTGAGGTGTTCTGGATCGGGTCCTGGGCAGGCGCTGTAAATGGGCTACAGGATTATCTTCAGACCTTTGATGCCATATCTATTTATTCCCCGGCCTCTGTTTGGTCCTCTACTGGGTCCCCGCTGCAGCATTGGGAGCAACAGGCAGGCCTGCTCAGTGACATCAGCGAAGGGAACAATGCGCCCACGATAATATCGGTTACGCCTTATTTCGACGATGGACAGGGGACTGAGATCCCGCTTGAGGTTGAGGAGCAGTATAGCTATGACCTGTTCTGGGATGTGGCGCTCGAGAATGAGCCCGACATGGTTCTCATCGCCGCCTGGAATGAATATCAGACATCGAGCGCCATAGAGCCGACCGAGGAGTTTGGCTCCCTGTTTCTGGAGAAAACAGAGTCCTGGTGCACCTCATTCCACGCTGGAGCAACTGAGTAGGCAAGTGGCCATTAGTACCTCCTGATGACGTGGATCGCGGTAGCTTTGAAGCTGGCGTAAATCCTTTTGCCGACAGTTAGACCCAACTCTTGTGCTGAACTGCTGGTCACCACAGCTAGCAGAGGGAAACCGCAGTTTATCTCAATCCTCACAAGTGGCCCTATGGGAGTCAATCTCGCTATCGTGCCCTCAAATACGTTTCTCGCGCTGCTTGTCTCCTTGGCAAGGGTAATGGTTATGTCCTCGGGGCGGATCAGGGCGTTCACATTGTCACCAAGCGCGCAATCGGCAACCGCTTCAATAGCACTGCCATTCACGTCCACTGTCAGCAGGTTATCATTCTTGTTCACCACCAACCCGCTCAGTATGTTCTCGATGCCGACAAACTCTGCCACCTCCTTGCTCTGTGGCGAGTAGAATATCTCGTGCGGTTTGCCCGACTGTGGCATCTCACCGTTTATTAGAACCCCGACCCTGCTGGCAAGGCGTTGTGCCTGTGACATGTCATGTGTAGCCATCACCACGGTTGTCCTTTGTTCATGAATGATGTTTGCAAGAACCTGCTCTATTTTTGATGTAGAAACAGGATCGAGATTGGCTGTAGGTTCGTCCAGAAATAGCACCTCTGGATCGGTGATCAGGGCCCGGGCTATAGCTACACGCTGTGTCTCGCCGCCAGAAAGCGTCTTGGCCTTTCTGTTTCGATACTCAGACATACCCACCAGATCCAGAGCCCTTTCCACCTTCTGTCGGATGATCTCACTTTTATCATGTCTCCACTTCAAACCGCAGGCTACGTTATCATATACGTTCATCGTGAACACTGTCGGTCTCTGCTGCACGAATGACATCCTGCGCCGTGCCTTGAGCCGCTCCTGCCGGTTGTGGGTAACGTCAACTCCATCGAAATAGATGCTGCCTGAGGACGGAGCTTCCAGGAGGTCGAGAAGTCTGAGCAGTGTTGTCTTGCCAGCACCTGTGGAGCCGATGAGAGCAAACGCCTCACCATGCTCAATCTTGAGACTTACTTCCTTCAAGACCTGTTGCCTGTCATACCCTTTGACTAACTCTACGGCTTCAAGCAAAGCCATGACTCTTACCTTTGCTGCAGCCTATTCAAGGCTATATTAATTACCAGCGCTATGAAAATGAGGATTATGCCTAAAGCTATTGCCAGCGCAATTTCTCCCTGAGATGTCTTGAGTGAGATTGCGGTGGGGATGGTCCTGGTATACCCTCTGATGTTGCCGCCGACCATCAGGGATAGGCCCAGTTCCGAGAACGCCCGGCCAAATCCCATAACAATTGCAGTCAGTATGGCGAATCTTGCCTCTCTTATCACCAGCCATATCGTCTGGAACCTGTCGGCGCCGAGAGATATTGCGGTCTCGGGTACACCCTTTTCCACTCCGCTCAGGGCAGAGATTATAAGCCCCAGCATTATCGGTGTTATCAATATCACCTGTCCTATCACAATTGCCGCGGGAGTAAACAGCAGATCTAGGACCCCTAGCGGTCCCTTTTGGGAAAGAAACACGAAGACCAGGAGGCCGACAGCGACAGTGGGTAGGCTGTACAGGGTCTGCGTGATGCTGATGAGCAGCCTTTTGCCGGGAAAGCTCTTGAAGTGAACGAGGCTGCCCAGCGGCAGGCAGATCAGACCGGCAATGCTGCAGGAGGTCGCTGCGAGCAACAGCGACCTCCCTGCTATCTGCATGACTTCCGGGTCAAACGAGAAGATGAGCCGGATTGCCTCGATGAATCCTTTCCACAGATAGTCCAAGATTACGCCTTCATCACAGTGTTATTTGCTACGACGTTGGCTCAGCTCCGGCACACGGAGTAAATAGCTGCATCCCGTATTCCTCGACACCGTAATCGCCGATGAGTTGCTGTATCTCCGTTGAGGTGAGGAACTCCACCATCTTCTGCGCCATCTCCGCGTTCACATTGGAGTTCACGTCGGGATTACAGGCGATCACAGAGTACACGTTCAGCAGTATGCTCCCCTGATTGACAATGGGTACCAGCGATGTATCACCTTTGTAAGAGAGGTAAGTCCCCATGTCAGTCAAGGTATAACCCTGCATCTCATTTGCCATAAGCAGCGTTGGCCCCATACCCCTCCCCGCTTCCACATACCACGATCCTGCCGTTCGGACTTGAGTCTCATAATCATAGCCGGCGGCCTGCCATATTGCCTTCTCTTTGCTGTGAGTTCCGGAATCGTCACCGCGGGAAATGAAGGTACCTGTTCCTGTCTGGAAAAGCGTCTGGAAAGCAGCCTCAGGTGTCATATCCTTGATACCAGCCGGGTCACTCGATGGCCCAACAATGAGGAAGTAGTTGTACGCAAATGGCACACGTTCGATGCCATAGCCGTCGCTGACGAATGTCAGCTCACGGGACTTGGAATGCACGGTAATGACATCTACGTCTCCATTTTTCCCGTATTCCAAGGCTATGCCGGTTCCGGCATACAATACATCAACCTCAACCCCGTATTTTTGTTCAAACTTCGGCTCGAGGTAGCCCCAGAGGCCGGTATCATAGAGGCTGGTCGTAGTGGCAACTCGTAGCCTCTCTTTTGGCGATAGTGGACCAGTGCCTTCGGCGCCTCCAGTGGTCCAAAAAACGATACCTACCGCAATGCCTGCAACTATCAACACACCCACCACAGCAAGAATCACCTTTTTCATATTTCTCCTCTCTAAATTGTGGCCCGTTTGTCCGGCATACAAGCAAAAATCCGGACGGAACAAAACTGATTACCAGCAATCAATTCACGGCAAGGTCCTCCTTTTTCCCATATTGGCTCTCTTTGGGGAATAGAAGAATCACCTCTGGGAATAGAAAAAGCACCTCACAGCATGAGGTGCTCACAAATCAACGTTCTATTCACCATACTCTCCTTTCCACAATGGGGGGCGCAGGCGTTTCCTCCTGCACCGTTCACCGGCTGCCAACCCTGGGTTAACCTTTAGGTCTGGCAGCTCGGAGAGCCAATGGGGATTATAACCCACTTGCACTGGGAAGTCAAGACCTCTAGGACTGAAGAAGAAAGAGAATACGCTTTATTTACGGTGATATCCTGGCTCTGTGGTCAATTCTCCATCCTGCCAACTCACATTTAGTTGTCAGTTAACCTTTAGTTAACATTTTCTCTCTCATTCGCCGTTGTTCTAACGTATTCCTACAGGACAGACCCTGACCAGAGATAACCACTGGGAACCACGCCATCACTTTTGGAATGCCGAAAGCGGTACCAAATTCCCACCAAATCCTGACTGTCGCTGTCCTACCTGCGTATTTGTTTGGCACCAGGGTAGCCATTGACATTCCAGTGAAGGAAACATATTGTGTAAGCACAAAGGCTCAAACGAATGGGCCAAGTCGAGGGGGTGAGTGATGAAGAAAATCAGCGCACGAAATGTTCTCATGGGTAAGGTCAAGGGCATCGCTCATGGCATGGTGAATTCAGAAGTCACTGTTGAGCTGCCTGGCGGCCTAGAGATCGTTTCCACCATTACCAAGACCTCAGCCGAGGGCCTAGGTCTTGCACCAGGCAAAGAGGTCTACGTTGTTATCAAGGCATCAAATGTAATGATTGGCGTTGAGTAAGGGAATTCTCTAACAGGCAGAGCAGCTGGTGTCGGCGTAAACTGAGATCAGTCCGGTTTATCCAGAAGCTGGGCGGCAGTCTGAGCTGATTACTGACACGGGTTTTAGCTGGTTCGAAGCGCATAGTTGGCAATTCAAACCCTCAGTCTACGATTTTGAAGCTTGTTTTGTTTAGGTAAGAAGGTGACTGAATGGTCGCCTTCAAATTCGCCCCGACCCCCTTCGGGGTCGGGGCATCCAATACATACGTTATCTATGGGATTAACTATCGGCATCCATCATGAGTTTCTCATGAGTCAAACTGCGGCATTTCGACTTACGGATTTGGATGGGCTATTTCATAAACAGCGGTACTTCTGCAGTCAGAAGGCTTGTTCTTTTATAAGTGAACTTAGATCACATGGTTCTTATCTTTGATTTACTAGGACAGCCTTCTAATTTCTTTGTAAATTTCACCCCACGATCTCACCCGAAGTATATTGCTTGGCACTATTTTATTTTCCTCAACCTGATTGTAGGGCTGATCAAAGAGGAAAACGACCTCACAAATGTGTGCCAACTTTACCGCCTTCTCCAAATGGTCCTCAACAAAGAACCTAATCCCTTTTTGCCTGCTTATGTAGAAGCGATTGCGAAAGTGAACTTGAGGATCTGAAACGTCGTCACTGCCTTGCTCTATGATCAACTTGTCATACTCAAACCCATGTTGTTCAAGCCAAAGCTTTGTGATCAGTTCTAATAGATACCATCCACAACAGAAGATCTTAGACTGAAGATAACTCCTGCTTGAACCGCTTGACAAACACCACGGATATAAATATAATGCAGCCATCGCACCCGAATATCGTGCTTGACCTATATAGTAACATCATATTTTGGATAAGAGGTGATTGAGGTCGCTTGGTGGGAGAGGAGAGAAGATGGAAAGAAACACTCAAGTATTAGAGCTGGAGAAGGACATTACGAACAGAGTTGAAAGGCTAAGGGAGCGGCACATTCAGTCGGTGCCCTACGTTTCAGTGGAAAGGTGCCTTTTCCTGACAAATTCATTTAAAAAGACAGAGGGAGAGCCCAAGGAGATAAGGAGGGCAAAGGCCCTGACAGAGATTCTCAAGAACCTGACTATCGACATTGGCCCTGATGAACTAATCGTCGGTGGCATAACGACGAAGCCTCGTGGTGTGCATCTTTTCCCGGAGATATCGGTTGAATGGCTTAAAGAGGAATTAGATACGCTATCTACTAGAGAATTCGATCCACTTGTGATAAGTGAAGAGGATACAGGGATTATCAGAGAAGAGGTCATCCCATATTGGGAAGGGAAAGCAGTAGAAGATATATTTAATAGAATGGTACCCGAAGGTCTAAAAGAATTCATTGAAAGCGGTCATTGTGGAAATCGTCTCCCATATCTAACATTTCCGCAGGCATCTTTATTCACCCCACAGGAGTTTCTACCCTTAGGGTTTAGAGGGCTAAAGATGAAGGCTGACTATAAAATTGAGGGGCTAGACCTAACGAAATTTGAGGATGTCAATAAGCTGCCTTTCCTCAATTCAGTGAAGATCGCCTGCGATGCGGCCACAGCTTTCATCAAGAGGTATGCCGCGTTGGCCAAGGAACTTGGAGAGAGTGAAACAAATACCAATAGAAAAAGCGAGCTGGAAAGAATAGCCGAGGCCTGTGAATGGCTCTCAGAGAATCCACCGAGAACTTTTCAGGAGGCACTACAGGTCACCTTGTTTGCTGACGTGATCGAGAGATTGGAATCTTCGCTGAATGATTTTATGCCGGGCAGACTTGACCAGTGGCTTTATCCCTTTTACAAAAAGGATATCGAAGATGGCAGGCTTACCAGGGATGAAGCGTTGGAGCTGCTTGAATGCTTCTTTATTCAAATCTGCGACATATGGCATGCAAGACCAAGCCGAGTAGCTACACATTTCGGTGGTTATGCTAATTGGTTTACCATCAGCATAGGTGGCTTAACCCGAGATGGCAAAGATGCCACCAATGAGCTGTCCTATTTGATTTTACAGGCAGTATCGGACCTGAAGTTACATCTGCCTGACATAGCACTAAGATTGCATGAAGGGACCCCGGACGAATTCCTCATGAAGGCTTGTGAGGTCTTAAGGCTGGGTATAGGAAGCCCGAAGTTCTATAACGATGAACAAATAGTCCCGCTCATGATGCGGATAACAAATGAAGCGATATCTTTAGAGCAAGCGCGGGATTATTATAATTCGGGTTGTATAGAGCTTAAGTTAGAGGATCCTTTTGCGCCCGGATTCTTTCTTCTTTTCACGAGCTTTACTTCTGCAGCTCCTTTAGAGTATGCGCTCAACAATGGGGTAGCCAGGATCAATAGGAAGAAGATCGGAGCTGAGACAGGTGATCCGCGGAAGTTCAGTAGTTACGAAGAAGTAGTGGAAGCATTTAGAAAACAGTATGTACATACTTGCAGGCTTCATCAGGCAGTACAAAATTTTACTGTAGTTGCAGCTCTCAACAGCACGGTAGCGACTCCGTTTCTATCGGCAATGCATCCTGTTTGCATAGAAAACGGGGTGGACTTGTATTTGGGGGGTGGAGGCTTACCCTCGGATCTTCAGTTCTGGTTTCTTACTATGGGTACAGGATTGCCAGATGCAATAGATTCATTAGCTGCGATCAAAAAACTTGTATTTGAGGACAAGGTTATCTCCATGGCTGAGCTCATCGATGCATTGGATAGCGACTTTGAGGACAAGGAAGACTTACGGCAAATGCTGATAAATAATGCTCCCAAGTATGGGAATGACGATGACTACGTAGACTCCATTGCAGAAGAAGTATATTGCATGGTATCTGAGGAAACGTATAAATACAGAAACCATCTCGGTGGATATTGGATCCCACATATAATTTCTCTTACAGCTAACATTCCATATGGCAAGGCGATCGGGGCATTACCATCAGGAAGGAGAGCATGGGTACCTCTGGCTGATGCCGCTGGACCAATGGCAGGATGTGACAGGAATGGACCGACGGCGGTAATCAAGACGCTCGGAAAGGTAAATCGGGCAACTCTTGAACAGGGGACACCGATAACGGCTCTACTCAACATGAGAGTTAGCCCAATGATGCTCGAAGGGGAGAAGGGATTACAGAATATGTCGGCATTCCTCAGGGCATTCTGTGAACTGAGGGCTTTTCATGTGCAATTCAACGTGGTAAGCACTGAAACCCTGCGTGATGCTCAAGCACACCCAGAGAAACACCCCGATCTTCTGATAAAAGTGGCTGGGTACAGCGCATACTTCACCCAGCTGAGTAGGTCAATGCAGGATAATATTATTCAGAGAACGGAGCACTGTGAATGGCGATAGGACTATAGAATCCTTGCTTCCTTACTATAGACTATAGAATAAAAGAGAAAGGAGATAAATGGCTAAAGAGACAAAGAAGGCGATATGTCATTTCTGTCACGATCGCTGTAGGGTATTGGTTCATACGGAGAATGGGCGGGTGGTAGGTGCCGCTGAAGAAGACCCAACCAGTCCATTGCGTGGTGTCGTCC
>DAOULY010000012.1:0-237166 GCA_034414595.1 Dehalococcoidia bacterium
ATGAGCTTCACCGATGGCCACAGCTACACGGTGAAGGCCAAAGCCACGGATAACATGGGCTATACCACAGCCCTGGGCGACCAGCCCTCCGACAGCTTCAGCTATGATGTCACCAGCCCCACGGTGATAGTAACGTCACCCGATGGTGGAGAGTCCTGGGCAGGGGGCACCGCCTACAACATTACTTGGACAACCATCGATATCAATAAGGATATTGCAGACATTGAGTACTCCAGCGACGGCGGCTCCACCTGGAACTCGATTGCCTCTGGTGTAGGCGACACTGGCAGCTATTCCTGGACGGTACCCAGCATTGATGTCCCCACTGCTAAGGTCAGAGTTACCGCTACCGACAAGGCCGGGAATAGCACCTCTGATGAGAGCGATGCCGACTTTACCATTGATTCCACCGCTCCTGTGGTAACCATTACTGATATCGCAGACTCCGTTAACTCGCTTGGCCAAATCAGTGGAACCGCTTCAGACTCCTCGGGCATAGACAAACTCCAGGTGGTGGTAAAGAACACCACCGACAACACCTACTGGGATGGGAGCTCCTGGGTTGCCACAGAGACCTGGCTTGATGCCACGGGGACAATCTCCTGGAGCTATGCTACGCCCACGCTCAGTGATAGCAAGGCGTATTTGGTAAAGGCGAAGGCTATCGACAAGGCAGGCAATACCTCTGCCCTGGGTTTAGACTCCTTCACTTTCTACGAGACCCCCACGGCGGCCTTTGCGGCTACTCCTACAAGCGGCAATGAACCACTAACCGTGCAGTTCACAGACCAATGCACGGGAACCGTTAACTCATGGGCTTGGGACTTTGGAGATGGGGAAACCAGCAACGAGAGAAATCCTTCCCATACGTATGCCAGCTCGGGAACGTACACTCTAACCCTAACTGTCGCCGGGCTTGGGGGAACAGACACCTTGACCGACATCGACTGTATCACAGTCACAGCACCACCGTCTCCCGGCCCTCTTGGGTTGCCGCCATGGGTGTGGGCTGCCATCGTCGGCGCTGGCGTCCTTCTGTTTCTCGTAATACTGTTTCGCCTGACCCGGAAACGATAGCAATGATAGCTAAGAAGATCTTGATAGCGAGGCTGGGTGTAAAGAAATTGTCTCTAAGAGCAGAAAACCCACAAAGACGATCCGTCGGGCCTTAGAAAGTGCGACGAGGAATGCCAGGCTGACCCGCGTTAGGTCGAAACTGTCGACTGGCATAGTGTTCTCTCACCCCCCGCAGCAAAACTGGCCCAATTTGCCCCGGGCCCCTTTTGGAATCACCTAGGTGACACTTCTCTGACAACGGAGTGGCCTTTTGCGCCATGCACCTTTGCAAGTTTCAACTCTGGTCGTGGAGGAATCATAAAGGCTGTGTTGACATCGGCATAATAGGCAATTGCCTGTAAATGTTGCCCGGCATCGCCCCGCACAGAGCAATCAGAAATCCTGGTTCGTTCATTGCACGTTAGTCCAGAAAGTGCAGTAGTCAAATATTAGATTTGAGCATTCGGTTGGCTATGATGCGAGCATTCTCCTATTTGAGCATGCTGTATCGGCTTGACAAAGCGAGTGTGCCTCCATAAAGTGTCGATTAGTCAATACTACACTGTTGGGGAGGCTTCAAATGAAAGCATGCGAAGGTCAACATGGTCGAGTATTCGTAATTCGGCTCGAAGACCACGACGTTATCCCTACTTGCATCGAAAGTTTCGCCGAGGAGAAGAAGATTTCGGTAGGACAGGTTCTTATGATTGGGGGCATTGGGAAGGGTCAGGTGGTGGTTGGCCCTCGATATTCGGATGAAATGCCACCGGAACCTATGCTAGTACCTCTTGAGGGAGCACATGAAGTGGTTGGGGTAGGAATAATCGCACCCAATGAGCAAGGGAAGCCTGCACTACACATACATGCTGCACTAGGAAGATCCGGGAAAACGACAACAGGCTGCCTTCGTCCAGGTGTGAAAACTTGGATAATTGGAGAGGTGGTTATCTGCGAGATAGTTGGAACAAACGCGGCCCGTGTTTTTGATAAGGATACTGGTTTCGAGCTTCTCCGAACCAGCTGAGCCTGAGGATTCTTGTAGCACAACCGTATCTTCTCGGTCAACGACGAGCAACAGTTCACCAGATTGTAGAGCCCCAAGGATGCAATGAACTAACTAATATTATAAGGGTCACAGAAGCTCGTTTTGTTTACCTTACGTAACAGTATTCCAGATTGTACTTATAGTTCTACACTTAATTATTAATATACCGCGATACAATACAAGCATTATTGCGCCCTTATCCATATCAGGCTAGCTAACATCTTGACACTACGCCGGAAAAGTTGTATATCTGGGATGCCTTCGGCATAGTGCAAGTGACTTCAAGGAAAATAGACGGGATTGGTAAGCAAGAGTAAATAATATTAGCTGTAGGCGTTACCTTGATCAAATGGAGGGTGAGGCGAGGTTTCGTCGATAGTGAACAGCGAAGATGAGCAGTATGAAACTGGATGGTAAGGTAGCCATCGTTACCGGAGCAGCCAGGGGTCTTGGTAAAGCCTACTGTCTCAGACTGGCCGAAAAGGGAGTAAAAGTGGTGGCCGTTGATATCGCGGACGTCGCCGGTACCATCTCTGAGATCGAGTCCAATGGCGGTGCCGCCCTTGGGCTAAAGGTTGATGTCACCTTAGAGGAAGAAACCCTACGCATGGCCGAGGAAACAGTGAAGAGGTTCGGCCGCATAGATATTTTGATTAACAACGCAGCCATACTTTATGGGATAAAGCTAGCCCCATTCTACGAGATTGGTCTTGAAGAATGGGATCAGATGATGGCGGTCAATGTCAAGGGACAATGGCTCTGTGCCCGGGCGGTGTTTCCCCAGATGAGAAAACAAGGCAAGGGTAAGATCATCAATATAGGGTCCACGTCCGTCATCGGCGGCAGTGGCCCCTTTGCCCATTACCTGACCTCCAAAGCGGCTGTAATCGGTTTGACTAGGGCTTTAGCTCGGGAGTTGGGAGACTATGGGATCAATGTCAATACCTTAGCCCCGGGGTTCACCCTGACAGAAGCTGGCCAGCTGCATAGGAGGCTAGGAGTTAGAAGTAGCGCCGAGAATCGATGCTTTAAGCGCGATGAGCAACCGGAGGATTTGCTGGGGGCATTGGTATTTCTCTGCTCTGAAGACAGCGACTTCATGACCGGCCAGATAATGGCAGTTGATGGCGGAGGAAGCTTTCTGTGACGCCAGGCTGCGGTTAGGCATTCTATTCCTGCCGACTTGGTCGGGTATTTCTATTGACCTACCCCTTAAGAAACGAGTCCAAGTAATACATTCTTAAAAGGTCCACAGTGGGGTTCTAATTTTTCAGCTAAACATTTTTAGTTTTTATTCAGTAACCCACTTCAGTAACTAGCTAACGAAAGCCTATTTTATTAGCATACGGAGGCAATGTCATGCGGCCGCTGGACCAATTAATCCTGCGAAATAGATAATAGAAAGATGATTATTTAGAATCCCATGTGGTGTTCTTGCTAAAATCTGGGGGATCACAAATATCCATAGGCGACCTGTATTACTTGGCTGAGAGTAAATGACTTTATTCTTTCGACATCTCCTGCTCTCTGAGTGGAATTTGTACCGGAAGCTCGACAAAAGGTAACTGTAAGGACTTCTTCATATCTACAGCATTACGAGGCGCATATCCTCGCCAATGATTGTTGAATAATGCGAAGAGCACCTTAGTCTGCTCTGCAGCTACCTTAACTTTATCTGTTAATTCGCTTATTTCTTCAGATGAGTATAGATACTGGTAACGGGTCTCACTATTACCCTTCCACCACATTCCTGCATTTCTACCGTGGAAGCGAAAATAAGCCATATCCGATGTCACAGGAGTTTCCTCAGCTATCGAAGATTTAAACTTGGGTTCATCAATCTGCACCCAGGCCACATTATTCTCACTTAGCAGTCTGGCGATGTTCTCGTCATCGCTCCAACTGCGGTGCCTTAACTCTACAGCAAGTCTATACTTACTGAATATCTTGATAACTCCATTCAGTATCTGCTTCCCAAAGCTATCGTTCTTAAAGCTGGGTGGGAATTGCGCTAAAAGAGCACCTAGTTTGTCGTATTTGACTAAGGGATCGATGCTATGATTGAACAAATCAACGTCTTGCTGGGATATTATCGCTTCATCACCTGTAACCTTTTCATACATCTTGGGATGAGTGAATTTCTGCCAGAGCTTAACTGTAAACAGGAAGTCTTTGGGAACTCTGCGGACCCAGTTATAGACGTAGCCAGGATTCGGTGGTCTATAGAATGAGCTGTTGATCTCGACAGTATTAAAGAACTGGCTATAGTACTCGAGCTCGTTTATCTTTCCCGTGGGGTAGAAATAGCCTTTCCAGGTGCCTTCACCTTTGGGGTAGGACCATCCTGATGTGCCTATATACAATTTGGCTTGATCGGGCATTCTAAGAATTCTCCCTCAATAATCATATCATAGCAAAGACGCTTATCCCAAGACTAAGCATCCTTTACTCACAGAAGTAATGGCTGACAAAACCCTCTTGACAACAGTACATATGTTCTACTATAATTGTAATCCCTCTTCGGAGTTCATGCAATGTCGAAGCTCATTGGTGAGCCGATCAAAGTCCATCAGAATAATGATTCCATGATAACCGCCTTCATATGGAGAAAACGCCTTTATCGGGTCCTTGAAATTATCGGTTGGTGGAGAGAACCGTCTGAGTGGTGGCACGGGAAAGCAATGCGTCTCTTCGTACGTGTAAACGCCAAGAGCTCAAGCATCGGCACTTATGAGCTTTACAAACTTGGAGAAGAGTGGTTTCTCCATAGAGTACTCGACTAAGGCAGTAACTATGAGCTTTATTCATCTTCACGTTCATTCCCAATATAGCTTTCTTGATGGAGCTTCGTCTCTGGATGAACTCTTGAATAAAGCAGCAGTGCTCAATATGCCCGCTTTAGCTCTTACCGATCACAATCGTCTGACCGGGGCAATAAGGTTCTATGATAAAGCGAAAGCCCTAGGCATAAAGCCAGTAATAGGAGCCGAGATTGACTTGGAAGGCGGATATCATCTGACTCTACTCTGCAAGAACATGGAGGGCTATTCGAACCTGTGCCAATTATTGACGAAAGCTCACTTATCAAATAGGGGTGGTAAAACACAGGCAAGTAAAGAGATGCTACGCGACAATAGCGGTGGGCTAATCGCTCTAAGTGGATGCAGCAAGGGTGAGATACCTGCTCTACTTAGTAGACGTCAGGTTGAGAAAGCTAGAGAAGCAACACACTTCTATAAAGAAGTCTTCCGCGACGACTTTTTCATAGAGCTTATTCGTCATCCTTCAAGAGAAGGGATGTATGACAGCTATAGAATAGCTATCTTTGCTGAGGAACAGAATCTACCCATAGTAGCCACCAATAATGTCCACCACGCCGAAATGGAAGAGTACAAGGTCAAAGAGCTACTTAATGCCATAGACCAGAACATACCTGTGCACCAATTAAGAGGCTATCGTACTGTAGAACAATATCTTAAATCTAAGAAGGAGATGGTCAAGCTGTTCAAAGACTATCCTGAAGCCATAGAAATGACAGAAGAGATTGCCTCGAGATGCAACCTGGAGCTGGAGCTGGGCAAGCCGCGTTTTCCCAAGTTTGACATATCTGAAGGCGAGACCGATTACAGCTATCTTTCTAAGCTAGCTTTTGCAGGAGCTTCGACAAGGTATGACTCACTATCGAATAAGATCAGAAGCCGCTTAGAGCACGAGCTTGATACCATCAGGAAACTGGGTTTCTGTGGTTACTTCCTGGTGTTCTGGGATATAGTTCGATGGGCAAAGGAGAGGGGCATAAGATGCCAGGCAAGAGGGAGTGCCGTAGACAGTCTGGTCGTCTATACCCTTGATATCAGTAACGTTGACCCAATCGAATATGACCTGCTCTTCGAGCGATTTATGCATCCTTTAAGGCAAGAACCGCCAGATATCGATCTGGACATTGACAGGAGACGCAGAGATGAAGTAAGGGACTACATCTACCAGAAGTATGGAGCAGAGAATGTAGCTTGCGTGGGCACAATAAATACCTACATGGCCAGGGGAGCCATCCGGGATATCGGTAAAGCTCTACAAATACCACAGGAAATTGTTGAAGAAGCTTGCGAAGGTATCCACTATTTGTCTGCCTCAAAGCTCATAGAGTGCGCCGATTCTCTACCTGAGCTAAAGAAAAGCACTGTTTACAAGAGCCCTGAACTTGCTGATTTCTTTAAACTATGTACTGCTATAGATGGATTCCCCAAGCATCTATCTGTCCATTTGGGAGGATTGCTGATCGGTAATGGCAAGCTGTCTGATTTGGTCCCGCTTGAATGGGCCAGTGGCGGCGATATCATCAGCCAGTATGACAAAGATGATATCGAGAGATTAGGTGTTGTCAAATTGGATCTGCTGTCACTCCCCACCTTGACCGTTATTGGGGATACCCTGTCCGATATTAAAGAGAGCCGTGGTATTGATGTTGATATAGACAAGATACCAAGAGATGATCCCGAAGCCTTCACCATACTCAGAGACAGTAAAACCATCGGTACTTTTCAGCTTGAATCGCCGGCGCAAAGAGAGATGGCAGGGAGACTATTGCCAAACTGTTTCGAAGACATCATAGTCTCTATTTCCCTGGTTAGACCAGGTCCGCTCAAATCAAATATGGACAAGCTCTACCTCCCAAGGAGACACGGTAAGGAACCTGTAACGTATCTGCATCCCAAACTAAGAAATGCCCTTGGTGAGACCCTGGGGGTAATACTATATCAAGAACAGGTTTTAAAGGTTGCCCACGATCTGGCCGGGATGAGCTATGCCGAGGCAGATGGTTTTAGACGTGCAATGACACACGACCGCACTGAAGAGGAAATGGAGAAGATGCGAGACTCCTTTATTTCCTGCTCTTGTAAGAATGGTGTGAGCAGGAAGATAGCCGAGAAAGTGTTTGAACAACTAGCTGCCTTTGCTGCTTACGGATTTTGCAAAGCTCATGCTGCTGCCTATGCCATCCTTGCTTATCAGACTCTCTGGTTGAAGTGTCACTATCCCGCCGAGTTCTTTGCAGCGGTATTATCGAATCAACCCATGGGGTATTATCCACCTCGTGTCTTGGTCGCTGATGCGAAAAGGTTTGGAGTCGAAATACTACCACCTGATATCAACAACTCCTTCGACCGCTATACCGTAGAAAACGGCGCGATAAGAGTCAGTCTTAGACAGCTCAAGGGAATGTCGGAGGAAGCGCTGAAATCGATATTATCAGAGAGGGCAAAGGGGAAATTCACCTCTCTTAGGGATTTCGTCCTGAGGACCAACGTAAGTCAACCCATACTGGAGAGCCTGATAAGAGTTGGTGCCTTTGATTCTTTCGATAACAGGAATGCGCTATTACTACAGCTTCCAAAGTTAGCAAATCTGAAACACAGGATAAGCAGGGGAACAAGACCCTTGTTTGATGATGTTGGACCGGAAGCGGGGTCATTAGTCGACAACAATCCTGGTGATAGAAGAGCAGGGATGATGGTTGAACGAGAACTCTTATCCCTGGACCTGTCGGCACACCATTTAGACTTCTATGCCTCCGATAATGGGATTACCAGAATGGGGGATTTGCCTTCAATAGCTACTGGTAAGACCATCAAAATTGCCGGGTCTGTAATTCGTTATCAAACACCGCCTACGAGGAATGGGAAAAGGGTTGTGTATGTGATAATGGAAGATGGGACTGGCATTGCTGATGTGACCGTATTTAGTGACGCTCAAGAAAAGTGTGGACAGGTCTTGTTTCGTGAAGGTTGGTTGGTAGTCAAAGGGAAAATACAGAGACGAGGGCTATCGGCCTCAGTGATTGCCGAGGATTTGTATCCCATATCTGAGATTACAAGGCTTCCTGATATTTATTAAGACTATCTCTAGGCATTTAGAACAAAGTTGAGTTGACTAAATCCAACCTGTAACAACACCGACCGTTTTGTTCACTCTAGGCAACAATAGTCCAGATTGCTCAATCCACAAAGGCCACTCTTTCTAAACGGGTGTGGCCTCATCAGCGGTTAGCCGAGTGCTGAGGCTTGGGGATAGTATATGGTATCCCAAAGTGGTCAGAGAATGACAAATGCAACTTTCTAAAATCAGTGCTCTTTGATCCACCGGATAAGGTCTTCCTTCAGGAAAACTCGCTTTTTGCCTATCTTGTGTGACGGCAATCCTTCTCTCATGAGCTTATAAAGAGTTTGATGACTAACTCCGAGGAATTCCTGTGCTTCTTGAAAGTTGTAAAAGATTCGTTCCACATCCCCGGGTTTTGGTTTCTGTCTTTTAGGCACAGTTGCACTCCATCATCACTATTTTGAAATAATGGTAGTCCATGTAATTCTATTAGACACATATAGATGTAGATAGACTATTATTGACATTTTGGGCCTGGGTCTCTATAATCACCTCGGATGTAAAAGCAGCCAGACTTAGTATGCATGGTACAACAAAAGGCAGCTAAACATGAAACGGTTAGCTTGGATTCTAATTCCTTTAGTGGTTATCGCTGCAGCTTCAGGCGTTCTTATCACTATGGCTCCATGGAAGGGCGAAGGCCCACCACCCGCCGCGCAAGTTGACTCCACCTCTGACGTTACAAATAACCCATCTGCCTAT
This sequence comes from Dehalococcoidia bacterium, assembly GCA_034414595.1. Classification (GTDB taxonomy): domain Bacteria; phylum Chloroflexota; class Dehalococcoidia; order SZUA-161; family JAUWZY01; genus DAOULY01. The sequence goes on from DAOULY010000012.1 coordinate 8,744, forward strand.
GATGGACAAACCATAGAAGTATCAGGTCAGACTTATGCTAATGCCAGCCCTCCAAGGCTACTCATCGACAGCAGGGCAGGCTTCAATTTATCGGGCAATATTGCCGATCTGCAAGCAGGATTCTATCGGCTGAGTGGTGTCTATCATGCTGCCACCAACACCCTGGAGGTCTCCACTTCCGCTAAACTAACGGTGAATTACCTGCCTGTGGAAGAGGCTAAACAGCAAAGCATAGACTTAACACCAGTTAGCGTTGAAGGTCTTATTGCAACGGTACCAAAGGAAGTCGCCGACCAACTTGCCAATTACATTTCCATCCCTCATTTCCCCCAAGACCTGCCCATTTTCCCCTATGTTGTTTATGCGCAGGACGCGCTTTACCTGGTCTTGTCCGACCACTTCGACATTATGCCCACCGAGTTCACAATAGTTTATAACAGCATCACATACCACTTTTATTTCTCCGCAGGAGAAGTTAAAGGCACTTTAGTTCAAACGCCGATGGACCAAATAGACTTCGGCCTAAATTGGACAGCTGACGAATTTGGCGGAATAGTCATCGCGGAAAGTATAACAGCATCTGAGCCGGTGAGTGCCACGGTCAGCGAGATCTCTAATAACCCTGCCTCCTTTGCCTTTAAGAGGGTGAGCATAGATGGTACCTATCTCGTAGCCACGGCAACGGTGGATTATTCCGAAATAGAGTTGCCCTTTGGGGTAGGGATTCTTGCTGATAACGCAAATGAACTCCTCTTTGAGGAAGGAGGGCCGAGGCTTGAAACCATAGACCCTGAGCGTAAGACCTGGCAGTTGAGAGAAGGGCAAGTTGTAGGCACGGTTCTCTATCCAACCGACGAAGTGCTCGCCTATCTCGATTACTCAACACCACTAACGAAGCAGCAGATAGCCGCACAGGCTAAGCCTGTCCTGCTTGTTGATAGTCTGGTTGAGGAAGTGGTGCAGGTGGCCGATATAAGCGAACTGAACCCGGCTACTGGCAATCCCTCTCAATATTGGGGGAAAGTGGTTGAGTTCGATGGCTACGCTCTAGGATATAATCTTCCCCTCGAAACAGTGGCCTCAGTTATTGCTCAAACAGATATACCGGTGAGCATCAATCTACTGGCAGTCGGCATTGCCGATAGCCCGGATATTGGTTCACAACTGGGCATAATTGGGCTTAATAATGATTTTGTCGAAGAGCAAGGCGAGACTATTTCCGGCAAATATAAGTTCAAAGTAGCAGTAACCCAGGTCCCAGAGCAGCTCATCACCGGGGTGCCATATGTGGATACCGCTTTCTTCTTGCTTAGTAAGGAGGAGTTACCGTTCACGCCGCCAATACAGTCTTATGCGCTTACTACATCAGTCAACCCATCTGGAGCGGGTCAGGTAATTCCCCCTGGAGGCAACCTGCCCTCGGGCACAGTGGTAATGCTCACAGCGGCCCCCACTAACTCCTTGCTATATGCCTTTGACCACTGGAGCGGTGATCTCTCAGGGAACACAAATCCGACCACCATCACTATGAACTCGGATAAGAGTGTCACCGCCCATTTCAAGGCCATCAACATTCAATCAATACAAGTATCCCCGGATGGCGCCTCTATAGCGGTGGGGCAGAGCCAGCAGTTCACAGCAACAGCGACCTATTCCGACGGGAGCACCGCGGATGTTACAGGTACTGCCATTTGGACAAGCTCTAATCCATTAGCGATAATTGTTGCCCCAGGTGGGCTTGCCACTGGACTATCCCCAGGCACGGTTGACATCACAGCTACCATGGGCACGGTTCAAGGCTCGGTCACTCTCACCGTAGCCGCACCTACCTTGGTATCAATACAGGTATCTCCAGATGGCGCCTCTATAGCGGTGGGGCAGAGCCAGCAGTTCACAGCAACAGCGACCTACTCCGACGGAAGCACGGCGGATGTTACAGGTACTGCCATTTGGACAAGCTCTAGTCCATTAGCGGCAATTGTTGCCCCAGGCGGGCTTGTTACTGGAGTATCCCCAGGCACGGTTGACATCACAGCTACCATGGGCACGGTTCAAGGCTCGGTCACTCTCACCGTAACCGCACCTACCTTGGTATCAATACAAGTATCTCCAGACAGTGCCTCTATAGCGGTGGGGCAGAGCCAGCAGTTCACAGCAACAGCGACCTACTCCGATGGAAGCACCGCCGACATAACAAATACCGCCATTTGGACAAGCTCTAACCCGTTAGCGGCAATTGTTCTCCCAGGCGGGCTTGCTACTGGAGTATCCACAGATACGGTTGACATCAAAGCTACCGTGGGCACAGTTCAAGGCTCGGTCACTCTCACCATTACCCTGTTCTGAAGCACTGGCTGTATCTTGGGAGCAAGCTCCAGTAGGCATGCGATTCACTACTCTCTCCGTGGTCTCGATGTTGGCTTGAGCACAACCCATCGAATCGCGCAACCTCGATGACAGGTGGTGTCAATAGTATCCGTTGGGCCAGTCACATCGTGTGCCCCGTTTTTGCTGAAGTCGAATATCTTCCCAAACTCCAAATTCCGTGCCAGTCCGCTTTTCGCTATGATTGAAAGGATATCGAGCTTTTTGGCTTCTATTTCCATTACCACATTAACAATTAATTGTTAATTACACGTCTGCACGGACAGAAGCGCCCAGGCTCCGGTGCTTTCTCCTCTCTCGATTTCATCAGCATCATGGGTAGATACCAGGGTAAAACGGCGGCGCACTGGCCGAAGCAGCTTCGGGCCAGACTGTCTATCTCGCCGTTATCTTCTGGCCAGGTAAGCTTCCCGGCTGGCTCAAAATATCCCTCAGCGGGTAAATTGACCTCAACATTAGCATCTGTTATCTTCGTTCCCCACGAGCGCTATAGGGTGCCCCCTATCATGGTCTTACCCCCCTAAATTTTGCGTCTTTTGAACCTATTTATAAAGTTTTTATGCCCGGGGCTCCGAAGCTGGAATTTTCTGAGTGTAAAGTTTTTATACGACGCTGTGCGACCGGAGGTCGATCTTCTCGCTTTTGACCCTTACCAGCCGCGTACTGTAATGCCCCAGGCCGGCCTCCTATTTTTAGCATCTCTTCTCTCTACATTACTCGATTCTCATATATTCATCTTCGAGTTATTAACACACGACTCTCGGGTTATGCTAAACATACTTAATGAAAAAAGATAGCGATCTATAGAGGCAGGAATGCAATATCGCTTGTGCTGATAGAGAACCCGTGAAGGTAAACCTCAAGTGCAAGCTCCTCTTTGGTTAGGGTCACTATTTGGAGCAAGCTGCTGAAGCTGATTAGCGTCGCCAGGCCTGGATACAATTCTGATGTCTATCGCATTTTTAGGATGGTGTCAATAGTATCCGTTGGCCCAGTCACATCGTGTACCCCGTTTTTGCTGGAGTCGAATATCTTCCCCAACTCCAAATTCCGTGCCACTCCGCTTTTCACTATAAATTCAAGGATATAAATCTTACCGACCTTTGTTACCATCACCATGTTAGCAATTAACTGCTAACTACGCGCCTACAAGGACAGAAGCGGGCAGGCTCCGGCGCTTTCTCTTCTCTCGATTTCACAGCAGTATAGAGTATAGGTGGATACCAGGGTAAACCGGCTGCGCACTGGCCGAAGCAGCTTCGGGCCAGACTGCCTATCTCGCCGTTATCTCCTGGCTAGGTAAGCTTCCCGGCTGGCTCAAGATACCCTCCAGCGGGGCCCTTGACCTCGAAATTAGCATCTGCTAATTTTCGTTCCCCCGAGCGCTATACGCCACCCCTACGACGGTCTCAATCCCCCAAATTTTTCGCCTTTTGAACTTAATGGTAAAGTTTTTATGCCCGGATTTTGAAGCTGGAATTTTCTGAGTTTAAAGTTTTTATACGACGCTGTGCGACCGGAGGTCGATCTTCTCGCTTTTTACCCTGCCCAGACGCGCAATGTAATACCCCAGGCCGGCCTCCTATTATTAACATCTCTTCTCGCTGCATTAGTTGATTTGGCATACACATGTTAGGAATTGTTTACAGGGGAATCTTTAACCTTCTGCCCGGCATAATTCCGCCTTGCCTCGTCAATTTGCTCCTCAGTCCAATCGCTAGGGGGTTGAATGCGTCCGCCGGGCGACTCGCAGTGGCAAACATCGGGGTGGTGGCGTAGATAGGGGGCTACAGTAATGTCTATATGCCCACCGCAGAGCCAGCAGCGGTATTGCCCCAATCTCCTGCGTTTGATTCTAATCTTTACACCCACTACTCAAGCCCGAACTCCTCGGGATCAAATTCGATTTCATCGTCCAGTTCCTCATTATCAACCGAAGTGAAACTCTGAAGAATCAATCCCATATCGTCCATGGACCAGTAGATTTCCCTGCCCTGTATAGCAGTGGAGCTCACCCTATGCCCCGGAATGATAACACCCCCGAAGCAGCTCTCCAGGGCGCGCACAGTATGACCGTTCTCGCACGGTACAGGTATGCCATCGATGATCAGATGCCCTAGCCCGGACATCCAGCTGCCGGAGAAACCCTCGATTATGCCCCGGTTCAGCTTGCCTGCCTCAACCAGTCTATCAAATAGCTCTCTTCGTGTTGTAGCGATGATCATAATTACCTCCTTTCCTGTGCTGCCTGCACGATTTCCCGGATTAGATCCTCAAACTTGCTGGTTACCAGGTCTGCCATATCGCTGTCAGTATTAACCTGATAGCGGTCTCCCAGAAGTCTCTTGAATTGCTCCAGGCTATCTCGCGGTAAAAGGATGCCTGTCTTGTAGAGATCGTTGTCATAGTCCACCTCTTTCATGGCTTGTGCCAAGATGAGGTGCGCCCTCGCGAGTTGCCCCAGATCCTTCCTGACCCAGATTTCCAGACAGGTCATAAAGACATTGGAGCTACGGGTAAAAGCTCTGGCAAACTCGATACCCTCTTCATCGAATCGCTCCAGGACGGCATCGTAGAGTTTCTTCAGCATCTGCTCCGACTCATGGCCACTGAGGATGGCGTCAGTGAAGACCTGAGTGTAGACCTCCGATTCCAGTTCATAGTATCCCCTCCACGCATCGGTGCGGTGCCATCTGGCCTTGAAGTCACCCTCAGTTTCGTTGCGGCAGATTCCTATGAGACAGGGCTCGTCGGAGTCCACGCCGTAGTAGATGGTGGCAGACGGCTCGCATAGATCCTCTTCGTAGCAGGTGTCACACACCGGCTGCCCCTCGTAGCTGGTCCCCGGGTCACCGTGGTATGGGCGGTCTCCAGCGTCAAGAAATATGGCTTGGTCGCAAACGGCGCAGAGCAAGTCCTCCCTTAGCTCCCCCTCCAGTTCCCTATGCGCCGCCTTATCCCTGGCGATCCTGGAAGGACTGGCCTTGCAGCTACACTTTCTTGCTTCCTTGCATGTGTAGAAGCGGTCACAGGTACCGCCCAGGAAACGGGCGGGTAGCAAACATCTGGAAGCACCAAGCTCCTCGGAGCTGACGCTTACCGACTGGACATGGATATTGGCTTCCTCATCAAAGCGGTGGAATACTAACTCAGGCACAGTTATCCTCCTTGTTACCTTCATGCGCTGTAGCTGTAGTCGAAGGCGACAGACTTGCCGCATACATAGAAAATAAAAACGGCCACCTCCTTGCTAACTTCGGCTATCAAGGCTGTGGCCGAGGGGCAATCCCTGGAAAAGAAAAAACCTCCAGGCAGAGGTTTCTGCCTTCCTTTTCACAGTCTACTGTGACCTATCGTTCCCTTTCGGGCTGGATTTGGCACCTTCAGGAAAGCCCAAGGTTGCCGTGCGGGTCGTCAGGCCAGTTCCCTCGCCGCAACTCTCGATAGCCTTATTCTATTTTTAACCTTTCATATATATTACCATAACAATAGGCGTTTTTCAACTATAATCGCTTCTGCCCGGCCCTGGGAATACAGCCTGTATCCGGCATGTAGGGCTAGGCTAACGCATCCCCGGCCGGAGTCCACAGACTGATCTCAAAGAGGATTGATTGAAGCATGTCAGTTCTCTTTCTTTCGCCTCCTTACACTCTCTAACTCCCTGAGAGTTACCCTTAAGGCTTCTTTCCAGGCATCTAAGCTGAGTCCACTCTGACGGCATGTCACCAGTAATGAGCCCTTAAGGCCGAATATCTCCTCTTTAGACGCCGTTAGGCAGCCTAAGAGGCCCTTACGCCGGAGCTCCTCAATACTAACTGAGTTGCTATTCTTCATTCACCAACCCTCCAGACTGTGACTTTAACCATTATCACCGTTGCACAAAATGTCCTTTAGTTCACTAATAGAATGAACCTATATTTACATGGTGATTTTGTGGATGCTGTTTCCAGGCGGAGACGGGTATTTCAGCAGATGGAAGGGGCTGAGACCTGCCTTAGCTGGTCATGCCAGCTCCGCCCCTATCTCTGGCCGTAGAGGGCAAGCCGAGGGTTGGCCCAGGCAGCTTCGTCGGCCTCTCGTCCTGCTTCGGTGAGGCGGTAATATTTTCTGGGTGGTCCTGGGGGGTAGTGATCCTGAAGAGTTGAGGGTTCTTCCCTGCCGGTGAACTCAACCCAGCCCAATCTCTGGAGGTTTGAGAAGTAGACGACAAAGGAGTGAAAACGAGCACCGCTGGACTTGTAGGGCAAGCGGGCCAGGTGTCTTTCAATTAGCCTCTCGATCTTCTCGGGGCTGATTTCACGCCTCTCACGCCGGGCCTGTCGCTCTTCCTGCCTGGTGGCCCGGTCGAGGGCGATGGCAGTGAGGAGGGACGTCTTGTAGTGGTAGAAGATGTCCGCCTGGGGAGCGCCCACATTAGGGTCTATCGTGGGCGAGCCATTGGGGCCGTGGCCCATGAGGAATTCCCTGATGAACCAACCACAGCCAAAAGGGCGGAGAAATCCACCTCTGCGGGGCCTCAGGAGTTCAACCACTACTTATGTCCTTTATCGTGTGTCTGCTTGCACCATAGCTTCTCATACCATTGTCGGTGTTCCTCCCCGGCCACCTTTCGATACTTCGCCGTGGTGTTGAAGCTGGCGTGGCCCAGATGTTCCTGAAGCAGCCTGAGCCCGTCGCCGGAGTCGTCGAGCTTTACCGCATGAACAGCGAAGGCATCCCGGAGCCGGTGGGGGCTCACCCCGTGCACTTTCCCTGTCTCTGGGTTGACAAGCTCAGGAAGGCCGGCCCGGTCGGCGCAGTCCCGCACCACCTGCCAAGCTCGGTGTCGGTTGATGCCGAAGATAAGCTGCCTGCTGTCTCGCAGTACCGGCCCTCCTCGATTAATGTAGTCCCTGAGCATCTCCAGCGTGCCTCCATCTACAGGCAGCGTCCTCACTCGTCGATGTTCCTTGGACTGGGCCACTGCCTTTTCCACTTTCGCACCGCATCCAGGACAGAAGACATGGTTCCTCCCCAGCCTGGCATGGCAGTCAGGGCAGGCCAGCTTCAGTCGGGTTTTGAGGTGCTGAATGGTTACTACGCCCTGCTGCAGGTCGATGTCCTGCACGAGGAGAGCCAGGGCTTCTGATATGCGACAGCCGAGACGGGAGAGCAACCGGATAAGCAGGCAGTCTCGCATATTCGTAGCTTCCCGCTCCAGCAGTTCCACTTCAATTGGCTCGAGATAGACTTTCACTAGAGTATAACTCCTTGTTCCCCCAAGCACGCCCCGTACCCCACTGTGATGTAACTAGCCGGGGGAGAACGAGCAGACGACCGGGCAGGCCCCTTACCTCCCTCTATCAGTGTTACCTGTTCTCCCCCGCGCCGTCTAATATGATTTTTCTCGGCCTGCCACCCATCGCCCCCCAAGCTCGTCGGTTAGCTTTTCCGAAGCGCATCGAGAGTTTGGCTTGGCCCTTCCTCCCCGCTGTCCGGTAATGGTCGACCCCATGACGGGCCAAGGTGGTCAGCCCTCCGAGACGACCAGCATCCCTGACCGTCAGATCACCCGCCTTGCGTTTAGTCTGCACCCTAGGCGTTCGAGCTCTGACTTCCAAATCCACTACTAGCAGCCTATCCCTCAAATGGTTCATCACACCCTGAATTTGGCGCGGGTGAATGCGTGCTATACACAGATATGGTAAGGTAAAATAGCAGGGTTGGCGATGAAAAAAAAGGCCAACCTAAAATTCCACAAGGAGGTGAGTGGGATGAGGATACATTCCTATGAGAAGCGCCGGAATGCCTCGGTTATTACTCTTAGTCCTAGCTTTAAGGAAGCAGTTAAAATGCTGCGCTCAGAGTTAGGAATCCCTGCCGAAGGATTTAGAACCGCTCACGAAATGGCTGAGTGGTATAAGAGGCATCACGCAGAGAACACACAGGAGCCCTATAAACCTATGCCGCATTACTATTGGCACTTTCCCAAGGAATTTGTCGAGATGCTCGATTCCTTTTCCTATTCGGCACAACCTAGCAGAACAAACTACTACCCGGATGTACCTCTCGACCGTAGCGCAATGGACCTCATACGGAGGTTCGATTTGCCAGAAGATGTTCTCGATAACGTTAAAAGCTTCATTTTGGGCGCACAAGGCCCACTGGGCATTAGCTCAGCCCTTCAGCTCATCCTCGTTCCAGTAGACGAAGATGAGGAAGGGACTAAATATGTTGCTTTGGTTGCTGGCATAGATGAGTCAGCCACTAAGAAAGATTGGTTAGAGGTGTGGAATAGTATTGAGACCATTCTGCATCTGTCGGCGGCGACTAAGGCGCCCTATAAAAGGCCCATCGACAAAGTGCTTCTTCGTGATCTCTACTTCTGGGAGCAGGTCAAGGGAGGCAAGACTGCGAGGGAGGTTACCGACGACTGGACGGAATTACACCCTGAGGACAAGACGCTCGTTGAAGACACTGTGAGGAAAGGAGTTGACAGGATTGATAAGATTATGAAGACAGAGTTATAGTGCTTCATACCTTTCCTACTTTATCGCTAATAAGAGTCACATCAGTCGCAGCCAGAGCATGGCAAGAGCAAATGGCCACAACCTGAGTGTGTTGCAGCGTAACTGAGCATTAGCCACCAAGCCAGTCTAGGGGACCCTTCCCATCGTATGCTTTCAGCGCGTCTTCTGCCTCAATGAACTGTGTATACCTCTCCACCATAGCTAGGGTTGAATGTCCTAATAGAAGTCTCGTGCCTTTCATATCTCGCGTGTGTCTCAAATAGGTGGTGGCAAAGGTGTGGCGCAATTTGTGAACAGAGCCCTTGACATGCTGAAGCCCAGCATCCCTCTTTAGCCGCCGAATTATTTGGCGAAAACCACCTAGTGCCATGGGCTTGCGCTCTTCGGTCAGCCACAGTTGGTCTTGAAAAGCTTCTGGGGGGCGCAGCATCAGGTAACGCCACAGAGCCTTCTTCGCCTGCGGCCCGAAGCCCACTATTCGCGCCTTACCACTCTTGCTATCTCGAACCAGCATCCTTCGCCTCTCCAAGTCCACGTCCTCCTGTCTGATCTTGTGCAATTCGTCGCATCGCATGCCGCTTTCCAGGAAGAGCAACAACACCGCCCGATCCCTCGCTGCCAGCATCTTTTGGCAAACTGTCTTGGCAGACTTCCATCTAAGGTCTAATACACTAAGCATACGCGCAATTTGTTCGGGACTATAGGGCTCTATCGGCGGATCCTTGGGTCGCTTCAGATAAATTCCGTCCAGAGGGTCATGCTCTACATAGCCCTCATTGATCGCCCAACGAAAGAAGCGCCGCAGAGACACGTAGTAAGGCCAGCGGGTACGTTCGGTGCGATGAAGTGGTCGAGAAGAACCGTTACCTCCCCTGGCAACCGTCCGCTCCTGCAATAAGTGATGAAAAAACGCCTGGATGTGGTGCCTGCTGATGAGGCGGATGTCACGAATGCCAGCAGCTTCAGCCCACGATAGGAATCGTTGCACGTTGCCGCAGTAGAACTCTACGGTCTTGGGACGTGAACTGACCTCCAACTCGTACCTGAATCCTTCGACTATCCACCATCGACTTTTATCTTCCTGCACCATTCGTTTTGGGGGCCCGCCCGGTGCAGTGTGTTTACACTACCTTTGATCTCTATTTGCCTTCAACCCTTGTTCAGTGGGCTCAGACATTATCTCCGCTATTTATGGTAGGGCGCCGGGGACTCGAACCCCAAACCTACTGATTAAGAGTCAGTTGCTCTTCCGATTGAGCTAGCGCCCCTTCTTCATCTTTGCTGCGGCATCAAATCGCCGCATTTCCTCGGGGATCAATGGTCAACCTGCCCATCCCCGTATCGGGTCAGCACTCTGATTTTAACATCTGGAGAGCGAATGTCAATCTGCCCTGCCGCAAGGCATAACCGGATAACCCACATGCCGGCAGTTCAAAGCCTTAAAGATGACCGAAACCCAAGCAGAGAGTAGCCATTGCTTCCAACATCACGGTTCTTTATAATCTTGGCTAACCAAGAGACAAACAAAGACAAATAGTAAAGGGGAGGAGAATACAATGGCCAAATCTACCAGAAAGGCTGCTAAGAAAGAGGGATCACAGCCCATTTACAAGGTCAAGTATTTAGGCGAGATCATGATACCCATGCGCGATGGGGTACGTCTGGCCGCTGATATTTTTGTGCCTGACGCCGCTGGCAAGGTTCCGGCGTTGATGGCCTACGCCGTTTGGAGCAAAGAAACGTCATCACACTTGCAATGGTCGCTACCGCCGCAACCTTACTACCAGACTTTAGTATGGGACGGCACGATCGAGGGAGGGTGCTCCCACTACCTCGTGCCCAGGGGTTATGCCCATGTCATAGCCCAGCCCAGGGGCATTGGCCACTCAGAAGGAGTAATGGACAAGGACGATGAAATGGATGGCTATGACCTCATAGAGTGGATTGCACGGCAACCCTGGTGTGATGGCAATGTGGGGACGATAGGGATATCTGCCTTCGGATATTCACAGCTGCGCATAGCTGTAACGCAGCCGCCACATCTGAGATGCATCATGCCCCTTAATGCTATGTGCGATGTATATCGCGACGGGCCCTACGCAGCTGGCATACTTCATACATTCTTCTTCTATCTGGGTGCAGTCTATCTTGCTGTGCACACTGTTGACCCTGAGCACAGGGCGGAACAGCAACGCTTGGCGCGGGAGGCAATAGCCAATCCTGACAACCCGGATATCTACCCGGTAAGGGATATCATGATGCACTCGGAGATATACAATGTCCTGGTTCATCCTCAGCTCTCCGATACAAGCTGGGGGCTTTTTGACTACATGATGCATCCCTACGACGGGCCATTCTACCGGGAAAGGTCGCCCAAGTACCGCCTCGATGATATCAAGGTCCCGGCCTATGTTGGTGACGAGTGGCGCACATACAATTACGGGTTCCTAACGGGAGCGTTTCGAAGCTATGCTGGATTGAAAGTGCCCAAAAAGCTAATGCTCCTACCCGGTCGTATAGAACGCCCCATGATGGCGGTAGACCCTGACCTGACAAAGCGACCATTCGCCGGGTACGCCGATGAGACGATAAGGTGGTGTGACTACTGGCTTAAGAGCATCGACACCGGTATTATGGATGAGCCGCCGATCAAGATCTTTACCATGCAGGACTGCGACCCCTATGCTGGCACGTGGCACTTGGAGAATGAGTGGCCACTGGCAAGGACCAGATGGACAAAATTTTACCTTCATACCTATGAACGTCTATCTACTGAGCCACCAGGAGTTGCATATACTATTCCTGATAGCTTCGTTCAGGGGCCGATCACCATCACCAACAAAATAGAGTCCTGCAAGTACCAGACTGGGCCACTGCCTGAAGATTTGACCATCACCGGCCCCATCGCCCTGAAGCTTTATGCTTCCATAGACACCGAGGACGATAACTGGATAGTCGGCCTCAGCGATGTAGCTCCGGATGGCAGGAAGATGGAGCTGACCAGGGGCTACCTTAAGTGCTCACATAGAGCCATTGACCGGAGTAAGTCGAAACCCTGGCAACCATATCACATTCACACAAAAGAGTCGGTGGAGAGGATTCAACCGGGCAAGATATATGAATATGATATCGAGATCCGGCCGACCTCAAATAAGTTCCTAGCAGGGCACAGGATCGAGCTGGAGATTATGAGCATGTCTGCACCTACTCAGAGGATCGCCTTCGGAGCTTCGTCATTTCACATGTGCTCTAATCATGTATGCTGCCATAAGGTCTACCGCGACCCGGAAAACCCGTCGCACCTGCTGTTACCAGTGATTCCCTGAGAATAGAGCCGTTGTTCTAGCATCCCTTGAACCGATTGGTGATAGGCAGTCTCCGGTCTCGACCGAAGGCCCTGGGGGTTATCTTGATCCCCAGCGGTGCCTGACGGCGCTTGTACTCGCTTGTGTCCACAAGTCGGGCAGCCCGCTTGACCACTTCCTCATCCATTCCCGCAGCAACGATCTGCTCCACGCTCCTGTCCTCCTCAACATAGGCCTCCAACACTGGATCAAGCAGTTCATAAGCAGGCAGAGAGTCGCTATCCTTTTGTTCCGGCCTCAGCTCAGCCGAGGGTACCTTATCTATGATGGTGGCAGGTATCAGTTCCGAGCCCGCCAACTGGTTTCGGTACCTGGAGAGTTCATAGACCATAATCTTGGGCACATCCTTGATCACAGCGAATCCCCCAGCCATGTCCCCATAAAGCGTGGTGTAGCCGGTGGCCGTCTCGCTTTTATTACCCGTGGTCAAGACCAGCCAGCCGAACTTATTGGACAGGGCCATGAGAATGTTGCCCCTGATTCGCGCCTGAATATTCTCCTCGGCTACATTGGGCTCGGTCCCGGCAAAACTTTCAGCCAGCACGTCCAGATAAGCCTGGAACACCGGTTCAATGGGGACGGTTATAAGCTCCATGCCCAAGTTTTGAGCCAGCAGCTGGGCATCCGACCTGCTGCCGGGAGAGGAATACCTGGAAGGCATGGAAACGCCAACCACGTTCGCCGGCCCCAGAGCATCAACTGCGATAGCTGCCACCAGACTGGAGTCTACGCCACCGGAAAGGCCGATCAGCACCTTTTGGAAACCATTCTTTCGGATATAGTCCTGCGTGCCCAGCACCAGCGCGTCATAGACCTCGCCGGGAAGACCGCGCAATTGAATCTGCCTTGGCTCCAGTGGTGGCTTTGAAGTACTGACAGGCGTTTCGGAGACCACTGTCTTCACCGCCGGCCATCGCTGCGCTTCCAGCAGCAGCGCTTCTTTTCTCCATCTCGGGTCGTGAAGGCGCGTCCGAAACACAGCCTCCACATCAAGATCGACCACTATCAGGTCTTCCTCAAACAGTTTACCCCGCGCTATCAGCCTTCCCTTCTCATCCAGCACCATGCTGTTGCCAGCGAAGACCAGCTCATCCTGTCCCCCCACCAGGTTGTTGTGGGCCACAATGGCCACGTTGTCCGAGGCACGGGTTCCCAGCATACGCTCCATGAAGTCACGCCTCCCCGCATGGTATGGCGAGGCGCTGATGTTCACTATGACCTCAGCCCCAGTATAAGCCTGCACCGTTGCCGGTCCGCCCTCGTACCAGATGTCTTCACAGACATTGATGCCCACAGCAACACCAGCTATTACATACACCAGACATTCTCTGCCCGCCTGAAAGTAGCGATTTTCATCGAAAACCCCGTAGTTGGGCAGGTAGATCTTGTGATAGACGCCAGCAAGTTTCCCGTCGTGGATCACCGCAGCAGCATTGTAGATGTCCTCTTCAGCATCGACAAAACCAAGCACAACGGTTATACCGGAGGACTGCTTTACGACTCGGTCGAGAGAGTTCAGGTTCTCCTCGATGAACTGGGGCTTGAGCAAGAGGTCCTCTGGGGGATAGCCACAGATAGCAAGCTCGGGAAAGGTAAGGAGGTCGACACCCAAAGACCTAGCCTTGGCGACATCTTCGATGATCTTCTCCGTGTTGCCGGCAAGATCGCCCACCGTGGCATTGATCTGACCCATGCCAATCCGCAGTCTGCGCATACTTACCTCTCCATAGATGTAAATATATTTCTTATCACAAGATAGGCCTGTGGCACCTCGCTGTCAAGCCTGCTCGGAAAGCATCACAGTATTAACATATACTGTGTATTACTATCATAGCACAAAACGGGGGTTCCAAAGGCTGACAAACAACTCGGGGCAGTCGCTCTGGCCCGTGCTGGCAGTGAGCAACAATCTACTGCATCTCCTGTGGGCTGACGACCGCGACGGGACCGAGGCTCTGTACTATGCGTTCTCTTCCGATGGGGGCGACAGCTGGAGTGTGGAAACAAGGCTCGCGGACTGCATCGCTCTATCTCAGCTGATGGGGGCCCATCCAATCATGGTGACGGACTCATACATATATGTCGTGTTCAGCGATGACCGCAGCGGAGCAAACGAGATCTACTACAAACGGGGTACTATTTCCTTCCAGTAGGAGCGCATCTTTTCAGGTGAGATCTGGCTGGTAGCTCACCAGCCCCGGCGTTTTCCTCCACCACCACCGAAGCCACCTCTCCCGCCACCGCCACCCCTCCTGCCTTCTGTGCGAGGGCGCGCCTCACCGACATCAAGCTCCCGGCCTTTCAGCGATTTCCCCTTGAGCCCGTCGATCGCAGCTTTTCCCTCGTCATTGGTCGCCATCTCGACAAACCCAAATCCCCTCGACTGGCCGCTATACCTGTCCTTTATTATCTTCGCAGATGTCACTTCACCAAATGCCTCGAATTCCTGCCGCAGTTCCTCCTCGGTGACGTCACGCGATAGATTGCCCACATAGATATTCATAGCCACTCCTTTCCCAAAACCTCTCCCCCATTTAGCTAGCGGAGGTCGAGACTAATCCCGGCCTCCGCCAGATCACAGTCAGAATTTTTTACCGGTTGTTCAATCTGACCTTTTCGTAACAACTACTGCAATAGACCGGCCTGCCTTCCCGAGGCTGGAACGGTACTTGCGTCTCGACGCCACATTCAGCACACACTGCGGGGAACATCTCACGTCTGCGCCCATAGCCACCACCGTAGCTGCTGTTTCCGTAGCGCTGCGCTTTCCTCGCTTGGCGGCAGGACGGACAGCGCTTAGGCTCATTGGCATAGCCTTTAGAGGCAAAGAACTCTTGCTCTTCGGCGCTGAATGTGAATGTATCCCCACAATCGAGACATTGTAGAGACTTGTCCACAAAGCCCATCGGATGACCTCCTTTCCTATATATTTGGTTAAGTCCCAGTCACCCTAAGCCTGTGGACAGTTCACGAGGAAATCAACAGGGGTGGTAACTTGCACTATTAACCGAGACAGTAGTATACAGCAGAATTTACTTTCTGTCAAGCGGAAGCAAAGCCCACGGGCTTCGAGGCCGAAGAAGCAACAGCCTATTACAGAATCAGCATGCAATCAGCGGTGCTGCGGCTATGACACGAGATGGCTTCCATCTCTAATCCGGTGTTGACTCGAACTGGCCGCCCGACGGCTTAGGTTCACCCTACCCCATTTTCGCGCTACCTGTCGCCCCTGAACCATCCGATCTTCACTAACTAGGAAGTCGGCTCCAGCAAGTTGTCAGGCGGCCCTAGTGCAAGGTGATCAGCCGGAGAGATTTCTTCGCAGGGATGTACTCTAGAGCGACCATGGTTCGGACTGGTGAAGATTCAGATGAAACATCGGAAGGTAGTACTTCGAGCAAAATGTCGAACTTGGTGGTCCCATGCAGGTCGTCATGACGCAGGTTGTAAATGTAGTTGGAATCTATCTTCTCTCGAATCAGGGTCGCCAAATCTGCGGGTGCATTCTTCGCTAGGCCCACGCGCTTCAAAGTGCCTATTTTCCTATTCAAGAGGTACTGGAACTTCTCTGGCTCCACTTGGATGGCTAGACCAGAGAGTGGCATGGGATCAGTGCTTATAGCGTTGAGCGAGAATTCTGTATCGGTTTCAAAGCCGCGGAAGGTGGAACGTTCAATCTTGTATGAAAGGAACAGATCGAATAGTGATGACTGGAGACTCCTGCAAGTGAAACCGCTTTTCTCATAGGGATATCCAGAAATGTTGACATCTTCCTCGTTGTCGCGGTCATCCTCATGACCCATGATGATGTACTTGCGGTGCTTCAGACAGCAATTCACGAGGATACTAGATAAGTAGGCCTTTAGTGGGGAGGAAATCGTGAGGTCAACGAGCCCAACGTAGGGTTTGTAGCCAGACAATCCCGTATGGAATGACGCGACCATCGAATCGCTGAGATTGTTGACGTAAACAAAGTAGAACTGGGTGCTATGACGATAGTCCAAGTCACCTGCGAGGTCTAGGTGGCGTGCGAGCATTCGAAAGAGGCTTTCCTGGTGTTGGTTGTCTCCTAGAAAGTCCCCCACCAGAACACTATGGTTGCTGCTGTCTGGGAAGAGAGGGATGATCTTGGTGTGGATTGGGAGTCCGTACCATGTATCTGGAATGCGCGTAGTGTCGAAGACCATTGCGACTTCGCGTCTTTTCGGATTGGGCACGAGGGCGGTTCTCAAGTCGCTATACGCAATCCCTTTTTTCAAGAGTATCTGCTCGGTCTGAGCAAGCATCCCCCGGATTTGCACGAGCATGGGGGCTGGCCCTAGTTGGAAGTAGTCGCGGACCACCTCCAACATGATGTTGTCCCTTGCGTTAAGGGTGTGGATGCTCAAGTTTGTCATTTGGGCAGATGGCGACCGCTAGATGCCGCGTCTCCAGCTCCTGGTCAGGTTGCTGGTCAACGATGTAACTGACAAGGGCCCTTATGTCAGGCATCGACAGCCTCCTTTGCTTGTATACCAAAATTTAGTATATCTCTCTAAATGAAGCTTGGCAAAGCCGTTGATGGCCCATTTAACTGAAATAATAATCAACGATATCCCCGAATGATTCCCAGTATCGCTATTGCAGAATCAGCATACAATCGCCGAAGCTGTAGAAACGGTAGCCGAGGCGGATAGCCTCGCTATAAGCATACATGATTAGCTCCCGGCCAGCAAAGGCCGAGACCAGCATGAACAGGGTGGAGCGGGGCAGATGGAAGTTCGTGAGCAGGGCATCCACCATGTGGAACCGGTAGCCGGGCAGTATATAGAGGTCGGTCCAGCCCTGAAACGGCTTTATCTCCCCGTCCTGAGCCGCTCCCTCCACCGCCCTGACCGAGGTGGTGCCAACGCAAATAATCCTTCTGCCTTCGCTCTTGGCTCGATGCAGCCTTTGTGCCACCTCCGGGCTCAGCTCGCAATACTCCCGATGCAGCACATGCTCCCGAGGGTCAGCGGCCTGGACCGGGCGGAAGGAGTCCAGCCCCACATGAAGGGTGACGAAGGCCAGCTCTATTCCCTTTTCCAGGATGCGGTCGATTAGCTCCGCAGTGAAATGTAACCCCGCTGTGGGAGCTGCCACGCTGCCCTGGACTCTGGCATAGACCGTCTGATAACGCTCTTCGTCATGTAGCTGAGTCTGGATATAAGGAGGCAGCGGGACCGTTCCCCATTCCTCCAGCACTGCCTCGTCGGAGAGTTGTATTGTTACCATGCCGTTTTCCGTCTTGGACAGCACCTGCACCGAGAAAGAGGGCTCGGCACCTATTTCGACACTGGTCCCTGATTGAAGACGGCGTCCCGGCCTGGCCAGTGCTTCCCAGATTCCCGGGTCCAGCCGGCGCAGTAACAGGAACTCAATGCGAGCGCCGCTGCCCTCCTTGCGTCCAAAAATCCGTGCCGGCAGCACCCGGCTATCGTTCAGCACCAGGACATCGCCAGGATGCAAATAATCCACGATGTCAGCGAAATGGTGATGCTCAAGCGACCGCTCCCCGCGGTGAACTATCATAAGCCTGGAGCGGTCTCGAGGCTCAACAGGGGTTTGAGCGATAAGCTCTCGGGGCAGGACATAGTCGAAGTCCGCAGTGTTCATCCAGCTACAGCCTGTCCCCGATGAAATCGCGATGCCCGCGCAGGAAATCGGCGGCCTCCATGGCTTTCTTGCCTTCCAGCTGCACCCGTCGCAGCCCTAGAATGCCAGCGCCGGTCGCCACACCCACCACCGCCTCTTGCTCCAGCGACAGCGAGAGCACCCGCCCGGGCTCGAGGCCTTCGCCACCAGTTACGGGGACAGCCTCCAATAGCTTCAATTGCTTTCCCCGCCACCTCGTATAGCACCCAGGCCAGGGATAGAAGGCGCGCACCCGCCGCCACAGCTCCACGGCGCTGAGCTGCCAGTTTATCTCACCCTCCTCCTTGGCAACGAGCTTGGTATAGGTGGCACTCGTCTCATCCTGAGGCTCAGGAGTCAGGCTGCGGTCAAACCAGCGAGGCAGAGTCTGGACCAAAAGCTCGGCACCAAGCCGGGCCAATTTGCCGCCGAGCGACTCCGTGGTATCATCAGGCTCAATGGCAATGGCCCTCTGCGCCAGAACTGGCCCGCTGTCAAGCCCGGCATCCAGGAGCATGATGGTGACGCCTGTTTCCTCATCTCCGTTGAGGATAGCGGCGGCTATGGGGGAGGCACCACGATACTTGGGCAGTAGGGAGGGATGAACGTTGAGGCAGCCGAAAGCGGGGATATCAAGCACCGGCTGGGGCAAGAGCTGCCCATAGGCGGCAACCACGATGGCATCTGGCTTGAGCTCATCGAGCTCTGCCACCTCAGCGGTGCCTTTCAGGCTCGCCGGTTGAAGCACCGGTAGGCCATGCGCCAAGGCCACCGTCTTCACCGATGACGGCGTCAATGTCCGCCCTCGGCCAGCAGGTCTATCGGGCTGGGTATAGACAGCCACAACCTGGTGCTCGCTCCCGATCAGCTGCTCCAAAATGGGGACGCTGAACTCAGGAGTGCCCATAAATACAATGCGCATCGCTTGACTCTCATTGTAAACCGTTACACATTAAGCTTCAAGAGACGCCTGAAGCTTGGCCGAGAACTCGAAGAAGACAATGGACAAAAGCTGAGATACGATGCTATAATAATCAATCACCAAGCTCACAAACGCCTGAATTTCAACGAAAGCTGAAGGTACAATCTAGCTAGATAGCTAGAGAGGAAGTGAGAGCTGAATGAATTGATGGCGTGACACGTGCTTCAGGAGAGGCAGTTAAAGGATAAAAAAACATAAACAAAGGAGGAGATATGGTTGCAGTATATGGTGCAAACGAGTATGAACCCGATTGGGACAATGACCTTAAGAACTACTGGGTGTGGCTGTGTGATGTAGTCCACGGCACACCACCATGGAGACCCCTATATTTCGTGGCCAGCTGGGGCCGCTGGGCTTACTACGGCATACGACGTAGCGCCGAGATGCTACAGCTGCCGACCACCAAGGGATGGGAAGTGAGATATGTCGATGGCTATCCCTATCCCACCGTGATCCCGACTACAGACGAAGAGCAGAAGCAGCGTGAGCCTGTATTCCGGGAGAAGATCAGGCCGTTTATCGAGGACTTCGAGGGAGTCTGGCGACCACTACGGGACGAGCTCATGCAGGAATATGAAACTCTCAAGAAAACCTTCGGCATCAACGAGTATGAGGCCATCAAAAACATCAGCAACATCGAACTCCTGATGTGTTTTGACGAGTTCCAGAACCGTGTCGACCGCAGGCAATGGGAGATACACATGGAGGCGATGGTGCCGGCATATTATCTCTACGGCCTATTTGACCAGATGTGCCGTGAGGTACTGGGGTTTGGCCATACCGACCTGCGGTTTTCCAAGCTGGTATCCGGCTTCGATAGCTCGTTATTCCGCTACAACAAGGATATCTGGCGTCTGGGCCGTCGAGCCACCGAACTGGGCCTGGAGCAACTTTTCCAGACCACGGAGGACAATGAACAGCTACTGGCTAAGTTAGAGGGAAGTGATGC
Organism: Dehalococcoidia bacterium; assembly: GCA_034414595.1. Lineage (GTDB taxonomy): Bacteria > Chloroflexota > Dehalococcoidia > SZUA-161 > JAUWZY01 > DAOULY01. The sequence goes on from DAOULY010000012.1 coordinate 28,586, forward strand.
AGGCAAGAAATGGCTCGGTGAATACAGCGAGTTTCTCAAGGTCAACGGCTGGAGATGTGAGCGCATGCTTGATTGGGCCACCCCCACTTTGATCGAGAAGCCCAGCATGGGCCTGCCAATGATAAAGGTGGCCCTAACAACAAAGGGCGTATATACACTGGACGATAAAAGAGAGCAGATGGCCCGCGAAAGGAAAGAAGCGGAGCAGGAGATCATAGCCCAAGTGCCGTCAGAGCAGAAAGAGTGGTTCGCCGCTCTGATGAAGGGCGCTCAGCAAGCCGGCTACTTCAGCGAAGACCATACCTTTTACTGTGACCTCTATTGCCATGCCATGGGTCGCTGGATAACCAGGGAATACGGGCGACGCTTTGCTGAAGCCGGGTGCCTCGATGACCCTGAGGACGTCTACTTCCTGCTGCCGGAGGACATCAGGAGAGCAGCCATCTCCATGGAGAAGGCCAACCTCCGCTTCCGCGCCGAGCCACGGAAGAAGGAATGGGAGGGATATCTGAAGACCGAGCCCAAGCCCTTCTACGGCAACATAGAGAGGGCCGGTGAGATGGTGGTAAGAGACCCTGTGATCAGCGTATCTACCTCGGTGCCTGTTGTCAGGGATGACGTAAAGGCTGACCTCTACGGTGCTGCTGCCACCCCTGGAGTGGTGGAAGGGGTTGCCCGCGTCATAATGACCGAGGACAAACTAGCAGAGCTCCAGCCTGGAGAGATCCTGGTGGCACCGGGTACCAGCGCACCTTGGACCCCGGCTTTTGAGATTATCAGCGGGGTCATCATCGATGGCGGTGGCGCTCTCTCTCATGCCGTCATCGTGGCCCGCGAGTACGGAATCCCCTGCCTTGCCGGCACCCTGGATGCGACCAGAAAGATCAAGACCGGCGACAGGGTGAAATTAGATGCCGACCTCGGCGTGGTCCATATCCTAAGTAAATAATAAGCCTGAGCAAGCTGCTGCTGTACAGAGAGAACGAAAAGGGAGCGCCTCCGGGCGCTCCCTTTTCCCAATACGAGCCCAAAGTCCAAAATCAATATGAGGGAGCCAGATGGCAAGATCAGTGGCTGAGCCAACATACAAACGGTTCATCACCGGGCCGGTTGAGCGCTTTGATGAGCGCAACACCATATACTCCAGAGGCGACAGAGGTGAACTCACCTCGCTCAGGGAAGCGTTCGAGCAGGGCTTCAAGACCAAGGGGGTGAAAAACGTCCCCGGCTACACCTGGGAGGATTATGCTCTGAATCTCTCCGGGCGAGCTATAGATACATTGGTGCGTAGGACTGCCTTCAGCAGGGATAGCCTGCAGGCACGCTGGCCGATATCGGTAGACCCGATGCCGATCCCCGACCCGGCCAGGATGTCGGACAAGGTGAAGAAGGTTGCCCGATGGTTCGGGGCCGACTTAGTCGGCATCTGCGAACTGAACCGCCTCTGGGTCTATTCACACTGGGGCGACCACACGGCCAAGCTCTCTCAAATGGCCAACCCCGGTGACCCTCTGGAGATTCCGGAGCAATATCGCTACGCCGTGGTAATGGCCTTTGAGATGGACTACATTGACACGCAACGCGCGCCAGCGGTGACGCCGAGCGTAGACCTGGGCTATTCCGCAACAGCTTTCACCGCCACCTCATTGGCTGACTTCATCCGTTTCCTGGGCTACAAGGCCATTCCCGCAGGCAATGACACGGCTTTGAGCATTCCCCTCGGCGTCGATGCCGGCCTCGGCGAGCTCGGTCGAAATGGCATCCTGATAACCAAGGAATATGGGCCCCGGGTCCGCCTGGGCAAGGTGCTCACCGACCTGCCACTGGTGCCCGACAACCCCATCGACCTCGGCATTCAGGACTTTTGCGAGAAGTGCGATAAATGCGCTCGCCACTGCCCCCCGGGGGCCATAATGAAGGGGGAGCGTACCGACCAGCCCTGGAACATATCCAACAACTCTGGCGTGCTGAAATGGCCGATAAACGCCGAGAAATGCCTCAGCTGGTGGGTAGCTAATGGCTCAGGCTGTGGCAACTGTGTTAGGAGCTGTCCCTGGAATAAACCGCCCACTTGGCTGCATAGAACCTTCGCCGAGCTTGTGGTTCGCTTCGACTGGATGAGATCATTCGCCACCCGGCTGGACGATGCGATGGGATACGGGAAGCAGGTGATCAAAGAGACTCCACAGTAGAAGCCGTGTAGAAACGCCTGAGTTGTCCCTTGGTTATTAGACCCAGGCCCAAATGATGATGCCAATGGCCATCAGCAGCGGAGTCAGCAGCACCACCTGTACGTTTGTCACCAGATAGGGAACAAGAGCGCCGATATCATTGTGATGCTTGAGCGCCCCCCTCATCGCCTTTATCCCCAGTGGCAGTGTGCCCAGGCCGAGCAGGGCCAGCAGAGGAAGGATTTCAGCCAAAGCTCCGGCCAAGATCAAGGCATATGTTGAGATGATAACCAAAGAGTAGACCCAGGCTGCCCCTCTGCTGCCCAAGATTATTGGCAGGTGTCTTCTACCCCCACTACGATCCGCCTCCACATCGGGGATTTCGTTGAGCAGGAGCAAATCGGCGATGAGCAGGGCCGCCACCAGCGTAACCACCACAGCTATTGAGCTATAGCTCCCTGCCTGGGTAAAATATACACCCAGTACCATGAGCGAGAATCCGCCAGCTGCAATCTCGCTCGCACCAGGCAATTTAGTAATATAAGGCGTGTACAGAAATACCAATAGCACCCCGGCGAGCCCTATGGGCAGCATGGCCCACCTATATATGTAGAGGAAATAGATGCCTATCCCTACCACGAGGGCCAGGCTCCCCATACCCAGGAGCAACACCTGTCTCGGGGTGAGCAGAGACGCAGGCAGAATGCCACTGCCACCGCTGAAGGGAGTCCTCGCTGCCTTGAGGTCTATTCCGCTCTTGTAATCAAAGTAGTCATTGAGCACATTTACACTGATGTGGGCGAATAAAGCGCCCAGAGAGGCCAGCACAAAATACCAAGTATGGAAGGAATAGCCAGCATAAAGGGAAGCTGCGATCCCGGTGAAGACACATACCGGAGTCAGCAGCAAAAAGCTCGGCCTTGTCTCTAAAAACCAGGTCTTAACACCTGCCATGTCATCTCCTTTGTATTCGAACCTCAGCGCCGATCCCAGCGTTGAGCAGGGCAGCGGCGCTCCTGTTCTTAGCCGCTATCTCCACATTGCCGCTTGAGCCGATGAGAGCCAGGAGCTCTTCGCCCTCAGCATAACAGGGGCTCAAGCCCTCAATATGGTGACCTGAGACCTCGATCAGCGCCCGTTGCGCAACCAGATGGCCAGCGATGTCAGTGATCAAGTTGCCAAAGCGGTCGATGTGGATGATGTGCCCGACGATAACGCCATCGGCAGCAACCTCAGGCTGAGGCAGGGCCAAAGTGAATACGGAATGGACCACCTCGCCAAATTCAGAAACTGGGATGCCCAGTGAGAGATGAGCAGCCACCGGCGCGAAGATATCACGCCCATGAAAGGTCGAGCTCACCGGGTGGCGCCAGAAGCGGGGATTGGTGATGGCTATAGCTTCCAGACCGGTGCTCAATTCCCTCTCGCCAGGCCCGGGGCCAGGTGACATGGCTGAAGCTTCAGCAAGGACATAGCTCAGGACTCCATTATCCGGGGCCACAAAATAGGACGATGGCGTTTTCAGTATTATCGCCCTGCGACCACTGCCGACACCAGGGTCCACTACCACCACGTGAATCGTGCCCTCGGGGAAATAGCGATGGGCATTGCCCAGAACAAAGGCCGCTTGTTGGATGTTCTGGGGTTCGACAGCGTGACAGATATCGACGATTGTGGCCCTGGGATTGATGCCGAGCATGACCCCCTTCATAACGCCGACATAGGGATCATCGAGCCCGAAATCGGTGACCAGGGTCAGGATATCGCTCATACCCTCTATCAATCAACCAGCAGCAGGCTGAGCGCCGCCACGACGACAAACAGCACAGCAGAAATGATGGTCAATCGAAACAGGACTTTTTCGATGCCACGCCTGCTTCTATAGGAGCTGGAGCCACTACCCCAGCCACCGAATATACCGCTGACCCCACCCCCCCTTAGCTGAAGTAAAAGCATGACGATCAAGGCAAGAGAAAGAGCAATCTCGACCCCATAAAGAGCGTATTTCATCGTAATTTCTCCTGAAGTAGCTTGTTCACCAGCTCAGGGTTGGCTCGCCCCTTGGTCGCTCTCATCACCTGGCCCACCAGAAAGCCCAGCGCCTGTTCCCGGCCCTTCTTGAAGTCGGCTACCGCCTGCGAATTGGCCGCCAGAACCCCATCCACGATAGACTCCACCTCAGAACTCTCACTGATCTGGGTCAATCCCTGCTCAGCGACGATCTGGGCCGGTCTTTTGCCAGAGTGGAACATCTCCTCAAAGACCTTCTTGGCCAGGCTAGTGCTCAGCGTCCCCCCATCCACCAAGTCCAACAGCTCAGTGAGATGCTGTGGCTCAACCTTGGCTTCAGCCAAATCTACTCCGGTGGCGTTGAGCAGTCTGGATAACTCACCAAGCATCCAGTTGCTGACGGCCTTGGCTCTCTTTTCCAGGATAGTGCCTTGAGGTCCAGACTGAAGGCATTGCTCGAAATAGTCGGCAAAGGCTCTGGAACCGGTGAGGAGATTGGCATCATAGCGTGGCAAGCCATATTGAGCCATGAACCGATCCCGCCTGGCATCGGGAAGCTCGGGAAGGCGAGACCTCAACTCCTCGACCCAAGATGGGCTCAGGACCAAAGGCGGCAGGTCTGGCTCGGGGAAATAGCGATAATCGTGGGCATACTCCTTAGTGCGCTGAGTTACCGTTATCCCCTCCTCCTCGATCCAACCTCTGGTCTCCTGGACCTGTCTCCCACCATCCTCGAGCAATCTTGCTTGGCGCTCAGCCTCATAGGCCAATGCACGGTAGACCGCCCTAAAGCTATTCATATTCTTGACCTCGACCTTGGCTGAGTGTTGTCCCGAATTGTCTTGAGAACGGACGCTGATGTTGGCGTCGCATCTGAAGCTACCTTCCTCCATATTCCCCGTGGACACCCCTAAGTACTGTAAGATCGTTCGTAGCTTTATCAGGTACAGCCGCGCCTCTTCCGGGGAGCGGAGGTCAGGCTCGCTCACTATCTCCATAAGAGGGACCCCAGCGCGATTGACATCGACCAAGCTGTAGGACTCTCCTGAGGGATCGTTGCGGTGCACCAGTTTAGCCACATCCTCCTCAAGATGAACTCTGGTAATGTTAATCCGTCTGGTTTGGCCATCGACCTCGAGTTCAAGCCAGCCTTCCCGAGATAGTGGGCTATCATACTGCGATATCTGGTATCCCTTCATCAGATCCGGGTAGGGATAGTTCTTGCGGTCGAACTTGGTGAACTCAGAAATGGTACAGTTAAGAGCCAAGGCGGTCATCACCGTATACTCCACCGCTTGACGATTGATCACAGGCAAGACTCCAGGCATCCCCAAGCATACAGGACAGACATAGCTATTGGGCGGAGCGCTGGCATAGTCAGCACTGCACCTGCAATACATCTTGCTCTTGGTCAAGAGCTGAACATGAACTTCAAGCCCGATGATGGTCTCATAGGTCGTCGCTATCATCTATTCTTGGTTAGTATAGCAATCTCAGCTGCCGATGACAAGGAGCAACCACTCCTTGCCCGCCTCCTCTTTTCATGCTATAGTCGAACAAAAGTGGGAATGCTCATAATCCATGGGCGGTCTGGAAGAAGCCAGGGCCAAATTGTTTCAGCATCTGCGCCAGGAGATCAGCGACCAGCAGGTGCTTCAGGCCATGGAAAGCGTCCCCAGAGAGCGTTTCGTACCCAGCTCAAGCCTCAAGCTGGCTTATGAAGATATCCCCTTGCCCATCGAGCTCGGGCAAACCATATCCCAACCCTTCATCGTGGCTCTGATGTCCGAGGCTCTGGAACTCACAGGAACAGAGCAGGTCTTGGAAGTGGGCACGGGAAGTGGCTATCAAGCAGCGATCCTGAGCAAGCTGGCGAAGCGGGTGATAACCGTGGAGCGGCATCAAAAGCTCGCCGACGTGGCGAAGAATCTCCTGGCCGAGCTGGACTGTAGCAATGTCGAGGTTCATGTCGCAGAGCAGACCATCGGCTGGCGGCAAGAAGCCCCGTACCAGGGGATAATAGTGACCGCTGGTGCCCCCCAAGTGCCTCAGGAGCTTCTGAATCAACTGGATGACGGAGGCCGCCTGGTGATCCCCGTGGGCTCCCGCTATGAGCAGGATTTGCTCAAGATATCCAAGAGAAGAGGTGAGATCGTCACCCAGAACCTGGGCCCTTGTCGCTTCGTGCCCCTCATCGGTCCCGGTGCCTGGAGCGAGGAGTGCTGAGCTTCAGCCAAGGCCCAGCAGATTCGCCAGTTCACGCTTGAGTTGCTGTAGCTTTTCATCGAATTCTGAATAGAGTGCAGCGGAGAGCGTCTCCCAAGCTTGGCTCGCCTCTACATTCAGCTCGGAAACCGCGCTTCCCGATATCCGCAATTGATGCAGTATCTCTTTCAACGACCTTTGAATCTCGTCCCTCTCTTTTTCATATTGTTGTTGTCTTTCCAGTTTATATTCCTGATAGAGCGCCTCTATTTCCCCCGCTATCTCCCCGACCCGACCATCCCCACCAAGCGTTGAGATTCCAGCCATGGCTCTTGCCGCTGCTTCATCATTGCCGATCTCAATTGCTGCCACAAGGTTCGACAGAGTGGCTTTGACTGCTATTTCCCGCTCCTCGCCCTCATATTTGCTGACTTCCTCAGCCAGGAGATCAGCATGGCCCCGTTGCAAGTACCGCTGAGCCAACCCCCTCCCCAGGAGAGTGAGTTCCTCCTCCTTTTTCTGCTTGATCTCCTCCGATGATAGCTTTCCCAGCTTTTCCGCTCGTTCCCAGGCCCGGTCAAAGGCGCTCTTCATCCCTTCCATCTAACTCTCCTTGCTTCACATATTATAAGCTCAACAACGTTTTCTTTCAATTTCGGCAGCTTTGGTGGCCACGGAGCTTTTCAAAAAGACAGATTACGGCTAAAATATGAAAGGGAGCAGGAATGAGAATAAAGGGGGTCATATTCGACCTCGATGGAACCATCATTGATACTCTGGGGACCTACACCCAAGCCTTCAACCAGGGGCTGGGAAAGTTCAATTTGGAGACGGTACCCAAGAAGGAGCTAGCTGTCCTCCTCAATGAAGGTTTGCCTCTGAAGGAGATCATCCGCAGGCGATACCCCTCTTTGCCTCCGGAGATGCCCAGCGAGTGCTTCGAGGAAATCAGGAAGGCATATCTGGAGCTGGAAGAGGATGGAGTACACTTGCAGCCCGGGGCTCGGGAAGCCCTGTCCCAGCTGAAGGCAATGGGACTCAAGATAGGCATTGCCACTGGCAGGACTACCGAGGGAGAAAGGAGTTGGCTCGAGCTTCGTCGCCTGAACGCTGACCAGTTCATCGATGCCATGGTCACCAGCGCGGCCTTGGCGCACCGTAAGCCGGCCCCAGATGGGCTGATCGAATGCATGAAAGAGCTGGGACTATCGGCACAAGAATGCGTGTTCGTTGGCGACTCCCGTGCCGATATCCTCACCGGGAAGGCAGCCGGAGTCAGGACCGTTGCTGTCACCACCGGCGTCGCCGAAGGGGAAGCCCTGGCACAAGAAGGCCCCGATGACATCATCAATAGTCTGGCTGAACTTCCCGTATTGATAAGGAGCTTAGAGCGAGATGAAGCTGATCGATAACCTGTATTGCTATCTCTGGCAGGGGCAAGGGAATAATGGCCATAGCTATCTCTTTGCCAACGTTCTTCGCGGCGATAGGCCCCACATCCTCATCGACCCCGGACACCTGACCACCGAATTAGCTGAGCCCGGTGCCGAGCGCCTCGTGAACTCTATGGCAATGGATAAAATCAAAGCTCAAGATATCGGCTTGATCATCAATACCCACTGTCACCCTGATCACTGTGATGCAAATCAGTTCTTCGTGGACAAGAGTAAAGAGAAGCAGGGAACAAGCAAGGTCAAGCAGGCGCTCATCGCCATTCACCAAGAAGAAGACCAGCACCGAAGGAACAGAGCAGCAGAATTAATGCATGCAAGTAACCGAGCTGATTTCGAGCCCGACTTCTATCTACAGGAAGGAGAGCTAAGCCTGGGCAAGGAGAACAAGCTAACTCTGGAGATCTTACATACGCCAGGTCACTCCCCGGGCTCGATATGCATCTACTGGCCGAAGAACAAGGTTCTGATCAGCGGTGATGTCATTTTCTTCGGAAGCATCGGGCGCACCGACATCGCCGGCGGCAATAGCCTGCTGCTCAAGAAGAGTATAGAGAGACTATCAAAATTGGACATCGAATATGTGCTCCCGGGGCATAACACTCAGTATGGGAACATCATCAGAGGCAAAGACAGCGTAGTACAGAACTTCGCTTTCATCAGGATGAACTACTTCCCCATGCTGTAGCCGGGCAAGTTGAACTCGATGCGCTCTCTCATTCCGGCTGCCAAACCGGGAACTTCCTCTGGCCCTAACAGTCCCTTCTCGGTTACTATCCCTGTTATCAAATGGGACGGTACCTGCTCGAAGCCCGCCTCCAATTCGACATCGCTTCTGATGCTGAATTTGGCCGTCTCACAAACGACGTAGAATGGGATGTTATGCTCTCTCGCTGCCAGAGCGAGTTCATGGGTTGGCGCGCCGTTGACCAGTGAGCCATCATTGAGGATGCTATCGGCGCCGACCAAAGCCTTTTCCGCTCTGCGCGCACCATCGAGGATAGCGTCATCGGGGATGACTTCCACGGGGATACTGTATTGCTCGAGTTGCTCAGCGGTGGCCTTCCCATACGCTCTGTTCCCGAACTTGGATTCAGCGACCAAGACCTCAAAATTCCTCCCTTTGTTCGCTGCTATTCTGAATGCCTCGCAGACCGCGGAGCTATAGCTGCAGGTCAGCACTCGGTCTTCCTCAGCAATGGCTTCTGCCCCATTTGCTGCAGCAGTGAAAGCGGCTTGCGCCAGCTCGGCGATTAGCTCATCGGCTACAGAGAAAGCCAATTCTCTATAAGAAAGCATCTCTTCCTGCGCCTGAGCCTGACTGTGCAACTTAGAAAGGAAATGAGCTACAGCATTCGTTATTGAGGTCATAGACGGCCTGGTGGCCACAAGTTCCTGAGCGACTTCGCTCAGCTCCGCCAAGAAGGAATCGCTGGTTGCGGTTGCGGTTTCGCTTTTCTCCACTGCCAGCTTGAGCGCTGCCACTGCCTGCCGGGAGAGCCAGCCAGCGCCATGGCTGCGGTCGAGCCTGATCTCGTCGATCATAGCCGCAACTTCAGGATTCACGTCACCCGCTCCCAGACCTCCTTCAGTTTGGGCACCGTCTCATATTTGCCTATGTCACTGGGGTCGATCCACTCAAGCTCAGTGTGCTCCCAGTCTATGCTGATCTTCTCCGGCCTGCTCAGGACAAAGCGGAAGGGATGGACCACCCACTTCCTCCCCAGCCCCTCATCCACGACCTCCAAAGGCTGGCCCTCACTGACCAACTCCACATCCTCAGCATTCAGACCTGTTTCCTCTTCTATTTCTTGCATCGCCTGTTCGAACGGCGTATGCCCCTCCTCGACAAAGCCACTGACCCCCGCCCACCTCCCCTTATAGGTCCCGACCTTCTCGCTCCTCCTGAACAGAGGGATTTTGCCACCATGTTCCAGGAAGCAAGTGACAACGTGTCTTTCTTCCATAATAACCACCTTATTGGGATAACTTCAGCAAATAGTCCCGCAGCATGCCCAGAGCTGCTTCTGCGGCGCTGTGCTTGTTCTGGAGCCTATCTCCCGAGAACACGTGTCGCTGACACAAAGTCCCCTCCTCAGAAGAAAGCCCGATGTAGAATAGCCCCACTGGCTTCTCAGCGCTGCCGCCGCTGGGCCCGGCGATGCCAGTATCCGACAGGCCGATATCCGTGCTCAGCAATCTCCTCACACCCTGCGCCATCTCCTCAGCACACTCTTGGCTCACCGCACCGTGCTGCTCCAGGGTCTCCCGGCTCACCCCCAAGACCTTCATCTTGACCTCGTTGTCATAGGACACCACGGAGCCCATGAGATAGTCGGAGCTACCGGAAACATTGGTGATCAAATGAGAGATCAAGCCCCCACTGGCCGATTCCGCCACCGATAAGGTCAGCTTATGCTCCTTCAGCAGACTTCCGATCTCTTCTTCGACTCCCTTCATCACTTGCCCCTTCCAGCTGAGATAGATCGAACTTCATGCCATCGCGGGCGGCGATGACCCGGATGCCAGTTTCTTCCGAAAGCCTGGCCGCCACCTCCCAGGGCTTGGCCTTCCACATAGTCATGCCAAAGTGATTGAGAATGGCCACCCTGGGCTTGAGCTCACGAATCAGCTTCGCCGCATCGGGAACCGAGAGGTGGTCCAAAGGGCCACCCGGCTCCAGCCGGAGCAGATTCAGGATCAAAAGGTCGCCTTGATAATGGGCACAAAGCTCATCGAAATACTTGGTATCAGCGATGACGGAAACGGTATGTTCTGAAGCATGAAAGATCAAGCCATAAGTCTCCACGGAGTGTTGATGCCGCAGCGGAGTTTCAAACTGGATATTGCCAATGCGGTACACTCCCCCCTGGCTAAGAATCTCAACACGCTCCAGATACTGCCTGACATAGCGCATCACCACCGGATCGTCCTCAAGGGCATCCCTGGGGGCGAACAACACCCCCTTGCGCTTGGTCCCGCCTACGGTCATGGCCTCGATCATGACATTTGCATCGGCAGCATGATCCAGGTGCTTGTGTGACAGGATAATGCCTTCCAGATCGGTCGGCTTGAGCTTCCTCTTGACCGCATGCACCAAAGCTCCGGGGCCAGGATCGAGAAGGACTTGGGTGCCACTCAAGTCGAGCCAGAGGCCTCCCGAGGCCAGTATCTGGCTGGCTACCATTATGCGGGCTCCACCCGTACCCAAGAAAATGAGCCGGTCAGACATGTGGCTAACCTAAGACTATAATACTCCCAGCTCCTAAAGCTGGCAAACAATGAGGCTTTTAGTATATACTGAGTTCGCTCAATGAAAGCCTGGCTCAAGCCGACGAGGCTATATGTTCTGCCTTCTTTTTTATTTCTTGGCTACTTTTCCACTCTGTGGATGGTCCTGGCCTTCATCCCCCTCTACTTGACCGACATCGGATTCAGCCACCTCCAAATTGGCATCTTGATCTCCACTTTTCCCGTAGCTTCGTTGATATTCATGTTCCCCTTCGGCGTTTTCTCCGACAGGCTATCCCCGAAGAAGCTCATCACTGCCGGCTTGGTTATTATGGCCCTATTTCTCTTCGGGTTGAGATATGCCAGCGGATTTTGGAGCTATCTTGCCCTTTTCGCCCTCGGTGGTATCGGGGGCGCTCTATTTCGAATCTCCCTGTTCTCCTTATACTACAAGTTCCTCGGGGAGCAGAGCAAAGGGGCCAAGCTGGGGCTTCTCCTGGGTCTGGGCCTTCTCGGTTACGGCCTGGGTCCTTTGGTGGGAGGGCTTCTATTGCGGACGCTGGATTTGGACTCGCTGCTCTTGGTCGCAACCTTCGTACTCTTGGTGCCAATATCTGCCAGTTTCTTCCTCAAGGATGCGACGCCACGCAGATTCGATCTCAGGGAATATGGGAGAGATATAAAGAAGAAAGAAGTGATCATTCTGACCAGCTTGGTTTTCCTGCTGGCCACGCATATCGGGGTGGAGCAAACCTCGTTTAGCTTGTTCCTGAAACATGAATCCGGACTGGTTGAGGATACTATTGGGATCATGTTCTTCATCATCGGAATCGCCATCGCCACGCTCAGCTTCGCAAATGGACTCGTTAGCGATAAGGTATCCGGGCGAGGCCGTAGCCTGGGATTTCTCCTGTACCTGGGGATGCTGATATCGGGTGCCTTCAACATGCTCATGCTCTTCCCCAGAACCTTTGCCAGCGTGCTCACAGTAAGACTGTTCCATGTCCTCGGTGATAGCACCTTCATAGTGGCGCAGAGGGTGGTAGTTTCCAATCTTTTCCCAGCGGAGAGGATCGGTGGCAATCTGGGGCTGCTCGATGTCGTTCAGACCTCCGGCATGTTCGCCGGTATGCTCATCAGTGGCATCATCCCTGGATACATGTGGCCGTTTGTGGTTATGGGCGCCCTGAGCGTACTGGCCATAATCCCTGCGATGGCGTTGAGGCCCAAGTTTTGATATCCATTGATTCTGTCCGCTGTCTGCCGTAAAATGAAGCTGCTCAGGGAAGGAGGATGCTATGGCTAAATCATTGCTCTTCACCTGTGGCTTCAATAGGGGCCGCAGCGTCACTTCAGAGTATTTTTTCCGCAAAATGCTACGGGAAAAGGACCCCGAGCTGTCGCAACAGGTGAAGGTCTCCTCCGCCGGGCTTATCTCCAGAGAGGACATAGCCTGGCTTAAGCGCCATAACCTGCCCATCCCCAGGCCGGCCTTTGGCAAAGCGCCGTATCAAACCATGGTTGCCATACTGCTGGAGCAGGGCATCGATATCTCCAGCTACAGGTCCAAGGTGCTCACCAGGGCAATGGTGGAAGAAGCCAACCTGATCATCATCTCCGGCGAGGAACACCCGCCTTTTCGCAAAGCAGCGATATGTTCCCTCTGGCCCTTCGCCAAAGATAAGGTCTTCACATTCAGGGAGTTCGTCGAAGCTGAACTGGAAGGAGAATATCTTGTTGCCGAAGACCCCACTGTTGTGCCCTATACGGACCAAGTTTTTTTAGACTACACCCGCGAGTACTGGGAGAGTTGTATCGCTGAGATCGAAACATATCTGACACAGAAGATGGACAAATTCCTCAGCTTTTTAGGAATTCCGCAACCACAGGGCTGACCAAAGCTTCATCTTTTATGTCAATCCAATGAATCCGCTGGTCACTGGGACGAAACCAAGCATACTGATGCCGGGCTAAACGATGAGTCTGGTATTTTATTTTCTGTACTGCGGTGGCCAGATCACACTCTCCACGAAGATGCATGCCGATTTGCTGGTAGCCGATCCCGGACATGGAGGGCAGAGCGAAGCTGTAGCCTCTGCCCACCAACCTTTCCACCTCAGCCACCAGGCCTGATTCGATCATGCCATCGACACGGGAGTCGATCCTGCGATAGAGCTCAGCCCTGTCTGTGGTCAGCCCGATGATAATGCTGGTAAAAGGTGGCTGCTCTTTATGCTGCAATCGTGAAAAAGGAACGCCTGTCGCCTGAAAAACCTCCAGGGCCCGAATCACGCGGCGGATGTTCCTGCTATCAATGCTCTCCGCAGCCACCGGGTCACATCTCTGAAGCTCCCTGTAGAGGGCATCAGCACCTTCGGCATGAGCCTTTGCTTCAAGGCTATGTCGCAGCTCGCGGTTGGGGCTGATCTGGGCAGGACGCCAGCCCTCGAGAAATGACCAGATATAGAGACCGCTGCCGCCAACGAGAAATGGAATTTTACCCTGTCCTTGGACCTCCTCCAGTGCCTGCTGTGCCAGCTCCTGAAACAGGGCTAAGCTGAAGTCCTGGTCAGGGTCAACGACGTCGATGAGGTGATGAGGAACCAGGCTCCGCTCTTCCCGGCCGGGCTTGGCGGTGCCAATGTCCATATAGCGATAGACCTGGCGGCTATCAGCGCTGATGATCTCGCCGCCGAAGGTCTGCGCCAGCTTCAGCGCCAGCTTGCTCTTGCCCACAGCGGTGGGGCCAACAATGGCGACAACGGGCTTCATGCCGAGCCTTTGATCCTGGCCGCCTGCTCCACGATGCTGACGAAATCATCGGCGACAAGGCTGGCACCGCCAACCAGGGCACCATCGATCTCCGGCTGGCTGATGAACTCAGCGATGTTGGCGGCGTTCACGCTGCCGCCATAGAGGATGCGCAACGCCTGCGCCGTCTCAGTGCCCCAGGTCTTGGCCACAAGACCTCTGATGATGCCAATGGTCTCGTTGGCCTGCTCAGCGGTGGCGGCGCGACCGGTGCCGATGGCCCACACCGGCTCATAGGCGATGACCAGTTCCGCAAAGGGCGCGATTCCCCTCAGCCCTCCCCTAACCTGACGGCTGACCACAGCCACAGTCTTTCCCGCCTCATTCTGCTCCAGCCTCTCGCCGACACAGAGGATGGGCTTGAGCCCGACCTGGAGCGCTGCCTGAACCTTCCTGTTGATCAGCGCATCTCTCTCACCGAAGTACTGCCTCCGCTCCGAGTGCCCCAGGATGACAAACTGGCACATCCCGGAAAGCATGGGTGGCGACACCTCTCCGGTGTAAGCGCCCTTGCTCTCGAAATACATATTCTGAGCGCCGAGCTCAACTGTGGAGTTTCTGAGCAGCTCGGCCACAGAGGCCAGCGAGATAAAAGGAGGGCAAACGACCTTCTGCACCCCCTTGATTCCATCCAACCGCCCCCGCATGCCCTTGACCAGGTCCAGCGCCTCGGCCACAGTGGTATTCATCTTCCAGTTGCCTGCAATAAGTGGAGTTCTCACTCTCACCCCCTTAGCCCCCCTCCCTCAAGGGAAAGGGGGAGATTATTAGATATTAGTGGACACCCCTAAGACCCCGGCAGAGAGGTGTCCCTGCACCCTACTCACCTCTGTCATATTTCAGGCGCCGAATTTGTCCAGCCTCAAGGCATAGGCCAGGGCCAGGGACATGATCTGGGTTGCCCGAAATCTCCCCAGAGCACCAGTGGCGCAGCTCCGCTCTGAAAACTGGCGTACGCTGTCCGCCCGGCACCATTTAGAGTGTAGCAGAACAGGGACCGGATGCCAGCTATGAGCGCGGAGCAGTGCCGGGGTGGAATGGTCACCCGTGACTACAAGCACATCGGGCTCGAGCGCGAGCAGGCGAGGCACCTGAGCATCGACTTCTTCAATGACGCGCATCTTGCGCTCGAAATCGCCGTCCTCGCCCGCGGAATCAGCCCACTTTATATGAAGATAGAAGAAGTCATATTCCTGATAGTGCTCGACCAGAGTATCAAACTCTTCAGCGATAGTGTCTCCGGTCTCCAGGACCTCCATGCCCACCACTTTGGCCAGACCGCGGTACATGGGATAGGCGGCAATGGCCGCTGGCCTCAGCTTATAGAGCTCAGGCAATGAGGGAAAGTCAGGATGCTGGGAGAAACCGCGCAGCAACACCATATTGGCCGGCTGGGAATGAGCCAAGGCCGCCTTGGCTTTGGCCACGAAATCATTGGCTATCTCTGCTGTCCTCGCTGCCTGCTGAGAAAGAGGCACAATGCTCTTCGGTGCCAGCCCGACCTGCTGCGGGTCGGAATCAGAAAGCTCGGCAGAGAGGTCAGGGCCACGGAACACGGCTACAAACCGGTGTTCCCTGACAGGGCTCACCAGCAGCTCAGCCCCATCGAGGATGATGCCACGCAGTTGCTGGCATAACTCGGTGCAGAGCTCAGTGGAAATGCGCCCCGCCCTGCGATCCACCACCAAGCCTTTTTGGTCCACGGTGCAAAAATTGCCCCGGGCGGCAACATCGCCTTTTCTGAGATCGCAGCCGATGCCCAAGGCCTCGAGAACTCCCCGGCCAATGGTGAAGCGCAGCGGGTCATAGCCGAAGAGGGCTAGGTGCCCGGGAGCGCTTCCCGGAGTGATGCCGGGGGCAATGAGATCGGCGATGCCGCAGATGGAATCGGCAGCAAGAGTATCCAGGTTTGGCGTTTTGGCCTCTTCGAGCTCGGTCTTCCCGCTCTCTGGGCGGGGCAGGCCACTCAGGCCATCGATGACTAAGAGCACGATCTTTGACGACGCTGTCCTGGCCAGTTCCTTAAGCTGGTCCAAGGTAATCATATCAGCCTTCTTTATCCCGAAGCGCAGCCACTCCGGGCAGGGGGCGGCCCTCAAGAAATCTGAGGGAAGCACCGCCTCCGGTGGAGACGTGGCTCACCTTCTCCGCCAGCCCGAACTCGGTCACCGCTTCCGCCGTGGAGCCTCCGCCGACGACCACGGTGGCATCCAAGCTGCTCAAAAGCTCGGCCAAAGCTCTGGTCCCGCATTGGAACGGGGCGAACTCAAAAACGCCCACCGGACCGTTCCAGATGATAGTTTTACATCGGCGCAGCTCAGAGCTAAAGCGCTCGATGGTCTCGGGGCCGATGTCCACAATATACCAGTCCCCAGGAACCTTTGTCACCTGCACCACCTGGGATGGGGCATCGGCGGCAAATTCTCGGGCCACAACCACATCGCTGGACATCAAAGGGGCAACCCCTTTGGCCGCAGTCTTCTCCAGCACGCGCTGGGCCGAGGTCACTTCCTCATCCTCCACCGGTGGCAGACCCACCACATGCCCCCAATACTTCAAGAAGGGGCGAACCATGCCCCCAGCAAGGATTAGTAAATCCGCCCGGTCAAGTATATTCTCCAGAAGGCGGATCTTATCGCTGACCTTGATGCCACCTATTATCACTGCCAATGGGCGCACCGGCTCATTTAACGCCTGCCCCATAACCTCGATCTCTCTCTCCAGGAGAAAGCCGGCGACGGCGGGGAGGAAATCGGCAACGCCTACAGTGGAAGCATGAGCACGGTGGGCTGTGCCAAAGGCATCATTGACAAAGACATCAGCAAGCTTGGCCAAAGCCCGGGCAAAGTCAGGGTCGTTGGCCTCCTCCTCAGGGTGAAAGCGGAGATTCTCCAGCAAGAGCAAATCTCCTTCACTTAAACCCTGAGCCGCCTTCTCCACCTCGGGGCCGATGCAATCAGGAACACAAGCTACCGGGCGGCCCAAGAGTTCGGACAGCCGCTGGCCCACTGGGGCCAGGCGCAGACCCTCCACCACCTTGCCTTTGGGTCGGCCCAGATGAGAGCATAGAATCGTCTTAGCACCCTCGGCGACCAGGTAATTGATCGTGGGCAGAACTGCATGTATGCGGCTATCATCGCTGATGGCGCCGGTATTCAGATCCAGAGGGACATTGAAATCCACCCTGAGCAACACCCTCTTCCCTTTGACATCTACATCCCTGACAGTCTGCTTACTCATCTCTGCCCGTAGACCTCCTCAAGCTTTTGCTTTATGCCTCGGACCTGCGTCACCACCTCGGGAGCAGTGTCAAAGGGACTGAGCCCTTTGGCATCCGCCTCCATTATCTTGGCATTGTGGTCGATGAAGCCCAGAAGTTCAAACTGGGGCATGTTATCCACAATAAAACGACGGTCGTCATCGCTGTTGATCTTGTTGCCCACAACATAGCAACTCTTGATGCCAATGTCCCCCGCCAGGCGTCTGACCGACTGCGCCGTTTCCAGGCTTCTCCTACCGGGCTCAACCACAACGATGAAGGCATCCACCGCTTGTGCAGTGCCCCGACCCAGGTGTTCGATGCCAGCGTCCATATCGAGAATTACGATGTCCGATTCCCGAAACAAGAGATGGCCCATCAGGCTCCTCAAAAGCGCGCTCTCAGGACACATACAGCCACCGCCACCCTTCTTCACCGTGCCCATAATCAACAACTTAATTCCATCCTTGGCCAGAGAGAAGCGCTGTGGAATATCATCTACTCGAGGATTGAGCTTGAAGTACGGGGCTGATGTACCCGGCTTGGCCCCGGTCCGCTCCTCTATTAATTCTTCCATTTCAGCAATGGGCGTGATCTTGGACAACTCCTCCCCGGTGATGCCCAAGGCAGCGCCAAGGTTGGCATCAGGGTTAGCATCTATTGCCAGCACCGGTTGACCTTCAGCAGCATACAGCCGGCACAGCAAGGCAGCCAGCGTGGTCTTGC
Source organism: Dehalococcoidia bacterium (assembly GCA_034414595.1). Taxonomy (GTDB): domain Bacteria; phylum Chloroflexota; class Dehalococcoidia; order SZUA-161; family JAUWZY01; genus DAOULY01. The sequence continues at coordinate 46,450 of DAOULY010000012.1, forward strand.
CCACCCCTCCCTTACCTGTGATCGCCAACTTCATATCTCCCCCTTTTTTCTCCTTGACTCAATGCTCTCGGTCGGCGAGAGAGTCAGCTATCGCTTTGAGCTCATCCCTGATCCCAGGCAAAATGGGGGCCGATTCCAGTTCGTGCCAGGCCCTCTCCATGTAGTGCTGAGCAAGGCCTTGGGCATAGTCCCGGGCACCAGCCCTGTCCAAGAGCAATATCACGTGGGCCACGTCGTCCGGGTTGAGCTCTTCCTTTTCATAGATAACCAAGAGTTCTCTTTGCCTCTTCAGTCCATAGACTACAGGCAGGGTTTTCTTCTTCGTTTGGATATCACTGACCGATGATTTACCACTGACCTCCTCCTGGCCCCAAATGCCCAGGATATCGTCTTGTATCTGGAAAGCAAGCCCCAGATTGTGGCCAAAACGGCCCAGACACTCCAGCGCCCGCCGGTCATCCCCCCCAATGAGCGCACCAAGCTCAAGCGAACACTCAAAGAGGGCCGCTGTCTTATCGGTGATCATTCTCAGATAATCATCGGTGTCGATGTCCAAGCGCCTCTGATAGCTAAGGTCCAGATACTGGCCCTGACACAGCCTGAGGCAGGCCGCATCAAGAAGGCGAGCCGCATATAGCACCTTATCAGGAGCGCACCGCTGCTCCTCCAGCCTCAGCAGGGCCAAGCGACTGACCACATGCATAGCGTCGCCAGCGTTTATCGCCTGCGCCTGACCCCAGATCTGCCACAATGTAGGCCGTCCTCGGCGCTCCGGGCTGCGGTCCTCTATGTCATCATGGATCAGGGAGAAATTGTGTGCCAGCTCCACAGCTGCTGCCGCTGGAAGTGCCCGCCGCCAATCTCCACCTACTGCCTCGCAGGCGAGGAGACAAAGTGTCGGGCGCAGCATCTTGCCACTGGGGCTAGAACTCGGCTGACCTCGCTCATTCAGCCAACCCAGGTGGTAAGACAGCAAAGGATAAAGTGGTGAGGTACTACCATCGATAAGCGACTTCAGCTCGGCTTCGATTCCATCCCGATACCGCTGGAGGGGTAAATCCATATTCACTCTCTGACGAGCTCGGGAAAGGAGCTCAGGATGCGCTGGGCAATCCCACTTCCGTCGAGATCCAATTTGGACCGGAGTAACTCCTGAGATCCGTGCCCGATGAACTCATCGGGAAGTGCGATCGATACCACTTGCACGTCCTTGATTTTGGCCTCTTGAATCAAGCTCGATACAGCGCTGCCAAAGCCGCCAATGATGGCGTTTTCCTCCACAGTGACCACTCGATGTGTCTCCTCAGCCAGTCTCTGGATAAGCGAGGAGTCCAGCGGCTTGGCAAAGCGGGCATCGACCACAGCGCATTCTATACCCGCCTCCGATAATATCTCTGCCGCCTCAAGGGAAGGTGCCACAGTAGCGCCGAGGGCCAGGATAGCGACATCGCCGCCAGGTCTGATCACTTGGCCCTCGCCAATGGTAAGCTGGCGTAGCTCTTGATCCAGCGTGTCTCCCGGACCTCGACCACGGGGATAGCGAATCGCCATCGGGCAATTGCAGTTCACTGCAGTATAGAGCAGATGTTGCAGTTCATTTTCATTGGCTGCGGCGGCAATGACCAGATTGGGGATACAGCCGAGATAGGAAAGATCAAAGCTGCCCTGATGCGTTTTACCATCCTCCCCGGCAATGCCGGCGCGATCGATAGCCAAGACCACAGGCAAATTCTGGAGACAGACATCATGAACCAGCTGATCATAGGCCCGCTGCAAGAAAGTGGAGTAGATGGCCACTATGGGGATGAATCCCTGGGTAGCTAAGCCAGCGGCAAAGGTGAGAGCATGTTGCTCACAAATGCCAACGTCGAATACCCTCTGGGGGAACTCACGGCTGACGATGTGAAGCCCAGTGCCATCAGCCATGGCTGCGGTAATGGCCACCGTCCTCGGGTTCTCCCGGAAGATTTGGAGCAGGGTCTGTCCAAAGACATCGCTATAGCTTGGAGTGCTGCTGCCCGTGGTACCGTGAGGCGAGATGCCATGGAAATGGACCACATCCTTTTCCGCAGGCTCATAGCCCTTGCCCTTCACAGTTAGCACGTGAAAAAATATCGGCTTCACAGGAAAGTTTTTCGCGTGGGTCAACGCCGTCTCCAGCCCAGCGATGTCATGTCCATCCACAGGTCCGATATATTTGAAGCCGAACTCCTCCCAAAGCATCATAGGCATGAGCATGCCCTTGAACCCGCCCTTGAGCCTCCTCAACGCCCGCGAGGCCAAGTGGCCCAGGGAAAGCTTGCCCATAACGGACCCCGCTTTCTCCTTAGTCCAGTAGTAGCGGGGATCGAGTCTGATCCGGCTCAACGACCGGGATAGAGCGCCGACGCTGGGGGAGATAGCCATGGCATTATCATTGAGAACGACGATGAGATTGGTGCCAAGGTGGCCCACCTGATTCAGCGCCTCGAAGGCCATGCCGCCAGTCAGAGCGCCATCGCCAATAACGGCAACAACATGGTAGTCCTCACCAGCAAGGTCTCTGGCCTTGGCGATGCCCAGGGCAGCAGAGATCGATGTCGAAGCATGCCCGGCACCAAAGGCATCGTGGGGACTCTCCGCCCTCACGGTGAAACCGGACAGTCCTCCATATTGGCGAATAGAGGGAAAGTCATTTCGCCGACCTGTGAGCAGTTTATGAACATAGCTCTGATGTCCTACATCCCAGATGAGCTTATCTTTAGGGCTGTCAAATACTCGATGCAACGCTATAGTCAGTTCGACCACGCCCAAATTTGAGGCCAGGTGCCCCCCGTTATTCGTCACTACACTGATTAATTCCTCCCTGATCTCAGCAGCCAGCTGTCTCAGCTCAGCAAGGGTCAAACCCTTCAAATCAGCGGGGCTATCAATTCCATCCAGTATCCTCGGCACCTTCACTCCTCCACGGATTGCATCTTCTCCAGGCGGCGGGTATGCCTGCCGCCGAGGAATTGGGAGTCAAAATAGGTAATCACTATCTCTCGTGCCAGTCCCTGGCCCACCACGCTCTCACCGAGGCAGAGCACATTAGCATCATTATGCTCCCGAGCTCGCCTGGCGGTGAAGGTATCGTGACAAAGGGCGGCCCTGACGCCTCTTACCTTGTTGGCCATCATCGACATGCCGATGCCAGTGCTACAGATGAGGATGCCATGTTGGAAACGCTCCTGAGCTACAGCCTCGGCCACAGCCCGGCCGATGTCAGGGTAATCTACACAGCCTTGGTCATAACAGCCAAAATCCTCATAGTTGTGCCCCAGCTCGGTGAGCAAGCTAATGATCGACTGTTTCAGGTTGAAACCGGCATGATCAGAGCCAATGGCGATGTCCATCTCTACCTCCCTAAACAGAGTATCCACAGACCTCCTCAATTTCCTTTCGGGGCACTATCCCCTCTCTGAGGACCCTCGGGATGTCACCGCTGACATCGACCACGGTAGATTCCACACCACCAAGGCACCCGTCATCGATGATGAGTTCCACTTCAGCGCCCAGTTGCTCCCGAACCTCCTGAGCCGAGACCGGACTGGGCTTTCCAGATCGGTTGGCGCTGGTCCCGACTAAGGGAGCGCCAAGCCCGCGGATGAGAGCTATAGGGACGGGATGATTCGGAATTCGTACCGCCACTGTGTCACCCGGGGCCACGATGTCGGACACCGTAGGCGCTTTTTTGAGGACTAAGGTCAGCCCGCCGGGGAGAAAGCGCTCAGCGAGACGCCAGGCGACTTCGGGAATGGCACTGGCTACCTTTGTTAGCTCCTCTCCGGTACTGATGAGCAGAGGCAAGGCCAGATGCCGGGGGCGCTGTTTTATCCTATATATCTCAGCCACGGCCTGCTCAATGTAGGCATTAGCACCGAGGCCATAGACAGTATCGGTTGGGAATGCAACCACCCCACCCCCCTTGAGCACCTCAACGGCGAGCTCGATTTGCTGCCCAATTGACAGGCGAGAAAACGAGGCCATCGATGTTTGAATATCAGTATAGCACAATGTTATGCCCAGTTCAAAAACAGCCGCATTTGTCTCCACACATCAGGTAGTTTCAAGGAGCACAGGAAGCCCTATTTCAGGAGTAGCTCAATATCCCTGATACCTACTGCCTCAAGGGTATCTACGATGAAGTCAGCCGCTGTCAGCCTCTCACGAGGATAGGTGTTGGTCACGGAGATGCACTTCATGCCCGCAGCTTTGGCAGCATTGACGCCATCGATGGTGTCCTCGATTACAACGCAGCAATCGGGCGCAACGCCCAAATTGCTTGCCGCCAGCAAAAATACGTCTGGAGCCGGTTTCCCTTGGCTCAACCAACGGGCAGAAACCACGCACTCAAATATATGCCCTATGCCAATGGACGATAGAATCAGATCAGTGCTCTCCAGAGGCCCCGAGGAGGCAAGAGCCAAACGCCAGTCATCCTCCTTGAGCGAACGTAGCAACTCCAGCGCCCCCGGCAGCACGGTGACCTTCTCTCTCCTGATAATATCCCGGAAGAGTTCCTCCTTCTTCTCACCCAAGGCTTCCGCCTCATCAGCAGAGACCCCTGACTCAAGGAATCGCATTACGATGTCGCTGTTCCGCAAGCCAAAAAGGCGGAAGAAATCATCTTCGGTGAAAGTACGCCCTAACTCCTGAGCCCATTGCTGCCAGGAAGCGAAGTGGAGTTGGGAGGTGTCGACAATCACTCCATCGAGGTCCCAAATGACTGTCTTATCGCGCTTACCTCCGGCCATGAACCTCTCCTAAGTATACCATATCATTACCAGCCGCATTATTGAACAGGGAGAAATCAATACCCTTTGACAAAGACCCGACACGATGATAATCTTTTAGGTAAAGATACAGGGGCTTATCTTGGTAACAAAAAGGAAGAAAAGCAGTCCTCTCAGCCGAGAGGCAGTGGTGGTTCTCGACTTCGGTTCCCAGTATAGCTGGCTTATCGCCAGAAGAGTGCGGGAATGCCGGGTTTATTGTGAGGTTTTGCCTTTTGACGCCCCGTGGGAAAGGGTTTCAGAATCAAATCCCAAGGGACTGATCCTATCCGGCGGACCAGGCAGCGTTTATGATCCCGACGCACCATTGGCCCTCCCTTATGTCTATGAAAGCCAGCTACCGGTGCTGGGCATCTGCTACGGGATGCAGGTCCTAACCCATCAACTCGGGGGCCGCGTAGCCCCCGGGGGGGCAAAACGCGAATATGGCCTTGCCATCCTCCATCAGAACTCGGTGCAGACGCCGCTTTTCGCCGGCTTACCCTCGTCCATGCCGGTGTGGATGAGCCATGGCGACCAGATATTAGAGACACCGCCGGGCTTCACTATCCTCGCGTCCACAGAGAACTCACCTATCGCCGTTATGGGTAACGACCGCAGTATCATCGGGCTGCAATTCCACCCTGAGGTGGTGCACACCCCCCAGGGCAAGGCTATCCTGAGCAACTTCCTATACAAAGTCTGTAGCTGTGAAGGCACATGGACACCAGCAAATTTTGTCTCTGACAGCGTCAAGAACATCAAGAAGCAAGTGGGAAAGGGGAGAGTAATCTGTGCCCTCTCCGGTGGTGTTGATTCCACAGTGGCAGCGACATTGATCCATCGCGCTATTGGCGATCAACTCACCTGCATCTTCGTCAACACCGGCCTAATGCGTCGAGAGGAGACCGAGCGAACTCTCAATACCTTCCAGAAGAATCTGAAGATGAACATAGTCTACGTCGATGCCAGCGAAAGATTTCTGAAGCGGCTGAAAGGGATCATCGACCCTGAGGAGAAACGGCACATCATCGGGGAGGAGTTCGCCAACGTCTTTGAGGAGAAAGCGACTAACATCGGGCAGGTTGATTTCCTGGCCCAGGGTACGCTGTACCCCGATGTCATAGAAAGCACAGCAACTGTAAGCCGGGCTTCGGCTAGGATAAAGACCCACCACAATGTCGGTGGACTGCCCAGCACTATGCACCTTAAATTGATTGAACCGCTGCGCTATTTGTTCAAGGACGAGGTCCGCGAGGTGGGATCGGCTTTGGGCCTGTCCCAAGAGATGGTCTGGCGCCAGCCATTCCCCGGTCCGGGGCTGGCTATTCGCATCATCGGTGAGGTAACCAAAGAGAGTCTGGAGACCCTGCGCGCCGCCGATTGGATTGTGATGAACGAGATCAAGAAGGCCAATCTCTACCGCCAGCTCTGGCAGAGCTTCGCTGTGCTCACCCCGGTGAAGAGCGTGGGGGTGATGGGCGACTATAGAACATATGGCTATGTAGCCGCCATTCGCGCCGTTACCAGCGAGGATGCCATGACTGCCGATTGGGCCCGCCTGCCCTATGAAGTCCTGGCCAAAATATCCAATCGCATTGTTAATGAGGTCCCTGGAGTCAACCGGGTGGTCTATGACGTATCCTCAAAGCCTCCGGCCACTATAGAATGGGAGTAGCCCCCGAAGTCATATGAGGACACTGGTAGTAGGCAGTGGCGGTCGGGAGCACACTCTGGTCTGGAAGCTCCTCCAGAGCGATAAGGTGGACGAGGTCTATGTGGCTCCGGGGAACGGCGGCACTGCCCGAATTGCCCACAATCTGGAGATCACAGCCACCGATATCGAAGCAATAGCCCGTGCCGCAAGAGAGCTAAGGATCGACCTCGCCGTGATTGGCCCCGAAGCTCCATTGTCCTTGGGCATCGTCGATGCGCTGGAACAAGTCGGCATCCCCGCCTTTGGCCCCAGCAAAGAAGCAGCACAGATCGAGTGCAGTAAGGTATTCGCCAAACTGCTGATGCAAAAATACGGCATTCCCTGCGCCAAGGGCGAGATCTTCTCCTCCTTCCCGGAGGCGCGAGCCTATCTGGAGCACCAGTCAGCTCCCATAGTGGTCAAAGCCGATGGCCTGGCTGCTGGCAAAGGCGCCATAGTGGCCCAGTCCCGGGAGGAAGCGTTGACTGCGCTCTCCAACATCATGGAATCACGAGTGTTCGGTGACGCGGGCGACCGGGTGCTCATCGAGGAGTGCCTTTTCGGGAAGGAAGTAAGCCTCCTCGCCTTCGCCGACGGCCAGACAGTAGTGCCCATGGTACCTGCCTGCGATTACAAGAGGGTCTTCGATGGCGACCAGGGCCCTAACACCGGCGGCATGGGAGGATATAGCCCATCAACCCTGTTCAACTCAGATTTGATCAAAGAGGCGCAAAAGACGGTGCTTGAGCCTACAGTGCAAGCCATGGCTCAGGAAGGCAAGCCCTATAAAGGCGTCCTCTATGCCGGGTTGATGATGACTGCCAATGGCCTTAAGGTCCTGGAGTTCAACGCCAGGTTTGGCGACCCCGAGACGCAGGTGACACTGCCCTGTCTCAAGACCGACCTGGTGGATATCCTGCTCAGCGTGGTCAAAGGCACCCTGGACCAGATACCAATAGAATGGAGCGATGAAGCCTGCGTCGGTGTGGTCCTGGCTTCTCAGGGCTATCCCGGGAGCCACCAGACAGGCTTCACTATCACCGGTTTAGACCGCATAGACCAGGATGCCACCGTCTTTCACGCCGGGACTAAGCTGGATGGCAATCAGGTGGTCACCGCAGGAGGTCGGGTGCTGACCGTGGTTGCCACCGGCAAGAGCACCGCCGAAGCTCGGGCCAAGGTCTACTCCAGCATCCCGCGCATCGAGTTCCAGGGCTGCTACTACCGCAAGGACATCGCCGTTGAGGTGCGATAAGTTGGAAGAGAAGGAGGCGAGAAATGATGTCTGTAGCTGAGATCGCTACGGAGTTGACCATAGCTGTGATAGAAAATTCCGGCCCCATCTCCGTAACAGGGAGGGGCGTATCTGCCGAGGCGTTGGGTAAGAAGTTCGGTCAGCTCTACAGGGGCATCCTTATTGAAGTGATTGATGCCCTCAAAATCGTCGGTGAGGTCAGGATGACCGATGAGGACTGGGCCCGAATGAAGCAAGAGCTCGAAGAATGGAAACGAGAGCAGAAAGAGAGATAGGTCGCAGGAAATCCAAGAAGGCTACGCCATCGGTTGGCGTGGTCATGGGCAGCAAGTCAGACGCCCCTTTGCTCCAGGATACATTGAGCGTTCTGGAGCAGCTCGGCATCGAGTACGAGGTCAAGGTCATTTCCGCCCACCGCACTCCGGAGAAGGCGCGAGAATACGGTCTCAAGTCCCGGGAGCGCGGCATCGAGGTCATCATCGCCGCCGCCGGTGGCGCCGCACATCTCCCTGGCGTCCTCGCCTCCTGGACGACACTGCCCGTGATCGGCATTCCCATAGCTGCGGGTGAGCTCAAGGGAGTTGACGCCCTTTACTCCATAGTCCAGATGCCGGCCGGGATTCCCGTAGCCTGCGTGGCCGTCGGCCCCGCCGGGGCCAAGAACGCTGCCTTCCTCGCCGCCGAGATTCTGGGACTGAAGCATGATAGAATAAGGAAAGCCTACGAGAAATATCGCCGCCAGCTGGCAGAGGGATGACATGATCGAGCGCTATTCACGCCCAGAGATGAAACAGGTTTGGTCCGACGACAGCAAGTTCGGCAAGTGGCTTCAGGTGGAGATTGCAGTCTGCGAAGCCTGGGCTGAGGTCGGCGCCATTCCCAAGCAGGCGATTCCCAAGATCAAGAAAGCGCGCCTCAACCTCAAGCGCATGGACGAAATCCTGAAGGTAACCCATCACGACGTGACCGCCTTCCTGCGCGCGGTCGCTGAGGGCATGGGTAAGGAGAGCCGCTTCATCCACCTCGGTCTCACCTCCTCCGATGTCATAGACACCGCCCTGGCATTGCAACTCAAGGATGCCGCTGAAATCCTGTCCCGGGACATCGCTGCATTGATCAAAGTCCTGGAGCAAAAGGCCATCGAATACAAGCATACTCCAATGATGGGGCGGACTCACGGCGTCCATGCCGAGCCCATCACCCTCGGCCTCAAGCTGGCCCGCTGGGTCGACGAGATGAGGAGGAATGCCACAAGACTGGCTGAGGCCCAGGAGATGATCTCGGTAGGCAAGATCTCAGGAGCTGTGGGCACTCATGCCACGGTGCTTCCCGAGGTCGAGGAGCGGGCCTGTGCCAAGCTGGGGCTCGGGGTAGAAGCAGGGTCGAGCCAGATCGTGCACCGTGACCGCCACGCACAGTTCGTGACCACGCTGGCCATCATCGCCAGCTCTCTGGAGAAGTTCGCCACCGAGATTAGAGGACTACAGCGCACCGAGACCCTTGAGGTCGAGGAACCCTTCGAGCCGGGGCAGACTGGCTCCTCGGCCATGCCCCACAAGCGCAATCCCGAGCTTTGCGAGCGCATCTGCGGACTGGCCCGGCTCGTCCGCGGCTATGCCCTGACCGCAATGGAGAACATTGCCCTGTGGCATGAACGGGACATCAGCCAATCGTCCACGGAGCGCATAATCCTGCCCGACTCCTGCCTGGTCCTCGACTACATCCTCGACAAGTTCACCTACATCATGAGAGGGCTCCTGGTCTACCCGGAGCGGATGCAGGAGAACATCGAGCTCACAAAGGGACTTATCTTCTCCCAGCAGGTGATGCTGGCCTTAATCGAAAAGGGTTTGAGCCGCACGGATGCCTACGAGCTGGTACAGCGCAATGCGATGAAGGCGTGGCGGGAAAGGATTAGCTTCCTTGAGCTGCTGCAGCGGGACAAAGAGGTGACAGCCCATATCTCCAAAAAAGAGCTTGAAAAGCTCTTCGACTATGGCTACTTCCTGAAGCACATCGATAGCACATTCGAGCGCTTGGGGCTGGTTGAGAAGAAACACAAAGCAGCAGCAAAAACTCGATCCCGAAAGTAGTAGAGGTGTAGATGTCTGTATTGCTTGAGACCGACATGCCCAATCTGTACTACCGGGGGAAGGTGCGGGACCTGTACCAGCTCGGAGATGAGCTGCTAATCGTGGCCACGGACCGAATCTCGGCCTTCGATTCAGTGCTGCCCACGGGCATCCCAAGCAAAGGGCTGGTGCTGAACCAGCTCTCCGCTTTTTGGTTCCAGAAGACGGCCCATATCGTACCCAACCACGTGGTGAAAGTGGTCGATGATGTCAACCGGCTCAACCAGACCTATGGCGTCTCTTTCCCACCCTCTATCGCCCGGCGCTCCATGCTGGTGCGTAAGTCGGAGCGCATCCCCGTGGAATGCGTGGTCCGGGGCTATATCTCAGGCTCGGCCTGGGCCGAATACCAGGAGACAGGCAGAGTTGCCGATATGAACCTGCCCAAAGGGCTCAAGGAGAGCGAGAAGTTCCCCGAGCCGCTGTTCACCCCGACCACCAAAGCAGAGTCAGGCCATGACGAGCCTATCACCGTAGACGACATTCAGGATATCGTTGGCGCTGCATTGGCACAAGAGCTGGTGCAGAAAAGCCTCGAGGTCTACAGCTATGCCGAGGAATATGCCCGCGGCCGGGGCATCATCATTGCCGACACCAAGCTGGAGTTCGGCATGGTCAATGGCCAGCTACATCTCATCGACGAGCTACTAACCCCGGACTCCAGCCGCTTCTGGGATGTTCAGAGCTATTCCCCGGGCGGGCCTCAGCCCAGCTTCGACAAGCAGCCGGTGCGCGACTGGCTCGTCCAGGCAGGCTGGAACAAGGAGCCCCCAGCGCCGCCATTGCCCCAGGACGTAGTTGCCCAGACCACAGAGAGATATGAGCAGGCCTATCTCAAACTCACCGGGAGGTCGCTGTAAGAAATGTACTTAGCCAAAGTTTATGTCACGCTCAAGCCCACGGTGAATGACCCCCAAGGGCTCACCATCAAGGACGGACTCCATATGCTCGGCTTCGCTTCGGTGACATCGGTGCGGGCTGGCAAATATATGGAGATCAAGCTCGATGGCAACGACCGTGCTAAGGTCGCCGAGCAAGTGCAGGAGATGTGCCGCCAGCTATTGGCCAACCCGGTGATCGAGGACTTCCGCTTCGACTTAGAGGAAGTCAAGAGCTAACAGCTGCCAGCCAACATAAGTCTCCCCGTGCTAACGGCGCATAGCGCGTTCTTGTGGGACAAAGTAAGACTATGCCTTACCAAGCAAATGAAAGTTAGGGTGGGTTTAAACCCACCACATGCTACCTGAAAATTCCTTGTATCGTCCACTCAGCGCCAGCCCCAGTAGTCCTCCACCTTCATCCTCTTACCGTAGCCTAAGAACTTGTCCATCCGCACCAGTAGCGGGTCAAGCCACGGGGTACTTTTGACCAAGAACCTGGCGCTACATGTTTCTACCTCAGAATAGAACCAGTGCCTTGTAATCAATATCTTATAATACACAAGCCTCCATTTGCATCCGAGTTAAGTCTGGCGTGGTATAATACCGCAAGAAGATTTTGACATGTTGAGACCAGCTAGTGGGAATTTATAGAAAGGTACTACCTTGCAAAGAAGTCGAAGTAATAGAGAGAGGAGGAGAGAGGAGAGATGAGAGATGAAGACAAGACCAGGCAACAACTCATAGATGAATTAGTAGAATTGCGCCAACGAATCGCTGAATTGGAGAAAACGGAAGTTGATTTGAAGCGGACTGAGGAGAAGCTGAGAGATGCCGAAGAAGAGTCAGGAGCAATTCTTGACGATATCAGAGATGGTGTAGCTCTATTTGATCGGACTGGAAAGCTTATCCGAGTTAACAAAAGACTATTAGAGATCGGAGGATATCAAGAAGAAGAGGTTATTGGAAAGAGAATTGGCTCTCTAAAGATGTTCTCTGCTGGAAGCATTGCAAGAGGACTCGCTGCCTTCACCAAAATAGTCTCAGGTCAAGAAGTGGCTCCCATCGAAGTGGAAGGACGCACCAAAGCAGGTAAAAGAGTTTTTGGTGAGATTCACGGTTCCCTTTTGAGGCGTCGTGGGAAGGTCGTGGGAGTTATTGCTATTGTGAGAGATATAACCGAGCGCAAGCAAGCGGAGGAGGCATTGCTCAGTGCCAAGAATAACTTAGAAACACGGGTTAAAGAACGGACTGCTGAGATGGAAAGAGCCAATCAAGCATTAGAGTCAGAAATCAGGGAACACAGGAGCACAGAGAGGGCACTAAGGAGTTCAGAAGAACGACTAAAGTTAATATTTGAATTTGCACCGGATCCTATCTACCTGAACGACTTGAAAGGTACCTTTGTCGACGGCAATAGAGCTGCAGAGGAGGTAACCGGCTACAAGAGGGAAGAACTAATCGGAAAGAATTTTTTGAAACTGAACCTACTACCTCTCCAGCAAATCCCTAAAGCTGCTGCACTTTTAGCCAAGAATGCAATGGGCCAGAGTACGGGACCTGATGAGTTCACTCTGAATCGGAAAGACGGCACTAAGGTTTCAGTGGAAATAAGCACATACCCAGTAAAGTTTGGCCACAAATCACTGGTATTGGGTATCGCTCGTGATATCAGTGAGCGCAAGCAGGCAGAAGAGGCGCTGGAAAAAGCTCATGACGAGTTAGAACTCCGTGTTGCAGAGCGTACCACCGCTCTAAGGAAAGCAAACGAACAAATGCAGCTAGAAATCAAAGAGCGCAAGCAGGCACAGGAGGCACTACAGGAAAGTGAGCAGAGATACCGGAGGTTGGTAGAGGCAATGAACGAAGCCTTGGCAGAGGTAGATGAAAACCGCTTATTCACCTTCGTAAACGATAGATTCTGCGAAATGTTGGGGTATTCACGAGATGAAGTGATTGGGCGTCCTCCCACCGACTTCCTCGATGAGGCTACCAAGCAAATATTCGAAGAACAACGTGCCAGCCGCAAAGAAGGCAAGCATTTACGTTACGAGCTTGAATTCATTGCGAAAGATAGACATAAGGTCCCCGTAATCGTATCGGCCTATCGTATTCTCGATGCGGATGGCAACCATAGATCTTCCGTTGCGTTACTCATGGATATCACCGAGCGCAAGCGGGTGGAGCAAGAGATGCAGGGACTATACAAGCGGGAAATAGAGTTGCGGCAGAGTCTGGAACAGGAAATGAAGAGGCGAGGGGAATTCACCAGAGCACTGGTGCATGAGCTAAAGACTCCAGTCACTGCCATACTAGCTTCAAGCGATTTGCTGGTTGATGAGTCACCAGAGGGACCTTTGCTCAGGTTGGCTAGAAATATCCAGGAAAGCACCTCTAAACTGGATAATAGAATCGGTGAATTGCTTGACCTGGCGAGAGGCGAACTAGGTATACTAAAACTGAATCGCCGACGAGTAGACCCGTTAGAAATGCTTCGTGGTTTAGCTGCAGAGATTGATGTAGTGGCTTCCAGTAGTGAGCAATCCCTGGTCTTGGACCTGCCCTCTTCGCTCCCGCCAGTCTCGGTTGACGAGGAGCGCTTGCGTGGGGTCGTGCTCAATCTACTAGCGAACGCTATTAAATTCACTGCTAAGGGTGGAACGATTACTTTAGCAGCCAGGGAAGACAACAAGAATCTGATAGTGGAAGTGAAGGACACGGGACCTGGCATAGCCCCAGAAGACCAAAAGCGAATATTCGAACCCTACTATCGCGTCGAAACTGAACGAGGACGACCCAGCGGATTAGGCTTGGGACTGGCTCTGTGCAAAACATGGGTAGAACTACATAGGGGCAAGATATGGGTGGACAGCGAAAAGGGCAGGGGTTCTACATTCGGCTTCTCTGTGCCTCTCTTTGCTGACGCTGAGTAGGCGAATTTGGCGTATCTGAAAGCCGAATCGCAACTTTCAAGCCTAAATGACCTCTTTGGCGTCGGGCATCTCGCTCTTATCTCTGCGCCCACCCCCAGTAGTCCTCCACCTTCATCCTCTTGCCGTAGCCTAAGAACTTGTCCATACGCACCAGTAGCGGGTCCAGCCACGGGGTACTTTTGGCCAAGAACCTGGCGCTGTCGTGGAGCCGGCCCGGCAGCTTATTGAACGGGCAGACCCGGACACAGACAGCGCAAACACCTCCCTGGTTCCGAGACCAAAAGCCAAAGCACTGCTCCGCATTGACATACCACTTGACCACGCCACCGTTATTGGAGATGTTATGCGGTCGGTCATTGGGCTCACCAGAGGTAATGGCACGCCCCGGGCACTCCTCGGCGCAACGCTTACAGCTATGGCAGAATTTCTCGGCGCCGAACTCAATCGGCTCATCCGGGACCAGGGGCAAATCGGTGAACACCTTACCCAGTCGGATACGGGGGCCAAACTTCTCCGTGATCAGCATCCCGTGTCGCCCTACCTCCCCCAGGCCGGAGTCAACAGCCATAGGAACGGACAGTGCAGTGTCATTGCCGCAGGGGATGGCCTTGTAGCCCATGGTGCGAATGAAGTGGGCCAGCAAACCGGAAACATATACCATCTCCGAGTAGGCCAGTCCCGCAGCCGCTGCCGCATTATAGGCTGGAGACGTTCTGGTAACTTCATAGTCCATCTCCACAGCGTAGACAACTGCATATTCATATTCCGGAGGAACCTCTATGGCCTCGTACTCTGCGGTAACCCGGTTATAGCGATGGGAATAGACCCAGCGCTGGTCGGTGCGACAGATCCCCACCAGGCAAGCTCCCAGAAACTGGGTCACCTTCTTTATATCCCGAGACATCTGTGCCGGGTCGGAAACCTCGTACTTCTGCCCCGGGGCAAGGCGGCTAACGCTCCTGATTTCCTCCTCAGGCATATGCCACTGAGTAAGCGCGTAGTCTCCGGCCAGGCTGGCATGCCCGTAACGGCGCTCCAGATTCCAGGCACCCATGGCTAAAGCCCAGTCCTGCAGGGTATAGCCAGGACGGTCACCGAAGGTATGGTCGGCATACCAATTGAGCCCGATCTCTGCCATGGAAGGGTCCCATTTCGTCCGCGTATAGATGGTGTTCTTCTGGTCAAAGCGCTTGACCTCGCCATATCGACTCGTTCCCTTGGCTCGCGCCATAATTCCCTCCCGATTTCCCGGCTATTCGACAACTCAATGCAGCGCTGGGCACCCGGTCCTGAGTTCAGCCATCTAAACTGGCCCAGAACTCCTCCGCTCTAATCCTTTTACCGTAGCCGAAGAGTTTGTCCAGTCTCAGCAGCAGAGAATCCAGCCAAGGCGCATTCCGCACTAAGAACCTGGCGCTGTCATGAAGCAAGCCCGGTGGCTTGTTGAACGGGCAAACCCTGATGCAGTTAGAACAGGCGCTACCCTCATTTTGTACCCAGAACCGGAAACACTTCTCAGAATTGACAGGCCATTTGAGGATGCCACTGTTGTTGGAGATGTTGTGCGGCTGATCAGTTGGTTCGTCAAAGGAGATGGCACGCCCGGGGCAGTTCTCAGCACACCTTCGACAGGTATAGCAAAACTCGGTCACGCCGAAATCAATGGGCTTATCCGGAACCAGAGGCAAATCGGTGAACACCTTGCACAATCTGACCCTGGGGCCAAACCTCTCCGTTATCAGGTTGCCGCTGCGCCCAAGCTGTCCCAAGCCAGCGTCGAAGCCCAACGGAGTACACAGGGCAGTATCATTGCCAGAAGGGATCGCCTTATAGCCCAGGATTCGAAGAAAGTGGGCCAACCGGCCAGCGACAAAGGCCATCTTGGAGTAGCCGTCACCACCTGCGGCGAGATGGGTAGTCGCCGGGGATGTCTTCATCCCCAGATAATCCATCTCTATAGCCATGACGATGGCGTATTCATATTCCTCAGGAATCTCTATCGGCCAATGCTCCGTTCCCCCATCCCAGGCATGGGAGTGAGCATGAGAGTAAACCCAGCGCCGGTCCAATCGGCAAATCCCGGTGAGGTCAGCGCCGAGGAACCTGGCCACCCTCTTTACATCTCGGGACATCTCTGCTGGGTCGGTTACGGTATATTTCTGTCCGGGGACCAGGCGGGTGATTATAGCGAACTCTTTCGGGTCCACCTCCCACTTGTACAGACCGAAATTACCAGTTTGATTGCCTTTGGCCACTGCGCGGTCTACATGCCAGGCAGCATTCCGAAGCGCCCAGTCCTTCAGGGTATAGCCGGGCCTATCCCCGACAGCACGCTGTTCATACCACCCCATGGCAAAGTCCTGTACCGCGGGGTCCCACAGCGCCCGCCTGAGTATTAAGTTCTTCTGGTCAAAACGGTCAGCGTCGCCGGAGCCAATCTTTACCTCGGCATTCCCCATGCTTCCGCCTTCTTAGCAAACTCAGTCAATAACCCCTCCAACGCTGGATACCCGACACTCAACTCAGCTATCAAGGCTGGCCCAGAAGTCCTCCGCCTTCATCCTGTTGCCATAGCCGAAGAGCTTGTCCAGCCGCACCAGTAGCGGGTCCAGCCAGGGCGCATTTCGCACCAAGGACCTGGCGCTGTCATGAAGCCAGCCTGGGGGCTTGTTGAACGGGCAGACCCTGATACAGTTGGAGCAGGCGAAGCTATCATTCTGCACCCAGTACCTCAAGCACTTCTCGGCATCGATGGGCCATTTGAGGAGGCCACTGTTGTTGGAGATGTTGCGCGGTTGGTCCGTGGGCTCGTCAAAAGAGATGGCCTGCCCCGGGCAGTTCTCGGCACAACGCTTGCAGCTATTGCAGAACTCGGTCACGCCGAAATCAATAGGCTTGTCCGGAACCAGGGGCAGATCGGTGAACACTTTGCACAACCTGAGCCGCGGGCCGAGTTTCTCTGTAACCAGGATGCCGTTGCGCCCAAGCTGTCCCAAGCCAGCATCGACACCCATGGGTATGCACAAGGCGGTATCGTTGCCAGAGGGGATCGCCTTGTAGCCCATGATTCGAATGAAGTGGGCCAGCCGACCAGCGACAAAGGCCATCTTGGAGTAGCCGTCAGCCGCAGCGGCTATATTGGTACCACTGGGAGATGTCATTATCGCCGGATAGTCCATCTCCACAGCCATGACAACGGCATATTCGTATTCCTCAGGGACCTCTATCGGCCAGTGCTCCGTCGTACCCTCATAGGCATGGGAATAATGATGGGAGTAGACCCAGCGCCGGTCCACTCGGCAAATGCCGGTGATGTCGGCGCCGAGGAACTTCGCCACCCTCTTTATATCTCGGGACATCTCCGCTGGGTCGGTTACGGTGTACTTTTGCCCCGGGACCAGGCGGGTGATTACGGCGAACTCTTTCGGGTCAACCTCCCACTTATAGAGACCGAAATCACCTGTTTGATTGCCCTTGGCCACTGCCCGCTCTACATACCAGGCAGCATCTTTGAAAGCCCACTCTAAGAGAGTATAGCCAGGCTTGTCCCCAACGACACGCTGGGCATAGAATTTCGGGGCAAACTCCTCCACGGTAGCGTCCCACAGCGCTCGCCGGTACACCATGTTCTTTTGATCAAACCGGGCAGCATCGCCGGAGCCGATCTTGATTTTGGTATTTCCCATGCCTTCACCTCCTCGGGGCTCACAATCGACACCTCTGCTGGTGCTCGGCAGCCAGCCCACAACTCAGCTATCCAGGCTGGCCCAGAAGTCCTCCACTCTCATCCTTTTGCCATAGCCAAAGAGCTTGTCCAGCCGCACCAGTAACGGATCCAGCCAGGGCGCACTTCGCACCAATGACCTGGCGCTGTCATGAAGCCAGCCTGGGGGCTTGTTGAACGGGCAGACCCTGACGCAGTTGGAGCAGGCGAAACCTTCATTTTGCACCCAGTACCGCAAGCACTTCTCAGCATCGATAGGCCACTTGAGGATGCCCCCACTGTTGGAGATGTTGCGCGGCTGATCAGTGGGCTCGTCAAAAGAGATGGCCTGCCCCGGGCAGTTCTCGGCACAACGCTTGCAGCTATTGCAGAACTCGGTCACGCCGAAATCAATAGGCTTGTCCGGGACCAGGGGCAGATCGGTGAACACTTTGCACAACCTGAGCCGCGGGCCGAGTTTCTCTGTAATCAGGACACCGTGGCGCCCGAGCTGCCCTAAGCCAGCATCGACGGCCATGGGGATGCACAGAGCGGTATCGTTGCCAGAGGGAATCGCCTTATAGCCCAGTATCCGAACAAAGTGGGCCAGCCGGCCAGCGACAAAGGCCATCTTGGAGTAGCCATCAGCCGCAGCGGCCAGATGGGGACCACTAGGAGATGTCATTATCGCCGGATAGTCCATCTCCACAGCCATGACAATGGCGTACTCGTATTCTTCAGGGATCTCTATTGGATAATGCCCCGTCGCCCCCTCATAGGCATGGGAATAAGCATGCGAGTAAATCCAGCGCCGGTCCACTCGGCATATCCCGGTGAGGTCAGCACCAAGGAACTTGGCCACCCGCTTTATATCTCGGGACATCTCTGCCGGGTCGTTTACTGTGTACTTCTGCCCCGGAACCAAGCGGGTGATCACGGCGAACTCTTTCGGGTCTATTTCCCACTTATAGAGACCGAAATCACCTGTTTGGTTGCCTTTGGCTACAGCCCGTTCCACATACCAGGCAGCATGATCGAAGGCCCACTCCTTGAGAGTATAACTATGCTTGTCACCGATGACACGCTGGGAATACCATTTCGGGGCAAAGTCCTCCATCGTAGGGTCCCATAATGCTCGCCGATACATTAGATTCTTCTGATCAAAGCGGGCGGCATCACCGGAGCCAATCTTCATCTTGCCTTTTCCCATGCTTTCGCCTCCTTAAAATTCTCAATCGATAACGCCTTTGGTGCTGGGCACCTGGCCCTCGATGCGCTCGTCGATGCGGGTGGCATCGTCCAGAGCACGACCCAGCGCCTTGAACACCGCCTCCGCCCTGTGGTGGTCATCCTCTCCTGACAGCAGCCGAGCATGGAGATTCAGCCGAGCTTCCAGAGCTAAGGACTCAAGAAAGTGCTTGATCAGCCCTGTGGGCAACTCCCCGATGTAGTCCTTGGTGAAGGAGGCCTCGACTTTGGCATAGCCGCGACCTCCTATGTCCACTGCAACCATAGCCAGAGCTTCATCCATAGGAACAACAGCATGCCCCATGCGGACGATACCCTGCCTCGTCCCCAGCGCCTTGCTCAAGGCCTGGCCCAGGGAGATGGCCACATCCTCCACAGTATGGTGCTCGTTTACCTTCAGGTCGCCCTTGGCATCGATTTTGAGGTCGAAGCGCCCGTGCTTGGCCACCTGTTCCAGAAGGTGATCCAGCATCCCCAGGTCGGTGCTGATCTTAGCGCTTCCCTTGCCGTCCAGGTCAAGCTCGACACTGATTTTGGTCTCCTTGGTCTCACGAGTGATACTCCCAATCCTGTTAGCCACTGGTCACCCCTCCATACTTGCCAGAGCTTCAATAAGGGCGTCGGTGTGCTCTGGCTTGCCCACGCTGATGCGGAGCATGTTTTGCAATAGCGGCGTATTGAAATGGCGAATGAAGATGCCTTTCTTCTCCAGGCTCTGTTTGATCTTGAGGGCATCGCCTTCGAGCACGCGGCACAGGATGAAATTGGCCCGAGAGGGATACGGCTTCAGAGACCCGAGCTCGCTCAGCTTGAGAAAGAGCCGCTCCCGCTCCCGGATGATGGCATCTATCTCATCTCTGAGGTAATCGATATCGGCTAAGGCCTCCCTGGCTGCAACCAGCGCTGCCGAGTTGACATTGTACGGCGGCTTGATCCGGTACATGAGCTCAGCTAGTTCCCTGGGAAAGATGCCGTAGCCCACGCGGAGCCCGGCCAGGCCAGCCCACTTGCTGAAGGAGCGCAGGACAACGAGATTGTGATAGCGAGGCACATGAGAGGCCATACTGACCCCGCTGAACTCATAATAAGCCTCGTCAACCACCACCAATATCTCGCTGTCCACTATCTCCAGAATATCCTCCTCAGGGATGACGTTTCCCGAGGGATTGTTGGGGCTGGTCAAGAAGACCACCTTCGCCTTCTGATCGATGGCTGACCTCACCGCATCTACATCGACCTCGTAGTTGGCGTCTCGGGGCACATTGACCACCTGACCGCCGCAGACAGCAGTGCTGAAGGGGTACATGCCGAAGGTCGGGGGACAATTGATCACCTTATCGCCGGGCTCAAGGCAGAGGCGCAAAATAAGGTCGATGATCTCATCGCTGCCGCTGCCGACAACGATGTGCTCTGCGCCCAGCCCTACATAACCCGCCAATGGCTGGCGCAGTTCACGATGCAGTGGATCGGGGTAGATATGGTAGAGCCGATAATCAGCTAAGGCGCGCTGTACCCGAGGAGAGCAGCCATAGGGGTTCTCGTTGCCATCCAGCTTTATCACCCGCTCCAGGGGAATCCCGGCACGCTGAGCCAGGACTTCCACAGGCACTATGGGCTCATAAGGCTCAAGCTGGCTGAAGTGGTGCCTGATCAACCTTTCCATGTCTGGTCGGGATGGATCAACGGGAGAAGCCATCGCAGTCACAACAACCCGAGCGAAATAGCTAACGCTTCTATTCGCTCACCGTTTCACTATCAGCTTCTTAACACTCAGATTGAGCCCGTCCAAAGTCAACTCATACATAGGAAAGAGCTTGCCAATCATCAACACAGTGGGATGATTCCAAAAAGGGAGTTCCTCAGGATTCAGCCAGATGCTGTGAGTAAAATGATCGGCGATGCGCTTGAGCCAGACTATGCCCGGTTCCTCATTGCGCTCGTAGTAATAAATAGCCCCAAATCTCTCCGTTAGCTCTGTGGGAGCCATCTTGGCATCCCCTACCAATACCAGTTTGTAGTCGGGCTCAAGAGTGTGGAGCAGATAGTCAGTTGAAACCGACTCGTATTGCCCGGCATCACGGTAGACGTTGTCATATATGCAGTTGTGGAAATAGAAATACTGAAAGTCCTTGAAGTGTGATACCGAGTATGCCGCGGTGAAGAGACGGCTGCAAAGGTGCGCATAGGGGAGCATAGACCCTCCCACATCCATCAACAGAAGCACCTTGACCGCATTCTTCCTGCTTCGTTTCCACTTCAACTCCAGCTCACCGGCATTCCTTGATGTGGCATCTATGGTTTCGTCCAAGTCCAGCTCGTCCTCAGGACCGATAAAGCCCAGCTGCCTGAGACCTCTCAAAGCCACCTTTATCTGACGGACATCGAGGGTTAGGTCGCTACGGTAATCCCTGAACCTCCGCTGTTGCGCGATCTGGATAGCGCTTCTTCTTCCCGATTCACCACCGACCCTGATGCCAGCGGGATGAAAGCCAGAATGACCGAAGGGACTGGTGCCACCCCTTCCAATCCAATGGTGCCCCCCGTCGTGTTGTTCTGTCTGCTCCCTCATCCTCTTTTCAAATTCCTTAATCAATTCATCGAGGTCCATTTGTTCAAGTAAAGCCAGCTCTTCCTCGGATAGAGCCATCCGATCGATATTGAGAGAGCCATCGAGCCAGTCCATAATCTCGTCCCTGATCTCCTCAGGGAACTCAATGCCCTTGAAGTATTCCTGAAAGGCAACATCATAATGGTCATAGAGGGTTTCACTCTTGACCAGTATCGCCCTGGCCAGATAATAGAACTCATCCAGGCTGGAGATATACCCCTTGGACAGAGCCTCCATAAGCGTCATCCACTCCGTTATGGAGACAGGTACATTCCTCTTTCTGAGGACATAGAAGAAATCGGTGAACATCTTATTCCCTTAATAACGCCAGCGGGCGCCACGACCGGTTGGCGCTTGCCTCATATGATTACGCATGAAATACTCGTAATCCACTTCCTTTTTCAGCAGAGCCCCGACAAAGGGGATTTCCGTGAAAATCTTGTCGTGGGATATGCCTCCGGCAATGAGGGCCTGTATCCAGTCCAACAGCTCGCTGGTTGATGGCTTCTTCCTGAAATCATCGATGTCTCGCAAGGCATAGAACGTCTTCATCGCTTCCTGAAGCAAGTTCTTTTGAATGTTCGGGAAGTGGACTCTAACGATGTTCTCCATGCCGGCTTGATCCGGGAATTCGATGTAGTGGAATATGCAGCGACGCAGAAAGGCATCCGGAAGCTCCTTCTCAGCGTTGCTGGTTATGATCACTATCGGTCGATGCTTGGCCGTAATGGTCTCATCGGTCTCGGGAATATGGAATGACATCACATCCAGCTCATTGAGAAGGTCGTTGGGAAACTCCAAATCGGCTTTGTCGATCTCATCGATGAGGAGCACCACCTGCTCCGGGGAGACAAAAGCTTCCCCCAGCTTTCCCAACTTTATGTATTGCCCGATATCGGAGACGTCTTTGTCCCCAAAACGGGCATCATTGAGCCTCTGCACTGTATCGTAGATATACAGCCCTTCCTGAGCTTTGGTGGTGGACTTAATATACCAGGTGATCAGTCTCTTACCTAAGCCCTGGGTAATGCTATGGGCAAGCATGGTCTTTCCTGTCCCCGGCTCCCCTCTGACCAGCAGAGGTCGTTTCAGGGCGATGCAGACATTAACCGCATTTCTCAGGGACTCCGAGGCGATATAGTCAGCTGAGCCCTGGAATTGATCGAACTTGCTGTCGTTGCTCATTCTCTCTCCTTACCGAACACAGCACTGATTCCGCACTACCGCTAACTTATCATTATAACCTAGGAATAACTTCAAAGGCAAACTTTCGGCGATTTAGTAGGTTGACCAATGCCTTTTCAAAAAGGATAGAGAATCATGTCTTGGCCTCAGCGCTACACTTTATGTATTATAACTTCGCCAGACCTCACAAGCCCCTTGCCAATCCTTATCCCGTTACCCCAGCGATGGCAGCGGTTATAGATAGTCATATTTGGACAATTGAGGAGATTGCAGGATTATAGTGATTGAAGTTATAATCCATAGGAGTTTCAACCATGAGAATTGATAATAAAGACCCACGTATTATATACAAAGATTTTTGGGATTGGTTATTTAGCTATAAGGAGCATATTATATTTATAGTCAGCATAGTAATAGGCTATTTTTATTATCTCATCACTACAACAGAGGCGTAGCCATAATAGTTCAAAATGATACACTACCAAACTTTTAGTCTCGGTCAGAGGATGAATGGCGTTCCAGCCTCAGCTCCGCAGCGCGGGCATGGGCAGTAAGCCCCTCGGCACGGGCTATGGCTGCGGCAGCAGGGCCCAGGGCCTTCAGCGCCTTCTCATCGAGGGCGACCAAGCTGCTGACTTTGAGGAAATGGGCAACGCCCAACGGCGAAGAGAAGCGGGCGCTGCCTCCGGTGGGCATAACATGGCTCGGCCCGGCTACATAGTCCCCCAGGACCTCGGGAGAGCTTTCGCCGATGAAGATGCCCCCGGCATGCTGAATCTTGTCCAGGCAGGCTTGAGGGTCTCGCACCATAAGGCATAGGTGCTCCGGAGCATAATAGTTGGCCAGCTCTATAGCTTGCCCCATATCTGGGACAATGATTATCCCTCCGTTTCGTTCCAGTGACTCCCTGGCGATATCGCTCCGCTCCAATCGAGCCAGCAGGCGCTCGACCTCCCCGACCACACTCTCCGCCATCTCTGCCGAGGTAGTGATCAGGATGGCAGAGGCCGCCGCATCATGCTCCGCTTGCGCGAGGATGTCCGCCGCCAGTAGCTCTGAGTTTGCCGTGTCATCAGCGAGGAGCAGGGTCTCTGTGGGGCCCTGAAGACCATCGATGTCCACCAGCCCGTAGACCTTCTTCTTGGCCAGTGTGACAAAGATATTGCCGGGGCCGCAGACCTTGTCCACTTTGGGCACGGACTCAGTGCCCAGGGCCAGAGCAGCGATAGCTTGAGCCCCTCCCAGCTTGAAAATCCGGTTCGCCTTGGCCATATCGGCGGCCACCAGCGTCGGCGGCGGAATAGAGCCATCCCGCTGTGGCGGCGTGGTCAGGACTACCTCGGGAACTCCGGCGACTTTGGCCGGGATCACAGTCATCAGTACTGTAGAGGGATAACAAGCCGTTCCCCCGGGGACATAGACCCCTACCCGCTGCATGGGGCAGACCTTTATCCCCAGCCCCTTCCCAGAATCGAACCATGAGTCCTGCCTCTGCGCCAGATGAAAAGAATGTACCCGCTCTGCAGCAAGCTTCAAAGCATCAAGCAACTGGCTATCGACTGCCTTGTATGCCTCAGCAATCTCTCCCTGAGTGACCTCAAGCTGGGCCAGCTCGACCCCGTCTATGACTTTACTATACCGTAAGAGGGCGCTATCGCCTTCAGTCTGCACATCATGGATAATGCGTTCCACGGCCTCATCGGGGCTCAGATCCTCGCCGAAGACCTCCTTCACCCTCTGTCTCACCGCTGGCGGGGCCCCGAGTGCGGCCAGAGGGACACGGCGCAGCAAGGTGGCCTTAGCCTGCTCTACATCGCGGAAGACCTTCATTTCCCAGCCACCGCCCCCTGCAGTGCTTCCACGATATGAGCTATCTTTTTCTTTTTGCGCGGACTCGCGGCAGAGTTCCCGTTGCCGATGAGACATGCCGCTGAGTGGAACAGGGTATCCAGGACCCTGAGATTGTGCCGTGCCAGAGTAGTCCCGGTTTCCGTGTTTTCGATCAGGATATCGGCATCTTCGGGCAGGAAGGCCTCGGTCGCTCCCCAGGTGGGAATCACCTTGTATGGAGCAAGATGATTGTCCCTGGCATACCTGTCGGCAATATCGACATACTCCGAGGCCAGGCGCAGGCCGGAAAGCCGTCCCGATCTCGAAAGACGCCTCAGCTCCTGGGCGCTCCCGGCGGGGAAGTCCTCGCCGACCACAGCGACAACGCGCACCTGGCCAAAGCCGAGGTCCAGCAGCTCCCTGACCGGGCTCAAGGGAAAGCGATAGTGATGGTCCAAGAGCCAATCTCTGCCAGAGATGGCCAAATCGAAGTTGCCATTGGCTACCTGAAGCGGCATATCCTGAGGCCGGATCACCTTGACCGCCACACCATCGAGGTCCATGGCTGGCCTTCGCGTCGGCAGTGGAGTCTTGTAGTCACGCATCTTGAGTCCAGCCCTGGCCAGGAATTTCATGGTATGTGGCTGCTGATGCCCATCAGGCAGGGCCAGGGAGACCATACCATCGCCAGGAAGTGGCCCTTCCGGGCCCAGCCCCAGATTGGGCTCAGCTGATTCTTCCTCAACATCTACATCTCGGAGCAGGGACAAGGCTGGACTGAGGTCCTTTTGCTCCAGGCTATTCCTGTTGGCGATCAGGCAAGCACTCGAGGTCAGGATCGTAGATAGGGGGACCAAACCGTGAGCTTGAAGCTCGGTCACCGAGGTCCCAGGTACTATTGCCAGATCTGCATTCTCTGGAGGATAGGCCTCAGCCGCCCCCCAGACGGGAAAGACCTTGAACCGTCCCAGCCTCAGCTTCAAGGCCAACGACTCAGCCAGGTTGGGGTATTCGCTGACCAGGCGGACGGCATCGAACTTCGCCTTCAAATCCCCTATCGAAGCAACCCCGGAAAACCTGCTGGCAGCAGCAAAAAGCTCCTGTTTGCCATACCCCAGGTCGCGGACCTCGACTACGGCATCACTGGGGTACTTGCTCAGGAGCTCCTGAACCCAATCGAGCCCGCAGATGCCCAGATCGTAGTTCCCGATGGCTACTTGAATGGCAATATCCCTTTCCTGAAATACCTTCACCAGAAGCTGGGGGAATTTCTCGGTCCGGGGGCGGTAAGAGCGAGAACCCTCATGATAATCGCTGAGCTCGAAGCCCGCCTTATCTAACAAGGCCGCTGTGGTCCGCTGCAATCGGCCCTTGGGCAGGGCAATCTTGATCACTGCCCACCCTCCATGTACTGCAGAACCTGGCCCAGAGGGCCACTGCCTATCTTGCGGCCACTGGCCCCATCAACCACCTGGCACACGTACCCTTTACCACTTTTGCTTACCGAGACAATCCGATGGAAGCCACTCGGCTCCTGTCCCGGATCAAGCTCAGCGATATAGCCACTATTGCGGAGTAGCTCAGCGACCTCAAAGCAGCCCTTAAGCTCAGTAGCAGTGCCCTTACCAGCCTTGATCAGGACTCTCTTTGCCGCTACTTGAGGCGAGTCTATCAGGTCCATAAGCTTATCGAGGTATAGAGCAAAGCCGCAGGCCGGGACCCGGCCACCGCCGACCAAGGGGACCAGCTCATCATATCTGCCCCCCCCTCCCACTCTGTGCGTCGAGCTATAGAATTGAAAGATAACCCCGGTGTAATACTCGAAGCCCCTGGCCGAGGCCAGATCGATCTGGTACTGGTATCCCTGCGCTCCGAGCACCTCAGCAATTCGACTCAGGTCATCGATAGCGGGCTTGACCGCCGGGAACGTCTTGAGCAGGCCCTTCAAATTTTGCACCAGGCCTTGACCCCCCTTGAGCTCAAACAGCAAATTCAGCACCTTCTCCAGTTCAGGGGACTTCTCTTCGTCCTCGGGCAAGACCACCGACTCCCCGGACAGCAGCTTGTCCATTAGCTCAGCCTGCTCCTCCGGGCTTAGACCGAGCCCGCCGAGAAGCCCCTTAATCAGACCAGCATGGGACAATCGGACCTCAAGGCCGCTGATGCCGAGCTTGGTCAAAGCCTCCAGCGCCAGCAGAGCCAGCTCAGAATCACCCTGAGCACCGGCGCCGCCGATTAGCTCGGCCCCGCACTGCCAGCGCTCTCTGGTCTCCTCGAAGGCGAACACGTTCTCCACATAGAAAAGACGGGCTACCGGGCAGTGGGCCAGGCTTTCCACATAGAGCCGGGCCACAGGGATGGTGCCATCCGGCCTGAGCGCCACGCGCTCACCGCTCCAGCCATTCCAGTCGAGAAAGGAATACATCCGGCCCAACATGGCTGGCGTCAGCGTCCCGGCGGAGGTGAACAGGTGCAGGTATTCCAGAGTCGGAGTCCGAATCTCCTGATAGCCCCATCTCAGGCAGCAGTCCCTGAACACCCCTTCGATATGGCGGAACCGGGCCATGTCCTGGGGCATCAGGTCACGTGTCCCCTTGCACCTCTCTACCTTCATGATTACACCACGACTATGGTATTGTACACAAACTCCCAGCTTTCTCCATATTAGCAGCTTCGAGAGACATAAAGCAAGGGCCCAGGATTGTTGGTAGTGGGTCAATTTCAAATTTTATCGGATTGACAGCGTTATTCCACCATGTTCCTCTTTCAGTATGGGTAAGAAATTAGACAAGAAGAAAAGGCTTGATTTCAGTGAAATCGCCTTACGAGTTGTCAGAGTGGCAACTGGCGAGAAATTAGAATCTTCTGAAAATACTCCACTTGCCCAGCCCAAGACGCCCCACAAAATAAAGAAGAAGTCTACCCAATAAGTTCTTCCCCTCAATACCTCATTGTTTAGCTTTAAATGTATCCCCTGTATCCTCATTGGTAATCTCTCTATGTTGCCCCTTTTTGCTTGTTGCATTTTGGGGAAAAGTGTGCTATATTGTATGGGTCAGGAGGGATAGGATGACGAACAAGAATGACGGAACCAATGAGGACAACGGCTTTTTGCTTCAACTCTCTATGAGGGCGGAACAGAAAGCTAAGGAATATGTAGAGCTCTTGCATGAACAGGAACGTCTTGCGATGCGCATTGAGCGAACCAAGGTGTATCTTGAACAACTCAACAGCTTCCTTAGGGCTGAGGGGCAAGCCCCAATACACCTAAAGACAACGGCGGGTTCAAGAAGGGGCGTGGGCCAGCCCGGTAACCGTTCTCCCAAATTGCCCATACGCAAAATTCAATGGGATGGAATGACGATTAACGAGATTATTGAACGCATCTTGACTACATCACTAGACGCCTCCCTTCATCCTAAAGAGGTAGCATCGCTTATATACGAGATACGATCGGATTCTGACTTGAGTATGGTCATACGCAATGTGCGCTCTTCCATGCAAAGGGGGGCTAGGGAAGGGCTATGGGAAAAGACAGGGCGGGCTATGTTCAAAGCCAAAGTAACCGAGCAACAAGGGGCATTGGTTAATGCTTAATTCGACCAAGAAAGGGCGGGTGAGACAGCCCGCTTGGAATATAGTTGAGGCTCCAAGGTCTCAAGTTTCGAGCGCTTGCCCTTGGAGCCTCAGAAGGAGGTAAGCCAAAATGACTTACAACCCGTATGTCATAGCGGCGGCTTGGTTGGCAACCCAAGCGACGTTATTATAGCGTATGCCCCGCAAGGGGCATATATCCTACTCTCTATTTTACCACTTTTCTGGGTGTATTCCAATAGAGGCTTTTACACTTCGGACAGATTGTCGGGTAGTGGGTCAGGAGAGGAAGCATCTATGCTGTGCGTGGAGGTTCAACGATCCGAAGTGGCAAGTGGGTCATCTCTATGCCTGCTATTGTGAGGTGAACCGAATAGTTCCCATATGCAGGAAATTCTACATTCCCAAACCCTACATTTCCGGTGATTCTACTTTGAAGTTCTCCCGGCCGGGGTTTCGGGATATCCAGCTCCACATTTTGTGATACTATTGGCTTGCCATCGGCATCAATCAGGTTTATGGCCACCTGTTTTCTACCAACTTCCGTTGTGCTTGCTGTTAGTTGGAATACTAAATGGAAGTGTGGTGTTTTGTGAGGTACCTGAGGCGCGACTATTGTATTGATTCCTATACCGAGGGCGTTTATTGTTCCTCGTGCGCCGCCATTGGCATAATCACAAAGGAAAGCGAATTCGAGTTGCATGCCGATCCTTCCTCACCTTCCATATATCCATATAGAAGGCAACATTATCGTATTGTGCGCAGAACTTTTTGTCAAATTGACTGGCTGCCCGTGAAAGCAAAATCCCGGGATTATCTGCCTCAGGACCGAGGATGCGCTGAAGCTGGCGGCACAGATTGAAGGGAACCAAGCCTGAAGTTTACCGTACTTAGCGAAGCAGAAACATCAGGATGGGGTTAATATAACGCCAATTTGGCACAAAAAGCCCCTTAGGGCCATGATAGAACTTGCTCTTCCCAAGTCCACCAATTCGCCATCTCATCCCACAAAAGCGTTTATGTAGCCGAAGTTTCGCGCAACGTTAGCGGTCCAATTTTTGACGCCTCAGCCTAACCGCGACGAGCACCCCCAGAAGGATGACAATCGCCGCGATACCGAGCCAAGTCAACATCGGCACCTCCGCCTTCCCCCTTCAAATATATGCCCCTTGGTTGGAATTGACCGTCACACAAGAGTGTATTTATCATTCTCTCTCCGCCACTCTTGTTGTGAGATTTCGCAATTGCCTTCGAGCTATAGGGCATGGTGTGTATACCCCACACTTGCATCGAGTCTCAGATGCGTGCTCCTTATAACACATATCAATACATTTGTCAATTCCTTCTGGCGAATTCTGGAGTACAATTAGTTCATTGCGACCCAATCTGGTGTCAATGCGGCAGTTGGAGTTTTTCGGCCGTCATGGCAGCCTCAATGAGAGGGAGACACAATTTTACCAAGATGACTTGACATAGCGCTGGAGGTGATGTATAAGTGCGATAAGCCTGGCGTTAGGTTAGTCGATTGGCATATACGATGTCGAAAAGCAGCTACAGCATTTGTGCCAAATTAATAAAGAGGGAGGAATGAGAATGGGGAAGACAATAATCAGTGTTCCGCCAGAAAAGCTCTGGCATCACTCAGGGGCTTACTCGCACGGGACGGTGGTAGAAGTCAAGCCGGGGACAAAGCTTCTGTTTCTGTCTGGTACAACTGCAGTGGATCTTGAAGGCAATCTGGTCGGGCCTGGAGATATGCAAGCTCAGGTCAAACAATCTTTAGATAACTTGAGAGCAGTAATAGAAGCGGCGGGAGGAACGCTAAACGATGTAGTCCAACTGCGCGTGTATACTCCCAGGATGGAGGAGTTCCGCAAGACAGGTGACTTCCGCCGTAAGGAATATCCGGAGCTGTTTGGCGAGAAACCCGGGGACGGCCCAGAGAAGGCCACCGCCTGTACGCTTATCGGGGTAACAAGGCTGGCTTCTGAGGGCTTCTTGGTAGAGATGGAGGCAATGGCGGCCATCTGAGAGGGTACTGCGGGAATATCTCTCCCGACAGATGAGAACTGTAATCAGGGTATTGTACACTAATCGAATTGGGCGTTCGACAACTGCCTTGTATCGGCCTAATTGAGGTCGAGGACGTTGAGGCGGAGGAATTCGGTGCCGCTCCAGCTCGTCTGCTCTAAATTGTAGACGATATCGACATCTGAGGCCATGCTCTCGGCAAGTTGACCCAGGTCGAAGCCCATGGCATCCCAGACGGCCTCGCCATCGCGAAGCTTGAGCCTGAGGTGCTCGCCCTTAGACCCAGCACAGCGGTGCTCCAGCACCTGCACCCCTCGGCTGAGGAAAACGGGACTTCGGTTAGCCGTGCCGAACGGGGCCAGTCTCTCTATCAGCTTGAAAGTGTCGCCGCTGAGCGAGGACAGCGGGATTTCGGCATCGATGCTCAAGGAGGGAGTGAGAGCAACACCAGCCAGCTCCTTCGCCGCGATCTCAAGAAGGCACTGATGAAGCTGCTCAACATTGGCACTGGGCATGGTGAAGCCCGCTGCCTGGGCATGGCCGCCGAAGCGAGAGAGTAATTCCCGGCACTGAAAGAGAGCAGCAACGATATTGAACTCCGGTATGCTGCGGGCGCTGCCCCTGCTGACCTCCGGCCCCAGCTCCATTACCACTGCGGGGCGATAAAATTCATCCGCCAGCCTTCCCGCCACCACACCTACCACCCCAACGCGGAAATCCTGATCACCGACCATGAGCAAGGGCGCATCACGGTCTGTAGCCAGCACCCTCTCCCTGGCCTTGGTCAGGACCTTGAGGCTCAGCCGCTGGCGCTCAGTGTTGGTAGCTTCCAGCTCAGCCGCCAGTTCCCGGCACCGCTCGGGGGAATCGCTGACCAAAAGCTCATAGCTCAACATAGCACGGTCCAACCTGCCAGCTGCATTTAGCCTCGGCCCCAGCATGTATGAGATGTTCTCAGTGTCAAGCCGGCCCATCTCCAGCTTGGCAGAGGATACCAGCTCTCTCAACCCCGGTCTGGAGCTTGAGTTAAGGACTTCCAGACCCCGCTTCGCCAGGTAGCGGTTTTCACCAACCAGGGGGACCTGGTCGGCCACAGTCCCTATGGCCACTATATCGAGGAATTCATCCAGTCTCCTCTCCTTCCCCGCTGCCTGAAATAATGCTTGCAGGAGTTTGAAGGCGACGCCGACGCCGGCAAGGTCTGGGGAAGGATAGGCTGAGCCATCCAGCTTGGGATTGACAGCAGCTACGGCCGGGGGGGCAGGGGCCTGGACTGAGTGATGGTCAGTGATGACGATGTCCAGTCCTTCCCTCTGCGCCCATTGCACCTCATCGAAAGAGGTGATGCCACAATCGACAGTGATGACCAGGTTCGCCCCCTGCTCACGAAGCTCCTTCAGAGCCCGCTGGTTCAGCCCGTGTCCTTCATCAAGGCGACTGGGGATGTAGGGGATGACCTTTCTGCCAAATTGCGACAGCCCCTGAGTCAGCACGGCAGTAGCGGTAACACCATCGGTATCGAAATCGCCATAGACGGCAATAAGCTCATTTCTGAGTAAGGCGCGGAAAATTCTGGCCACGGCCTGGGCCATATCAGGAAGGAGGAAAGGATCACACATCAGCCGCTCGTCAGCGGCCAGAAATGGTTCGAATAGAACTGCATCGGAGAGTCCCCTGTTGTAGAGCAATTGCTCAAGTAGCGGATGAATATCGGATTGCGTCAGTTGAGGAGCAGGAGGCATGATTTGCCAGCGATAGCGGCTCAACTCTTATACCTCACGGAACTCACCCTCCACTGTGCCTTCATCCGTCCTCGGCTCCTCAGGGGCAGGGCCTCCTTCCGGGGGTGGTGTGCCCGTCTGCTCGTAGACAGCAGAGCCGACCCTCTGCATCGCATCAGATAGCTCCTGGGCGGCGCGCTTGATCTGCTCCACATCACTACCCGAGAGCGCTGAGCGCACAGCGGCGACTTTCACCTCTACCTCCTGTTTCAGGTCGTCAGGGATCTTGTCACCGTGCTCGCGCAGTGTTTTCTCAACAGTGTAGGCGAGGGTGTCGGCAGTATTGCGAGCCTCAGCCGACTCTCGCTTTCTGGTATCTTCGGCGGCATAGCTCTCAGCCTCGTGTGTCATCCGCTCCACCTCTTCCTTGCTCAGGCCACTGGAGGCAGTGATGGTAATCTTCTGCTCCCGCCCCGTGCCCTTATCCTGAGCCCTGACGCTGAGAATGCCATTGGCATCGATATCGAAGGTGACCTCGATCTGGGGTAAACCCCTAGGGGCAGGCAGAATGCCGTCCAAGATAAAGCGTCCCAGCGTCCTGTTGTCGGCGGCCATAGGCCGCTCCCCCTGGAGCACATGGATCTCCACGCTGGGCTGGTTGTCAGCAGCAGTAGAGAAGATCTGGCTCTTCGCTGTGGGTATGGTGGTATTGCGCTGGATGAGCGTGGTCATCACTCCGCCCAGAGTCTCAATGCCTAAGGTCAGCGGGGTCACATCCAGAAGCAGCACCTCATGGACCTCCCCCTTGAGCACCGCCGCCTGGATGGCAGCCCCCATAGCGACGATTTCATCGGGATTGACGCCTTTATGTGGTTCCTTGCCGAAGAACTCGGCCACCTTCTGCTGTACCAGCGGCATCCTGGTCTGGCCACCGACCAAGACCACCTCATCAATTTGGGCCGATGTCAAGCCAGCGTCCTGAAGCGCCTCACGGCAAGGGCCAAGAGACTTGTCCACCAGGTCCATCACCAACTGTTCCAGCTTCGCCCGGCTCAAGGTGATGTTGAGATGCTTCGGGCCTGAGGCATCGGCGGTGATGAAGGGCAGGTTGACCTCGGTCTGCAAGGTGGTGGAAAGCTCACATTTAGCCCTTTCCGCAGCCTCCTTGAGTCGTTGCAATGCCATATTGTCCTGCTTCAGGTCGATGCCCTGGTCCTTCTTGAATTCATCGCAGAGCCAGTCAATGACACGCTGATCGAAGTCATCCCCACCCAGGTGAGTATCGCCGTTAGTGGACTTAACCTGAATGGCCCCCTCGCCCAGATTTTCCAAGATTGAGATATCGAAGGTACCCCCACCGAGGTCATACACAGCGATGGTCTGCTCCTTCTTCTTGTCCAGGCCATAGGCCAGCGAGGCTGCTGTGGGCTCATTGATAATGCGGAGCACATTGAGCCCGGCGATAGTTCCAGCATCCTTGGTTGCCTGCCTCTGGCTATCGTTGAAGTAGGCAGGGACGGTGACCACAGCATCGGTTACCTTTGCACCGAGATAAGCCTCGGCATCGGCCTTGAGTTTCTGCAAGATCATTGCCGAGATCTCCGGCGGGCTGTATTCCTTATCGCCCATGACCACACGCACATCTCCGTTGGGGGCCTTTGCTACTTGGTAGGTGACACGCTTGACATCCTCCGATACAGGTAGCTCTCGGCCAGCTGGCTCATCCCATCTCCGCCCCATGAAACGCTTGATGCTGTAGATGGTATTCTCCGGGTTGGTGATGGCCTGACGTTTGGCTACCTGGCCCACCAGCCGCTCGCCGGTCTTGGTTATCGCCACTACCGAGGGCACGAGTCGGCCACCTTCAGCACTGGGGATCACCACCGGCTCCCCCCCTTCCAGTACAGCCACCTCACTCAGTGTTGTGCCCAGATCAATACCGATCGCCTTGCCCATAGTCATTCCCCCTTATTGCCCTTGTTCCTCCTGCTCTACCTTCCCTTTCCCCACCTTGACCATGGCCGGGCGTAGCACCCGATCATGTAACTTATACCCCTTTTGCAGCTCTTCGATGACCTTCCCCTCCTCCCCCTCCTCATGAAGCACAGCCTCATGAACCATGGGGTCGAATTCCTGCCCTAAGGCCTCGATTTGAGAAAGGCCATGCATCTCCAAGATTCCTTGCAACTTGCGGTGAATGAGCCTGATGCCATCAATCCAGGTGAGGCCAGCAAGCTTCGCCGAGGCACTATCCAGAGCTCTCTCAAAGTCATCGAGAATGGGGAGCAATCCCGTCACCAGCATAGCGTTGGCGAACCTGGTTGTTTCTGCCTTCTCCTGCTCGCTGCGTTTCTTGAAGTTACTGAAATCAGCTTGAGCTCGCTGCCAGTTAGCCAGGTATCTCTCCGCCTTTTCCTGCTTCTCGGCAAGGGCTTTTTTGACAGATTCTATGTCTTCCTCTGTAACTGGTCCCTGTTCTATCTCCTCCTCGGCCATAAAGGCACCTCCAGATGTCTGGTCAACAATAGATGCTAGCCACCAGCTCGCTCATGGTTCGGGAGAGGAAACGCACCGCGGAAACATTACGTTCATAGTCCATCCTAATCGGCCCCACGATGCCGACGATGCCGCTGACTTCTCCGGTAAGCCCATAACAACTCAGGATCAGAGTGCAATCATGCATCATTTCCTCTTTGTTCTCCGTGCCGATGACCACACGCAACTCCTGCTCTGTCGGCGACGATGGCAAGAGCAATCGGAGCGAACCCCTCTCCTCAAACACCTCAGCAATCCCCGCAGCCTTATCCGTTGAGGTGAACTCAGGCTGACCGAGTAGATAGTGCAACCCGGTGACATTGGGCTCCTCAAGCTCATACGCTTTCTCAGATTCCATTATCTGGACTAAGGCGGCCACCACTTGCTCTTCAGCAGGGGACAGCTCCAAGTCCATGGCCCCTATCTGGGCACCAGTTAGCCCGTTGAAGGCAGTGTTCAACTTTGCCGCTATGGCATTCAGTTCTTCCTGAGATGTAGCCTCATCCAATGCTATCATCTGCTGCCTGAGCCTGGCTTCTTGGAGAACCAGAACAAGCAAAGCCAAGAATTCGTGAAGGGAAACGAGTTCCAAATGTTTTAGCCGCGGCTCTCTGGCTTTGGGCCAAGTGACGATGGCTACGTTTTGCACCAAGTAGGACAAGACGGCAGCACCGAGGTCCAGCCATTGCTCCAGCTCGCTGCTCACCTGGTGAAATTGATGTCGGATCCGAAACTGCACATCTTGAGGGAGTTCATCCTCCCCCATCAAGGCTTCCACATAATGACGGTAGCCCTTCTGCAAAGGAACGCGTCCTGCTGAATGATGCGGCTGAGCGATGTAGCCCTCTTGCTCCAGCGAGACCATCTCATTCCGAATGGTAGCCGGGCTCACTTTGAGAGCATACTTTTGGGCGATGGCCTTCGAACCCACAGGCGCCGCCGTAGCCACATATTCGCCAATGATGACCCTCAGTATGTCCTGTTTCCTTTTAGTCAGCACCTTCGCCTCCTATTAGCACTCTCAGACTGAGAGTGCTAATACGTTTATAAACTATCACTTTTCCATCGGCCTTGTCAAGTGCTTGACATCATGCTAAAGATTTGTTAACCTTTCTAATCAACAGGTTAACGAGATGAAAAGCAAGATATTAGAAGCCTTACGAGAAAGCAAGGATTATGTCTCTGGCGAGATGCTAAGCAGGGAGCTTGGCATCTCCAGGGTTTCTATATGGAAGCATATCAGTAGCTTAAAAAGGGACGGCTATGTGATCGAGGCCTCATCCAAAGGATATTGCTTAATCTCCTCACCTGATTTACTGCTCCCTTACGAATTCCCCGGCTTGGGAGGGAAAATTCACCACTTTCCAGAGATTGGTTCCACAATGGATGTGGCAAGGGACTTGGCTAAGGAAATGGCGGGGGAGGGGACAATTGTAGCTGCTGAGGTCCAAACCCAAGGCAAGGGAAGATTGGGCAGAGGGTGGATTTCCCCAAAGGGTGGAATTTACTTCACCATCATTTTGAGACCCAAGATAAGCCCAGCATATGCTCCAAGGATAAATTTGATGGCATCGATTGCGGTAGCAAAGGCGATTAGAAATCTTTCCGGCTTAAAAGCTGAATTAAAATGGCCCAATGATGTCTTGATTGAGGGGAAAAAGGTATGCGGCATATTAGCTGAAATGGAAGCGGAAACAGACATCATAAAGTTTGTGAATGTGGGTATAGGGATAAATGCTAATGCTGTTATCACCCAACGGGGGGTGACTTCGATCAAAGAGCAATTGTGGGGGGAAATCTCTAGGAAGGAACTCCTAAGCTTTATATTAAAGGAGATGAAGGCACAGCAGGCTTTGCTAACCGACGAAGATTTACTCCGAGAGTGGAGAAGACTCTCTGGCACATTGGGCAGGGAAGTTAGGGTGATAGCACCTGGCGAAGAGATAATAGGGAGAGCGATCGATATTGACGCCAAAGGAGAACTTGTAATCAAGGAAAGGGATGGCTCAGTGAAAGTAGCTGTTGCCGGGGATTGTTTCCATTTATCATGAAGATATTCTTTGCTTTTTGCGTTAACCTGTGAATATTTTTGGTTAACAATATGAATGTGATGTTATTTATTCTCATCCTTTACCTTCTAGTCATAATCTGTGTAGGGGTATGGAGTAGGAAAAGGGCAGGAAGTCAGGAAGGCTTCTTCGTTGCTAATCGCAAGGGAACTACATTTCTTATAGTTGGCTCCCTCTTAGCTACCGCTGTTGGTGGGTCGGCAACTATAGGTTTAGCAGGTTTAGGATTTAAGCAAGGTTTGACGGGTGCCTGGTGGCTTTTGGTTGGAACTATAGGTCTGCTGATCTTAGGATTTTTCTTTGCTAAGAAGGTAAGAGGTTTTGCGGTTTACACCCTCCCCGAGCTTGTGGAAAAGGAATACGGCAGTCGTGTAGGTTTAGCAGCTTCAATTCTCATCGTTGTCGCCTGGGTAGGAATAGTAGCAGGACAGATTGTAGCTGCGGGGGAAGTGTTATCCGTTTTGGGACTTACTTCCCCTACTTGGGGAATGCTCATCTTCACCATAGTTTTCGTAGTTTATGCCATGCTGGGAGGACAGTATTCTATTATTCGCACCGATGCTATACAAGCAGTGATTCTTTTCGTCGGAATTATTGCAGCTCTGGCAGTAGCTTTCCATGCTATAGGTGGCTTAAGTGAATTAAAGGTCTCGCTTCCACAGGATTCCTTCTCTTTCCCAGTGAGCGCTACATTTGGTTGGAAGTCACTTCTATCCTATTTAATCCTCATCGGAGCAACTTATGTGGTAGGACCAGACATATATACCAGACTTTTCTGTGCTAAGGATGAAAAGGTGGCTCAAAAAGCATCTTTTATTACCGCTTTCCTTATTTTCCTTCTTGCCTTTGCTATCGCCTTAATAGGGATGGTAGCCTTAGCTCTATACCCTGAGATATCCGCAGAACAAGCTTTTCCACAAATAATAAAAGAGCTTTTACCTATTGGCTTAAATGGGATAGTCCTTGCTGCATTAGTTGCCGCGCTTATGTCCTCGGCAGATACTTGTGTCCTCAGCCAGAGCGTCATTTTAACCGAGGATGTGATTAAGCGATTTCACCCCCTTGATGAAAGGAAGACCGTTTTGCTAAGTCGCTTAAATATATTATTATTAGGTCTTATAGCGCTGGCATTAGCATTAGCTTTGAAAGGGGTAATTTCGTCTCTTCTCTTCGCCTACACCGTGTTCACCTGTGGGCTGGTCGTGCCAGTGATTGCAGGATTTTACAGGGAGAAGCTCAGGGTGACTTGGCAAGGAGCCTTGGCAGCTATAATTGGCGGTGGAACAATAGGGCTGCTGGGACGAATTCCGGGTATTGATATCCCCCTTAAAGGAGACCTCGGTCTTATTGGGTTCGCTATAAGTGCCATTCTCCTCTTTGGGGTCAGTTTTCTGACCAATAAGAGGAGCTATAGAAAGAGGAGCTATAGAGAATAGCAAAAGAGAAGATCACCCCCATAGACATGCTTGAAATCTGTCAAGGCTGTAATTGGTTAGAATTAGGCTATTGTATTGAGGGACTAAAGCGTCTAAGATAAGAGCATGGAGATCACCTGGTTAGGCCACTCTTGCTTCAGCATCAAGGGGAAAGAAGCCACCTTAGTCACCGACCCCTTCGATGAAACGTTGGGCTATCCCCTGAGAAACCCAACAGCCGATATCGTGACCATAAGCCACAATCATCCCCATCACAGCTTCGTTGCTGCAGTTGAGGGCCAACCCAAGGTGATCAGTGGCCCTGGGGAATATGAGATCGCCGAGGTATTTATCTATGGCATCAGAACTTGGCACGACGCCGAAGGCGGTAAGATTCAGGGACAGAACACCGTCTATCTCATCGAGATCGATGAGCTCAGGATTTGCCATCTCGGTGATTTGGGACACGTGCCCACAGCCGAGCAGGCCGAGGAGATAAGCGGCAGCGATGTATTGTTGATCCCGGTTGGTGGTGGGCAAACTATAGATGCATCTACAGCAACTGAAATCGTGAGCCTCCTCCAGCCCAAGCTGGTGATTCCGATGCACTTCAAGACCGAAGCAGTACAGATCGAGCTTGACCCCGTGGATCGTTTCCTCAAGGAGTTGGGTGCTAAAGGAATTGCCCCCGAGCCCAAATTGGCAGTGACTAAATCAAGCTTGCCCGAAGAAACCAAGGTGGTCCTGCTGGACTATCGCGGTTAGCCTGTTCACATTTCCTTGGACAAATTGGTCAAGAACTCGGCATTCGATCTGGTCTTGGCCAGGCGCTCCAGAATTCGTTCTGTGACCTCTATAGAATTCGGGGAGTTGGTGCTGATAAGGCCTACCATGCGCCGCAGCAGCCAAATCTGTTTCAGGGTGTTCTCATCTAGCAGTAATTCTTCCTTCCTGGTACCGCTCCGCTGGATGTCCATGGCGGGAAATATCCTGCGCTCCGCCAGCTTGCGATCGAGGTGCAGCTCCATATTGCCCGTTCCCTTGAATTCCTCATAGACCACTTCCTCCATGCGACTTCCGGTATCGACAAGGCAGGTAGCGATAATGGTGAGGCTGCCACCTTGTTCAGTATTCCTGGCCGCGCCGAAAAACCTCTTCGGTGGGTACAGGGCCACAGTATCAATGCCTCCGGAAAGAGTGCGCCCCGATGGAGGCATGGACAGATTATAGGCTCGGGTCAGCTTGGTAATGCTGTCCAAGAGGATGACCACATCCTGACCTAATTCCACCAACCGCTTGGCCCGATCCAGAGCTACCTCAGCCACACGAGTATGATCCTCAACCGGCTCATCAAAGGTGGAGCTTATCACCTCAGCATCAACTGACCTCTTCCAGTCAGTGACCTCCTCCGGGCGCTCCCCGATGAGACAGACCATGACATGGACATCATCATACCTGGTCAGGATGGCATTAGCGATGCTCTTCAACAGGATTGTCTTTCCCGCCTTGGGCGGGGACACGATAAGCCCTCGCTGCCCGCGGCCGATGGGAGAGATGAGATTCAAGAGTCGGGTGGAGAGATTGCTGGGGGAGGTTTCCAGATCGAGAAGCCTGTCGGGGAAGGTGGGTGTTAGATGGTCGAAATGGGAACGGACTTTGGCCTCCTCTGGATCGACACCATTGACCGCTTCCACACGGAGCAGGCTGAAGTATTTCTCACTATCCTTGGGCGGCCTCACCTGGCCGATGATCTGATCGCCAGTGCGCAGAGCGAAGCGGCGGATCTGCGATTGAGAAACATAGACGTCATCGTGCTCCGGGCGCAGGCTGTCCTGCCTCAAGAAGCCATAGCCGTCACCCACAATCTCCAGAATGCCGCCTCGGAAGATGTTGCCTTGGTTCTCGGTATATG
The DNA here is from genome assembly GCA_034414595.1 of Dehalococcoidia bacterium. Taxonomy (GTDB): domain Bacteria; phylum Chloroflexota; class Dehalococcoidia; order SZUA-161; family JAUWZY01; genus DAOULY01. Next base: position 85,988 of record DAOULY010000012.1, read on the forward strand.
CCTGAAGCAAGCGGAAGACGAGCTCTTCCTTTTTGAGCGCAGTTACACCGGAGAGCCCCAGCTCCTTGGACAAGGCCACCAACTGCTCACGAGTTTTAGCTCCTAACTCTGCGAAGTTCATAAGCTCACCTACCTCGGGTATGACCACCCCTTTAGAATAAAGCCTACGGCTTTGAGACCTGGCTGATTATGCTCTAACACCGCCTGAAAGCGAGCAAAGCCAAGATCGGTGAGAGGACGCTGTACCACTGCATCAGGGCATGACAGGCTCAATAGCTATGTGAGCCTCGGCCTTAGCCACAGCAATACAGTGCAAGGGATCGATATCAGCACGCCCAGGAAAATGGATATCCCCGTCCCCGACAATATACCACAGCCCGCCGTTTTTGTCTATGTCAAGTATGCTACTGCCCCTTTTTAGGAGCCCAGAAATTTGTTTAGTGCTGGGTACGACCCCTCCAGAATAAAAGTCGCCCGCTCCTTTTTCAGGAGAGGCTATGTCAACGGCAATGGAGGCTGGTCTCCCTCTCGCAGCACCAATTTAGCCTTACCGATGAAGTCGCGGAACAGGGGATGGGGTCGAGTGAGGCGAGAGGTGAATTCGGGATGGAACTGGACCCCGACCATCCACGGGTGCTCCTTGTGCTCTTCGATCTCAACCAGCCTCCCATCCGGAGAAAGACCGCTGGCGATCAGTCCAGCCTTAGTTAAATCATCTCGAAAGTCATTATTGAACTCGAAGCGATGGCGATGGCGCTCATAAACCAGAGGTATCTGGTAGGCAGCGGCACTCTTGGTCCCGCTGACCAAGTGACAGGGATAGCCACCGCGACGCATGGTACCACCCTTGTCCATGATGTGACGCTGCTCTGGGAGCAGGTCGATCACAGGATAACGGGTATCCTGTGCGAATTCAGTAGAGTTAGGCTCGTCCGACTGAAATACATAACGGGCATACTCAATGACCATAACCTGCATCCCGAGGCAAAGCCCTAAATAGGGCACTTCATGCTCTCGGGCATATCTCGCTGCCTTGACCATGCCCTCGATGCCACGAACACCGAAGCCCCCGGGAATCACAATTCCCTGCGCCGAGCGCAGCAGGGCTTCGGCCCCGTCTTTGTCCAGTTCCTCAGAGTCAACCCAAAGGATGTGGACATCGCGATCGTGAGATAGGGCAGCATGTCGTAGGGCTTCCCGGACTGAGATATAGGAATCCTGAAGTTGGACATACTTTCCCACGATAGCAACAGTCACCGTTTCCTTAGGCTCGTTCATCCGAGCCACCAGCCGCTGCCATTCACCGATGTCCTGTTCCGCCGCCGGCAAGCCGAGCCTATTGACAGTGAATCCGCCAAGTCCAGCTTCCTCCAGGATCAGGGGGACTTCGTAGATGTTGGACACAGTGGTCAAGGCGACCACTGCCCGCGGTTCCACATCGCAGAACAGGGCGATCTTGTCCTTGAGGTCATCAGAAACATGATGGTCACTGCGGCAAACGATGACATCGGGCTGAATGCCAATGGACCGCAATTCCTTGACGCTGTGTTGAGTTGGCTTGGTCTTGAGCTCACCTGTCGCCATGATGAAAGGAAGCAGGGTAACATGAATGTAAAGGACATTATCCCGGCCAACATCGTTTCGCATCTGGCGGATGGCCTCCAGGAAGGGTTGACCCTCGATGTCACCCACTGTGCCCCCGACCTCGGCGATGACTACATCAGCGCCACTTTCCGAGCCCACTCTTCTAATCTGCTCCTTTATCTCATTGGTCACATGGGGAATCACCTGAATAGTTCCGCCCAAGAAAACTCCCTGCCGTTCCTTAGCAATCACAGAGCTATATATCTGCCCTGAGGTCACGTTGGAAGCTGCGGTGAGGTTGACATCGACAAAGCGCTCGTAGTGGCCCAAATCGAGATCAGTCTCGGCACCATCTTCAGTGACAAAGACCTCGCCATGCTGAAAAGGAGACATCGTTCCCGGATCCACGTTGATATAGGGATCCAGCTTTTGTAGGGAAACTTTGAGGCCTCGGCTCTTCAGCAACCTGCCGATGGAGGCGACTGTTATCCCCTTGCCTACCGAGCTAACAACACCTCCGGTGACAAAGATGTACTTTGTCATAAACCTCTTCTTTGCATGATAAGGACAATATGGCACGCTGTCAAGTCCTCTCTTTGTCGAGATGGGAAAAACTGCTATACTAAGCGCGGTGGACTCTGTTATGGCGGGGTTGGAGACCACAAGACAAAGAATCGAGAAGCTACGAGAACTGATCAACTATCATAACTATCGCTACTACGTCCTCGATAGCCCGGAGATCAGCGATGCCGAATATGACCAGTTGATGCGGGAGTTGGTCAGGCTTGAGGAGCAATACCCCGAGCTCATCACTTCGGACTCGCCGAGCCAGCGGGTCGGTGCCGCCCCTGTGGAGGCCTTTGGCGTTGTGGAGCATCGGGAGCCGCTGCTGAGCCTGGGCAATGCTTTCTCCCACGAAGATCTCGCTGCCTGGCACGACAGGATCATGCGCCTGTTAAAAGGCGAGCAGTTCGACCTAGTCTGCGAACTCAAGATGGACGGCTTGGCAGTAGCCCTGACCTATGTCGATGGCCTGCTGGTCACCGGGGCCACGCGAGGCGATGGCTACCGCGGCGAGGACATCACCCAGAACTTGAGGACAATTAGAAGCATCCCGCTCTCCGTATCTCGGGAGGCCCCGAGGAGGTTCGAGGTCCGGGGCGAGGTTTATCTTTCCAAGGAAAGCTTCAAGAGGCTAAATGAAGAGAGGGCCGAGGAGGGTCAGCCCCTTTTTGCCAACCCCAGGAATGCCGCTGCCGGCTCGGTGCGCCAGCTCGATCCCAGGATCACCGCCAAGCGTCACCTCGATATATATATCTATGGACTGGGCTATGCTGAGGGGCCGATGCCGGAAAACCACTGGGAGACCATGGATTATTTGAAGTCCCTGGGCTTCAAGATCAACCCGCATAATGCCATTTTCACCGACTTGGAAGGGGTTGAGGGCTACTATCAACACTGGATTCAGAAAAGAGAAGAGATCGAGTATGACGCCGACGGCGTCGTAGTCAAGATCAATCCCTTCGAACTCCAAGACAGACTGGGCGTTGTCGGCCGCGAGCCCCGCTGGGCCATCGCCTACAAGTTCCCCGCCGTTCAGGCAACAACGAAGTTGCTGGACATCGGGATCAACGTGGGACGCACCGGTAGCCTCAATCCCTTCGCCATCCTGGAGCCAGTTCCCGTGGGCGGCGTCATCGTGAAACGGGCAGCACTCCACAACGAGGATGACATCAGGCGCAAGGACATCCGCATCGGAGACACCGTCGTCGTGCAGCGGGCTGGAGAGGTCATCCCCGAGGTGGTAGCCCCGGTAGCCAGTCTGCGCACCGGGCAGGAGCTGATTTTCACCATACCTTCTCGCTGTCCGGTCTGCGGCGCTGAGGTGGTCAAGCCCGAAGGAGAGGCTATGGCCCGCTGTATCAACGCCGCCTGCCCGGCCCAGCTTTATGAACTGCTCAAGCACTTCGTCTCCAGAGGGGCCATGGATATCGAGGGCATCGGGGAGAAGCAAATTGAGGCCCTGCTCGAAGCAGGTCTGGTCAAAGATGTCGCCGACCTCTATTATCTCACCAAGGAGCAGTTCCTCAGCCTGGAGCGGATGGCAGAGAAGAGCACAGCCAACCTGCTGGCTGCCATTGAGCAGAGCAAGAACCGTCCGCTGGCTCGGGTTCTGTTCGCCCTGGGCATCCGCCATGTCGGTGGGGAAACTGCCGGGCTCCTGGCCGACCATTTCAGCAGCATCGACAATCTGGCCCGGGCTACAGAAGAAGAGCTTATGACAATACCGAGCATTGGCCCCAAGGTGGCAGAGAGCGTGGTGGCCTACTTCAGGCAAGAAACAAACCTGAGGGTCATCGAGAAGCTGAGAAACGCTGGGGTGCGGCTGGAAGCGGAGGCAGTCGAGCCCAAGGAGCTGTTCCTGCTCGGGCAGGAATTTGTGCTCACCGGAAAGATTGAGACATTCACTAGGAGCCAGGCCGAGGCCAGAATCAAGGAGCTGGGCGGGGCCGTGGGCAGCTCGGTGACTAAGAAGACCACCTACGTCGTAGTCGGCGCCGAGCCCGGCTCCAAGCTGGACAAAGCCCGATCTTTGGGCACCAGGACCCTGAGCGAGGAAGAGTTCCTACGCCTGCTGGAGAGAAGCAAATGATAGAATGTCAGATCGAGGCCAATAAGCAAATTTGCACCTGCACCTATGAGCCCTGCGCCAGAAAAGGCAAGTGCTGCGAGTGCATCTCCTATCATAAAGCCCTTAACGAGCTGCCGGGCTGTCTCTTCCCAGCAGAAGTGGAAAGGACCTACGATCGCTCTATTCGCAGATTCGTCAGGCTACACACTAAATAGAACGAAAGGAGGGGAAATGGCAAAAGTGCTAGTAGTCTATCATTCTCTCTCGGGAAACACGGAGGCCATGGCTAAGGCAGTGGCAGAGGGAGCACAGTCAGTGGCCGGGACCGAAGTGGTGCTGAAGCAGGCTTCGGAGGCTGTGGCTGAGGACCTCCTCGGCAGCGACGCAGTGGCTTTTGGCTCAGCCACCCATTTCAGCTATATGGGTGGCACCCTGAAGGACTTCTTCGACCGAGTCTGGGGAGACGCAAAGGATAACGTCGCTGACAAGCCTTATATTGCCTTCGGCTGCCAGACCCGGACTGGCAGCAAGGTGGTAGAGGCCATCGATGGTGTTTGCTCTGTCTATAAGCTGCACAAGGTGGCTGAAGGCGCTGTCGGCACCCGAGGCGCTGTCTCTGATGTCCTTGACCAGTGCCGTGAGCTGGGTAAAAAGTTAGCACAGGGAGCGAGCTCCAAATAGAGGCCATTCCATCGAGAGGGTTCGGATAGTCCTCGAGTGATATGAAACTGATCGTGGGTTTGGGCAACCCCGGGAGAATCTATGCCAACAACAGGCATAATGCCGGGTTTCGCTGCATCGATTTCCTGGCTCGAAGACACGACATCTCCTTGAGCCAACGCCGAGCCCGGAGCCGGGTAGGGATAGGGGAAATCGCCGGGGTGCCGGTTATCCTGGCTAAGCCCCAAACCTTCATGAACCTCAGTGGCAAAGCTGTGGCACCGCTGGTAAAGCACTTCCACATCTCTCTATCGGAGCTGTGCATCATCTATGACGATGTAGACCTACCTCTGGGCAAGATTCGCATCAGGGAGCGAGGGAGCTCGGGCGGGCATAATGGTATAGAATCGATCATCGCATCGCTGGAAAGCAGAGAGTTCACTCGGATTCGGGTCGGCATCTCCCCTGAGCAGGCGATAGAGGAGCTAAGGACACCGGATTTCGTGCTCGGCGATTTCAACCTTGCGGAAAAGGACCTAATCAAGGTCGTTCAGGCCAGAGTAGCAGATGCCATTTACTCCATCCTTACCGATGGCATCAAGACGGCCATGAACAAGTTCAACTGAGAGGTCCCACAAAACACGAAGCCAGGCGCTTTCAGCGCCTGGCTTCACTTCATAACCGAGCGACTACTGTTATCTGCAATCAGCTATCATTCAATGACATAGACCCTGAGCATATCACCGTCAACCCTGACCTTCTGCCCGGTCTTGATCTTCTGAGTTCCCTCCATGGTGCCAACGATGACAGGGATGCCATACTCCCGACCTACGATCACGGCATGGGCCAAGGCTCCTCCGACATCGGTGACCACCGCTTTGGCAATGCTGAACGCCGGCGTCCACGGGGCAGCGGTGAACATGGTGACCAGGATCTCGCCCGGCTGCAGCTGGCCCAGATCATCAATGGACATCACCACCCGGGCCGGCCCCTCAGCAATCCCCGGGGCCCCGGCCGAGCCCGTAAGCGTTGCTCCCACCGCCTCGGGTTCGGCAACGCGCGGTCCGCCGCCGATGGCGATTATCGGGTCTGCCATTATCGACTTCATGAAGTCAGTGGGGTCGCCGATGATCATCGGGTGCTCCGCTTTCAGATACCTATCATACTCCTCCTTGCGCCTCTTCACGATGTCGCGGGCACCGCTCCGATTACCCACCGAGAGCGCCACCGATATCTCATGACGAAGCATGAAGACCGCATCATTCGGGTCATCAAGCACGCCCTTGGCCTTCAATCTCTTCCCGGCCTCGATAGCCGCCCTCCGCAGCAAGGCACACGCCTGGAACTCACACCAGTACATGTGGTCCTCTTGGTAGAAACTGAAGGCCTGAGCAGCTTTCATCAGCTTGGCAAACCATTCCCTCTGCTCTGCCGGGACCATGGCCAGGACTTCCTTCTCCGTGTCCTCTCGCTGCTTAATCAACCGGTCCCTCATCACATCCGGAGCATGCACCGCCCCGATAGTCATCATCCGCTTGATGTCAGCCAGGGGAATGCTCGGCTTCTCGAGCCAAGTGGGAAAGTCAATCCCCTGGGCCCGCATCGGCCTGTGGCCATATTCATTGAGATAGGCTCGGAATTCTCCCAGCCACTTCTTGCCGGCATCGCTCTCCTCCAGCTTGGCCAAGAGCGCCTCCGGCTCCAGGGTATCGAAGGACTCCCTGAGCCCCAGCTCCACAGCACGGCCAGCGAGCTCAGCCAGTCCCCTGTTGGCCTGAAATAGCCTGGTGTCAAAGCCGCCCATCATATGGGAGAACTTGACATCCGAGGCAGCGATTCCCGTCAGCTCCTGGCACACGCCTTGGAACAGGTAAACGAACTGGCCCAGGGCCTGGAGGCATGTGTTGTGGATCATGGTCATCCTGCGGATCCAGTCCCAGCAGTCCCACAGGTGATCGACAAGCCCCATATCGCCTGCTTTCTCCACATCGAACGGAATCAAGCGATCATAGGCCTGCTTCATCTCCGGCTTGTACTTCTCCCAGTAGCCAAAAGGGTCGTCCAGGATGGGAGCCATTCTCTCCCTCCACACCGGCTCACGCTGCTTCTGCTCCTCCTCTGTGGTCATGAGGATGCTGACGTACATGCCGCCGTCCTTCACCCTCCAGTCCCAGCCTTTGGTTGTGGGGTGAGAAAAATTCTCCCAGGCACAGGTCTGGCTCTCCTGAAACGAAGAATACCAGATCTCGAACCAGAGCGGCACCCATGGAGGCCAGGCCCACTGAGCGCCGGAAAGCCAACAGTATTTCCCGTCTCGCGCCTCGTCATACTCCCAAATGTCCAGATCCCACGGCATTTCTCTTCCTCCTTTGCTCTTTTTGTTAATAACTTAACTCTTACAAAGCCACCCTGTCAATGCACTAATTGTGTCCCGCTTATCCCACCTCCTTTCGGACCGGTCCGCCGACCTCAGTGTTAGCTTTGATCAAGTCATCGAGGATGTTTACTGCTTGCTCAGCGAACTCGGGGTCGTTGATGTGCACATCGAGCTCAACGACCTTAACTTCGGGCTTGATACGCCTTTTCATAGCCTCAATCAACGCCTTGCGCCCTTCCGGAACATAGAAAGAATTACCAGGCCTATCAAACTCAGTAAAGCCCCGAGTGGGAATGAGCAATACAGTGGGCCCAGTGGTTTTGTTCAACTTTGCCGCCAGCAACTCGCCCGCCTTTGCCATCTCCTCTTCCGTCAATCCTATCTGTAGCGTCTTTTGGGCATGCACATGCACCGGGTGATCTTTCAACGGAGGTGGTAATGATTCCGGTGCGCCCTCCCAACCCGCCGACGATGCCGCTCCTGGAGCTACAACCTGGGGTATTCCCTTCCTAGCCGCAGCATCCAGTCTGTGCGATCCAGCACTGTATTGCCCACCCAATAGCTCGCCGGTGAGCTCGTTCACGCTCAGGTCCAGCGCAGCATTGATCAGCCCTTGCTCCACGAGCTGCTCATATGCCGCCCCCCCAGCCCCGGTGGTATGGAACACAAGCACCTCATAACCTCTTTGCTCCAGGAGAGGTTTGGCATACCACACATATTTACACCAAGACCCGCCGAGAGTGGTTATAGCTACCACAGGTCTTTGCGGAGGCTCTTCCCTTTCATAGACCTCGGTCATGGCCGCAATCGCTGCCCCGGCACGCTCCAGAATCCCCCTGGTCCACCTATTCAGGCCCCACATATCAGCCCAGGTTGTCATCATGATCTGGTCGATGTGGGCCCTTTCTGGATTTACAAACGGGGTCAGGGCCATGGTAGACACCATAAGCTTGGGAATCCCCAGCGGCAGGTTTTTCATCGCCGCCAGCCCCAGAGCCGTGCCCAGAGCCCCACCCAGAGCAATGATCCCATCCAATTTGCCCTCGGAGCAGAGCTGCTGAGTCACTTTCGCCAGCCCTTGAGACATCGCGGCCACCATCTGCCCCTCTTCACCAAGCGACACTATTCTTTCCAAATCCACTCCAGCAGCCGCGGCTACCTCATCACGGCTGATATCAGGTGAAAACAGAGCCTTGGTCAAGGTGCCGGTGTCTATGACAATCGTTTTGAGCCCTCTTTTCTCTATCTGCTCCTTGACGAACTCAACCTCTTCTCCTTTGGTATCGAGAGTGCCGATGATAACCACTGTCCTTGTCATTCTCATACTTCGCTCATTTTATCCGTCAGAGGCAAGAAAAATAGGAAATGGGAAGCTATCCAATGAAAGCTTGTTCAAAACATACACCAGCAAGGACAACTTGTCAATACCAAACAGTGGCGTTGACAACCTAATTCAGAGCCATTACAATTGTAAGAAATCACGAAAGGCACAGAATGGTGCTTGATTCTTAGCTTAGATAGAGACTGCTGTCGAGTGCACCTTGCAGCAGTTTCTTTTCGCCCCGCCGGATCAGGCTGTTGAGAGTTGATTACAGCAAGTTCTGAAAACAAGAGTAGGAGGAGTAAGTTGGCCAGAAGGACAGCTAAGAAAGCCAGGGACATAACCACCATAAGAAGCACTCTGGAGTTTCTGGAGCAAGAAGAAGGGGAATTGCTGACTTTTAAAGGTGAGGTGGACCCGATATACGAGGTCTCGGGCCTCACCAAAGCGCTCGATGACGGTCCCGCTCTGCTGTTTGACAAAGTCAAGGGCTATCCCAACGCCAGGATCGCCACGGGAGTGTTCTCAAACATAGGGCGCGTTGCCAAAATGTTCGGTGTCGCTGATCCCAGGAAATTAAAGTTCAAGGGGCTCGAGGCCTTGAGGAACCCGATTCCGCCAAAGATTGTGAAAAACGCCCCGTGCCAAGAAGTGGTGATCACCAAAAACATCGATGTGCCCAAGACCATTCCCATCCTCAAGTACACGGAAACGGACCCGGGGAGGATTATCGGCGGCGGGAACGTGCTCACCAGATTCCCCGGCGACAACCTGTGCATTAGCTTCAAGAGAACTCACTTTCGCAGAAAGGACTGGGCCAGCCTTTCGTTCAATCCAATGGGCCATCTGGAGCATATGCTGTTGGAGTGCCGCGCCAAGGGAACAACCTTCCCCATAACTATGAATATCTGGCCTCCTCCGGCGGTGGTGTGTCTCGCCGCCACCGGGCTGATTCAGGCGGCTTTCCCCGCAGGAACAAATGAGATAGCCATCGCCGGGGCATTACAGGGCAAGCCGGTGAATATCTGCAAGGCTCTGACCGTGGATACCTACGCTGTCGCCGATGCAGAATGGGTCATCGAGGGATATATCGATCCTGCTCAGATTGTCTGGGAGAGCGATGAGTCAGAAAAGGTAGGCGACATCACCGAGCCGTTCTTCCCCGAGTACCACGGACATGAGGGAAGGGCATGGCGTAATTACAAGTTCACCGCCACCGCCATCACTCACAGAAAGGACAGGCCCATCTTCGCCGCGCCCAACGCTCACCATTTCGAGCTCGAAAACATGCAAAGCCTGGTGCACATGGCCTGCCTGTTCGACTACCTCGATCGGGTGAGCCCCGGGCTGGTGGTAGATGTCAACATCCCACATTCCCTGAAGGGATTCGATGGACTGGTGGTGCAGGTGAAGAAGAGAAGGCGAAGGGACGACGACTTCATTCCCAACATCATCCATGCTGCCTTCGCCGCCTCTACCACCCATAGACTGGTGGTCATCGCGGACGAAGACGTGGATATTTACAATGCCGACGAGATACTGTGGGCCATATGCGAGAGGGCCAACGAGGAAGAGAACATTGTCCTGGCACCGCTGACCGCCCGGGGTCGCGAGTCCCGGCCCAGTGTCGTCCCTCGGCGATGGCGGAGGAAGGCCATCGACACCACCGCACCCTTCGCCGAGAAGTGGGTCTACTGGCGTGGCCAGTATCCCAAAGTCAAACTGGAGAAGTGGCTGACCAAGGATCAGATCGCCAAGATACGGACGCAGCAGAGCGAGTACGCCAGAGTGCTGGCGGACAAGGCCGTATAAAGATATTCACACTGCCTATCGCTTCAACCGAGGAGCAGTTAAAGACTCTGTGAGCTTTTGACTGCTCCTCTCAGCTTCGCGCCCAGGAGCTTCCTGGCATGGGGGTGAGTTTCCAGGACGGCATTTCCCACATGCTCAGGTAGAAAGAGGAATGCTTTGGATGATACCCTACTTTTTACCATACAAAGCGTCGAGCTTAGCCTTAAACTCTCCCACCGGATTCGCGAGCTGATATAGAAGTTCGTCGTCGGAGAGTCCTGCCCCAACTTCTCGACGCAGGTCGTCTACAGTTATATCCGGGGGGCTCCAATTCATCCATTTCTTGGCCTTGGGTGAGCCCAGTATCTTGTCCTTGACGTTTTGGTCCACAGGACCATCCGGCTCTCCATATAACCCCAACATGTACTTAATTACCTCATCGGCGACTATTTTATATCGCTCACCTGAGGTGATGTTGAATAGTGCCTGGGCACAGATGAACTGGGAATATGGCGTAGCCATGACAGGATAACCGAACTCCTTGCGAATTGGAGCTACCTCCTCCAGGACTTCTGGCAGCCGGTGTTCTATACCCAACTCGGCCAGCTGGTTCCTCATGGTCCCCATCATCCCCCCAGGCACCTGATGCTCGTAATTAAAGAGGTCGTATTCCAGTGGCACTCCTGTTCTCAGGCCCCGTTCTTCGGCAATTTTTCTGAAATGGTCAGACACTGCTTTGAGCGCCTCCTCATCCAAGTTTGACGAATAACCCAGACGGCGAGCATTCTTTAAGATGTTTTCCGTAGATGGCAGGGAGGTGTCATTGGCTAAGGGTGAGACGGCTGTATGCACCGACTCAACACCAAGTTTGATAGCCTCCAAATAGGACAGGTTAGCAACTCCTAAATTGCAATGCGAGTGGAACTCAATTGGTAGCCCCTTACTTTCCCGTTCTATCGCCGGCAGGAGCGTCCGGGTACGCTCAGGCGTCAAGACCCCCCCCGTATCTTCTAACATTATGATATCAACATCCCCCGCCTCCACTATCTTTCGGGTCTTTTGTGCCCAAAGCTCATCGGTATGCACAGGACTGAGCGTGTACATCAATGATGTCACGACTTCAGCCCCCACCTCCTTTGTTACCCGTATAAGATAGCGGTAATTGTCCATCAGGTTGGTCTGGTAATCAACAACCCAGAAACTCCTCATCCCATTGGCAGCCGCTCGCCTTATCCAGAGTTCCAAAGCAGCAGGTGGATCGATATCAAACCCGGAGAAACTCCAGGTGGCGAATGATGAACGTACAGGAGTCCGTTGCATGGCGTTACAAAGAAGTCGCATCCTGCCGAGAACATCTTCGCCAAGGTGGCGGATACCCACGATTGCACCCCGTCCACCGACAGTCGCTATGGCTTTGTATCCGACCTGATCCATTACCGGCGCAATCGGAAGTATCATGTCGGTGCTCATCAGTAACCCCCAGAGGCTCTGCTGAGCATCTCGTATGGTTTGATCGACGAAATTGATCTGATTCATGTTGCCTACTCCTTCCTACACATGGCCTGAATGCAGACCAACGCGGCTGCTGGCGCGCGGTCGGAGACTTGCCATTTGCCACCCACCATCGACTAAGACAAAGCAATCTGTGAGGATGCCACCATCGTCAATATCGATGGTAGCCGCAACCACTATTTTCTTTCCTTCATCATCCGGTCAAAGGTCTCAACTACTGCCTGGGCATACTCGGGGTCTTCCAGGTGACTATTGATCTCTATGAACTCGATCTCCGGCTTCAGCCGTTTCTTAAGTTCATCGATAAGTATGCGATCTTCCTCCGGGTACCATATCGGCAGCCCTTCCCGGTCCAAAGATGACCAGCCATTAAGCGGCGCCAAGAACTTCACCGGGCCCTTGGCCTGATTCAACTTCTCAGCCACAGCTTCTGCAACGGGAATCATCTCCTCAGGATAGTATCTGGCCACCGCCCGCATGTCACTTTCGATCAGGACTCTCTCTCTATTGCTAAATTTCTCCCGATTCTTCCTCTGAATGCCACATCCGGTGAAGTTCAGCCCCGAGGGGCCGACAACCTGGGGAATTCCCCTTTTGCCCGCGGCCTCAAGCCGATTCGGCCCGGCGTCACGATAGCCCTCATAGATATGCTCACCGATCCCGGCAGTAACTACATCGACTACGCCCTCAAAGAAGCCATCCCCTATTAGCTCCTCCATAGCCCTATCGCTGATGCCATTAGCATGAAAGGAGATCACCTGATAGCCCCGGCTCTCCAGGGTCTCAGTGATATACTTGCTGCATTTATCGGAGCCGCCCCATATGCTCATGGCGATCAGGGGCTTGTCGCCGCCAGTGACCACACCTGAAGCCCATTCCGCCATACCGCATATCGACGCTGCAGCTCGGTCTAATACGCTATTGAGCAACGGATTGTCTCCCGCTATATCCACCACCGAATTCATGGCCACGATGTCCTTGGTGCCAATGTAGGTGGTGGCATAGCCGGGCATGGCGACGGCAGTGGAGACCATGAACTTGGGCACACCGAAAGGCAGTGCTTTCATTATGCTGGTCCCGATAAGGATAGCGACACCCCCACCGGCGGAGAGGATGCCGTCCAGCTTCCCACTGGAATATAACTCTGTGACCTTCTTCATGCCGCCAGCAATGACCACCTGGATTCCCTTTTCCTTGGAGCCAGCCCAGACCTCCTCGCTGCTGGAGCCGCCAAGCTTGGCAATCTCTTGGCAAGTGACATCCCCAAGAATCGAAGGCTGTTCCCCGATGCTGACGTCGATGACAATCGCCTTGTGACCTCTGGCCTCTATCTGTTTCTTGAGGTATTGAATCTCCCGTCCCTTAGTATCCATAGTGCCCACCACGACTATGCTCTTAGCCATCACAAGTCCTCCTTTCTCGATTGATACCCCTTCAGCACCGAGACCGATTCAGCGTTCCCGGTCAACCTGGCCACAGTAATGCGCCACTTGGGATAAAGACATGCCACGGTTGTCGCTGGGGATATTCAAGCGGGATTATAGCATCAATCCATGAAACTATCAATCCAGACAGATTTGACAATTTTCCCTTCCGCTGATAGAATAGCAGTATCCCGATAGTTTTAGTATTATTCAATCTTGAAGGCAGTCTCGGGGGAGGACAAGATGAGCGTCAAGATCAGAGTTCATCCCTATTTGCATCCGCACACCGGTGATCGTGAAATCATCGAGGTAGCCGGGAACAATGTGGGCGAGTGCCTCAACGACCTTGAGGCTCAGTGCCCGGGTATCAGGGAGCAGCTGGGCCGCAGTCGGGGCAATAGTTTCGAGCTATTCAATTACATCGAAGTTTACGTCAACGGGGATAGTGCCTATCCCGACGAATTGACCAGACCTGTAAGCGACGGAGATGAAATCACCCTGGCGGTGATGATGGTCGGGGGCTAAGCAATGAAGCTCTCCACCAAGGGTCAATACGCAGTAAGAGCAATGCTCGACTTGGCCTTACATTTTGGCGAGGGGCCAGTCCTGCTAAGAGACATCGCTAAGAGGCAGGAGATCTCAGAGAGATACCTTGAGCATCTGGTCACCCCACTTAAGACAGCAGGGCTTGTGAAAAGCGCTCGGGGGGCACATGGTGGTTTCACCCTGGCCAAGTCGCCTTCGGAGATAAGGCTCTCCGACATCATCCAGATTACAGAAGGACCAATTGATGTCAAGGAATGTGTCGCCGATCCCCGGGCATGTCTCCGGGTTCCACAATGCGCCACCCGCGACATCTGGAGCAAGGTAAACAGGGCAATAAATGAGGTATTGGAATCCACTACCTTGCAAGGTCTGGTGGAGCAACAGCGGAAAAAGGAGCAGCCTGAAACCACAATGTATTATATCTAGAACCTGCATGCCAGCGCAGGAATTCGCTGGTAAACAGATATACAGTAACCCTTGCCCCAAGCTTATCCGCGTGGGATTGTGACAGCGAAAGCGTAAAAAGACCATGAGAGCAATAGTAGCTATGAGCGGTGGAGTCGATTCCTCCGTCACCGCTGCCCTGCTCTGTAAGCAGGGCTATGAGGTCATTGGCGTCACCATGCAACTCTGGCCATCTTGTGAATCGGCCAGCGAGGCGGACAAATCCGGTGGTTGCTGTGGTCACAGCGCAATCGCCGATGCCAAAAGGGTGGCTCGTATTTTGGGCATCACGCATTATGTCATGGATTTCAGAAACATCTTCAGCGACAAGGTGATTGCTGACTTCTGCCATGAATATAGCCTGGGTCGAACACCAAACCCGTGTATCAGGTGCAACCAATACATGAAATTTGATGCTTTGCTTCAAAGAGCCAAGGGCTTGGATGCCGATTTCATAGCCACAGGGCACTATTCCAGAATCGAATACGACCAGCAGAGGGAAAGATATCTGCTTAAGCAGGGTGTAGACCTTAGCAAGGACCAGTCTTACCTTCTATATATAATGACTCAGGAGCAACTAAGGCATGTCCAAATGCCCTTGGGTCACTTGACTAAGGAAAGAGTGAGACAAATTGCTCAGGAGATGGGGCTCCCGGTAGCGGACAAGGCGGAAAGTCAGGAGATCTGTTTTATCCCGGATGACGACTACCCCAGGTTTCTCACAGAATACATCCCTCAGGCAGCAAAGCCAGGCCCAATCCTAGACCAGCGCGGGAATGTCTTGGGGCAGCACCGGGGCATACTCTCTTATACCATCGGACAGCGCCGCAGGTTGGGCCTGTCCACTCAAGAGCCGTCATATGTAGTGGCTATCGACCACAAGCGTAATGCCATCATAGTCGGCAGCAAGAATAATACCTATAAAACCGAACTCATCGCCAGCGGGCTGAACTGGGTGGCATTGGAACGATTGACTGAGCCAATGGAAGTGAAGGCTAAGGTAAGATATCTTCATCAAGGGGCAAAGGCCACCGTTACTCCTTTAGATGGGGACAAAGTCCAGGTGAAGTTCCAGGAGCCACAGATGGCGCCAACTCCAGGGCAGGCCGTTGTGTTCTATAATGAAGATAGCGTAATCGGCGGAGGCACAATTGAGTCTGTGGCAGGATGAGCACATGGCCAGGATAATCGCAGTTTGCACCAGCAGGAAGAAGGGCACCAAGAAGGACATCATAAACGAGGGTGTGATCAAAGAAGATTACGGCCTTGTCGGCGATGCTCATGCCTGCTCTGAGACCCACCGCCAAGTGAGCCTGCTGGCCAGGGAAAGCATTGAGAAGATGCGCAATTTGGGTTTAACTGTAGGAGCTGGCGATTTTGCCGAAAACCTCACCGTAGAAGGGATGGAGCTTAAATCTTTGCCTCCCGGCACCCGGCTATCTGTCGGCGCAGAGGTGGTCTTAGAGGTCACCCAGATCGGCAAGGATTGCCATACCCGCTGCGCCATCTATCGCCAATTGGGAAGCTGCATCATGCCCGAAGAGGGGATTTTCGCCAAAGTCATCCAGGGGGGAACGGTGAGAACAGGAGATGAGCTTAGAATCGAAGGAAGAGACTGAGAGATGAGCGATAGTGCAGAAACGTTTCCCGTGCTACGCGTTACCGATGGGGAGAAGGCACAGATCGAAGACACGCTGGTGAAGGAATCCCCGCTGACTATCTTTCTTAACGGGGAGGAGTTGGTCACTTTACTCTGCACTCCAACGAAGCAAGACTATCTGGCGGTTGGTTTCCTTTATGCCGAGGGCTTGATCCAGAACAGAGAGGAAATTGAGAAAGTGGTGCTCAATGAGCAAAGGGGAGTAGTCTGGGTGCAGAGCAGAGAGAACAAAGACTTGAACAGCGGACTTATGTTCAAGAGATTTATCACCTCAGGCTGTGGCCGGGGAGCCACTTTCTACAACCCGCTTGATGCCACCGGCTTGGCCCAGGTCAAATCTGAAGTGAGGGTGTCAGCGCCGGAAATCCTGGCCTTGGCCCAGAAGTTACAGCACCAATCTGAACTCTATCGGGCCACAGGTGGCGTCCACAGCGCTGCCCTATGTAATCGTAAAGAGATTTTGATCTTCGCCGAGGACATTGGCCGACACAACGCCATCGACAAGATCTTCGGCCAATGTATTATGAACGACATAGATACAGATGATAAGATCATGCTGACCAGCGGCAGAATCTCTTCGGAGATATTGCTCAAAGCAACCAGGAAAGGCGTTCCCATAGTCGTCTCCAAATCGGCTCCTACCGATCTGGCAGTCAAATTGGCTTCTGAGTTAGGGGTCACTGCTATCGGCTTCGTGAGAGGCAAGAGAATGAACATCTATGCTAACGAGTGGCGGATAAGCGATCAGGCACTAATGCCTAATGAAGAGGGTGAGGACGTTGGAACTAACAGACAGCGATGCTAAGCTGATAGAGAGAATTGAACAGCTTCGGAAACAGCGGAATGCTATCATACTGGCCCACAATTATCAGTTGGCTGAAGTTCAGGACATCGCCGACTTCGTCGGTGATTCACTGGAGCTGAGCCAGAAAGCGTCGCAGACAGGTGCCGATGTCATCGTATTCTGCGGCGTCGATTTCATGGCGGAGACAGCGTCTATCCTGTGTCCCGACAAGATAGTACTGCACCCTGCGCCTGAGGCACTCTGCCCAATGGCCGCCATGATCACCGCGGAGCAGCTTCGGGAAAAGAAAAAGGAACATCCCAATGCTACAGTGATTTGCTACATCAACTCCAGTGCCGAAGTCAAGGCTGAATGCGACATCAGCTGCACCTCAGCCAACGCGCTCAAGCTGGTGCAGAGGATGACAGACGACAAGGAGATTCTGTTCGTCCCCGATCAATACCTGGGCCACTATATAGCGACTAAGACCGGCAAGCAGATGATCCTGTGGCCCGGCTTCTGCGCTACCCACGTCAGAATACAGGCACAGGACATCAGCAGGCTAAGACAGGAGCATCCTCAAGCTAAGGTGATGGTCCATCCCGAATGCAGGCCGGAGGTTATAGCCCTGGCCGACGAGGTGCTGAGCACTGGCGGGATGATTCGCTTTGCCAGAACAACTGAAGCCCGGGAGATAGTAGTAGGCACGGAGGTCGGTATCATACACCGGCTGCGAAAGGAGAACCCGGATAAGAAGTTTATCCCCGTCTCCGAGCAAGCCATCTGCCCCAGAATGAAGCTGATCACCCTGGAGAACATCCTCTGGGCCCTGGAGGAAATGGCCCCAGAGATCAAGGTCCCCGAGGAGATTCGCCTGCGGGCCAAAGCTGCCGTGGACGAGATGCTGAAAGTGGTATGATAGAGCAAAAGCTGCAGCAGTTGACAGAGAGCCTTAAAGAGATGGGCAGCGTACTCGTGGCCTACTCCGGCGGCGTGGATAGCACCTTGTTGCTCCGGGTGGCCCTCGAAGCCCTCGGAGATAGGGTGGTCGCGGTGACAGCCAAGTCCCCTACCTATCCGGAGCGGGAATATGAACAGGCCAAGGCCATAGCTAACGGCTTAGGGGTCAAGCATATTACCATCCTTACCGAAGAACTCAACAATCCCGATTTTACTCGAAATCCGTTCCACCGCTGCTATTACTGCAAGAGAGAGCTGTTCCAAAAGCTGCGCCATATCGCCTATCAAGAAGGTCTGAACTGTATAGCCGATGGCACCAACCACGATGACTTGGATGACCATCGCCCGGGAAGGCTGGCGGCAACAGAACTGGGAGTGCGTAGCCCACTTTGTGAAGCTGAGCTCACCAAGAGCGACATCCGCACCCTGTCACAGCGACTTGGCTTAGCCACCTGGGACAAACCGAGCTTCGCCTGCCTGGCCTCCAGGTTTCCCTATGGTGATGAGATCACAGCGGAGAAGTTAAACATGGTCGCCGAGGCCGAGGACTACTTGCATAGCTTAGGCTTTGCCCAGGTGCGGCTCAGACACCACGACAATATCGCTCGCATAGAGGTGCCACGCGAGGAGATAGGACGTTTTTGCCACCCGGAGCTCTCGGCCCAAATAGTAAGCAGACTGAAAGCCATTGGTTATAGCTATATAACCCTGGACCTGGAGGGCTACAGATCGGGGAGTATGAACGAGGTCTTTGCAGTGAAGTCGGCGACACTTATAGAAGGAGGGGCTTAGGGATGAAAATTCGGCTGAAGTCCTACAACTTCGACGTAGTACAGAGCTTTGGCCAGAGTGAAGTGAACCTGGAAGCAAGTGCGGCGACATTGAGAACACTCCTAAATGAGCTGACTAAGAGAAGCGGAGGCAAGATCGAACTCATCAGCCCTTACAGCGGGCAGTTCAACGAGGAATTTATCGTGCTGATCAACGGTCAGGAATTTCGCAACTTGCCTCAGGCATTGGAAACCGAGTTAAACGACGGCGATGAGGTCGACATCGGCCTGCTCTACATCCTCGAAGGCGGATAAGCCCACCACAGCCAGAGAGATCCCCTCTGACCTCCCCGCTCCCTTTATTTTGATGGCAATTCGTGGTATACTCTGTCAACAGTTAGGGGGATGTGATGAAGATCTCAGGCCTTCAGGATAATTTGAGCAAAGGTCTGGCAGTGGTGGGCAGAGCAGTAGCCACCAGGACCACTTTGCCCATCACCAACAACGTGCTTCTGGCCACAGAAGGGTCCAAACTGAAGCTGGCCGCGACCAATCTCGAGATCGCCATTAGCTGCTGGATTGAGGCCGAGGTCGAGGAGGAAGGAGCCATTACTGTTCCAGCACGATTGCTCACCGATTTCGTCAACTCCCTGCCCAATGAGCACATCGCCATCTCCCTGTCCCCGAAAACCCGCTCCATTGAACTCAAGTGCGCCAGGTTTGAGGCCCGGATCAGCGGTCAGGATGCAGATGAGTTCCCACCGATCCCCAGCATAGGTGATGGCACCAGCACCAAGATAGAGGCCGAGGTCCTGGAAACAGCGATCAGACAGGTGGTCTTCGCTGCCGCTACCGAGGAATCACGACCGGTGCTTACCGGGATCGATGTTCGATTTGAGGGTCAGGAGCTGACCTTGGCCGCAGCCGATGGCTTTAGGCTGGCAGTGCATAAGCTACCGTTGACTTCACCCGTGGTCGAAAAGACTGAGGTCATCATCCCGTCACGTTCCTTAGCCGAGCTTCACCGCCTCCTCGGCGGACAGGAGGAGCCGATAGCAGTGACCATCAACCCGCAGCAGAGCCAGGTGTTGTTCCAGCTCAAGGATGTGGAGATGGTATCCCAGCTGATCCAGGGCACTTTCCCCAATTACAATCAGCTAATCCCACAAAGCTATGCTACCAAGGCTGTGGTTGATGTCGCCAATTTCTCCCGGGCGACCAAGACGGCCTCCATCTTCGCCAGGGATGGCAGCGGCATCGTGAGGCTGATGATAACGCCAGGAGATGAGCTCTCTCCAGGAAAGATCACCGTCTCTGCCCGTGCTGAAGAGGTTGGGGACAACCAGAGTGATCTCGACGCTATAGTGGAGGGGGAGGAGGCCAAGATCGCCTTCAACAGCAAGTATTTGATCGATGTGCTAAATATTCTAGAACAAGAACAGGTGGCACTTGAGACCACAAGTTCATCGAGCCCGGGTGTTTTCCGCCCTATAGGAGCTGAGAACTACCTCTATGTGGTCATGCCCATGTTCGTACAGTGGTGATTGAGATGGTTAAAATTAGATTGCAACGGTTAGGTAAGAAAAAGAGGCCTTTCTATCGGGTGGTGGCCGCAGATTCCCGGGCACCGCGGGATGGCGCCTTCCTCGAGATCATCGGGCACTATAATCCGCTCACTGAGCCAGCGACCGTGGTCATAGACGAGGAGAAGGCGCTGAAATGGCTCAGATATGGTGCTCAGCCCACAGAGACCGCCACCAGCTTGCTCAAAAAGGCGGGAATTATGGACAAGTTCGCCGCGGAGAACACTAAATGAAGGAACTCGTCGAGTACATCGCCAAAGCCATCGTAGATAACCCTGAGGCAGTTAGAGTCACCGAGACGCCCAGCGAAGATGGAATCGTCATCAAGCTCGAAGTTGACCCCGATGACCGGGGCAAGGTTATCGGCAAGCAGGGGCACATCGCTAAGGCAGTCCGCACTTTGCTCCGAGTAGCCGCCACCAGAAGGAACATCCGAGCCACGCTGGAAATCGTGTAGATGGCACAGGACCCCGAATCCCCATCGTTGACCGTCGGCCGCGTTTTAGCCCCCTGGGGGATAAGAGGTGAGGTCAAGGTGCAAGTCTTGACTGATTTCCCGGAGCATTTAGCCCCTAAAAGCAAGGTCTGCCTCAAAGGCCACTCGTTTACCATTGAGCGCAGCCGCTGCCACGACAAACACGCTGTGGTCAAGCTCGCCGAGATCGATGATAGGTCAGCTGCGGAGATGCTTCGCGGGTGCGAACTCGAGATACCCTTTTCTCAGGCCCAACCTCTGCCTGAAGGGGAGTATTACCCACTACAGCTCATCGGGCTGAATGTCCAGACCACCGAGGGACAAGAGTTGGGCCAGGTGGTCGATATTATGGCCACAGGGAGCAACGATGTTTATGTTGTTCGCGGGCCTCATGGCGAGGTACTAGTCCCAGCCATAGCCGATGTAGTTGAGTCCATAGACCTGGAGAAAAGACTCATCACCATTCGAGCCATCGCCGGGTTGCTGGAGTAGACGGGAGGAGCAATAGTAACAGTTGCTGAAGAGCGTAGCGTCAAGCCGATCATAGGCGGCATTTTGTGTATAGCTGCCGGGGTTCTCGGTCTCATTCTTGCCATAATCTGGGCTACGACCGGCGGCACCACACATCACTTTTATAGTGTCTGGGGCAGTTCCTCCTCCGATGTCTTCGCCATAGGGGATTCGGGCATCATCCTGCATTATGAAGGCGGCTCCTGGAGCACAATGACCAGCGACACCACAAACCACCTTTATGGCGTCTGGGGCAGCTCATCCTCCGATGTCTTCGCCGTGGGGGATTCGGGCATCATCCTGCACTATGACGGCAGCTCCTGGAGCACAATGACTAGCGGCACCACAAATATCCTTCAGGGCGTCTGGGGCGGTTCCTCCTCCGATGTCTTCGCTGTAGGGGATTCGGGCACCGTCCTGCACTATGACGGCAGCTCCTGGAGCACAATGACCAGCGGCACCACAAATATCCTACAGGGCGTCTGGGGCGGTTCCTCCTCCGATGGCTTCGCTGTAGGGGAGTCGGGCACCGTCCTGCATTATGACGGCAGCTCCTGGAGCACAATGACCAGCAGCACCACAAATACCCTTCAGGGCGTCTGGGGCAGCTCATCCTCCGATGTCCTCGCTGTAGGGGATTCGGGCTCCATCCTGCACTATGACGGCAGCTCCTGGAGCACAATGGCCAGCGGCATCACAAATACCTTTTATGGCGTCTGGGGCAGCTCATCCTCCGATGTCTTCGCTGTAGGGGATTCGGACACCCTCATGCATTATAACGGCAGCTCCTGGAGCGCAACGACCATCGGCATTGCCGGCGGCATTGTATGGACAACCGCCATACTGATGTCGGTCATCCCCAGCGCTATCGCGATACTCGGCGGATACTTCGCACTAAAGAGGAAGAACTTCTGGCTGGCCATTTTGGGCGGTGTCGCAGCCATGCTGTTCGCACCGACTTTTAGCTATCAAGGGATACCCCTGGGGGCAGCGCTGCCACTGGCAGCGGTGGTGCTTATCATTCTCTCACGAAAAGAATTCCCGCAAAAACAAGCAAAACCCTAAGACGCTTTGCCTATCGTTCCGTCTGCAACCAAAGCCTCTGGCCATCGCTGATAAGCTCGATGGTCCCTCTTTCCGCCGTCAGATAAATCGCCTCTGCTCCCACCCTCTGCGCCAATCTGGCCATGACCTCGGGATGGGGATGGCCAAAGCTATTATCAGCCCCTACTGAGATAACCGCCAGTTTTGGTTCGACGGCTTCCAAGAAGTAAGCGCTGGAAGAGGTGTCAGCACCGTGGTGGCACACTTTGAGCACTTCGCCATTGATCTCAGCCCCTTCACTAAGTAGAAAGTGCTCAGCTTCCTGAAAAATATCGGCGGTGAACAGGAAGCTGACCTGGCCATAGACCAATCGCAGCACCACTGAGTTGTTGTCCACATCTGAAGACGTACCCTGGAGCATCTCAGCCTGGGGATGGAGCACATCCAGCCTGACACCATCGCCCAGTTCTATTCGCAGGCCCGCCCGGGCCACGGTGCACTCGATCCCCTTGTCCTCGATCAGCTTGCGCCACTCATCATAGGCCGGAGAATCATATTCCAGACCGCTTTCCCAGACCTGCCCCACCTGGTAGCGACGCAGCACCTCCACCAGACCCGCTATATGGTCATCATGGGGATGAGTCAGCACCACCAAGTCTATGCTCCGATCCCAAAAGGGCATCCTCGGGCCCAGCTCATTGGTTATCGCTTCGGGACTGGGGCCGCCATCAATCAATATCTGGCGATGGGACGGAGTTTGGATAAAGATGGCATCACCCTGGCCGACATCGAGGAAGAAGACATGGAGTCTGCTATCGGGTGCAGCTATGGCTGCAGTCCAGACCAGGGCCACAGCGATAAGGAGAGGGAACAGGATCCACTTCAGCGGCAGCCATGCCGCAATTGCTGAGAGCAACGTCAGAAATCTCCTCATCGTGGCCACCACTTCCTTAGCTGGCTCCGATTGGCAATCAGCCAAAGTGCAACGGCAAGGACAGCGTAATAAAGCAAAACGGCATAGATGGGAAAGGAGATATCCCAGGTAGCAAAGGGTAGGGCCGAGAAAAGTTGAACTACGGCAATGGTGTAACTGGTGAACAGCCAGGCGACCCAGCCCAAAATCTGTGCCAAGGGCAGGGCAAAAAGTCCCACAACTCCAGTCAGGGCCGCGCTGATGATGATGCCCGGCAAAGCTGGCAAAACGAAGAAAGTGGCAGGCAGGGCCACTGAGGAGATTCTACCAAAGTAGAAAGCGATCAAAGGCAAGGTGAACAGAATAGCGCCCAGCGTTACCGAAAGGCTGCTGATAACGAAACGCACCGATGAGGCCCTCCAGCCAGCCCCTTCTGACAGGCCAGTAGCTCGTGCTCCCAGTTCTTGGAATTTGGGAGTCAGGAATACCAGCCCGGCCATGGCAGCAAAGCTCAATTGAAAGGAAGCATCCCCCAAGAGCGAGGGCTGGATTCCCGTCATGATGGCCGCAGCCAGAAGGAGTGCCGTAAGAGCGCTGCGCGGCCTCCCGATGTAGTCGGCGAAAAGCCAGAGGCTGCCCATAATAGCGGCACGGAACACCGGAGGGCGCCATCCGGTGAGCACGGCATAAAGCCAGATGAGAACCAAGGCGAGGAGGAAATAAGTCGGCCGTCGCCGACCGAAAAGACAGACTCCGAAGCTGAGGACGATACCGGCGAATATGCTCACATGAAGGCCAGAAACCGCAGTGATATGGACGGTTCCCGTCCTTGCTAGGTCTTCCCCAACCTCGGTAGATATGGAGCCGCGCTTGCCCAGCAGAATGGCCTGAGCCAATGAGTTTTGAGGTTCAGATAGAGTTCGATCCAGGGCTTGAGAGAGACTATCCCTGAGCCCGTAGATCCACTGCAATGGCTTGGCCCCCTGCTCCGCGGCAACGAGCTCCATCTCATCAGGGTAATAAGCGAAGACTACCGATTGGAGCTCGCTATGGCTGAGATGCTCCCTCGATGCCGTCAGCTTTCCTTCCACTCTGAGCAGGTCGCCATAACGATAGTAGGGAAAATCCCGGTCGAGGAAATCTTGGTCATCGGCGAAATCGGGAATCCTGGGCACATAGACCAGAGCCGTTCCTGAAACCGGTTGCCATTCGTCCTCTGCCTTTATGGTCACTCTTTCCAGCCGAAGGGCCGTAGTCTGGTCCCCGGGCTCAGGGTCGGCGGTAACAAGCCCTTCCACCCCGGCGATCTCTACGGAGTCCTGATCGCCATAAAGTTGAAGGATGTACGGGTCAGTTTTGGGGCCAGTGAGAGCAATGCAGGCGATGCCGCCGGCGAGGGCTATGAGACAAAACCCGAGAAGAAACAGGCTACGGCGGCGAAGCAGCAGGAGCACAATCGCAACTCCAGCCAACCCCACCAGGACCAAGCCCCAAAGGGGGCCATCGCCGGCTCCCAAGTAGATTCCGATGATCCAGCATAGACAGAGGTAAATAAGTTTCATCTTCGGATAAAGGCTTAGTACACCGTGATCTTATCTTTCAAATCGTCATAGGTCTGCTCACCGATGCCACTGACATTTTGCAGCTCCTCTTTGCTCAGAAAGGGTCCGTTGTCAATGCGGTAGGCGACGATATTTTGAGCCTTGACCGGCCCGATGCCGGGCAACGTCTCCAGCTGCGAGGCACTGGCGGTATTGATGTTGACCTTTGACAGAACCCCTGTGCTCAGGACATGGATTTGGTCCCCGTCGTCCAACTCCTGAGTGAGGTTAAGGCCCCCCAGATAAGCATCGGCAGTGAACCCTCCTGCGGCTTTGATGGCGTTGGCCACGCGGGCACCGCTGGGCAAGGTGTAACTCCCTGGACTCGCCACCCCGCCACTGACCTGGACCTCGATCTGCTCAGGCGAAGCCAGGCTAATCTCTATGGCTCCGCTCGTAGTGAATTGGCGATAGAATAAAAACGCCCCGCCACCAAGGAGCAGGGCCAACAAGAACAGAATGATAGGGCCGCGGTATCTTTCCAGCCAATGCCACATGTCTCCTCCCTTGCACCCGTTTTGTGCTTAATATAACAGATGAGGAGGATATCGAGGTAGCAGCGCAGCTTCAGCATCAAATGATGGCTGGCATGGTTCTTGTCCTCAGGGAGAGACTACCGGCACTGGCTAAACCGTCATGAGATGTCGGGGCAACCCCTTCGGGGTCTCAACTGAGGAAGTTTGTCAGGAATATTATGGGAAACACCCCAGCTGGCAATTGGCGATTTTTATGCCGAGCTTGTTTGCCATATCGCCAACCTGCTTAGGGGCGACTTTAAGTTTCCTGGCTATCTTGAAGGCTATAGCACAAGGGAGCTTGCCATCAACCAGAGATGCCTTTATTTCTTCTTCCAGCGTCCTGTTCATATGTCCACCCCCTCTAAATATATCTATTCATATATTAACACGATACTTGAATTCTGAGCTCTTCACAAGGGATAATAGATTCCCAGAGGCATATGCAAGGATCGGTCGGAGCGTGGACGCTGAAAGGATCAGGCTTAAAGCTACAAAATCAGCGTTCTGGGACGCAGATGATGCAAAGGGGCCATAAAGGTTAGAAAAAGCCCTGGCCGGGGCAAAACAGACTAGGGTTGCAGATGATAATAGTTGTCACATTTGAACCTTGGTTGCTGATAGCAGGACCAAGTAGCCACAATGATTACATATCAGAGTGTGAACAGGAATAATTCCTATATCGTCCATCGATCTTATGTCTAATACTCCAGTCTTAGCATCATAAAGGATCATTGCGGCATCCTCTGCTTGTTCCAATTCGCCTATACCACAAAGCGAACATTTTGTCGGGAGGTTGACATCATATGTAGACACAGGGATCCTCCTTTGGCCGTGATAAGCAATGATATAGCGGGAAGACTTAGTTGTCAAGTGCTTTTGAAACGCCGCAGCACCCCAGCTCTGCCCCAGAATGGCGCTCAGTTCTATCGGATGACTCCCCTCTATTCAGCTCATACCTTCTACTCAGCGCTATGAGCGAATTTAAGGCCTTCTAAGGAGTGAGCGAAACTTGTCCAGTTAGCATCTGAGAGATAGACTTTTGCCTTGAGGGTACAAAGTCACCATAGGAGTTAGTACGAAAGTCATATTGACGAGTCCGCATACTTGCATGATAGCGTAACATAAGGAAATCGCATAACAGGCGCTATTTCGCTAAAGTGTGCACCATAAGCACACACTGTTTGCTTTGATAGTGCATTGAATAAGCAAATGGAGGAATCAAGTTCTGCTGTTACGGTTCCCCAAAATGTGGGGCGACGAATAGTTGAATGGACGGAATGTGAGTGCCATCATCGCTGGGTGATCGAATCCCCATGTGGCTCCACCAGTAAAGGGGTATGTCAGCAGTGTGGTGCCGAAAGGGAATTTGCGAATTACATCGAATATTGCCTCCGGGAAGAGGACCTCCCGGTCGTTGAGACCCAGGATAGTGAGGCAATATTGGGGTAAGGGGAAGTCGGCCGTGGACATCGCAAGAGACAAAACGCACGATGAGCTCGAAGAAGCAAACAACAAGGGAGAGAACTACTCAGTATTTGTCGGTCGATGTGAACCCATACCTACACCTGCACAGGCGATCATCTTGGTCGGTCAGCTGTGCCGGCGGATCAAAATGCACTTGACAGCCAACCCGCAGTGGTATTCATTTCAAAATGGCTACATCATAGTCCAGGACATTGCTGAGGGCCATATCGTGGTCGACATCGAGGGCGACTACATGACTATGGCCATCTCTTCCCATAGATACGTCCCCGAGAAAGAAGCGGCCGCGTTCTGTATCGAGTGGTTTCATGTAACTGACTTAAAACAGATACACTATCAGCCCGAGCACCTATGTGCGGTTACCTCGTAGCCGAAGCAATAAAGAACACGGTCAGAACCAACAGCCCCAGACCTTAAGTTTTTCCGATTCTGAATACCTTTATCCCACCCGTGCTGAATTGGCATAGTATATAAGGAGGTCTGACAAGCTTCTCACCTGCTAAGCCGAATCCTTTTGAGTCTTGCCAACCTACGTTTCATCCTATGTTCCCCTCAATTCCAAAATGGCGCTACCACAAATAGCAACCCCCGGCGTCATTTACGTTCGCCAGTGACTTTCTCTTGAATGATTTTTTGGATTTCATCCTCACTGAGTTCGACCGCTGTACCATCGATAATAATCTTTTGTACCTTCCTGCCTTTGAGTCTTTCATAGAGCCAATCTGCCAAGATGCCAGCTGCAAGTTTGGTCGGCACCGATGCGCTAAACAGAATCACCTCTGGCCACCAAAGAGCTTTCCGGATCGTCGTCCCTTGATAAACCAGTGCGACACCTTCCCTCAACTGACCCAAGTGAACCCTATCGCCCCTCTTCACTTGTGTCTTTCCAAACAAGTCGACAATTAGCCTTGGATCATCAGTATGGATTTCGATTTCCATTAGTAAACCTCCTCCACTCCACACAGGGTTTGGCTTCAACGAAGCGCTGTGGGCGAGTACCAACTCTTTCCGATAGCGCAATTCTAGTCCTCGGTGGAGGCGCTGTCAAACCCTAATGCCCTTGTCCCTCCACAGTCTTGGCAATATACATTAAGCGCTGGAGCAATATCTTGACATCCCTTCAAGAAAGACTATAATAGACCATCATAATAGAACATCGTAATAGAACAAAGGGATTTTGCCTCAGGTTCAATTAAACTTCAAGGGAGACAAGAGGGAAATGGTATTGCAGTACACGGCTATCGCGATTCAAAACGACGCATGGAATTGCCGAACGAGAGCGGATTACCAAAAAAATCTAAAGTACGTAGCAGCCAGTATAAAGGTTGCTGTCGAGTTCAGCAAGTTTGACCTCCCAGTTAGATTGGTTGCGTTGAGCGAGGGGGCTTTAGGTGGATGGTCTCCTTGGAAGGGAAAGGACGGGCACATCAATACGTACAAAGAGCTAGCGCCTGAGATTCCCGGTGAGGAAACCGATTTCTTGGGTGAATTATGTAAGGAAATGGACTTTTATCTAATTGGGCAGATGCAGGCAAAAGATGATGAACTTATGGAAGAACGTGTGTTTAACAGCGCGTTCATAATCAACCCCGAAGGGAAGGTCATCCACAAGCATCACAAAACCGCTTTTTACCCTAGGGAAGATATGACCGCCCCAAGCGACATATGGAACAGATACATTGAAAAATATGGGGATGACCCCGTGAAGCTTCTTGAGGCCATTTTCCCAGTGGCGCGTACCGAGATCGGTAACATTGGGACACTTATCTGCGCTGAAGGCAGCTTCCCTGAAGCTGCCAGGGGGTTAGCCCTCAACGGAGCTGAAATCATTTGGCGGGCGGCATATCCGGAGCCCTGGATAGGTAACAGTATGTTCGAGATACAGAACAGATCACACGCAATATTCAACACCTGCTACGTTATGGCACCAAACATGGCGGATCTGTATGGTCGCTCTGAGGGCGGGCCTCCGGGACATAAAACTAGCTTTGGCACGAGTCAAATAATTGACTATAGAGGCAATATAGTGTCCCAATATTTAAGCACAGGCGAATCTTATGTAAGCGCAATCATTAACATCGACGGGCTACGAGATTTTCGTACCAGAAGCCTATGGCAAAACCTGGTTAAAGATCTCAGAATTGAGGAATATAAGGTAATCTATGATGCTATGATGGCCAAGGGGGGCATATATCCAAGGAACCTGTGCATGGAGGAGCCGCCGATACCACAGGCTGATCAAGCCGAGCTCCGCAGATATCTGATAAATAGGATGGTTGAGTGGGGCATATATACACCACCACCGGGTTGGCAGCCATACACCATTAGCAAAGAGACGTTGGAAAGAATAGAAAAAGCAAGGAGGAGAGGCTGAGAGTGAGGGCCAAAGGGAGGTGAGAGATTTAAGTGATCTGCTGTCGACATGATTAGAAGACCAGAACAACAATAAGAGGAGGAGGAAATGCAAGAACGGAAACTGGCACCAGAGTATTGTGATTGGACACCCCATGATTTTGACGAAGAGAGAGACTTGAAGGGTATTAAGGTATGGATTCGGGAGGTACAACGTTGCTCGCCACCGTTTAAGCCATTTGTTAAGTGGATATGGAGAAGTGGCTCTGGACGCGCTATGTGGCAAGTCGGGGCAAAGCTATCTGTGCCTGGTAGTCACTGCATTCTTGTCAGATTTATTGAGGGCTATTTGTGCCTGACCCCGGCAATAATAACTGACGAAAATGAGCGTAAGCAGCGTGAACCTATATTCAGAGAGAGGATCGCCCCGTACATTGAGGACTTCGGCAAAGAGTGGGGCAAAGGCAGAGATGAACTCGCCGAGCTGTTCAAGCGCCTAGAAAAAGTTGAAGTGGAGAAACTCAGCAATGTAGATCTGCTTGACCACTTTATCGATTGGACACAAGTCCTTAGAAGGGCATGGTATTTGCATCATTTGTATATGTATGTCACCACTTCTATTTACATGTTGTTTGTTGATGTGTGCAAAGAGCTACTTGGAATGGATGAACAGAACCCTCAATTCCAGAAGCTAATCTCGGGAGCTGGATTTCCCAACGCTCTATTTAAGACTAATGCAGGGCTGTGGCAACTCGGTATCCAGGCGACTGAGCTCGGCCTCGATCAGCTTTTCCTCACCACTGAGGATGCTGATAAATTGCTCTCTAAGCTTGAGGAAAGCGAACCGGGAAGAGGCTGGCTTCGAGGGTTTGGTGAATTCCTCCAGGAGTATGGCTGGCGGACTGAACGAATTATGGATGCTAGCGTGCCCTCCTGGGTTGAGAAGCCCAGCCTAGCCATACCCGATGTAAAGAGGGCAATAACTACCATAGCCGAAAAAGGAAAAGGGTTCGCCATAGATAATGAGGAGGCACGCCTGATCAGGGAAAGGGAAGAGGCCGAAAAGAATGTCCTATCCCAAGTGCCTGAAGCCCAAAGAGAGTGGTTTAAGAAGTTAATGGAAGCTGCTCGGTGGTGTAGCGTCTGGTGCGAGGACCACAGCGATTTCACCGAATTTCCCTCTGCTGCCACAGGTCGGCGTGTAGCTATAGAGTGGGGGAGGAGGTTCAGCAAGGCAGGGGTCATCGATGACCCAGAGGACGTCTTTTTCCTGATACCCGAAGAGATAATGATGCCATCGACAATTATGGAAAAGTGTGTGATGCGCCCCTTGGTGGAAAAGCGTAAAAAGCGATATGAGGAGAGTCTTAGCTGGGATTTGCCCATTTTTATCGGTGACCCAAGTGGACTGCCAGAAGCAGCAATGCTTGATCCTATTGTACGGATGTTAGCCATGCTTCCTATTGTCAAGCCGGAGCTAAAGGCCGACCTCTATGGCGCTGCCTCGACTCCGGGAGCAGTAGAGGGAACTGCCCGCGTACTGTTTAGCTCAGACCAACTGGGCGAGCTTCGCTCTGGCGAGATCCTGGTGGCACCATTCACGCATGCGTTCTGGACACCTGCTTTCTCTGTAGCTGCCGGCGTGGTAACCGATACCGGGGGCAGTCTGTCCCACACGGTGATAGTGGCTCGCGAATATGGCATACCTTGCGTCGTTGGTTGCTTAGAGGCAACGAGGAAAATCCAGACGGGGCAGAGGATCAGGGTTGACGGCGATATGGGGGTAGTTTACATTCCCGGTTAAACATAAGGAAACGAGCGCCCCGTATAGCAGCTGCGGTAAAACCGAATAGCAAAAGCCATTCAAAAACTCAGCCAGCTCTTTGATGTGCCCCCAAAACACAAGAAGGGCTGGCTGAGGAAATGGCAGAATAGTCTGCACGGAGGTAAGTATCTCGGGGCCAGTGCCATATGCCTCCCCCTTACACACGCTTTGTACTTAATATAGGAGAAGAAGCAGGATACCTTCAGGCCTTAGCCAGGTTGCGAAGGGCCAGCTTGATCTTGTCCTCCAGCGTCAACTCGGAGCTATCCGGGACGGAGGCCAGAGCAGAAGTAGCCTCTGCTACTGAGTAGCCCAGGCTTTGCAGCACGGCCACGACTTCTGCGTCCAGGGAAGAGGGGACTTCGATGTGGGGCAGCTTGTTTTTAAGCTCCAGGACCAGACGAGCGGCCATTTTCTGACCCACACCTGGCACCCGGTTCAATACTTCGGCATTTCCCGAGACGATAGCCCCAGTTAGCTGTTCCACAGTCAGCGTTGAGAGGAGGGACAGGGCAGCCTTGGGACCGACTCCAGAGACACTGGTCAGCGCCTGGAAAAGCTCAAGCTCCTGAGCTGAGGCGAAGCCATAGAGAACAACACCGTCCTCCCTCACCTGAAGGTGGGTGTGGAGCTTGACCTTGCTGCCGATCTCCCCAATAGTGCTCAAGGTCGATGTTGGCACATACAGCTTCAGACTGGCACCCCCGACAGCGACGACGACAGAATCGCTGCCTCGACTTTCGATGATGCCCTCAAGGCCAACCAGCATTTCAGGACTTCACCTTATTGGGGCTCTCCGCCTCCAGCAGCTTGGTCAGCAAGTGAATCGCGCCGAGTGCGCCCAAGATGATGACCAGAGAAACCCAGTCACTGAGCACCTGTGGAGCCTGCGGTTGGGAAATAGCTTGCGTCTCCGTTCCCACCACCACATAGGGTATCCCGTGCTTATCCAAGAGGTCGGCCAGTTCCTTAATAGCTGGCTGGGAGGGATGACTGAGGTGCTCAAGATACCACCGCCCGACCTCGATCTCTGCTTCCAGACGCCCATCTTCAAATGCCCTGACGTGCCATTGCCAGCCGTCGTCCAGGTCCTTGACCCGCCCCCATACCTGACCTTCGGGCTCCAATTGCCAAGCCGTGTTGTGGAATCCTTCAGCCAACAAAGCTTGGGCCACTGCATCAAGCCATGCTGCGGTACTCGTCTGTTCCATTGTGTCCCAAGTGTCTCGTCGCTACTGAGCTAGGAACCTTTTCAGGCGCTTCTCCCCAATATGACACAGGGCCACCGCCAGTGCATCGGCAGCGTCATCCGGCTCCGGAATCGAGGCCAGCCCCAGCTGAATTCGAACCATCTCCTGGACTTGTTTTTTGGCCCCGCGCCCGTAGCCAGAGGCTCGGCGCTTCACCTGAAGCGGCGTGTACTCATAAACGGGAAGATTCCCATGAGCCGCAGCCAAGAGGGCTATTCCCCGGGCCTGGCCCACAGAGAGCGCTGTCCTCAAATTCCTGGCCACGAACAGCTCCACAGCCATCTCGGAGGGCTGGTAGCGCTGTATCAGATCCATGAGTCCTTTATACAGCGTCTGCAACCGCTGCGGCGTCGAGGTCTCGGCCAGGGTGGTCAGGACTCCATAATCAATGACCTCGAGCGCTCCCCCAGTATCCTGAACCAACCCATACCCCATAGCCGCCAGTCCTGGGTCCAAGCCCAGAACGCGAGTTATCTCTGCCATCTCAGGCTGAGCTTCGATATTGCTCCACTACCTCGTCGGGGAAATCGGCGTTGCTGAATACGTGTTGCACTTCGTCCAGCTCCTCTAGCTTGTCCAGGAGCTTCAGAGTCTGAAGCGCTGCCTTGTCATCAAGCTTGATCACGGTCGTCGGTACCAGTGAAATGTCAACCGATGATATGGCGAACCCCGGCTCCAGTGTCTCTCTCACTGCCTCCAGGTCTTCGGGCTTGGTATATATCTCTACAGAGTCATCTTCCACTTTGACATCGTCAGCGCCGGCGTCAATAGCAGACAAAGCTAACTCTTCGGCAGATACCTGGCCAGCATCAGCAACGAGCACCCCTTTAGACTCGAAGAGCCAGGAAACGCAACCGCTCTCCCCCATGTTACCACCGCCACGGGTGAAGGCATTGCGCACCTCACTCAGAGTGCGATTGCGGTTGTCAGTAACCGCCTGAACAAGAATAGCAGCACCACCAGGACCATAGCCTTCAAATGTGATCTCAGCCAGAGCCGCACCCTCACTCGGGCCCGAAGCTCGCTTGATGGCCCGCTCGATGCCGTCCAAGGGCATATTTTGGTTTTTTGCCCGTTGCACAGCCAGGCGCAGACGGGCATTCATCTCAGGATCGGTGCCACCCTGGCGAGCGGCGAGTGTGATCTCCCGGGCCAGCTTGGTGAACAGCTGACCACGTCTGGTATCGGCCACCCCCTTCTGCCGCTTGATTTGAGACCACTTGGAATGACCGGACATCCCCTCTCACCCCTTGCTCTCAGCCACTTCCTTCTTGACGAAGTCCACGATCTCCTGAGTTGAGCTTCCTGGGCCAAAAATGGCACGAAGCCCCGCTTTAATAAGGGCAGGGCGATCGCTTTCCGGGATGATGCCGCCAGCAACGATGACAACATCATCAAGCTCCTTTTTCCTCAATTCCGCCACGATGGCCGGGAATATCTCCATATGGGCTCCAGAGAGAATGCTCAAGCCAACAACATCGACATCCTCCTGGAGTGCAGCCTCGGCGATTGTCTGGGGTGTCTGGCGCAATCCAGTGTAGATTACCTCCATGCCAGCATCGCGCAGAGCCCGTGCCACTACCTTGGCACCGCGGTCATGGCCATCGAGGCCTGGTTTAGCCACCAGAACCCGAATCCTGTCCTGCATGAAAAGCCCTCCTGTTTATACCTTCTGGGCCAGCTCTATAAGCACTCCCTTGGTTGACTTAGGATGGATAAAGCCTATCTTACCCGCCAGTCCCTTCCTCCCCTGCTTATCGATGAGCTCTGCCCCCTTGGCCACCAGTGAGTTGAGCTCCTCGTCAACGACATCGACCTCCAGGCAAATATGATGTATCCCCTCCCCCTTTCGCTCCAGGAATTTGGCCACGCCTCCTTGAGGGTCGATGGGCTCAAGGAACTCGATCTCAGTATCGCCGATGGGAATCAGAGCTGCCTTAACACCCTGGTCAGGCACGTCTTCAATGCGCTCTGGCTCGAGTCCAAATAGATTCTTGAAAACGGCCACCGCTTCATCAAGATTTTTCACCGCTATAGATACGTGGTCGATCCTTTTGATCATGAATCCTCCCTTAGCTTTGTGCCACAAGATGGCGAGCGATAGTCATTCGCTGCATCTCTGATGTTCCCTCATAGATTTCAGTTATCTTGGCATCACGGAACATACGCTCCACGGGGTAATCCTTAGTATAGCCGTAGCCGCCGTAGATTTGAACGGCCTTGGTGGTCGCTGCCATAGCTGCTTCAGCAGCAAACACCTTAGCCATCGCCGCCTCCTTGATGAAGGGCAATCCCTGGTCTTTAAGCCAGGATGCCCGATAGGTGAGCAGGCGAGCAGCATCGGTAGAAGTAGCCATATCAGCCAGCATCCACTGGATAGCCTGAAAGTTGACCAGAGGCTGTGAGAACTGGGAACGCTCTTTGGCATATGTTAGGCACAGGTCCAAAGCTCCTTGGGCGATGCCCACTGCCTGAGCCGCGACATCCAATCTGCTTGAATCTATGGCATTGAGGGCAATCTTAAACCCCTGCCCCTCCTCACCGAGCCTATTTTCCGCAGGCACATAACAGTCCTGAAAGACGAGCTCAACGGTGGAGGAACCCCTGATCCCCAGTTTCTGCTCTTTCTTGCCTACCGAAAATCCAGGAGTATCCTTCTCCACGACAAATCCGGTTATGCCGCGATGACGCAACGACTTGTCTATAGTAGCAAATGTCACTATGATATCGGCCTCAGCCCCATTGGTGATAAACAGCTTGTTCCCGTTGAGGATGTAGCCATCGCCCTTAGACGTGGCTGTGGTCTCCATAGCAGCGACATCGCTTCCGGCACCGGATTCAGTCAGGGCAAAGGCCATGAGCTTTTCCCCTTTGGCCTGAGGAGTGACGAATCGCCGTCGCTGCTCCTCGGTACCGAATGCATATACCGGATAGCAGGCCAGGGAAGTGCTCGCATAATAGACGGTGCTGGTGGAAGCACAGACTCGGGCCAGCTCCTCAATAGCTATGGCCAGATGAATGCCATCGCCACCACCACCTCCATACTCCTCTGGGTAGCAAACACCGAAGAGGCCCAGTTCGGCCATCTTCCTCACATTCTCGGCAGGGAATTCCTCAGTCTCATCTATGTGGGCCGCCACAGGGGACAGTTCCTTTTCGGCAAAGTCTCGCACCATGTCACGGAACATCTTTTGGTCTTCGCTCAAGCTGAAATCCATTAAGCCCTCCGAATTTTTCAGAATACGAGGAATTCCTTCTGCTCCCCAAAGATGCCGCGGAGCACATTGCAGATCTCGCCCAAGGTGGCATAAGCCTCAACGCACTCGATGAACAGCGGCATAGTGTTCTCCTCGCCTCGAGCTGCCTCTTCCAGCCGCTTCAAAGCTTTGGCCACCTGGGCTTCGTCTCTATCCTTTTTCACCCGCTGCAGGCGCTCAATTTGCCTTTGGGCCACTACCGGGTCGACGCGGAGTAAGCCGGTGATTTCAGGATACGGGGAGACGAAGCGATTGACACCCACCATCACCTTCTTGCCGCTTTCGATCTCCATCTGCGTGCGATAAGAGCTTTCTTGAATCTCCCGCTGCTGGAAGCCCTGCTCAATGGCAGCCAGGGCGCCACCGAGTTCATCGATCTTATCTATATACCGCTGGGTTTCAGCTTCGATGGCATCGGTCAGCGATTCCACCAGATAGGAGCCTCCCATGGGGTCGACAACGCTGGCGGCATCGGTCTCATAGGCCAGCAGTTGCTGCGTGCGTAGGGCCACGGTCACCGCATCCTCGCTGGGCGTGGCGTAGGCTTCGTCGTACGAGTTGGTATGCAACGACTGAGTCCCCCCCAGCACCGCGGCCAGCGCCTGAATCGCCACCCGGACCACATTATTGGTAGGCTGCTGTGCCGTTAACGTGTGACCACAGGTCTGGGTATGAAAGCGCAGCATCATGGAGCGGGGGTCCTTGGCACCAAACCTATCCTTCATTATCCTAGCCCAGAGCCGGCGTGCCGCTCTGAACTTGGCTACTTCCTCGAACAGGTTGCTGTAGCCACCGAAGAAGAAGGAAAGCCTGCCCGCAAACGCATCAACATCGAGCCCGGCATCAATAGCAGCCTGGACATAGGCGATGCCATCAGCCAAAGTGAAGGCGATCTCCTGGGCCGCAGTCGAGCCCGCCTCCCGAATATGGTAGCCGCTGATGCTGATGGTGTTCCAGCGGGGGACGCTCTCACTGCAGTACCTGAAGATGTCAACAGTTAATCTCATCGACGGCTTTGGGGGAAAGATGTGAGTGCCACGGGCGACATACTCCTTCAGGATGTCGTTTTGAATGGTGCCATCGAGCTTTGCCAGATCAGCCCCTTGTTTCTTGGCCAGAGCGATGTACATCGCCAGCAGGATTGGGGCAGTGGAGTTTATGGTCATTGAGGTGCTCACCTTCTCCAGAGGTATCTCCTGGAACAGCACCTCTACATCCTCAAGGGTGTCGATGGCTACTCCGCACTTTCCTACCTCCCCCTGGCTCAAGGGATGGTCCGAGTCATAGCCGATCTGGGTGGGAAGATCAAAGGCCACGGATAGCCCGGTCTGACCCTGCTCCAAGAGGTAGCGATAGCGCTTGTTGGTCTCCTCGGCAGTGGCGAAGCCGGCATACTGTCTCATCGTCCAGACACGCCCCCGGTACATGGTAGGCTGAATGCCCCTGGTGAAGGGATATTCACCTGGATAACCCAAAGCCTCACCATATTGCAGGCCAGTCAGGTCTTCAGCGGTATAAAGTTGGTCGAGTTCCACCCCGGAGGTGGCCTCAACCCGGTCCTGCCGCTCTGGGAAGCGCTTGAGCACCGGCTCCAGCGTCTTCTCCTGCCATTCTCTCTTGCTCTTGCTTGACATTGAGCCTCCTGTAGTTATCCCTCTGCCTGAGTCTATCTCATCTCACAAAGGGTGTCAAATACTGGTATAATGGGTGAGATGGAGCGCATAATCTCGGCCAAGGTTAAGGCAGAAGACGTAGCCCTCGACCGCAGCCTGCGGCCGAGGAAGCTGGACGACTTCATCGGCCAGGAAAAAGTCAAGGAGAATCTCAAGATCGCCATCGCCGCTGCCCAGGGACGAGGCGAGGCGCTGGACCACACCCTGTTCTATGGCCCCCCGGGTCTGGGCAAGACCACCTTGGCTCATATCATCGCCACTGAGATGGGAGTCAGTATCAAGGTCTCTTCCGGCCCGGCCATAGAGCGCACCGGAGACATCGCCGCCATCGTCAGCAGCCTGAACAAAGAAGACATCCTATTCATCGACGAGATCCACCGCCTGAGCCGGGTGGTGGAGGAGTTCCTCTATCCGGCCTTGGAGGATTTCGTCTTCGACTGGATAGTGGGCAAAGGCCCTGGTGCGAGGAGCATGCGGCTCAAAATCCCACAGTTCACCCTGATCGGGGCTACTACCCGCTTTGCCCAGCTCAGCCCTCCGCTTCGGGACAGGCTCGGTGCCGTCTACCGTCTCGACTTCTATGATGAAGAGGCCATCGCAGCTATCCTGGTGCGCTCGGCCGCCATCTTGGGCGTGGAGGCGGCAGAAGGAGGGCTTGTAGAGATCGCCCGCCGCGCTCGGGGAACGCCGAGGGTTGCCAATCGCCTGCTCAAGAGAGTTCGCGACTATGCCCAGGTGATGGCCGAGGGAGTCATCACCGAGGAAGTGGCCCTCCAGGCCTTAGCCAAGCTCGAAATCGATGCCCAGGGGCTCGACGAAGTGGACCACAAGATATTGCGCACCATCGTAGAGAAATTCGATGGAGGGCCGGTGGGGCTGGATACAATCGCCGCCGCTATCAGCGAGGAGGCCGATACCATCATGGACGTCTATGAGCCCTATTTATTGCAACTGGGCTTCCTCGACCGGACCCCTCGGGGGCGGGCGGCCACTCGCCTGGCCTATGAGCATCTGGGCATTTCCTATCCCAAGGACCAACCCCACCTTTTATAGCAAAAATGTCTTCCATCCTGCTCCATTGCTGCTGCGGCCCCTGTGCCATCGAGGTGGTGAACTCGCTGCGGGAGCAGGGACACGATGTCACCGCCTTCTGGTACAATCCCAACATCCACCCCTTCCTCGAGCATCAGAGGCGACTGGAGTCGATGCAGGCCCTGGCCCAGAAGCTGGACCTGCCCTTGATCATCGAGGCGGGCTATGACATGGTGGACTACTTCCGAGCGGTGGTCGGTCATGAGGGAGACCGCTGCCCTGATTGCTACCGTCTGCGGCTGGGGAGGACGGCCGAGGTCGCACGGGAGAAGGGCTTTGACAGTTTTACCACCACCCTGCTCAGCAGTCCGTACCAAAAACACGAGCTGCTGCGCCAAATCGGAGAGGAACTGGCAGCAGAATGTAGGGTGGAGTTCCACTATCAAGATTTCAGAAAAGGCTTCAGAGAGAGCCACAGGATAGCCCGTGAGCTGGAACTATACCGCCAGAAATACTGCGGCTGCATCTACAGCGAGTGGGAGCGCTACGGCAAGGTGAAGATATCTCGCCTTGACAGCACATAACCAGCTGACTATGATGCCATTGAAAAGGAGGGCCAGTGACGGAGAAGGCGATGAGCGAGCTGATTGAGGAGCTCGCCGAGCTTATTGTGCGTGCCAACAAAATCGTGGTGTTCACCGGCGCCGGCATCAGCACCGAGTCCGGAATACCGGATTTCCGCGGCCCGGGAGGCATCTGGAGCAAATACGACCCAGAGGACTTCACCTACCAGAAGTTCCTTCATGACCGCGAGGCTCGGAGGAAGCACTGGCAAATGCTCGCCGAGAACAAGCTGATAACAGGAGTAGCCGAGCCCCACGCCGCTCATTACGCCATCGCCGAGCTTCAAAAATTGGGCAAGCTCGACTGTGTCATCACTCAGAATGTAGACGGGCTGCACCAGAAGGCAGGCAATTCCCCGGACAGGGTGCTCCAGCTCCATGGGAACCTGAGCCAGGCCAAGTGCCTGGACTGTGGCCAGTGCTATCCCATGACCGAAGTGCAGAAGTGGCTGGAAGAGGGCATTGAGGTGCCCGAGTGCCCGGAATGCCAGGGGCTTCTGAAACCGGATGCCGTCTTCTTCGGCGAGGCCATGCCAATGGAGGAGACCATGGAGGCCGAGCGCCGCTCCCGGAGTTGCGACCTGTGCATCGTGGTGGGCTCCACTCTGGTGGTCTATCCGGCGGCATTCATGCCCATGTATGCTCTGCAATCGGGCGCCAAGCTGGCTATCATAAACCGAGGCCCCACCGAGTTGGACCGAGCGGCCCACGTTCGCATTGACGGTAGAGCAGGGGAAGTGCTCTCCCAGGTGATGATCAGGGTCAAGGAGATACTCGGCGCCACCTGATCACGGCTCGGCGGAGAGGCAATATTCCGCCAGTAGCTCAGCCAAGTCCATCACCCTGAGCGATTCCTCAGCATCCTTGGCCTTTACCGCATCCTCGAACATAGTCAGGCATAGAGGACAAGATACCACCAGGACCTGCGTCTGAGTTTGTAGTGCCTCCTCAACGCGGTTATGGCTGATTCTGGTACCGATTGTCTCTTCCATCCAGCAGAGACCACCGCCACCGCCACAGCAGAACGACTCCTGGCGATTGCGCGGCATCTCCCTCAGCGTCAGTCCAGGGATGGAGCGCAAAATATCTCTCGGCTCCTCATAGATGTCGTTGTGGCGACCGAGGTAGCAGGGGTCATGATAGGTGACAACCCTGGGCTGGCCAGCTCCCATCTTAAGCTTTCCGCTCCGGATCAGGTCAATAAGAAACTGGCTATGATGGATAACCTCGAAGTTGCCGCCGAACTGGGGGTATTCGTTCTTCAAAGCGTTGTAACCATGGGGGCATGCGGTGACAATGCGCTTCACATTGTACTGGTTTAAGGTCTCGATATTCTGCATCGCCTGCAACTGAAACAGGTACTCGTTCCCCATCCTGCGCGCCGGGTCGCCACAGCAGCACTCCTCGTCTCCCAGTATGCCAAAATTGATGCCAGCGGCCTGCAGCAGCCTGGCTATAGACTTGGCCACCTTCTGGTTCCGGTCTTCGAGGGCCGGGGTGCAGCCAACCCAGTACAGAATGTCAATATCGCTATCTTCGGAAAGCTGCTTGACCCCCAGCTCCTCAGTCCAATCTGTCCTGGTGGCCATCGTCCCCCGCCACGGGTGCCCTCTGGTCTCGAGGTTCCTCAAGGCTCCGGTGACCGTATCCGGCATCTGCGCCACTTCCATCACCAGATTGCGCCTGAGATCGACCATCTTGTCGATGTGCTCTACGAAAACAGGGCAATGCTCCTGGCAGGAGCGACAGGTGGTGCAGGCCCAGAGTTCGTCTTCAGTAATGACCTCGCCGGCTATAGGCTTTGACCCGTTCTCAGAGCTATGGGCCCGGCCTCTTTCCAGCAGCGCCACTTTGAGATCCTGAGTGACCTTCTTCGGGGACAGAGGCTTCCCTGTCAAGTAAGCCGGGCAGCTATCCTGGCAGCGACCACAGCGGGTGCAGGCATCGAGGTCCAGGAGCTGCTTCCAAGTGAAGTCCTCAATCTTACCCACACCGAAGCTCTCGGCCTCCTCGATGTTGAGGATCGGCACAAGTGCCCCTTTAGGCTTGAGCGACCTGAAGTAAACATTGAGTGGCGACACCAGGATATGAGTCAACTTGGAGAAGGCCAGGACGATATAGATCATAGCGCCCATGGTGAAGATGGAGTGAAACCACCACAGACCCTGATACCAAGAAACCTGCGCCCCCGACGCCGCTCCTGTGAACATCTTGGAGAAGGCATATCCCAAAAAGCTCCACCTGGCCCACTCTGTCGGTGCCTGTGCAGCGGCGATCCGAGAGCCCTCGAGGATAAAGCCGGTAATGACAACAACGAGGATCAAGGCCAAGACAATGGCATCATCGAGGACGTTGTCCAATCGGTCCGGCTTCTGGATGTACCTGCGGGCAAAGGCGATTACGACGCCGATAATGGCCAGGACGCCGCCGAGGTCACTTAAGAAGGAAAAGGCGAGGTAGGTATTGCCATGCAGAAATTCAACAACGTAATGCGAGATAACGTCCATGGCCGTGCCTAAAAGGAGCAAGGCACAGCCGACAAGGATGAAGAAGTGCATGAGCCCGGAAAGGGGCTCCAGCGGCCGCAGGGACTTGCCGATGCGAAAGAAACGGCGATGCAAGATGCCATCTACTATCGCCAGGTTGATGAAAGAACCGAGCCTTGTTCCCGGTTGATCTACCCTGTCGTCCGGCCGGCCTAAACGCCATAATCGAACACGCCGCCAGATGGCATAGACAAGAATGGCGACAAACACTGCCGCCAAAATGTAGATGATCCAGCCGAAGTCGATGTTCCAGAATATTTCGCGGTGTGCTTCCATGAGTCCTCCTGCTCGTCTAAAGGCCAAACGTCATTTTACCACAGAGAAGCGGCTGCTGCCAATGCTTGCCTTTGTCTGTACCTCTG
Organism: Dehalococcoidia bacterium; assembly: GCA_034414595.1. Taxonomy (GTDB): domain Bacteria; phylum Chloroflexota; class Dehalococcoidia; order SZUA-161; family JAUWZY01; genus DAOULY01. Next base: position 127,499 of record DAOULY010000012.1, read on the forward strand.
GAATATACTACTGTTGAGATGGGATATGATATCGCCCTGGAACAGGCCCTGCAGGAGATGAAAGGGATCGACCCACCTGTTGTGGCCGCCAGGAGCGGTGCCGAATACGATTACGATAGAGGGCAATTCAAGCTTCCCTTTTTCGATCGGATGTTTCTCATCTCCTTTCCCGAGGCCAGAATAGAGGAAGCCGGGAGTCAAGCCCCAATCTTAGATTGGGTTCAGGTGCTCCTGCTCCATTACTTGCTTCAGGCCAAGGGCATTCCAATTGCCGGTGAGTGGGTCACCTACAGGCAACTTCCCGGGGCCAGCTTCTTCGAGCGCAGGTTCTTGAGTATGGCCATCCAGCCACTGCAACGCGCCTTCGGAGATGACATCGAGTCGTTCAACAAAGCAGCATTGGCCGTGGGAGGCATATCCATAACTCGCTTTGGAGACTCCGGGTTCAGGTTCCTGGCCCTGCCCAAGATCCCAATGGCCTGTATCTTCTACTTGGGTGACGAGGAGATGCCGTCATCGGTCAACATCCTGTTTGACGCCGCAGCCCACACTCATCTCCCTACCGAGGACCTTTCCCTGATTGGCATGTATCTGAGCATAGCCCTGCAAAAGCACAAAGTCTGATGACGCCTTTTGCTTAACAGAGGGCTTAGAAGACTTTATAACTTGGATAGAAATCGAGGCAAATCACGGAGGTAGAAATGCGTTGGCCAAGGTTCAGTGTTGTTGCATCATTGGTTTTGTCATTTCTGGTAGTTAGCTCTTTGCTTTTTGCCTTCATAGGCAGCGCCAGCGCCCAAGTCTTCACCCCGGACACCGACCTCTCTTCAGCCGATGCCTCATTCTGGGGCGAAGATGCCAGTGATCATTCAGGTTATTCGGTGGCCTCGGCTGGTGACGTCAATGGCGATGGCTACGACGACATCCTCATCGGCGCCTATTTGGATGATGACGGCGGAGACAATGCCGGTCAGACCTATCTAATTTTAGGCAAGGCCACAGGCTGGGCCATGGACACCGACCTCTCTGCGGCCGATGCCTCATTCTGGGGCGAGGATTCCTGTGATTACTCAGGTTGGTCAGTGGCCTCGGCCGGTGACGTCAATGGCGATGGCTACGACGACATCCTCATCGGCGCCTATTTGGAAGATGACGGCGGATACGCTGCCGGTCAGACCTATCTCATTTTAGGCAAGGCCACGGGCTGGGCCATGGACACCGACCTCTCCGCGGCCGATGCCTCATTCTGGGGCGAGGATGCTAGTGACGAATCTGGTTATTCAGTGGCCTCGGCCGGTGATGTCAATGGCGATGGCTACGACGACATCCTCATCGGTGCCCTTTACGATGATGATGGCGGAAGCGATGCCGGTCAGACTTATCTCATTTTAGGCAAGGCCACAGGCTGGGCCATGGACACCGACCTCTCTGCGGCCGATGCCTCATTCTGGGGCGAGGATGCCATGGATCATTCAGGCTGTTCGGTGGCCTCGGCTGGTGATGTCAATGGCGATGGCTACGATGACATCCTCATCGGTGCCCGTGATGATGATGACGGCGGAAGCGGTGCTGGCCAGACTTATCTCATTTTAGGCAAGGCCACAGGCTGGGCCATGGACACCGACCTCTCTGCGGCCGATGCCTCATTCTGGGGCGAGGATGCCGGTGATTACTCAGGTTTTTCGGTGGCCTCGGCTGGTGATGTCAATGGCGATGGCTACGATGACATCCTCATCGGCGCCTATAATGATGATGACGGCGGGACCGATGCCGGTCAGACCTATCTAATTTTAGGCCAGGCCACAGGCTGGACCATGGACACAGACCTCTCCGCGGCCGATGCCTCATTCTGGGGCGAGGATTCCGGTGATAACTCTGGTTATTCGGTGGCCTCGGCCGGTGATGTCAATGGCGATGGCTACGACGACATCCTCATCGGCGCCCGTTACGATGAGGACGGCGGAAGCAATGCCGGTCAGACTTATCTCATCTTGGGCAAGGCCACAGGCTGGGCCATGGACACAGACCTCTCCGCGGCCGATGCCTCATTTTGGGGCGAGGATGCCGGTGATAACTCTGGTTATTCGGTGGCCTCGGCCGGTGATGTCAATAGCGATGGCGGGGCTGACATCCTCATCGGTGCCTGGGGTGATGATGACGGCGGGACCGATGCCGGCCAGACCTATCTATTATTGGGAAACGCAATCCCCTCTGCACCAGCCTCTCCCCAGTGCGAGGGGCAGACCAATCCCACCGGGGTCGGCGATGCTACGCCTGAATTCAGCTGGACCTTTTCTGACCCCGATAGCGCAGATACCCAGTCTGCCTACCGGATTCTCGTTGCTTCCAGCTCTGTCAACCTGGCAGCCAACAATGGAGACATGTGGGATAGCGGTAAGGTGACCAGCTCCTCTTCCAGCGATATATCATACGCCGGCTCAACTCTATCCTGGGGAAGCACCTATTACTGGAAGGTAATGACCTGGGACAATAATGGCGGCCAGGGCCCCTATTGCTCAGAGCAAACGTTTACTATGAACGTGCCCTCCAATTCAATCCCCAATGCGCCAGCCTCTCCCCAGTGCGAGGGGCAGACCAATCCCACCGGGGTCAGCGATGCTACGCCTGAATTCAGCTGGACCTTTTCTGACCCCGATAGCGCAGATACCCAATCTGCCTATCGGATTCTGGTTGCTTCCAGCTCCGCTAACCTGACAGCCAACAATGGCGACATGTGGGACAGCGGTAAGGTGACCAGCTCCTCTTCCACCAATATATCATACGCCGGCTCAACTCTATCTTTGGGAGGCACCTATTACTGGAAAGTAATGACCTGGGACAACCATGATGCCGCAGGCCCTTATGGCTCAGAACAAACGTTTACTATGAACGTGCCCTCCAATTCAATCCCCAATGCGCCAGCCTCTCCCCAATGCGAGGTGCAGACCAATCCCACCGGAGTCGACGATACTACGCCTGAATTCAGCTGGACATTCTCGGACCCCAATAGCGGAGACACCCAATCCGCCTATCGGATTCTGGTTGCTTCCAGCTCTGCCAACCTGGCAGCCAATAATGGGGACATGTGGGATAGCGGTAAGGTGACCAGCTCCTCTTCCAGCGATATATCCTATGCCGGCTCAACTCTATCCTGGGGAAGCACCTTTTACTGGAAGGTAATGACCTGGGACAACCATGATGCCGCGGGCCCTTATGGCTCAGAACAAACCTTCACCACTGCGGCTGAGATGGGACAGCAAGGCACAGAGGAATCCCAAGGGACAGCACTCTGGATTTATATTGCGGCTGTCGTGGGTGGTGTTGCCATCTTGGTCACATTCTTTGTCCTGCTCACAAAGAAGAGGCGCTAACTTTCAGCTGTTCTCGGCAAGCCTCCTCAGGATGTCCCAGAAGGCCCCGCGGTAGCCACCCTTAATGGCATTCACAAGGACCAGGTTCTCATTGTAGTTGTAATCCTGGTCAGCCTCGCCCTGGCCGCCGAAGAAGAAGCGCTCATCTCTTGCGATGAGCTTGTCCAGGTACTCCGTAACATCCGGGCCCAGGGCCGAGGACAGATAGAAGACAGGAGCAAAGAAGTCGTCATTTCCTTCGATTTTGCCGCACAGGTTGGTGTTCTGAGCCAAGGGCCCTTGTTGCTGTACCAATGCCGCAAGCCCCGTTTGGGGGAAGACGCGAATGCCCAAAACAGTCCCCACCCGGCTCGGTGATAGCCGCTTCATCGCTTCTATGGTTTCCCTTAGAGACTCTCTGGTCTCACCGGGGCCGCCGAGAAGCAGGTCGTACATGAAGACCAAGCCCTGTCGGTGGCAGATTTCAGCAGTGCGCCTGAGATCGGACGAAGTGAAATCACGGCCCAGGGTGCTCAAAATGTGGTCAGTGGCGCAGTCAGCACCGAAGTCAATTCCAGCACACCCAGACCTCTGGCACAGGGTAGCGAATTCATCGGAGAAAGGCACCGGGCTCAAGTAGGCATACCACCTCACCTTGGTGCCCAGCCCCCGCTCAATCAGCTTGAGACAGATCTCGCGGGCATGGTCCTCTGGTATGTTAAACTCGCCCTCACAGAAGTGAAAGTGATCGATGCCCATTTCAAGGAGTCTCTCCACCTCATCAGCTATGCTATCAGGAGTGCGCAGGCGAAGTTTGGCCCCCTTGGCCACAGGATCAACGCAGTAAATACACTTCTTAGGACAGCCGCGCTTGTCCTCCACGGCACCCATGCCCCCCTCCACGAAGTAGCGGCGATTATCCACTAAATCTCTCTGCGGGGCATCTAACTGGCCAAGCTCCAGATATCGCGGGGGATTGCGCAGGAAGCCCTGGTCCCGCCGATAGACCAAGCCTGATATATCCCCAATGTCCTGGCCAGCCGAGATCTTGGCCACAAGCAAAGGCAGAGCGTGTTCCCCTTCGCCCCAAATCCCCAGATCGACATCGCAATAGCTCATGATGGCCTCCGGCATCACGGAAAACCCGGAGCCACCCAGGACCAACGGGGCTGAAGTATGGGCCTTGATACAGTCCGTAACCTGTTTGAGCTCAGGGACAAAGAAACCCTGGCTGGCGAGAAAGGTGTCATCTACATTGCGGAAGGTTACGCCTACCGCCATCGGATTATTGTGGTCAAAATAGTCTCCGATCGCTTGAGCGAAGTCCTCCGGGAAGCATAGGTCAAGGATGTCAACCTCGAAGTCGCTCCGCCTCAGGGCCTGTGCCAGATAGTCCAGGGCGATAGGGGCCACCGGAGGCTTCAACCGGTTGGGATTGACCAGAAGCACCTTCTTCATATTCTGCTCCCACTGGCACTCACTGCGATATCTTATTCACTCTTTTGAGCCAGTCCAGCGCTTTGGTCATCGCTGTCTCGTCGATGCGCAGTCTATGCCCCCCGCCCGGAACCATGAACAGCTCCTTAGGCTCTCCCGCCTTGTCATAGAGCATCTGGGCCTGGCTCAGGTGTATGAGGTCATCGCCATCACCATGGATGATCAAGAGTGGACGCGGCGAGATGCACTGCACCCAGTTCAGCGGCGTAATAGTCTCAAATCCCTGGGCCCACTCCTCAAATGATGGCGGGAAATTGCTGTCCTTTATGGTGCCGATGCTCCGCAGCTGTGCTATGAGCCCATCAAGCCCCTCGCTTGTCACAAATTGGGAGAACCGGGCGGGAGAGGCACAGGTGACCAGCGAGCAGATCCGCTGATCCCTGGCAGCAACATAAACAGAGACCGCAGCACCTCCGCTGAAGCCCATGACCGAGAGCCGTGAGCTATCCACCTGCTCCTGCTCATAGAGAAGCCCGAGCATGGCCTCCAGGTCCCGGGACCAGCCGAGGATGTCGAAGTTCCCCTCACTTTCCCCAGCGCCACGGAAATTGAAGATGAGAACCATAAAGCCCTCAGCACTGAAACGCTCGGCCAGTGCCGCATAGCCCTGGTCACTGGGGTCTGGGGCTCGTGCCGGGATGCCGTGGCAGAGGCAAAGGGCAGGATATGTTTTGTCAGCCCTGGTCTGAGGCCAGTATAGCCGTCCTACAAGCTTTATGTCATCTACCTGAAGGGAAATCCTTTCCTGTTTCATACTGAGTCCATTATAATCGGTCAGTTGGAGCAAGTCGACCCGGCACGTCTTGCCAACTACGCCGGACATATGCTATGATTTCGCTTGCTGGACCCTGAAAAGTTCAATCGCTAGGAGCCTCGTCTTTTGGTCTGGCTCAAGTTTGTCCTCTGCTTGGCAATCATCCTGATCGCAGGCACCAAGTTATCGCGATACGGAGATGCTATTGCTGAAAAAACGGGGCTGAGTGGGGTCTGGGTAGGCCTGATACTTATCGCCATCATCACCTCGATGCCGGAGCTGGTCACAGGAGTCAGCGCCGCAGCCTGGGTCAAGAACGCCGATTTGCCCTTGGGCATGCTCTTCGGCAGCAACATGCTCAATCTCACCATCATCGCCATGATGGACGTCCTGTACCGTCCCGTGCCTCTGCTGAGCAATGCGAGCAGGTCACATATGGCATCAGCTGGCCTGGGTCTGCTACTTATCGCCATCGCTGCCGTCACCATCGCCGCCGGGGAGGGATTTTCCGGGTTGGCCCTTGGCTGGTTCGGTGTCTCCAGCATCATCATCCTGCTCGCCTACATTGTCGGGGTGAGGTGGCTGTTCCGCCTTGAGCGCAGTCAAGAGCGAGCAGAGGCACCAGAGAGCCTTATCCAATACGGGGAAATGTCGAAACAGGCAATATATGTCAAATTCGCAGTGGCAGCAGTAGCCATCATCGGCGCCGGTATCTGGCTCTCATTCATCGGCGATGAGATAGCACAGGCCACTGGCTGGGGCGCCAGCTTCGTCGGCAGCCTGTTCATAGCCATCACTACTTCACTGCCAGAGGTCGTGGTCGCCATAGCCGCCCTTCGCCTGGACGCCGTCGACATGGCATTAGCCACCATGCTGGGTAGCAACATCTTCAATGTGACCATCATCATACCATTAGACATAGCCTATACTCGAGAGCCCGTCCTGGCCGCGGTGTCTCCAGCCCATATCGTCACCGCTCTCGTTGTCATCGCCATGAGCGCTCTGGTCATCGCCGGGATCCGCTTCCGGACCAAGCGCAAGACATTTGCCGTGGTCAGCTGGTACAGCGTTGCTCTGGTCGCGCTATATATCTTCGGTGCCTATGCTGCCTTTACCGCAGGCCTGGGTTTGGGATAGTATGAGAAGGGGGTCGTAATGAAGAAGAAGATCAAGGAATTGATGACAACCAAACTCGCGAAAATCCATGAAGATGATTCAATATATGAAGCAGTGGCCAAGATAGCTGAGGATAGGGAAACGCTTATCGCCTGCGTTGTAGACAAAGAGGATAAACTTACAGGCATAATCTCGCCAAAGAGAGTGCTGAAAACATTGGCCGTGCGCACATTCGAGCATATAAAATATTCCCTGTTTCTGGGCCCGGGGATGTTGTATTCGCTAATAACCGCGGAATACGTCAAGGACATAATGAATGCCTCGGTAAGCGTCGGGCCGGAGGATGGAATCGAAAAGGCGATAGAGCTCATGATCGAGCACGACATCCCCGAAATACCCGTGGTCGACAGGCAGGGTCAGCTATTGGGAGTGGTAAACTACAACGATATAATTTGCTGCATGGGCGATTATCTTAAACAGCAGTGATGCTCCGGAGTATTTTATGGAACTCGAAGGCTACTTCGAATTCATTCTGAGCTTCGCTTTAGTCTTGGTCGTATCCAGCGCCGGTGGTGAAATCGCAGAGCGTTTGAGGAAGCTGCGGTGAAGATATCTGGACCGCCGAACGAGTCTAAGTGGTATCAGCTCCCAGCAGCGGCAGTTATGGAAGCTTTAGCGGCTGGCGAGGCTGGTCTTACTTCCAACGAGGCACAAGCGAGGCTGAAAAAGTATGGCTATAACGAACTGAAGTTCAAGAGGCGGGGTGCATTCATCCGGTTCTTGCTCCAGTTTCGCAGTGCCTTGATATATGTTCTGCTCGCTGCCGCGCTTGTCACCGCCTTTCTGCAAATGTGGGTAGATATGGCGGTTATCCTGGTGGTGGTTCTGGCCAACGCCATAATAGGATTCATCCAGGAGGGCAGAGCCGAGGCCTCGATGGAGGCGCTGACCAGAATGATGGTGCCACAGTGCACCGTGCTGCGGGATGGCGAGAAGAGAGACATCCCAGCACGGGAATTAGTGCCGGGAGACATTGTCCTTCTCGAGGAAGGCGACCGCGTGCCCGCCGATTTACGCCTGTTCTACGCCAAGAACTTAGCTCATGATGAAGCTGCGCTTACCGGGGAATCCGTCCCGGCGGAAAAACAAACTGAGCTGATATCAATCCCCAATTTGACTCCTGCGGACCAGCGTTGTATGGCTTTCAGCAGCACCTTTGTGGCACGAGGCTCGGGACAGGGAGTGGTGGTGGCCACCGCGGAGACGACGGAGATAGGCAAGATTGCCCAACTCATGAAAGAGACCACCCGCACAGCCGACGCACCGCTGATGCGAAAAATGTCCCAGTTCACCAGATTTCTGGTCATCGCCGTCCTCATACTGGCCGCCATCAACCTGATACTGGGGGCAACTCTTGGTGGCTACGATTTTGCCTACTCTTTCCTTGCCTCGGTGTCCCTTGCTGTTGCCGCTATACCTGAGGGATTGCCAGCAATATTGACCATAGCCCTTGCCTTCGGTGCCCGGACAATGTCACGCCGGAATGCGCTGGTAAGAAGATTACCTGCGGTAGAAACCCTGGGCTCGGCCACTGTTATCTGCTCAGATAAGACCGGTACCCTCACCAGAAACGAGATGACTGTAGTCAAGGTTTATTGTGGGGGAAAGGACTACAAAGTGACCGGGGCAGGGTATGCACCCGAGGGGCAGTTTATCCTGAGCAATGAGGGCGTCAATCCCCTGCAGGAAGGCGATCTGGCTCAAATCCTGAGGGCGGGCCTTCTGTGTAATAACGCCGAACTGGACCAGACTGACGATGGCTATGAAATCTTGGGCGACCCTACCGAGGGGGCACTGGTGGTATCTGCAGCCAAAGCTGGCATTGCCGACGAGTTCCCCAGGTTAGATGAGATTCCCTTTGAGTCACAGACGCGGTACATGGCTACCCTGCATCAGGACAGAGAAGGGAATGTCATCTATGTCAAAGGCTCGCCAGAGACAGTGCTGGGGATGTGCCGGAGCCAGTTGGTCGATGGAAGCATTGAGCCTCTGGAGACCGGGGCGATAACGGCAAAGGTCGACGAGATGGCAGAAGATGCCTTGAGGGTTCTGGGAATAGCTTATAAGCCTGTGCCCACGAATAAAACATCTCTCAGCCCAGAAGACCTGGATGAGCTGACTTTCCTCGGCCTCCAGGGAATGATTGACCCGCCCAGAGAAGAGGCCATAGAGGCGGTCGCCAAATGCAAACGGGCTGGCATCAGAGTGGTGATGATAACGGGCGACCATGCCCGAACAGCAAGAGCTATCGCAGCACAGTTAGGAATTGGCAATGGTGGCGAGGTGCTGACAGGGGAAGACCTGTCGAGAATGAACGATGAGGAGTTATATGAGGTTGTGGATAGCGTCTCCGTGTATGCTAGGGTCGCCCCGGTACATAAGTTCAGAGTGGCCACACAACTACGACAGAGGGGACATATAGTCGCCATGACTGGCGACGGAGTGAACGATGCTCCGGCGTTGAAGGCATCTGACCTGGGGATAGCTATGGGGATAAAGGGGACCGACGTAACCAAGGAAGCCGCCGACATGGTACTGGTTGACGATAATTTCGCCAGCATAGTGGCAGCGGTAGAGGAAGGCAGGCATGTTTTCGAGAACATCCGCAAAGTCATCCTCTACACGCTTCCCACAAATGGAGGGCAGGCCCTGCTGGTGATAGGAGCGATATTGCTGGTGCCATTCCTATCCCTTTTCGCCGAGCGCCTACCCCTGGAGCCAGTACAAATCCTCTGGATAAACCTGTATGATGCAGTTGCCCTTGCCTTGCCTTTGCTCTGGGAACCTCGAGAAAAAGGGGTGCTCGACAGGCCTCCACTTGACCCAAAGGAACGGATAGCTAATACTTTATTCTTTAGAAAGGTAGGACTTGTCTCGGTGGTGATGGCTGTAGCGGCATTCGTGGTGTTCTATCACTACGGCAACGCTGCTGTTTCCGGCTTGTTGGTGGACGAGTTGCGGCTAACCCAGGCACAAACAGCAGCATTCATGACCGTAATGATGGTGCACATTTTCTATCTGCTCACTGCCCGGTCACTAACGAAATCTGTGTTCTCGATGAACCCGTTCTCAAACAAATGGGTGGTCGGAGGTATTGTTGTAACCATAGCCCTCCAAATTCTGATAGTCTATGCTCTACCCCACCTCGGGTTCAATCCACTTAGAACTGAGTCCTTCCCAGCACAGTGGTGGATAGTTATAATTTTACTGGCACTACCCGTGCTCTTCTTGGTTGAGCTGGAAGAGTTCCTGGTTGAACGTTTCAAATGGCGTTTAAAGAATGCATGAGAGGTAACCCCATTTCAAGGTGGGAAAGGAGTTGAGCATGAGGATTCTCCTCGTCGTCGATGGCTCATCATATTCTGACATAGCAACAAGGACGCTGGAGGCACTCCGGCTCCCTCCTACAACTGAGGTCACAGTGCTGACGGTGATACCTCAGAACATATTCTTGGGAGGAATGACCATTGATACGCTGAGAGGTGCAGCTCCGGCGAAGAAAAGGGCGCAGCGCCAAAAGGCTGCCGAACTACTTCAAGATCCAGTGCAACTGCTTAGCGCCAGTGGGCTCAAAATAGAAAGCCTGGTGCGCTGGGGAGACCCTGCCAAGGTAATTTTGGCAGTCGCTGAGAAAACAAATGCCTCCCTCGTGGTAATGGGAGCCAAGGGATTGAATGACCCCTTTACATTCCGTCTTGGTAGCGTTACCCAGAAGGTGATGAAACATACAAAAGCCAGCGTCCTGCTTGCCAGGAAGAAGACTGCTGTAGTGAGTAAGGGCTTGCCGACCAAGGAGACCACTACAACCATAAATCGAGTCCTGCTTGCTGTGGATGGCTCCAAATACTCAGACATGGCAACTGAGTTTCTCTTGCATTTTCCCTTGCCGCAGCAGACTCAGATTACCGTGGTAACTGCACTTGAGTCCCATATTGCAGCACTGATGAAGATGCCAACGCTTGACCTTGAAACCAACCAACAGCTACTTGCTGACCTCCAGGCAGCCGAAGAAAAGGCAGCAAGGGAGATAACGACCAGAAGCGAGGAACGACTCCGTACACAAGGATACAATACTGCGTCCATCATTGTGCGAGGAGGAGCAGGTGAGTCCATATTGAAAGCCGCCCGAAGGTATAATCCCGACATTATAGCGCTCGGGTCAAGAGGCCTGACCGGAATTGAGTCATTCCTTCTCGGAAGCGTAGCCGAGAGGGTAGCTAGATATGCCGGATGTTCAGTGCTCATAGTGAGGTCGCCAAAAACATAGCAACATCGAGTCTTAAGGAAGCCGTGATCAGTTACTTATCAATAGACTATCTTAAGGAATAGAGATGGAACTCGAGGTCTACTTCAAATTCATTCTGAGCTTCGCCCTGATCTTGATCGCAGCCCGCATCGGTGGCGAAATCGCCGAGCGTTATCTCAAGCAGCCTGCCGTGTTAGGGGAGCTAGTAGCAGGAATCGCTATTTCCCCCTATGCTCTGGGCGGGCTGTTCAATGATCCCATAATTCTTAACTTCGCCACAGTCCACGCCTTTGGTGGCGAAGTTCACATCATGGAGATCATCTCGGAGATAGCCGTGGTGGCACTGTTGTTCGTCGCCGGGGTGGAGACCGATGTCAGGGCATTCTTAAGGCTGGGGAAAACGGGCGCTATCGTGGCCGTGGGTGGGGTGCTCCTGCCCTTCGTCTTCGGCTATCTGGCTACCATGTGGTTTTATCCCGATGCGGGCTCGGCGACATGGCTGTTCATGGGCGCGGTGCTGACGGCAACCAGCATCGGGATCACCGTCAGAATACTGATGGACATGAAGAGGCTGCAAACCAAGGAGGGAACTATCATACTGGTGGCGGCCGTGGTCGATGACATCATCGGCATAGTTATTCTTTCCGTTGTCATCTCCGTGGCCCAAACTGGCTCAGTCGATGCCCTCCATGTCGTTCGCATCACCGTCATCGGTTTCGCCGTCTGGTTTGCTTTGCTCATGATTGGAGTCAAGTTCCATAGATACATTTCGAAGCTGTTAACTCCGTTCAAACGGTCTGACACCATGCCCATTTTCGCCATCCTTATTGGCTTCCTAATCGCCTATCTGGTAACACTGGTTGATTTGCACCCCGTGGTGGGAGCATATGTGGCCGGTTTGATGTTCGCCGCCACGGAAGAGAAGGAAGAGATACTGGAAAAGACAAGGCCGATCATGCTCTTCCTGGCCCCATTCTTCTTCTGCTATCTGGGAATGCAGGTCGATGTGCCGCTTCTGGCCGGGGCTGTCGTGATCGCCCTCGTCCTGATAGCATTGGCCACTATCGGGAAGATCATAGGATGCTATATACCGGCGAGGCTTGCCGGAAAGCTGCCCCATGACGGCGGAATGATAGTGGGAGTAGGCATGGTGCCCAGAGGGGAGGTGGGGCTGATCATCGCCGGCGCCGGGCTCCTGGCCGGGGCCCTGGGCACGGGGGATGTTGCCCTGGAGCTTTTCGGGGCCGCGGTGGCGGTCAGCATCATAACAACATTGATCACCCCAACCATGCTCAAGCCGTTGTTCAAGAGGCAAATGGCAAAGGAAGCAAGAGCGAACGAGCCACCAGCCAACTTGCCAAATAGGAGCTGAGCAGTTAAAATGTAAACGGAGACTCAGGAGCTGCAATCAAAACAAGCCCCTGTAGCTCAGAGGATAGAGCACGAGCCTCCGGAGCTCGGGGCGGGAGTTCGAGTCTCCCCAGGGGCGCCACTAATACATGAATGCCCCTGGTTGTGCTCAAAGAAAACTGCTGGTATGCTATACTGCGTCAAAGTGACATGAGGAGGCATCAGCGACAATGGTTGTGGCAGTGAACAAGATAGATAAGATCGTGGCTCGGTATCGAGGTGACAACAGCGCTTTAATTCAAATCCTCTTGGATATTCAACGGGAATACCACTGGCTGCCTAAAGAGACATTGCAAAGAGTCAGCGAGCGACTGAACATCCCGCTCAATCGCATCTATCATATTGCCACTTTCTACAAGGCATTCAGTATGGCCCCCAGAGGACGCCACTCGGTTCAGGTATGTATGGGCACCGCCTGCCATGTGCGTGGCTCGCCCCGTCTCCTGGATCGGGTCAAGGATATGCTCAAGATAGAGCCTGGGGCTACATCCCGCGATATGCGGTTCACACTGGACACAGTCAACTGCCTCGGCTGTTGTGCCCTGGGGCCGGTATTGGTGATAGACGATGAATACCACAGCAATCCAGTAACGCAGGAGATGGAAAAGCTCTTCAATGCCTGCGAATGAGGAGAGCCCTGATGAGCAAGAGGATCGGCTCACTATCTGATTTGAAGAGAACAAGGGCGGACATTCTAGCCAAAAGGGAAGACAAGAAGCTGATATCGATAAGCGATGGGACCGATGGCCGGACCCGTGGCAGTTCAGGGATAGTGCGCGCATTTGTTGCTGAGGTCAAGAAGCAGGGATTGGAAGAAAAGGTAGAAGTTAAGAGCACAGGATGCCATGGCTTCTGTGAAAAGGAACCCCTCGTCGTTATCTTTCCCGAGGGGATTTGCTATGTCCAAGTGAAGGCGAAGAATGTCCCTGAGATCGTCTCCAAAACCCTGCTCCAAAATGAGATTATCGAGCGCTTGCTTTATGTGCATCCTGCTACTGAGAAAAGCGTTATACACGAACCTGATATTCCCTACTACCAGGGGCAAATGAGGCTAGTTCTGGGGAATAATAGGTTCATTGACCCCTTGAATATTGAAGACTATATCGCCCTCGGCGGCTATGAGGCACTGGCCAAGGCCCTGTTCCAAATGACACCGGAGCAGGTGCTGGCAGAAGTGAAGAAGGCAAATGTCAGGGGCCGCGGCGGGGGCGGCTTCCCCGCCGGGGCGAAGTGGCAGACAACCAGAGATGCCCCAGGCAAGAGAAAATACGTGATCGTTAACTGTGATGAGGGGGACCCCGGGGCCTACATGGACAGGAGCCTCATGGAAGGAAATCCTCACAGCGTGCTCGAGGGCTTGATCATCGGTGCCTACGCTATTGGCGCTCATGAAGGGTTCATATATGTACGGCAAGAATACCCCTTAGCTACTGAGAACGTATTTCAGGCCATCAAGCAGGCAGAGTCCTATGGCCTTCTGGGGCGGAATATCCTCGGCTCCGGATTCAACTTCAGCGTCAAGGTTCACCGCGGCGCTGGCGCTTTCGTCTCCGGGGAATCGAGTGCTCTGATGACCGCCATCGAGGGACGGGTCGGTGAGCCCCGACCCAAGTACATCAGAACCTCCATCAGCGGCATCTTGGGCCGACCCTCAAATTTGAACAACGTAGAGACCTGGGCTAATGTGCCCCTGGTAATCGCCAGAGGAGCTGACTGGTATAACTCCATAGGGACGGATGGAAGTAAGGGAACCAAGATTTTCTCCTTGGTGGGGAAGGTGAATAACACAGGCCTGGTCGAGGTTCCCATGGGAACCAGCCTGAGACAAATAATCTATGATATCGGTGGCGGCATCCCCAACGGGAAGAGGTTCAAGGCAGTGCAGACAGGCGGCCCGTCAGGTGGCTGCATCCCCGAGCAGTTTCTCGATGCACCGGTCGATTTCGATCAGCTTACCAAATTGGGCTCGATGATGGGCTCTGGTGGCATGATCGTCATGGATGAGGATACTTGCATGGTCGACGTGTCTCGATACTTCCTCCGCTTCCTCTCCGAGGAGTCATGTGGCAAATGTGTCCCCTGCCGTGAAGGGGTGAAGCAGATGGCACACGTCCTAGACCGCATTTGCGAAGGGGAGGGCCAGGATGGCGATATCGAGCTGTTGGAGGAACTCTCCGAGGTCATTATGGACGCATCGCTCTGCGCCTTGGGGGGCACAGCTCCCAATCCGGTGTTATCTACCCTCAGATACTTTAGGGATGAGTATGAAGCGCATATAAAGGAGAAACGCTGCCCTGCTAAAGTGTGCAAGGCTATGGTCTCCTACTACATTCAGCCGGAGAAGTGTCAGGCGTGCCTGATATGCCTCAGGAATTGCCCTGTAGAGGCTATCAGCGGTGCCAAAGACCAAGTCCATGTTATCGACCAAGCCAAATGCACCAAGTGTGGTATTTGCATCGAAGTCTGCCCCCCACGCTTCGACGCTGTAGTCAAGCTCTCCGGCGAGCCCATTCCGGCCACTCCACCCAAGATGGCAGTGGTGCGCAGGAAGGAATCAGCAAAATGAAGTCCATGACCTTAGAGATAGATGGGCAGCAGGTAAAAGCAAAGAAGGGAATGACCCTTCTCGAAGCAGCAGGAAAACTGGGTATTGAAATCCCCACCCTCTGCTACCACCCGAAATTGGTTCCCTATGGTGGCTGTAGGCTCTGCAGCGTGGAGATCGTCAGGGATGGAAGATCCCGAATAGTGGCTTCCTGTGTTTATCCAGTGGAGGAAGGGCTGATAGTGAAGACAAACTCGCCGCGGGTGGTCAAAATCAGGAAAATGCTAATAGAACTCCTGTCGCCAGCCGCTCCCGGGGCCAAGGTCATCGAAGACCTGTCCGCTCAATATGGAGTGCAGGGGACGCGATTTAAGGCAACGCCCGATTTCTGCATTCGCTGCGGCTTATGCGTGCGCTACTGTGCCGAGGTGAAAAAGGCCAACGCTATCGGCTTCGCCGGGAGAGGCAGATGGCGACAGATAGCGTTCATTCCGGAAATAGCTTCAAAAACCTGTATGAGTTGCCGAGAGTGTTTCGCCCTCTGCCCTACTGCCAAACTTACCAGGGAAACAGACGGAGTGTGTTTCACCGATCTCACAATCGATGACTTTCTCTCCGTGCAAAGCAAGTGATTTGTGGTGAACTCGTCTAAGACAAGGAGGTAATGTTGTCAACCGTGGCCAAGGATACTACTGAATTCAGGTGGCATGGTCGTGGGGGACAGGGAGTGGTCACCGCCTCAAAGCTACTGGCGGAAACAGCCCTCGAGGAGGGCAGGTATTTTCAGGGCATGCCAGACTATGGTGCAGAGCGGATGGGTGCTCCAGTCAAGGCCTATACCAGGATCAGCTCCCAACCGATCAAGCCTTACTGCCAGGTGACCGAGCCCGATGTAGTGGTGGTGCTGGACCCCACACTACTCGGCATTGTCGATGTCACCGAAGGGCTGAAGGAAGATGGGGTGCTCATCCTAAATACCACCATGTCCTCTGATGCAATTCGCTCTCAGTTAAACTACAAGGGAAAGCTATACATCGTTGATGGCACTGGAATTGCCATGGAAGCCATGGGCCGAAATCTGCCCAACACGCCAATGCTCGGCGCTCTGACCTTTGCCACTGGGGTAGTGGCAAAGGAGAGCCTAATTTACAAGCTCAGAGATAAACTCGGGGCGAGCATGAAGCGGGAGATAGTGGAGGCTAACGTGAGCGCCTTTGAGCGTGCTTACCGGGAGACCAAAGAGGCCTGAAGGGGGGAACTTTGGCTGAAGCTGAAAAGGGATGGAGGGAAATAACCATTGCCGGGCTGGTCCTGGAGCCCGGCAGCTCAGCAAGCTACAAAACGGGCACCTGGCGTTCTTTCAGGCCCATCATAGATTTCAAGAAGTGCAACTATTGCCTTACCTGCTGGGTCTGTTGTCCTGATATCAGCATATTGGTCCAAGACGGCAGGGTGCTGGGTATCAACCTGGACTACTGCAAGGGGTGTGGAATTTGTGCCAAGGAATGCCCGCAGCAGGCGATCACTATGGTAGAAGAAGGAAAGGCATGAGTGAAAGCGCCACAGGACGATATGTCCAAGGCCAAAGGATGGCACTGGAAGGCGATGTGGTGGTCGCCGAAGCGATGCGGCAGATAAACCCCGATGTGGTTGCCGCCTATCCCATAACACCGCAGACCGAGATCGTGCAGACCTTCAGCGAGTTCGTGGCCGATGGGCGGGTCGATACCGAGTTTATCGCCGTGGAGAGTGAGCATGCAGCCATGAGCGCCTGCGTTGGGGCCTCAGCTGCTGGGGCTCGGGCCATGAGCGCCACATGCGGCGCTGGTCTGGCCCTGATGTGGGAAGTGCTCTGGTGCGCCTCAGGGCTCCGCCTGCCCATTGTTATGGCCGTGGTCAATCGCTCGCTATCAGCACCGTTGAACATTCTCACCGACCAGACCGACATGATGGGAGCTCGTGATGCTGGTTGGATTCAGATATACGCCGAAAACCACCAGGAGGTTTACGATAATGCCCTCCAGGCAGTGCGTATCGCCGAGCACCCCGACATCCTGCTCCCGGTGATGCACGGGCTCGCCGGCTTTGTCCTGGGGCATACTGTGGGTCTGGCTGAAATTCTGCCCGACGAGGTGGCACGCAAGTTCGTTGGGGACTATCAGCCCTACTGTCCGCTGCTGGATTTGGCTCATCCCGTCACCGTTGGTGCCTTCGATCACTGGGACTACTTCTTCGAGCACAAGCGCCAGCAGTGGCAAGGCATGGAGAATGCGCTGCGGGTTATCTGTGAGGTCGGCGAGGAATACGGAAAGCTCACTGGGCGCTATTATGGCTTGGTTGAGCCTTATCTGCTCGATGACGCTGATGTCGCCATTGTCATCATCGGCTCCGGGGCCGGGGCAGCGAGGGTAGCCGCAGAACAAATGCGCGCTGCTGGAATCAAGGCTGGAATGCTCAAAATCCGCAGCTTTCGCCCCTTCCCCGCCGCCGCTGTAGCCGAGGCGCTTAGAGACAAGAAAGCAATAGCAGTAATGGAGCGCGCCAGCTGCTTCGGTGGAGAAGGCAGCCCTACCTTCGTCGAGGTCTGTACTGCCTTGTCGGTGCGAAACCTTCCGGCTAAGGTGATCAATTACATCTACGGCTTGGGGGGGCGAGACACCATCCCCGAGGAATTCTGTCAGGTCTACCGAGACCTGCTCCAGATCGCAGACAGTGGTGAGACTCAGCCAATCTTCCGCTACCTGGGACTGAGGGACTATTAGAGGGGGATAGATGGCCTTAAATCTAACTGAGATTAGCCAACAGGAGGAGCGTCTGGCACCAGGGCATCGAGCTTGCCTTGGCTGCGCCGAGCCCATCATAATGCGCCTGGTGCTGCATGCTATAGATAGTCCGGTGGTTCTGGGCAATTCTACAGGCTGCTCCGAAATCATAACCTCGCCCTATCCTCAGACTGCATGGAGGGTTCCCTGGATTCACGTCGCCTTCGAGAACGTAGCCTCAGTCCTGTCTGGAGCCGAGGCTGCCTATCACGCTTTGGTCAAGAGAGGCAAAATAGAAAAGCAAAATGTCAAGTTCGTCGCCTTTGCTGGCGATGGTGCCACCTACGACATCGGGCTCCAATTCCTCAGTGGAGCCATAGAGCGAGGGCACAGGTTCATCTACATTTGTTTCAATAACGAGGCTTACATGAACACAGGAATTCAGCGCAGCAGTGCCACCCCCATTGGTGCCTGGACCACCACGTCCCCGGTGGGGGATGTGGTGCCCGGGAAAATCCAGCACCGGAAAGACCTCACCGCCATAATCGCTGCGCATGATGCTCCCTATGTAGCTCAGGCAGCACCACACGCCTGGCGGGACCTCATAACCAAGGTGAAAAAGGCAGCCGCAGCTGATGGCCCTTCTTTCATTAACGTGTTATCACCCTGCCCCAGAGGCTGGCGCCATGCTCCCAGCGATAGCGTAGCTCTATCACGGATGGCCACCGAGACCTGTATGTGGCCACTCTACGAGGTGGAACAGGGCCAATGGCGGCTCACCGTAATGCCGGAAGTGAAAAGGCCAGTAGTCGATTGGCTCAAAAGTCAAGGCAGGTTCGCCCACCTGCTGCGCCCTGAAAACAGCGAAATCGTTGCCAAGCTTCAACAGAAGGTAGACCAGGACTGGGAGAGACTGCTGCAGCGATGCGGTGTTACCGCAGCTGAGGCTGTGGCTTGAGGAGGCGATAGTGGAGAAGAGGAGGAGGGAACAGAGAATGGCGAAGAGGGAGCTTATCGCCGGGACTCTGGTCGGAGTGCGCGATGGGCCTATCATCGTCCTGGAGGTAGAGGGGAAGGAGAGGAAGTTCCCCTTAGGCTGTGACCTGACGGTGACCTGGGTCTACGAACATATAGACAAACAGGTCATGTGCCTCGTCGAGGGTGGCAGAGTCACCCAGGTTGAATAGCAAACCACTGTCAGGCACCGAGTCAGCTTCGATCATCGGGGTGTAGCGCAGGGGTTAGCGCGCATGGTTTGGGACCATGAGGTCGGCGGTTCAAATCCGCCCACCCCGACCATCAATTCAAACCGCAACTCACTTCTTTCCTAATCGTCTTTACCAAAACTGTGCATGCAAATTATAAAAGAATACAATAGTCCTTCATCCTTTGCAGCTTCATATCTAATACCCCAAAAGTTAAGACTTGACAAGACCCTGCATCAGGTGTATATAGGGGCTGAGTCAGAGAGGGGATGCGGTCTTTGATGGGGTAAGATATGAGCAGAGAGGTAAAAGTCTTCTCTGCTCTTTTGCTTTCAAGGGGTCAGTATGAGAACTGCCGCATCGCGAGTAGAAATGGGAAATCGCGGATAATGTGTTCCTGGAAGTAATCGACACTTTTAGGTAAGCTTGAGGGGGAGTCATGGAGGAATCGGCGGCTCAGAATTCCAAGCTCCAGAAGCATCTGGCTGAGTTAGTGGATAGGCTCACCGACCCTGTGCACAAGCGCTTGATTCAGGCCTACGAAGAAACTAATCCGAGGGAGTCGATGGAAGAGGAGCTTGGGGTCATACTGATAGAGGTTCTACACCGTGAAGATTGAGAACGTCACAATTCAAGGCTTCCGTGGATTCAATGAAGAGCGCTCGATCGATTTCCATCCTTGTTTGACTCTGATCTACGGCCCTAACAGCTATGGAAAAACAAGCATCTCAGAAGCCCTCGAATGGCTTCTCTACGGGGTGACATCCAAGGTTGAGAGAGCTGATTCAAAAGAGGAGTATAGAGGCTCTTACCGTAATCGCCATCTGCCAAAAGAATCCACCCCTTTTGTCAGAGCCGTGTTCCTGAAGAAGAACAAGCGAACTGAGCTTCGCAGTGAATTGACTGAAGGTGATGAGGCCAGGAGATTTGTCGACGGGCACGAAGTTGACCATTGGCCACTACTGCAGGACCTTTCAGTCATGCCACGGCCCTTCATACTGCAGCATGCACTTAAGTATCTTCTTCTGGTAGGGCCAGACGAGCGATTTCAGGGATTTGCCAAACTTCTGGGACTCGAAGATCTCGACCAGATTCAGCGCAATGTCGTTTCGCTGTGCACCAAACCTGAAGCCTGCATTCCAACCGAAGTAGGAATGTTCTTGACAAAGATTGCCTCCCTTGAATCGCGGTTGGCAAATCAGCCATCTTTGATGACAATTCACAACCTTTACAAAAAGGAAAAAGGTGGGTTTTCAGAACTCTATACAGCGATAGCTGTGGAGTGTCGTCAACTTGTATCCCCAGATACGGCAGAAGAGTCCGTTCTGCCACAGCTGCTGAAAATCCGTGAGGACGCAGTGAGTAAAGTCTTTTCCGAGCGAATCACACTGGTAGACTACACAGATGAAGAGAAGGAGGCCAATGGCGCTGATTATGGCTTCTTCCTAGGGTTTGTTAGCGATGAGTTTGCTAGAGAATATGCAGACTTGATCGCACTTGCCACCATCGAGCATGTTAGTAAGCAAGCCCAGTTTTGTGGCTTGGGCATGGAACTGTTGAACCGGGCTCCATCAAGGTGTCCCTTTTGTGGTCAGCATATCGACAAGGCTCTCCTGCAACACATCCAAGAAGAGCACGACAAACTTGAGAAGGAAAGTCAACATGCCCGGGCCCTCGAACATCAGCGTCAAAAGATCGTCAATTCGCTGGTAGAACTGAGGCGGCGTGTTGACGAGTGCCATCGACGCCATACAACCAAGGTTAATACTCTTCTGAGTCTCAAGCCTTCGCTGGATAGGCTTTCGGAAATTCTTGTACCCAAGCAGGAAGTGTACTTCAGATCCGTCGAGAACACGATTGGGCAACTTGAGGCTGCAAAGCAAGCACTGGAAGACTCATATGCCCGTGTGGTTGAGTCGCTCCAGCAGGTAGAGACATCAGTGCAAAAGTGCACAGAGGATCCCGATCTAATCAAGGTTCTTGGGAAGTCTCTGGTGTTCTACGCCAAGGCAGCCTCTTCCTACGCCAATATGCTTTCAGATAATGTATCTCCTATGTCTGACGCTGATCAGATTTTGAAGTACGAGCTTGATGTAGCGGCAGGAACAGAGGATATAGGTGTCTTGATTGATCTCGTTGAAAACAGAACGGATATTGGAAAGAAATTCGAGATCGTAGCAATCTTAGACAGTCTCAAGGAGTTGCGTAGAAATGTGGACCATTATGTCGCATCGACAATGCTTGATGCAATCTACAACCAACTGTCTGTAGATGTAATGGAATGGTATCAGGAGATTCGGACAACTGGAGATCCTGACGTTCACTTTACCGGTTTTGACATTGACAGGACAAAGAAAGGCGATCTCAAGGCTCGCCGCGTTCAAATCAAAGCAAAGTCATACGATATGGAACTGGTTAGCGCTGTTTCATCTCTTAGTGAATCGAAGCTCAACGCTCTGGGCCTGTGTGTGAGCATTTCTACAAATCTGAAGCCCGAGTGTCCCTTTGACTTTCTAATCATTGACGACCCAATCCAGTCTTGGGACTCAGAGCACGAGATTCAGTTCATCGGGGTGGTTACGAAGCTAGTTGAACGTGGAAAGCAGGTGATTCTCCTATCTCACAACAAGCAATGGGTAGATCAGGTCCGTAGAGGCTGCCGCTCATTGAACGGCCTGTACTATGAGATTACAGGATATACCAAGGTGGGGCCTCATATTCAGGCTCTTCCGTGGTGCAGTTGGGCGGAGCGCCTTGGCGAAATAGATGCAATCATAAAAGACCCAACAGCAAGTAGTGTCAGACTCCAACAGGCTGAAGAGGAAATACGAATTGTAGTTGCCGAGTTGACTTCAGAACTTTATCTCAAGAAGAAGGGGGCAAAGAAGGATCACAGCAAGCTGAACGCAAGCCAGGTAAGAAAGGCGTTAGTAGAGTGTGGTGTGGAGAGCAATTTGGTAGATCGGGTAACGCAGACCTTTGAGACCACGGACAAATCCCACCATGCTCCCAAAGGCTACGCTGCACATAAACAAAGGATCAATAAATATAAGGACTGGGCATATGAACTTGCTAATCTCGTCGGTGGTTCTTGAGAACGTCGGATATTTTCAGTCTGACTAAGGGTTCCTGCTATCTTTGTCCAGATGGGCTACTTCCATGTAGTAAACACTAATAGACCTCGGTGCTGAGATTATGTTGACTGCGAGGCAGAAGCTGACTCAGTGCCAAAGAGGATGGCCTATTCCGGTCGCCAACAACTAGCGTTTATCAAAGCGGTGGATGCTCATGTCATTGTTTGGCTCGGGTCGATTTTTACCATTGGAGGGAAAACATCGGTATCCCAGGTGACCCGCCCCACATCCGTGTCAACATAGCGGAGCCCATAAGACTCCTTGCTCGTGCGGTAATGCACAAGCATCTCAGCAAAGCCCCCATTCGGTCCTATAGTCCCCTCGGTGTCTCCCGCCACTACCCGCAACGTAATTTCACGCTCGTTGAACAGCACCAGGTACGCCAGCTCGGCGATATCGCCGTTGCGTGTGTCCTCGGAGCGGACCTCGATGACGGCCCGGACCCCGTTCAGGGTGGTCTCTGATGCGTTCATTGGGCAATATCCTCTGTTGGAGGCCGATGCTGCCTAATCAAGCGCCTGCACCTGCTCCTCAATGTCCAGAGCTTCAACTTCCAGAACTTGCAACGGACCCTGCATGAAGTCTCTACGCTGTCTATACTCAGCCATTTCTCCTGCTCTGCTTCTTCCCATGGTTCTGAAGAAAGCAACATGGACTACTTCCTTACGATATACAAGTGCAGAACCTACGATGCGCTTTCCCTCAAATCTATAGTCCCAGCCATTCCCCACCGACTTGTATTTCTTTCCTCTACACTTTGTGGTCTCTTCAAGAAAAGCCTTCGCCGTCTCGACAGATGGCGCGTTCCTCTTTCCCCTTTTCCTTAAAAGCGCCTCCATGGCATAGCTCTTCACCAATTTTGTGTGAAGTATTTCATATGCGGACTCCAGTGAAACAACATCGAATGCTGCAACCTTACCATTGACGAAGACAAGCAGCCCCCTCTGATGGGGCACATATTTGAAGGCATTTAAATATTTTTCCAGATCAATCGTTTCATGTTCATAGACGTCCTTCATCGCACCTGTTGCCGAACTAACCCCGGCACGCGCTGACATTTCCTCAATCTCTCCCCAAATAGCTCCCTGGTCCGACGCATATCTCCCTGACCGCTCCAACTCCTCAGCGATGGAAGCTGCCTGCTTCACTCTAATTCTGGGAGAAGCGACCACCTCCGAACTCTCAAACTCCTCAGATACGTAGGACCACCTACCATGTTCTGTACAACTGACCGGGATGACGGTTTCTGATTCCCTATTTAGCAGAATTGTCGTGTTCAAGACCCTATTCTGCTTTGCGCCTGCAAGCTCTTCACCAGCGAGAAGAAGGACTGGAATCCTGGCTCTATTCGCCACCTTCAGTTCAGGCACAGAGCCACCATGGGTGACTTCCGTGACCGATAGAAGGTTCTTATCCAGCGCTTCCTTCAGAGTAAGGTATTTGATGCTATAGTTCGTGGATGAAAGCAGTGGAATGACCCCCATGTTTTTGAACTGCTGTAATTTCCCAAACTGCAGTTTGGACACGTAGTCGGCTATTAGTGCTTCCATTCTTTCACCTCCCCGATGCGGAATACTCTAATCGGCTGTTCTCTTTTTGTCAAGAGCCATATTGCCATCATGCTAATTATGATATCTCCAGTCATTAAAAATGCCGACAGCTATCTGGAATCGAAATTTCTGACTATGAAGCCAAGAGGGAAAGAGAATAGCAATGAAGTTAGCAGACTCCTCAACATCATGAAGGGCTGTATTCTACACGTTCCTGAAGCACGCCTGACAGCTCACTCCAGCACACCCGTGTTGCAACAAGCTGGCTAATCAAACAAGCAGGTAAATCAACGCTAAGCCGGTCAGGGCTAAGCCAGCTTTACCGTGGCAAATTAGTTTACCTCTATCATGCCACTTACCATAGCTCAGTCGGTGCTGTAACGCCATTCCAGAGCCAATTAGAGCGAGCCATCTTGCCACTTCTTCCATATCAACCTCTCCCTCCAAATATACGAGCCTGGGGTGTAATTGACTATCCCACAAATGTATGGTTTTTGAGTGAGGACAAAAAACCATAATGGTGTAGCTATTCTAGGCGACCCTGAGTCCCCATTTGTTCCTTTCGAATCGGGCACGACGAACTCACACGGGAGAAAACCATGCACCACCAATGCTGCAAATACAAGCAGGGGCAAGTGCTCATCGTAATAGACAGATACGAGAGGCGATGGTATACTCCAGCTAATAAGGCGGGGATAGCCACTTGAATCGAATATTGACTACTTTAGCAATAAGCATTCCGCTGATATGTTTGGGAATTCTATTTTTGTCTGAGCCCGATACATTTATAGCTTGGACTGGCTTCCTTCTCATTGGCCTGGGCACGCTCTTATTCCTCATATGGGGAATCGTTGGTTACTTTATAAAATACGATACAAGATATGAATTAGACCCTGATGGGCGGATGGACATCATATTTAAGCTACCCCTGTGGAAGAACTTTGTGGTGCTGATTCCACCAGACATAGGTGACCTTGAAGCCCAGATCAGGTATAGATTTGAAGATGAAAATGGCTGGCAATGGCAGTCGCCCACTTCGGCAGCACCCATGAATAGAGATGAAATCAAAACGGTAATGGTTTGGAGGCAAGATGCAGAAAATCGGCTATTCAAAGTGGACGAAATATCAACACCATTGCCTACCAGGTTTATATTGAGTGTTCGCCTACTACGCCGAGCAGACAGAAAATGCATGGCCGAATTTGATTTAGGATATGGACAAGCCAGCGTGCCAGGCGAGCCCAAGCTTAACCTCTGACAGTCGATGCCAACTGCAGTAAGATAACCTTGATAGAAGCCACATTCACAACCGCAAAAGTTGCTGTTCCAAACTTTGTTTGCTTCATTCTACCAATACTTTTTGTCTTTTTCTTCAGTTTTGCACTTAACATGATACTGCAGTACTGTAAATTGGGACTTCGGTTAGCGCAAAACATTGCGCAAGCTTGACTCACTCTAAGGAGGAGCTCTCCCAGCGAGACTGACTCAATTACAACTCGCCCAGTTCATCCAATACCTTGACTACTCTTAGGGACTCAGCGATGCCGGTGACACCACTCATTCCCACTGCCACTGACAGAGTCTCCAATATTTCGTCCCTATTGGCTCCCGCTTCAATTGCATGCTCAGTTTGGGCAAGAATACAGTTGGTGATTGCACCTCTCAATGCTATCCCCAAAGCTATCAACCGCTTGACTTTGGTGCTAAGCGCCCCATCCCTAAATACCGCATCACCTAGAGCAGCTTCAGCAGCCATCACAGTTGGCAGTCTCTGCCCAAGCTTACGAAGAAGCTCCTTACGTTCCTCGTTCAGTTCTATCTGGCTTTCCACGATCGAAACCTCCTTGTTCGGTGTCTGCAGGGTAGCAGCAATATCAAGATACCGTCATACCTTTCTTCAAACAGCAACTCGCACTCTCTTAATTGTATGCCCAGGATACTCAGCACACAAGATCCTATCCATGGCTTCGTTATTTTTTCAAAAAATCCTGGGTGCTATGTGGGAAAAGTCAAAGGGATGTGTGGCCCACACCCCCTAAATCAGAGAGGTCTGCAGTACACACAGCCGGCGTACTTATGCTTCGAGGATTGCTCGCTGTCTAACTGGCCAAGCAGGGAACCTGGTACCCACAGCTAAGTAATTCTATCGCTCAGACGGAATACCAATCGCACGTTCGGAGATCAGCGTACCATCAGACACTCCCACGCTGACGCATCCACCAAAACGCAACCAGCAGCCCAACAAGCACAACGGCAAGCACGATAGTGAGCCAAATCGGCATTAGTGCTTCTCCTTTCCTTTGCCTAAATATTTGCCCTTGAGTTGCATCTGTTCCTTATTATTAACGCAATTATATTAAGTCACCATTACTCAGGCAAGGCCCATAGTCGAGAGTTCGCTATTCTGGCTAAAATCTCCCGATGGAAATCCAAATTGAATCGGAGGTGCCGCGGCGCATATCCACTCCCCAATGTGCACGACAATGCCTTAAAATCCCCAGCACATCCAATCATGATAGCCTGTCTCTCCCAAGCCTCTGACTTAACATCCTTTGGCCCATTATCACCGCTACTAAAACCAATATACTTCCGAAGCCTACCCCCATGATGCCGAGCCCTCTAATTTTGGCGGGGCTAACGGCGTACTCCGCCACGAAAGCGTTTTCCTGCGACGACCACCAATATCTTTCTGGTTCACCCCAAAACGTTTGAATGAACGCTTCCGGAGCGATGGCTGCCCATATGCCAAAAGCCAACACAGCTAGGCCAATCAACAATAATATTGCGATCCCAAGGTAACGCATCCGAACTTTCATGTCTACATCAACTCCCATGCTCTACTGTTTGGTCCGGCACATATCATCCATATAAAGTGCATTATAGCAAGTTACCATAAGTAACACAAGACTTCCGAAAGGCTATATCTCAAGAGATGGGCTTTTCAGAACTTCAAGCTGTCATTGACAAGGCGAGTATACCTCTGCACCCCCTCCAGAGATTCACATTTGCCTCTTGACCTCGTGTTAAACATGATATACAATGCTGCCATGAAGCAGGAAGAGCAAAGGAAGTTTTCAGGAATAAGGATCAGGCCAAGCATTCTACATCAAGCTCGTGTTGCTGCTGTTACTCAGAAGAAGACCATAGGTCAATGGCTCGAAGAGGCGATAGTGGAGAAGATTAAGCGAGAAGAGAGTGCTCGGCAATGAAGTATGTACTTAGAATAATTGGGGCTCTTCTTCTGTCATTCCTTACTGGGAGTGCTGTTCGTTCTAATCGCAGGTAAGGAACAGGCAGGTGCTTTCTTCTTTATCTTCTCCATCGCAGGTTTGGTTGCTTATTCTGTTCTCTTGCTTTGGACTCGAGAGCGAGACAAGGCTCTCTTTCGCTTCAGCTTGATTTTCGGGATAGAGTGGCTTGCGCTTCCAATAGCGGCGTGGGTCAATGCGAAGCAGGCAACAACCTTCGGGGGAGCGATAGGCAGCGGTCTCCTACTCGCCATATCGCTACCTATTGGCGTAGGCATGGGCCTGCTCTTTCTTCTTCTGGCATTGGTCATATTCAGGCCAAAGCTCAAAGCTGCCAATGGTCAGGATAACCAGTCAAACGCCCAAACATGAGAGGTTTTTCTGACCCTGGACTGACTTACAGGTAGCGTAGGGCAGGCAGGTAATAGCTGGAACACTACTTCACCCACTAGCCGTAGACCGCATAACTGATCAAGAAGAAAGAAGATACAGCAAAAGCTTCAGCTTCAATCATCGGGGTGTAGACGGAATTTAGCACGCATGGTTTGGGACCATATGGAGCACTCTTATCAACTCGGGCAGCTGGCAGAGCTTTTTTGATTGACTCATAAATGGCTGTAGTGATAAGCTTAAAGCAGGCGAAGATGTATGGAAGGAGGGTTCGTTGATTGGCTGACGGACTGAAGACACTGGAGAGCATTAGGAAGATAAATAGCGCGTTCCCCTACGCCGAGCCTGTTAGAGAGTGGAAACGCCAGGGTAAAAAGGGAGTAGGCTGGTTGTGCAACTATGTACCCGAGGAAATCATACACGCAGCAGGGATGCTGCCTATAAGGGTCACCGGTGACTCAAGAGAATTAGAGCTCGACGATGCTGATGCCTATCTACACATATACCACTGTTCATTCAGCCGAAGTTGCCTCCAGCTGGCACTGGATGGACAATTCGATTTCTTGGATGGCTTTACGGCCGCTGCTATGTGCGATGGCTCTCGACGGCTGACTGATGTCTGGCGCGCTTACTGTCCTGTTCCCGTTATCTATACCCTCGATGTGCCTCGTAAATACGAGAACATAGAGCAGGACTTCTATCGCGAGGAGCTGGTGAGATTTAAAAAGAATTTGGAGGAATTCTCCGGTGTTACCATCTCGGAACCGGCGTTGAGACAGTCGATCGCTGTGTACAACAAGACGAGAACGCTTCTCAAGAAGCTGTCAGAGCTTATGAAAGCGGATAACCCGCCGATCTCAGGGACAGAATTCCTAGAGGTCTGCAACGCCTCCGTGAGAATGCCCCGAGACGAGTTCAATCAGCTCCTTGAGGAGTTGGTGGACGAGGCCAGCAACTCCAAGCGGGCGCTACAGGGTAAGGTCAGGCTGATGGTCATCGGCTGCATATTGAACAATCCCGATTACATCGCTGGTATCGAGGAGCTGGGAGGTCTGGTGGTCACCGATGCGCTCTGCAATGCCACCAGGTACTGGTGGAAGCCAGTGGATGAGAGCATCGATCCCCTGACGGCGCTCTCGGAGCGCTATTTGACCAACTTTCCCTGTCCCCGCATGGTTCCTCATGACTTAAGGCACGAGCAAGTGCTTGAGCTGGCCAGGGAGTTTCGGGTCGAGGGCGTGGTCTATGAGATATTGCGCTACTGTAATCACCACATCTTTGAATTCCCCATCCTGCAAATCAAACTGGAGGAGCAGGGTATACCCTCTCTGTGGCTTGACGGAGAATATGGGGCCGGGGCCACGGGACAGATGAAGACTCGAGTTCAGGCGTTCATTGAGATGCTCCTCGAGCGGAAGGAGTAAGGTGATGACAACGAAGCCGAGGAAATCGAGAATAGATATAAACTACGATATGTGGTTCAAGGGGATGGACAACTGGGAGTCCATGTGCCGACATATGATCACCAAGTCCACCACCCGGGCCAACACTAGGTATTATGAACTCTATCTGACATATTTTCAGAGGGTGCGCCAGGCCGTTGCGGATGATAAGCTTGCCGTCCACGCCACATCAGTGCCCGCTGAGCTCGTCTATGCTGCTGGATTGACCCCTGTGCTCATGGTCTCTTCCTCGTGGCAGATGGCCTATAGCCTGAAGAACTATGATGAGATGCTTGCCGAGGCCAAGGAATATGGGCTCACCGAGGAGGCAT
Organism: Dehalococcoidia bacterium; assembly: GCA_034414595.1. Lineage (GTDB taxonomy): Bacteria > Chloroflexota > Dehalococcoidia > SZUA-161 > JAUWZY01 > DAOULY01. Next base: position 156,540 of record DAOULY010000012.1, read on the forward strand.
GCTCCGGGCACAGGATGATCTTCGCCTGGATGTCCAAGGGCTGGTTCCCCAGGCCAAGGGTGTTCGTCCATATTGGTCCCGGCTGCGACGCATTTGCCAGTTCAATGCGCGTTGCCGCGTATCTTTACGACGTGCCAGACTTTTACATCAATCCCCCCTATTATCACGATGAGAAAGGGGATAAGTATCTGGAGCTGGAATTTCAGCGCATGCTCAACTTCCTCGAAGAGCAGACGGGCGAGAAGATAGATTTGGACCGGTTTAGGGAGATAATGAAGCTTTGTTATAAACAGTACCAGCTTTTCGAAGAGGTGCGTGATCTTCGCAAGGCGGTCCCCTCCCCAATGGTGAATCGGCAAGCCTGGCAGATGAACTGGATAAACTGGATCTATGCGGGTACCCAAGAGGCTGTGGACTATTTTGAGATCCTGCGCGATGAACTCAAGGAGAGGGTGGAACAGGGCATAGGGCCTGTTCCCAAGGAGGAAAAGTTCCGAGTCCTCGACCTCTTCATGCATCCTGCTCATGCCTTCAAGCTCCTCGATCAGATGCAGGCGGAGTTGGGAGTGAGCGTGGTCGCTGAGGAGCTCATCCGCTACACCAAGGGCGCTAGGTCTCTTGAATTCGATCCCGAGCGCCCCTTGGAGTTCCTGGCCAAGAGATGGGCACGTGGTCCTCTTTGGGCAACCCAGCACAGCCTGACCAAGGAATGGGTCGAGTTGTCTGTGGAGGATGCCCTGGACTATAAGGCTAATGGTGCCATCTGGTGGGATAATCAGGCTTGTCGCCAGGTCGGTGCCAAGAGAATGCTCAAAGACGGCTTGGCTGAGATCGGCATCCCCACGGCGGATATGACCTGTGATATCTGCGATCCCGCCTTCGTGACCATGGCGCAGATGAGGGAGAAGCTGGAGGAGTACTTGGAAATGCTGGAAGCCCGCAAGAGCTGAGCGGAATGAAGGTAGCAGGCATAGATGTCGGTAGCCTTTATACCAAGGCGGTGATCCTCGAAGATAGCACACTCCTGAGCTACAGCGTGATCACAACTGCGGATGTAGCGGACGTGGCAGCCAGGGAGGCCCTGGACCATGCTCTACAGAATGCGGGCCTGAGTACCAAAGACACCGGTTATATTATCTCTACAGGCGCCCAGAGAAAGGAGGTCTCCTTCGTTCAGGCGCATCGAAGCACCATGGTTTGTCTATCCAAAGGGGCTCATTTGCTATTCCCTGCCGGCAGAACGGTGATCGATGTCGGGGCCGAAAACAGCTACGCCATCAAACTCAATGACAGAGGCGATGTCATCGACTTCACGGAAAATGACAAGTGCGCTGCCGGGGCCGGTATCTTCTTGGAGGCTATGACCAAGCTGCTGGCGATGCCCTTAGATGAGATGATAGCCGCGGCTTTGAAGGCAGAGAACGCAGCGGAGATAAGCAGCACCTGCACCGTATTTGCTGAGCAAGAGATCATCTCCCACGCCTTCAGCATCCCCCCCGTACCTCTGAACGACATCATCGCTGGCATCCATGCCAGCCTGGCAGTAAGGGTCGCCGGTCTGGCCCGTAGGGTGCGAATAGCCCCTGAAGTGGTCCTGTGCGGGGGTGTAGCAAAAAATGCTGCCTTCGCTCAGAGGCTGGCCCTGAGATTGAACTCGGATTTGCTGATACCGCAAGAGCCTCAGATTGTTGCTGCTTTGGGGGCTGCCCTGATTGCCAGCGACCGTCTTCAGGCGCAAAAAGGTGACTAACACAGTGATAGTAGCAGGCGTAGATATAGGCTCGCGAACTTCAAAAGCGGTTCTCATGGAGGAAAGCGAGATCATCTCCTCCGTGGTCTTCGACACAATTATGAGTCCTGAAGTAGCTTCACAGACCATAGATTGGGTATTGATGGAGAAGGGATTATCCCGGAAAAACTTAGCATACATCGTGGCCACTGGCTATGGTAGGTTTTCTGCTCCCTACGCTGATGAGATCATCTCCGAGATATCCTGCCATGCCAGAGGCATCCACTGGTATTTTCCTTCAGTGAGAACCATTCTGGATATCGGTGGCCAGGACTCCAAAGCCATAAATTGTGATGGCGGCCGCATAACTATGTTCGTTATGAATGATAAGTGTGCCGGGGGCACCGGCAGGTTCTTGGAAGTGATGGCAGACTTGTTCCAGATCTCCCTAGATGATATGGCCAGGCTTTCCCTGCAGGCGAAACAGGAGATCAAGTTCAGCACTACCTGCGTGGTCTACGCCAAGAGCGAGGCCTTGCAAATGCTCAAGCGCGGGGTGGACAGAAGCGATATACTCGCCGGGCTACACGATGCCGTGGCCACCATGGGCTTCAACCTGATGAGAAGGATCCCCCTGAAGAAAGACTTCGCCATGACCGGCGGTGTGGCCAAGAACATGGCAGTCATCAAGAAGATCGAGGAAAAAGTAGGTGCCCAACTGCTCCAGCCGCCCGACCCGCAGATCATCGGTGCCCTTGGGGCAGCTCTATTCGCCCGGCAGAGAAAGCAAAAGACCTCCCCTGCTTCAGCATAGAAGCCGCCAAGCGCTGCAATGATCGTACTCTCTTTGTCTGCCAGCTCGCCTGTCCGCTAACACATTGCTCATAAATGCAACACCAACTTGACAGTAGAAATGGTCAAGCCTACAATCTTGGCTGAAACGGAGAGGTGGAGAAATGAGGCCGATGCGTCCCGATTGTTTCCTCTGCATGTTGAAGCTGGCTTTGCACACCGCGCAAGTGACCACAGATGACGAGGCAGTTCAGGAGAGAGTGATCAAAGAGATTTTTAAGCACCTAGAAAGCGTATCTTCCAATGCCTCCACAATGGAAGTACTAACTGAGACACAGTTGATAGTGAAAAGAATTACGGAGTGCGAAGACCCGTATAAAGAAATCAAAAGAAAATCAAATGAGGTCGCAATGAGGCTATATCCGAAGCTAAAAGAAATGGTGGCAAGCTCCAGCGATCCTCTGCTCACAGCTGCCAGGATCGCAGCCGCAGGGAATGTCATCGATTTTGTCAAAGGCTTCAAGGGAAATCTGGAGAGTGCAGTCGCTGAGACTATGAAGAGGGAATTCGCTCTCAACGACTATGACAAATTCAAGAGCTCCATAGCGACTTCGAGGCGTATAACTTATTTAGCAGACAATGCCGGAGAGGTAGTCTTCGATCGGGTATTGATCGAGGAGCTGAATTGCCCGGTGACTTATGTGGTTAAAAGCGGCCCGTGGGGTAATGACGCCACCATGGAGGACGCGCTATTCGCTGGCATCGATGGTGTGGCCAGAGTCATTGCATGTGGAACGTCCAACCCGCTTACCATCCTCAGCTCGGGATCAAAGGAGCTTCTTGAGGCAATGGACTCTGCGGATGTGGTCATTGCCAAAGGAGGGTCGTATTACGAGTTCTTGGCTGAAGAGGAGCGCAATATCTTTTACATTTTTATGGTGGTATGTCCCCTCAACGCCCGAGACTCCGGCATTGAAACTGGAGATATCGTATTGATCAGAAGATAGTAAGCTACGGGCCGATTTCATAAAGCTTGCCAAGATAGCATTAATGTGTATAATATATACAATCCAAACCCGAAAACCAAGAGGTGAATTATGCAACAGACACAGGAATTATCCGCGCATCTGACCAGTAGGCCAGCGCAGTTGATAAAAGCGAAGGAAGCAGGGACAAAGATCGTGGGATTTTTCCCCGGAGAATACGTACCCGAAGAGCTAATCTATGCTTCGGGAGCAATACCTTTAGGGCTAATCCATGGCGGCGATCCCACAGCTGTCAACGCTGCCCACTCAGTGACAACGCGCTACTTCTGCCCATTCGCCAGGGCACAATATGGGGAGCGGATATTGAACGAGCAGCCCTACTATAACCTGGTCGATATACTGGTGACGCCGATTGCATGCCAGCATCTGAAAAGGGCAGCAGACCTGTGGGAATATTACACCGAGGCCGACATTTTCCGCTTGGGCATCCCACATGAATACCATACCAGCAATGGGCTGAAGTATTACAGTGACAGGTTATGGTCGCTCAAGGAAAGACTGGAACAGCTAACAGGCACCGAGATCACCGAGGAGAAGCTGCAAGAGGCAATTGCTCTGTACAACAGGATGAGGGAGCTTCTCAAGGAAATAAGCCTGATGCGGAGAGCGGCAACGCCCCCGCTGACCAGCATGGACTTCCTGCGCCTGAACCATGCCTCTTTCTTCCTCGATCCCGAAGTCATGGTACAGTTCTTGGCTTCCCTCCGTGACCGCCTCAAGGGGCAGACAACAGAAGCACCCTCTGAGACAATGCCCCGCCTGATACTCACAGGTCCTAACTTAGCCTACGGGGACTACAAAGTACCGGAGCTCGTTGAGGAAGCTGGAGGTATAGTTGTAGCGGAGGAATTCTGTGAGGGGCTCAGGTATTATTGGCAGAATGTGGAAGCTGATGGTGACCCGATGCAATCCCTGGCTGTGAGGTATCTGGACAAAAGGTTGCCCTGTGCCTTCATCAGGCCCTCATCTGCTCTGCGGGCGGATTTCCTGATCAAATTAGCCCGGGATTTCAATGCCGCAGGCTTCATCTGGTATCAACTGAAATACTGTGAGACCTATGACATGGAGGCTTACTTCTTCGCCCAGAAGTTGAAGGAAATCGACATGCCTCTGCTCAAACTTGAGTCGGAGTACGATGTCGCAGATAGAGGCCCACTGAAGATACGGCTGGAGACCTTTATCCATGTCCTGAAAGGAGAATAGCTATGACCACTGAGCTACTTGAGCTATGTGGCTTTGAACCTGAGGAGATAGAGCAGGAAATGCCCAGACTGGAGAAGGCGTTCCACATGCTGGGGCTAACAGCAGAGGATGTAGACCGGGGCAAAAGACGCATTCGCCGATATTACGACTACGAGTTAGAGGGAGTACGTAAACTGCTCGGTGTCTCGATAAAGGAGCTGGTTGATCTGGTATTGGCCAAAGAGGAGAAGAAGAAGTTACTATACCCCACGGTGCCCACCTTGGTCACCGAGCTCTTCACCGCTGCCGCGCTCCAGTCAGAAGAGGTGCAACCGGCAAACTCCGGCATCGTCTTCATGATCACAATGGGTGCCATCTTCGATAAGATCGACCACGTCCTGGAGGCCGCAGAGAGACTCTGGCTTGCTCCCGGAGAGGGCCACTGTGGCTATGCCCAAGCTGAGCTGGGGCTAAACGCTCTGGAACTGATCCCGAAAGCTTCCCTGTGTGTGGCCACCGGTTTCCCCTGCGATGAGCTATCCAAATCACATGAGTTGCTCTCCGAGGTCTTTGATGTCCCCATGCACTGGGTGAACCGCTGTCAGGACCGGGATTGGCGGGAGCCGATTAATCCCAAGCGGGAAATAGAGTTTATCACCTCCGAAATGGAGAGAGTGATCAAGAGAGTCAGTGAGGTGGTTGGCTTTGAGATAACTGAGGAGATGCTGGTTCAAGCCGAGCAATATCTGGCATCACTTGTCGCCATGCAAAAGGAAGTTAATGCGCTGCTCAGAAGCAGCGACCCGCTACCCATAAGTAGCACGGTTGCAGGCCACCTCCACTTCCCTGCTATGGCAACCTCGCAACGCGCCAAAGAGGGTGCAGCCCGGGCCACATCCATACTTCTCGAGGAGGTAAAACAGAGAGTGAACCAGGGGGTTGGAGTCCTGCCCAAAGGAGCACCTCGCCTTCTGTGGGAAGTCTGGGGCAATCACTCCGACCCGAGTGTCCACCGTTTGATTGAGGAGCTCGGCATGGCAGTGGCCATTTTCGAGAATGAACTCTATGAGCCCGATGGCAGGCTCGGCGCTGATGTCCAGGGATTTGAGCGCTTCGCAGAACGGATGGCGGCGCGCGCCGCACAGCGCACCAACTACGGCAACTATAGGATAAGGGCTAATGCCATCATCGGCGCCTGTAGGACGTTCGATCTCGACGGTGTCTTCTGGTTCAATCATCCCCCCTGCCGCCATTATGGCACAGACGCTTGGCTGGTTAAGGATATCGTGCAAAAGGAGTTGGGCATACCATTTCTCATCGTGGAGGGTGATTTCTTCGATCCCAGACCATTTTCCGCGGAACAGCTAAGGCCAAAGCTTGAAACCTTCGCCGAAATGGTAACTGGCTATAAGGCAAGGAAGCGATAAGGGCAAGAACGCGAAGCCTGCAAGAGCATGAGACAAGACACCACATCTTACAATAAACATAGGCTCCTAACGAGATATTGAGAAGGCGGGGAATTGTGTCCAGGGCGGGGAAGGGACAAACATCGCCCCGGAGGGACGGGGAGAAATCTGAGATAGTCTTCCGGCCTTCGAACCTACGCACCAAGGTGCCGCCAGGCACGCTTCTATTGGATGCCGCCGTCAAGGCTGGTGTGCATTTAGAAACCCCCTGCGGAGGCCAGGGTCGTTGTGGCAGATGCCGGGTGAAGTTGCTCAGGGGTGAAGTCAGCGACCACCTAACTCCCCACCTTACCCTCGAGCAGATTAATGAAGGATGGGTGCTGGCCTGTACTGCCAAAGTCGCCGGGGATGCGGAGGCTTTCGTGCCTCCACTCAAGGAAAGAGCACGCCTTGCTGTGCAGACGGCGCCCAGCCAGATTGCGCCCCCAATCACCTGCGACTGGATGTTCTTCCCAATGGTACGACGTTTTTCGGTAAAATTGCCCCCGCCTTCCCTTACGGATAACCTTTCGGACTTAGAGCGGCTCAAGAAAGCGCTGCGGCAGGAGATGGGAATAGATGACGTCAGTTTAGAACTATCCCTGGCCCGCGACTTGGGCCACATCTTGAGAGAGGGGAACTGGCGGGTCAGTGGTGTGCTGCGCCTCAAGGACACGGCTGGGAAGGCTGAGGTCATCGAACTAACCCCGGGGCGGAGTAAGGGGCGTCTCTGGGGAGCCGCCATAGACATCGGCACCACCAATGTGGTTGCTGCTCTCGTGGACCTGAGGTCGGGAAAGACGACTGAGATGGTATCAGCCAGAAACAAGCAGGCTTCATTTGGCGAGGACATCATCTCACGCATCATCTACAGTCAGCGAGAAAACGGGCTCGATGAGCTACATCACCTGGTTGTGGAGACAATAAACGAGCTACTCTGGGAGCTGGCTAAAAGGCAAAATTCCTCTACCCCAGAAATAGAGGATATTGTGGTCGCGGGCAACACCACCATGATTCATTTCTTCTTCGGGCTACCTGCCCAGTCCATCCGCGAAGAGCCGTATGCGCCGCTCGCAACCTTTTTCCCCGAGGTCACCGCCGCTGAACTCGGGCTCTGGGCCAACCCGAGAGCCAAAGTTCATTGCCTCCCCGCTGTGGCTGCCTACGTAGGTGGCGACACCGTGGCCGGGGTGCTGAGCTCCTGTCTATTTGAAGCTGACAAGGTCACTTTGTTCCTGGATATAGGCACAAATGGTGAGATGGTACTGGGCAACAGAGAATGGATGGTGGCCGCAGCTTGCAGTGCCGGCCCAGCATTTGAAGGTGCCGGGGTCCAGTGCGGCATCAGGGCAGTCAACGGAGCTATAGAGGAGGTAAGTATCAATTCACGCACTCTTGAGCCCACCATCCAAGTCATCGGGGAAGTGCCACCATTGGGAATCTGTGGCTCGGGGATGATATCCGCCCTGGCCGAGATGCTGCTCACAGGAGTAATAGACAGAACCGGCCATATTAAAGTGGACCATCTGCGGCGCAGGGCTGGGGGTAGCGACCGGGTTCGCAAGGGAGACCACGGTGCGGAGTATGTGCTGGCTCAGGCAGCCGAAACCGGGACTGGAGAGGACATTGTGCTCACCGAAGTGGACATCGATAACCTGCTGCGCACCAAGGGAGCTCTCTATGCCGCCATTACGTCTATGACCAGAAACCTGGGCATTCCCATCTCCGATATTGAGGAGGTACTCATCGGTGGAGCCTTCGGTCAGCACATCAACATAGAGCAGTCCATCCAGATCGGCCTCCTTCCCGACCTTCCCTGGGACCGATTCAAGTTTCTGGGCAATACCTCACTATGGGGCGCTTATGACGCTCTGATTTCCAAATACGCCCGGGGCCAAGCAGAGGAGGTCGCTGGCAAAATCACCTACCTTGAGCTCGTAGCCGATCCCGGCTTCATGGATGAGTTCACCGCGGCCATGTTCTTGCCCCATACCGATATCGAGAGCTTCCCATCTGTCAAAGCTGTTCTGGAGGGAGTCCCCGGCCAACGCAGAACCGCGAAGAGGCGGTAACTCACCGCCTAAAATGTCATTCGCTAATGCTGAGCTTAATATAGCAATTTTGAGAGATTGAAAACATGGCCACTGGCGGCAATAAGAAAGTAGTGATACTCGGCGCTGGCACTGCTGGACTCAGCACAGCCCTAACGCTGGCAGAGTTGGCTTCTGTGGAATCAGGAGTGGAGGTCACTTTGCTGGACCAACACAATTACCATTTGTTCCTGCCTCTTCTCTATCAGGTGGTCACCGGCGGTGTGGAGCCGGGTCACATCTGCTTCCCTATTCGCTCTCTTCTGCGAGAGAAACACATCAGGTTCAGGGAAAGCCACGTCACAGATATCGACCTCAAAAGGAGAATCTTGGTTACCGATGATGGCAATCTGGGATGGGACTATCTGGTGATAGCTCCGGGCAGCGTTACCCACTTCTTTGGCTTAGCTGACGTGCAGCGCAATGCCTTTCAACTGAAATCCCTCAGGGATGCTATCGCCATCCACAACCACATCGTTGGCAACTATGAAATAGCAGTCCAGGAAGAGAATGCTCAGAGGAGACAAGAACTGCTGACATTTGTCATAGTGGGTGGTGGGGCTACTGGGGTAGAGCTGGCGGCTTCGATTCAGGACTTTGTGAGCAAGGTCTTAAGCCGTGATTACCCCCGAATAAGACCGGACGAGGCTCAAGTGATTCTGGTTGAGGCCCAGGGCTCAGTCTTGCCCAAGATGACCCAGAGCATGGCGGCAAAAGCTTCGAACAGGCTAAAGGCAATGGGAGCGCAGGTGTTATGCAATACTCGCATTGTCAATGCTTGGCCTGAAGCTGTCCAGACTGCGGATGGTCAGACAATACCTACACGCACTCTTATCTGGGTAGCCGGGGTAAAGCCGGTGAGCATAGTAGAAGCGCAGAACTTGGACAAGGCCCGCGATGGCCGCATCATGGTGGGGCCCAACCTTGAATTGCCCGGACTGCCCGGAGTTTATATAGCAGGGGACTGCGCCTATATTGCCACCGAGGAACAACCAGAGGGCTATCCACCAACAGGGCAGATAGCCATGCGCCAGGGCCTTGCTTGTGCTCAAAACATCATCAGAACCATCGGAGGAAAGCCTCAAAAACCCTTCCAATATCGTTACAAAGGGGAATTAATCTCCATGGGCAGAAACAAGGCCGTAGCTGAGATCGGAGGCCATGCCTTCGATGGCCTTCCCGCTTGGTTACTGTGGCGAATCTACTATCTGGGTAAGCTAATGGGCTTCAAGAACAAGCTCAGCGTAGCTCTCGATTGGTCTTTTGCCTATTTCTATCGGCGCAATACTGCCCGCCTGGAGTAGGCCAAATCGGCGTGTGACACTTAGCCAAGGAACAACTGCTTCTCTTGACAGCGAATCAGCAACGGGGGCGGTGCTTCGAAACACCTGAACGATCAACGCTTGATCTTCACAATTCGGTAGCGAAGCGTGCCCACCGGGGCTGTTACCTCCGCGACATCGCCCACGCTCCGACCCAGGATTGCTTCCCCCATCGGCGAGGCTACAGAGAGCTTGCCCTGCACTGGATCGGCTTCCCTGGGGCTGACCAGGATATAGTCCATCTCATCGCCAGAGTCGAGATGGCACAGGGTTACGGTGCAGCCCAGTCTAACCTCCACAGCTTCCGAGGACACTTCTTTAAAAACAGTGGCACTTTTGAGGGCAGCCTCGAGGTCCCTGATTCGAGCCTCAATCTGTCCCTGTTGTTCTTTGGCTGCTTCCAAGGGAGCATTCTCACGGAAATCCTTGTCGGCAGCAGCCAGCTGGATCGCCTGAACAATACGCGGGCGTTCCTTTTTCAGCGATTCTAACTCCGCCTCCAAGGCAGCGCGACCCCCGGAGGTCAGGGGCACCACTGGTGCCGCCTCCTTAACAACCTTAGGCCTCGACTTGGCACCCTTCTTCGCTGGGCTCAATCTAAGATGAGGGGCTAAGTTAGCCCCGGTCAACCGTTCCTTCTTGGCATAGCTGAGGAAATCCCTGACCGGCTCCAGCCTTTTGGAGGCATCGACCACGCTGGAGCCCAGTCCCTCGGCATACTCGGCCACCTCCTGAGCGCGGAGTCCAGCAATAGGGCGCTCACCGCCATACCAGCGAACAAACCTATTCAGTTCTCGCTGGCCATCTGACTTATGCTCTGGGGTTAAAGTGGCCACAAAGCGGGCCACAGCTTCAGCCAAGCTCAAACCTTGCTCGCTCATATCCTAACCGGCACACCCAGGGATGACTTGCGTTCCTCAAAAAGACGGTGTTGGCGGAGGCTCCGGTGCTGGCGGAGGCTCCTCCGTCGCCTTCGGCGACGGCCCTTCCTCCGCTTCCTTGATCAGGTGGGCAACAGCAAGCCTGATCACATCAATCCGGGCACCGCATGATGAGCAGGTAATAATGATGGGTCCCTTGATTTTCTCTGATTCGAGCTCCTTGATATTGGGATCGTTCTTGCTCGCGCAATAAGGGCAAATGAGAGCAACCCTGACCATGGTCACCTCCTCGTTTCAGGTGCCTTTGGCATAATTATATAACATATCTTCTGTAGAATGTCCAGAGGTGCCGCATATCGGGCAGTAGCCTTTCTGAGGAGCAGGAGCTTTACAGCAGGAACAGCGCCGTTCCCCTGCGCCGGCTGATGGTATCTCGCCTACCAATTACCGATATATCTCGTAGTAGAAAAGGTGCTCCCTGTTTATGAATTCGATGCCGTAGGCCCGCTTTTTGGCTTCGAAATCGGAGACCTGAGCAACTTATCAGCTACCTAAGTTCCGAGAAACCCGAGCCATATTCTATCGGTATCTGTTCCCGCCAAGCGATCTGCCGGGGTAGCTGAGTTTCGAAGACTTTGCGCAGAATCCACTTACCCCACGTTTTTCTTTTCTCAGTAACTACCTTCCAATTTTACCACTAATCCCTGGCAGATTTCCCCGATGTTCATGCTATCTCCTCAGCCCGAGCCTTGTCACGTCTTGCTTTAACTGCTCCAATAACGAGCACGGCAACCACACTGGCGAGAGAAGACAGAGTAATTATGTCGGCAGCAGTATTCAAGGACGGCTCGTCATACCTCAGCAGAATTTCGGCATCATCAGAGTATGTAAGCATGAAGCCCTGAGTCGTCGATATGATTTGGCCTTGTTCTATGCCCCAGTAGGGGAAATAGCTATCCTTTATCAGGGTGAAACCCGGGGCACTGTGAACCTCAATTTGATCTTCGCTTTGATTATAGTCGACAGGGAAATAACTCAGGTCGTCGAGTATTGGCTTTATCTCCGAGCCGAGCTTTTCCAAGTTATCCAAGACCTCAGTGCCGAATCGGGCCTCTGCATCGCCAAGGAAACCATCGAACCGCATCCGCGAGGCAACATCCCAGTCCTCGCCCTGATAGAAGAACCTGTCGGTGTAGTCCAGGTAGGGGACATTAAGGGCAGTAAACAAAGAGCCAGAGACGACCGTACTTTCCCCATCACTATTATTGAGCATAAAAATCGTCTTGCCCTGATAAGCTGACAACTTGCTCTCATCATCAACCATCACATATGCAAACTTCCCCCTCAAGCTCTCTTTTACTTCCTGGGCATCGACAAATACCATCTTGTACCCTTCAGGAAGCATGATGTTGAAGAACCACGACGCCTGCTGTGGATGAGCGACATCGAGTAATATCGGAGTCACGCTCACTGCGCGGGCCACATCCTGCTCCAGTTCCCACAGCTCACCATAGCTATTGTTCACTATGAGCTTCAGGCCACTCATGTCAGAGTAAGGCTCGTTTGGACTGCGAATGAAGATATACTTTGCCCCACCTTCCTGCATCAAGTTCTGGCGTGAGCTTCCCCAACTCAGCCACCTATCTTCCCATTCCAAGTGCACGGTGTACTTGAAGAACTTGGGGTCGCCCTGGTTATAGGGGCCGTTGGCGGTCTCCACCCCGTAATACCAGCCGAAGGTCACCGGTGCGTCCCCCTCAACCGCATATCCCTTTCTATCGGGTATCACCAGCCTGCCACCTTGAGCTGACTGGAGCAATTCTGCATAAGCAGTCGTCCGATAGCTCTGGCAGTAGGCAAATAGGCGCCTCATACCGGCTCCCTCATAAGTGAGAGCGAAAGGGAGGACAGATGTAACCACGATAAGGAGAACAGCCCCGGCTGCAGCCAAGGCGAGCCTGTTTCTTCCCATCTCCGCCAGTTTGACATTCAGCGGGAAGACGATGAGCATTATGCCAAAGAAGGGGGCCATTATGGTTGCGAAGCGAAACTCGTGGAGGAATGTCCCGAAAGGAAGCCAGCGTGCCAGCCCAAAACCGAGAGCTGCTGCCAAAACGAAATAAACAATGACCAGATCCAATTTGGCATTGGCTTTCATCCTCCACCTGGTCACTAACCCTATAACCAGAGCCAACGCAGAGAAGGCCTCGAGATAGGTTATGCCACCGCCAGACCAGGCATTTCCTGTCAGTGTATAGATGGGGCTGGCATAACTCATGGTCCATAGGAACGGCAACCAGTAAGTGATGGATAGCACAACTCCGATACCTGATACCACTGCCAGGTAACGAAGTTGGGACCTGGCCCTGGCCTTGTCCCGGCTGCGGATGAATTCGGAAAGGTGAAAAACGATGACCGCCAGTACGGCGAATATGGCGGGGAATGGATGAATTAGAGCTGCGATCCCGAGCAACAGCCCGGGGTAGGCCATATCCCTAATTTTATGGGTCTTCCCCTCAGTGGCGCGACACAGGTAGGAGGTGAAAAATAAAACACTGACCGTCCAGCTGAGCAGGTTAGGGCCCTCGCCATACAGGTAGTTCATCAAGAGCGGGGCTGAAGACTGATATGCAAGCAAGCAAATAACGGAGCTTATGAAACTGAACTTAAGAAATCTCCGAGAAAAGTAATATATGGCCAAGCCATTGGACATCAGGGCCAAAAAGAGAAGCAGTTTATAGGAAATGACAGCGTTTTGAGTGACAAATGTGAGGACAGCTCCCAGGAAATAGAACCCCGGCGGATAGTATTGAAACATGGGGAAGCCATGATACCAGTATGTAATCCATCCCGGCCAGGACCCGTTTGCGAGGGAATGATGCAAGAAATCTATCTTAAAAATGTGTGCCCGCACATCCCATTCCGCGGGCACAGCCAAGTCGAATAAGTGGCGGCCATAGATCAAACAAGCGATCGCCAGCGCCAATGCAATCGCCAGGGCCGCCTGTTTAAATCCCTCAGAACTTAAGCAATCTCTGAATGAGGCAGAAAAGCCACGAAACCGAAGTTGCATTACCTCTCGGCCTAAGCTATGCTGTTAACCGAGCCCTGCAAGGAGTGTATCCCATGCCGAGAAAGAAATCAAGATAAATTCGAGGAAAGGAAGTTTGAGAGATAATCTTCATGTTGACCTTATTCCTGCCCTATTGGTGATTACAAATAGCAAAAATAGGTTTCATAGGAAACTCTCAAATTATGGCCAGTAGATTATCGGCATTGGTTCAGAGCATACGCAGAGATGACGCATTTATGTATGCCCTGGTTGTATTTTTGATCACCAGGGTCGTGGTCTTTACCTGGGCTGCGCTCAGCGACGGACTATTTGAAGACTCCCAGAGTATCAATGCGTGGTACAACAGTTCCAGTTTGCTTCTACAACCGTGGTGTAAGTGGGATGCACAATGGTATCTCAGGATAGCGAGCGAGGGTTACAGTGGTTACTCCTTTGTCTTTTTCCCCCTCTATCCTTTGGTTATTCATGCTCTCACCTATATCACCCGAGACCCGATACTAAGTGGAATCTTGATATCCAACATCGCGTTCTTCGTCGCAATTTATTACTTATATAAACTTATAAATATACGATGGTCAACAGGGACAGCAAGGCGTGTTCTATTGTATTTAGTTCTATTCCCAACCGCATTCTTTTTCGCTGGAATATACACTGAATCCCTTTTTTTGCTATGGGTTATCCTCTCATTTTATTGTGCCGAGAAGAAGAATTATCTGGGCGCTGGTATATTTGGTTTTCTGGCTTCACTGACCAGGCTTGTTGGTATAGTTTTATTCATCTGTTTTCTATATAAGTATATGGCCGAGAGGAAGTTCAGCTTTACAAAAATTGACGCCAACATCCTCTGTATTATATTGATACCTCTGGGTCTTGTTGCTTATATAACATACCAGTATTGGGCTGCGGGGGATCCTTTTATCTTTATGTCAGCTCAGGCAACAGGGCCGTGGAGTAGAGAAGTTACAATACCTCTATTACCGGTAGTTATGGCGATTGTCAAATTAGGTACTCAAAATATGCCGATTTTGTTTTATGTAATCGACTCCGTAGATATTGTATTTGCAATTGCGTTTATCGAGGTTTTGATCTTGGGGCTGAAGCATATACCTCTACATTACACATTATATATGGGAGGGTCTCTTCTCATCCCCCTCTCCACTGCAATGCCAGATCTCCCCCTCAGGAGTTTCTCCAGATTTGCAGTGGTCTTATTCCCCGCTTTCATATTGCTTGCTACGTGGATTAAGAACCCCCGCACAAGTGCCGCTCTAATGATTTCATTTGCACTGTTTCAAGTTTTCTTTATCTCTCTGTTCGCTAACTGGCTTTGGGTAGCATGAAGGTCATACAAGCTATCGCCAACAAAGAATGGCTGAAACGGCACCAGACCGTAATTCTATTCGCTGCGGTACATATCCTGCTAGTTGTCATCCTCGTCTTTGTCTTCAATGTAGGAGAGCTGGGAGATACTCGGGCATACTTCGATTACTCGTCGAGAATCATTCACGGCGAGGTGCCCTACCGAGATTTCGATATCGAGTACCCTCCCCTCTCACTGCTGACCTTTATCCCACCCCGCCTCCTCACTGCCGACTTATCACTCTACAGCCAGCTCTTTACCCTGGAAATCCTATTCTTCGACTTGATCGGGCTGGTGCTCATCGCCGCCTTGGCCCGGCGCTGGGGCCTTTCTCAATGGCAAGCCCTGGGCATCTACACCGTGGTCATGGCCCTGTTGGCGCCTGTAGCCGCGAAGCGATATGATTTGCTCCCCGCTGTTCTGATGCTGTTTGCCCTCTACGCTTTCGCCCGGGGCTGGGACAAGGCTTCCTGGGCCGCTCTGGCCCTGGGAACCATGGCCAAGCTCTACCCCGTCCTTCTGGCCCCGTTCTTCATCGCCATATACCTACAGCGCCGGGAGCGCCATCGGCTCATAAGAGGAGGGCTTGTCTTCGCCCTAACCGTGGCAGCGATCACCGTTGTCTGGCTCGTGCTCAGCCCCAGTGGTTTCGTACATTCACTTACCTATCACACGGCACGTCCCCTCCAAATCGAAAGCACCTATGCCTCTTTCTTACTACTGGGACACACCATGGGGCTCACGTCGTTGAGTGTCGACTTGAGCTATGGTTCCTGGAATCTAGCCTCTCCCGCCGCCAACGCCCTGGCCACCACTTCGACCATCCTGATGTTCATCTCTCTCGCCCTGATATATTGGGGCTATGTCAGAAATCTGAGCAGGGAAAGCACGCTGAGCCAGGAATCCAACCCTGGTGCGTGGCACATTAACCTTACTACTTTGTTCAACTACTCGCTACTGGTGGTGCTGGCTTTCATTGTCACCAGCAAAGTGTTTTCGCCTCAGTTTCTCATCTGGCTCTGCCCCCTGATCCCTTTTGTTATGGGAAGATGGCGCTATGCGTCTTGGCTGTTGTTTATCATCACCTGTACTCTCACACTGTTCATCTTTCCTTTGTTCTACCCCAAGCTAGTAGAGGAGCAAGCCTCCTGGATAATCGTTATGCTCTTTTTACGCAACCTCCTGCTAATAGCAATGGCCTATTTTCTAATCAAATGGAAGTATCCGCAGCCCAGCGCTCCGCATATGGAGGAACCGGGACATCCTGAGACACAATTAGAACAAGTCGATAATAATTTTCGTTGACAATATGGATCAATGATGGTAAAATTACAATTTGGCTTTGCTCGGAGGCGAATTTGCCAACTATAAATCAACTGGTAAGAAAAGGGCGAAAGGGGATCAAAAGGAAGGCCAAAACCCCGGTGCTATCCCTTCATCAGAATTCACTGAAGGGCAAGGTGCAGTATGGTAAAAGCTCTCCTCAGAAGCGTGGGGTTTGCGTCCAAGTCAAAACAGTTACACCAAAGAAGCCCAACTCTGCGCTGCGCAAGATAGCTCGGGTGCGGCTGACAAACGGCATGGAGGTTACCGCCTACATCCCCGGCGAGGGTCACAATCTACAGGAGCACTCGGTGGTACTAATCCGAGGTGGACGGGTGCCGGATCTGCCTGGAGTGCGCTACCATGTCATTCGCGGCGCCTTGGACACCGAGGGAGTTGTCGATCGAAAGCAGGGGCGCAGTCGGTACGGGACCAGAAGAGCCCCGGCTGCGACCGCATAACTTGGTCAACCGAACCGGATGAGAGGGCTTCTATTCTATGATAGAAGCCTTTCGACTGCAAAGGGAGCTTGGGGGAGAAGATGCCAAGAAGAGGAAAAGTAAGACAAAGAGTAATAGTACCTGATGCCAAATACCACAGTGAGCAGTTGGCCAGGTTCACCAACAAGATGATGAAGTGCGGCAAGAAGAGCACGGCGGAGCGGATCGTGCATCAGGCCCTGGAGATCGTTCGGGAGCGAGCAGGCGCAGAAGATCCCATCCAGGTCTTTGATCAGGCTATGAAAAACGCCACCCCGCTGTTAAAGGTCAAGCCGCGCCGTGTCGGCGGTGCTACCTATCAAGTGCCGATTGAGGTCTCTCAGAAACAGGGGGTGTCCCTGGCCATGCGCTGGTTGGTACAGTCGGCGCGGGCCCGCAAGGGCAAGTCGATGCCAGAGAGGCTGGCCGCAGAGCTGATAGACGCCTCCCAAGGTGAAGGAGCTACCGTTAAGAAGCGCCATGACACTCACAGGATGGCAGAAGCAAACAGGGCGTTCGCCCACTACCGCTGGTGATAGTATGTCGCGGCCGATTCCGCTACAACGTATCCGGAATATCGGTATTATTGCCCATATCGATGCCGGGAAGACCACCGTCACCGAGATGGTGCTACATCTCACCGGCCGCACCTACAAGGTTGGCTGGGTAGATGAGGGCACCGCAGTGATGGATTGGATGCCTCAGGAGAGAGAGAGAGGGATAACCATCACTGCCGCCGCCACCAGCTGCGACTGGCTGGAGCACCGGATCAATATCATCGACACCCCTGGTCATGTGGACTTTACCGCCGAAGTCGAGCGCAGCCTCAGGGTGCTCGATGGTGGCGTTGTCGTCTTCGATGCGGTCGCCGGTGTTGAGTCCCAGTCAGAGACGGTGTGGCGTCAGGCAGATAGGTATCGCGTGCCCAGGATTTGCTTTGTTAACAAGATGGACCGGATCGGTGCCGATTTCTTTAGAACGGTGAACATGATAAAGGCGCGGCTCAATGCCAACCCGGTGCCAATCCAACTCCCTCTGGGCGCCGAGGCATCGTTCCATGGCTCTATCGACCTCGTTGAGGACAGAGCTTGGCTTTTCCCCCAAGGCCTAGAATCGGACCCGGTCGAAACCACAATTCCCGATGACCAGAAGGAAACAGCCATCCAATTTCGTGACAGCCTGATCGAGAAGGTAGCCGAGGTAGACGAAGAGTTCCTCATCTCATATCTGGAAAAGGGAACGGCTAATACCTCCGAACTCAAAGCTGCGCTGAGGAGAGCCACAGTGGCAAACAAACTTGTTCCCGTCCTCTGCGGCAGTGCCTTCAGAAGCCAAGGTATTCAGACAGTTTTGAACAGCATCGTGGACTACCTTCCTTCGCCACAGGATGTGCCTCCGATCATTGGGATCAATCCCAAAACCTCGGCCGAAGATTCCCGTCCTGCCGATGATGGCGGGCCCTTCGCCGCCTTGGCCTTCAAAGTGGTCACTGATCCGTTTGTCGGCAGGCTAGTCTATCTCAGGGTGTACTCCGGGACAGCTCAGGCTGGTTCTCAGGTTTTCAACTCCACCAAGGGACGCAAGGAGCGCCTGGGACGCTTGCTGCAGATGCACGCCAATCGCCGCGAGGAAGTAACCGAGGTTTACAGCGGCAGCATTGTTGCTGCCCTAGGTCTCAAGGATACCTCCACCGGCAATACCCTCTGCGATTTCAACGATCCCATCATCCTGGAGACGATCCACTTCCCGGTGCCGGTGCTCTCGGTTGCCATCGAACCCAAGACCAAAGCTGACCAGGACCGGATTGTAGACGCCTTGATCAAGCTCGCTGAAGAGGACCCCACTTTCCAAACACGCTACGACCAAGAGACCGGGCAGACCATTATCTCGGGCATGGGCGAGCTTCATCTTGAGATCCTCATCGATCGCCTGATGCGTGAGTTCAAGGCAGAAGCCAAAGTAGGCCGACCACAGGTAGCCTATAGAGAGACAATCACCGCGCCGGCGCGGGCAGAGGGCCGGTTCATCAGGCAAACAGGAGGCCGAGGGCAGTATGGCAATGTGTCTCTGGAGCTTGAGCCTCTGGAACGAGGAAAGGGCTTTGAATTTGTCAACCGGATCCAGGCTGGGGTCATACCCAAGGAGTATGTCCCCGCAATAGAAGCTGGGATCAAGGAGTCCCTGGATGATGGCGCCCTCGCTGGTTATCAAATGACCGACATCCGGGCTACGGTCTATGACGGCAGCTATCACGAGGTCGACTCCTCAGAGCTGGCATTCAAGATGGCCGGCTCGCTGGCGTTCAAGAACGGTGTAGCCAAGGCGAAGCCAGTGCTCCTCGAGCCCATCATGAAGTTAGACATAGTGACCCCTGGTGAATTCCTCGGTGATATAGTAAACGACCTCAATGCTAAAAGGGGGCATATCAGTGGCATCGAGTCCCATAACTCCAACCTGATGGTTCGCTGCCTCTTGCCGCTGGCTGAGACCTTCGGCTATGCCACCAACCTGAGGTCACTGAGCCAGGGCCGGGCTTCACACTCCATGGAGTTCGATCATTATCAAGAGGTGCCCCGAGAGATAGCAGAGGCCGTTATCGGCAAGAGGAGGGGCCAGGGAGGTATTACCTAAATGCCTGAGCAGAGGATCCGGATTAAACTGAAGGCGTATGACCACAGGATCTTGGACCAGTCGGCAAAGCAGATAGTGGAGGCTGCCGAGGGCACTGGCGCGGCCGTAGCCGGCCCCGTTCCTCTCCCCACCCATATCAAGAAGTTCTGCGTCACACGCTCCCCAGTCATCGATAAGGATTCCCGGGAGCAGTTCGAGATCAGAACTCATAAGCGCCTTATCGACATCTTGGACCCCAATAACAAGACAGTCGACGCCTTAACCAGGCTCAACCTGCCGGCAGGCGTTGATATCGAGATAAAGCTATGATCTCAGCGATTCTAGGAAAGAAGATCGGGATGACTCAGGTCTTCAGGGAAGACGGTACAGTGGCGGCGGTCACCGCTATCGAGGCCGGGCCCTGCACCGTGACCCAGATCAAGGCCAAGGCCAAGGAAGGCTATGACGCTGTCCAGCTTGGCTTCGGTCAGGCCAAGAAGCTCAACCGTCCCGAGCGGGGACACCTTAAGAATTTGGAACCACATAAGCACCTCCGTGAATTCAAGCTGAAAGACACCTCCCAGTTTGAACTGGGACAGAAGATCGATGTCGGCATATTCCAACCAGGAGATCTGGTCAACATCATCGGTACTTCAAAGGGAAGAGGTTTTGCCGGCGGAGTCAAGCGCCATGGCTTCGGTGGAGGGCCCAAGACTCATGGTCAATCTGACCGCCATCGGGCTCCCGGATCCATCGGCGCAGGCACTGACCCCGGACGCGTGATCAAAGGGCTGAAGATGGCTGGACACATGGGGAATCAAAGGGTCACAGTGCGGAACTTAGAAGTTATCCAGGCAGACCCAGAGCGCAGCCTACTCCTGGTCAAGGGAGCAGTGCCCGGCGCCCGCAATGGGCTGCTGATTATCGAGAAATCGAGTTGATGAGCTATATCCCCCAAGAGAAGATGAATTGCTATGAGCTGGCTCACTGAAAATCGCGCTAAATCGGCGGGCTCTTCACCGAGCCCATAGCTGGATGAGATACAATGCAAGTTCCAGTTCATGACACAGAAGGCCAGATAGTAGACCAGATCGAGCTCGATGACGCCGTGTTCGCGGTGCCGATGAACCGAGCCGTGGTTCATCAAGCACTGGTGCGGCAGCGAGCCAATGCCCGCCTGGGCACAGCCAGCACCAAGACCAGAAGCGAGGTCTCAGGAAGCACCAGAAAGCTCTATCGCCAGAAGCATACTGGTATGGCCCGGGCTGGGAGCAGGAGATCGCCAACTCGCCGTGGTGGCGGTGTTGCCTTTGGCCCCAAGCCGAGGAGCTATCGGCAGCGGATGCCCAAGAAGATGCGCCGCTTAGCCCTGAGATGTGTCCTCTCGGCTAAGGCCAACGAGGGCGAACTTAGGGTGATCAATGACTTAGGTCTAGACCAGCCCAGAACTAAAGACATAGTGCGCATCCTGGGGTCATTGAAAGTCGAATCCTCAGCACTGCTGGTTACCGCAGAGGCTGATGGAAACGTATATAAGTCAGTTCGGAACCTGAAGGAGGTCAAGATACTACCCGCAGCATTGCTCAATGTCGTCGACCTCCTGTCGCACCAAGTTCTGGTCATAACCGTTGCTGCGGTACACAAGGCTGAGGGAATTTGGGGTCAGCACGCTGACGACAGAGGTGCATCTTAGTATCAATTGAGTTATAATAAGGGTTTGTTTGAGGTAAAGATGCATATCTACGAAGTGTTGCAGCGGCCAATCGTCACGGAGAAGAATGCCGCGCTCATGGAACAGAACAAATACGCTTTTAAAGTGGCCCGCCAGGCCAACAAGCAACAGATCAAGGAGGCGGTGGAGAAATCGTTCAAGGTAAAGGTGACCCAGGTTAATGTGATGACCATCCAAGCAAAGGATAAGGGCTTTGGCCGACTTCGGGGGAAGGGATCGGCCTGGAAGAAGGCAGTGGTCACTCTGGAGCAAGGGCATAAGATCGAGATCTTTGAAGAGGTATAATGGGGATTAAGGAGTATAAGCCGACCTCACCTGGGCGGCGGGGAATGAGCAGGGCTACCTTCGAGGAACTGACCAAGAAGGAGCCGGAAAAGTCCCTGCTCCTGCCCCTGAAAAAGAAGGGCGGCAGAAACAGACAGGGGAGAATTACAGTTCGCCACCGCGGCGGTGGTGCCAAGAGGATGCTGCGCATCATCGATTTCAAGCGTGATAAGTTCGGCATCTCGGGCACAGTAGCGGCCATTGAGTATGATCCTAATCGTTCCGCGCATCTCGCCCTGATCCGATATAGCGACGGCGAGAAGCGCTATATCCTGGCCCCGCTCGGGCTTAAAGTCGGAGATACCGTCATGTCGGGGGCAGGGGCTGAGGTCAGGCCAGGCCACGCTATGCCCCTCAAGTCGATCCCTGTAGGCACCTTGGTCCACAACATCGAACTCTATCAGGGGCGCGGTGGGCAGATAGTGCGCGGCGCCGGGGCTTCAGCCCAGGTTTTAGGCAAGGAAGATAGCCACGTGCTGTTGCGCCTGCCCTCGGGAGAGCTTCGCCGCGTTCACGCCGAGTGCATGGCCACAGTTGGACAGGTAGGAAACATCGATCATAGCAATATCAGCATAGGCAAGGCGGGGCGGACTAGATGGCTGGGAAAGCGGCCCACGGTGCGTGGCTCAGCTATGACCCCCCGCGATCACCCCCACGGCGGTGGTGAAGGCCGAGCCCCTATCGGACTCTCAGGACCCAAGACACCTTGGGGTAAACCAGCCTCTGGCGTCAGAACCAGAAAGCACAAGGTCTCAGATAGGCTCATCGTTAAGAGGAGAAAGTAAGGATGGGGAGATCGACCAAAAAGGGCCCCTTTGTGAATGTCAAACTGTTGCAGAAGGTTGAGGCCCTGCAGAGCAGCGGGCAAAAGGCGGTGATCAAGACCTGGGCCCGGAATTCGACCATTGTCCCGCAAATGGTCGGGCTCACCATCGGGGTTCATGATGGTCGTAGGCATATCCCCATTTTTATCACAGAGAACATGGTCGGGCATAAGCTCGGTGAGTTCGCTTCCACAAGGACGTTCAAGGGACACACTGCCAAAGCAGCTCGAGCCAGCCGGGTGAAGAAATAGATGGAAGTGAAGGCTACGGCGAAACAGGTTAGGGTCTCGACTCAGAAGGCACAACTGGTCTTGGATCTGATTCGAGGTAAAAAGGTGGATGAAGCACTGTCCATATTGAGGTTCGTGCCTACACCAACAGCTCGAGTCGTGGCCAAAGTGGTGAAGTCAGCTGCGGCCAATGCCGAGAACAACTTCCAGATGTTGCCCACAAATCTCAGGATCGTCAGGACTTACGCTGATAAAGGTGCCACCATGAAGAGGTCTCGCGCCAACGCCAGGGGCAGAGTCAGCCCGATACTTAAGCGCTCGAGTCATATCACTGTGGTGGTAGCGGAGGAATAAATGGGGCAAAAGGTTCACCCTGTAGGGTTTAGACTGGGCATCACCAAGGATTGGCAATCGAAATGGTATGGGGAGAAGACCTATGCTGCGTCGTTGCAGGAAGACTTGGCTATCCGCAAGGCAATCCGGGCTAAATACGGCGAAGCAGGCATCTCCCGTGTGGAGATCGAGCGTTGGTCAAACGAGGTCACGGTGACAGTCCATACGGCAAAACCGGGCGTGGTTATTGGCCGCGGTGGGCAAAGGGTCGACGAGCTGAGAAAGCATTTGGAGAAGACGACCGGGAAAAGAGTGCGGCTGAACATCCAGGAGATTCGAGAGCCTGAACTCGATGCCTATCTTGTGGCCAGAAACATCGCCGATCAGCTGGAGAGGCGTATCTCCCGAAGGCGCGCGGTGAAACGAACTGTCGCCCGAACTATGGATCGAGGTGCCAAGGGAATAAAGGTGAACGTTTCCGGGAGGATCGGTGGTGCCGAGATCGCGCGCCGCGAAGTAGAACGTGAGGGGAGTGTCCCCCTGCATAACCTGCGCGCTGATATCGACTACGGATTTGCCGAAGCTTTGATCCCCAAGGGACTTCTCGGAGTCAAAGTCTGGATTTACAAGGGAGAGATTCGCCCCGAGCTGGAAGAGGCCGAGGTTGAGGCCGAAGCTGAGGCTGAGGTTAAAGCTGAGGCTGAGGTTGAGGCTGAGGTTAAAGCTGAGGTTGAGGCATTCACCGAGACCAAAGCGACTCCTGAGGTAGCAACGGAAGCAGGGGAATGATCGATTTATCCCAAGAGCAAAGATAATGCTACAGCCGAAACGAGTTAAATATCGTAAGGTGCACCGGGGCCGACGCCAGGGCACAGCTCAATCTGGCAATACTGTGGCCTTCGGTGAATATGGACTTCGGGCGCTGGAGCCAGCTTGGCTCACCAGCCGGCAGATAGAGGCAGCTCGCCGCGCCATTGTCCGCCATGTCCGACGAGGTGGGCAGATTTGGATTCGCATCTTCCCTGATAAGCCGGTAACCAAAAAGCCGGCGGAGACCCGCATGGGCGGGGGCAAAGGCTCCCCTGACCACTGGGTGGCTGTGGTTAGGCCGGGGAGGATTTTGTTTGAGATCTCTGGAGTCAAAGACGAGACGGCAAAGGAAGCATTACGCCTCGCTTCTCACAAACTGCCTATCGACACCAAATTCGTGGCCAGGGATGAGAAATGAGGAGCGACGAGATTCGAAAGCTAAGCGATGAGGAGCTAACTAAGCGGCTGGAGGAGGCTCATCACGAGGTCTTCAACCTCAGATTCCGAGCAGCCATTAACCAGCTAACAGATTATAGCCAGATGCGCAGGGCAAAGAGGAACATCGCCCGAATCAAGACCATAATCCGGGAAAGGAAACTCGGCAGAGAAACATGAGTCCTAAGGCATACGTTGGTCGCGTCACCAGCGATAAGATGGACAAAACGGCAGTGGTCATGGTGCAAACCCGGCGCCGTCACCCTCGGTATAAGCGCGTCGTGACCTATAGAAAGAAATTCAAAGCCCACGATGAAGACAACGCCTGTCATATTGGTGACTTGGTCAGGATCATTGAGACTCGCCCCTTGTCCAAGGAGAAACGGTGGCGGGTGAGCGAGATCCTGAGCAAAGGGATGGCAATCGAGGCTTTGCGCACGGAGACGGAGTAGCAGCAGTGATCCAGCCATATACCAGGCTCAAAGTGGTGGATAATAGCGGTGCTCGGGAGATCATGTGCATCCATGTGCTCGGGGGCACGAGGAAAAGATATGCCCGAATTGGCGATCTCATCATGGCCTCGGTGAAGGAGGCCATACCCGGCGCCGCGGTTAAGAAGGGAGATGTAGTTCGGGCTGTCATTGTGCGTACAGCCAAGACCTACGGTCGCCCCGATGGCTCATATATTAGATTCGACGATAATGGAGCGGCAATCCTCGATGACAAGGGCAATCCCAGAGGGAGCCGTATCTTTGGCCCCGTGGCCCGCGAGCTGCGGGACAAGAATTTCATCAAGATCGTATCCTTAGCCCCTGAGGTGCTGTAGATGAAGATTCGAAAAGGAGACGAGGTAGTTGTGATCACGGGCAAGGATCGGGGGAGGAAAGGAAAAGTGAGGCAAGCCCTTCCCAGAGAGAATCGTGTGGAGGTGGAAGGCATTAACATGATCAAACGCCACATGAAGCCTCGGGGACAGGCAAAAAAGGCAGGGATCATCGAACGTGAGGCAGCAATAAATCTGGACAATATAATGCTCATCTGTCCAAAATGCCACATGCCAGCTCGTGTTGGCTTTCAATTCCTCGATGACGGGAGGAAGATCCGGGTATGCAAAAAATGCCTTGAGGCTATCGATTCATGACTTCCAGGCTAAAACAGAGATATCAAGAGCAGATCGTGCCCCAGCTGATACGAGAATTTAATTATCGGAACCCGATGCAGGTGCCACGGCTGGAGAAAATAGTGCTTAACATCGGGCTCGGGGAAGCAACACAAAATCCCAAAGCTTTGGAGGCGGCAAGCAACGACTTGGCCCTGATCTCCGGGCAACACCCGATAACTACCAAGGCTGAGAAGTCCATCGCTGGCTTCCGCTTGCGCAAAGGAGTTACTATCGGCACCATGGTCACCTTGCGTGGCAACAGGATGTACCATTTCCTGGATAAGCTGGTCAATGCAGTCCTGCCACGCATACGAGACTTTCAGGGCACTCCCAGGAATTCATTCGATGGCTGGGGCAACTATTCACTAGGGCTCAAGGAGCAGATTTACTTCCCCGAGATAGATTATGACAAGATCGATAAAGCCCGCGGGCTTCAGGTCTCCATTGTGACCACGGCCAAAAGCGATGAGGAGGGCCAACGATTGTTAGAGCTCCTGGGCATGCCGTTCTCGAGGAAATGACATGGCTAAGACATCAAAGATAGTAAAATCACAAAGGTCGCCGAAGTATGCAGTGCGGCATCGCAACCGCTGCCAACTCTGCGGCCGGCCTCGAGCTTATATTCGCATGTTTGGCCTGTGCCGCATCTGCTTCAGAAAATTAGCGCTCGAGGGTCAACTCCCGGGAGTGAGGAAATCGAGTTGGTGAGGCAAGCACCATGAGCACCACTGATCCTATTGCTGATATGTTGACCAGAATCAGGAATGCCATCATGGCCCGTCATGATTTCGTCCTTGTTCCAGCTTCCAAGGTGAAGGTCTCCATTGCCCAGATCCTTAAAGAAGAAGGATTTATCAGCGACTATGAGATGCTGAAGGGCAACACACCACAGCAGGTGATCAAAATCCAACTCAAATATACTGGCAAGAAGGAGCCGATATTGACCGGGCTCAAGCGGGTGAGCAAGCCCGGGCTCAGGGTCTACGTTGGTCGGGGAGAGATCCCCAGAGTCTACCAAGGAGTGGGTGTGGCCATTCTGTCCACCCCTTCAGGTATAATGACTGGGAAGCAAGCTTGGCGTAAGGGAGTTGGTGGCGAGGTCTTGTGTTATGTATGGTAACGGAGGTGTCGGTGTCCAGAGTGGGGACAAAGCCAATACCACTCCCTAAAGGGGTTGAGGTCAGCATCAAGGGCCACCAAATCACGGTTAAAGGCCCCCAAGGCGAGCTTACGCGAGCCTTCAGCCCAGATATGACTGTCACCCTGGAGGACGGAAACCTACTGGTATCTCGACCCTCCGACAACAGAATTCACCGCTCCCTCCATGGCCTTACCAGGAGCCTGTTGGCTAACATGGTGGAAGGAGTGAGCAACGGATTCCGCAAGAGCCTGGAGCTGGTGGGAATGGGCTATCGAGCCCAGAAATCGGGGGATAAGTTAGTGTTACAGGTAGGATATACCCACCCCGTGGAGATCACCCCACCCCCGGGCATCTCGCTTGCTGTTGAAGGCACCAACCGGGTCATTGTTTCCGGCGTTGACAAACAGCTGGTGGGCCAGCTGGCAGCAGAGATCCGGGCGGTGAAGCCTCCCAATTCCTACGTGGGGAAGGGTATCAGATACTCTGGCGAGTTGGTCCGGCTCAAGCCAGGAAAGTCAGGCAAGATGGGGAGAAGAAGGTAGATGCCCTTGAAGGCGAGACAAAGGAGGCATATCAGGCTCAGGAAGAAGGTGACAGGGACACCAGCACGACCACGCCTTTGCATCTTTCGCAGCCTGAAGCACATTTATGCCCAGCTCATAGACGACAAAGCTGGACACACCGTAGCCTCAGCGTCAACCCTCGACCCCGAGATCAAAGCCACGGCCCAGGGACTGCCCAAGATGGAAAAAGCTAAATTGGTGGGGGCTTTGATCGCAAAACGAGCCCTAGCTCAGGGGCTCGGTCAAGTGGTCTTTGACCGCGGCGGCTATAAATATCATGGCCGGGCCAAGCATCTGGCCGATGCTGCCCGAGAGACAGGCTTAGAGTTTTGACAATGGAAAGAATAGACATAGATGAGTTGAATCTCACCGAGAAGCTCGTTGATATCAGGCGAGTGGCTAAAACCGTGGCTGGGGGCCGCCGTTTCAGCTTCAGCGCCCTGATGGTAGTCGGGGATGGCCAAGGTCACGTCGGCGCCGCTTTGGGTCATGGAAGGGAAGTGCCTGAGGCCATCAGAAAGGCTGGGACCAGAGCCAAGAAGAACCTGATTCAAGTGCCACTGGTGGGCAGCACCATCCCACACAGCATAACAACTAAGTCGGGAGCGGCCAAGGTTTTCCTGAGACCAGCGTCCCCGGGAACAGGAGTCATCGCAGGACAAGCAGTGAGAGCCGTGGTCGAAGCTGCCGGCATCAAGGATATCTTGACGAAGTCCTTGGGCAGTTCTAACCCAATAAATGTGGTCAAGGCCACCATGCTGGCCCTGAGCCAGCTCAAATCGCAAGATAAGGAGCTGATAAGGCGGGGGTTAAAGTGAGGCAAAATGAGCTGACCCCAGCCCCGGGAGCGAAACGGAGAAGAAAAAGAGTTGGCCGCGGCGATGGCAGCGGCCACGGTACCTACTCCAGCCGCGGACTCAAAGGACAGAAGTCCCGCTCCGGAAGCAAGATCCATCCCCTTTTCGAGGGCGGTCAGACCCCCTTGTCCCAGCGCCTGCCCAAGAAGCGTGGCTTTACCAACATTTTCAAGAAGGAATATGTCGCCGTCAATCTGAGGAGCCTGGGCATCTTTAACGAAGGTGCTGAGGTGACACCGGAGAGTATGGTGGCCGCCGGGCTGGCCAAGTCGGTCAAGAAGCCGATAAAGGTCTTGGGCGACGGTGAGATTCGCCATCCCTTGCTGATAAAGGCCAATAAGTTCTCCGAGATGGCCAAAAGGAAAATCGAGGCCGCCGGGGGCAAGGCTATTGAGGTTTAGTAATGCAACGCGGTAGAAGGTGGACTAGGCCAAAGCTGATCCAGGCTTTCATCGATTCCTGGCGCACTCCCGATCTGAGGCGAAAGTTACTGTTCACCTTGGCCATTCTGGCCCTATTCCGCTTTCTCGCCAATATCCCAGTACCAGGGGTCAATCCCGATGCATTGAAGGCCGGGATTGAGCTCGGGCCGCTTTTTGGCCTGTTGGATATCTTCAGTGGCGGTGCCCTGAGGAACGCCAGCATCGTGGCCATGGGAGTCTATCCTTACATTACCGCCTCCATCATAATGCAGCTTCTGGTGCCCATCATCCCCAAGCTGCAGATGCTATCCAAGGAAGGCGAGGCAGGGAGAAGGAAGCTAAACCAGTATACCTTCTGGCTGACCGTACCTATGGCTATGCTACAATCCTATGGGATGTTAGTAATCTTCTCTCAAGGTATCCTTGGCGGCCTCGTGCCCCTCACCACACCACCGTGGCCGATGTCTGGTGGTGATCCCTTGACCACCGTAACCATGATCCTCACCATGACTGCGGGCACCATGTTCCTGGTATGGCTCGGGGAGCGCATCACGGAAAAAGGCATCGGCAACGGCATCTCGATCATAATCTTCGGTGGCATCATCGCCAAGCTGCCGGAAAGTGTCTGGCGCAGCTATAGCAACGGCTGGGTCGACCTCACCGTGTTGGTATTATTGATGCTCGCCATCACGCTTTTGGTAGTGTTCGTTTATGAGGGTCATCGCCGCATCCCGGTGCAATACTCCAGAAGCACCTTTCGCGGCGGCCGCATGTATCGCCAAACCGGGGGCACGCATATCCCGCTCCGGGTCAATTCAGCGGGGATGATACCACTGATCTTCGCCATGTCGTTAATACTAATGCCCGGCATGATCGCCGGCTGGTTTGCCGCCGGGCCCGACGAAACCCAAAACTTCGCCAATTCGGTGGTAAACTTCTTCAGCCCGACAGGTACCGCTGGCGGCTCCCCGTACTGGATCATCTATTTCCTGCTCGTGGTCGGCTTTACCTTCTTCTATACCATGACGGTCTTCCAGCAGCAGAACCTACCTGAGACCCTGCAACGCCAAGGAGGGTTCATCCCGGGAATCCGGCCCGGGAAGCCCACTGCCGATTATCTGAATCGTGTGCTGACCAGAATCACTTGGGGCGGGGCCCTGTTCTTGGGACTGGTGGCCATAATGCCCCTGTTCGCCTCCTTGGCCACTGGAGCCTCGGCTGACACTTCAGTCATGATCCTGTCGAGCGCCGGACTCCTAATCGTCGTCGGGGTGGTTCTGGACACAATGAGACAGCTTGAGGCCGAGCTATTAATGCGTCACTACGAGGGGTTCATGAAATGAAGATTATAATCTTAGGCGCCCCGGGTGCCGGCAAGGGAACCCAGGCCGCGCTCCTGGCCAAGGAGCTGGGACTGGCCCATATCGCCTCCGGAGACCTGTTCCGTCAGGCGCTGGAGAGAGGCGATGAGCTGGGCACCCTGGCCCAGTCCTATATGCAGCAGGGTCTCTTAGTCCCAGATGAGGTTGTGATCAAGATGGTGCTGCAGCGCATAGCTTCCCCAGATTGTGAACGTGGCTTCATCCTGGACGGCTTTCCCAGAACATTAGAGCAGGCACAAGCACTGGACCAGGCCCTGGGGGCAGAGAGCGTTGACAAAGCATTGTACATCGAGGTTTCAGATGAGGAGCTGGTGAGAAGGCTCGGCGGGCGCTGGCTCTGCCGCAATTGCCAGGCACCATATCATATGACTAACAATCCACCGCAGCAGCCTGGGCGCTGTGATCATTGTGGCGGCGAACTCTACCAGCGTGCCGATGACACTGAGGAGACAGTGAGGAAACGAATCGAGGTCTATCTGGTTCAAACTGCGCCCCTCATCGACTACTATGCCAAAGCCGGCAAATTGGTCCGGGTCAATGGCGAGCAGGATATCGATGCCGTGGCCCGGGATTTGCTCGCCGCCTTCAAATAGAAAGCAAAAGCATGGGAATAATTATCAAGACGTCCGAGGAAATCGCAGCCATGCAGGAGGCAGGACGTGTTGTAGCTGCTGTCCTCGCCGCTTTGACCAAGGCGATAGCGCCGGGCATTACCACCGCAGAGCTGGATGCCATTGCCATGGAGGAGTTCAAACGCCATGGGGCTATCCCCTCGTTCAAAGGCTATCGGGGTTTTCCCGCCTCTATCTGCGTCTCGGTGAACGATGAGGTGGTCCACGGCATTCCTGGGAAGCGGGTGCTCCAGGAGGGGGATCTGGTGGCCCTTGATGTCGGTGCCATTGTTAACGGCTTCCAGGGCGATGCCGCAGTGACCGTTGCTGTGGGACAGATTGACACCGAAGCACAAAGGCTCCTCGATGTCGGCCAAGGAGCATTGAATGCAGGCATCGCCGCCGCTCGCCATGGAGCCTGGCTCGGTGATGTCTCAGCCGCGATCCAGTCCTACGTTGAATCACGCGGTTTCTCCGTGGTCCGAGAATATGTGGGCCACGGCATTGGCCGCGAGATGCACGAAGATCCACAGATCCCTAATTTCGGCTCCCCGGGACAGGGGCCCAAGCTGCAAAACAACATGACTCTGGCCTTAGAGCCCATGGTCAATGCCGGGGGCTGGCGCACCAAGGTGAAGTCCGATAACTGGACAGTGGTCACCGCCGATGGCAGCCTATCCGTTCATTTCGAGCACACAATCGCTGTCAATGGCTCCGAGCCCAAGGTATTGACGAAGCTCTAGATTAGATGCATTATATAAAGCGTATATGCCAAAAAAGGACACTATCGAAGTCGAAGGCACGGTGGTCGAGCCCCTGCCCAATGCTATGTTCCGGGTGGAGCTTCCCAATGGTCACATTGTGCTGGCCCATGCGTCGGGCAAGATGCGGAAGCATTTCATCAGGATCGTGCGTGGAGATAGGGTTCTAGTGGAGCTTTCCCCCTATGACTTGAGTCGGGGGCGGATCACCTACCGCTTTCGCTAAGGAAATGCTATAATGAAGGTTCAGGCCTCTGTGAAACGGCGCTGTGAAAAATGTAAGATTGTAAGGCGCAAAGGCGTCGTTAGGGTAATATGCAAGAATCCAAGACATAAGCAAAGGCAGGGTTAACATGCCACGCATTGCTGGAGTCGATATCCCGAAGGACAAGCGTGTTGAGATCTCGCTACGCTACATATATGGTATCGGCCCCAGTTTGAGCCAGAGGATTCTGACCCAAACCGGCATCAGTCCAGATACCAAGGTCAACGACCTCGGCGATGACGAATTGAACCGCATCCGCGAGGCCGTCGATCGAGAATACAAAGTTGAAGGTGACCTTAAGAAGGAGGTAACCTTCAACATCAAGCGGCTCATTGAGATCGGCAGCTACCGAGGGCTAAGGCATCGCCGCGGGCTGCCAGTTCGGGGGCAAAGAACCAAAACCAATGCCCGGACCAAGCGCGGGGCGCGCAAGACCGTAGCCGGCAGAGGACGCCGCCGCGGCATATCTAAGAAGTAATTAAGAAGTAATGAGGTAGGATGTGGCCAAGAAAAAGCCATCTCGAGTGAAAAGGCGAGAGCGCAAGGGAATAGTCCGAGGGCGAGCCTATATCCAGTCCACGTTCAACAACACCATCATTACCCTCACCGATCCCCAGGGGAATGTCATCGTCTGGGGCAGCTCGGGCACCAGTGGATTCAAGGGGGCACGCAAGGGGACTGCCTTCGCCGCTCAAAGGGCTGCCGAGGCCACAGCACGACGGGGAATGGAGCACGGGCTCCGACAAGTAGATGTCTATGTGAGAGGCCCTGGAAGCGGCCGGGAGGCTGCAATCCGCACCCTCCAGTCAACTGGGCTCAACATCCTCAGCATCAGGGACGTGACACCTATCCCACACAACGGCTGTCGCCCACCCAAAAAGAGGCGGGTATAACAGGAGGTATGGAAATGGCCCGCTATACAGGGCCGGTTTGCCGACTGTGTCGGCGCCAAGGAGAAAAGTTATTCCTTAAGGGAGAGAAGTGCTATACCCCAAAGTGCCCCGAGGAAAAGCGGCATGTCCCTCCCGGGCAACATCAGCGCCCCCGCAAGCTATCGGAATACGGCATCAGGCTCAAGGAGAAACAGAAAGCTCGACATATCTACGGGGTGTTTGAGCGTCAGTTCCGCCGCCACTTTGCCAAGGCCAAGAAGCAACCAGGGCTCAGCGGGGAGAACTTGCTCAAGATTCTTGAGCTCAGACTGGACAACGTGGTCTATCGCCTTGGCTTCGCCGACTCCCGCAAGCAAGCAAGACAACTGGTGCGGCACGGGCACTTCGACGTCAACGGGCGCAAAGTCAATGTGCCATCATATTTAGTCAAGCGGGGAGACGCCATCACGTGGAAGGAGAGAAGCAAGAAACTGGTGCACTATGACAAAACAGCCCGAGAGCTTGGCAGCAGATCGGTGCCTCCTTGGCTGGGACTGGATACTGAGAACATCGCCGGGAGTGTGATAGCCGAGCCAAGCCGCGGAGATATTGATTCCATCATCGATGAACATCTCATCGTAGAATACTACTCCAGGTAGGAGGCAAGACCTTGCTCCAATCCGTAACGCCAAACATAGAGTGTGAGCGCACCTCCGACAATTATGGTCGCTTCATCGTCGAGCCTTTGGATACTGGCTTTGGCATCACCCTGGGCAATGCCCTGCGTCGGGTGCTGTTGGGCTCTCTTATCGGGGCTGCAATAACTGCAGTCAGGATCGAAGGAGTCCAGCACGAGTTCTCGACCATTCCTCATGTTAAAGAGGATGTGATGACCTTCCTGCTCAATGTGAAGCAAATCAGGCTTCGCTCTCTAACGGAACAACCAGGGAAATTGAGCCTCAATGCCACCGGTGAGGGGGCTGTCTGTGCTGGGGACATCGAACCATCGGCGGACTTTGAGGTGGTAAACCCCGAACTCCATCTAGCTATGCTGGATTCAGCCGATGCCAAGCTCAATGTCGAATTCTATGTGGAACAAGGCAAGGGATATGAACCCGCAGGTTCCAGTAATAACCTGCCTATCGGCGTGCTGCCCACCGATGCCATCTACACTCCTATTCGCAGGGCCAATTTCAGTGTGGAGAAGACCAGGGTAGGGCAACAGATTAATCTTGACCGTCTCATCCTTGAGGTTTGGACCGACGGCACGCTCTCGCCCAGCGAGGCCCTGATTCAGGCGGCCCAGATACTGGTGGAGCAATTCTCCGTCTTCGCGGAACTGGGCAAGCCGGCACCAACTAAGGCCAAGGTCGAAACCGCCGATGTGCCCATAGAAATACTCGAGCTGTCATCACGAACGCTGAATTGCCTCAAGCGAAACAGGATCACCAAGGTTGGCGAGCTATTGGAAAAGAGCAAGGAAGAGTTGAAGAGGATGAAAGGCCTGGGTCAGGCATCCTTGGAAGAGATCCAGAACTGCCTTGAAGACAAGGGGTTCGCTGCCCAGGTGGCAGAAGAAGAGGTCGCTTTACCCGAAGAAGAGGAAGAGGTTACAGCAAAGCTTAAGGCAGCTGGATTCAAGGTGAGGAAGAGATGAGGCATCGAGTCGCAGGACGCAAACTCTCCCGGGATACCGGCCACAGGTTAGCTCTGTATCGAAACCTGACGACCGACCTTTTGCGTTATGAGAAGATCGTGACCACTGAGGCCAAAGCCAAAGAGGCAAAATCCCTCGCTGAGCACGTGATCACCCTGGGCAAGGAAGGGAATCTACACGCACGGCGTCGCGCACTGTCCCTGGTCACCGATAAGAAGGTGATTAAGAAGGTATTCGACGAGCTGGCACCAAGGTATGGCGATAGAAAAGGGGGCTATACACGTCTGGTGCGGTTGGGACCCAGAGTCGGCGATGGCGCGTCGATGGCCCAGTTGGAACTGGTCTAAGCTGACGGGGAGGTAATGTTCGCTGAATGACGAAATTTGCTCTGCTGGTTGAGTATGAGGGGACAAGATACCACGGGTTTCAGATTCAACCCGAGGCACCTACCGTTCAAGGGAAACTGGAGCAGGCTCTGGTGCAGCTCACAGGGATGAGGACCTCTACGGTCGGAGCCAGCCGCACCGATGCCGGTGTTCATGCCAGGGGACAGGTGGTAACAGTGGAAATCCCAGCATCCTTTTCGCCGCAGAGCTTCCTCCGCGCCCTCAACTCGCATCTGCCGCGGGACATCGCCGTCCACTCCTGCTCGCAAGTGGCCGACGATTTCCACCCCAGGAGGCAAGCCATAAGCCGGAAGTACCGCTATACAATTCTCAACACCCCAATGCCCTCCCCTTTTGAGAGAATGTATACCCATTTTGTGTTCAAGCCGCTCGATGTGGAAGCTATGAATCAGGCCTGTGGCATTCTCATTGGCCAGCACGATTTCGCCTCTTTTACTACTCCTCGCTATGCTGGCAGGAACACGACACGCACCGTATTTCAGGTCCATGTGCAGAGAAATGGGGGGCTGGTGTTCTTCCATATCACAGCCAATTCCTTCTTGCCCCAGCAGGTGCGACGAACGATGGGGCCTCTGATAAAGGTGGGATTGGGCCAGATGACAGTACAGGACTTCTGGCAGCTGGCAAGAGCCAAAACTCCGGGACTGGCAACTCCAGTAGCTTCAGCTCGTGGGCTTTGCCTGATGAGAATTGAATACCCTAATCTTGAGTTCGGGAATGGACAAAGTGAAAACATACAGTACCAAAGCATCGGATATCAAGCGACAATGGCATGTTGTTGATGCCTCGGGGAGAACCTTAGGGCGACTGGCGACAGAGATAGCTCAGCTCCTTCGCGGTAAACACAAGCCGATATTCGCCCCACACCTCGACACTGGCGACCATGTCGTCGTGATCAACGCTGCAGGTGTTCGGGTGACAGGCAAGAAAGCGAAACAGAAGCTCTACTATCGCCATTCCGGTTATCCCGGCGGACTCAAGAGCATCAGCCTCGCCGATCTGATGGAGACCCATCCCACCAGGGTCATCGAGCATGCAGTAAAAGGAATGTTGCCTAAGGGCCCTTTAGGTCGCGCCATGTTCAGAAAGCTCAAGGTCTACAGTGGCCCCGAGCACCCTCATCGGATTCAGGTGGAGCAAGGAGAAAAGTGAGGAGAAGGGGATGCCTGTTTACGAATTTGAGTGCCCAAATTGTAAAAAGCGCTTCGACGTGAGACTGCGATTCGACGAAAAGAAGGAAGTCCCATGCCCCGAATGCGGGACAGAAGCAATACGGGTCTGGAATTTCCTGGTTAAAACCAAGTCCTGGCTGCTTCACGGACCAGAGAACGCGAAGGAATGATAGACGGTGGAAAGACCGAGGAGGCAATTTGGCTGAGCAAGAGCAGTACTACTACGGGACGGGAAAAAGAAAAACGGCGGTGGCACGGGTTCGGCTCTACCCGGGAGGGAATGATGTCTTCCTCGTTAACGACAAGCCCTTTGAGGAAATATTCACCACCCCGAGATTGAAGCGAACCGTCCTCCAGCCGCTTGAGCTCACTGAAACCCTGGGGAAATTCAGGGTTGTAGTCAAGGTAGAAGGGGGAGGAATTTCGGGATGGGCCGATGCCGTCCGCCACGGCATCAGCCGTGCTCTGCTCAAGTTCGACGAAGCGCTAAAACCCTTGCTCCGCAGCCACGGGCTTCTCACACGCGACGCCAGGATCAAGGAGCGCAAGAAATACGGGCTCAAAAGAGCCCGCAAGGCACGCCAGTACCGCAAGAGATAAGTTCAGGCTTCGCTGAGCCTCTTCTTTAGATAGTCGATGGACTGCACAGGCGTCGGGTCAACCTCATTGAGCATGGCCAGATAGTAGCTAACGTAGTCCCCAAACATAATCAGGCTCATTATCTGGCTCAGTGCGCTCTGCCCATTCCCCTCTACGACCTCATGGTCGATATTTCTCTGCTCCAGGAGGTCACAGGTCACCTGATAGCGGGCCAGAATCCTGGGACCGAACTTCGATGAGCGCAGCAGAACCACAAAGACCCCGTCCATTCCCTGATGTGGAAACTCATAGCCAACTATGGCGTTATGGTTGAGTTCTGGGAAGAGCTCAAAGAAGGCCCAGGCCTTGCTGTTCTCGTTTAGCTGCGTCTTCCAGCGCCTCGCCACCTCGGAGAGGATGCCAGCGCCATAAATGATGGCTATACGACCGAATAGCTTGGTGGCCAGCTGTTTTGCCGGGTTGCGCGCCAGGGGGCAATCCGCATCGATCTCGGATTTCAACTTACCCAAAACCTGGACCATCTCAGCAATGTCTTTTGACTTATCAGAGATCAACTCCAGCTTATGCAGTATGCCAATCAGGGGAATAAAGCTGTGAGCTAGAGCTGCGCGGGGCTGCGCCTGATAGGCAATGGTGAAGACGGGAATACCCCGCTCCTCGGCGATAGCCTTCATCTTCCCCCCCGTGGTCAGAACCAGCTTCTTGGCTGGGGTTTGCAGCGCCAGATCAAAGGCGGAGAGAGTCTCCTCGGTCATACCCGAGTAGCTGGAAGCAATGAGCAAAGTCCCGGCATCAACGAAAGAAGGCAGTCCATAGTCTCGGTGCACGAAAACAGGGGCCGCCTCCTCGGCAGTGAGGCCAGCAAGCAAGCCGCCACCCATGGCAGAGCCACCCATGCCCAAGACGACCACCTTGTTGACCCGTCTATAGTCTGAGGGCAGTATGAAGTTCAGGGCCTTGTGCCATGCCTCCTGGCACTGCTGAGGCAGCTCGGCAATGCGACCCAGCATATCGTCAGGGTCTAATCTCTGGCGGACTTCAGGGACATCGAGATCGATCATGAGGCTTTTTTAGTACATTTTCCGTTTTCTGGGCATCGCTTTGGGGCCACCTAAGTAAAAGTGGGCATCAAATGTGGATAGCTTTTCTAAATTGGGGCTGCCACAGTTGGGGCATTTCTCAGGCTTGTCATCAAATTTGTGAACGAAGAGTGAGCTCACCTGGTCACAGTCTTTGCATTTATATTCATAGATCGGCATCGTCTCTCCTCCCTTTGGCTATTCAAACTCCTATCAGCTCCTGGCCTGCCTTCAGCAGTGTATTGACCTGGGAGACACTCGAAGCTTCAGCATATATGCGGAGCACGGGCTCGGTTCCTGAGAAGCGCAGCAGGAGCCAACTTTCGTCTGCCAGCTTGAAACGGAAACCATCCAGGGTATCAAATTCGGTCACCTTGACACCACCAAGCTCACTGGGCTTAGTACGCGAAAGACGATCTCCGATCGCCTCTCGCTCCTCTGCCGCAATATGAACATCGATGCGGTCATAATAATGAGGCCCTACTTTATCATACAGGTGGTTCAACAGCTCGGACGGCCTCTTGTCCAACTCGACCATGAAATCGAGAAAATAAAGAGCCGATAGGAAAGCATCTCGCTCCGGGATATGTCCTCTGAAACCATAGCCTCCGCTCTCCTCACCACCGATGAGGGCATTCTCCTCCAGCATCAGCGAGCAGACGTATTTGAAGCCCACAGGTGTTTCAAAAGTCGGCACCGAAAAGAGCTGTCCCAAGCGATACACCATGCTGGTAGAGGTTATGGTCTTGACGATAGCGCCTCGCTCTCCCCGAACCTCAAGGAGATACAGCGCAATAATGGCGAATACCTGATGTTGAGAAAGGAATGAACCATTTTCGTCTATGACTCCAATTCTATCGGCGTCGCCATCAGTAGCCAGACCAACATCAGCCCCCCTCTCTTTGACCAGAGCTGAGAGCTTGCCCAGGTTGTGAGCGATGGGCTCAGGTTGAATTCCAGGAAAAAGAGGATTTCGCTCCCCGTTGATCTCCACGACTTCAGCCCTGCCCCCAGCCAGCATCCTCTTCAAATAGCCGGCTCCGGCCCCGAACATAGAGTCGACAACTATGCTGAGCCCGGACTGCCGTAGCTTCTCCAGGTCAACCAATTGAGCTATCCGCTCCAGGTAAATGGGGCTCAGGTCCAGATACTCAATCAGCCCTTGCTGCTGGCCTTCAGCTAATGGGACTCGTTTCACCGCGGCTGCTGAAGAGGGAATGCGCTTTTCTATGGCATCGGTGACCTCGGGGGGAGCGCTGCTGCCATACTCCGGCTTATACTTGAAGCCGTTCCAGATAGCGGGATTGTGGCTCGCGGTGATGATG
This sequence comes from Dehalococcoidia bacterium, assembly GCA_034414595.1. Classification (GTDB taxonomy): domain Bacteria; phylum Chloroflexota; class Dehalococcoidia; order SZUA-161; family JAUWZY01; genus DAOULY01. The sequence goes on from DAOULY010000012.1 coordinate 194,836, forward strand.
ACAGCCCCAGCTGCCTTATTGGCGATGACCCCATAGCTAACTATGGGAGTAGGGGTTGGAGCAGAGCAAAGATAGGCCTTGATGCCATTGCCAGCAGCCACCTCGGCAACAGCAGCGGCGAAGTGCTCCGAGGCAAAACGGGTATCGTAACCTATTATCAGGCCACGATGTGCCATCCCTGAATCCAGGAGATATTCAGCCACTCCCTGGGCACAGGCACGGACATTATCGAAGGTGAAATCCTGGGCGATAACACCCCGCCAGCCATCGGTGCCGAATTTGATGGTCATCCCAGCCCTGCTTCAGCCCTGAGAATTGCCGCCTTGTCCGTCCTCTCCCAAGGGAGGTCGATATCATCGCGGCCGAAATGCCCGTAGGCTGCGGTCTGCCTGTAGATAGGACGTCGCAGATCAAGTGTCTCGATGATAGCGCCGGGACGGAAGTCGAAATGCTTTTCAATCAGTTTCAGGATGAGTTCATCATCAACCTTTGCCGTGCCAAAGGTCTCGATCGTGAGACTGAGAGGATGGGACACGCCAATGCAATAGGCAACATGGAGCTCGAGGCGATCAGCGAGACCAGCGGCCACAGCGTTTTTGGACACATAGCGGGCCATGTAGGCGGCGGAGCGGTCGACCTTAGTCGGATCCTTGCCGGAGAAGCAGCCTCCACCATGCCGGGCCACGCTGCCATAGCTATCAACCAGTATCTTGCGTCCCGTGGTCCCAGTATCACCCATCGGCCCCCCGACAACAAAGCGCCCGGTGGCATTGACATAGTAGTTGGTCTTCTTGTCCAGGAGCGAGGGCGGGATCACCGGCTTTATCACCTGCTCCATGATATCTCGCCTAAGCACCTCACCACTTACGGCATCCTCATGCTGAGCGCCGATGACCACTGAATGCACTCTCTTCGGGCTACCATAGTTGTACTCCACCGTGACCTGGGATTTGCCATCAGGCCGCAAATAGGGCAGGACTCTTTCCTTCCTCACCTGAGCCAGACGGCGGCACAGCTTATGAGCTAAGGAGATGGAAAGCGGCATTAGCTCTGGAGTCTCATTACAGGCGAAGCCCACCATCATCCCCTGGTCTCCAGCTCCCAGCACTTCCTTCTCATCCTTGACCGTTTTCCGTCCCCTGGTTTCCAGGGCCTTATTCACACCCAGGGCAATATCGCCTGACTGCTCCTTTATCGATACCATGACACCGCAGGTGTCGGCATCAAAGCCATATTTGGCCCGGGTATAGCCCACGTCGCGGATTACTCGACGGACAACATCCTGGATTTCAACGTAACACTTGGTGGTGATCTCACCCATCACCACTACCAGCCCCGTGGTGGCCATGGTCTCGCAGGCCACTCGCGCCATCTGGTCTTCGGCCAGTATGGCATCGAGTATGCCATCCGAGATCTGGTCACAGAGCTTGTCTGGGTGCCCTTCGGTTACCGACTCCGAGGTCACCAGCACTACAGGTTGGTCTATGAAGGTTATGGTCATGGTCTCTTCTCCTCATTTAAGTTCCCACTTCCCAACTCTCCAGATATGTTCGCTGCTCCTCGGTCAAGGTATCAATGGCAATCCCCATTGATAGTAGCTTAAGCCGTCCCACTTCATTATCGATCTCCCCGGGCACGGTATAGACCTGTGGTAAGAGCGGCTCTTTATTCTTGACCAGATATTCCACACTTAGGGCCTGGTTGGCAAAGCTCATGTCCATGACACTGGCCGGATGTCCCTCAGCGGCAGCCAGATTTATCAGCCGGCCCTCGCCAAGCAAGTAGAGGTGGCGACCGTCGGACAATGTATACTGGTCCACAAATGGGCGCAGTTTCCTCTTATCCTGGGCCATGCCCTCCAGAGCTGGAATATTGATCTCGACATTGAAATGACCGCTGTTGGCCAAGATGGCGCCGTCTTTCATCCGCAGGAAATGATCGCGGTCGATGGCCTTGAGCCCCCCGGTGACGGTGATGAACAAATCGCCAAGCTCCGCCGCCTCGAGCAGCGGCATCACCTGATAGCCGTCCATAACCGCCTCCAGAGCCCGCACTGGGTTGACCTCAGCTACGATCACATGAGCGCCATGCCCTTTAGCGCGCATCGCTACTCCCCGTCCACACCAGCCATAGCCGCAGATAACCACCTTCTTCCCAGCAAGCAGGATGTTGGTGGCCCTGATGATGCCATCGATGGTGCTCTGACCGGTGCCGTAGCGATTATCGAACAGATGCTTGGTATCTGCTTCGTTTACGGCGATGATGGGATATCTCAACCTCCCCTCTTGGGCTAAGCTGCGCAGCCTGGTGACCCCGGTAGTGGTCTCCTCGGTGCCCCCGATGACTTTATCTATCAGTTCCGTGCGCTCTTTGTGGAGCGTGGCTACCAGGTCAGCGCCGTCGTCGAGAGTGACTTGGGGACCATGGTCCAGAGCAGAATTGATGTGGCGATAATAGGTCTCGTCGTCCTCGCCTTTAATGGCAAAAACCGGGATGCCGTGATTCTGGACCAAGGCCGAGGCGACATCATCCTGCGTGCTCAGGGGATTCGAGGCACATAAGGCCACGTCGGCGCCGCCAGCCTGGAGCGCCAGGGCCAAATTGGCCGTCTCCGTGGTGATGTGCAGGCAACCACACAGCCGAGCACCAGAGAGCGGCTTTTCTTTGGCAAAGCGCTCCTGGATCAGCCTGACTACAGGCATCTCTCGCGCTGCCCATTCGATTCTGGCCTCCCCATCAGGGGCCAGCGACGGGTCTTTAAGATCAAAGTCCATGTAATGCTCCCTTCACAAACTGACCAGCTACATAATCTGGCATATCCAATGTGCCCATAAGCAGCGGTTTTTGATGACAATCACTGCCACCGGTCATGATCAGACCGTGCTTCCTGACAAACTCAACATAGTGTGCCGTGGTCCTGGCATCGTGTCGGGAATGCCAGCACTCGATGCCATCAATGTACTCCAGCATATATTCCTCAATGAGCCTGGTCTGCTCCTCCAGATCACGTGTTATGCTCACCAGAGATGTCCCGTTCGGGTCATTGGGGTGGGCATGCACCAGTACGCCACCGGCATTCCTGATCAACTTTGATGCCTCAGCGAGTGAAAGTGGGTACTTGGGGACATCGCACTTGACCAGATACTTATCGAAGGCCTCTTGCTTATCGCGGACAATTCCTTTTTGTATCAGGTAGTTCGCAATATGCGGTCGGCCAAACGAACCGTCGACGCTATCCTGTATCTTCTTGAGGTCTTGCTCCGTAAACCTCTCGATATTCTCCTTATCGAACTCGGCATTCAGCTTCTCCAGTATCTGACGCGCCCTTGTTTCCCTATGATCTCTAATCAATCGAAGTTTGTTCTGAAGGTCTTGATTTCTATAATCATACTGGTACCCGAGAAAGTCCAGTGAAACGGGGCCTGCGCCCGGGTAGTGGAATGTAACGTTCAATTCCACCCCCGTAATGTAGGCTATGTCATACTCTGCGGCCAGAGCTATTGCCCTCTCCTGGCAGTCTATGGAATCATGGTCAGTGATCGACATCAGGTCGATATTCCTCTTCTTGGCCTCGGCAAAGACCTCTGCCACAGAGAGATTGCCATCCGAGCAGTCTTTGGTATGGATGTGCAGGTCTATTTTCATGCAGCGGCTCCGCTCAAATCTTCTCCACACCGATTACATACCAAGCTTCAGGAGAATCCTCACTGGTGTCGACTGTGAAGTGAATGACGTTGAGGTTCGGATGCAACTCCTTCAAGCCTCCCAGGTCCACCTTCTCGAACTTCTTTTCATTGTTGATGTAGGCCTGCTCTGTGAGCGCATTGGACTCGTAATTCTCCTTAGTCCGCCTCAGTATCCGGGCGATGGATACCTCGCGCGGGCAGCTCGTTTGCATGATGGCAAACGTCCGATTGTGCCCAGCTGCTATTTCGGCAGCACGCTTCCTCAACGACTGCGTAACGAAGGTGGCATCGAGTATAACACCTTCCTCCTTGTTCAGCACCTCATCCGCCCGCCGAAATGTCTCATCGTAGACCATCATTCGCTTGTCCATATTGGCAGCGACTTTTTCATCGAATATGTCCTCGTTTTTCATCACTTCCAGCCTGATCAGGTCGCTGCGCATTATGGGGTAGCCCTTGATCTTGGACACTTCTTCAGCCGTCTCAGTCTTCCAGGTGCCAGGAAGGCCACAGGTGATGAGCAAAGTATCCGGTCCTAACTCAGCTTCTATGAATTTGGCAAACGGCTCTTTCACCTTAACACTCCCTATTCAGGGATTTGGTAATGTTTCCCAGCTTTGTGAAGTGCGAAGCGTCTGGGCAAACGAAGTGAGCCACAAGAGTGGTCTTATTCGATATTTCGGGCTGGTTGTGGATCCCAATGGCCATTTACTACACTTCCCTATAGAGTTGAGTTTCCCTACTCAAAAATCCTATCCAGCTATACCTGCTTGAAAGAACCCCCATAAGCGCGTTCCCTGTCTGACTTAGCCCGGCAAGCCCCAGCGCCGGAAGTTCGATCAAGGGTGCTCCTGACAGAGCTCCCGCGAGGGCAACAGGGAGCGACAACACTGTCGCGATATTTGCCCAACGCTGGATCTTTGGAAACACTAGTTTCACTTTGCGTCGAAGTTCCTGCTCACGACTTCGGAAATCATGCAAGACCTCTGCCGGATCTATGACGCCAGCAGATTTGCGGCGCTTCTCTACAATATCACTTACAACAGCCTTTACCTGGTGAATTTCGTCGTAATCACGCCACTGGAGGAGTTTCTTGAGGTTCGCTTCCAATTCCGAAAGATACTTATCACTGCAGCTTTGCTCTCTAGCGCACTCCGAACAGATCTCCTTGCTTGTAAGTACATATTCCGGGAGAATATGACTATTGGGAATGTGCGCATTGAAGACGGCATGAAAGCTCTCAACTGATCCAGTGTGAACATCCTTTGGTAAGAGGCTGAGACCAAACTTGTACCTGCAGTAGTTGAAGACATAGTTATTGAAGAGGCAATGAGTATCCCAAGCTCTTGCCAGTGCTAGACTCGCATAGATAGTGTAAATGTACGGCATGCAATACTCGTGCCCATCGACGAATAGCTGCCCTGGCACTTTCTCGTCGTCGCCAAGCGCAATATGGCCAGGAAAGACTTTTGCGAGTAGGGCACGATCCTTTTCAGCCTGGGTGAATATGCTATCTTTCAGGGCTGGAGAAATAGTCTCAGTTGGATCCACAACCTCAATAATACCCTCAGCTCTTGCTATATTGAATATCAGTTGAAGAGACTTTGCCATTTCTCGGGATTCCGGTGGCCATTCTGCAGATGAAACCATGCCCCAGATCGTGGAGCTTACGAGAATACTATCTGCCCAAATTAGGACAGACGGGTACTTAAATACCCATTCGAAATCGAAGTTGCAGGCATCGCATATGCCAACATCTTTCCCAAGAGCCAGTCCCGTCACAAGAACTTTATTCATACTCCACCCCCCTGTCGGCCACGATAACCTCGCAATTTTGGATAACAGCCATATAGACGAAATTTTGTCCCGACTGCTCTGATTCTTTTGACCCATTCAGTATATATCATATATACGACTCGGCAAGCTCGAAATATCTCCTGGCCACAGCCAGGACCCTGGCCTTCTCCTCTTCCGAGATGTGAGGATCGCCGAGCTTAAAGCCCTCCACCTTGCCCCGGACGTAAGCTCTGTAGCACTTGTAGAAAGGCAACAGCTCAAGCAACTCACGGTCACCTGAGTCCGAAACATAGGCCTGGACAAAGTGCTGAGATAGATCAGTGCACCCGTGATAGTCCAGGTCCATCGCCAGGAAAGCAACTTCATTGGCAACGTCCTGGTATCTGAATCTATCGTTGAACTCAATGCAATCAAAAATATAGATGTCATCGGCGAAGCAGATGTGCGCTGCATGCAGGTCGCCGTGGCAATCCCTGACCCGCCCTTCCTCCACCCTCTTGGCGAAAAGCGAAGCATTTCTTTCCATGAAGGAATTTGTGTAGTCCTTGATCCGCTGATACCCCTCCGCTGTGATGGTAGTGCCGATATATTCCGAAGTCTGGTCGAAGTTCTCCTCGGTGTTCACCCTGATCGCTCTCAGCTCGCCATACTTCGATATATCCGCCCCAGTCTTCGCTTCGCCGTGGAACTTGACCAATTTCCGGGCGACATCGGTCAACATTTCCCTGGTCACCTGGTCAGTTTCCAACAGCTTATCCATGAGCCGCTCCCGTGGCAGCTGGCGCATCTTGACGGCATATTCGATGACCTGCCCCTGGCCTTCGATGACGATGTTGCCATCATCCTGAGTTATCGGGACTACGCCGAGATAGACATCGGGACAGAGGCGACTGTTAAGCAATACCTCCTGATCGCAGTAGAAGCGGCGCTTTTCCAGGGTGGTGAAATCGAGGAAGCCCTGATCGACCGCCTTCTTCACCTTATAGACATAGTCCCCGGTGAGAAAGGCAAAAGAGATCTGGGTCTGCACCAGTTCGATTTCCCGGGGGCTATCGGGATACGTTACTGGATTGAGCAACGCCTGGATCAGTGTCGGGAGTTCAGACATCGCAACCATCTTCCCCCATCAATCTATCCACCCTGCTCAGCGCGTTGCGCCTTCTCCCTTTCCTTCAACTTCTTACGCTTACGCCGGTGCTTGAGCCAGGCTACTCTCTTCTTCTTGTTCATTGCAGCAGAGAAACCATCCTCGAATGCATTATGAAGGCTTAAATGCTAAAAAGGCCCTCTTTTTCTCTCCTTCTCCACGGTGCAGGAACGTCGCCGCAAGGGGCATACCAACCCTTATCGTTTCAGGCTTGCTGGCATCAATTCCCTCAATACGAGCAACAGCCTTTACTCCCTCATCTAAAGCCACAACCCCAGAGCAATAAGGATGTGCCCTGTCATAGCCTTCTTCTATCATAAAAGCGGGCCCCACAGATATGCAGGTAAATGCAGCAAGTTTCCCTTTCCCCTTCATTTCAACCCATTCCATTTCGTTGCCGGAACATCTGACACAAATGGGGCGCGGAGGCAGATAGAGAGCACCACATTTCTTACACCGCGAGCCCATGAGTTTCTCCTCGCTGAGAAATTGCTCATAGGAAATATCACTGAATGGCCTTTCCTCCACGGCCTATCTCCTTTCCAGAATAGTGAAAGTGCAAGTCCCTCCTGTGCCGCCCAAATTATGGGCTGCCCCGATCCGCAAATCTTTCATAGGGACTTGCCTTTCCCCGGCCCCTCGTCTCAGCTGTTTCCAAATCTCATACAGTTGCGATGTTCCGGTAGCCCCTACAGGGTGGCCCTTACACTTAAGCCCGCCCGAGGTATTGATCGGCTTCGCGCCGTCCAATCTCGTTAGCCCCTCCTCCACAGCCTTATACCCCTGGCCTGGCTCGAAAAAGCCGAGGTCCTCTATATGGACAATCTCAGCGATGCTAAAGCAATCGTGTACTTCGGCAATTTGAACATCTTCAGGCTTAAGTCCTGAGAGTTCATATGCTTCTTTTGCTGCATATCTAGTAGCTTCAAAGTAGGTGAGTTGCTCATTGGTATGCAGGCCTCCACCGCTCCCCTGACCTATTCCCACCACATAGAGTGGATCATCGGTGAAGTTCTTGGCTATCTCCTCGGCTACCAGCAGCATGCAACTTGCTCCGTCGCTTATGGGGCAGCAGTCATAGAGGTACATTGGCCAGGCGACCACAGGATTGACCTTAGGGTCACGCAGGAAATCCTTTTCATCCTGCCACGCTGGCACAGGATCGCCCTTCTTCTTGGCACGCTCGATCCTCTGACTCATAATGTCGCCGATGGAGAGGTTGAATTGTGCCTTTGGATTCAGGCGAGCATTATTATGACTTTTTATGGTGACATTCATAAGATGCTCACGCGTGGCCCCATATGTATGGAAATAGGCAGTAGCCAAAGTGCCGAAAACTCCGGGGAAGGTGAACCCAGCCTTCACTTCATAGGGGGAGGCCCCCATCGCCAAACCCTCGGTGACTTCCTCCGTAGTGCATTTCGACATCTCCTCCATGCCCCCGACCAGAACGATGTCATAGAACCCGGACGCTATAGCAAAAACGCCCTCTCTAAAAGCAAGTGCGCTCGAGGCACAGGCACCTTCTGTCCTCGTCGCCGGCTTCGGTGTATGCCCGATCAAATCAGATATAATAGGTCCCCAGTGTGATTGGTGCGTAAGGAATTGGTCTATGAAACACCCCAAATACATAGCATCGATATCCTTGGGATCTATACCCTTATCAACCGACGAAAGCGTCTCATTATAGGCCTCGGCAAACAAATCCTTGCCGTCCTTGTCACTAAACATGCCGAATTTCGACATCCCGGCACCTACTACAGCGACCCCCCTCCCCAGCTTCCTTCGCCTTTGCATTCAGCCCCTTTCAAGCACCATAGCCATCCCCTGACCACCACCGATACACATAGTGACTAAGCCCGTATTGAGGTTCTTCCGCCTCATCTCATGAAGAATGGTCACGGCAAGCCTGGCCCCCGTGCACCCAATGGGATGCCCTAACGAGATGCCGCTGCCATAGACATTGGTATTATCCAGGCTCAAGTTCAGCTCCCTGATGCAAGCTATGGCCTGGGAGGCGAAGGCCTCGTTCAGCTCGACCACATCTATATCCTTGATGCTGAGCCCCGCCCTTTGCAAAGCCTTCCTCACCGCGGGAATAGGCCCCAGCCCCATGTAAGCGGGGTCCACTGCCCCCGATGCATAGGACTTTACGGTGGCCCACGGTTCCAGTCCCAGTTGCTGAGCTTTCTCCCGGGACATCAGCACTGTGGCTGCAGCGGCATCGTTGATCCCCGAGGCATTGCCTGCGGTAACAGTCCCATCTTTCTTAAATGCTGGAGCCAACTTGGCCATCTTTTCCAGCGAGGTATCCATAGGCCGCTCATCAGTGTCGAATGATACCGGATCCCCTTTCCGCTGCGGAATGACCACAGGCACGATCTCCTCACCGAATATGCCTTCCTTGATCGCCGCCCGTGCCCGCTGATGACTCATGAGTCCGATTTCATCCTGCTCCTGCCTGGAGATTCCCAACTTCTGAGCGATATTCTCGGCAGTAAGCCCCATGTGGTAGCCATAGAAAAGCTCCCAAAGCCCGTCCCAGACCATGAGGTCGAGGAACTCTCCCCTGGCATTGACATCCATCCTGTAGCCCCAGCGAGCCTTGGGCAGCAGGTAAGGGGTATGGCTCATATTCTCCATGCCCCCGGCAATTACAACCTCAGCCTGGCCGGTATGTATCGCCTGTGCTCCCAGAGCAATGGCTTTCAGCCCTGAGGCACAAACCTTGTTTATGGTAAATGCGTTTACCTCTTTAGGAAGCCCAGCAAAGATTGTCGCCTGCCGGGCGGTATTCTGTCCCTGGCCCCCCTGGAGCACATTGCCCATGATTACTTCATCAACCTGGACTTCCTGAGACGAAGAATCCCAGTCGTGGTATGACTTCTCCAGCTCAGTAAGCCCCGAGTCCCTCAGCACATCGGGGGCATGCTGTAAGAGCTCTTCACTGACCACAGGCCTGAGCCTGAGCCGTTTCAGAGCTTCCTTGATCACAGTGGCACCGAGCTTGGCTACCGGGACATCCTGAAGCGATCCCCCAAAGTTACCAATAGCTGTCCTGACTGCACCGACGATGACGACATCTCTCATAGTTCCTCCAGTTTCATCTCCTTTCTCAGTTTTCGCGATAGCTGGGATAGAAGCTGCAAAGCCCTGGTCGCCCCCTCAGGGGAAAGGGAGCCCAATCCACAAGAGGGAGTGACTAAACACTCCCTTAATAGCATATCATAATCTATACCCTTGCTGCAAAGCGAGCCCATAATATGCCCCAGCTGCTCGATGAGGCTATCTACCGTCTCCACGGCCAGAGCCTGCTCGTCGCTGGGAACGATGCCCCAGGCGATGATGCCGCCACGCTCCAGGAAGCGATGCACTTCAACGGGGTACAGTGTCAGCGATTCCCCGTAGTTATAGGCATCGAAGCTCAAAATGTCGATAGAGGTGTTGAGCAGGACCGACCAGTCGGTGTTGCCGCAGCAGTGGACCCCCTTGAGCCCTTGTATCCCGCCCAGGACTTCCTCCAGCAATGCCACCACCTGCTGCTCCGGAATGGAGACAAAGGCTGAGCCGAGTGAGGCGAAGTAGGGCTCGTCGAGGAAGATGATAGTATCGGGATTTAAGAGCTTAAGCCTCTTCTCCAGCCAGACTGCCTTGAGCCTGAGGAGCTTGGCCAGGGCGTCGGCGAGGACATCGTCATAGATAATGGGACGCTGGTTTTGGTCCGTTACCACAAGCCCGAAGCTCACTGGTCCGGTGACCTGCCCTTTGACAGCCAGCGCTGATTTCGCACCCCGGTCGAGGAAAGCATGAAGGCCAGCAGCATATTCAGGGCCCACAGCATATTCCCCAACATCGTGCTCCAGATAGGCTGCATAGAGCTGCTCCAAAGGCCCGCTCAGGTCTTGGGAGCGATCAACAGAGATGCGGTCACCTTCAATCACTACCCCCGGGAAGCCCTGGCTGAACTGCACATACATGTTCTCCAGAAAAGAACGATTGGGTAGCTGAGGCCAGGCCGGGATCTCAGGCAGGTATTGTAAAACCAAGGAGCATGCCTCCTCGGGGTCTGTCTGCGGCATGCTGCCTATGGCGGTGGCTAAGCCTGTGAGCTGAAACTGATTCATTGTATATATTTGTTGATCAGGAGAGCGAATTTCTCCTTGGCCTCAGCAGGGATGAGATCAGGGGCAGTGATGATGCCGTTTTCCAGGGCACGGGCACAGTGGCAGTCGCGCTCCTGCGGAAGAGCGGGACAGGCGATGCTTATCATCCTCTTTGCCGTTTCCACATTCTTGAGCAAGTTTACCAGCACCATATCTATGGTCACCGATTCATGGCTTTCGTGCCAGCAGTCGTAGTCTGTGGCACAAGCTATGGTAGCATAACATATCTCAGCCTCACGCGCCAGCTTGGCCTCGGGTAGGGCGGTCATCCCGATGACATCAGCACCCCAGAAGCGATAGAGGTAGGATTCAGCCTTGGTGGAGAATAGAGGTCCCTCCATCGCCAGGTAGGTGCCACCCCTGTGCATTCTGGCGCCAACCTTTTGCCCTGCCTCATACAGAATCCGGCTGAGCACCGGACAGAAGGGATCAGCGAAGGCAGCATGGACCACTATCCCTCCGCTAAAGAAGGAGTTAACCCGACTTTTAGTGCGGTCGATGATCTGGTCCGGGATAACGATGTCCAAGGGCTGGATGTCCTCCCTCAAGCTGCCTACAGCACTTACCGAGATGATCCAATCCACGCCCAGGGACTTGAGCGCCCAGATGTTAGCCTGCACTGGGAGCTCGCTGGGGCTGATGCGGTGCCCGCGGCCATGCCTGGGGAGAAAGGCCACCCTGACTCCCTCGAGTGAGCCGACGAGGATGGCGTCGCTGGGCTCGCCAAAGGGTGTTTGAATCCTGACCTCCTCCACACCTTCCAGACCCTCCATCTGGTATAGTCCGCTGCCGCCGATAACTCCAACCTTAGCTTCAGGCATTGTTGCCTCCTCAATAAATATGACCGTAGATTTGAGTAATCTTGCTTTTTATTTCATCATCAATTTGACCAGGCTCCATTTTTTCTATTGCTTCGTTTGCTAACTTTCTCTTCCACCAATCCCCCACCAAGAGCCCGTCAAGTATTTTGACTGTTTCGCCTTTTCTTATCTTCGAGGGAATTTTTTCTCCCTTCTTGTTTTTGATCCTGCCCCATTCTCTAGCGAATTGTAATACGAGTTCACGAGGGTAATAGTCTTCAAGATCGCCTTTTTCCAAAGCGATGATATTCTCATCTGGAACTATTCCCTCAAGTTTTTTTCGTATTTCATCCTCCGCGTTTTTATCGCATAGACCATAACTCCTGAAACAGGTTCGCCGTATTAAGTCTGACCCCAAATATTTGCTGATGTTTCCAGCGCCCTCAACATCCATGACTTCTAAACCGATTTTTTCAAACGGCTTTTCTATCTTTCTTGCCCAGTCTGTGTAAACATCTTTATCTATGGGCCCTTCTACAACCAGAATCCCATTGGCCAGAAGGAGATCCGAGGGCTTTACACCTAAATCCTTGAATAAAGTTGCTAATTTCTCGGGATTGAGAAGTTCAACTTGGGAATATTTTTGCTTCGCTGTTTCCTCTTGAGCAAGGTGGACGTAAAAAACGTTTCCTTCAGCAGCTATGAATTCATCGATAAATATATTGGAATGAGTGGCAATGAGATATTGATGGCCGAAGTAATCTCTGTTCTTTTTTAAGAACCTTATAAACTTCCTCTGTAAGTCTGGATGAAAGTGAGCTTCGGGTTCCTCTATTAAGATTACCTTATTTGAACCATGACGTACGATCTCTGCAGCAAGACAGAGCGTCTGCTCAACACCAGAGCCGTAATGACTCAAAGGTAGTTGCAATCCTTGCAATCCCCCAACCTCGATCTCTATGCCACGCTTACCGCTGGGTTCGTCAGTGGGAAATATCAAGTCAACATCTTGATCTCTATCAGTGAAAACTAGCTCTTTTATGAAGTCTCGAACGCGGAAGAACATTTCCCTTTGTCTGCTATCACGCAACCTGGCCAAGCTCTCAGCAATTTCCTCACCTGGCTTGATCTCCCGAATGGCAGAGATATTTACAAATAACTCTTTGAAAATCCCATCATAGAGACGACATAGGAACTCATAGATGGCTTTACCCACAGATACATAATCTGTTTGCCACTGAGTTTCATCACGATGGTGGAGTATTTTCCAAACAATCTCATCCTCGAATGGCCCTGGTCTTAAAGCTAAGACTATTTTATTCTCTCTATCAAACAAGATGGGTTTTTCACGATATGACTGATGGTCGTTAGGTATCTCCACCTTTGTGATTGTCGCATAGGGATGTTCTCTTACGTATTCAATCAACCCAGTTACTTTAACTACCTTGGGCCACTCTTTCTTAAGTCCAAACAAAAATAAAACCGGATTTCTGTCTTTATGGTCGTAAGGCGTTATCTCTAAAGTATTCTGATCAGCCTGTTCAATTTCCAGAGAGAAGGAGAAATACATTTTGCTGTTTAAATCTTGGGCAAAGAACCAATCTTTAAAGTAAGGCGGAATATCTCCGAGGTGTAGCGGAAACGCTGTCAAAGCTTCATTACCCGTTTCTCTTACAGATAATAATACACGCCTAGTAAGGCCCATGAGCTTTAATAAATTGGACTTTCCAGCATTATTGCTCCCTATGAATAGGTTGAAATCATCTAATTTAATAAAATCAGCGTCATTTAAGCCTATCTCGCAGAAACTTAGGCAATTCTTAATAGACAGTTCGCGTATTTTCATCTCACCCCCCACCTGAGCAAATAGCTTTCAACCTCTCCTCATACGGCTCTCTTATCACGCCCTTCCCGGCTATCAAAGTTGACTCATTTCCTTCGTAACACATCGATTAGATCGCTCCCGATCTCCGCCGCTTCTCCAGCGGCGTCAATGCAGCTTTTTCTCATCCGCTCTCTGAAGTCATGAGGCATATCCGGGTTTTTCTGTATCAGCTCCTGGCTGTGTTCTATGAACTGCAATAGCTCGTAGTATCTCCGAATTCTGGCCACGATGTCAAAATCGAGCAGGCCCAATTTATCTCCCAGAGAAAGAAAGCCCGACTTCTGAAATGGGGCGCTCACAGTATTGTCCTGCTCTGACTCGTTTTCCGGCCCACTATCTCCCGACTCCTTCAGAGTTTCGAGATGGCTCTGGTTCAGCTGCATTTCAGCGACAAGAATCCTCTCGACCCGCTTGCGCTCCCACCTCCGCGCAATGACTTCGGTCAGATAGAGTGAGAGTATTCCCAAAGCCCAACCTATAAGCACCGGAATGAGAATCTGCCACCAGGCCACTATCCAGATACCTCTCTCAGTCCATCCGTATACGGCTCTCTGACTACACCCTTCTCGGTGATGATGGCAGCGATGTAGCGATGGGGCGTGACATCGAAGGACGGGTTGGCCACCCCGATGCCATCAGGGGTGATGCGCACACCGCGGACATGGGTGACCTCGTCCCGGCTGCGTTCCTCAATGGAGATGGCGTCCCCCGAGGCCGTGAAGAGGTCAATGGTGCTGGTGGGCGCAGCCACGTAGAAAGGGACATCGTTTTCCCGGGCCAGAACCGCTAACATGTAGGTGCCGATCTTGTTGGCCACATCGCCGTTAGCCGCAATCCGGTCAGCGCCCACGATAACGCAGTCAATGGCCTTCTTTCTCAGGAAGTGGCCAGCCATGCCATCGCTGATAAGGGTCGCCGGAATTCCCGCCTTGACCAGCTCCCAGGCGGTAAGCCTGGCCCCTTGCAGCAGAGGGCGGGTCTCGGTGGCATAGACTGCGATCTTCTTTCCCTGCTCATGGGCTTTCTTGATCACCCCCAGCGCCGTGCCGTAACCTGCCGTGGCCAAGGAACCAGTGTTGCAGTGAGTTAATATGGTGGAGCCAACGCCAATCAACTCAGCGCCTAACTCGGCGATGAATCTATCTCCCTCCTCGTTTTCCCGGTCTATTCTCTGTGCCTCGGTGAGGAGCGCATCTTTAATCCCAGCCACGTCGTCCCCCGCTTGAGCCACCCGGCCCATTCGCTCCAGGGCCCAGAATAGATTGCGAGCAGTGGGCCTAGTGGCGGCCAAGGCCTGTGTTATTGAGGCCAACTCTTCCAAGAACTCGTCCTTGGATTTGGCCTCGATACCTTGAGCGCCCAGGGCCAGCCCATAGGCTGCGGTGACGCCAATTGCCGGCGCGCCTCGAATTTGCATCTCCTTTATCGCCTGCGCCACCTCCTGGTAATCACAAAGCTCGAGATAGATCTCTTCCCAAGGGAGCTTGGTTTGATCCAGGAGCCTGACCTTGCCCGAAACCCACTCTATTGGCTTCACTATACTGTTATCATTCTCCTGAATAGTATCACCGCTATGGCAAACAGCCCCACGGCAAAGCCGAGGAGGATGTAGAGATCAGTGCCAACAGCACTAAAGCCCAGGCCCCGGGAGACGATATCTTGCGATGCTGAGATGGCATAGGTTGGAGGAAAGACCTTGGCGATGCCACGCATCACAGTGTTCATGCCCTCGGTGGAGAACCAGGCCCCGGAGAGCATGGCCATAGGAACGATGACGATCCAGGAGACATGGGCTTGACTCTCGACCTTGATCAGGGTGCCCCAAATCATTCCCAAGGCCAAGCAGGCGAGCCCGAGGACAAATAGCACCAGGAAGACCAGGCCAAAGTTGCCTAGGATATTGAGCCCCAGCGCAGATGCGATGCCGAGGTAAAGCGCTATCTGTATGATCAACACCGGAACATAGGGGAGGGAATAGCCAGCGATGAACTGCCACGGCTGAAGCGGCGTGGTGAGCAGCCGGGGCATTATCGCCCGCTCCTTATCCCGGGCGATGATGGCGGCAGCGGTGGGGATCAGTATCATCAGACCAAATACAGTCATCCCAGGTCCCAAGATGTTCATATATCCAATATCTTCAACTTGCATGCCTGTGGCTGCAACCGCTACGGGGATGCTGCTCCCGGTGTAAGTGATGCCAGCAGAGGTCAGGATGCCGATAAAACGCTCCCCCATCATCAGCTCCGATTCATCATAGAGCACTTCCAATTGGACCTGGGCCCCCGTCTGCACCTGACTGCCGAAACCCGTCGGGATAATCAACACCCCGTCCAAATCCCCGAGCCGCAATTCCTCCCTTGCCTCAGATTGATCGCTGTAGGTGGAGATGGTAAGTGCTGAGATTTGGTCCAGGACCGAAACAAATTGCGCCGATTGTGTCGTCTGGTCCTCGTCTACTACCCCTGTGGTGAGTGGTTCGCTACCCATCCCGCGGAAGGCAACGCCGAAGATGAGCATAAACACCACCGGCATACCGATGAGGAAGGCCATGCCGATCCTGTCTCTCACAATTTCCTTGAAGTTCCTCTTCGCCAGCTCCAAAGCCTTCATTCTCTCAGCTCCTTGCCTGTGAGCTGGAGGAAGACATCCTCCAAGGTGGGCTGCTCCACAGCTGCGGAAGAGATGACGACGCCGCGGGAGTGAAGATAGTCCACGATGTCCCTGAATTCCAGAGCGGGATCAGTTACCCTCAGCTTGCTGTCATCGAACCGGACATCGGAGTATCTGCTTTTGAGCTCCTGCAACACCTCTGGAGTCATATTCTCAGCGGATATAGTCATCGCCTTTCCTGCCATTTTTCGCTTCAGCTCCCCTGGCGTGTCCAGGGCTATGATTCGGCCCTCATCGATGATACCGACCCTGTCGGAAAGAACGTCTGCTTCCTCCATGTAGTGAGTGGTGAGCAAGATGGTCTTCTTCCCCTTGAGCTCTTCTATATAGTCCCAAACTGCTCGCCTCGCCTGGGGGTCCAGCCCCAGGGAGGGCTCGTCCAGGAACAAAATATCTGGATCGTGAATCAGCGCCATGATCAGACTGAGACGGCGGTTCATGCCACCGGAGAATTTGCGCACCTGGTCCTTGGCCCTGTCCATGAGACCCATTACCTTCAAGAGCTCCCCAGACCTTCTCTTCAACACGGCCGGCTCCATGCCATGAGCACTACCCACCAGACTCAGGTTCTCCCAGCAGTTGAGCAAGCCGGAGACGACGGTCTCCTGAGGTGAAACCCCGATCCTCTTCCTAACTTCGTAGGGCTCTTTGATAATGTCATGGCCCAATATGGAAGCAGTGCCACTCGTCGGCGACAGCAGACAGCACAGCATCTTGATGGTGGTGGTCTTGCCAGCGCCATTGGGACCGAGCAGCGAGAAAAGCTCTCCTTTCCCGATCTCCAAGTCAACATCGTCCACCGCCACCAGGCTGTTGAACTGCTTGGTCAGCTTGAAGGTCTGGATGGCAAAGGGACTATCGCCCATTCTCAACTCCCAATTTGCTTGCCCGCTTATTCCTCAATCGAGTAGCTTAAAGGCAATTACATCAACCAAACCCTTGTCGGTCAGTTTGAGCTCCGGGATCACGGGAAGCGCCAGGAAGGAAAGGGTGGCGAAAGGCGAGCCCAGCACACAGCCCAGGTTCGACGCTGCTCTTTCCAGCTCTTCCAGCTTGTGCACAACGGTCTCCAGCGGCTCCTGAGAGAGAAGCCCGGCGATGGGCAGGGCCAGAGAGCCCGAGACCTGACCATCAGCAGCGACCACCAGCCCTCCCTGCAGCCTCTCTATCTCCTTCACACACAGGAGTATGTCCTCATCGTTTGTGCCCACGACCACGATGTTGTGAGAATCATGGGCGATGGATGTGGCCAGGGCTCCTTTGTTCAGGCCCACGCCTCTGACCAGCCCCAGGCCGATGTTGCCCGTGGCCTTGTGCCTTTCCACCACCACCATCTTCAATATGTCCCTCTCCACTTCGGGCTGGACGAAGCCGCCTTCAACCCTGACCTTCTCATCAGCCCTCCCGGTCACTATCTGGTCCGGGATGATCTCGATGATGGGAAAGCTCTCCCCCTTGGCCGGTATCCTCAAGGCCTCGACAGTGAAAGGTTTGACGTTCACGGTGTGGGTCAGCTCAGGCTCGGCAAGCAAGGGGACTGAGAAAAGCGGCTCCCCATCCCTGGCCACGAGCTTGCCCCGATGGAAGACCATTTGAACCTCGAAGCGAGCGAGGTCGCTGAGTACGACGAAGTTGGCCCAATATCCCGGAGCAATAGCCCCGACCCTGTCCAGCTTGAAGTGCTCAGTCGGGTTGATCGTGGCCAGTTGCAGAGCACGGATGGGGTCCAGTCCCCTTTGAATCGCCTTGCGCACCACAGCATCGATATCGCCATCTCTGAGCAAATCGGAGCAGGTGCGGTCATCAACCGCCAACAGGCACCTTTTGTAGGTGTTGTCCGTGACCAAGGGCAGCAGCGTGTCCAGGTTCTTCTCTGAAGAGCCTTCCCTGATCATGAGGTACATGCCACGGCGCAGCTTCTCCCTGCCCTCCTCCAGCGTGGTCGATTCATGGTCGGAGCGGATGCCAGGGCAGAGGTAGGCATTCAAGTCCTTGCCAGAAACCCTGGGAGCATGACCATCGATCACTTTGCTCTGAAACAAGGCGATCTTGGCCAGGACCTCAGGGTCGGCAAACCAGACTCCGGGGAAGTTCATCATCTCGCCCAAACCGATGACATGGTCCCAATCCAAAGTGCTCTTGAGCTCCTCAACGCCGATGCTGGCGCCTGCTGTCTCCATGTGGGTAGCAGGGACACAGGAAGGAGCCATAAGGTACAGGTCCAAGGGGAGGTCACGGACGGAGTCCAGCACGAACTTCATACCTTTGAGCCCGGAGACGTTGGCGATCTCATGGAGATCAGTTACCACAGCGGAAACTCCCCGTGTCACCACTGTTCTGGCATACTCCGCGGGATGCAGGTATGAACTCTCCAAGTGGATATGAGAGTTGATCAGCCCCGGCGCCAGATACTTGCCTCCGAGGTCTATCTCCTCCCGTCCTTGATAGTCGCCGACGCCGGCGATCTGCCCCTCGTAGATAGCCACATCTCCGTCCTCAATCTCCGCAGTGAATGTATTCACTATTCTGGCATTGCGCAGCACTAAGTCGGCGGGGCTCTCGCCCCGAGCTACTGAGATCAGCCCTTTGACATCCATTTCACACCTCCACGTAACGGACATCTCGCAGATAGCGAAATCTCTCGTCCCAGTCGATGCCGTAGCCGACGATGAAAACATTGGGCACGGTGAAGCCCAGGTAATCGATGGGAACATCGATCTTGCGCCGCGATGGCTTGTCCAGCAAAGCACAGAGCTTAAGCGACGCTGGCTTCTTCTTGCGCAGGCGGTCCAGGAGGTAGCGGATGGTAAGTCCAGTGTCCACAATATCCTCGATAACCAGGACATGCCGGCCTTTCACCGGTGTGGTCAGTCCCTGGACCATCCTGATCTTGCCCGCGCTCTCCGAGGCCCCCCGGCCATAGCTGGATAGGTTGACGAACTCGACCTCCAAAGGGATGTCCATCTCCCGGATCAGGTCAGCCATGAACACAAAGCTCCCCTTGAGGATTCCGACGATCAGGGGATGTTTATCCCGATACTCCTCTTTGATAATGGCGGCAAGTTCCGCCACCTTCTCCCGCACCTGTTGCTCGCTGATGAGAACTTTGGCCTCGACCACTCTACGCCCTCCTAAATTCTGCCCACCGGCATGAGATAGACCACGCCTTCCTTCTCGCCATCGATACCAACTATCCGGTCGTAACCCTGGTCATGAAAGGCGCCCACGGCACAGGTGCCCAGCCCCAGGGCAGTGGCCACCAGATAGATGTTCTGGCTGATATGCCCGGCTTCTAACAGGACATAGCGATAGGCCCGCTCCCGATATCGCCACCGGCTACGCCCGAATACAGCGCTCAATACCAATACAACTGCTGCAGTGGCCATCATCTCCTGATCCAAGGCATAGCGCACCATGTCGGTGCGGAAATCACCCTGGCGCACCAGCTCCAAGGAATGGTCGCCAACTGAATAGTGATAGACTCCCCTGGTCAAGTCCTCGACATTATTAACCACAGGATAGATTTCGATAGGATACAAGGCCCCCGCCGAGGGCGCTGCTCGCAACCGCTCCCGTTCCTCTGTGATGCCATAGGAATAATGGAGCAGCTGTGACAATTCCAGCAAGGATAACGGCTGGTCGAGGAAATCGCGCTCCGATCTTCTCTGCTCAATAGCACGGTCTACGCTGAGCCCACCGAATCGGACTTCCCTGGGGAGTTCGATCTTCGCCATGACCAAGGACACTTCAGCTAAACATTATAAACTGAACCTCAGACCCTGTCCATTCCCCCATCCTTGGGCATGACGATGACATGAGGCACCTTTGATAATGGATGTTGCTCGATGCGGACCGAAGCGTTAAAGACATCCTCTATCGTCTTTTCGGTCAACACCTCTGCTGGAGAACCGTCGCTGAAGATAGCACCTTCCTTGAGCAGCACCAGGCGGTCAAAATAGAGTGCAGCCAAATTCAGATCGTGCATGGCTCCAATCACAGTGACCTCCTGCTCCCGATTGAGCTTTTTCACCAGCTCCAGAATCTCCACCTGGTGATTTATGTCAAGATGAGCCGTGGGCTCATCGAGGAGCAGTAGCTTGGGCTCTTGAGCCAAAGCCATAGCTAGAATGCACCTCTGGCGCTCGCCACCGCTGAGTTCATTGAAGGTGCGGCGGGAGAACTGCTCCACACCGGCCAGCTTCATCGCCTGCTGGACCATGCTTTGATCCTTGTCCGTTTCCCCGCTGAGGGCCTTGATAAACGGAGTCCGCCCCATCATCACCACCTCAGCCACTGTGAAGGCAAAAGGCATATTGAAGTATTGAGGCACCACCGCCACCCTTCGCGCTATTTCCTTCCGAGACAGGCTGCGCAGGGCTGTGTCCCCGAGCAGCACCTCCCCACCTGTTGGCATCAACACCCCACAGGCCAGCTTGAGCAGGGTGCTCTTGCCTGAGCCGTTGGGGCCAAGGAGCGCTATCATCTCGCCTTTCTCCACCTCCAAGCCGATGTCGCGGAGCGAGAAGCCGTTGAAGTAGGAAAAGGAGACGTCTTTTATCGCCAGTTCACTCATTCTTAGAAGGCATACTCCTTTCGGTAGCGGATCAGAAGGTAGAGGAATAATGGCCCCCCAACAATGGCGGTGAGAATCCCCAACTTGAGCACCTGAGGCGATTTAAGCGTCTGAGCCAATAGATTAGCCAGCACCAGAAACAACGCTCCACCCAAGGCAGAGGCAGGGAGCAACAGGCGATTATCAGGGCCGAAGAGGAGACGCACTATATGCGGTATCACCAGCCCCACGAAGCCGATGAGCCCCCCAATGCAGACAGCGCATGCCGTGAGCAGGGCTCCCAGGCCCAAAACGAGCACCTTATCCCGCTCCACATTGATCCCCAGATATGAGGCCCCTTCCTCACCGAGGGAAAAAGCGTTTAGGTGAGAAGCAAAGAAGAGGGCCAAGACTATCCCGACCAAGGTCAGCGGGGCCAGTATCGCTATCTGGCTCCAATCTACATTTACGATCTGGCCCCAGAGGAAACTGTAGACCATATCCGCTTTCTGCTGCAGTTGGCCGACTACATCGAGCAGGAACCAAGAGACAGCGGTGAGGATAAAGTTCAGGGCCACGCCAGCGAGGATCAGGGTCACCACCCGTGTGCCGCCTCCGATCCTGGCCAGAGTATAGACCAGGAACACCGCCCCCAAAGCCCCCAGGAAGGCAGCGATGGACATAACCCCAAAGCCTGAGTAGGATACCGAGGCAGGAAGAAAGATGGCGACCGCCACAATGGCAAAGAGCGCCCCCGAAGAGGTGCCGATGAGGTAGGGATCGGCGAGTGGGTTGCGCAACAGCCCCTGAAACAGCCCCCCTGCGGTGGCCAGCGCCGCCCCTACTAGAGCAGCCCCTATGACACAGGGAAACCTCAGCTCGAAGATGATCGCCTCGGCACTCGCCCCCCAAGAGGGGTCAAAGTGAGCGAGATGCAATTTGTTCAAGCTCATCTTCAAGATGTCCCCCACCGGAATGTGTACAGCGCCAAAGGCGGTGGCGAGGAGTATGGTCCCAAAAAGCGCCACCGCCAGCGCCACCAGAATGACGGCTATCCTCTTCTTGCTCTTCATAGAGAGAGCTCGGGGTGAATCAGCTGCACCAGCACAGCAAGCCCCTCAGCGATGCGCGGCCCTGATCGCGAGATCTGGTCTACAGCCTCGGCATTGAGCTCGTGGACTTTGCCATTTATCACCGCAGGAATGGTATCCCAGCCGCTCCTCGCCGCCACGCTCTGGGCATCGGCATAGGGATAGTCGAGGAGGAGGATGATCTCAATTCCCTGGGCCAGTATGTATTCTGCGTTTATATTGGCGTTGCCCGCAGGAACTACAGCCCCGATGTCATCACCGCCAGCAAGGTAGATCAGGCTGCTGACGAACGAGCCGTCACCGGTAGTCCAGATCCCCCCATCATAGCCGGTCTCGCAGAAGACCTTGGGCCGCGATAGATCCAGGGTGCGGCCGGCGATATCGGTGATATCGTGCTTTATATCATCGACCAAGGCCTGTGCCTCTCCTTCCCTGCCCATTACTTTCCCGATGAGCACCAAGTCATAAAGTACGTCCTCCAGCGAGGCGGGGAACAGAGCGATAACAGGAACCTGGTTCTCTATAGCAGTGGCATAGCTGGGGAGGGTAGCCCCGAAGACGAAGACCACATCGGGGTTCAAAGCCAAAATCACCTCTGGGCTCACCGCAAAGGCATTGAGGGCAGTCAGCGACCCTCCAGCTACCCTCTGCTCAATTTCGTCGTCCACTGCCTGGGGAGTGGAGATCCAGCTCTCCACTGGATCCGGCGCCCACGGATTGCCGGTCCAAGAATCGCTCACAGCGACCAGCCTATCATCAACCCCAAGGCTGAATAGCGTCTCCGTAGCTGCCGGGTTGAGACAGACGATCCGCTGCGGCTCACTTGAGATGGATACAGCGCGGCCCAAGTCATCAATGAAGGCTTCACCACCTATTTCCCCAGGTACATCCCCAGCGGAGAAACCGATGATGGGCGCAAGGGCGCTCATCGTCGCTGCCTCAGCCGATGTCAGCCCAGTCAACACATCAGTCCTCGTGGGCTCGGTAAAAAACCGATAGCCCAAATACCCCACAGCCGAGGCCAGAGTTACAATTATCACCAGTAAGGCAAAGGTTAATTTCTGCACTATAACCTCCTTCAGTAATAGGCAAACAAAATCCCCCTCACCTACGAGGGGGACTTCAAGGTGGCGCCCTTATCATCAGTCCTATCCCTCCCCGCGGAGGCGACATAGAACATCCAGAGGCTGAGGTTCTGACTTCTGAGGGCCTCTAACCCTCAGTCACAGCAGCGGGGCTGTGCCGGACTTCCACCGGACTTGCTCTCTATTTGAGCCCAAGCTCGCGCCGGGCACCTCTGCTGTCGCTATTCTGTTGTCGAGTTATTATATCATCTGGCCAAAACTATTGCAAATATTTGTCAAAACCGTTAAAATGTCTGGCTTGGGTCGGGGTGTATCATGACCGAGCACGACAAGGCAGAGAAGACAAAACTGAAACAGCACTGGGCCCGTGAGGCCATTAGCCTGGCGCTGCAGAGCCGCTGGGAAGAAGCAACGGACATCAATCGGAGCATAATCGAGCTTTTCCCTGGCGATCTCGACGCCCATAACCGCTTGGGCAAGGCCCTGACCGAAATGGGCCTATATGCCGAGGCCAGGCAAGCATATCAGGTGGCCCTCGAAATCGATCCTACCAACGTCATCGCCAAGAGGAACCTGGACCGCCTTGCCCAGTTTAATGAAGACAGGCCACAGCCCAAAGTGAGACAAGAGCTGGACCCAAGTCTTTTCATCGAGGAGACGGGTAAAACTGCAGTGATTCAGCTTTATCATACTGCACCTAGTGAGGTATTGACCCGGCTGAGCGCAGGGGAGCAGGTATCCCTCAAGGTCAAGGGGCAGAAGCTCATTGTTGAGAACAGATATGGCGAGCACCTCGGCGAGGTCGAGCCCAAGCTGGCACTGCGCCTGCTCAAGCTCATGGAGGGTGGCAACAAGTATCAAGCGGCCGTGGCTACCTCAGACAGGGACGGTACCAAGATCATCATCAAAGAGGTGTTCCAAGACCCCAGCATGGCAGGGCACATCTCGTTTCCCTCGAGAACTGTTGATAGCTTCAGACCCTACATCAAAGATAGCATACTCAAATATGAGCTGGAGGAGGAAGAGGAAGCTGGTGAATGGGAGGAAGAGGAGAGCTCCCTCGGTGAGATCGAGGAGATCATAGACGAAGAATAGATAGCAGTCCGGGACAAAGGGGGTCGGGACTTCAGCCTCGGCCCCTTTCTTATTATCTTGCCCCGTGGCAAACCCTTTGTTATCATGAGGCTGAGAGAACCCCAATGCCAACCATAGTCGAGGCTCGCGGTCTAGTTAAAAAGTACAAAGGCATCTTGGCAGTAGCCGGTGTCGATTTTTCCATCGAAGCACAAGAATGCTTTGGCTTCCTCGGCCCGAACGGGGCTGGCAAGACCACCGTTATGCGGATGATCTCCTGCGTCTACCCACTTTCCCAGGGGACGCTCAGGGTAGACGACAAAGACGTGATGAAGGAAGCCCGCGCCATCAAAGCAATACTTGGCGTCGTCCCACAAGAGGACAATCTGGACCCGGATCTAACCGTGCTACATAATCTGTTGGTCTATGCCCGCTACTTCGATATGCCTAAGGAGACAGCAAAACAGCAAGCCATGGAGCTGCTCGAGCTATTTCAGCTTCATGAGAGACAGCAGAGTCGCATTGATACCCTTTCTGGAGGTATGAAGCGACGACTCCTCATCGCCCGCGCTCTGCTGAACCAGCCCAAGATCTTGATCCTGGATGAGCCTACATCAGGGCTCGATCCTCAGGCACGACACCTAGTCTGGCAGAAGCTCCGCTATCTGAAAGGGCAGGGAGTAACCATGATCCTGTCCACACATAATATGGAGGAGGCCGCTCATCTCTGCGATCGGCTGGCGATAATGGACCGGGGGCTGATTCTGGTTCAGGGGCCACCTGCTGAGCTGATCCGGCAGTATGCCGGCCAGGAGCTATTGGAACTAAGAGTCGATGTCGCAGGCAAGAGTCAACTCATGAGCCAACTACAAAGTCTCGATGTTGTCGTGGAAGACATTGAGGACACCATATATATCTTCGGCAAGAACGGGGAGCCGCTGCCCGAGCAGTTGCCGGTCGGGGAGGGCGGTCTGCTGCGGCGACGGGCAAACTTGGAGGATGTGTTCCTACGGCTCACCGGGAGGGAGCTCAGGGAATGACCTTGACTCGCGTTTCCTATCGCTCCTATCGAGTCTGGCAGCGGAACCGAGATGTCTTTTTCAGATTGTGGAAGGCAGAGTTGGCTCCGTACATCATCGAGCCCGTGGTAATTCTGGCAGCCATGGGCTTCGGGCTCGGTGCCTACATCGGGCTGATCGGAGAGCAAACCTATCTACAGTTTATCGTCCCCGGCATCATCGGCAGCTACGCTATGTTCGCTGCCTGCTTTGAGTGCACTTATGGCTCCTATGTCAGGATGGAGCATCAGAAGACTTACGATGCAATGATCGCTACCCCGGTCAGTATCGAGGACGTAATCGCCGGGGAGATATTCTGGGCAGCGACCCGGGCTACCATGACCGGATGCATCATTTTAGTGATAGCCCTGGCTTTTAAACTCTCCTTTTCGCCACTGGCTGTTCTGGTCCCCGCAGTGACATTACTCGAGGGCTTGATGTTCGGCTCCATGGCCATGGCGTTCACTTCAATCACCCCCTCCATCACTGCCTACAACTACTTCTTCACTCTGTTCCTAACGCCAATGTTCTTCTTCGGCAGTGTCTTCTTCCCGCTCTCGGAAATGCCCACGGTGGTACAGCATGTGGCCTGGTTCTTGCCTCTGACCCCCGTGGTTACTCTGGACCGGGCTCTGATCTCAGGGCAATTGACACCGGGCTTGTTTGCCGAACTCGGCTACATCGTGGTGCTGACCGCGCTCTTCTTCACCATCTCTCTGGCAACAATGCGCCGTCGCCTGATTAAATAGGGAGGTTCAAATTCATGGAAGCAGCAACAGTGACGCCGATCAAGATTGAGGATGAGCTCCAGAGCTCCTATCTGGACTACGCCATGAGCGTAATCATATCGCGGGCTCTCCCTGACGTCCGCGATGGCCTGAAGCCAGTGCAGCGGCGCATCATGTACGCCATGGATGGCCTGGGGTTACGCTTCAACACTCCCTACAGGAAAAGCGCCCGCATCGTAGGTGAGGTGCTGGGAAAATACCATCCCCACGGCGATGCCCCTGTTTATGATGCCATGGTGCGTCTGGCACAAGACTTCTCTATGAGGTATACGCTCGTCGATGGCCAGGGTAACTTCGGCAGTATAGATGACGACCCACCAGCAGCGATGCGTTACACTGAAGCCCGCCTAGCTCGGATCGCTGAGGAGATGCTGGCCGACATCGACCAAGACACTGTGGACTTCGTGGCCAACTTCGATGGCAGCATAAATGAGCCCACCGTGCTCCCGGCCAAGCTGCCCAACCTGCTCCTCAACGGGGCCTCCGGAATCGCTGTGGGCATGGCCACCAGTATCCCACCGCACAATCTCGGCGAGCTCTGTGATGCCCTCTGTTACCTTATCGACAACCCAGAGGCCACTATCGAGGACCTGATCCCCCTGGTCCCCGGTCCTGACTTCCCCACCGGCGGGCTGATCCTGGGCCGAGCAGGGATTAGAAGCGCCTATACCACCGGGCACGGCAAGATCGTAGTCCGGGCCCAATCCCAAATCGAGGAAGTGGCCAAGGGGCGGCATCGCATAATAGTCACCGAACTCCCGTATCAAACCAATAAGGCATCGCTGGTGGAGAGAATCGCCACGTTGGTCAAGAACAAGAAGCTGGACGGAATCGCTGAGCTGCGTGATGAATCCAATAGGGAGGGGATCCGCATCGTTATCGAACTAAAAAGGGATGGGCAACCACAACAGGTGCTAAATAACCTGTACAAGCATACCGCCATGCAGTCGGCGTTCTTCACCAACATGCTGGCCCTGGTCGATGCCCAGCCCAGGGTGATAAACCTCAAGACAGCGCTGCAGCACTATATCAATTTCCGCCGCCAGTTGCTCACGCGAAAGTCACAATTCGAGCTGAGAAAGGCCCGAGAGAGAGAGCACATCCTGGAGGGGCTCAAGATCGCCTTGGACCACCTGGACGAGGTCATCACCACCATCCGAAGCTCCGAGAATGCGGAAAAGGCCCAGGCTAACCTGATGAAGCAATACGGCCTGTCCCAGGCACAGGCGCAGGCCATCCTGGAGATGCAGTTGAGGAGGCTTTCGGCCCTGGAACGAGACAAGGTGACCACAGGACTAGATGAGGTACTGAAGACCATCTCCTACCTCGAGGACCTCCTGGCAAACCCGAGGAAGGTCGACTTCACTATCAAGGGAGAGATCGAGGAATTGAAGTCTCGACATAGAGACCCGCGCCGAACTCAGATCAGCGATGAAGAGGCCGAGGAATTCAGCATCGAGGACTTGGTCCCGCATCAGCAAATGGCAGTTATCTTGACCCAAAGAGGCTACATCAAACGTGTGCCCAGCGAAAGCTTCCGTTCCCAGCACCGCGGCGGCAAGGGAGTGACCGGAATGGCGACCAGGGAGGCTGATGCCGTGCAACACCTGGTCATCGCCGATACCCATGATAGCCTGCTCCTGTTCACCAATCGCGGCCGGGTTTTCCAGGTCAAATGTCACCGGCTTCCTCAGGAAAGCTCCCGACAAGCCAAAGGGATACCAATCATCAATCTCATTCCTATAGACACGAACGAGCAGATAACGGCTGTGATCGCCACAGCCTACCAAGACGATAGGCAATTCATCGTGATGGCCACTCGCCACGGCCAGATTAAAAGGTCCCGTATCCATCGATTCGCCTCCGTAAGGCATAGCGGGATTATAGCCATGAGTCTGAAGCCAGAGGATGAGATGGTGGGGGCGAGAGCGGTAAGTGACGAGGACGATGTCATGTTGCTCACCAGAGGCGGGCGCTCGATCAGATTCCCTATCTCCCAGTTGCGCATCGCCTCCCGGACCAGCGGCGGTGTTCGCGGCATCGCTTTGAGCGCCGATGACATGGTGGTGGGAACGGCTGTCCCCACCGCCGATTCCTTTCTCCTCACCCTCACCGCCAATGGCTTCGGCAAGAAAACTCCCTTTCACCTGCACCGAAGACAGAGGCGCGGTGGTGCCGGGATCAAAGCCCATGGCTTGCACTCAAAGACCGGCCCGCTTGTGGCCGCAGCCGCAACTCGCGCCTGGCGGGAGTTACTGATCATGTCTCAGGAGGGGGTTGTCATCCGGATAACCATCGATGATGTCCCCAGGCAAGGCAGAGCCAGCCGCGGTGCCCACCTGATGAGGCTAGGCGAAGGCGATGAAGTGGCCTCCGTTGCCTGCCTGGCCGACGACAGGGATTGACTGTAACTACAAAATGGACGCCGTTGCCAGTTTCTTCAAGGAATTAGGGCTGAGCTTCATCGCCCTGTTTGTGGCTATGGACGCTCTGGGGGTTTTGCCCTTTCTCCTGCTCCTGGGTAAAGATATAACTCCGGAGCAACGGTCAAGGATGGTACGCTATGCCATGCTTACCGGGATCGGTTTCGGACTCGGCTTCGTTGCCATAGGGAGAGGTGTTTTTCTCGCTCTGGGCATCCTGATCGATGACTTCCTGATTGCGGGCGGACTCATCCTGCTTATTCTGGCCATAAGACACCTGATCACCGGGCAACTGGTGGAAACTCGCACAGTAGGACTGAGCAGCGAGATGCTCGCTGTGGTACCTTTAGGCACGCCTCTTCTGGTGGGTCCCGCCACCTTGGCTATTCTGCTCCTCCTCACCGCCAAGTATTCCCTGGCGCCGGTGATCGTCGCCTTTCTACTGAACATCGTCGTAGCCTGGCTCATGTTTACTCAGGCCAACAGGATAGCAAGCTTACTACGCCAGGGGGGCTTGAGAGCACTATCGCAGATAGCAAGCCTGCTTCTTGCCGCCATTGCCGTGATGCTGATCCGTGAGGGCATTATGGGACTCCTGGAGCTGTGAGCGTTGGACTAGCTCTCCGATGTCGTTTATAATAGATATTAGTGGAAAAGTGAGAGGTGAGGAGATATGGCTGGATTCCCACAGGACTGGCTTATCCAGTTAGACACAATGCAAGAGGAAATGGTGCGACTTCTAGATCGCTTCACGGGCCCCAGAGTACCTTTAGTTCGATTCCCGCCTCCGGCGTGGCAACCTGCTATTGATATCTACGAAACCGACGAAGAGGTGGTGCTGGTGGTGGAACTGGCCGGGGTCAAGGAGGAAGATATCGAGATTGTGGTCAGCCGCAACGAGTTTGTTATTCGCGGAGAGCGCAAAGCAACCGCTCCGGCTGGCGGCCCAAGCTATTATCAGATGGAAATCAACAGCGGTAGCTTCGAGAGAAGAATCGTGCTGCCCCGAGCTGTTGACCCCAGGGAGACAAAAGCTTCCTATCAGGACGGTCTGGTCCGGGTCACTCTGCCCAAAGCCCGGGAAGAGAGAATCCGCAGATTTCAGGTGAGAGCTGTTTGAGGGACAATAGCATCACTGAGACCGAATCGTCTCTCTACGATTCGGTCCACGGGAATAAAAACTCACTCGATGACAACCTCCTGGCGGCGTTCGAAGCTTTGCTCGTTATCCACAAACCAGACCCTCGTCGGTACCACCTTGTAGAATTTATTCTCGGACACCGCTGAGAAGTCAGGAACAAAGGGCAGTTTCTTGGCAAACCTCTCCAGAAAAGACACAACCCGCGGGAAGCGTGCTATCGACTTCAAATATAGGGCCACAAAAGGGTATTTGTTCACATATGTCTCCACTGCCCTGGCTATCTCCGTCTCAGACGATACGATCTCCGCTCTGCCCTCAAGTTGCACCCCTTTCACCTTCCTCCAATCATCTGGATTCTTCAGGGAATAGTCCTCATCAACAGCGACCGCCACGTGGGGGTTCTCAGCAATGTTCTGGGAATGCCAGCATACCTTGGGGTCGGAAATGAAATACAGGATGAAGCCATCGTTGGCATAGAACACGGTGGCGGCCCACGGCACGTTATCCCGGATTGTAGCCAATGTCATCGTATTATGCGTGTCCAAGTAGCCGAGAACCGTTTTCCTTAACTCCTCGGCCTGTGATTTCCCTGGCATAGCCAAAGCCCCCGATCCGTGACTATTCCCTTCACTCTATGACTATTGAGAGCTCGTCACCATCTTCAATGGAAAGAGCCTTCTTAATATGGACTGGTGCGATAATCTCGATCACATCCGCAGAGTGCACATCTTCAGTGAAGGACTCAGCCTCGGGGATGACGATCGCCGCCGCAACCCCACCTACGGATACGGGCAAACCTTTTGCCGGACAGAAGTCGCTGCTGGGAGGGACAAAGTCTATCCCAGCTTCGCACCTCAGCTCCTTCATTGTTTCGAGATATTCCGGGTTGACTTTCAAGTTCAGCGTGCCCGGAAAGGGAACAAATCCCAGCTTATCGCGACATTGCTGCTGAAACCAGTCCAATTGAGTAAAAACCCCCCCCTGCCCCAATCCAGAAAACACCTGCCCCTTGACTACTTTCATCTCAGCCATTTGCCCCATTTATTTTAGCATAACAAATAGAGGGGAGGTACTTGATTCTGCTTTTCGTTGCCGACTGGCACAGCCAACTGCCATGTTGTTCTTGTTCCCTCGGCGCCATTTTGCTATAATTTCAGCACGGGCTCGTAGCTCAGTGGCAGAGCGGCCGGCTCATAACCGGTTGGTCGTAGGTTCGAATCCTGCCGGGCCCACAAACATGATTGTCTCTTATGGCAGTTCATAGGTTCGGTAGGGGGTTCCTACTGACCCGGCGAACCCTTAAGGATGGCTTTGCCAGCGCCTAGCTGTCTTCATTGCTCTCTTAGATAGCTCCCTGCTGGAGTAGCCTGCTGAAATGGCGCTGAGGCATCAGACTTCGATCTGCACAGATCTTCTGCCTCAAGTCTTGACAATCTGACGTTCTGTGCAATCACTGCGAGACTCCTAATTTTTTGGCATGCGCCCCTTACCTTAAAGCACTTACTCTAAAAGTGGGGGATCTATTCACGGAGACTTTAAGAAGAGGCAGGTGACAGGCTGCCCCGCGAGGATTTCTCTTGGGAACGCGATATTCGGTTGGGTTCTCCTCGATTGTGGTTGACAACATAAGCCGATACCTTCCATAATAGATTTATGGAAAACTCTATCAATCTTCTCGACCACTTAATATTTGTTATACCTTGCCCCGAATGTGGTTTTGAAACAAGGGTCTTATTTTCAAAAACTATTGAAGGCCAAGATATTAACTGCATGCAATGTAACCATCCATTTGGTTTTAGGGCTGAAGGCCCTGTTCTCCCTCGTTTAGAGAAGGACTTTCAGAATATTCAAGGTGTTGTGAGGGCGGAAGGCTATTGGATTGAGATTTCTCCCTTCCCTGTTTGAAATAAGTGTTGTCAGTTAATAGTTCTACCTCCTTTCCACAATTAGGACATCTTACAAACTCATGCAAATCAAGTATGAATTTTTTAGTCATGTTTATCCTTTCTTAACTACATCAAGCCAATTCCTGAACGGAAAGTCTATTCCTGCTTTCTGTGCTGGGGTCTTGTTTCTGAGGGCTTCGTGGGGACGGAAAAAGTTGTAGTGGACAAGCCAGCCGCCCATGATTAGCTTGGCTGTCTCCCGCTTTTTCAGACCACGCATGACTTTGGTGCGAGCTTTTAGAGTCCCGTGGAAACGCTCAATGAGATTGGTGTTAGGCTGGACACGGAAGCCTTCAGACTGAACATGTCTGGTATCTGCGCCAAAGGCTAATTCAATGCCGTCTAAATAGGCTCGTAGCTTATCGGTGATAACGACCTTGGGAACCTTGTCTGCTCGCTCTGCGGCCTTCTCCATCAACACCCTGGCACTTGGAGTAGTGCGATGGAGGGTCATATAGGACGCTAAGAGGAAACGGGTTTTGTCATCCAGGATGTCGAAAAACCAGACATTCTTACCTTCAACCTTCAATACAGTTTCGTCTGCTATCCAGATATCCCCGACTTGTGCCTTATAGTCTTTTGCTGCGGCAACAGCTACCTTTGTGAATTTTACAATCCAGAGGTAGACGGTTGAATCTGAAGGGTAGTTATTGTAGGTTTGCTCTAAGTGCCTTCTGATTCCGTTAAGGGACATTCCCTCATAGAACATGCTGAGAGCGGATGCCACTTGCACGGTAGGGGTTTTCATCTTAGGAAGCGCATCGTTGTCGACAAACTTCCGCTGGCAGTCCTTGCACCACCACCTTTGCACACCCTGATAGTGACCGTATCTCACGATGCGTTTTGAGCCACAGAATTTGCATCTATCAGGGATGCCAAAGGTATCTGCTATCTCCTTACTCGTTCTAACCAAAATGTCCTCCATTTGTCGCCAGAACCGCTGATATTTCATTTTCTACCCCCACAATAATAAAGTGGGGGTAGTTGGGATTAGTTACCAACCACATCCGAGCGGAACCTTCGGTTGAAATGACTTGACATGCCGATATAATTAGTGTATATGTGGGTTATAATTTCGGTTCCATAGTTAGTCCGACAATACCTGTTATGCTCGAGCGAACTTTGGAGAAGAGTGGCCGACATAGTAAGCGAGAGCGCAGGAATGTAGGTGATTAGTTGTTCCACAACTGAGTAGAAGGCGAGGTTGCGAGAACCATGAGGGCAAGAGGTGCAGAACAACACTGACTGACAATATGATCGTGATCTGGATCTTCCTTTGATTATGACCCAAGCATAAAATAATAAGGAGGTGCGAAGGATGGCAAAAGAGGTTAAGAAAGCTATATGTCATTTCTGCCACGACCGCTGTAGAGTATTG
Organism: Dehalococcoidia bacterium; assembly: GCA_034414595.1. Taxonomy (GTDB): domain Bacteria; phylum Chloroflexota; class Dehalococcoidia; order SZUA-161; family JAUWZY01; genus DAOULY01. Next base: position 227,520 of record DAOULY010000012.1, read on the forward strand.
GTTCCTACGGAAAATGGGCGCGTGGTGGGTGCTGCCGAAGAAGACCCAACATACCCGCTGGGCGGTGTCGTCCCCCCGGTCTCGGCGTGTATGAGAGCGCGCTCAATTCAAGAGTTCATGGAACACCCCGATCGCCTTAGCTTCCCGGAGAAGAGAGTGGGCGAAAGGGGGGAGGGGAAATGGCAGCGCATCACATGGGAGCAGGCTTTCGATGAGATCGCTGAGAAGCTGCAGAGTTTAAAGGATAAATATGGAGGGGAGACTTTATCCATAAGCCAAGGTACCTTGCGTACCCACAGCCAGTTTCGGGCTCGTTTTATGCATCTGTTCGGCAGCACAAACTACGGTGGCCAAGGCAGGATCTGCAATGATCCCAATCTGATGACTTCCACCGCCATGTTTGGCTGGCCGCTTCGCTTAAATGTGGTCGTGCCGCATGAGAAAGTCGCTGCTCAAATGGAAGGAGTGACCAACTGCTACCTCTTAATCGGGATGGACCCGTCGCAGGCATTCCATCGCGCCTGGAGATCGATACGCCAAGGAAAAGAATTAGGCATGAAGCTCATCGTTCTCGATCCGAGAAGAACTCAACCAGCGGAACTGGCTGATATACATCTACAATTGAGGCCGTCCACGGATATCGTTGTGCTCATGTCCATGGTCAACGTCATCATTGAGGAGGGGCTCTACGACAAGGAATTTATAGACAAGTGGTGTCACGGCTTCGACAAGGTTGTGGAACGAGCCAAAGAGTTTCCACCGGAAAAGGCGGCCGAAATAAGCTGGGTGCCGGCGGATAAGATTAGAGAAGCGGCACGCATGTACGCCACCAACCGGCCAGCAGTAAGCTTCCACGGGATGGGCATTGAACACTATCCCAACCATATCGAAGCGATTCAATCGAGGTATATCCTAGCCGCAATAACGGGCAACATCGATGTCCCCGGAGGCCATTACATAACTGGGCCGGCTAAGAATATGATAACTGAGTCGGATTTAGAGGGTAGGGAATTCCTGACGCCAGAGCTAAAGAAGAAGCAATTAGGGGCTGAGCGGTTCCCGCTTTTGAGTTACCCTGGCTATGACGCGATAATGCCAGATGTGCTGCGCGTATGGAAGCATACGCCCTACGTGGTATCGTCTCTGTGCCAAGGTCACATTCCGACTATACTCCGAGCTGCAGTCACCGGCGAGCCGTATCCGATAAGGGCGATGATATGCAGCGCCAATAATCCCATGGTCACTGGGGGCAACACCAAGCTATGGTATAAGGCGTTGAAGAGCCTGGACCTCTATATAGTGTGTGAGTACTTTGAGACTCCTGGCGCTTGCCTTGCTGACTATAAGTTGCCGGTAGCCTCATGGCTGGAAAGGCCCTTTTTCTATTCCTTTGGCGGGATGGAAACCATGCTCATCGGTGGTGAGCAAGCAGTGCCGGAGAGCATACCCGGGGAATACGACCGTAAGACAGACTATGATATCTTCCGCGCTCTGGCGATCCGCCTGGGCTGGGCTGAGTACTGGCCCTGGGAGAACCTGGAGCAGACATATGACTACCAGCTCAGTCCCCGCGGCATTACATACAAGCAGTTTATGGCCAACGGCGGTTTTGAGTCTGACCCCCCTGAATATCGAAAGCATGAAAAGGTCGGATTCGGAACCCCGACCAAGAAAGTGGAGCTCTATTCCACGATCTTCGAGCAGCTTGGCTTTGACCCACTGCCGCACTATGAGGAAACCTTTGAGAACCCCATTAGTGCGCCAGAGGTAGCTGAGGAGTATCCGCTGTATTGCGTCACCGGAAGCCGCTTCCTCCCCTACTTCCACACCGAGCAGCGCCACCTCGATTCCGTACGCAAGAGGCGGCCTTATGCACACGTGCAAATTCACCCGGAGACAGCGGCGAAGTACGGCATTAAGAGCGGTGACTGGGTCTGGATCGAGAGCCCCAGGGGCAGGATCAGACAGGTCTGCGAGCTGTTTGATGGCACTGACCCCAGGATAGTGTATCCAGAGCATGGCTGGTGGTACCCTGAGCTTCCCGGCGAGGAGCCTTGGCTCCATGGGGTCTGGGAGTCAAACGCCAACGTGCTCACTGATGATGACCCAGACTATTGCAGTAAGATCGGTGGCGGCTGGCCTCTGAAAGTGGCGCTGTGCAAGATCTACAAGTGTAAAGTTTACTAAGTCTGCTTAACAGCGTGTCTTGCCGGCCTCCAACAGACAGGAGGCCGGCAAGATGGGATACTGGAATACCTCTGAAGACAAACAGGTAAAACAGCTGGTCAATGACATCCTCTGAGCTTATGTGGCGCTGAGGCATCAGACTTCGATCTGCACAGATCTTCTGCCTTAAGTCTTGACAAACGAAACAGGCTATCTTATAATATTGCAATCGTATGCGAATATCGTGCTCTCAACTCATTTATTTGTCGGTAAGCAATGATTGAGGGCGCTTGGTAGGATAGGATAGGAAAGGATAGAAGATGAACAGGAGCACTCAAATATTAGAGTTGGAGAAGGATATTACACACAGAGTTGAAAGGCTGAGGGAGCAACACATCAGTTCGGTGCCTTACGTTTCGCTGGAAAGGTGCCTTTCGCTGACAAATTCATTCAAGAAAACAGAAGGGGATCCCAAGGAGATCAGAAGGGCAAAGGCCCTGGCAGAGATCCTCCAGAACCTGAGCATCGACATTGGCCCCGATGAACTAATTGTCGGCGGCACAACAACCAAGCCTCGGGGTGTACATCTCTTCCCGGAACAATCGATTGAGTGGCTCAGGGAGGAATTGGATACGCTAGCCACAAGGGAATGCGACCCAGTTATGATAAGTGAAGAGGATAAGGAAATACTCAGGAAAGAGGTCTTCCCGTATTGGGAAGGCAAAACAGTAATGGACACATTCAATCGAATGATTCCTGAAGGTCAATTAAAGGACCTTTTTACAACTGGCCATATTTCATCTCGTCAGCCGTACTATACTATAGCGCAGACTTCCTGGTTCACCCCAAAGGAGATTCTACCCCTAGGGTTTAGAGGGCTGAAGATGAAGGCTGAGCACAAAATAGAGGGGCTCGACCTGACCCAAGCTGAGGATGTCGATAAACTGCTCTTCCTCGAAGCCGTCAAGATCGCCTGCGATGGGGCCACAGCTTTCATCAAGAGGTATGCCGCATTGGCCAGAGAGCTCGGAGAGAGTGAAGCGAATACCGATAGAAAGAACGAGCTGGAAAGAATAGCCGAGACATGTGAATGGATATCAGAGGATCCACCCAGGACCTTTCAGGAGGTGCTTCAGTTCTCCTTGTTTGCTTACGTGATCGAAAGATTGGAAGCTTCGCTCAATGATATTATGTGCCCAGGGAGATTTGACCAGTGGCTGTATCCTTATTACAAAAAGGATATCGATGAAGGCAGGCTCACCAGAGAGGAAGCGTTGGAGTTGCTTGAGTGCTTCTATATCAAGTTATGCGATGTATGGGTTGCGAGACCAAAGCAACTAGCGATGCAATATGGTGGCTATACTATGTGGACTACTACCAACATAGGCGGAGTAGCCCCAGATGGCGGAGATACCACCAATGAGCTTTCATATCTGGTTTTACAGGCGGTAGCGGACCTGAGGTTACATCTGCCTGATATAGCACTAAGATTGCACAAAGAGACCCCGGACGACTTCCTCATGAAGGCTTGTGAGGTGTTGAGACTGGGCACAGGAAACCCAAAGTTCTATAACGATGAGCAAATAGTCCCGCTCATGATGAAGATAACAAACGGGGCTATATCTTTGGAGCAGGCGCGGGACTATTACAATTCAGGTTGTGTGGAGCTCAGGTTAGAGGATCCTTTTGCCCCTGGATTTCATCTTATTTATGTGACTACGTCTATGGCAGCCCCTTTGGAGTATGTCTTCACTAACGGGGTAGCCAGGATAAGTGGAAAGAGAATCGGAGTTGAGACGGGTGATCCGCGGAAGTTCAGTAGTTACGAAGAAGTGGAAGAAGCGTTTAGAAAACAACATGCACATCTTTTCCGGCTTTGGCAAGAAGCTCAGAACTTTGCTATGGCTGCAACTCTAAATAGCACGGTGGCTTTGCCGTTTGCCTCAGCAATGCATCCAGTATGTATTGAAAATGGAGTGAGTTTGGTTAAGGGTGCTGGCTTGCCCCCAGACCTTCAGTTCTGGTTTTCTCAGAGTGCGCATACGGGTTTAGCTGAGGCAGCGGATTCATTGGCAGCGATTAAAAAACTGGTATTTGAGGACAAGGTTATCTCCATGCCTGAGCTCATCGATGCATTGGATAATGACTTTGAGGGCCGGGAAGATTTACGGCAAATGCTGATAAGTAGTGCTCCCAAGTATGGGAATGACGATGACTATGTAGACTCCGTTGCCAAAGAAGTCTACTCCATTATGGCTGAGGAACACTATAAGTACAGAAACTACTTGGGGGGATATTGGGTTCCCTATATACTCACTCTTACCAGCAACATTTGGTTTGGCCAGAGGATTGGGGCATTACCAAATGGAAGAAAGGCTTGGACTCCCATGGCTGACTCATCTGGCCCAACCTATGGCTACGACAGGACCGGGCCAACAGCAGTAATCAAATCTTGCGGGAAGATAAATCGGGCAACTCTTGAACAAGGAACGCCGATAACGGCCCTGCTCAACATGAGGGTTAGCCCAATTATGCTTGAAGGTGACAAGGGATTGAAGAATATGTCGGCATTCCTCAGGGCATTCTGTGAGCTGGGAGTCTTTCATGTGCAATTCAACGTGGTAAGCACTGAAGCCCTACGGGATGCTCAGGCGCACCCCGAAAAATACCCTGACCTTCTGGTCAAAGTGGCAGGGTACAGCGCGTACTTCACGCAGCTGAGTACTGCAATCCAGGACAATATTATTCAGAGAACGGAGCACTGTGAATGGCGATAGGACTATAAAACTACACTCCTTAATTGGTATTGGGATAACAACCTTTAGGAGGTGAAGACTATTTTTTGAAGTTATTGACAGAAGTGACACCTTGTGTTAGTTAACTCTAGGAAGCATAAACAACTAAGAGGAGGTAAAAAAGTGTATGATTGGGATGCCTTTGATCTCACAGAACACATGATAAAGGAATATCCGGTCTGGGTCGGCGAGTTCATGCATTGCGTCCCTGCGTGGACACCACTTATGGCGCACTTGTTCCTCTCCGGTTGGCAATGTGCAGGTGCCTACGCCAGCGAAACGGTTAGCTGGCCAAGGTGCAAGGGATTCCGACAGAGGGCACATAAAGGATATGTGTACATATCGTCGTCGGTTATAAAAGATGAAGACGAAGTTAAAAGAAGGGAGATCGCATTTCGTGAGAAATTAGCCCCGGTCCTTGATGACCCGTGGGGTCATTGGGCAAGACTAAGGGATGAGATAAAGGCATTTTATGACCGCATCCTCTCCGTCGATGTTGGGCAAATAACCACTGGTGAGCTTGTCGGTCACTTCCGCACCCTAGTGGACTACCATCGCCGCATGTGCGAAATACATCATCTGGGGATGTATCCGCTCTGGAGTACGGGCGGTCTCCTTTTCCCCGAGCTCTGCAAAGAGCTGGCAGGGATTGAGCCTTCAAATCCCGATTACTCAAGGGTGTTATCAGGCTTTGACAATACGCTATTCCAGCTCAACAAAGGGCTGGCTGAACTTGCTACCGCGGCTGTGGAGTTGAAGCTCGAGGACAAATTCAAGCTCTCGGATGAGGAGGTGCTTCAGGCAGTGGAGCAAAGCGACGCTGGAAAGCAATGGATCAACAAGCTTAATGAATTCCTTCGGATTCATGGCTGGCGCTGTGTGCGGATGTGGGATGTTTGCACGCCCACTTGGGTTGAGAAACCGAGCCTAGCCGTGGCGGAGATAAGGGCATTAATGGCCGTCGGCGGCAAATATGCCCCTGATCTGCAGAGAGAGCGCATGGTGCAAGAAAGAGAGAAGATAGAGAAAGAGCTTCTGGGCAAGGTTCCAGCGGAGCAAAGGGAGTGGTTCAGTAAACTGCTGCTCTGTGCTCAGGCAGGCCAGTGGTATAGCGAGGACCACGCTTATTGGTGCGAGCTCAGGTTCTATGCGCTTGTCAGGCGTGCCACTATAGAACTTGGCAAGAGGCTTGTCAAATTTGGGACGCTTGGTGACCCGGAAGACATTTACTACCTATCCCCCTATGAGATAACCAGGATTGCCGTAGACGAAAATCGGGCCGGGACCGATATTCGCCAGATAGTAAACAGGCGCAGGGAAGAGCGCGATGGATATCTTGCTCACCCCCCAATCAGTGATGAATTGCCGCTATTCATCGGTGACCCGGCAACCCTGCCAGACACACTGACCGATGTCCCACTTCAGGTCGTTTTTGCTGAGCGGGTGGCCCAGCCCGAAGAAGTAGGCGCCACCTGTGTTGGTGCCGTTGGTGCCCCCGGGGTCGTTGAAGGGACAGCCCGGGTCATAATGAGCGAGGAGGATTTGGGCCAGATCCAACCGGGTGAGATCTTGGTTGCACCATTGACCGCACCCTCCTGGACCCCCGCCTTTGGACTTATTAAAGCGGTGGTAACCGATACCGGAGGGATCATGGCTCATGCTGCGATCGTGGGCCGGGAATATGGAATACCGGCTGTAGTCGGTTGCCAGGACGCGACCATGAAAATCAAGACCGGCGATAGGATCAAGGTTGACGGCGATTTGCTGCGGGTCTATGTGCTCAAGTAAAGACATTGGTCGGTAATACAGTGCTCTCATCGGGAGGGTAGGCACGTAGAGGATAACAACCATTCCAGAGATTGCCCTTTGGAGTGCATAAGTTTGTGAAGCTGGTCTTGGTATGATCCTCATTCAGTGATGGAAACTCGAGCCAAAACGAGTCGGAGGTAGTGTGCGCGTGTTCAGCGAATCTGTGATCAAAGAAAATGAGGCTATGGTCGAGAGATGGCGGAAAAAATGTTCAGAGTTATATGGTGAAAGGGAATTCAAAGGGCAAACGTATTCACGTATCGAGCTCAAGCCAGTATACACACCTGCGGACATTGAGGGGTTGGACTACAAGGATATCCCATTGCCTGGTGAGTACCCATTTACTCGAGGGCATAGCCCGATTCAATATCAAGTCAAGCCGTGGATGATGCGCATCGGTTATGGCTATGGCAGTGGGCAAGACACACGGGAGAGAAGGGAGTTCTTGGCAAGTATTGGGTATTCTCAGGAGGTAGGCAAGGACAGGCCTGCGCCCTTCATCCTGTTTCCCGATATCGTGGGGATCCGAGGATATGATCCTGACGAGCCTGCAGCTCGGGGCAAGGTTGGGCGTGATGGCATGACAGTTTCGACGGTAACAGAGCTGGATGAGGTCTTTAGGAACGTGCCGCTTGATGAAGTCCAGACACAGTTCATCGCCCAGAGCTCGTCCTTGGCATACAATTCTATGTATATAGCCTTAGCCAAGAGACATGGCATCCCAGAGTCTAAGCTACGCATGAAGGGTAGCAGCAACCTTTACCATTCCTGGTGGTATGACGTTGCTTCTTTCCCGCCCCAAAATGCCTTGAAGTTGATAGTAGAACAAATTAAGTATTTCACCAAATTTATGCCTTTGGTCCAATCCCATTCTATTTGTGGATATAATGCAGCCGAAACTGGGGCGACTGCGGCCCAAGAGATTGCATTCATGTTAGCCCATACTATAACGGTCACAGAGGAGTGCATAAAAGTCGGGCTGGAACCGGACGACTTCATCCCCCGCTGGTACAATCACGATCACCTCACTTGCGATGTCTTTGAGACCATTGCCAAATTTCGAGCCAAACGCAGGATGTGGGCTAAGATCTTCAAGGAGCGGTTCGGTTGCAAGAAGCCGGAATCGCTGGGGCTTTACTTTGTGCCCACGACAGGTGGCTCAGTCCAAACAGCCCAGGAGCCGCTTAACAACATCATCCGCATTACAATTATGGCCTTGGCTGCTGTGCTGGCTGGGGCTGATGGTCTCTGGACCCAATCCTATGATGAGGGTTTGCGGATTCCTTCACAGGAAGCGGTGCGGATCGCTATCAGAACTCAGCAGATCATTTATGACGAGACTAACATTCCATATGTTGTAGATCCTATGGGCGGCTCATACTATGTTGAGTGGCTGACAAATAGGATAGAAGAGGATGCTTGCAAGCTGCTACAGGAAATAGACAACCTTGGCGGCTATATGAAGTGCTGGGAGAGCGGTTGGCTCAGGAGAGAGATAGAAATATCAGCCAATGAGCGGCAGCGGAGAATAGATAGCGGTGAGGAAGTCCGCATCGGCCAAAATAAATACAGACTGCCGCCAGAGCAACAGCCAAAGATACAGTTGCATAAAGTTGACCCTAAAGTGGAGGAAGAGGCCATAGCTCGAATTAGAAAATTCAGGGCTGAGCGTGACAATGAGAAAACTGGCGCCGCATTGGCTAAGATGAGGATCGCGGCCCAGAAGCTCGTCGATGATTGGCCAGGCTCGTGTGGTTGCCTAATGCCAACTATTATCGACGCATTTGAAGCAGATGCTACACTGGGAGAGGTACAGCAAGTACTCAGAGAGGTATATGGCTTTGGCTATACCTATTGAAAAGAGAATTCGAGTGCTCCTTGCCAAATCGGACATGGATGGACATGACCGAGGCATAAGATATGTGGCTCAAATGCTTAGGGAGGCGGGGATGGAGGTTATTTTTATCAGGTATCGACTTATAGAAGAGGTAGCTCAGGCGGCCCTGCAAGAAGGCGTCAATGTTATTGGCCTGAGCTTCTATGCTTATGGAGCAGTGGAAGACACCTCAATTGTGATGAAGGTGTTAAAAGACCAGCACATGGAGGATGTCTCGGTTATACTTGGTGGAATCTTTAGTGATGAGGAAGATTTATCTAAGCTCCAGGAAATGGGGGTGAGAGGAATATTTGGGCCGGGTGACTCGACAGGAGAGGTTATTGATTGCATCACTAAAAGTGTAATTAAATGAGCCCTTGACGATAGATGGCCATTAAGCATAGGTGCTCGAAAATGCCACAAAGATTAGGAGTGCGTGGGCACGAGCTGCAAAGGTCAAGGCTTGTTGGCTCTCCGATATCAATGAATCTTATCTTTGGAGAGAAATAATGCTGGATGTCGTCGTAGTTGGTGGCAAGAGTGTCTAAAGGTTAACTAGAGATCTCAGCTTGACTGATTGCAGCTCAAAGTAGTATTTGAATTGATAGGTATTGCTACCGCCAAGCCGGGTAGCGGAGCAAACCTATGAGAGGGTAGGAACGAAGTAAGTGGCCGTCGTTCTGCAAAGCATCAGGTAAAACGAAAGGAGGAAAATTCAATGGCTGATGCAAGTTATGACGCAGTGGTAATCGGTGGTGGTCATAATGCACTGATCACCGCCTGTTACCTGGCCCATAGTGGGCTATCAACGGCAGTTTTTGAAAGGGCAGGTGAGTTGGGCGGTGGCACCATCACTGACGAATCCTTTATCCCCGGGTTTATTTGCGATCCCTGCGCCATCGTAACCCGCGTCTGGAGCTCTCCTGTCTATACTGACTTCAAGCTGGCGGAGAAGGGTCTGGATTTCATTTTCTCTGAGGGTGGTCGTGGCGGGATATTTG